>NZ_JBQYMB010000001.1:7867500-9558459 GCF_052682275.1 Paraburkholderia sp. D1E
TCAAACCTGTTACTGTTTTTCGGGCTCTTTCGAACCCGGTCGCTCACTCAACGTACTGACGAATGATCATCCTGCCGCCGTGTTTCCACCCCAGCAGGAAAACCTTCCTTTAATACTAGTGTGAGACTTGATACTTTCGCTTTTGCAGCAGGCCCCGAAGGACCCACCGCCGCGTCGCGCATCAAGCGCCCACACTTATCGGCTGTTAATTTTTAAAGATCGATTTCGCATTCACTACCAAAAACCGCACCGCGTGTCGTCAACCTCACAACCACCCGGCACCGCTTCGTTCTGCGTCGCTGCATCTGCAGCAGAGAAACGAGATTATGAAGAACTTTCGCTACGCCGTCAACAGGTTTTTCCAACTTTCTCAACCCGCCCACTTCGCGCAAAGCCTTGCCACTGCTGGCTCTCCCGTCTCCCGCGCCCCGTTGTCCGGAGCACGAAAGAGCGAGATTCTAGCGAGCCCAACCACGCCTTGCAAGCAGTATCTGGAATTTATTTCAAGGCGCCTTTTCTATCCGGCCCGGATCATCATCAACCGGCGCTTGCACGGCGGGGGCCGAAGCGCGCGCCGCCGGGGCACCAATCGTCCAGTCGTGTAGCACGGTATAGGCAACCGCCAGCAAAGTCGGACCGATGAAAACACCAAGGAAGCCGAAAGCAAACGCGCCGCCCAGGATACCCAGCATCACAAGGATTAGCGGCATGTCACTACTTTTGCCGATCAGGATCGGCTTGATGACATTGTCGGACATGCCGACGACCAACACGCCCCACACGACCAGAAAGATTGCCCAACCAGTTGCACCGCCGTGATACAGCCAGATCGCCGCGGGCAACCAGACGACAACTGGACCGCCCGGTATCACCGACAGGAAGAATGTCGCCAACCCAAGCAACGCCGGTGCCGGGACGCCTGCAATCCAGCAACCGAAGCCAGCGAGAATGCCTTGCACAAGCGCCGTGCCGAGAATCCCGTAGACCACGCCCTTTACCGTGCTGCCCGCCAGCGCCAGCAAATAATCGGCGCGTTCACCGGCGATGCGCCGCATGCCCGCCCTCAGCCAGGCCGCTGCGCCCTCCCCTCCGGTATAAAAGAAGAACGCGAGCACGATGCTCAGCGCCAACAAACCCAAACCATGCGTAACGGCAATCGCAGCAGCCAGAATCCACTTGCCTGCCGGTGCCGCAAGTGCACGCATTTGTGCAATCAACTCAGAGTTGCTGCTCGTTACACTCGCCCAAAACGTCTCGATGTTCGAGCCAACTAACGGGATTCGCCCAACCCACGGCGGCAAATCCGGCAAGCCAGCCTCAAAGAGCCTTTGTACCAACGCGACGATGTCATGAACGTGCGCACCGAAAGCAAAGCCCGCGTAGACGAACGGACCAAGCACCACAACCAGAATGATGAACACGATCAACGTCGCAGCCAGCTTCCGCCGCCCCCCGACTGCCGTAGTGAGCCGCCGGTACAAGCCCCACGAGCTATAACTGAGAATGGCGCCCCATAACAGCGCGGTCGTAAAAGGCGCAAGCACCAGCAGAGAGCCGCCCACCAATATGATCAACGCGAACACGGCGGCGAGACGCTCAATCAGTTGGTCCGATTTCACTATGAATCTCCTGTTGTGCCAGACCACAGCGACGAATAGACATACGCTTGCGAAGCACCCACTGAAGGCAGTCAGTATAGAAGCGAGTCACGCCTCCGGGCCTGTCTTATATCATCTGGCCAGGACGCCGCGCAATGCATCTGGCAGCACCGGCAACAGGTGTTATTTTGAATGCCGAAACGTCCCAATCCATCCGGCATAGTCAGCCAAATAATATGGCGGCATAGAAAAGACTAGAATATAAGGTTCTGTGCCCCCAAATTCCTGGATTTATGCGCTCGCGAATCGCCAAACGTCTCCCCCCCGATGCCGACAAGCTCGTCGGTCTCTCGCTCGCGCTTTTCGCGTCGGGCAGCCGCACCGAAGACCGCTTCTGGGAAGCAAAGCTCGATGCGCTGCTGGCCAAGATCGTCCGCAACGCCAACCAGACTACGCTGGACGCCGCGCTCGATCATCTGCAGCAGAATCATCCTGATGCTTACGGCGCGCTCGCCGACATGGCGGAAACGCATAGCGAGTCGTTCATCATCGAACATGAAGGCGTTCCTTATGAAGCGCTGCTGATTGCCGCACCTGTGCTGGCCTGGACTCGCTACATGATTCCTTCCGGCCCGCTCAAACCGGACGCAGCCGACGCGCTGCGCGCGCACCTGCAGGCGCATGTGCTCGCGGCCAATACGCGTGTCGCCATGGTGCCGTTCCTGTACAGCATCGATCAACTGCCGCGTCACCACGTCGAAACCTGGCGCATTGCCCAGCAACTCGCTCAAGCAGCGATGGCTGGCGCCAACGCCAAACTCAATTTTGGCGAACTGCCGGAAACCTCGCCAATCCTGGCCGACCCACGCTTTCTGCTGGCTGTGGTCGCGGCGCCGGTGGGCGAGCCGGCGTTTCGCTGGCAGGAAGAAGAAAATGGCACTCGGATCGAGCGTGGCCAATGCCTCGAGCAATGGGCAACGCAAGGCGGCGCCAATCTGTCGCTGGCACTGCCCGGATGTGAATTCGAGTGTCTGTTGCCGGATGCCTATTATTCGGCCTGCCGCGACGCCGACGAACGCGTGCGCCCTCACACGGTACGTACCGCCGTGCGCTATCTGTTCGACACAATCGGCGCGGCGCCCCAGGAGTTGCGCGCGGTTGTCGCGGGCTTCGGCGAGCGCCGTATCGACGAATACCGGGTCGGCTTTACGCGCCGGGGCAGCAATGACGTGATCTACGGCGTCGTGTGGCCACTTTATGGCCGCGAGAACGGCGAACCCGGCATCGATGAAGAACCGCAAGAAACCGCTGCGTCAGACGACCCGCTCGAAGAAATCGTCGCATTGCTCAAGGAAACCGGTGTGACAGACGTGCGCCGCCACTCAGGCCGCTTCGAGCCGGAATATTGCGATGACTGCGGTGTTCCGCTCTATGCGGACCCGCTCGGCGAAATCGTCCACGCCGAAATGCCGGAAGACGCGGAGCCCGCGCAACCGCATTTCCACTGACCCACCGGCGCGGTGTCATTGCGCCGCACCGTCCGACATCAGGAAACCCCCGCCGAGCGCGGGGGTTTTTTTATGTCATTCCTCCTATGCCTTTTGGACAGGCCGTCAAAACGGAAGGAATTTGTCATGATAGTGCCAGTGGTGCATCGTAATGCGCCCGGCACCTTCGCCGGCACGCATGCATCGCGCCACCACGCCCGATTTATCTGGAGACATGGCATGCGATTCTCAATACTAAAACGGGAACGCCACCACGTACCACCACGCGCCACCCGCAAAGCCTTGTAAACGCTGGGTTTTACCTTTCAAGCCACCACGTGCCACCACCGACCACCACCGGGAATCGTGGCAAATTCGTGGCAAAAACGGGCGTAAAATCAGGCAAGGAGTGCCAGCATGAAAACCGACAAGGGCAACAAACAGCTCACTGACGCGCTGGTGGCGGGCTTCAAACCCGGACCCAAGCCGCGCAAGTACGGCGACTACAACCGTCTGTATATCCACGTCAGCACGGCAGGTAGCAAGGTCTGGAAATGGGCGTACACGTTCGACGGCAAGGAGCGCGTGTACAACGATATCGGGGCCTTCCCTGCCGTGACCGTCGAACAGGCACGTACACGTCGTCAGGAACTGGAAAAGCTGCTGGCCGATGGTGTTGATCCTATCGAGTATGACCGCGCCAAGGCCGCTGCCGCACAACAGAAGCTGCTCGAACAGCAGGAAGGACACGGAACCCTCTGGCCGGTCGTACAGGAATGGCTCGTTCTCACGGCCAAAAAGAAAAAATGGAGCGACTACTACCGCTTGCAGGCTGAACGGTTTCTGACCAAGTACGTGCGGGACGGCCTAGGCTCAATGCCAGTGCATGAGATTGAAGTCGATCACGTGTACAAACTGCTCACCTCCGTAGCCAGTCGCGATGGTGCCAATGAGGACATTGGCGAGGTGAAGGCCGATGGTGCGCCGCATATCGCCATCCGGCTTCGCGGTCATCTGGCGGGTGTGTTTCAGCATGCGGTGCTGACCAAGCAGGCGAAATTCAACCCGGTCACGGCGTTCAAGAGCGGTGCGGCAATCACACGCCCGCCGACCCGTAACAACGTGGCACTCGATCCCCCCGATCTGGCGGTGCTGCTGCGTCGCATCGATGCGGGTGGCGGCTCGCGCATGACCCGTATCGGGTTGCTGCTGATCCTGTTGACGTTCGTTCGCACCGTCGAACTACGCAAGGCCACGTGGTCTGAATTCGACTTCGATAACGCCGTCTGGCATATCCCGGCTGGCAGGATGAAGATGCGCAAGCCCCACACCGTGCCACTCAGCCAGCAGGCGATTGCGCTGCTGCGAGAACTGCGCGGTATCTGCCCGCCGACCAAATCAGGCTGGCTGTTCCCGAACACCAAGGGCGACAAGGCGAAGGCAGTCGTAAAGAGCGGTGGCAAGATTGCGGACACCTGTATGGATGCCAACACGTTTAACAGGGCGCTGGCGCGGCTGGGGTTCGCCGGGAAAGACAGCTTGGGCTTTACCTGTCACGGCGCACGCGGAACCGCTAACTCGTTGCTCAGTGAAATGGGCTTCTCCGACAAGGCTATCGACCGTCAACTCGCCCATCAAGAGCGCAATGCCGTGCGTCGGGCGTATGACCGATCCAAGCATCTGCGCGACCGGACGGACATGATGCAGCGCTGGGCCGACGCGCTAGACGAACTACGGGAAAACACCTAGACACCACCATATTGCACCACAAAGCGCATAGGCGTACGCTATCGATAGCAGTAAATCACTAACCACCGAATGGAGTCGGGCCTTAGTAAAGGACGCTCCATGTCTGTGCAGTTCGTAGCCCCTGTAGACGCCCCCAGCGCGTCCGTTGCCTCTGCCGATTCGAAGCCAAAGAGAGAACCCCGCCACCACCACGGCGGGGCGAAGCCATTGCCAGTTGGCCTGATCGACTTGGACAAGAAAGGTATCTTGCGCGTCGGCCATATGTTGACGCTGCTCTCCCTCAACAGCACCAAGTTTTACAGCAGGCTCAACGCCGGGTTGATCCCGCCGCCGTGCGGAAACGATGGTAGACCGTTCTGGACTACGCGGGTCGTGAGCGACTACCTCGACACCCTCGCCGGGGGTGGGCAATGAACGCCTTACAGTTGATCGCGCTGTGGTGCGCGCTGTTGCCGCTGTCGTACGCGGTGGTGTGCTGGCTGGCGCGGGCGCGGGTGCGTCTTACTGGTAGTCGAAGCATCAACCGTTGATCATGCTTTCCAGTACCTGATGTGCAAGTTGCGCCCGCTCGGAGATGGAAGCGCCGCTTTCCAGCCACAAGCCCGCCAGACCAATGCCGTAGCTCGTGGCCTCGTCGTGATGAGAAGTTGCGCTTTTACTCATCATCTTGGCCTGTTCAAACACGTTCTTTCCTACGGCGGTCTGCTGCTCTGCGTTCCATTGCGGGCGCTGCTCCAACATTTGAGCGCGCCGGGCCAGAAAGACGGCAAAGACCGCTTCCCGCATATCCTGCGAACCCGCAGACAGGTTATTCATGATCGTCTGTATCTCGTCGGCCACCCGGTCACCCCGCGCTGTCGCCGTGCCGGTGGTGATTGCCGAACGCATATTCTTTAACAGGCCCATTTTGTAGTTCTCTCAGAGTTGGCCGGTCTTGCGCCGGTCATGTTGGTCACGCTGAGATTTTACTTACGAGAAGTCCAGCTTGCGCAATTGATTGCGTGGCCCTGCGGTGCGTGGCCCTGCGCCCGCACGCTAACCGATTACGTTCAGTACGCGCTTGCGCGCCCGGTACAGCGAGTCTAACGACCGCTGCATTGATTCGAGAACACGCTGGTTGTTGGCATTTCGCGGGTCACCCTGCACGTACCGACTGACGTACTCAGCCTGCCGGGTCATCGCCAATTCAGCCTGCACGATGCCCTGCTCCAACCGCGTGAGAAATTCAGCGTTAGCAGCGGTGTTCATACATGCCCTTGAGCGTCGGAATGGCCTACCCGCATGCTACTCCGGTCAGACCGCCTGCTCCCGCTATTCGGCGTCAGCGGGCGCGGTGGCGTCGCGTACCCGCATGATGACTTGTCGGCTGGTGTGCAGTGCCTTGGCTACCGCGCTCATCGCTAAAGCCAACTACAGAACGCATCAGGAGAACGCCAGCATTAAACGCGTTCGGTGCGGTCGAGCGAACGCGCCAGCATGCTCAGAAAACTCAGATATTCAATCGCACGTTCAGGGTGATCGTGTGTGATTCCGTGGGCGCGCGGGTTGCGAAGCGCCAGCATCGCCCCTTCAAACAAGTGCATCATGCCTTCCTGCTCACTTTTCTCTGATTCGGTCTGTTGATCATTGAACTTGAGAATCGGGGCCTTGGGGCTGAACACCGAGCGCATTAACGGCGTGCCGGTCGAATCGTTCTTCAGGCTTCGCCGCTGCACCAGCATATCCAGTACCTTGCAGGCAGTCTCAACCGCCTGTGAATAGTGGCCGTCTTCAAAAAGCTTGGTGCATTCCTGCGCGATATCAGGATGTAAGTCGAGGTCGCCAAATGCGCGGCGGGCACGATCTGCTGGGTCGTCCTGCACATGGGCAAGCTTTTCCTCAAACAATTCGATGATCGTCGTTAGATTGCTTCGCTCACGATACACGCCGTTATGAAGCTCATCATGTAGCTTGGTACTCGAAAGACGCTCCCGACCTAATACCATCACAGCAGGCAAGAGAGCACGCGGCCTGAATCTTTCCCAATCGTTGCCGCTCATGCCAAAGATTTCGGCAAGCGTATCTTGCAACTTCGCTTCTAGCGCCGTGATACGCGGGTCAGTGACGTTGTAGATACTTGCGGCGGGGAAGTTTGCCAAGTCTTCGAGCCTGAGCTTAAGACGCGATATTGCTGTGCGCATCTGGGCGGGAGTAAGCATTCCCGTTTTTGTCATGGTCTACCTCTAGTATTTATTCCCGCCATCATAACGGCAGACGGTCAGGTCTTTCCACGAGTGGAGTCTGCGCAATTGTGTGAACGCGGCCAGCGTTGAGCGTTCAGGCGTCAGCAGTGGTCGCGTTGTCACGTACGCGCCGGATGCTGCGGCGGTCCACGTCGAATTCCTGAGCCAGCCCGTACACCGTCGCACCCTCGGCCAGCTTGCGCAGTACTTCGGCCTGCTGTTCGTCGGACAGTGCTGATGGACGGCCCAGCTTGCGGCCCTCGGCCTTCACGCGGGCTAACCCGCTGTTGGTGCGCTCAATGAGCAAGTCGCGTTCGAACTCGGCTACCGCGCACAGTACCTGCATGGTCATCTTGCCCGCGCTGCTCGTCAGGTCCACGCCCCCCAGTGCCAGACAGTGCACACGCACGCCCGCGCCTGCTAGCGCCTCTACGGTGGTCCGCACGTCCATCGCATTACGGCCCAGCCGGTCGAGCTTGGTCACCACCAGTACGTCCTGCGCTTCGATCTTTTGCAGCAACAGCGCGAACTGCGGACGCTCACGTGCGGGTGTGCTGCCGCTGATATGTTCGGTGACCACGCGCGAGGGCTTGATATCGAACCCAGCGGCCTTGATTTCCTGTACTTGGTTCTCCGGGTGCTGGTCGGCGGTGCTAACCCGGCAATAGGCGAATACGCGGCTCATGATGGACTCCGGTCAATGCAATTGATTGCGTGGCGGCTCAGGGTGTGGAGGGCGTGTCTGCCGCTGGCTGTGCTACTGGGCTAATACGAGTACATAGTATAGCCCATGGGCGAAATTGTTCAAGGCTATTTTTCGCCCTCATTTTTCGGGCCTTTCAGCGTGAGGGCTTATAGATTCGTTTTCGCCCACCTAGTCGGAACTGGCTCGCATACGAATTGGTGCTAGGATGATCGCCGCCCCTGAGGCGGGCGTGTTTCCGGCGACCTAGGTTGGTCGAACTACCAGAAGGACATACCCTCTACCGCTTGGGTTTGATTAAGAGGTGAACGAGAATGGAGACAATCCATCAGTTCGTTAAGGCAGTCGGCGATTACGCCGGGGTTGTCAGCACGGTTTGTATGCTGATCAACCTAGCACTGTCCTTTCTGACGAAGTAAGTACAGGCCCGCTTCGGCGGGCTTTTTTTATTTTGCGGTGGACCCGCTGAAAATTTCCCGGCTCGGCCACGCGTGGGTGGTCGTGTTATCCGGCAATATCGTACGCGCTCATGCGCGTGAACTACGCTGTCCATATGAGGCAGACAGCAGGTATTGAGCGGTATCTGCTGGCGAAATGCCATGGATGGATTGCAGACGGACAGGCTTTCTGTATTTGCACCGTCCTGCTGTCTGGACTGTGTTTGCACCGCATTAAGCGCTCTTTAGCTGCCTGTACTTCGAACTTCAAAACCCGCTTCGCGCCCGCAAATTTTTTACTGATTTACTGGAAAAAATGGGCTGTTTTGGCGCTATGTGAGAACGTGCTATCTGTGTAACTTCAACCCAAAGTCAAAATCCAATGCCCCCGCCGCCGCCAAAAAGTTGTGCAATTGATTGCGCAATTGCGCGGGGGCTGCGTTCGCGGGCGCTGGCGCTGTGGGCGTTGATGCTCATCCCGGTTGTCGGCGCGTGGTTGCTTCTCAACACGCTATTGATCTGACTGTGGGTCATGACCTTGCTGTGTGATCGGCCTTTCTCCGGCTTGCGCTGCTGTTCGGGCGTGCTGAATTCATAACCGGCCATGCGCCGCCCCCAATCAAGAATATGCAACCTCTGCGGCTCTGCCGCTGGCGCTGCTGATGCAATCAATTGCATTGGCGCTGGCGCTGGTGCTGTGCGCTCGTCCGACATGCTGCCTTTGATACGTTTTGCCGTTGTGATTGACACACCAGTGTTACGTCCCGCTATATTTGGGTTCCAGCGGAGGTGTTTATCTCGGTATCAAATAGGATGAAGTTTGGAACTTAACCCTGAACATCATGAGATGAGACGGACGTAAAGAAGGCCAGTACTGCTCTGTTATCGTGGGAAGTTACGAAGCCCCACACGAACAACAAAGTAGACCGGCCTATGCATCGAATTGTATTCGCGTTTCCTGTTCTTGAACAACATCTCAATGCGGTCGATCGCACGCCGCAAGTGTATCGACCTGTCGCTTGCGTACATTGCGGCTGCTCGGGTGTGTGGTGTCACGGTCGTTACCATCGCAAGGCCGACCGCAGCGCCGCTGGCGCTCTCAATCCGATTCCCGTTTTGCGCTTTCGCTGTCGAACCTGCAGCCGCACGTGTTCGCGCCTGCCGCTGTGCATAGCTCCCCACCGTTGGTACAACTGGGCGGACCAACAGCGTGTCTTACTCCTTCTGTTGGCCGGCTGCTCGCAGCGCCGCGCCAGTGCGATCTTCGCGCTCGGCAGACATACGGTACGGCGCTGGTGGCAGCGGCTTGGCGAGCGTAGCCTCTCGTTCGAATTTCATTTGCGAAGCCGTTTCGCCGAACTCGGGCGATCAGTCGATATCACTGAATTCTGGCTGCGCTGCCTGCAGCGCATGCCGTTGTGCGAAGCCATGGCCTGGCTCGACGGCGACGGCGTTTGCGTCCCGTGATCCGTTTATCCTGATTGGGTACGCGACGACGTAATTTTCGTCATTCCGGGCTCTCCACACACTTTGCCCACTCGCGCCGAATTCGGTTCGCGGTTCTCATGGCACTCCCTTTTTAACCATAGGAGTGAGCATGAAGGACATCGACCCGAAGGCCCTGTTTCGCCTGTCCGTACTCGGACCACTTGTCAGTCGCGAACGGCTTGATCGCGGCGACTTGCAGCAGATCATCCGCCAACTGGCTCAGCAGGAGTACGCAATTCCCGGTTCTCGTCGTCGCCATATCGGCGAGAAGACGCTTCAGTCCTGGTATTACGCCTGGAAACAGCACGGGCTGGAGGGCCTGTGCAGCAAGCCCCGTATGGATCGCGGGCAATCGAAGCTGCCATCGGCCGTGCAAGCTGCGATCCTTGCAGCTAAGCGCGAGAATCCGCGACGCTCGATCCGCCAGATCCGTTTGCTGCTCGAATCTGCGGGTATCGTGGCGCACGACACACTCTCGCGCTGCGCCGTTCATCGGCTGCTGCAAGCCCACGGGCTCTCGCGCATCGTTGGCTCGGCCAGCTTGCCCGAGGAGAAACGCAGCTTCGTGGCCGAACACGCCGGCTCCATCTGGTACGGCGATGTCCTGCATGGCCCGCACTTGTCGCTTGGCCGGGGGCGCCGCAAGACCTACCTGGTCTCGTTGATGGACGACGCCTCGCGGCTCATCGCCCATAGCGCGTTCTGCTTCTCGGAGAGCGCGATCGACATCGAGGGCGTACTCAAGCAGGCCTTGCTCAAACGCGGTGTGCCCAAGATGTTGATCGTCGATAACGGCGCCGCTTATCGGGCGGCGACATTGCAGGGCATTTGTGCACGGCTGTCGATCAGGCTGGTTTATTGTAGACCGTATGCTCCCGAGGGCAAGGGCAAGTTGGAGCGCTGGCATCGCAGCTTACGGGCTCAATTCCTGAGCGAGCTCGACACCACGCACATCCATGATCTGGCGGACCTCAACGCGCGCCTGTGGGCTTGGGTCGAACAGATTTACCATCGCACCGAACACAGCGGCCTGTGTAACCAGACGCCGCTCGCTCGCTATCAGCAGGACCTACCCCGTATCGGCACACTCGGCGCACGCGCCGCACAACTGGACGAACTGTTCCTGCACCGTATCGAGCGCTACGTGCGCCGCGACGGCACCGTGTCATTTCAGGGCAAGCGCTTCGAAGTGCCATACGAGCTGGTCGGCAAGACCGTGTTGCTCGTGGTGGATCCCCATACGGGAACCGTCAAGGGCGTAGAAAGTGAGGCGGGCGAGCCCTTGGGCGCCGCAACCCTGCTCGACGCTGTCGGCAATCGCACACGCAAGCGGCGCAAATCTCAGCCTGAGACCGTCGAGCCGGCCGTGACAGGACACGACGCGCCGATCGAGAACGCGGCGCACGGTCCCAATCTTATCGAGCTTGCCTATCAACGTCACTACGCCCGGGAGCTGTGACATGTATCGACAACACTTCGGTCTACGTTGCGCGCCGCTTTCCAAAGAACATAGTGAGTTGTGGGACGACGGCGCCTTGGCGCAATTCAACGAGCGCTTCCAGTGGCTACTGCATAGTCCCGGTATTGGCTTGCTCACGGGCGAGCCCGGTGTGGGCAAGACTGCCGCGTTACGCCACGCAGCACTGGCCTTGAATCCCCATCGCTACCAGGTCATCTATCTGGCTGAAACCGAGTTCGGGCGCATCGATCTGTACCGCAGCCTAGCTCGGGCGCTGGGTCTGGAGCCCGCCTATCGGCGTGCCGACCTGTGGCGGGATCTGAAGCTGCGCATCCTGGAGCTCGTCGAGAGCAAACAGTTGTTGCCCGTGTGGATTATCGACGAAGCGCAGAACCTGCCCCTCGAATTCTTCCGCGACTTCCCGGCCTTCCTGAACTTCGCCTTCGATTCGCGCGACCTGCTCACTGTCTGGCTCGCAGGCCATCCGAGTCTGGGCCAAACGCTCGAGCGTGCGCCGTACGCAGCTTTATATGGACGTATCCAGGCACGCGTTCAACTCAAACCCGTGATCGAACGCGAGCGCTTCGCCCTGTTCATCCAACACGCATTGAAGAGCGCCGGCTGCAGTCATACGTTGCTGGCCGAATCTGGCCTGGAGTTACTTCGCCAGGCCTCTCGCGGCTTGCCCCGGCAAGCGGGGCGGATTCTGCGCACCGCTATGCAGATGGCCGTGCCCAAAGGACTGAACCATCTACCCGACGAACTGCTACAACAGGCGATCGAGGAGTTGAAATGACGCCCGAGTTTGACACGCTATTCCCCGACGGTATCCCTGATTCTTGTGCTCGTGCTCTGACCGACTTCCTCTACCGCCTCGCCCTTGTATGCGAACAACGATACGAGCACGAACTGCGTCGCGACTCCGACAAACGCTATCGCGAGACAATGGATCCCGATCAACCTTGGCGCCGTAAAACCGACCCTCCAATCTAGCGCCGCCGTCGCGCACTAAACGAGGCCCATTCCATTCCTCATTTAGTGCGCGACGCCCCTCGCAATCTCACGCCACATAGCTCGCGACGACAACCCTAATTTAGGCCGGGACGTAACACACCAGCACGACGACCGATCTCCGTCAGAGACAACCCCTCGGCCACCAGCAAACGGATAGCTGCTTTCGCTTCGTCGGTCAACGTCCGGCCATTGGAGGCGCGACCCTCACCGGGCTGGCGCTCAGGCTTCTGCGGTCTGCTGGTCAGTGTCGGCGGCGGGAGTGATTCATGACTCGCATAAAACGTATGTGCACGGCCCTCATACACGGTACGGGCTTGCCGCTGCCGCTGATCGAGTAGGCCGTATCGTGGGGCTTCCATGCCTAGGCCTTGCGGGCTGACCGTGCGGCCTGTAGGGCCTGCCTGAAGTCGTATTCAGACGACTCCTTCCGGTTGACTGTCCAACATAGGTCAAGTGCGTGTTTGCTGGCTGTCGAGACTTCCACGACCAGACCCGGTGCATGAAAGTACGCGCGGCCATCCCGGCGAGCCAGCGTCACCAACGCCCACGCCGTGTCATCAACAGATAGCAAGGCCGGTGCTACGTCGTGATCAAACGGACCTAGCAGGCGTGGTTGTACGCGGTCGCGGTGGCGGATTTCATCTTGACGCACTGCACGTTGTTCGTGCTGCTGATGCTGGCGCTGCTCATCCCGTCGATTCCAGAACTCATCCCGGCTTTCTTCCCGCACGCGCGGGCGCGGGTGCTGGGTCATCTGATGTTCATAGCTATTCATTTTGCAGGCTCTCCAGAATCCAGCTAACGCGGCTGGCTGGGCACGGGAAGTCGTCCACGTGCCATTGAAACGTGTCTGTGGGCACGTGGTAGGTGCAACGTAGTCGCGTGTTCTGCTGTCCCAGCACGACGACCACCGAACCGGTACGGCGTGCCGCAGTCGCCAGACTAAGAATTGATTCTTTGGCTCTACGCATTCGCGCCTCCTGCCGTCTGCATGTCAAGGCGTGCGTACTCGGCCATAAAGCGCTCGGCTACGTCGAATAGCGCGGCCTCTGCGGCGTCTGCCCTTTCGGCCAGCATCTGCGGTGGCAAGACCCCGCCTCCACGGTCAAGCATGCCGACAATCCGCTCGTATCCCTCGGGACCGGTGTACAGCGTCAACCATGCTTCATTTAACCGGCAAATGGTTTCGTACCGCTCGCGCCCCTCGGTCTGCACGTGCGCGCTGATGACCGGCATTTGTGCTGCTCGATACCGGTCGAATTTTTTGAGCGCTTCGCACGTACTGATTTCCTTGGGGCGCGGCGGCGGTCTGCCCTCATCCAGAAACGTCCCTGCCTGCTGCTCGGTCACGAACTGCCCGCTGACGATCCATAAGAATGAATCCGTCGGGCTGTCGTACAGACAGGTGACCGGCACGGACTCCACCACCACGGCCACGCCGCGCACACGCTGCGTGGCCTCCATTGCATCGCACAACACCGTGCAGGTATAACGCCGGGCTTTCTGCTTCAGCCCTTCCAGTGAATGAAGTTTCATCCTGCCCCCCCTACTTCACGGCGCTGCGTTCATCGGCCTTACCGGGCGTGCCATTCCCCACCGCGCCATTGGGATGCCGGTTGGTGACAGGGGCACTGCGCTCTGCCTTGGGTGCCCGGTGATGCTGCTCGGCGGCGGTGCCCGTGTGGTGCTTCGCTGAATCGGAACCGCTGTTGAGGTCGTCGCGACCAGATGCTTTATCACTCATTTCACTCTCCATGTAGCACTACTAAACGATCGAATCAAAAAAGTAAGGGCGATTCGCCTTCAAAGCAAATCAGCACAGAATAGGTAAAACAGTCCGCGAGGTCGTCCGCGCGCTTGTACGCCAGTTTGTCACCAATGGCGAATGACGTTACCTGACTGACCAAGTGATTTCTGGTGATGCCCTTGTAATCGCTTACCTTGTCGTACGCGAATGCAGACAGCTTCAAACGTCCCTGATGAACCGGACCACTCGCCATGCTCGCGCGCCCGCTTTTGCCTGCCGCAGTGAGCGCACCGTCGATAGCACATGTCGGCCAGCCTGAACGCTCACCGTGTTGCAGCAACATGCTGCCGCTCTGCTTGTCTTCAATGAACGTACCCAGCACGCCGTATCGCGCGCGGCACTGCCTCGCCAGCACTTCGAGTCGCTGAAAGATGGACGGCAACCAGCCTATTTGAAGGTCCGACGTGATCTGTTGAATATCCCAATCGAGAATCACACACGGCGCACCGAAGTGCTTACTGACGGCAACAAAAATTACACCCGTTCCATCATTGGTTTGGCCGTCCTTCACTGCGGTGTCCACCACGGCATACACACCATCGCAAATCGTCGGATAGGGCACGCCGTGGCCGTCCTGCAACAGCGAAGGGAGTTTGAATAACGACTCACCACTCCATGACACAAAATTCGCCATGTACTCCTGTTCGAAGACCAGCGGCGGGTACTGGCTCTTAAGCGCCGCGACGGCTTGCGCATTGAGCATCGGATTCGCGGCGGTCGGCAAGTGATACTCTTTCCACACCACCGGCCATTTCGGACTTGCCTGCTTGATCGTGCAGGCTTTGTAGAAAAAAGCGGTGTCGTCAGCGCCCAGCGGCGTGCCCGCGATGTACGCATGGCCGTTGCGATCCAGCAAGGTCGGCGCGATGCTCAGATTGAAAATGCTTTCGAGGTCGGCGACTAACGATGCTTCGTCAATCAGTACCCGGTGATACCAACGGGACCGGCCCGCGTTTTCATCCTGCAACGTCCAGAATTCGATTAGGCCGCCACCGCGCAGCGTAATCAGCATTTCGGTTTTTGACGCGCTGATGATCGCCGGTTTAAGCGTGCTGGCGATGCTCTGAAACATCGGGAGCAACCGGGTGTAATCGGGGCTAAAAATCCCGATGCGCTCGCCCTTCAAGGCGCAGATTTCAGCGATGATTTCGAGTGCCATGCTCTTGCCCCAGCGCCTGCCGCACCGTAATACAGTGCGTGGTGCCAGCCCGGCCACTACCGCACGTTGTGAAGCATGCAGAGGCGATAGCACGATATCAGCCATCGCTGCCGCCAATGATCTTTAACAACGGCGTGGGCACAATCGCTGCTGGTGCGTCAGCAGGCTGATTCACGGACGGGATATCGGGGGCGTTCGTGATGTTGAGAACTACCGTGCCGCCCTCACCATCGCCTGCGTACTCATTCAACAGGCGTTGTGCAAGCCACTTGACGTTATCGCTCTTGAGTTTCGCCGCCTGCAACTTCTCGGCGCGGGTCGGTTCGCCCTTACCCTCAAGTGCTTTATCAGCCAAATCCGGCAGGTCGTCAGTCAGCGCATGAATCTTGATGCGCAACGCCTTGAGGTACTGATCGTTTAACAGGTCGTCCGTTTGAAACCTGCGACGCGCCGTCCAGACTGTCGGCATGCCGGGTGCCGAGCACGCTTCGGCCAGCGTCGCACCGTTGGCAATGGCCTGAAACAGCCGCTCGAACGTCTTGGCCGCGTAACCGCGCTTGGTCGGATTGCGTTTCCTGACCGCCTGAGGCTTGGCTTTAGCCGGTTCTGCTTTCTTCGGCTTTACTGCAAGCGTCTTTCCATTCAATTTCACAGCCACGGCACACCCCTACATTTTGGTGCCCTCCATGGCTGAATTGATAGATATGCTGCTGCGTGTTAGTCCTTATGGCTCCGACAGCGCGTCTAGGTCCGCCGCTGTTGCTCTAAGCCAGCCTGCCGCACAACTGATGTTTGAGTCAGAATCACCCGCACGTGCGCGCTCAATGAGTTTGATACATCCAACGAGCGTCCCCTCAACAGTTCGCAAATTCTCATCGCGTGTTCTTTCGCGCCCTTCAAAAGTTACATCATGAATCTTGTTCATTGTGGAAGACCTCCAGTTGTAACCACGGTGCTGTTCCGTTACATACCAAGATAGATTTCAGCGGGCAGGTCATTTACTGCAATTGCATGTTCGCCCTTGAACGGGCGCTTACGACCATCCACATAATCAGCAGGCCGTTTGTATCGCCGTGCATGATTCGCTACTACTTTTTCGGGGTTAGCCGCTGCCCATGCACGACTAGCTTCGTTGCAGCATGCTTTACAGCGGGGACAGTAGCCGCTTTTTCTTGAACGGTCGCTCGGGAAGTCTTCCACCGGCTTGGTGTTGCAGCACGTCGAACATTGTTTGTAGGTCGCCATGGCTGTCTCTCAATGCTTCGTTGCGGTTGCGGCTTCTGCGACCAGTGCCGCTTGCCGAATCCGGTCTAGGCGTCGCGCCACCACCGCGCTGGCGGCAAAGGTTTTCTTCAATAGCGGTGCAAAGAAGTCCCGGTCAGCCGTGCCGACCACCAGCAAATCGGCCTTCAGCAACAGCGCTTCGGATTGGTGAAGTAAATCCAGCATCGCGGCGCATGCAACCGCGTCATCCGGGGATGAACGGTCAGCCAATAGACCTACCGCACTATCGACAATGGTCAGCCGGTCGAGTACTTCAGCTAGTTCGTTCATTTGTTGCTCCGCTTTTTCGTCCCTTGCGCTTCAAGCTCAATTGCCCGCTGCGGATTGATTCGATACAACGTTGTTTGCTCAAGTGGTGGATCAACACGACGTTGCCGCACTCGCCCACATGGAATACTGACAGGCCAACGGGTGCGCGTGGTCATGACGAACTCCCTTGCCTTGCGGCCTTGCGTCTGGCGTACTGCTCGGCGTTGCGCTTGCTGATGACTTTCCTGAATTCCGGGTCTGTCGCATACCTTGCACGCTTTCTATCTGTATCTGCCATGCGCACCAAGTGTGCATTTTCCTGCTTCCACTTTTCGATTCGTTGGGTCCGTTCGTCGCGGTGCTTCTCGTACCACTCGCGATTCATCTCGTTACGACATGCCGCGCAATACACTGATAGCCCGTCCGCCGTGCTGGCGTCCCGGTGGAACTCAGACGAATCCGTTTTGCAGCGGGGGCAGTGTTTAAGAGCGCTCATGGTCGTTACACCCGTTGCGGCTGTCCGTTGATGTAGATCGTACCCAGCATCGTCGGACCTTCGAAATGCTGCATCCAAGATTTCTTGCTGCCAACAAACTCGCGTACTTCGCGTCCGCTGCGGTCAACGATCACGATCTCGGCAAGTCGGCCTTCACGTCGAGGTGAATCGAGTGCATCGCCAACAATCTTCTGTGTGTACTCCGCCAACGAGCGATCTGGAATGCTCCACGTGGCGAGGCGCTTGTGTTGCTCGGTGTGCTTCGCCAGCACGCCCAGCACGGCCTTTGTATAGGCTTCTGGTGACTTGTGCCCAATTTGCGGCTGGTAGACGTTCTCACCGGTTGCCTGTAGTGCGCGGTCAACGTGACCACGGATAGCTTCGAACCGCTGGCGCTCACCGGGTCCGTATGATTCGCGCGGGCTGGGTCCGGGACTGTCGGCGGCGATGCCCTTCAGCACTACCGGCATGACCTTGAAGTCAGAGTAAT
Source organism: Paraburkholderia sp. D1E (assembly GCF_052682275.1). Classification (NCBI taxonomy): domain Bacteria; kingdom Pseudomonadati; phylum Pseudomonadota; class Betaproteobacteria; order Burkholderiales; family Burkholderiaceae; genus Paraburkholderia; species Paraburkholderia sp. D1E. The sequence continues at coordinate 7,885,143 of NZ_JBQYMB010000001.1, forward strand.
CGGCGTCGCTCATTTCACGCCCCATTCAGTAAGACGCTGGGCGTGGATGTAACGATTCCACGCCGGGTCATGCGACATGACCGTCATGAGGTGACGCGGTGCCTTGTAGGCGTCCATCCAGATAGATTTGTCGCCGGTCCACGTTCTGATTTCGCGGCCCGCATCATCGTGTTCGGTGTGTCGCACCAGCTTGCCCGGTTGGTTGCTGTGGGAAGCTTGTCCGTCATTGAATAGCCGGTCGAGGTCTTGCGCGCGTTCATCGTTGTTCATGGTCGCTGCTCCTTCAAACGTGATCGAGATTACGACGGCGTGCGATGCTCTGCTGTAGCGCCACGGTGTAACGTGCTGATAGCTGCGGGTCGGATGTACACCACCGCCACCAGCTTGCACGCGATGGATAACCCGGCGTCGCACAAATAGCCGTTAGCGCCTCACCCTTGGCCGTCCGCTCGATCACTGCATCAATGACGGTGTTCGGGTAGAAAGCACTAGTCGTGTTGTCGGGGTCGCGCACTTCGTCTCTCCTAAGTCCATGGTTTCAAGTTTACGCTTGGGGCTTCTAACGAGGAACACCAACAGGCTGCCGGTGTTGGGTAGCTCGCAAATCTTTTTTGCCCGCATCCGCCGTCGCCGTTCAATGCAATTGATTGCATAGAAATTCGCAGTCCTTAAAACGACCGCTGGCGCCGCTGCCACCCTCTCCCGCCACAACCACACCGACCACTGCCCGCCATCGCCACCACGCGGCCAGATTCAAGCCGCTGCGGCCTGCGCGTGCTTGGTCTTGGCTGCTATCTTGTCTTGAACCAACTTTTGAAAAGTCGACAACTCAACTGGCTTCACTGGTGCAGGCGGTGCCTTGATTGCAGGGGGCGGCGGTTGCCAGCCAATCATGCTCAGGCCTTCTCCCAGTTCCCACTGCCGATACTGCGCGTACAGCGCTTCATGCCTACGTAGGAAAAAATCCACATGGGGAACGTGCGTTGCCGGATTGTGCCTATCCGACTTATCAACCTTGGTTCCGTCCAGTACGGCCTGACGGTACTTCCCCCAATCTGCGTAATGTCCAAGGACATGGGTATTCAGCAATGCCTTCAGGAAGGGCGCAAAGGGCTTCCCTGCCCGTTCGTATCGGTCGCCCATGGCAACCAGCCGGCCCCGCTCATGGGCGGTCACTGCGGCCCCTGTGGCGCTGAACATCTCCACCCAGTCATTGGGTGTGTACGTGCTGGGCAAAATTTCGAAAATTTTCTTCTCAACAGCATTCGGGGTAGGTGTTGAAGGTGAATCTGTTTTTGAATTTTCTTCTCCTGTCGCCTTTGCCTGATCGCATTGATTTGCATCAAGGGTTTCAGGCAAGGCCTGAGAATCTGAATTTAAAGCTTTTGACTTTAAAGGTTCTTCTAAAGGTGTATATGTTTTAATCTCCCACTTTTCGGAAATAGCTGTGTCCTGATTTTCGGAAATAGCTAAGGACTCTGTAAGGCACTCGGCAAAGGTCGGCCAGCCGTTCAGGAATGCACTGCCCTGCGCAATGTTCAACCGGAATAGCGAGTGTTTGACGCCCTTAACCTTGGCCCCGTTCTTCCGGGTTAGCACGATGCCCCACTCAACCAGTTTACTGATTGCGTAGTCAATCTGTTTAGGATTCAGGTCAGCTTCGTCGGCTAGGTCATCGCGTTTGAATGCCCACCAGTGAAGCCAGTCACGTACTAGCAACTTGTCTGATTCATGGCCTGACAGATAGCGCGTAACCAGTTTCCCCAGCACGCGGGCAATCCGTTCATTTTTATGGCAGACACGCCGATAGGGTTCTTTCCAGTGGTGATTGGGTAATACAGGAACAACCCAGATTCGTTCAGGCAGTGGTCTAACGGGCGGGAGTACGTACATCCAGCCGGTTTGCAGTCTGGCGCAATCAGCCGCTTCGTCAAAGGTCGTGCAATTGTTTGCATCGACTACAGCTTGGGTTTCAGCTTTCGAGTTATTCATTTCAGACTCCTGTTCACGGGTTTGTAAAGTGCGTGAACAGGGTCTATAATCAGGATTCCTGTTCACCCTGTGTTGACGCACAGGACAAATTCAGCCCGGACCCTGAAATGGAATCCGGGCTTTTCTTTGCCGCCAGTTTTGCCGTGTCTGTATTCAGCGCCCTTTTCGGGCTGCTCTTTAAATCTGCCGTGTTGCTACTATTTGCCGCCCCAATCGAGTGGGGTCGTGCTGCTGCTTTTACGCTGCTTCCGTCTCGGCTTTCTGTTGCTGATGGGCCGTCAGTTCTTGTTCAGGGTTGCTGTTGCCCTGTTTCGATAGGAACTCATCCAAAGCCATGCGGATAGTTGAGGTAACGCTCATGCCCGTCCGTTCGTGATACTCGGCAAACGCGGTCTGCTGCTCGTCCGTCAACCCAAAGCGTTTTCCGACACTCTTGGCCTTGGCCCCGTACTTTCTGGCATAGGCCACTGAATAGGCTGTCGCACACTGTCTGCACTTGTATGAAAAACCACTGGGATTGCGAGCGTTCGGATAGAACTGGTCGCGTGGTTTCACTTCCTTGCAGGCGCTGCAAAGCAGTCCTGAAGGAATAGCTGGTTCCGGTTTTGTGAACATGATGGTCACGATGGCTCCCTCCTATGAGTACGTCATCCATCGTAATCAATATTTCAAGGTCCGTTTTTCGAGCAAATCCGCAGAATCACGAATTCGGCCAAAAAGTGACCTTTTTCGAAAAGCTCTTAGGAATACGAAGTTGTAACAGTTCGTTACCTCCACTCGATATGCCTACGTGCCCAACACGTGATTCCGCAATTCCACAATTCCAAAGGCACACACGGACAGGTGTGGGAATCACGGAATTACGGAACTCCGACACTCATTCGACCAGCCGGTAATACCGTTCGAACGCCGCGCCTGCACTTCCCAAACGCTTCACGTCCACAATCGCCACCACACCAATACCAACAAGATACGTAATAGCCGATTCCAGTTCGGCGCTAGATAGGCGACTGGCTTTCAATAGCGCGGCCCGTCCGGTCAAACGGCTGTCAGCGGCGATATCGTTGTAACGGTCGTGCGCGGCGGTCTTGAATGGTCGCCGCCCCGCCACGGCTTCCCGGATGATCTGCTCCACCTTGTGGGCGTTGCGAACCACGGGTGAGTCGGTCATGTCGTCCACGAATCGCAGAAGGCACGACTGGCAGAAGGCAACAAAGTGTGCCGCCCACTCCATGTGTTCGGGCGTCACGACCTGTATGTCGTTCCACACCGCGAGCACCAGCGCCACACGCTTGATGTGTTCAATGGTACGCATCGCCAGCGTGCGCCGTACGCCGTCCGCAAGTCGTGCCTGCTGATCAAGTTCGTGGCTCAACTGGCGTTCGCACTCCCTCGCCCCCTCGGTCATCGGAACGATGCCGCCGCTGTGTGCCACAGCATGGGCCAAGGGTCCGATGGTCTGCTCAAGATCGCCGCGCAGACTGCCGTGCAGCGCATCAACGAGCGAGGGCAGGTCAAGGCCCGCCACCACCAGACACCGGCCCATCAATCCGTTATCAACGAGACCCGGACTCACGCGGCCCATGCTGGCAAAGGTCGTCGTACCGAACAGCGTAAGGTGCGGATTCGGGATACGCATCGGTGGACGTTTCGCCAGCGCGCGCGTGGTTATGAACGAACTGCCCGCGCTGTAGCCTTCAAGTAGCATCTTCTCAGCATAGTTCGTATGCGCCGCTGCGCCCTTGCCGAACCCGGCTATCAGGTGCCCCACTTCATCCACCACCAGCGACGCCCGCGCGTGCGTACTCCGCAGTAGCGAATCCTCCATGCCCTGCCCGGAACCGACATTGGATATCACGTCGCCGCTGACGCCCGCCACGTCCAGCACGTTCTTCACCAGCTTGAGCGGGCCGTCCTTTCCCGCGCCGGTTTCGGCCAGTCCAACTATATACAGGTTGCCGCGAAGCTCGTCTGAAAGCGCCCACTGTCCGTTCATGCATGCGCTCATTGCCGCGAGTGCAGCGGCCACCGTCAATTCAGGTTGGCGGCGGTTCTGATACCGCAGCGATAGACCGACCATCTGCGCCATGGGGCCGCGAAAGGGCTCAGGGCATCCGTGCGGCGCGTCTGTGTGTCGGTATTCAGGATGCCCCGCTTCGTCGGCCTCGGCGCGGTGGCCTGATTCGGCGTCGTCCGCCGATACGATATTGCTCATCATCACTCCGTTGATTCTGCGGCGTCGCCGCGTTGGTCGGTCGGAGTGCATGAGGCGCAAAAGCAAATGGAGTTGCACGACCTGTCCCAGTGGGAAGGCCCTCATGCAACTCCATTTGCAGTATGAAATGACGAACGGCATCTGTTTCTGCCGCTCCGAAATCCATTATAGGACAGACTATAGGTTTGTCAAATACGATAGGTCCACGCCCCGACTGGGTTATAGCGGGACAATCGGCTGAAAATATTAAAGTGAACGCTCACTCACATTAAATCGTGGCAAATTTCGTGGCAAATTACACCTACAGTTAAACTATAATTACCTTAAACCCAGCGTTTACGGGCGTTGTTCATATTACGTGCTAGTTCCAATACTCAACTCAGACGCGGAACGACGCGATGGACTCAAAGCACTGCTGCGGCAAATCGACCGGCTAGCGCGCTTTAACGAAGCACAGGATTGGCGTCAGGTTGAACGTACGCTCAAGCGCCTGCCGCCCGACCTGCTTGTGATTGATTGGCAGGACTGGATGTCGGTTGACGATACCCGTCGCCTGCTCAGCCATTACCCGGACTTGCGCATTGCAGTGCTGACCGACGAAGTCTCGCCGACTGCGGTGCGGGACCTCATGGACGAGGGCGTGCTCGGCGTGGTCCCCCGCGAAACCGATCCGTGCCTGATCGTGCGCGCTTTCGAGATGGTCCTGCTCGGTGGTCACTATGTGCCGGCCGGCGCGCTGGCGCTCAATCCTCCGCTACCGCCGGATGCCGCCATCCGGCCGTTCGATGAAAAGAGCCCGCCGCCACGTCGGACCAAACTTTCTAACGGCCTGTCGCCCCGCCAGGAGCAGATCATGCGCTGCGTTCACATGGGCAGCACTAACAAGATGATCGCGCGCACGCTCGGCATCAGTGAAGGCACGGTCAAGATCCATCTGACGAGCATATTCCAGCAACTCGGAGCGCCCAACCGTGCCGCCGCGGTCGCGCTCTACAACGGCTGGCTGTCGGCTCATTTGCAAGTACTGCGCAACGATGGCGAACAACCGGTTCGTCCGGTAATGGGACAAGCCGGCGTGGTGCCGTTGCGGCACCGCACGCTGCGGCGCTTCCAGTATCCGTTGCCCGCGAACGACACGGCCGACACGCTGCCCATGGCAGCCGAACCGAGCACGCCTTACGGCGATGCGCCCGCCGGGCCAGCGACGGAGCAGGTCACGCAAGGTTCGGCATAACGTCAGCCGGCGCTCTCGCCAGAATCGGAACGCGCATTTTCTGGCGGCGCTCGCGCCGGCTGGCATGGAATCCGCTCACACCTTTTCTCGTCCAACGAGTAATATGAGATACATGGGTTTCCTCTACACACCGCTTCCGTTCTGGGTCGCTGTCGGTGGCTGGATCGCCACTGCGATAGTGGTCGCGCTCGCGCTGTGGAAAAATCCTTTCAAACGACTTCAGGACGGCACACTCCAGCATGTCTGGCTCGCGATTATTGTCGCGGTGTCGGTCCTGTGGGCGAGCAACGCATGGCTCGACGACGGCACTGTCATGCATCTGCTCGGCGCCACGCTAGTCGTCACATTATTCGATTGGGCGCTGGCGCTGATCGCCATGGCGATAGTCACCGGTCTCGCCGCTGTCGTCTTCGACGCCCCCTGGCAGGGCATTGCGCTGACGTTCATCGTGTTCGGCGCGCTGCCTGTCGGCATCTCTACCTTGATCCAGCGTGCCAGCATCGCCTGGTTGCCACGCAATCTCTTTATGTTTATCCTGGGCCAGGGTTTTGTCTCACCCGCCATTGCGGTGTCGCTCACGGCGGCTGCAGCGCTCGGCGTTCACATTACGCTCGCCGACGGTTCCATGACCGTGGTGCCGGTCGGCTACGCGTTCAGCGTGCTTCTGCTAGCCACCGGCGAGGCCTGGTTCACGGGCATGTCAACGGCATTGATCGCGGTCTACCGCCCGGCGTGGGTCACGACTTATGATGTGCGTCGATACCGATTGGGCGGGCCACGTACCTGACACGGGCTCGGCATCGAGCACGCATCTACGGCTATCTGCTGTCTCGCATACAAAGCGCCCGAGTGCACGCACCACGACAGGACAAAATATTTGTGTCAGGATTGAACTCCTCCCTCCCGCCGTGCATCTTACGTGCCTCACGTCTCATTAGCGTCTAACGAACTAGATGGATAGCACCAACGTACCGCGCCGATTGCTGCGGTTGGTCGGCCGGTTAGCAACATTTGCAGCGGGTCTCTCGCTCATATGCACTGCTCCCGCATACGCCGATCAACTCGAACAGCACAACGATCTCGTCAACAAATTTGTCAATGACATGCACGCAGACCCGCTGGTCGCGGACTGTGCTGCTCACGGCAACTTTGTTGCAAGCACATCAACCGCCTTCGACCATGTCGAATTTCCACCCAGCTCTTTCGACAGCGCGCATGCGTCGGTCACCCCCTGGAACGATTCGTTCGACGACGGCAAGCAGCGCGTCAAGGTGGACAACATCGTTACCGTCGAGGGGCTCGGAATCCGCCAGAGCGGCGGCGGAGATCCAGCCGATCTCAAGTTCCGCTGCGGCTATGTGGGCGCCCAGATGCTGGCGTTCAGCTGGAACGATCCGGTGCCGCCAGCCCGTGCGCATAGTTCCGGATCTACTGGATCACGAGCGTCTTCGGGCAAGCATAAGAGTGTGAAGGGCAAGCACTCCGCTAGCGGTAAAACCACGAAGAAAGCGACGGGCAAGTCCTCAAAGGCAAGTTCGGGGAAATCTTCGCGAACGACTTCCAGCAAGTCTTCGGGCAAATCGACCGCGAAAAAATCCCCGGCGAAAAAGACTCAATAACGGGCAAGACCCGCGGCCGTTTTCACTCACCCGCGCCGCAAGTCATGTCGGCACTAAAAAACGGGGCGCACACTTCTAAAGTGTGCGCCCCGTTTTTTATACAGCGTCCGGTCAGGCGAACGTCTCCACGTGCCGCAAAATCGCCTGCAGCATGGCGGCGCCCAGCGATGCGCTACGTTCGCCGTTCCAACCCACCCGCTCGTCCGGCAGATTGGCGTTGTCCTTGAACGGCATCTCCAGCGTCAACGACAGACAGCCGAATTCGTTGCCGATGTACTTCGAAGCCAGCTTGAGCGCGTCCTCGCGATACTTGCTCGCGGCATAGCCGTACTTGTCCTGGAAGTCCGGGCTCGCATGCTTGAAGGCTTCGATGAATGCCTTCTGTTCCTCTCCCTGCCGCTCGGTGAAACCCGGCAGCATTTCGGAGCCGGCTACGAACACGTACGGCAGCGCCTCGTCACCGTGGATATCGAAAAAGAGGTCGCAGCCAGTCGCGTGAATTGCGTCGCGCACCACCAGCACCTCAGGACTGCGCGCGGCGTCCGGCTCCATCCATTCGCGGTTCAGGTTCGCGCCCGTCGCGTTAGTACGCAGATTGCCATGCACACTGCCGTCCGGATTCATGTTCGGCACGATGTAGAACACCGCGTGATCGTAGAGCTTGCGCGCCACCGGATCGCCCGCCCAATCGCCCCAACCCGCGAGACGCTTTACGAGACCTTCGATAAACCATTCGGCCATCGTCTCGCCAGGATGCTGGCGCGCGATCAGCCAGATCTTTTTCCTGGGCGTGTCACCGGTTTGCGGCGTGCCCAGCGTCAGCAGCGACATCGGCCGGCCTTCGACCGTCTTGCCCAACTCAGTGAGCGTGGCCTGCGGCATCTGCTGGACCGCACCGAGAAACTCCGAGTGACGTTCCTCGCTATACGGTTCGAAATACGCGTAGTAAATGCGGTCGAAATCCGGCGTGTGGTGGATCGTCAGTACGCGGCCGTCATAGGTAGTCGGCACACGGAACCAGTTCACCCGGTCATAGCTTGCCACTGCCTGATAGTCGCGCCAGCCTTCGGCGAAAGCGCATGCCGCGGCGTTTTCGAAGGTCATCACACAGCGCTCGCCGGCCGCGCCGGACAACCTGAAATAGAACCACTGCGCGAACTCGGCGTGGCTGTCGGGCCGCACGCGCAGACGGATGTTGCCGGCGTCTTCGCAGGCCAGCACTTCGATCGCGCCTGCGTCGAAGTTGCTCGTAATCGATAACGTCATAATAATCTTCCCTGCCTGTGTGCGCGGCAATCGCTTAGTCGGCGATACGGCGGCGGAATACGTAAGTGGAATCGTTCGAGGCTTCAGCGTCGAATGCGTAGCCTTCAGCGTCGAAGTCTCTCAACTGCTCGGGCTTGTCGAGACGGTTTTCGACCGCGTAGCGCGCCATCAAACCGCGCGCGCGTTTGGCGTGGAAACTGATGATCTTGTAGCGGCCGCCCTTCCAGTCTTCGAACACCGGGGTGACGATCGGCGCGTCGAGCAGCTTGGGCTTGACCGATTTGAAGTACTCACCCGAAGCGCAGTTGACCAGCACGCGCGAGGCGGTAGCGCGCTTCTTCAATTGCGCGTTCAAAGCCTGCGTGATCCGTTCGCCCCAGAACGCGTACAGATCCTTGCCGCGCGTATTGGCAAAGCGCGTACCCATTTCGAGCCGGTACGGTTGCAGCAGATCGAGCGGGCGCAGCAATCCGTACAGGCCGGAAAGCACGCGCACGTGATTCTGCGCGTAATCCAGATCGGCCGACGACAACGTCCGGGCGCTGAAACCCTCATACACGTCGCCGTTGAACGCGAGTACCGCCTGCTTGGCGTTGTGCGTGCCGAAGCTGGGTGACCATTCCGCGTAACGCTGAAAGTTGAGATGCGCAAGCTGATCGGAAATACTCATCAGCGAGCCGATCTGCTGCGGCGACAAAAGGCGCAATCCGCCGATCAATTCGGCCGCATCGTCGACGAAATCGGGGATCGTGTGCTTTTTGACGTGCGGGGGGGTTTCGTAGTCAAGCGATTTCGCCGGCGACAGAACGATTATCATAGAGGCTTGCAGGCACGCCGTGCCTGACGGTCAAAGACGAAAGCCAGATTGTAACGAATGCCCGGTTCCCATGCCTCACACGGCGCTTTGCGCGTCGTCCTCGATTCCAATGTGTGGATCGATATTCTCGTGTTCGACGATCCGCACACGCGGCCGATCCGCGCCGCGCTCGAAAGTGGCGCGCTCGCCGCGCTGATCGACGCGCGTTGCCTCGCTGAACTCACCTACGTACTCGACTATCCGCAATTCGTGCATCGCAATGTCGACAAGGCGGCGGCGCTTGCCGTCGTCGCACGCCTGGCGCAGTTGGTCGAACCCGCAGTACCCGCGGAAGATGCCAGACCGTTGCCCAAATGCAAAGACCGCGACGACCAGAAATTCCTCGAGCTCGCGCACGCCGCGCAGGCCGACTGGCTGGTGTCGAAAGATCGCGCAGTGTTGAAACTCGCCAAACGGATTGCGCGTGATTTCGGTTTCCAGATTGCACAGCCAGCTCCGTTCGTCAGCGCCTGCATGACAATCGCGAACGAACCCGCACCAGTATGAACCCTGGCCGGATGGCCAACGTCGGGTCGACTGCGCGCACACAGCGCGGCGATTCCCTACAATCGGGCTTCGTCCTTTTCGAACGACGCCCCCTGTCAATTTCGCCAATTCACTCGACCACGCTCCGGACAGCGCCATGAATGCACCGCACGACACGCCTATGAGTCCCTCGTTTCCGTCCCGCCTGCCGGACGTCGGCACGACGATTTTCACTGTAATGAGTGCGCTCGCCGCCGAAAAAGGCGCGGTGAACCTCGGCCAGGGCTTTCCCGACTTCGGCTGCGATCCCCGCATTGTCGACGCGGTCGCGAACGCCATGCGCGACGGCCACAATCAATACCCGCCGATGGCCGGCGCTGCGCCGCTGCGCCAGGCAATCTCAGACAAGATCGCGAACCTGTACGGCCGCCGCTACGACGCCACCAGCGAGATCACGGTGACGGCGGGCGCCACGCAGGCGCTGCTGACCGCGATTCTCTGCACTGTGCATCCGGGCGACGAAGTGATCGTGGTCGAACCGACCTACGACAGCTATCTGCCGTCGATCGAGCTGGCCGGCGGCAAGCCGGTATTCGTCACGCTCGAGGCACCCGACTACACCATCCCGTTCGACAAGCTCGCTGCTGCGATCACGCCGAAAACGCGGCTTCTGCTGATCAACACACCGCACAATCCGACCGGTACGGTCTGGCGCGCGGAAGACATGCGTAAGCTCGAAGAAATCGTGCGCGGTACCAATGTGCTGATTCTGTCGGACGAAGTCTATGAACACATGGTGTACGACGGAGCGCCGCACGAAAGCGTTGCGCGTTATCCGGAGCTGGCGCAGCGCAGTTTCGTGGTGTCGAGCTTCGGCAAGACCTATCACGTCACAGGCTGGAAGATCGGGTACGTAGCCGCACCCGCGGCACTCACGGCTGAATTCCGTAAAGTGCACCAGTTCAACGTGTTCACGGTCAATACGCCGATGCAAGTGGGTCTCGCGGACTACATGAAGGATCCAGCACCATATCTGGATCTCCCCGCGTTTTATCAGAAGAAACGCGACTTCTTCCGTGCCGGCCTCGCGAATTCACGCTTCAAGCTCCTGCCTTGCACGGGCACATACTTTCAGTGCGTCGACTATTCGGCGATCAGCGACCTGCCCGAAGCCGAATTTGCCCAATGGCTGACCGGCGAGATCGGCGTCGCGGCGATTCCGGTGTCGGCGTTCTATCACGAAGCCCATGAATCAGGCGTGGTGCGCTTCTGCTTCGCCAAGCAGGAGACCACCCTCGCCACCGCGCTCGACCGGCTGGCGCGGCTCTAGGACGCCCCGCGCGATGCTGCGAACGAACCCACGTTCCTCGCCATCGCGCGCAGCCGCCCATGCGTGCGTTGCACGCCCGAGTTCATTTCACTTGCAAACCTGCCGCACGTCAGGCCGGCCGCGAGGCCGCGATATGCGCCTTACGATCTTCGGTCACGCGTTGCGCGGCCGGCCGGGCGTTGATTGTCTTCACATAGCTTTTCCAGTCCACGCCGGCGTCGAGCAGGAAATCGCGGCCGTAGATGGTCTGCGTCGTCATGCCCACCAGCGGCAAGCTCACATAACCTGCTGTGTCGGCGACACTGAAACGCTCGCCGCTCAAATACGGTCCGAACTTCGCGATCCGCTTGAAGCCAGCAATGTGATGCGCAAGCAGCTTCTCGACGCGCCCCTTGGTCGCGTCAGTCACGGTGCCGCCGAAGAACGCTTCCTTGTAGAGATTGCGGGCGGTCAGTTCGAGATGCACGTCCACGAACGTGATCAACTCACGCTCCTTGGCTGCTTCCCACGGGTCGGCGGAAAAAATCGCCTTGTCGGGAAATCGCGCGGCCAGATACTCGACGATGCTTTGCGATTCGCACAGATCGCCGTGTTCGGTCTGGATATAGGGCACCTTGCCGAGCGGAGAATGCTCGAGCATGGTTTCTTCCTGGCTCGGCATCACGAGCACTTCCTCGAACGGAATGCCGTGTTCGAGAAGCACAAACTTCACCTTGTTGTAATAGTTAGAGAGCGCGAAACCGCACAGCTTGATCATCGGGTGTCTCCTTTCTTCGGGTTGTTTGAGACCGCTCGTCAAAATCAAAGCAGCGGTCTTCGATCAATCATCCATTAAATTGCACGATCGTGCTATTCTAAAATAACCATGGAGTCGAGCATCACAATGATCTCTCGCAATTTCAGCATCGAGACTATCGGCATTGTCGGAACCGGTGCAATGGGCCGTGGCATCGCCCAGATTGCCGCGCTGGCGGGCCTCACCGTGCGTCTCTACGACACGAATCCCGCCGCGATCGGCGCCGCGCGCGACTACCTTGCCGAGACTTTCGCCAAATTGACCGCCAAAGGCAAGCTCGACCAGACCCGCTCGCTCGCCGCGCTGGCGAATGTGAGCGGCGCGCAGGTCATCGGCGATCTGGCCGATTGTGATCTGGTCCTTGAAGCGATCGTCGAAAAGCTCGATGTGAAGCAAGCGCTCTTTCGCGAACTCGAAACGGTGGTAAGCGGCCGTTGCGTACTGGCGTCGAACACGTCGTCGTTGTCGATTACGGCGATTGCAGCGGGCTGCACGAATCCGTCGCGAGTGGCCGGTTATCACTTCTTCAACCCGGTTCCGTTGATGAAGGTCGTCGAAGTGATCGACGGCCTGCGCAGCGATCCCGCCATCGGCGACGCGCTGATGGAACTCGCGCGCCGCATGGGCCACACGCCGGTGCGTGCGAAAGACATGCCCGGCTTCATTGTCAATCATGCCGGCCGCGGCATGAATACAGAAGGCCTGCGTGTAGCCGGCGAAGGCGTTGCCAGCTTCGCCGACATCGACCGCATCATGCGCGAGCAGGCGGGCTTTCGCCTAGGGCCGTTCGAACTGCTCGATCTAACGGCGCTCGACGTATCGCATCCGGTGATGGAGTCGATCTATCACCAATTCTACGAAGAACCGCGCTTCACGCCGTCGCCGATCACGGGCACGCGGCTCGCGGGCGGATTGATCGGCCGCAAAACCGGCGAAGGTTTTTATCGCTACGAAGACGGCAAGCAGCAGGTGCCCGCAGAAGCGCCCGCGCCGACTGAACTGCCCAAAGGCGTATGGGTCAGCAAGCGCTATCCGCAAGCGCATGAAGCCGTCGTGCAACTCATCGCCAAGGCCGGTGTAAAACTCGACGAAGGCGCCACGCCCGCAGCGGACTCGCTGATCGTCGTGACACCGTTTGGTCATGACGCGACCACCGCCGCCGTCGACGAAGCACTCGATGCGACTCGCGTTGTCGCTATCGATACCCTGTTCCCGCTGGCCGTCGTGCCGCGTCGCACACTGATGACGACACCCGCCACCAGCCGCGCCGCCCGCGAGACCGCGCACGCACTATTTGCCGCTGACGGCGTTCCCGTCACGGTGATCCGCGACTCGACCGGCTTCGTCGCACAACGCGTCGTGGCGACCATCGTCAACATTGGCTGCGACATCGCGCAAAAGCAGATCGCGACGCCAGACGATATCGACCTCGCCGTGACGCTAGGCCTCGGCTACCCACGCGGGCCGCTCGCACTCGGCGATGCGCTCGGCGCGAAAACGATCCTCACCATCTTGCGCAATATCTTCAGCGTGCTCGGCGATCCGCGCTACCGTCCGTCACCCTGGCTTGCAAGGCGAGCGCAACTTGGTCTGTCGCTGACACAACGCGACGCTGCCGACATTCAAACGGAGACGCAACAATGAGCGCCGAACTGCTGACCTCGCGCCCGACCGAAAGCGAATCGACGCTGGTCCTCACGCTGTCGAACCCCGGCGCACGCAATGCGCTGCATCCGGACATGTATGCCGCGGGCATCGAAGCGCTCGAATCGATAGAGCGCGATCCTTCCATACGCGCCGTCGTGATTACCGGCGCGGACAACTTCTTTTGTGCCGGCGGCAATCTGAATCGCCTGCTGGAGAATCGCGCGAAAGATTCGTCAGTGCAAGCAGAGAGCATCGATCTGCTTGGCGAATGGATTTCGGCGCTGCGTCTGTCGTCGAAGCCGGTGATCGCCGCCGTTGACGGTGCCGCCGCCGGCGCGGGGTTTTCGCTCGCGCTCGCGTGCGATCTGATCGTCGCCGCGGAAGACGCCAAGTTCGTGATGTCGTATGCGCGTGTTGGCCTCACGCCCGACGGCGGCGGTTCGTGGTTTCTCGCGCAAGCCTTGCCACGTCAGTTGGCGACCGAAGTACTGATCGAGGGTAAACCGATCGGCGCCACGCGTCTGCACGATCTCGGTGTCGTCAACAAACTGGCGAAAACCGGCACAGTGCGCGACACCGCTGTCGCCTGGGCCGACGAGCTCGGCAAGATTTCGCCGAACTCGGTCGCACGCATCAAAGGGCTCATCAGCGCGGCCGGCACACAGCCGCTCGCTGAGCATCTGGTTGCCGAACGCGACGGTTTCGTCGCATCCCTGCATCATCGCGACGGCCTCGAAGGGATTTCCGCGTTCCTCGAAAAACGCGCGCCAATCTACAAGTGAACATAAGCGAACCAAGGGACGATGCCTGAATATCAACTCCCCAAGCGCCGCCGCATCTTCCTGATGCGTCACGGCGACGTAACCTACTTCGACGATAGCGGCCGCGCGATCGATCCCGAAACCGTGCCGCTGAACACCAATGGCCGCGAGCAGGCAAGCGCAGCAGGCCGCGTGTTCGCCGAACAGCAAGTCCGGTTCGATCGGGTGATCGTGAGCGGTTTGCCGCGCACGGTCGAAACCGCGCAACGCGTATTGGCCGAGACCGGTCAGCAGATCACGCTCGAAATCGAGCCCGCCTGGCAGGAAATTCGCGGCGGCAAACTCAGCAACATTCCGCTGCAGGATATCGAAGCGGCATTTCTCGGCGTATTCGACGGCATCGTGCCGGAAAGCATGCGCTTTCTCGACGGCGAAACCATCGGCGCGTTGTTCGACCGCGTGTTGCCCGCAGTGGCGGCATTACGCGAGGACACGTCGTGGGACACCGTACTGCTGGTGCTGCACGGCGGCGTGAATCGCGCGATTCTGTCGCACGCGCTTACCGCCGGCGGCCGCACTTTCTTCGGCCACCTAGCGCAGGCCACCGGTTGCATCAACGCGCTCGACGTCGGCGCCGAGCCGCGCGACTGGGTGCTGCGCACGATCAACTATTCACCGCCGTCGCCGCTACATCGCGACGTTCGCAATACCACGATGGAAATGCTCTACGCACAATTTATTCAATACAAGCGTAGCTGACCCCGAACTGGAGGACACATGGTGCAAGCCACACAGACCGGCGAACCAGAACACAAACCGGATTATTCGGCCTTTGAGGGCACACGTCCGGTCAACGAGCGGCAACGCTTCGACAGTGACGCGCTCGCCGCGTGGCTAGCCCAGCATGTCGACGGATTTTCCGGACCGCTCACGTTGGAGCAATTCGCTGGCGGCCAGTCCAATCCCACCTTCAAACTGGTCACACCGTCGCGCTCGTATGTGATGCGAGCGAAGCCCGGACCGGCTGCGAAGCTGCTGCCCTCGGCGCATGCTGTCGAACGCGAATACCGCGTGATGCATGCGCTGGCTGACACCGACGTGCCGGTCGCGAACATGCTCGCCTTGTGCGAAGACGAGAGTGTGATCGGCCGGGCGTTCTACGTGATGGAGTTCGTCGAAGGCCGCGTGCTGTGGGACCAGTCTTTGCCTGGCATGGCGCCCGTGCAGCGCACGGCGATTTACGACGAAATGAATCGCGTGATCGCCGCGCTGCATAGCGTCGATGTCACATCAATCGGTCTTGCCGACTACGGCAAACCGGGCAACTATTTTGCACGCCAGATCGGCCGCTGGAGCAAGCAGTACATCGCGTCCGAAACCGAACCGATCGACGCGATGCAGCGCCTGATTGAATGGCTGCCGCATCATATGCCGGCGGAAACGAGCGAGCGCGCCTCGGTCGTGCATGGCGACTACCGGCTCGACAATCTGATCTTCCATCCCACCGAGCCGCGCGTACTTGCCGTACTCGACTGGGAGTTGTCCACGCTCGGCGATCCGCTCGCCGACTTCGCCTATCACTGCATGGCGTGGCACGTCGATCCGGCGCAATTCCGTGGCATTGCGGGTCTGGACTGGGCGGCCCTCGGCATTCCGGACGAGGCGCAATACGTCGAGCGCTATTGCAAGCGCACCGGCTTCGAGATCCACGGCGACTGGAATTTCTATCTGGCGTACAACATGTTCCGCATCGCCGCGATCCTGCAAGGGATCATGAAACGCGTGGTCGACGGCACCGCGGCCAGCGCTCAGGCGCTCGACGCCGGCCGTCGTGCGAAGCCGATGGCTGAACTCGCCTGGCGCTACGCGCAGAAGGTGCGCTAAGCGAATCGACGCACCAGGTTGCGCTCCAGAATAAACGTCATCCGTCATCCGCGAGGTCATACATGAATTTCGATTACACCCCGAAGGTTCAGGCGCTGCGCGAGAAACTGCTCGCCTTCTTCGACGAGCACATCTATCCGAACGAGCAGGCGTTCTATGCCGAGATCGCGCGCAATCGCCAGAACGGCAACGCGTGGCTCCCGACCGAACTGATCGAACAACTGAAACAGAAAGCGCGCGACGCGGGCTTGTGGAACCTGTTCCTGCCTGAATCGGTACGCGGCGCCGGTCTGACGAATCTTGAATACGCGCCGCTGTGCGAAATCATGGGCCGCGTGCCCTGGGCTCCGGAAGTGTTCAACTGCAACGCGCCTGACACTGGCAATATGGAAACGATCGAGCGCTACGGCAGCGACGACAACAAACGTGAATGGCTCGAACCGCTGCTGCAAGGGCACATCCGTTCGGCGTTTCTGATGACCGAGCCGGAAGTGGCGTCGTCGGACGCGACCAATATTCAGACGAGCATCGTGCGCGATGGCGACTACTACGTGATCAACGGCCACAAGTGGTGGTCGTCCGGTGCGGGGGACCCGCGCTGCAAGGTCTACATCGTGATGGGCAAGACCGATCCTGAGGCGCCACGTCATGCACAGCAGTCGATGATTCTGATCCCCGCCGATGCCACCGGCATCACCGTGCACCGCCCTCTCACCGTATTCGGCTACGACGACGCACCGCACGGCCACATGGAAATCACGCTCGAAAACGTACGTGTACCGGCCGCCAACATGCTGCTCGGCGAGGGACGCGGCTTCGAAATCGCCCAAGGCCGCCTCGGACCGGGACGCATCCATCACTGCATGCGTTTGATCGGCCTCGCCGAGCGTGCGCTCGAACTCATGGCTAAACGCTCCATGCAACGCGTCGCTTTCGGTAAGCCAGTCGCCGCGCAAGGCGTCACACAGGAGCGCATGGCCGAAGCGCGTTGCATGATCGAACAGGCGCGTCTGCTGACGCTGAAGACCGCCTACATGATGGACACGGTCGGCAACAAGGGCGCACGCGGCGAGATCGCCATGATCAAGGTGGTTGCGCCGAATATGGCATGCCAGGTGATCGACTGGGCGATCCAGGCGCACGGCGGCGGCGGCGTCAGTGACGATTTCCCGCTGGCGTATGCGTATGCATCCGCACGGACCTTGCGCTTCGCCGATGGCCCCGACGAAGTGCACCGCAACGCGATCGCCAAGCTCGAACTGGCGCGCTATATGGATGCGGGTGCCGCCGCTCGCGTGGAGACGCCGATTACACGGGTTTGAGCGTTTGATCGTCTGAACGCGTGGTCCAGGTTAGCTTTCGCGGCGGTGGATTGCGCCGCGAAGTCGAAACCGGTTCATGGTGGCACGGCCAGCAGCATCGTCCGATCTGTGCTCTAATTTTCGTCAACTGCGGCGTCCTTTGTGGCGCCGCTTTCACGAAATGAAGGAGCCAGGATGATCGACGTCTATAGCTGGGCAACCCCGAACGGCCATAAGGTTCACATCATGCTCGAGGAGACGGGCCTCGCGTACACCGCGCATGCCGTGGATATCGGCGCGGGGGACCAGTTCAAACCCGAATTCCTCGCTATCAGCCCGAACAACAAGATTCCGGCGATCGTCGATTCCGAGGGCCTCAAGGGCGCCGACGGCACGCCGTTTGCGCTGTTCGAATCGGGTGCGATTCTGATTTATCTCGCCGAGAAAACCGGCAAGTTCCTGCCGACCGATCCGGCAGCACGTTACGCCACACTGCAGTGGCTCATGTTCCAGATGGGTGGCTTGGGGCCGATGCTCGGGCAAACGCATCACTTTCGCATCTACGCGCCGGAGCCGATCGAATACGCGATCAATCGCTACACGAACGAAACACGGCGCCTCTATGGCGTGATGGATACCCAGCTCGGCAAGACACAGTATCTGGCCGGCAACGACTACACGATCGCTGACATCGCCGCGTTTCCGTGGACCCGTTCGTGGCAAAACCAGGGGATCGAACTCGACGCGCTTCCAAATGTGAAGCGCTGGCATGAGGAGATTGCCGCACGTCCGGCGGTGGTGCGCGGTGTCGACGTGCTGGCGTCAGCCCGCAAACCACTCATGGACGACAAGGCTAAGGAAATGCTGTTCGGCGCGACACAGTACGCGAAGCGCTAATATCGGCGCTATGTCGTTGTTCACGTTGTTCGCGTTGATCGTGGCGATGACATCGCGTTCGCAAAAACGTCTACATAAAAAAGCGCGAGCCGGCCGTAGTGCCGCTCGCGCTTTTTTGCCAACATGCATGCACTGAAACGCTAGAAGTAGTGCCGCGTGATGAACTCCGCGACACATACCGGCCGCTCGCTGCCCAGCCGCTCCAGCGTCACATTCCACTCAACCTGCACGCCGGCGTTGTCAACGTCGGTGACGGATTTCACCGCAAACCGGGCACGCAACTGTGAGCCGACCAACACCGGCGAAGTGAACCGCACGCGATTCAATCCGTAATTGACGCCCATGCGCTGCTCGATCGCCACCGTCTTGCCGAGCAGCGCCGGAATCAACGACAGCGTCATAAACCCATGCGCGACCGGACCACCGAACGGCGACTCACGCCGCGCCCGTTCAGGGTCGACGTGAATCCATTGATGATCACCGGTAGCTTCGGCAAAACGATCGACGCTCGCCTGATCGATCGTCAGCCATTCGCTAACGAGCGGTTCAGCGCCAACCAGCGCACGCAACGCCGTTGCATCGCCAAAGCTTGCGGCAGACACCGCGCTGCTGCCCGTCATGACGCGCCCCCCGGATTGCGCAGTCCGAACAACCCTTTGGAGCGCACCGTGATCACTGTTTCGCCGTGCTGGTTGATGCCTTCCCATTGCGTCGAAACGATGCCGCGGTCCGGTTTACTCTCCGAAACGCGTTTGTCGAGTACGGCGTTCATCATCGTGATCGTGTCACCAACGCGCACCGGCTTCAACCAGCGGATCTCGTCGATACCAGGCGAGCCCATCGAAGTGGAACCCGCGATCGTGTTGCGCACCAGCATGCCCATCATGACCGAACAGGTGTGCCAGCCACTCGCGACCAGTCCGCGAAACGGCGACTCGGCCGCTGCAGCCTCGTCCAGGTGGAACGGCTGCGGATCGAACTTCTGCGCGAACTCGACAATCTCTTCACGCGTGAAAGTATGCTTACCGACTTCAGTAGCCGTGCCGACTACCATGTCCTCGAAACTCAGACCCATCGTCACACCTCTTTCTTATCCGATTCGACCGGCTGATCAAGCTTCGGCAGAGACAAAACCGGGCAGCGCGGCGAACCGCGCGAGATGGTGATCGACATCGCCCAATGTGGTTTCGATGATAGCAAGACGTTTGAAAAGATGCGCCGCCGCGACTTCGTTCGTGACACCCATGCCGCCGTGCAATTGGACCGCCTGCTGACCAACGAAACGCGCGGCCTGACCGACCCGCACCTTCGCCGCCGAGACCGCGCGGCGACGTTCGTCAGCGTCCACGCTGGCGTAACGCATGGCCGCCAGATAAGTGACCGAACGCGCCTGCTCGGCATGAATCAACATTTCGACCATGCGATGCTGTAACGCCTGAAAACGCGCGATCGGCTGGCCGAACTGCTGGCGCGTTTTCGTGTACTCGACCGTGGCGTGGTTCAGTGCGTCAAGCGCGCCGACCGCTTCCGCACACAGCAATACCGTGCCGTAGTCTGCGATGTGCTCGAGCGCTGCCGCGCCGGCGTGTTTGCCGGCGAGCTGACGTGCCGGCGTGCTATCGAACTTGAGTGTCGCGGCGCGCTGGCCGTCGATTGTGCGGTAGTCAGTGACCTTGACGCCGGCCGCATCGCGGGCGACGATAAAGAGCGCGATCTCGCCATTCAACCGTGCCGGCACGATCCAGTAATCCGCTTGCGCGCCGTGCAGCACCACCGACTTCGTGCCGCTCAATGTCTGCTGTTCGCGCTGCCCGCTCGCAGCTGTCTCGACCTCGAACAGATCGTAGCGTGCGTGCGGTTCGTGAAATGCCACTGCGAGCCTGATTTCGCCCTGAGCCGCGCGTTCAAGCAGCGACGCGTCTTCGCCCTGCCCCTTGCCCGCAAGCCGTAGCGCTTCGATACCCACCGCGGTCGCCCAATACGGCTCGACCACCAAAGCACGGCCAAGCTCCTGCATGACCACCAGCATGTCGATCGGGCTGCCGTTGAAGCCACCCTGCGCTTCGGGCACCGGTAAGGCGGTCAGACCCAGTTCGGTGAAGGCTGCCCAGTGCACATCCGACACACCGGATTCCGTTTGCACGATCGCCTGGCGCGCTTCAAACCCGTAGCTCTTGTCCAGATAGCGGCGCAGTGCGTCAGCGAATTGCTGTTGTTCGTCGTTGAAAGTGAAGTCCATGCGCCGCTCCTCAGAGTCCGAGAATCATCTGCGCGATGATGTTCTTTTGAATTTCGTTCGAGCCGCCGTAAATCGACGTCTTGCGGAAGTTGAAGTAGTACGCGGCCAGCGGCGCGGCGTCATCGTCACCGGCGAGACTATGTTCGCGTTCGCCTTCAAGGAATGGCACGTCGAACGGTGCGGCGAGCGGTCCGATTGCCTCGAACATCAGTTCGGTCAGCGCTTGCTGCACTTCCGTGCCCTTGATCTTGAGCATCGAGGCTTCCGGCCCCGGCCCACGTCCGCCCGTTTCATTGGCGACCACGCGTTGCACGGTGACTTCGAGTGCCATCAATTCGATCTCAAGGCTCGCGACTTTCGCGGCGAACACCGGATCTTGCAGCAATGGTTTGCCGTTCTTGCGCTGATCCAGCGCGAGGCGCTTCAGAAATACGAGTTCGCGCTTCGATTGCCCGACACGCGCGATGCCGGTGCGCTCGTGCCCGAGCAGGTACTTTGCATAGGTCCAGCCACGATTCTCTTCGCCGACCAGATTTTCGACCGGCACATTCACGTCCTCGAAGAACACTTCGTTGACTTCGTGGTCTTCGTCGAGCGTGATGATCGGACGCACAGTGATACCTGGCGTTTTCATATCGATCAGCAGGAACGAGATGCCCTCCTGCTTTTTCGCGCCGCTGTCGGTACGCACGAGGCAGAACATCATGTCGGCGTACTGGCCAAGCGTGGTCCAGGTTTTCTGACCGTTGACCACATAGTGATCGCCAGCGCGCTCGGCACGCGTGCGCAGCGAGGCCAGGTCGGAACCGGAGCCAGGTTCGGAATAGCCCTGACACCACCAGTCTGTACCGTCGAGAATGCGCGGCAGATAGTGGTGCTTCTGCGCCTCATTGCCGTACTTCATCAACACAGGCGCCACCATCGCGACGCCGAACGGCAACACGGACGGCGCACCGATACGGGCGCACTCTTCGTCCCAGATATGCCGTTGGGTCGCGTCCCAGCCAGGGCCACCGTATTCTTTCGGCCACGCGATGACAGACCAGCCGCGCGTGCCGAGCAGCTTGTGCCAGCCCGCGAAGTCTTCGCGGTTCAGACGCTTGTGGTTGAGTACTTTTTCGCTCAGCTCGCGAGGCAGATTTGCTTCGAGCCAGGCGCGGATGTCGGCGCGGAACGCGTCGTCAGCGGGGGAATAGTCCAGATTCATGCGTCGTGTCTCCTGGCCGCAGCCGCCCGCTGCCAGTGAGCCACTGCGCTATTGCAGCGGTTCCTTCAAGGCAGCCGGGACCGGCAGCGGCATCACTTCGATGCCTTCTTCGACCAAGGCTTGCGCGTCTTCTGGTGTCGTGACACCGCGAATATTGCGTGCAGGCGCTTCGTTGTAGTGAATGCGCCGTGCCTCCTCAGCGAAGCGGTCGCCCACGTTCTCGGTCTTTTCCAGTACCTCGCGCAATGCGCGCATCACACGCGCCTGCATGTCCCCCATGCTTGCAGGGACTTTCGTAGCAGTCACGCCCGACAGATTCAGTCGGGGCGCCGACGGCAAACGGCTCACTTCGTTCGCACCGCAGATCGGACATTCGACGAGCTTGCGGGACTGCTGCGACTCGAATTCATCAGCCGAAGCGAACCAGCCTTCGAACCGATGGCCATGCGGGCACTGTAAATCGAGGACCTTCATGTGGAATCAGGGCTTGCGTGCCAGTTTAGCGCAAAATGGAAATTTGTGAACGGTCGTTCGTAAATTTTTACGGACGGCGCGTTGACACCAAGCGTTGCCGACAAATCGAACGCGGTGGGCGATTTTAACGCTTTGCGCAACGGACTGCCGAAGATAGCCCAACTAACAACGGCACACCGAATCCACAGATGAAAGGGTGCGCCGATTGGATGCAGTTCAAGGATTGACGCGCTTGCCGTCGCGCCCCTTTTATGCCACAAGGAATTCGAGTCGGCGGTTAAGCCGCGGCTCGAGTTTGAGCGCCTCTTTGGCAAGGTTGATCTGCTTGGCCGATTTCGCGACGTCGAATACGTCCGCCTTGATGTCATACCCGCCACGCTCAGTCAGCCAGTCAAGGATGTCCGACAGATGCCACACGGACGCACTACCCTCGTGAACCGGCGGCGGAAAGTCGATTGCGTGGCTCAGCATCAGCTTGCGCATGTTTTGCCGCGACACGCCCGCTACCTCTGCGACATCCGTGAGGCCGACGAAATCCGGCCCCGCCTCGACAAGACGCGCAGACGGCACGGCTTGCTTGATATCTTTGAGTGCGCTGACAAGCGCCTCGAACGCCGACGCTGCTTCGCGAGCAAAAACCAGCGCAATGCGCCCCGGCTGCCCCACACCGATCGTGGCATCGTCGCATCCGGCTTCGCCCAGGCGCTCGACAATCTCGTCAAGATCGCAATCTTCCGCAGCGAGGCGGTACTTCAGGGTGAACACATATTCCATAAGCTACTCCTACCTTCATTCAGCTCCGGCCTGTTTGCCCTTCAAACACTTTTACTGCCGGCGTGTCGTGCAGTTGTCGACGATGCGCCTCAGGTGCTTGGCGTGATTACCGGGATTCTTCGGCGTACTCCACACACTCGAGATGCAGAACTCGCCGCACCGACATTCCGTGTCGTTGTAAGGACAGTACATCTTTCCCCAAGCGTGGCCTTTACCGCCGGCCTGGACACGCCAGCCGTTTCTTTCCGCATAAGCCAGCGCGGCCTCGACCTCTTTCTTGGAATGGATTCCTCGAACCATCTATATCCTCCAATTTAGTACGAGCACGCGAGGTTGTCAAGTGACAACCTCGCGTGCTCGCAGCCGCAATCGAATTCATCTCATACCCTTCGTTATCCAAAATAAACGAGATAACAAAACTCTGCTGCCAGACGTCGATACTAGATCGGCAACAGCCATAGGGCGAGACTGTCAGATGGCATAGGACGGGAATCCATTTTCCAGACATCGGAGAGTCCATTGAATCGATATCGTGCCCGCAATGACAAAGCCCCCGCCGGTCGTCGACCAACAGGGACTTTTTGCAAACTTCCCAGCTCATGCGCGAGCCGCGCACACACTGCGTTCCGAACGAAGCGCGTTATTGCGGCTCAGCCATTGGCCAGGCACCCGACAACACTTTCTCCAGCCAGAACGTGCCGATAACGGTTTTCACGTCGGTGATCTTGCCGGTGCGCACCCACTCGGATACATCGGCAACAGACGCCGTGAACAGTTCGAGAAATTCGCCGTCGTCGAGCTTACGCTCGCCGGCAGTCAGCCCGCGCGCCAGGTAAATATCGATGAATTCTGTCGAATAGGAAATGATCGGATGAATGCGCGTCAGATAAACATATTCACGCGCCGTATAGCCGGTCTCTTCCTGCAGCTCACGTTTCGCGCAAGCCAGCGCGCCTTCGTTCGGATCGAGCTTGCCCGCCGGATACTCGACCATGACCTTGCCCATCGGATAGCGGTACTGGCTTTCCAGCAACACGCGGCCGTCGTCGAATAGCGGAATCACCATCACGGCGCCCGGATGCTGAACGTACTCGCGAGTGGCCTGCTTACCGTCGGGCAAGCGGACGGTATCGCACTTGAGCGTCAGGAACGGCCCTTGATGGATCGTTTTGCTCTCGAGACAGGTCTCGGTGAGCGCGGCATCGTGATCGGGAAGTTCAGCCATATGCGACCTCAGGACAGCGTGGTGCGCGACGGCGAGGCGCCGTCAGCGACGTTTGACGAGATACTGGAAGGTAAAGCCGGGGAATGAAAACACGATGAACAAGGCGAACGTGATCGCGTAAAACTGCCACCCTTGTTCGAAGCGGTTACCCGCGCGTGCTTCCAGCAGAAAACCGAACGCGCCGACCACAAAGTACAGCACGATCAATTCGGCTATCCGGATCCAGGCGCTCTTCTTCACCGCTTTCAACGGCACAGCGGCGAAGAGACGCTGATTCAGGAACGGCAGGTTGGCGCCGACCAGCGCCAACAACACGATAAACCAACCCGCAGCCGACATCAGAGCAGCAGCGTGTGCTGGATAGCCTGCAGGCAGGCCTTCAACAGCGGATCCGGCACGATACCGAGCACCAGCACGGCAACCCCATTGAGCGCGAGCAAGGCACGCGTGCTCGTGTCGGCGAGGATCGGCGACTTGTCTTGCGGTTCGTCGAAGTACATCAGCTTGACGATACGCAGGTAGTAGAACGCACCGAACAGCGACGTGATCACAGCCAGCACAGTCAGCCAGGTCAAACCGGCATTCATGGTTGCCTGCAGCACCGCGAGCTTGGCGTAGAAGCCGACCGCGGGCGGGATGCCGGCGAGCGAGAACATCATCACCATCATGACGAAGGCGAACACCGGGCTGCGTTGATTCAGGCCCTTGAAATCTTCGAGCGTATCAGCTTCAAAATCGCGGCGAGCCAACAGCATGATGACGCCGAAGGTGCCCATCGTTGTAATCAGGTAGACGATGCTGTAGTACATCGCCGAGCCGTACGCGTTGGCAGCTCCCGTGGTCTTGTGGTCGACCACGCCGGACAGCAGACCGAGCAGCACGAAGCCCATGTTCGAGATTGCCGAATATGCGAGCATCCGCTTGACGTTGCGTTGCACGATACCGGTGATGTTGCCGACAATCAGCGACAGCGCCGCCAGGATCACCAGCATTTCCTGCCATTCGACCGCCAGCGGCAGCAGACCCATCACGAGGAAACGCAGGCCCCACGCAAATGCCGCCACCTTCGGGCCGCCGCCGACCATCAGCGTCATGGCCGTCGGAGCGCCCTGATACACGTCAGGCACCCACATGTGGAACGGCACCGCGCCCATCTTGAACGCCACGCCTGCTACGATGAAGATCACGCCGAACAGCAACACGCTCGGATCGTAGTGGCTCGTGCCGATCGCCTTGAACACTTCGTTCAGGTCGAGCGAACCGGTTGCACCATACAGCATCGAAATGCCGTACAGCAGGAAGCCGGAAGCCAGCGCCCCAAGCACGTAGTACTTCATTGCCGCTTCATTCGACGGCGCTGCGTCACGACGCAGTGCGATCGCAGCGTACAACGACAGCGACATCAGTTCCAGACCGAGATACAGCGTCAGGAAGTTGTTGCCGGAGATCATCACGAGCTGACCGAGCAACGAGAACATGCCCAACAGGAAGAATTCACCGCGGAACAGCCCGCGATCCTCGAGGTACCGGCGCGAATAAACGATCGACACGGCATAGCCGAGCGTCACCACCGCTTTCATCACACTGGCGAACGAATCCACCACATACATGTGACCGAAGAAGTAGTGCACCTGAGGATCGAACGCGTTCACCGCGAACCAGATGCCGGCAATCAGCGTCGAGAAGAACGCGATGAAATACGTGGTACGGCGACCGGCCTGGCCGACGAACGTGTCGTTGAGCCACGCGAGCACAACGGCGAGCATCAGCAGTGCGTCGGGTAACAGAACAGTCATAGGGGCGTTTTGCATGATCTTTAAATTCCTCCGCTCTGCATTACTGTGGCAACGGCAGCTTGGACTGCGCGACGTGGGAGAGGAGGTTTTCCACGGATACGTGCATCACATCGGTAAAGGGCTTCGGATACAGGCCCATGAACAGCGTCAGTGCAGCGAGCACTGCCAGCATGAAAAACTCGCGACGGTTGATGTCCACGAGGCTCTTCACGTGATCGTTGGCGATCGCGCCGAAGTACACCCGCTTATACATCCACAGCGTGTAGGCCGCACCGAGAATCAGCGTGACTGCCGCGCCGCCTGCGATCCAGAAGTTGTACTGGACAGCAGCCAGAATCACCATGAACTCGCCGACAAAACCGGAAGTACCCGGCAAGCCGCAATTGGCCATCGAAAACAGCATCACGAACGCCGCGAACTTCGGCATCACGTTGACGACGCCACCGTAATCGGCGATCTGACGCGAGTGCATACGGTCATACAGTACGCCGATGCTCAGGAACATCGCGCCCGACACGAAGCCGTGCGAGATCATTTGCACGATCGCGCCTTCCATGCCGAGCTGGTTGAAGATGAAGAAGCCGAGGGTCACAAAACCCATGTGCGCGATCGACGAATACGCGACCAGCTTCTTCATGTCGGCCTGCACCATCGCAACCAGGCCGATGTAGATCACTGCGATCAGCGAGAGCGTGATGACAACAGGCGCCAGGAAATGGCTCGCGTCCGGCGCGATCGGCAGCGAGAAGCGCACGAAACCATAGGCGCCCAGCTTCAGCATGATCGCGGCCAGCACGACCGAGCCGCCGGTTGGCGCTTCCACGTGCGCGTCAGGCAACCACGTGTGAACCGGCCACATCGGTACCTTCACGGCGAAGGCCATGAAGAACGCTATAAATATCAATATCTGCGGCGTCATGCCAATCTGCGCGTTCTGCCATGTAGCCAGATCGAACGTGCCGGTCTGAATGTACAGGTAAAGCAGCGCGACCAGCATCAGCAGCGAGCCCATCAGCGTGTACAGGAAGAACTTGAACGCCGCATACACGCGGTTCGCCCCACCCCACACCCCGATGATGATGTACATCGGAATCAGCGTCGCTTCGAAGAACACGTAGAACAGCATGCCGTCCGCCGCGCTGAACACGCCGACCATGATGCCGGACAGGATCAGGAACGAAGCGAGGTACTGCGCCACGTTCTTCGTGATGACTTCCCACGCGGCGATCACGACGATCACCGTAATCAATGCGGTCAACACGACGAACCACATCGAGATACCGTCGACACCCAGGTGATACGTGATGTTGAAACGCTCGATCCAGTTCGCCTTTTCGACGAACTGCAGATCGGCGGTGCTCGAATCAAAACCAGTAATCAGCGGGATCGTCACGAGGAAGCTGACGACCGAGCCGATCAGCGCAATCCAGCGCGCCGGAGCCGGGTTCCGGTCGGAACCGATAGCGAGGACCAGGAGACCTACGAGGATCGGTAACCAGATCGCAATACTGAGAATCGGATAAGCGTGCATTAGTGTCCCTCGCCTTATTTGCCGCCGAGCGTTACAAACAGGGTCAGGAGCCCCAACATGCCGATAATCATGGCAAACGCGTAGTGGTAGATGTAACCGGATTGGAGGAAGCGGATCACGCCGGCAAACCAGCCGATAAAGCGCGCGCTACCGTTGACGATACCGTCGATGACCACGACGTCGCCTTCCTTCCAGAGACCACGGCCAATTGCCACGGCGCCCCGCGCGAACACGACTTCGTTGATCTTGTCCATGTAGTACTTGTTGTCGAGCAGCGTGTAGATCGGACCGAACGCGCGCTTGATGACAGCCGGCAGATCAGGACGAACCAGGTACAGGAACCACGCGACCACGACACCTGCGAGCGCCAGCCACACCGGCAGACCTGAGACCGAGTGCAGACCCATCGACGCCCAGCCGTGGAATTCTTCAGTCATCTCCTGCACCGCAGGATGGTTTGCGCCGATGAAGATCACCTTGTCGAACGCCACGCCATGCTGGAAGAAATCACCGAACAGCATCGGGCCGACACCGATCGCACCGATCACCACCGACGGGATCGCCAGCAGCACCAGCGGCAGCCACACCACCCACGGCGTTTCATGCGGCTCGTGTGCGTGGTCGTCGTGCCCGTGACCATGGCCGTGCGCGTCATGGCCGTGACCGTCATGCGCGTGCGCGGCCGCTTCGATGCCCATCGGCGATTCCGGATGCTTCGGATCGCGGAAACGTTCCTTGCCGTGGAACACCAGGAAGTACATACGGAACGAGTACAGCGCAGTGACGAACACGCTCGCCACCACCGCGAAGTACGCGAAACCCGAACCCGGCAGATGCGACAGCTTCACTGCGTCGATGATCGAGTCTTTCGAGTAAAAGCCGGAGAAGAACGGCGTACCGATCAACGCCAGCGAACCGACCAGCGACGTGATCCAGGTAATCGGCATGTACTTGCGCAGGCCGCCCATGTTGCGGATGTCCTGATCGTGGTGCATGCCGATAATCACGGAACCCGCGCCAAGGAACAGCAACGCCTTGAAGAACGCGTGCGTCATCAGGTGGAACACGGCGACCGAGTAGGCCGATGCACCGAGTGCGACCGTCATGTAACCGAGCTGCGACAGTGTCGAGTAAGCCACCACGCGCTTGATGTCGTTCTGGATAATCCCGAGGAAACCCATGAACAGCGCCGTGATCGCACCGATCACCATCACGAACGACAACGCCGTGTCCGACAGTTCGAACAGCGGCGACATGCGCGTCACCATGAAGATACCGGCCGTCACCATGGTTGCCGCGTGAATCAGTGCGGAGATCGGTGTCGGGCCTTCCATCGAATCCGGCAGCCAGACGTGGAGCGGGAACTGCGCCGACTTACCCATCGCGCCGATGAAGAGGCAAATACAGGCAACCGTCAGCAGACCCCAGTCCGTGCCCGGGAAGCTCAATGCGGCGAGTTCGGTGCGTTTCGCGAACACATCGCCGTAGTTCATCGATCCGGCGAACGCGAACAGCAGGCCGATACCGAGCAGGAAACCAAAGTCCCCGATGCGGTTCACGATAAACGCCTTCATGTTCGCGTAAATCGCCGTCGGACGCGTGAAATAGAAACCGATCAGCAGGTACGACACCAGGCCCACCGCTTCCCAACCGAAGAACAGTTGCAGGAAGTTGTTGCTCATCACGAGCATCAACATCGAGAACGTGAACAGCGAGATGTACGAGAAGAAGCGCTGGTAGCCGTCGTCGTCGGCCATATAGCCGATCGTGTAGATGTGCACCATGAGCGACACGAAGGTCACCACACACATCATCATCGCCGTCAGCGAGTCGACCAGGAAGCCGACCTCGAACTTCGTCTGGCCGATTTGCATCCAGTTATAAACAGTGGCGTTGAAGCTCGCACCGTCCATCACCTGGAAGAAGACGATGGCCGAGAGGATGAACGAGATCGCGACGCCGAGGATCGTAACCGAGTGCGCACCGGCTCGCCCTACCGCTTTTCCGAACAGCCCCGCAATCAGCGAGCCGGCCAGCGGTGCCAGCGGGATCGCCAGCAGCAGGTTTTCATTGAGTATCGTTGACATAACCGCTTTACCTGAAATTAACCTTTGAGCTGATCGAGGTCCTCGACATTGATCGTGTCGAGGCTACGGAACAGGGTCACCAGAATTGCGAGTCCGATCGCGGCTTCAGCTGCTGCAACCGTCAGCACGAAGAAGACGAAGATCTGACCGTGCACGTCGCCGAGGTAATGCGAGAACGCGACGAAATTGGTGTTCACCGCCAGCAGCATCAGTTCGATCGCCATCAGGATGATGATGACGTTGCGACGGTTCAGGAAAATGCCGACGATGCTGATCGCAAACAGGATCGCGCCGAGGACAAGGTAATGAGCAAGGGTCAACATGATTTCTATCTCCTGTCCGCTCAGCTGTTCTTGGCGGGTGCCGAGTCGGCCGCTGCCGCTGCTGCGGCTTCTTCCGCCGCGACAGTTGCCGCGGTCTTTTCAGATGCCATCTTCACGATACGCACGCGGTCCTGAGCACGCACCTTGACCTGGTCGCCGATGTTCTGGCGCTTGCTGTCTTTCTTGTGGCTCGTGGTCAGCGCAATCGCCGCGATGATCGCCACCAGCAGCACAAGGCCGGCGACTTCGAACGCGAAGATGTAGTCGGTGTAGATGACCTTGCCGATCAGGCGGGTGTTCGACCAGTCGGCCATACCGTTCGCGGCAGCCGTGGTGTCGCGCAGCGCCGTGGCAGTCGCGCCGTAGCCGTGCCACAGGATCAGCGCGGTCTCGATCACGATGATCGCGCCCACCAGCGTGGCCATTGGCACGAAGCGTTTGAAGTCTTTGCGCAGCACGTCGATGTTGATGTCCAGCATCATCACGACGAACAGGAACAGCACCATCACCGCGCCGACATACACCAGCACCAGCAGGATCGCGAGGAACTCGGCCTGCAGCAGCATCCAGATCGCGGCTGCGTTGAAGAACGCCAGCACCAGAAACAGTGCGGACGAAACCGGGTTGCGCGAGGTGATCACCTTCAGCCCTGAAACCACCAGGAGCAGTGCGAAGATGTAGAACAGTACGGTCGTGAATTCCATGATTACCGGTTCATCGTTAGGCCATCGTCAGGCATTGTTCTTTGGCACGTGCGTCTGGCAAAACGGCCAGAACAACTGCACAGGTGCGCCGTGCCGCGGCGGTCAGACCGCGGCGCTCGGCCCGACAACAGGCCGTGTTACTGCTTCATTTACTGCCGCATTTACTGCTTCAACAGAAGCGCTTCAACGATACGGTGCGTCGGCTGCCTTGCTCGCAGCGATCTCCGCTTCGTAGCGATCGCCCACGGCCAGCAGCATGTCCTTCGTGAAGTACAGGTCGCCGCGCTTTTCGCCGTGATATTCGAGAATATGCGTCTCGACGATCGAATCGACCGGGCAGCTTTCTTCGCAGAAACCGCAGAAGATGCACTTGGTCAGGTCGATGTCGTAACGCGTCGTGCGGCGCGTGTTGTCCGCACGGGTTTCCGATTCGATCGTGATGGCGAGCGCCGGGCACACCGCTTCGCACAGCTTGCAGGCGATGCAGCGTTCTTCGCCGTTTTCATAGCGTCGCAGCGCATGCAGGCCGCGGAAACGCGGCGAAATCGGAGTCTTCTCTTCCGGGAACTGCACCGTCACCTTGCGCTTGAACGTGTAACGTCCGGTCAACGCGAGGCCTTTGAGCAGCTCCGTCAGGAAGAAGGTCTTGAAAAAGTTTTGGATTGCGGTCATGGGTTCATCCGCCCTTTATTTCCAGATATTCAACGGCGACATGATCCAGAAACCGACCACGATGAGCCACACCACGCAAACCGGAATGAAAATCTTCCAGCCCAGACGCATGATCTGGTCATAGCGATAGCGCGGGAACGTAGCACGCGCCCAGATGAATACCGACAACAGGAAGAAAACCTTCAGCACCAGCCAGAAGATGCCCGGGATAAACGACAGGAAACCGAACGGTGCGCTCCAGCCGCCGAGGAACAATGTTGCAGCCAATGCCGAGATCACGATCATGTTGATGTACTCGGCGAGGAAGAACAGCGCGAACGCCATCCCCGAGTAATCAATCATGTGACCCGCGACGATTTCCGACTCCCCTTCCACCACGTCGAACGGGTGACGGTTCGTTTCGGCGATGCCCGAGATGAAGTACACGACGAACATGGGCAGCAGCGGTAGCCAGTTCCACGAGAGGAAGTTCAGGCCGTAACTGGCGAAAATACCGCGCTCCTGCGAACCGACGATGTCCGACAGATTCAGGCTGCCCGAGGTCATCAGCACGACGACGAGGGCGAAACCCATCGAAATTTCGTACGAGACCATTTGGGCGGCCGCGCGCATGGCGCCGAGGAACGCGTATTTCGAGTTCGACGCCCAGCCCGCCAGAATCACGCCGTACACACCGATGGACGAGATCGCCATCGCGTAAAGCAGACCGGCGTTAATGTCGCCGAGGACCGCGCCAGCCTGGAACGGAATCACCGCCCAGACCGCAAAGGCCGGCACCACCACCATGATCGGCGCGATCAGGTAGATCCAGCGGCTGGCCTGCGCCGGCTGAATCACTTCTTTCAGCAACAGCTTCAGCACGTCGGCGATTGGCTGCAGCAAACCTGCGGGGCCAACGCGATTAGGACCGAGACGCACGTGCATCCAGCCGATCAGCT
The DNA here is from genome assembly GCF_052682275.1 of Paraburkholderia sp. D1E. Taxonomy (NCBI): domain Bacteria; kingdom Pseudomonadati; phylum Pseudomonadota; class Betaproteobacteria; order Burkholderiales; family Burkholderiaceae; genus Paraburkholderia; species Paraburkholderia sp. D1E. The sequence continues at coordinate 7,917,397 of NZ_JBQYMB010000001.1, forward strand.
TACGCTCCCACAGAATCAGGTAAGCCACGCACAGCAGGATCACGACGGCCACCACCAGGATGCGCACCAGTGCCCACACCGTGGGCCATGCCACACCGAGAAGCTGGGTGCCGCCCGAGTTGATCGTATCGAACAAGCTCATTTACGCCTTCTCCACCACCAGTTCACCGAACAGGCTGCCCAGCGCTGCACCGGCAGGCGTAGCCGCCGATACGCGGACGACCGTCTCCGCAAGATTTGCGTCGCGCACGGCCGGCAACTGCACCGATTGCTCGCCCTGGCGCACGCGCACTGCGTCGCCTTCCTTCAAATCCAGTTTGTCGAACAGTGCAGCCGGCAGACCGACCGAATTCGCTGCGCGCGCCGCTGCCGTCAGATGCAGAGATTCAGCACGACGCACCAGCGCGTCGGCGTGATAAATCGGCACGTTGGCGATACGCTCGAACTTGCCTTCCGCTGCCTTCACCGCCTTGCCGCGCGCAACCGCAACGCCCGTCCTGTTCGACAGACGCGAGACCAGATCGCCATCGCCAAGAGCCGCCGTGCGCACTTCTTCCGACGTGTCGAATTCGAAGCCAGGCACGCCCAGCAGGCTGCCCAATACACGCAAAACCTTCCATGCCGGACGTGTATCGCCAAGCGGACGCACGACGCCGTTGAATGTCTGCACGGTACCTTCGGCGTTGACAAACGTGCCAGCCGTTTCCGTGAACGGTGCGATCGGCAGCAGCACGTCTGCATAATCGGCGCCTGTCTGGAACGGCGACATCACAACAACCATTTCAGCCTGCTTCAGCGCGGCCAAAGCCTGCACCGGATTGGCCGTGTCGAACTCAGGTTCGACGTTCAGCAGCACATAACCCTTGCGCGGTTGCTCGAACACTTCGCGAGCATTCAAACCGCCCTCGCCCGGCAATGCGTTCACGAGATGCGCGCCGACCGTGTTGGCGGCTTCGGTGAGGAAGCCCAACGTTGCGCCCGTCGCGTCTGCGATCCATTGCGCCGTGGCGTGAATCGCAGCGAAGTCCGGATGACGGACCGCGCCGTTGCCGAGCAACACCACACGGCGTTCGCCGGTGGCAAGCGACTTCGCGACCTGTTTGTTGGCGTCCGTCGGTTGCGTGCCGGCGAAGGCTTCCGGCAGTGCCACACCGTTTGCTTCCGAGACCGCGCCAGCGATGCCGGCCAGTGCGTCGAGCCATGCCGACGGCGCGGCAACGACACGCTGCGCTTGCGGAATCAGCGCGTCGTCGTTTGTAGCTTGCACGAGCGTGAGCTTCGTACCGCTCTTGGCAGCTTGACGCAGACGCGCGGCGAAGAGCGGATGATCGCGACGCAGATCCGAACCGATTACCAGTGCGGCGTCGACGTTCGAGAGGTCGGCAATCGTGGTACCGAGCCACGGTGCACCGTTGACGGGTGCGGAGAAATCCGACTGACGCAGACGGAAGTCGACGTTCGGCGTACCGACCGCTTGCGCGAGCTGCTTCAGCAGGAATAGTTCTTCGACGGTGCTGTGGGCGCTGCCGAGCGCAGCCAGCGCGTTCGCGCCGTGGTCGCCCTTGATGCCCTTCAAACCCTTGACCACATATTCAAGCGCGGTTTGCCAGTCGGTCTCGACCCACTTGCCGCCCTGCTTGAGCATCGGCTGCGTGAGACGTTCCGGGCTGTTCAAACCTTCGTACGAGAAGCGATCCTTGTCCGAAATCCAGCATTCATTGATGGCTTCGTTTTCGAACGGCAGAACACGCATCACGCGGTTGTTCTTCACTTGCACCACGAGGTTCGCGCCGACGGAGTCGTGCGGACTCACCGACTTGCGGCGCGACAGTTCCCACGTGCGGGCGCTGTAACGGAACGGCTTGCTGGTCAATGCGCCGACCGGGCACAGATCGATCATGTTGCCCGACAGTTCGGAGTCGACCGTCTTGCCCACGAACGACGTGATTTCCGAATGTTCACCGCGGCCCAGCATGCCGAGTTCCATCACGCCGGCCACTTCCTGGCCGAAACGGACGCAACGCGTGCAATGGATGCAGCGCGACATTTCTTCCATCGAAATCAGCGGGCCGACGTTCTTGTGGAACACCACACGCTTTTCTTCGCTATAGCGCGATGCCGACTTGCCGTAGCCCACGGCCAGATCCTGCAACTGACACTCACCGCCCTGATCGCAGATCGGGCAATCCAGCGGGTGATTGATCAGCAGGAATTCCATCACGGCTTGCTGGCCCTTCACCGCCTTCTCGGACTTGGTGCGCACGATCATGCCCGCCGACACCGGCGTGGCGCATGCGGGCACGGCCTTCGGCATTTTTTCGACATCGACCAGACACATCCGGCAGTTGGCCGCAATCGACAGCTTCTTGTGATAGCAGAAGTGAGGAATGTACGTGTCGACCTTATGCGCAGCCTGGATCACCATGCTGCCTTCAGGCACCTCTACTTTCTTGCCGTCTATTTCAAGTTCAACCATGATGGTCAATCTTCCTTAACCTGTTACCGCTCAATCGTTCGCCGTTCTCATCGCCTGTTTCAGGCGATGAATCCCGCGGATGACGTGTTCTGGTGCGCTATCTGGCGTACTTAGGCAGCCACTGTTTCAGACGCCGCTGCCGCACCGGCGTGACCGCCGACGAGGCACTGCTTGTGGGCGACGTGATATTCGAATTCGTCCCAGTAATGCTTGAGCATGCCGCGAACCGGCATAGCCGCTGCATCGCCGAGCGCGCAAATCGTACGGCCCATGATGTTCTCAGCAACCGAGTTCAGCAGATCCAGATCTTCCGGACGGCCAAGCCCGTGTTCGATACGATGCACAACGCGATACAGCCAGCCGGTGCCTTCGCGGCACGGCGTGCACTGACCGCACGACTCTTCATAATAGAAATACGACAGACGCAGCAACGAGCGCACCATGCAACGCGTCTCGTCCATCACGATGACCGCGCCGGAACCGAGCATCGAACCCGCCTTGGCGATCGAGTCGTAGTCCATGTCCGTCTGCATCATCATTTCGCCCGGAATCACCGGTGCCGACGAGCCGCCAGGAATCACAGCCTTGATCTTCTTGCCGCCGCGCATGCCGCCGGCCAGTTCCATCAGCGTCGCGAACGGGGTACCGAGCGGAATTTCATAGTTGCCCGGACGTTCGACGTCGCCTGCGATCGAGAAAATCTTCGTGCCGCCGTTGTTCGGCTTGCCGATTTCGAGGTAATTCTGCGGACCGATTGCGAGCAGGAACGGCACCGCAGCGAACGTCTCGGTGTTGTTGATCGTGGTCGGCTTGCCATAGACGCCGAAGCTCGCCGGGAACGGCGGCTTGAAGCGTGGCTGGCCCTTCTTGCCTTCGAGCGATTCGAGCAGCGCGGTTTCTTCGCCGCAAATGTAGGCGCCGTAACCGTGGTGCGCATGCAGTTCGAACGAGAAGCCCGAACCCATGATGTTGTCGCCGAGGAACCCGGCGCGACGGGCTTCGTCCAACGCTTCTTCAAAGCGCTTGTAGACTTCCCAGATTTCGCCGTGAATATAGTTGTAACCGACCGTGATGCCCATTGCGTACGCGCCAATGGCCATGCCTTCAATCAGCGAATGCGGATTGAAACGCAGGATGTCGCGGTCTTTGAACGTGCCCGGTTCGCCTTCGTCCGAATTGCAGACGAGGTACTTCTGGCCCGGGAACTGACGTGGCATGAAGCTCCACTTCAGACCGGTCGGAAAACCTGCACCGCCACGGCCGCGCAGACCCGACGCCTTGACGTCGGCGATCACCTGCTCGGGCGGAATCTTTTCTTCCAGAATGCGGCGCAGTTGGGCGTAACCGCCGCGCGCCACATAGTCTTCGAGATGCCAGTTGTCGCCGTTCAGGCCGGCGAGAATCAGCGGTTTGATGTGACGATCGTGTAAAGACGTCATTTCGAAAGTTCCTCGAGCAGCTGGTCGATCTTCGCGCGGCTCATGAAGCTGCACATGCGATGGTTGTTCACCAGCATCACCGGCGCATCGCCGCACGAGCCCATGCATTCACCTTCTTTCAAGGTGAACTTGCCGTCAGCCGTGGTTTCGCCGAAGTCGATGCCGAGCTTCTGCTTCAGATATTCAGCGGCGCTGTCGGAGCCGCCGTCCGGGCCGAGCTGGCACGGCAGGTTCGTGCAGAGCGTGATCTTGTACTTGCCGACCGGCGAGGTCTCGTACATCGTGTAGAAGGTAGCCACCTCCTGCACGGCGACCGCCGGCATGCCGAGATAGTCCGCAACGAACTGCATGAGTTCGGGCGACAGCCAGCCATGCTCTTCCTGAGCAGTAGCCAGCGCCGACATCACGGCGGACTGTTTCTGATCGGCGGGATACTTCGCGATCGCACGATCGATTTCTTTCAGGCCTTCAGCTGAGATCATTTTCAGACACGACTCTTTCAATTCCTACCGAACGAAAACCCGTCGCTTGAACCATACTGCGACAGACCCGGCGTTCCTGTGCTTGACGCGTGCTTCGGTACAAGCTGAAGACGCGCGCCGATGAATACGTCCTAGCGATCCACTTCGCCGAACACGATGTCCTGCGTACCGATGATCGTCACGGCGTCAGCGATCATGTGACCACGCGCCATTTCATCGAGCGTGGACAGGTGCGCATAGCCCGGTGCGCGAATCTTCAGGCGATACGGCTTGTTCGCGCCGTCCGAGATCAGATAGATACCGAACTCGCCCTTCGGATGCTCGACCGCGGCGTATGCCTCGCCTTCCGGCACATGGAAGCCTTCTGTGAAGAGCTTGAAGTGGTGAATCAGCTCTTCCATGTTCGACTTCATGCCGACACGCGACGGCGGCGCGACCTTGTGATTGTCGACCATCACCGGACCCGGATTCTTACGCAACCAATCAATGCACTGTTTCACAATCCGCGTGGACTGGCGCATTTCTTCGACGCGAACCAGATATCGGTCATAACAATCGCCATTCACGCCGACCGGAATGTCGAAATCCATCTTGTCGTAGACTTCATACGGCTGCTTCTTGCGCAGATCCCACTCGATACCCGAGCCGCGCAGCATCGCGCCGGTCATACCGAGGTTCAGCGCGCGTTCCGGGGTGACCACACCGATGCCGACCAGACGTTGCTTCCAGATCCGGTTGTCGGTGAGCAGCGTTTCGTATTCGTCGACGCACTTCGGGAAACGCGTAAAGAAATCGTCGATAAAGTCGAGCAGCGAACCTTGACGGTTCTCGTTCATCCGCGACAAGGCCTTCGCATTGCGAATCTTCGATGCCTTGTATTGCGGCATTGCGTCAGGCAGATCGCGATAGACACCGCCCGGACGGTAGTAAGCCGCGTGCATCCGTGCGCCGGACACTGCTTCGTACACGTCCATCAGGTCTTCACGTTCGCGGAACGCATACAGGAACACCGCCATCGCGCCGACGTCGAGCGCGTGTGCGCCGATCCACATCAGGTGGTTCAGCACGCGCGTGACTTCGTCGAACATCACCCGGATGTACTGCGCGCGAATCGGCACTTCGATACCGAGCAGCTTTTCGATCGCCATCACGTAGCCGTGCTCGTTGACCATCATCGACACGTAGTCGAGGCGGTCCATATACGGCACGGACTGGATGAAAGTTTTGGTTTCCGCGAGCTTTTCGGTCGCGCGATGCAGCAGGCCGATGTGCGGATCGGCGCGCTGGATGACTTCGCCGTCGAGTTCGAGCACGAGGCGCAGCACACCGTGCGCTGCCGGATGCTGAGGGCCGAAGTTGAGCGTGTAGTTCTTGATCTCTGCCATGGCGTTCTCTTAGTGTTTCAGACCGCCATAGCGATCCTCGCGGATCACGCGCGGCGTGATTTCCCGCGGCTCGATCGTCACAGGCTGATAGACGACGCGCTTCTCTTCCGGGTCGTAACGCATTTCGACGTAGCCGGAGACAGGAAAATCTTTACGGAACGGGTGACCAATGAAACCGTAGTCGGTCAGGATGCGGCGCAGGTCCGGGTGACCCTCGAAGACGATGCCGTACAGGTCGAATGCTTCGCGCTCGTACCAATTGGCCGAACTCCAGATATCGACAACCGATGCGACGATCGGCACTTCGTCGTCCGGGGCGAACACGCGCAGGCGCAGACGCCAGTTGTTCTGCACGGACAGCAAATGCAGCACGGCCGCGAAACGCGGGCCGTCGTATGCGCCATCGGCGTAAGTCTGATAGTCGACGCCGCACAAATCCATCAACTGCTCGAAGCCGAGCGTGCGATCGTCGCGCAGACGCGTTGCAACGTTGATGTAATCGCTCGCTTTCACGACGATCGTCAACTCACCGATTGCTTCGGTGGTGCTCAACAGGAGGCCGCCAAAGGCCGCCTCGAGGTTCGCTTTCAGGGTCTCGAGTTTGCTTGCCATATTGTGGGGAAGGCCTTGCCTTATTGACGGGCGATTGTGTTGGTGCGGCGGATCTTGGCCTGCAACTGGATCACGCCATACACCAGCGCTTCCGCAGTAGGCGGGCAACCCGGCACGTAGACGTCGACCGGTACGATCCGATCGCAGCCGCGCACCACCGAATAGGAATAGTGGTAATAGCCGCCGCCGTTCGCGCACGAGCCCATCGAAATCACCCAGCGCGGCTCAGCCATCTGATCGTAGACCTTGCGCAGAGCTGGCGCCATCTTGTTGCACAGCGTGCCGGCGACGATCATCACGTCCGACTGACGCGGACTCGGACGAAACACCACGCCGAAACGGTCAAGGTCATAACGGGCAGCGCCCGCATGCATCATCTCGACCGCGCAGCACGCGAGACCGAACGTCATCGGCCACAACGAGCCGGTGCGCGTCCAGTTGATCAGTTTGTCTGCCGTAGTGGTGACAAACCCTTCCTTCAAGACCCCTTCGATACTCATTTGCTTTCCACTCCAGACGGGGCGGCAAGCCTTGGCCACCCACGCAAACCGGCGATTAATCCATCATTCCCAGTCGAGGCCGCCTTTCTTCCAGATATAGGCAAAGCCCAACAGGAATTCGAGCAGGAAAATCATCATTGCCATGAAGCCAGGCCAGCCAATGTCGCGCAGGGCCACTCCCCACGGGAACAGGAACGCGGTTTCAAGGTCGAAAATGATGAAGAGAATGGCGACGAGGTAGTAGCGCACGTCGAACTTCATGCGCGCATCTTCGAATGCTTCGAAGCCGCACTCGTATGGTGCGTTTTTCTCGGTATCGGGTTTATTGGGACCGAGGATCTTGCCAATGCTGACCAGTGCTACGCCTAAACCGGTGCCCACAATGAGGAACAACAAGACGGGGAAATAGGCTGCGAGGTTCAAGACTATCCTCTATCGGTTGGTTCTGAATGCCGCCAAGAGCATAGCACTCCTGACGCGAAATCACTTTGGCAACGCACATGCCGCAAGCTCAACGCAAGCCGCGCGTCAGAAGTGAAAATGCCAGCCGAAGCGAAGCAAGCGGCTGGCATTTAGATAACATTTGGTGCCGACGGCGAGACTCGAACTCGCACAGCTTTCGCCACTACCCCCTCAAGATAGCGTGTCTACCAATTTCACCACGTCGGCACTGTATGCAATCCGGGAAAACAACTTATAAAACCCGCGAATCGCTTCAAGACTAAGATTGTAACTGGTCTAAACAGTTTGTTCAACGCACAAAAGCACTTTGAACGAAAAATTTATTTCGGCACATCTGTCGCGGGGACAGATGCAGCGGATGCCGGCAATACAGCCGAACCACCCGCCGGAGCGGACGCAGCGGAAGCCGCAACCGGAGCAGTTACAGCCGCGCCCAGCAGGCCTGCGGACGGTTTTGCACGATACGCACCGAGGTAGGTGAGCGTCAACGTTGTTACAAAAAACACGGCTGCGAGCACGGCCGTGGTACGCGACAAAAAGTTTGCCGAACCGGTCGCGCCGAACAGGCTGCCCGATGCACCGCTACCAAAAGCAGCGCCCATATCGGCGCCTTTGCCGTGTTGCAACAACACAAGGCCGATGACCCCGAGTGCCGACAACAGCTGAACGACGATAATCAATGTTTTCAAATACAGCATCACACTCACCTGAGTCTTTATTTAACCGCGCCACACAAAGTGTGCCGCGCGGGATTGGGTCATCCTCGCCGAGGCGCCCTGCTTAACTGGCGACGCTGATCGCGCCGGCCGCCTTGCAGATCGCCAGGAAATCCTGGTCTTTCAACGACGCGCCGCCGATCAGGCCACCGTCGATATCCGGCTGGCGGAACAATTCTTCCGCGTTCTCCGGCTTCACGCTGCCGCCATACAACACCGGCACATCCGCTACCGCCGCGCCCTTTACCGCAAGACGCGAACGCAGGAACGCATGCACCGCTTGCGCCTGGTCCGACGTAGCACTCTTGCCCGTGCCGATCGCCCACACCGGCTCGTATGCGACAACGATACGCGCCGCCTCTTCCGCCGACAATTTCGCCAGCACTTCATCCAATTGTGCGCCGACCACCTGCTCGGTCGAGCCGGCCTCACGCTCTTCGAGCGTTTCGCCGACACATACGATCGGGGTCAAACCCGCTTCCAGCGCACGCTGCGTCTTCACCGCAACCAACTCTGCGCTTTCACGATGGTAGGCACGGCGCTCCGAGTGTCCAACGATCGCAAGCGTGGCGCCGAAATCCACCACCATCTGCGCGGCCACTTCGCCGGTATAGGCCCCATGCGTAAACGCGGAAACATCCTGCACGCCCCACACGACCTTGCTGCCTTCCAGCAACGATTGAGTCTGCGCGAGATAAGGGCACGGCACACAGACACCAACGCGTACATCGGCCGGCAATTCGCCCGCGCCTTGCGCCACCGCCCGCAACAGCGTTGCGTTCTCGGCAAGGCGCCCGTGCATCTTCCAGTTACCGACTACCAGCTTGGCTCGTTGTTTCGACATCGTCTCGTCTTGTCTTGGCGGCGGGCCTGGTTTGCGCCTAAAAGCCCGCCTTTCGGATTCATGCGGCGTGCGCAAAACGCGCAATTTTACTGCGTGGGGTGGATCGGGTCAAACCGACCGCGTCAAACCAAGCGTGTCAAGCGTCCTGACCCCAAGTCAGCACGATCTTGCCAACGTGCGTGCTGCTTTCCATCAGCGTGTGCGCTTCAGCGGCCTGCGCGGCCGGAAACACACCGTGCACCACCGGCTTGATGCGGCCATCTTCGAGGTGCGGCCACACGCGCTCTTTCAATTGCGCGGCGATCTTCGCCTTGAACTCGATCGGACGCGGGCGCAATGTCGAACCCGTCACCGTCAAACGGCGGCGCAGCACCTCGTTCAGATTGAGTTCCGCCTTCGCACCGCCCAGCAAGGCGATCAGCACGATGCGGCCGCCGTCGGCCAAGGCAGTCAGCTCACGTGGCACATAACTGCCCGCCACCATGTCGAGGATGACATCAACGCCGCGATCGTTCGTCAGCGACTTGATGACCTCGACGAAATCCTCAGTCTTGTAGTTGATCGCACGTTCGGCGCCCAGCGCTTCGCAGGCACGGCACTTTTCGTCCGACCCGGCCGTAGCGAACACGCGAAAACCCAGCGCGTGCGCGATCTGGATCGCCGTCACGCCGATACCGCTCGAACCGCCCTGCACCAGCAGGGTCTCGTTCGGCGCGCCTTCGCCCTTGCCGAGTTGCGCACGGTCGAACACGTTGCTCCACACCGTGAAGAATGTTTCCGGCAGCGAAGCCGCCTCGACGTCCGACAAACCACCAGGCACCGGCAGGCACTGCAACAGCGGCGCGGTCGCATATTCGGCGTAACCACCACCCGCGAGCAATGCACATACGCGGTCACCCACTTTCAGGCCGAACGGATTGTTCTTCTCGTCGATAGTGCCGCCGACGATCTCGCCCGCCACTTCCAGCCCCGGTAGATCCGACGCACCCGGCGGCGGCGCATAGCCGCCTTTGCGCTGGAACACGTCCGGACGGTTGATGCCGGATGCCGCCACCTTGATCAGCACCTCGCCCGCTTTCGGCTGCGGCGTGGGCCGCTCCGCCAGCTTGAGGACTTCAGGCGCACCGAATTCGGTGATTTCGATCGCTTTCATCTGCGTCAACTCCAAGATTGGATTGCGTTGCCTACTCGTACGAAGCGGCGAAAATCGTCTGAACTGCGACGAAGCGCTTCACGCAAACAGAGTACCCGCTTGTGCCGGTTTGCACCTGCGTTGCAACGCAATCCACCCTGCACCCCTCATGAAAAACGGCCGGCGCGCATTCGCGCTGCCGGCCGTCGCCCTGCTACCGCATTACTGCGGCGTCGGTTCGCCTTGCGGCGCACCGTTCGAGGCGTCGTTCAGCAACGCCTTGGCCGACAAACGCACGCGGCCCTTTTCGTCCGTCTGGATGACCTTGACCTTCACCTGCTGGCCGTCCTTCAGGTAGTCGTTGATGTCCTTGATACGCTCGTTGGCGATTTCGGAGATGTGCAACAGACCGTCCTTGCCCGGCAGAATGTTGACGATCGCGCCGAAGTCGAGCAACTTGAGCACGGTGCCTTCATACACCTGACCCACTTCGACTTCCAGCGTGATGTTCTCGATACGCTTCTTCGCTTCGGCCATCCCTTCGCTGCTGGTACTCGCGATGGTGACGACGCCGTCGTCCGAAATATCGATCGTCGTGCCGGTTTCTTCGGTCAGCGCGCGGATCACCGAACCACCCTTGCCGATCACGTCGCGGATCTTTTCCGGGTTGATCTTGATGGTGATCATGCGCGGTGCGTAGTCCGACAGCACCGTGTTCGCGCCCGACACCGCCGTGGTCATCTTGCCGAGGATGTGCATACGGCCTTCCTTCGCTTGCGCGAGGGCGACCTGCATGATTTCCTTGGTGATGCCCTGGATCTTGATGTCCATCTGCAACGCGGTCACGCCTTGTTCCGTACCGGCCACCTTGAAGTCCATGTCGCCGAGGTGATCTTCGTCGCCGAGGATGTCGGTCAGCACGGCAAACTTGTTGCCTTCGAGGATCAGGCCCATCGCGATGCCGGCGACGTGCGCCTTCATCGGCACGCCGGCGTCCATCAGCGCGAGGCAGCCGCCGCACACCGACGCCATCGACGACGAACCGTTCGATTCAGTGATTTCCGACACGACGCGGATCGAGTAGCCGAATTCGTCGGCGCTCGGCAGGCAAGCAGCCAGCGCGCGCTTGGCCAGACGGCCGTGACCGATTTCACGGCGCTTGGGCGAACCGACGCGGCCCGTTTCGCCGGTCGCGAACGGAGGCATGTTGTAGTGGAGCATGAAGCGTTCGCGGTACTCGCCTTCGAGCGCGTCGATGTTCTGCTCGTCGCCCTTCGTGCCCAGCGTTGCGACCACCATTGCCTGCGTTTCGCCACGCGTGAACAAGGCCGAACCGTGCGTACGCGGCAGCACGCCGGTACGGATTTCGATCGGGCGCACAGTGCGCGTGTCGCGGCCGTCGATACGCGGTTCGCCGTTCAGGATCTGCGTACGGACAATCTTTGCTTCGATGTCGAAAAGCACATTGCCGACGCTAGCCTTGTCTGCCGCAACCGTGCCGGCTGCCGCGGCTTCTTCTTCCAGCTTGGCCGACGTCGCTGCGTAGACTTCCTTCAGCTTGGCCGAACGCGCTTGCTTGTCACGGATCTGATAAGCGGCGAGCAGATCGGCTTGCGCCAGTTCCGACACGCGTGCGATCAGCGGCTCGTTCTTGGCGGCCGGCTTCCAGTCCCATTCCGGCTTGCCACCTTCGCGAACCAGTTCGTGGATCACGTCGATCGCGACCTGCATCTGGTCGTGGCCGAACACCACTGCGCCGAGCATCACTTCTTCGGTCAGTTGCTGTGCTTCCGATTCCACCATCAGCACCGCGCGTTCCGTACCGGCGACGATCAGGTCGAGTGCCGATTCCTTCATCTGCGGACGCGTCGGGTTCAACACGTATTCGTTGTTGATGTAGGCCACGCGTGCTGCGCCGACCGGGCCGTTGAACGGCAAACCGGAAATAGCGAGCGCCGCCGACGCGCCGATCAGCGCGGGGATGTCAGCGGGAATTTCGGGGTTCAGTGACAGGACGTGAATCACGACCTGGACTTCGTTGTAGAAGCCTTCCGGGAACAGCGGACGCAGCGGACGGTCGATCAGGCGCGAGGTCAGCGTTTCACCTTCCGACGGACGGCCTTCACGGCGAAAGAAACCACCGGGGATCTTGCCTGCAGCGTAGGTCTTTTCGAGGTAATCGACGGTCAGCGGGAAGAAGTCCTGACCCGGCTTGGCGGTCTTGGCGCCGACCACAGTAGCCAGCACGACGGTGTCTTCGATGTCGACGATCACCGCGCCGCCTGCCTGACGAGCGACTTCGCCCGTTTCGAGGCGAACCTTATGTTGGCCCCACTGAAATTCTTTGACGATCTTATTGAACATAGTCATTGCTTTTCCTCTTCGTAATGCCGCGCGGACCAGAAGCGGCGCGGCAACGCCAGGACCGGCGCCGCATGGGGAGAGTAGTGTTATGCCATTCCAGAGAACCACGCTCTACGCGCGCGAACCGCTGGAATGACACAAAGCTCTGCCCTGAAGCCCGGCCGTATTTCTGCTTTTTTGCTGCTTTTTTTGCTGCTGTTTTCCTGCTAGTCGCCGCATGAATCGTCACGCTACCGCGGCCAACAGGCAGTGCGCATCACATGAGGCGCACCGTGCAAAAACAAAATGCCTGTATCAGTGGAACTGACACAGGCATCTTGTTGAACGACTGGCCGATTACTTACGCAGACCCAGCTTCTCGATCAGTGCGCGGTAACGATCCGCGTCCTTACCCTTCAGGTAGTCGAGCAGCTTGCGACGGCGGCTCACCATGCGCAGCAGACCGCGGCGGCTGTGGTGATCTTTCGTGTGGGCCTTGAAGTGAACGGTCAGTTCGTTGATGCGGGTCGTGAGCAACGCGACCTGAACTTCGGGGGAGCCGGTGTCGTTAGCTGCGCGTGCGAATTGCGCAACGACTTCGGACTTCTTGCTTGTTTCAACTGCGGACATGTCGATTTCCTTGAGAACTAGACAGGCGGTCACGGAAGAAAGGCCGTGCCGTGAATTACCCCGTATGTGCATTCGCATTACAAATTACAACCATGCGACAGGCTTCACAACGGGACGCGTATTGTAGCACAGCCCAATCCGGCCGCGAACCCCGCTGTGCCGGGCGGGATCGTGGGCGGGTTGGGTTTGCTCAGGGGTCCCTTTACGGCCGTTTCATCTTGCACACGGTCGGCGGCACAGTCCGCTCGGGCGGCAAAGCCAGCACCGTGCGGAAACCGTAGCCGGAACCTTCGTTGTCGAACTTGACACCCGGCGTGCCTGCCTTATCCATTTCCATCACGTAAAGGGGCTGGATCAATTGATGATCCTCGGCACGCATCCACGAGGCATGAAAGCCGTTGTCGAACCTGATCCCCTCCAGAGCCCGGGCGACGGCCGTCGGGTCGGCACTGCCGGCGCGGTTCATCGCCGCGGCGAGGGTTTCGATCATCAACGGCATGCGGAGCACCGGGTAGTCGTCCTGGGCAGCCGGGAAACGGGCGCGAAATGCTGCATACCACGCGTCGGAAGCCGCACCGCCGGCGTTCGGGTGCCAGTCGGCTATCGCGATCACGTGTTTGACGCCGGCGTCACCTAACGCGGCAGGCGCGCCAAGACTGTTGCCATAGAACGTGTAAAACCGGGTGTCCAGGCCCTGTTCTCGCGCAGCCTTGACCAAAAGCGTCAGGTCGTTGCCCCAGTTGCCAGTGATGACCGCGTCCGCGCCGCTCGCGCGGATCTTCGCGATGTACGGCGCGAAGTCCTTCACACGGCCGATCGGATGAAATTCGTCGCCGACGACCGCAATATCCGGGCGCTTTGTCGCCAGCGTCGAACGCGCGAGACTGCTGACGTCGTGGCCGAAGCTGTAGTCCTGGTTCAGCAGATAAACCTTCTTCACCGCTTTGTCGCGCTGGATCACGTCAGCCAGCGCATCCATGCGCATGCCCGCGTGCGCGTCGAAGCGGAAGTGCCAGAAGCTGCAATTGGCGTTGGTCAGGGCGGGATCGTCGGCGGAATAATTGAGAAACAGTTCGCGATTCGCAGGCTCGCGGCTGTTCTGTTTCTCGATCGCGCCGAGCAGCGCGGCCGCCACTGCCGAACTGTTGCCCTGCATGATGTAACCGATGTGCCGGTCCGCGGCGGCGCGCAGTTGCACCAATGCCTCTTCAGTACTGCCCTTGCTGTCGAGCACGACCAGTTCGAGCGGATGCGCGCCGTCGGCGAGCTTCACGCCGCCTTGCGCATTCACCTGTTCGATACCGAAACGCAGATTGCGCTCCACCGCCGCGCCTGCGTTCGCGAACGGACCAGACATGCCTTCGATCAGCGCCAACTCGATCGGCGTACCCGAGGGCTTATTCACCGGTTTGCTCGCCGGACCAGACGCCGTTTCTCCCACGGCGTAAGCCGCCGCGGCCGTCGAAATCGCCGCCAGCGCCATAACTGCCGCTGCTGCCGTCCGTTGCCACTTCGCCATCGTCATTGCCCCGCTTGATTGGTCGAAGCGCGGATCATAGGGCGTTCCAGACGGAATAAGCAAGCCGGCGAATCCGTTACTGTGCTTCCGGAGACGCCCCGCACAAAGCGCAAATCTTTTGCTGCCGCCCGTGTCAAAATAATGCGTCTCGATGATAAAAACCGCTACTCAAATGCCATCGGAGGAATTTATGTTCAACCGCCATCCATCCACGGCGGCCTCGATCGCAGCGCCGCCCGCAGTACGCCTGCGCCGCGCCGCGTTCATCTGCCTGAGCGCGCTCACCCTCACAGTGACACTCGCCGGCTGCGTGCAGCCATGGCAGCAATACAGCCAGGGCGCGGACGAATCGACCATCGTCGCCCGCCTCGGTGCACCGCGTGAAAGCTACGATCTGCCCAACGGCGGCAAGCGGTTGATGTGGCCGACCCAGCCGATGGGCGAGACGACCACTGCCGCCGACATCGACGCATCCGGCAAGATCGTCACCGTGCGCCAGGTGCTTCAGCCCAACGAGTTCTACCGGGCGGAAATCGGCAAGTGGACAAAGAGCGACGTGCTGGTGAACTTCGGCCGCCCAGTCGAAACATCGTACTTCCCGTTGATGAAGCGCGAGGTCTGGACGTATCGCTATATGGAAGACAACGTCTGGTACATGATGTACAGCTTTTATTTCGACGATCAGGGCATTGTGCGGCTCACGCAGAAAACCCCTGATCCGCTGCACGATCCGGATCGCCGCGGCCTGTTCTGAGCGCCCGCTCGAACCCATCGCGCATGGATCTGCCAAGCCGCCCCTTCAGGCGGCTTTTTTTATTTATGGCGCATAGAGGCGGATTTTATTTCGCGCACAGCGGATTTATTTTTTGATAGAAAGGTTTTCGTAAGCATTGATTCGCGTTACCCGTACCCACTGCGCTGTTCGCGCGCAGCCGGGATTCGGCTACGAGTCGGTGCACCCCACTTACGGAGCTGCTATCGATGAACCGTCCCAAACGCCTGCTGGTCGCCAACGTTGCATGGGCGCACGAAACCGCCGCGCGCAACCCCGAATTTTTTCGTGATCTGGTGCGAGGCCAGAATCCGCACGTGCTGTGGGTCGGCTGCTCGGATAGCCGTGTGCCCGCGGAAACCATCACGCATTGCGAGCCTGGTGATCTGTTCGTTCACCGCAACATCGCCAACCTCTTTCATCCCGACGACGACAACTCCGCAAGCGTCCTCGAATACGCCGTGCGGGTGCTGAAGGTGGGGCACGTGATCGTCTGCGGTCACTATGGCTGCGGCGGCGTGCGCGCTGCCCTGCTGCCGCCGGAACCGACGCTGCCACACGTGAATCGCCGGATCGCACCATTGTGCGCGCTAGCAAAAGCGCATGGCGACGAGCTCGGGAGCCATGCGAGCGAGCGTGAGCGCATCGACCGTCTCGCGGAATTGAACGTGCTCGAACAGGTCCGCCAGTTACGCGCGAGTCCAATCGTGCGGGACGCTGACCCAGCACCGCTCGTTCACGGCTGGATTTTCGCGCTCGAGGACGGGCGCATCAAGGTGCTCACGTCCGGCTACGAAGCCGACGACGCGATGACCTGCGCGACGGCCGCCCATAGCGCCGCGTAGTGCATCGCCTCTATCGAACCGGCTTCGGCATGGCCTTCGCCGCACATGCAACTCCAAACACTACCGCACGGACCCCATGAACCTTCGAGCTTTCCTTTCCACGTTTCAGCGCGATCTGTTTGCAGGCACGGTCGTTTTTCTGGTGGCGCTGCCGCTCTGTCTGGGCATCGCTAACGCGTCGGGTGTCGAGCCATTTGCCGGGCTTGTGTCGGGCATCGTCGGCGGCCTGGTGGTCGCCGTGCTAAGCGGCTCGCGGTTGAGCGTAAGCGGGCCGGCGGCGGGCCTCGTCGTGATCGTCGTCGACGGGATTGCGCAACTCGGCAGCTTCTCCGCGTTCCTGCTGGCCGTGTTGCTGTCCGGTGCAATTCAGTTCGGCTTCGGCATGCTGAAGGCCGGCAGATTTGCCGCCTATGTGCCGTCGCCGGTGATCAAAGGCATGCTTGCAGCGATCGGCGTGCTCCTGATCGTCAAACAATTCCCGCTTGCGCTCGGGCTGTTCGGCTCGAACGCATCGGATGGGTCGCAAGCTGCTGCCCAGATGGCCGGCAGCGTAACGACGCCGTTCGGCACGATTTCGCTCGCGGCCTGCGTGATCACGTTGCTGTCGCTGGCGATTCTGGTAGGTTGGGAAACGCGCGCGCTGCGTCGCTTTGCGCTGGTGCGGCTCGTGCCGGCACCACTCGCCGTGGTTCTGCTGGGAATCGGCGCGACGCTATTGCTCAGTCTGCTCGGCCCGTCGTTCACGCCGCCTGCCGAGCATCGCGTCGCGCTGCCTTCGCTCGAATCGTTCGCCGCATTGCAGCTCGCCCTCGCATGGGCCGACTTCGGACCGCACTTCACGCAACTGATCAATCCTGACGTCTGGCGCGTGGCCATCACACTGGCGATCGTCGCAAGCCTCGAAACGCTATTGAGCCTGGAAGCGGTCGAGCAGATCGACCCCGCCCGACGCACCGCGCCGCCCGATCGCGAATTGAAGGCGCAGGGTGTGGGCAATCTGATCGCTGGCGCGATCGGTGGCCTGCCGATCACCTCGGTCATTGTGCGTAGTTCCGCCAATGTGCATGCGGGCGCGCAGAGCCGGCTGTCCGCGGTTATTCATGGCGTGTTGTTGCTGGTCAGCGTGTTCGCGTTGACCAGCGTCATCAATCTGATTCCGCTTGCCTGTCTCGCGGCGATTCTGATTTTCACCGGCGTGAAGCTCGCCAAGCCGTCGTTGTTCGTCGCCGTCGCCAAGCAAGGCTTCGCGCCGTTTGCACCGTTCATCGTCACGCTGGTCGGCGTGCTCGCCACCGACCTGCTGATCGGAATCGTGCTCGGCATTCTGTGCAGCGTGTTGCTCGCCTTGTATGCCAACCTACGCAGCCCGATCGTCCTCGCACAGCACGGCGACCACTATCTGCTGTCGTTTCGCAAAGACGTATCGTTTCTTGGCAAGGTGCCGCTCAAGCACTATCTGCAGCAGATCCCCGACGGCGCGACCTTGATCGTCGACGCAACGCGTGCCGACTTCGTCGATCACGATGTGCGCGAACTACTCGACGCGTTTGTCGCCGATGCGCCACGCCGCGAGATCTCGGTTGAAGTGCGGCATCAGGTGCAGGCACAGGCACGCGCGGCACGCGGATGGTCGATGCGGCGCGCGGCGACGGAATAGCTTGAGCGTACGAAAGGAAGGCACTACAAAAACGCGAAGCCCCGTGCTTTTTAGGCACAGGGCTTCGAATAATTTCATCGGGTCAGGGCGCATACGGCGCCCTGACGCTCTGTCACTCCGAACGTTGCGGATTCAACTTATCGACGTTCGAATACAGCTTGTTGAGCGCCGAGATATACGCCTTCGCGGAAGCCGCGACGATATCCGGATCGGTGCCTACACCGTTCACGATGCGCCCGCTCTTTGACAGCCGTACCGTCACTTCACCCTGCGCCTGCGTACCGGTTGTGATGGCGTTCACCGAATACAGCAGCAGTTCCGAACCGCTACCCACTTCCGTTTCGATCGCATTGAGCGTGGCATCCACCGGACCGTTGCCGCGCGCTTCGCCAGTCACTTCCTTGCCTTCAACCGAGAACACGATCTTCGCGTGCGGCTGCTCGCCGGTTTCCGAATGCTGCGACAACGACAGGAACTTGTAGTGCTCCTTCTGCTGCGCTTCAGCCGATTCCTCAGTAACGATCGCAATGATGTCTTCGTCGAAAATTTCCGACTTGCGATCGGCCAGTTCCTTGAAGCGTGCGAACGCGGTATTCAACTCGCCTTCGCTATCGAGCGCGATACCCAATTCCTGCAGACGTTGCTTGAATGCATTGCGGCCCGACAACTTGCCAAGCACGATCTTGTTCGCGCTCCAGCCCACATCTTCGGCACGCATGATTTCGTACGTATCGCGCGCTTTCAGCACGCCGTCCTGGTGAATGCCGGATGCGTGCGCAAATGCGTTCGCGCCGACCACGGCCTTGTTCGGCTGCACGACGAAACCGGTGATCTGCGACACCAACTTCGAAGCCGGCACGATCTGCGTCGTATCGAGACCGACTTCGAGTCCGAAGTAGTCCTTGCGCGTCTTCACCGCCATCACGATTTCTTCGAGCGACGTATTACCTGCGCGCTCACCGAGACCGTTGATCGTGCACTCGACCTGACGCGCGCCGCCGATCTGCACACCGGCCAGCGAGTTCGCCACCGCCATGCCGAGGTCGTTATGGCAGTGCACCGAGAACACGGCCTTATGCGAGTTCGGAATACGCTCACGCAGCGTCTTCACGAGCTGGCCGTACAGTTCCGGCACGCCATAGCCGACTGTATCCGCGATGTTGATCGTGGTCGCACCCTCAGCAATCACCGCTTCCAGCACCCGGCACAGAAAATCCATATCCGAACGGCTGCCGTCTTCCGGCGAAAACTCAACGTCGTCCGTGAACTTGCGGGCGAAACGCACCGCCAGCTTTGCCTGTTCGAACACCTGATCCGGCGTCATGCGCAGCTTCTTTTCCATATGCAGCGGCGACGTTGCGATGAACGTGTGGATGCGGAAATGATCGGCCGGCTTGAGTGCGTCAGCAGCGCGTTGAATGTCTTTGTCGTTGGCACGGGCCAGCGAGCAGATCGTGCTGTCCTTGATCAGGCCCGCGATCGTATGGATCGAATCGAAGTCGCCGTTCGAGCTGGCCGCGAAGCCCGCCTCGATGATGTCGACCTTCATCCGTTCGAGCTGCTTCGCGATACGGATTTTTTCTTCTTTCGTCATCGACGCGCCGGGCGATTGCTCGCCGTCACGCAACGTGGTGTCGAATATGATCAGTTTGTCGGCCATGTCGGGTCTCCTGAGGAGTCGTTCAATTGTGGGGATCGGTATTGGAATTTGGGTGTTTGCGCCACCGCTGGCGACGCTATAAACCGCAGACGAGGCAGACGGAGGGCGGAAACGATCAGCGCGTTAGACGCGCCAGCACGAGTGCGCTTAGGCGCGCCCCGGCTTGTTGAGGCTCGCGTTGCAGCTCAAATGGGAACGTGAACGCATTCATCGAACGACTATAGCGGCATTCCCGCCATCGTGCAATTAGCGTCCAACCTGCCTGCCACGCGCCGTCAGACGGGTCCGGAAACGAAAAACGGCAGCCCAAAGGCTGCCGTTTTTTCGTGTCACTTCCATGCACAGGAAATGCGCAATTACCTGTCCCGCGCCACCGACCGAGCCGGATTCGCCCTGCCCCGCAGCGCCTGGTAGCCCCAGAACACATAGCCCGACAGACCATACAGCACGAACAGGCCGAACAGCATCAGCGGCGGATCGGACGACACCAGCACGAACGCCACCACCACCAGCAGAATCACGCCGAACGGCACGCGATGCCGCACGTCAAGCGCCTTGCCGCTGTAGAACGGTGCGTTCGATACCATCGTCACACCCGCGTAGATGGTCAGTACGAAAGCGACCCACGGCAGCCACACCAGCTTGAGCGGCACACGGTTATCGGTGGCAAGCCACACGAAACCGGCAATCAGCGCGGCAGCAGCCGGACTGGGCATACCCTGGAAGAAGCGCTTGTCGACCACGCCGATGTTCGCGTTGAAACGCGCGAGACGCAACGCCGCCCCCGAACAGTAGACGAACGCCGCGAGCCAGCCCCAACGGCCGAGATCCTTCAGAATCCACTCGTACATGACAAGCGCCGGTGCCACACCGAACGACACCATGTCCGAGAGACTATCGAACTGCTCGCCAAACGCGCTTTGCGTATGCGTCATACGCGCGACCCGGCCGTCCATACCGTCCAGCACCATCGCCACGAAGATCGCGATCGCCGCAATTTCGAAGCGCACGTTCATCGCCTGCACCACGGCGAAGAAGCCGCAAAAGAGCGCGGCGGTGGTAAACGCGTTCGGCAGCAGGTAAATGCCGCGTTTCCTCAGGAACTGCTGACGCTGGGCGCGCCGGCTTTCGACTACTGGCGACTCCGCCGCGACCGGCTTGTTACGGCGGAACGGACGCGGTAGCGGTCCGCTGTTGCGGGGTCGACGCGGTTTGAATGCGGCCATTCGGAAAACCTCCTTGGTGCCGCTTTATAGTTCAGCGAGGATCGTGGACGACGCGGAAACCTTCTCGCCGATCGATACACGCGGACGGCTGCCAACCGGCAGATACACGTCGACACGCGAGCCAAAACGGATAAATCCATAACGTTGACCACGCGTAAGCGGCTCACCGGCCCGTACGTAGCAAAGAATGCGCCGCGCGATCAGACCGGCGATCTGCACCGAGGTCACCGTCTGGCCGCCGGCCATTTCGATCACCACCGCATTGCGTTCATTTTCGGTCGAAGCCTTGTCTACGGCCGCATTCAGATACGCACCCGGGAAATATTCGACCTTGGAGATCGCGCCATCCACCGGCGAGCGTTGCGAGTGGACATTGAAAACGTTCATGAACACGCTGATCTTCAGCGCTTCACGGTTGGCATACGGATCATGCGCCGTTTCGACCGCGACGATGCGGCCGTCGGCCGGGCACAGCACGGCGTTGGCCTGAGTCGGAATCGGGCGTGCCGGATCGCGGAAGAACTGCACGACGAAGATCAGGATCAGCCAGAACAGCCATGCAAAGCCGAATCCCGCGAAGGCATGAACCAGTAATGCAACGACGGCAGCGATGGCGATAAACGGCCAGCCTTCTCGCGCGATGATCGGATGAGGGTAATTCATGGATGGCTTCTGTATTTTTGTAAAACCGTAGGATAGCAAAAGCCGCCCAGGGTTCAGCACCCTTGGACGGCTTTTTGCATTACCGGCTGCTGCGACGATGCACCGCGCCGGTCAGATGCGGTAAAGCTGGCTTCTTAGTTCTTCGACTGGTCGACCAGCTTGTTCGCAGCGATCCACGGCATCATCGAGCGCAGCTTGGCACCCACCGTTTCGATCTGATGCTCAGCCGTCAGACGGCGGCGCGATTGCAGCGTCGGTGCGCCAGCCTTGTTTTCGATGATGAAGCTCTTGGCGTACTCGCCGGTCTGGATGTCCGTCAGCACAGCCTTCATCGCCTTCTTCGTTTCAGCAGTCACGATACGCGGACCCGTCACGTACTCGCCGTATTCGGCGTTGTTCGAGATCGAGTAGTTCATGTTCGCGATGCCGCCTTCGTAGATCAGGTCGACGATCAGCTTCAGTTCGTGCAGGCACTCGAAGTACGCCATTTCCGGCGCGTAACCCGCTTCCACCAGCGTTTCGAAGCCGGCCTTGATCAGGTCGACCGTACCGCCGCACAGCACGGCTTGTTCGCCGAACAGGTCGGTTTCCGTTTCTTCGCGGAAGTTCGTTTCGATGATGCCGGCACGGCCGCCGCCGTTCGCTGCTGCGTACGACAGAGCGATGTCACGTGCTGCGCCCGACTTGTCTTGCGCGACAGCGATGAGGTGGGGCACGCCGCCACCTTGCGAGTACGTACCGCGAACCGTGTGGCCCGGCGCCTTCGGCGCGATCATGATCACGTCGAGGTCGGCACGCGGGATCACTTGACCGTAGTGGACGTTGAAGCCGTGCGCGAAGGCCAGCGCTGCGCCTTGCTTGGCGTTACCGTGCACTTCCTTTGCGTAAACTTCAGCGATCTGCTCGTCCGGCAGCAGCATCATGACGACGTCTGCGCCCTTCACGGCTTCCGCCACTTCCTTGACTTGCAGGCCGGCGTTCTCGGCCTTGCTCCACGATGCGCCGCCCTTGCGCAGACCGACCGTGATGTTCACGCCGCTTTCCTTCAGGTTCAGCGCGTGAGCATGGCCTTGCGAGCCATAGCCGATGATGGTGACTTGCTTGCCCTTGATGAGGGAGAGGTCGGCGTCCTTGTCGTAGAAAACTTTCATGTCGGTTCCTTGGCTAAATTCGGTGAAATCAGTGAAATACAAATACTGCGAATGTTGTGTTGCTTGACCGGGTTCTTAAAGGCACTACCCGGCTTCGATCGAGACGGCTAATAAACGCAACTTAGCACCGCAACCCAGCGCGCGCGTCAAACCTTCAGAATGCGCTCGCCGCGGCCGATGCCCGAACTGCCCGTACGGACGGTTTCGAGAATCGCAGTCGCGTCGATCCCTTCGATGAAGGCATCGAGCTTGTCGCTCGCGCCCGTCAGTTCGATCGTGTAGGTCTTTTCGGTGACGTCGATGATCCGGCCGCGGAAAATATCCGACATCCGTTTCATCTCCTCACGTTCCTTGCCGACCGCCCTCACCTTGATCAACATCAGCTCGCGCTCGATGTGGGCGCCCTCGGTAAGGTCGACCACTTTCACCACCTCGATCAGGCGGTTCAGATGCTTCGTGATCTGTTCGATCACGTCGTCCGAGCCAATGGAGACGATGGTCATGCGCGACAGCGAACGGTCTTCGGTCGGAGCCACCGTCAAGGTTTCAATGTTGTAGCCGCGTGCGGAGAACAGCCCCACCACGCGTGATAACGCGCCCGGTTCGTTTTCCAGCAGGACAGAAATAATGTGTCTCATGTTTCGCTTCTTCCAGATGTTTTGTCGATGTATGCGAGCAGGTTCGCGCCGCTTCGTCCGCATTCACCCTTTGTGGAGGCGCGCATGACGAAGCCGGCGGCAAAGCCGTCGTTATAGATCTTCCGAACCCATGAGCATCTCAGTGATGCCCTTGCCGGCCTGGACCATCGGCCAGACGTTTTCGGTCGGATCGGTCTGGAAATCGAGAAACACTGTGCGATCTTTCAGGCGCAGCGCTTCCTTCAGCGCCGGCTCGACATCGGCCGTGCGTTCGATACGCATGCCGACGTGGCCGTACGCTTCGGCGAGCTTTACGAAATCCGGCAGCGCATCCATGTACGAATGCGAATAGCGCTTGCTGTATTCGATCTGCTGCCACTGCCGCACCATGCCCAGATAGCGGTTGTTCAGCGAAATGATCTTGATGGGCGTCTCGTACTGCTTGCAGGTCGAGAGCTCCTGAATACACATCTGGATCGAGCCTTCGCCGGTGATACAGAGCACATCGTCGTCCGGGTGCGCCATCTTCACGCCCATCGCCGCCGGCAGGCCGAAGCCCATGGTGCCGAGGCCACCGGAGTTGATCCAGCGACGCGGCTTGTTGAAGCGATAGAACTGCGCCGCCCACATCTGGTGCTGGCCGACGTCCGAACACACGAAGGCATTGCCGTCGGTCAGTTCCCACGCCTTTTCCACCACGTACTGCGGCTTGATGATGTCGCTCTTGCGGTCGAACTTCAGGCAGTCTTTCGCGCGCCAGGCTTCGATGTCCTTCCACCAGTCGGCGAGTGCCGCGGTGTCGGGGCCATGTTCGGCTGTTTGCAACTGCTCGATCAACTCTTTCAGCACTTCCTTCACATCGCCGACGATCGGAATGTCGACCTTGACGCGCTTGGAGATGGAGGAGGGATCGATGTCGATATGGATGATCTTGCGCGGGCGCGACGCGAAGTGCGCCGGGTCGCCGATCACACGGTCGTCGAAACGTGCACCGATCGCGATCAGCACGTCGCAGTGCTGCATCGCCATGTTGGCTTCGTACGTGCCGTGCATGCCGAGCATGCCGAGGAATTTCTTGTCGCTCGCGCGGTAGCCGCCCAGACCCATCAACGTATTGGTGACGGGATAGCCAAGCAGGTCGGCGAACTGGTTCAGCTCACGCGATGCATCCGCGAGGATGATGCCGCCGCCGGTGTAGATATACGGACGCTTGGCCGACAGCAGCAAGGCCACAGCCTTGCGAATCTGGCCGGAGTGACCTTTCGTGACCGGGTTATACGAGCGCAGCGAAACGGTCTTGAGCGGTTCGTACTGGCACGGCGTCTTCGACACGTCTTTCGGAATATCGATCAGCACCGGGCCAGGACGACCGGTACGGGCGATGTAGAAAGCTTTCTTGACGGTAGCGGCGAGGTCGCGCACGTCCTTCACGAGGAAGTTGTGCTTCACGCAGGGACGCGTAATGCCGACCGTATCGCACTCCTGGAACGCATCCTGGCCGATCGCGGCGGTAGGTACCTGGCCGCTGATCACCACCAACGGAATCGAATCCATGTAGGCGGTGGCGATGCCGGTCACCGCATTGGTGACGCCGGGGCCGGAGGTCACGAGGCACACACCGACTTTGCCGGTGGAACGCGCATACGCGTCGGCGGCGTGGACCGCAGCCTGCTCGTGACGCACGAGGATATGCTGGAATTTGTCCTGCTTGTACAGCTCGTCGTAAATGTAGAGTACCGAGCCGCCGGGGTAGCCCCACACAAACTCGACGTCTTCGTCGGCCAAAGCGCGCATGAGCACGGTGGCGCCGATAGAGTCAGCTTCGGGATGGAGGGTCGTATCCGACGTGGAGAATTCCGCGCTGGGCATATTCATTTATTCACCTTTCGAATTTTCGGCAAAAAATTGATCGGGTGCTCTCTGCCGGGCTTGTGGCTCGGGTTCAAGCGGCGCGTCCAGTTGACAGGTGAGCTTCTTGGGCCACACCTCAATTGAGACAAGTCACTTATGTTGCGAACCAGCGACGATATCTGCAGATGTCCGCGCGGTCAAGCAAATATTGCCTTGGCGGCCTCCCTCAAATCCCAATATTGACCGAAACCTTGTTATAGAGATGCAAGGTAGGACGGGTTTCGCCCCAGCGGCGCGAAAGTTTGTTAGCATCCGCGAGTTTTACGACATTTTTCGACCGATTACGCGCACGCACGCTGCGCCGACCCCCAAACGGATGGCATCAGACAAGGAACTCGCCGATTTTCTGGCGGGCGTCGAAAGGCGCGCATTCAAGCAGACGGTCTACGCCGTGCGGGACGACGACGCCTCGCTCGATATCGTGCAGGACGCGATGATCAAGCTCGCCGAAAAATACGGCGACCGTCCTCCGGCCGAACTTCCGCTCCTGTTTCAGCGTATTCTCCAGAATGCGATGCACGACTATTTCCGTCGTGCCAAAGTGCGCAATACTTGGGTTAGCCTGTTTTCTTCGCTCGGCAACGCCGACGACGACGAATTCGACCCACTCGAAACATTCGAGGCGCAACAAGGTTCAGCGGGTTCAGAGAGCAACGAACAGAAACTCGAGCGCGAACAGGTCTTACAGTTAATCGACAACGAGATCCAAAAGTTACCGGCACGTCAACGGGAGGCGTTTCTCATGCGTTATTGGGAAGATATGGATGTCGCCGAGACTGCCGCCGCGATGGGCTGCTCCGAAGGCAGTGTGAAAACGCACTGCTCGCGGGCCACCCACACGCTGGCGCAAGCGCTCAAGGCTAAAGGAATCACGCTATGAGCTCCCTAGAAACCAAAGAACTCGAGTTCGCCCGCCAGGTGCGCCGCGCGCTCGACGAAACCGTCGCCAGCATACCGGCCGCTACCGTCGACCGGCTCGCCATGGCGCGCCGCGCCGCGCTTGCTCGCAAGAAGCCCGAAACCGTGAGCGCCCCGGTGTTCGTGCCCGCTTTCGCCGGTGCCGGCATGGCAGCGGGTATGCCGCAACTCGAGATGCCGCAGCGCCGCCGTTCGCCGCTGCGCCGCTTTGCGCTTGCCTGGCCGCTCGTCGCGCTGGTCATCAGCCTCGTGGGTATCGCCTACTGGGAAGACCAGCAGCGTACCGCCGAACTCGCCGATATCGATGCAGCCATGCTAAGCGACGACTTGCCGCTCAATGCCTATCTCGACCACGGTTTCAACGCGTACCTATCACGCGCCCACTGAGCGGGAGATTCTTCGGGTGAGTTACAAGCGCGGCTTGGCCGTTGTTTTCGGATGCGCGATCGCGGCTTTGGTGTCGTTTGCCGCGACGTATCCGCGCTTTTATCCGAGCCCGTCGACCACCAGTGCGCCCGCTGCTGGCGGCAACGCGACCGCAAAAGCGCCCGCGCCCACCCTCGCCGTCGATCTGCCCAGCCTGTCCAACAGCAATAGTCCGATGGCATGGGCGCGCCTGAGCGCGGCCGAGCACGTTGCGCTCGCGCCATTCGCCAGCCAATGGGATTCGTTTAGCGACGAACGCAAGCGGAAATGGATCAAAATCGCGTCGCGTTATCCGAAGTTATCGCCCGATGCACAAAAACGCCTGCATGACCGAATGACTGAATGGGTGCGTATGACCCCCGATCAGCGGCGCGTTGCGCGCGAAAACTACCAGGTATCGAAGGAGTTGCCGCGCGAAACCCGCCAGAATGCGTGGAAGGCTTATCAGCAATTGCCGGAAGAGCAGAAGGAGCGGCTCGCCGCGAGCGAGCGTAAGCGGCGGCCCAGCGTCGTCAGCGCGCCGCCCTCCGGCAGGACCGAGATCAAAGGCCTCGACCGTCTGGTCAATGCCCGCGAGCATGGCGCGAGCGGTGCCGCAGCGGTGAGTGCCGCGGCTGCCGCTCCGTTGCCGAGCCCCGCCGCCACGCCGGCGATTCCCGCTGCGGGCAGCTTCGTACCCGCCACGCCGCTGCCGGTTTCGCCGGCCGAGGCGCCGTCGATCTTCAACGGTTCCTGATCCAGATCCGACTGTGTCCCAACCGCTCGCCACCTCGACACTGCCCGCCGATTCATCCGGCATCGTGCCTACCGTTCGCCGGCGCCTCGCGGCGCTGCTCTACGAAGCCGTGATCCTGTTCGGCGTCGTGTTCATCGCGGGTTATCTGTTCAGCACGTTGACGCAGCAGCGCAACGGTCTTACCCATCACAACATGCTTGCAGCGTGGATCGGCCTCGTGGTCGGTCTGTATTTCGTCTGGTTCTGGACCCACAGCGGCCAGACACTGCCAATGAAAACGTGGCGCCTGCGCCTCGTCGCCGCTGACGGCGCACCGCTGTCCACCGGTCGCGCGATCGCACGTTACGCGCTGGCGTGGCTATGGTTTTTGCCGCCGCTCGCGCTGCATCCGTTGCTGGGCCTCGCCGTGCCGCAGACGCTGCTGATCGCCGCGATCTGGTTCGTGCTGTGGGCCGCCACCGGCCGCTTCGATCCGCAGCGTCAATTCCTGCACGACCGCCTCGCCGGCACGCGCGTCATCAGCGTCGCGAACTGAACAAACCGACCTCCCTGCATCTCACGCCGCCGCGCCCGCGGTTCGCGTTCGCTTGACGGCGGCTACCTCTCGCCGCAGCCCTTCTCCGCGCCCCGCCGTTCCCTTACCGCCGTCTCCCTCTCCCCACATAGTAATAAGAACTTCTCGTGACTGTCACGGCAGGGTCACGCGCGGCTGGCGCAATACGGGCACCGCAACTCGACGCGTGAGCCATGGACCCCAAAACGTCCGCGACTTCCCTGTTCCGCCAGACCGGCCCGAGCGTAGACCCTGTCGCGTTCCGCCCGGAACCCAACCCTAATCACGGACTGCCCTTGCCCGTGCCGTCGCTGCCACTCGACGCGCATGCCGGTCACCACGACGACGACCACGCCGAGCCGCACCGCTATCGCACCATCTGGCTGTCCGACATCCACCTCGGTTCGAGCGGTTGTCAGGCGCCGTATCTGCTCGACTTCCTGAGGCACAACGAGTCGGAATACCTGTACCTCGTGGGCGACATCATCGACGGCTGGCAGTTGAAAAAAGGCTGGTACTGGCCGCAGGCGCATAACGACGTCGTGCAGAAGGTGCTGCGCAAAGCGCGCAAAGGCACCCAGGTCATCTACGTCCCGGGCAATCACGACGAAGCCGCGCGCCAGTTCTGCGACCTCGCGTTCGGCGACATCCACGTGCGCGGCGAAGCCTTCCACACGACGCTCGCCGGCAAGCGCCTCTGGATCGTGCACGGTGATCTGTTCGACGGCGTGATCCAGCACGCCAAGTGGCTCGCGTATCTCGGCGACACGCTCTACACGATGATCCTGATCCTGAACCGCTGGTTCAACCGGATCCGCAGCCGCCTCGGCTTCCCCTACTGGTCGCTGTCGCAATACCTGAAGCATCAGGTGAAGAACGCGGTGAATTTCATCTCGTCGTTCGAGCGTGTGATGACCGACGAAGCACGCCGCCGCGGCTGCGACGGCGTGGTCTGCGGACACATCCACAAAGCCGAGATCCGCGAGATCGACGGCGTGCTGTATTGCAACGACGGCGATTGGGTCGAAAGCCTGTCGGCACTCGTCGAGACGTATGAAGGCGAACTCAAGGTGATCTACTGGACCGTGATGCGCGCACCGGAAGTCGGCGTGCAAAAGGCCCGGGCGACCGCGTAGTCCCTCTCCACTTCTATTGGGCCGAAACCGATGAAGATCATGATCGTCACCGACGCATGGGAACCGCAGGTCAATGGCGTCGTGCGCACGCTGAAAAACACCACGCGCGAACTCACCGCACTCGGCCACCACGTCGATCTGCTAACGCCGCTCGAATTCAAGACGATTCCGTGCCCGACCTACCCCGAGATTCGCCTGTCGCTGATGCCGCGCCGCAAGCTGCGTCAGCGTATTGACGAATTCGCGCCCGACGCACTGCACATCGCCACTGAAGGCCCGCTCGGCATGGCCGCGCGTTCCTATGCGATCCAGCATAAGCTGCCATTCACGACCGCCTATCACACGCGCTTTCCCGAATACGTACAGGCGCGTTTCGGCATTCCGATCGCGCTCACCTACAAGTTTCTGCACTGGTTCCACAAGGCGTCGCTGGCAGTGATGGCGCCCACACCCGTGGTCAAGACCGACCTCGAAAAATTCGGCTTCACCAACGTGGTGCTATGGACCCGCGGCGTCGACCTCGACATCTTTCACCAGATGGACTCGAAGGTCCTCAACACCGCACGGCCGATCTTTCTGTACGTGGGGCGTGTAGCGGTCGAAAAGAACGTCGAGGCGTTCCTGAAGCTCGATCTGCCCGGCTCGAAGTGGGTGGCGGGCGAAGGCCCGGCGCTGGCCGAACTGAAGTCGCGCTATCCGCAGGCCAATTACCTGGGCGTGCTGACGCAAGCCGAACTGGCCAAGGTCTATGCGGCCGCTGATGTATTCGTGTTCCCGAGCCGCACCGACACCTTCGGACTCGTGCTGCTCGAAGCGCTGGCCTGCGGCACGCCGGTCGCGGCGTATCCGGTGACCGGCCCGATCGACGTGCTGGGTGACGGCGGCGCGGGCGCCATGCACGAAGATTTGCGCGAGGCTTGCCTCGAAGCGCTGAAGATCGAACGCAGCCATGCCCGCGCGTGGGCCGAACGCTTCTCGTGGGCGGCGGCGTCCGAGCAGTTCGCGGCGCATCTGAAGCCGCTGCCGCGCACGTCGTATAGCGAGGAAAGCGCCGCCGCATGACGCGACGCGCAGAGCCGCTTATGCGAACCCGAAACTCCACCGCGGCACGCGCAGCGAACGGCGCGTTGCGCGCTGTCGATGCCGGCACCGACGCCGCCGGCATCGAACCGTTCGACGACATGTGTGAGCACGGCGCGCCAAATCATGCCGATCACGCGAATGGTTTCCACGACGTGAACAGCGCGAGGATCGAGAGCCCGGAGAGCGATCTCCACCACGAACCGCTCAGCCCCGACGATCCGCTCGCACCGTTACCCTTCAATCCGTACAAGGGCAATCGTGGGCTGACCCGCGCATGGCACGCGATGAAAAATTCGCTCGCCGGATTTCGCGTGGCGATCCGCGAGGAAAGCGCGTTTCGCCAGGAGCTCACGCTCGCCGCGATCCTGATTCCGTGCGGCGTGCTGGTGCCGGTCGATCCCGTGTCACGCGTGTTGCTGCTCGGCTCGGTGTTGCTGGTGCTGATCGTCGAGTTGCTGAATTCGAGTGTCGAGGCGGCCATCGACCGTATTTCGCTCGAACGCCACGAGTTGTCGCGCCGGGCCAAAGATCTCG
Source organism: Paraburkholderia sp. D1E (assembly GCF_052682275.1). Lineage (NCBI taxonomy): Bacteria > Pseudomonadati > Pseudomonadota > Betaproteobacteria > Burkholderiales > Burkholderiaceae > Paraburkholderia > Paraburkholderia sp. D1E. The sequence continues at coordinate 7,947,846 of NZ_JBQYMB010000001.1, forward strand.
GCAGCGCGGCGGTCATGGTTGCCCTCGGCATGTGTCTGATGACGTGGGGGCTGATCGTCGGGCCGCTCGTCGTGCGCTGGATCAAAGCGTGGCTATGAAACCCACCCTGCAGTACGGCCCCGCGCCTTATCCAGCGCTCCAATGAATGAAAACCCTGAGTATCTGCTTGGTATAAGAACGGTCGGTTTATAATCGACTGATAGTCTCACAGGAAAATGCTGGGCTGCCCCAAGTTTTCCTGCCCCCTCGGGGGGCCAGTCGCGCAGCGGCAGGTTTGGGGGCGCTCGACTATACCAACCGCGTCCGGATGGATCACGCAACAGCGGCATGCCGCCACGCGCCCAGCCCGGCGTAACCAGGGCCGGACTACATGGAAGCCAAACCTCCCCGCCGCACCCGCGAACGGATCCTCGAGCTCTCGTTGAAGCTGTTCAACGAGATCGGCGAACCGAACGTCACGACGACGACGATCGCCGAGGAAATGGAAATCAGTCCAGGCAATCTGTACTACCACTTCCGCAACAAAGACGACATCATCAACAGCATCTTCAGCCAGTTCGAGCAGGAGATCGAAAAGCGTCTGCGCTTTCCCGACGATCACCGCGCGACAATCGACGAGATGTGGTCGTACCTGCAGTACATGATCGATTTCACGTGGCGCTACCGTTTCCTGTATCGCGATCTGAACGATCTGCTGGCGCGCAACCGTACGCTCGAAACGCACTTCAAGCAGATCATCAGCCACAAGGTGCGTTTTGCGAGCCAGTTCTGCGAGCAACTCGTGACGGACGGCGAAATGGTCGCAACGCCCGAAGAGCTGAACGTGATCGCGACCAACATCGGCGTGATCGCGACGTACTGGCTGTCGTATCAGTTCGTGATGAATCCGCGCAAGTACAACGAGCAGGAAACGATTCGCGCCGAACTGCATCAGGTGAGCGTGCAGATCGTGTCGCTGATGGCGCCTTATCTGCGCGGCCGCTCGCGGCAGATTTTCGACGACCTCGTGTCGGGCAAGCTGCCCAAGCGCGAGTTCTACGACTACCTGCCGCCGAAAGAAGGCGCCGCGCCCCGTAACGAACCGAAGGACGTTTGAGTATGAAGTCGGTGTGTGTGTATTGCGGCTCCTCCGACGGAGCCAAACCGTTGTACGCCGAAGCCGCGCGCGCGTTCGGCCGTGCGCTGGTCGAGGCCGATCTCGCGCTGGTCTATGGCGGCGGCAAGGTGGGGCTGATGGGCGTGATCGCCGACACGGTGATGGCCGAAGGCGGCCGCGCAATCGGCGTGATTCCCGAGTTGCTGGTCAACAAGGAAGTCGGCCATAACGGTCTGACCGAGCTGCACGTGGTGCCCGACATGCATCATCGCAAGAAGATGATGGCCGATCTGTCCGACGCGTTCGTCGCGATGCCGGGCGGCGCGGGCACACTCGAAGAGCTGTTCGAGGTCTACACGTGGGCGCAACTCGGCTATCACCAGAAGCCGGTGGCACTGCTGAATATCGACGGCTTCTACGATCCGTTGATTGCGCTGCTCAAGCACACGGTCGACGAAGGCTTCATGCGACAGACCTACTTCGACATTCTGCAAAGAGATGCCGATCCCGTCGCGCTGATCGACAAGCTGCAGCGTTATCAACCGCCTGCCAGCGACAAATGGGCCGTCAAACGCGACGCCGTTTGAACGCCGCTTGCTGCGCTTCTCCGGCCTTCTGAACACCCGCCGTACTGTCCCTGCGGAACACACCCGAGCGATGAGGTTGCGATGACAAAAACCGTTCTGATCACCGGCGGCAGCCGCGGCATTGGTCGCGCAACCGCCCGTTTGCTGGGCGCACGCGGCTGGTCAGTCGGCGTCAATTACGCGCAGAACCTGGCGGCCGCGCAGGACACCGTTGCTGAAGTGGAACGCGCCGGCGGCCGTGCATTACCGATTGCCGGCGACGTCGCCAGCGAGACCGATGTGATCGCGATGTTCGACGCGCTCCAGCAAAAGTTCGGCCGGCTCGATGCGCTCGTCAACAATGCCGGGATTGTCGGGCCATCGAGCCAGCTCGCGGATATGGACCTCGCGCGGCTGAAGCGCATGTTCGACGTCAACGTGCTCGGCGCGTATCTGTGCGCACGCGAAGCTGCGCGCCGGATGTCGACAAGCCGCGGCGGTGCGGGGGGCGCGATCGTGAATATCTCGTCGGCGGCTGCGCGTTTGGGTTCGCCGAACGAATACGTCGACTATGCCGGCTCCAAAGGCGCCGTCGACACCATGACCATCGGCCTCGCCAAAGAACTCGGCCCGCAAGGCGTGCGCGTGAACGCGGTGCGGCCCGGGCTGATCGATACTGAAATCCACGCGAGCGGCGGCAAGCCCGAGCGCGCCGCCCAACTCGGTGCGACAACGCCGCTGGGCCGCCCCGGCAGGGCCGACGAAGTCGCCGAATCGATCGTCTGGTTGCTGAGTGACGCCGCCTCGTACGTGACGGGCGCACTGCTCGACGTCGCTGGCGGACGCTGAATAAACCCCTCTTCTGTTCACGCGGCCGACGGTTCCCGGCGGCCGACTTCTCCTTTCCCGACTCCCAATTTTCAATTCCCGTCGATTTGACGAGGAATCAGCACGATCCATCTGATTAACTGCGGTATTCCCCACATTATCTGTAATCCACAGTAATAAACTGGGACTACAATCGCAGCGTTCGCATGCAACCGCATGCGACGCACAGCCAGAGCATAAGTCCGCGGCCCACGTCGCCGCGTGCGGCGACCAGAGATTCTCATGTACGAAAATCGATCCGCGCCCTGGCGCGCGGGGAACGTCGCGGTTGCGACGCCAGCGCCGGCCGGCTCTGCCGACGGTGCGCCGGACACGCGCCTCGACTCGGCACACGCGGCCGAATCCGGCACGGCCTTGCCAGCCGGCCACACTGTGGCAGCCGAAGCCGCGGCGCCCGCAAGACCCACCGCTCCTGCCGGTCCCGCGGGGCCCGCCGCCGCGCCGACCGCTTCGCGTGGCGCCCAGCGCTTGCGCTCGCTCACGGCCGCCCGTCCGTTGAGGTGGCTGGTCGCGCTAGCGATCCTGTGCGCCTGGCTTTTACCGGGCATCCTGGGTCACGAGCCGTGGAAGCAGGACGAAACCTATACCTTCGGCATCATCCAGCACATGCTCGACACCGGCGATCTGGTCGTGCCGACCAACGCCGGCCAGCCGTTCGTCGAAAAGCCGCCTATTTACGACTGGGTCGCCGCCGGCCTCGCGTGGATGTTCGGCCGCTACCTGCCTTTGCATGACGCCGCGCGCCTCGCGAGCGCGCTCTTCGCCGGACTCACCGTCTACTACACGGCACGCGTCGCCCGCCGCGCGGTGGCCGCGTCGAGCTGGCTGGACGTCCGCGTAATCGGCACGCTTGCGTTATTCGCGAGCACGCTCGTCGTCATCAAGCACGTGCACGACATGATGACCGACGTCGCGCTGATGGCCGGCGCCGCGATCGGCTTCTGCGGACTATTCGAACTGGTGCTGGTGCACCTGCGCGACGAAGCGCGCCTGCTGCCGGTCGACGCACGCCGCCGGCGCCACGCGATTCTGAGCGGCGCGGCAATGTTCGGCGCGGGCGTGGGGGTGTCGTTGCTGGCGAAGGGCCTGTTCGTGCCGCTCGTGTTCGGCGCAACCACCGTCGCCGTGCTGGTGCTCTATCCCGCCTGCCGCACTCGCAGCTTTGCTGGCGCACTCGGCATCGCCGCGCTGGTCTGCGCGCCCTTCGCGCTGATCTGGCCGATCTGTTTCTATCTGCGCTCCGAAACGCTCTTCAAGGTATGGCTGTGGGACAACAATGTAGGCCGCTTCTTCGGCTTTTCGGTGGCGGAACTCGGCTCTGAAAACGAGAGCCGCCTGTTCGTGCTGCGCACCGTGCTGAGCGTCGGTTTTCCGGTCGTACCGCTGGCGCTGGCCGCACTCGCCGGCGGCAGCTGGCGCCGTTGGCGCGATCCGCGCGTGGCGCTACCGGTGATCTTCGCGGGGACGGGGTTCGCCGTGCTGCAAAGCTCGGCAACGGTGCGCGAACTGTACATCCTGCCATTCATCGCCCCACTCGCCCTGGTGGCGATGCAAGGCATCGAAAAACTGCCGCGGCGTGTGCACGCGAGCTGGGATATGACGAGCCGCGTCCTGTTTGGCAGCGCGTCCGCGCTCGCGTGGATCATCTGGTCGATCATGAGCGATCCGGCCAACACGCATGCGTCGCTGCACCGGCTCGGCCGCTGGTTGCCGCTCGATTGGGTGCTGCCGGTCAGGCCCGGGATGATCGCGGCCGCGCTGCTGATGACGCTCGGCTGGCTGTGGCTGCTGCCGGTCTTCAAATACACCGGTAAATGGCGCGGCGTGCTGAGCTGGTGCGCGGGCGCGATTCTCACATGGGGACTGGTAAGCACCCTGCTGCTGCCGTGGCTCGACTATGCGAAGAGTTACCGCTCCGTGTTCGAAAACCTTGGCGCCCGCATGAATATCGAATGGAACGATGGCGATTGCATGGCCAGCACAGGACTCGGCGAATCCGAAGCGCCGATGCTGTACTACTACACCGGCATCGAGCATCAACCGGCCGCGAACACGGCGACGACCGAGTGCACGTGGCTAATCGACGAGAGCCGCCGCGACAATGCACGCGCGCCGGCAGGCGATTGGCGACCGTTCTGGTCAGGCGCGCGTCCAGGCGACACCGACGAACTGCTGCGGGTGTTTGTGCGGACGCCGGCGACGCCCGGGCGCGGCGAGTAGAACGCCGCGCCAGACGGCATCTGCCCAGCGCGTGTGCGTTTTCCTTGCGCCTAGAACGACGAGCCGCGTTCTTTCAGGAAAGCGGTTTCTTCAGCCGTCGAGGGTCGCCCGAGTTGCGCATTGCGATGGGGAAAGCGTCCGAAACGCTCGATGATTCTGGCGTGCCTGACCGCGGAGGAGTAGTACGACGCGCCGCCCGGCTCGGCCTTCAGCTGCGTGAACAGGCGCAGCGATTCGTGCTGGCTGGCAAGCGTTTCGTCGTGTTCGAACGGCAGATACGCGAACGCACGGTGATGCGCGGTCGGCAATAGAAGGTCGGCACCGCTTGCGATCATCTGTTGCGCGATGTGCAGCGCTTTACGATCGGCAGCGAAAGCACGCGATGTATCGCGGTAGCAATTGCGAGAAAACTGGTCCAACACAATGACCAGCGCTAACGCGCCGGGCGGTGTTGCCGTCCAGCTGTCGAGGGAGCCTTCACGCGCGGCGTCGATGAGTGTCCCGAAGCGTTCCAGCAGCTTCGCATCGAAGACCTTGTCGCGGGAGAACCAGAGCTTGCGCGCCTGGCCGAAGGTGGGCGTATTCGGGGCGCCGAACCAGCACGCCAGGACCGCACGCGCTTCCGCCCCCTCTGCCCCTTCAGGTTCCACTCCCCCCTCAACCATTGCGATTGCGCATCCAATCCGCCGTCTCGAAGAACGACGCCAGCAAGCGCTCCCTCAACGGCTCGGCAAGTCCGACATCTTCCATGGCCCATGCCATGCACCGAAGCCACTGATCCCGCTCGCTGGAAGCGATCGGAAACGGCATGTGCCTCGCCCTCAACCTGGGATGGCCGAAGCGGCTGATGTAGTGATCAGGGCCGCCCATCCATCCGCACAAGAACCAGAAAAACTTATCGCGCGAGCCATCGAGCGACTCCGGATGCAAGGCCCGAATCCCGGCGAATTCCGCTTCGAGATCCATCAAATCATAAAACCGGTCGACCAGTTCGCGCACGCGCGCTTCACCGCCGACCAGTTCGAAGGCCGTCGGCTGTGCTGCGGACACTTCGTCGTTAAGTTCGCTCATACCCAATCACAAAAACAGGAAAGAAAATTCACGCGTCCCGCAGCGATTGCAACGCGGGCCGCGCCAGCACGTGTCGCAAGCTTAGCCAGCCACCCACGCCCGCACAGGCGATTCCGGCTGCGACGCCCGCCGGCAACAACCACGGATCGAACGTCAGATAAAACTCGAACACGCGCGTCGCCAGTTGCCAGCCGATCACCTGCGCACCTAGCGCCGCCATCAAGCCGGCGAGCGCGCCAACCGCCACGAACTCAGCGACCTGCACCGCCCGCACCTGACGATGCGAAGCTCCTAGCGCGCGCAGTAGCGCGGATTCTCGCATACGCTCATCGCGGGTGCCGGCCAGCGCCGCGTAGAGCACCAGCACGCCGGCCGCAAGCGTGAACGCGAACAGGAACTGCACCGCGCCGATCACCTGCTGCAATACGCGCTGCACCTGCGCCAGAATCGGACCGGTGTCGATTGCCGTGAGGTTCGGATAGGCGGCGATCAGCCCGTCGATGGTCGACTGTTTTTCCGACGGTAAATGGAAGCTCGTGATGAACGTCGCCGGGAAATCCTGCAATGCGGCCGGTGGCATCAACACGAAAAAGTTGACCTTGAACGAGCCCCAGTCGAGCTTGCGTACACTCGTCACCGGCGCGTCGATTTGCAGGCCCGTCACGTCGAAGCGCAGCGTATCGCCGGGCTTCACATTGATCAGCTTCGCGAGCCCCTGCTCGATCGAAATCTGCGGCGTCTTCGTGTCGCCATACCAAGTGCCGGCAGAGAGGCGGTTGTCGTCGGGCAGCGCCGTCGTGTACGACAGATTGAATTCGCGATCGACGAGCCGCTTCGCGTCGTCACCCTTGAACGAATCCGGATTGACCGGTTTGCCGTTGATGGCGATCAGCCGGCCGCGCACCATCGGCGAGAGCACCGTATCGGGCACGCCGTGCGTGCTCAGATAGTGCGTGACGGCTTCGCGCTGGTCGGGCTGGATGTCGATGATGAATTCGTTCGGCGCATCGGGCGGCGTCGATTTTCGCCAGCCGGCCACCAGATCATTGCGCGTCATCGCGATCAGCAACAGGCACATCAGGCCGATGCCGAGTGCGGTGATCTGCAACGCACTCGCACCGCTGCGCCGCTCCAGCGACGCCAGCGCGTAGCGCCAGCCGATGCCCGCATTCACACGTTCGCTGCGCACGAGACGCGAAGCGCCCCACAACGCCAGCCGCGCGATACACGCGAAGACCAGCAGTCCACCGGCGAAGCCGCCCGCCACGATGCCGCCCAGCTTCAACTCGCCCGCTGCGACGATCAGGAGCGCGGCGAACAGCACGATGCCGAGCGCATAGGCGGCCCAGGCGGTGCGCCCCGCTTCGCCCCATTCGCGACGCAGCACGCGCACCGGCGGCACGCGCGTCAGCGGCAATAGCGGAGGCAACGCGAAACCGAGCAACAGCACGAGACCGGCAGCAATCCCTTCGAGCGCGGGCCACGCGGTCGGGTAAGGCAATGCGACGTCGATCAGACTGCCGAGCCACGTCAGCAACGCCAGGTGCCCCAGGTAACCGAGCGCCACGCCGAGCGCGCCGCCGATCAAACCCAGCCCCACGAATTCGAGCGTGAACAACGTGCGCAGCGTGACCTGACTGACACCAAGACAGCGCATCGCCGCGCAGCCGTCCAGATGCCGGCGCATATACCGATGCGCGGCCATTGCGATCGCCACCGCCGCGAGCAATGCGGTCAGCAGCGAAACCAGCGTGAGGAAGTGACTCGCGCGATCGAGCGTCTGGCGCACTTGCGGCTGGCCGTCCTGTAAGGACTCGAGCGCGACGCCACGCATCTTGCCGCCGTCCACCTTGTCATGCGCGAATTGGGCGAAGCGCGCCACCGATGCATCCGCGCCCGCCACCAGCAAGCGGTATGTCACGCGGCTGCCGAAGGTGATGAGGCCGGTCGATTGGACATCGTCGGCGCGCAGCATCAAACGCGGCGAAAAATTGATGAACGAAAAACCGCGGTCGAGCTCGCGGGTAATGATCGCGCCGATCGTAAAGCTGCGATTGCCCACTTTCACCGTGTCGCCAACATGGAGCTTCAATGCATCGAGCAGTGCCTGGTCGACCCATACCGTGCCCGGCGCCGGAATCGATTGTGTGGGATGGTCCGCCGCGCCCGGCGCCGAAGCAATCCGCAGCTCACCGCGCAACGGATAACCCGGCGACACCGCCTTGATGGCAGCCAGCCGCGAGACCGGCTGCGCGCCGGTCGAGTTGATCATGCTGGGGAAAATCGCCGTGCTGGCGGTATGCAGACCGAGCGCCGTGGCTTGCTGCGCGAACTGCGGATCGACCGGATGATCGGCGCGCACGATGAAATCGGCGGCGATCATGCGCCGCGCATCACGCTCGAGCCCCTGATGCAAGCGGTCAGCCAGAAAGCCGACACTCGACAACGCCGCGACGGCCAGCACCAGCGCCAACAGCAGCATCGTCAGTTCGCCCGCGCGCCAGTCGCGCGCCGTCATGCGGATGGCCTGGCGCAACAGATCCATACCGCCCAACCGGCGCGCTGCATCGGCGCGCGCCGTCACACCTCGTCCCGTATCGCTCAATCGTGCCTGCTCCTGGCAAACCGCGACACCATGTGCGTCGCCATCCCGCGAAAACCGCCCTGCACCCCGCGCCACAGTCGCGGCAACGCCCAGCCGGCTAATATCAGGAAGCCCACCATCAACACCAGGAACAGGAGCGGGACAAACAGCGCAAGCAGCATGCCGCCGAACACGAGACCGTCTTCAGCAGTGGAGGTCACGACGTTCGACACGGGCTCCGGCGACAGATTGATCAGCGCGCGCGTGCCCGCTTTAGCCAGATGCGCAGTGCCCGCCAACGTGCCGCCCGCGAGTGCCGCGACCGTCAGCAGCGCAGGATCGGCATGGCCGAGCGCGCCGGCCGCCAGTACTGCGCCGGCCGGAATGCGGATAAAGGTATGGATCGCGTCCCATAAGGAATCGAACGCGGGGATTTTGTCGGCGAGAAATTCGGTGACCGTCAGCACGCCGGCTACGCCGATCACCCATGGCGAAGACAGTGCGGACAGCGTATCGGGGAGATGGATGAAGCCGAGGCGTGCAAACACGCCGGCCAGCAGGACTGTCAGATAGAGGCGCAGACCGCTGCCCCATGAGAGGCCCGCAGCGAGCGAAAGTGATTCAAGCATGGCCGCCTCCAGGCGCGCTGTGCGTGCCGGGCGCTTCGACGGGCAAAGGAAAGGGAACCGCCGCACCGAAGTCGTCAGACCCGCGCCAAGCCGGCCGCGCCAAATAGGACGCGGGCAATTTCAGGTTGGATTCAATCCCATTATAGCCACGTTAATTCGCAGAACGCAGAGCCGCTAACAAATGGCGGACTCTAACCGTGTGGAGTTCGTGCGCACGCGGACAGTTGGTCTGGGCCCGGCAGCAAGGGCTCAATGCCCCGACGACAGCTTCAAACCAATCAATCCGATCACAATCAGCGCCGCACTCGCCACCCGCGCGGCCGTCAAAGCCTCGCCCATCATGACGATGCCGAAGATAAACGCGCCCACCGCGCCGATCCCCGTCCACACGGCGTAGGCCGTGCCGAGCGGCAACTGGCGCATGGCCATTGCGAGCAGCACGAAGCTGCCGAGCGCGGTCACGATCGTGAACACGGATGGCCAGAGCCGGGTGAAACCTTCGGAGGTTTTGAGACCGGCCGCCCACGCGACTTCGAGCACACCGGCAATCAGCAGAAGAATCCAGGACATGAGACAGCTCCATGGTCAGATGGGGCCGTCCCCGTTTGTAACAGATGCGCAAGGTCGTCCTTACGAACTGTAATTATACCAAAATAGCGTCAAACGGCGCCAACCAGCCGGTATCCAACGCCCGTTTCCGTGACGATATGCTCCGGTTGCGCCGGATCGCGCTCCAGTTTGCCGCGCAGATGCGCCATATAGATACGCAGATAGTGATGGCTCTCGACATGCGACGGCCCCCACACATCACGCAGCAATTGCCGGTGCGTCAGCACGCGGCCGGCGTGGCGCACCAGCGTCGCGAGCAGACGGTATTCGATCGGTGTGAGATGGACGGCGGCGCCGTCACGGCTCACCTGACGCAGAGCCAGATCGACCGTCACCGCGCCGAAGCGCACCACCGGCGATTCATTCGCACCGCCCTGATTGCGGCGCCGCATATGCGCGCGGATCCGCGCCAGCAATTCGGATACGCCGAACGGCTTGGTGAGATAGTCGTCCGCGCCGGCATCGAGCGCAGCGACTTTCTCGGTTTCCTGGGTACGGGCCGACAGCACGATGACCGGCAATTCGCTCCAGCCACGCAGTTCGCGAATCACGTCGAGGCCGTCGGTGTCGGGCAAGCCAAGATCGACGATGACGAGATCGGGCTTGCGCGTCGCGGCTTCGACGAGACCTTGCTTGCCGGTCTCGGCGTCGTGCACGACGATGCCCTCGCCTTCCAGCGCGGTTCGCACGAAGCGGCGAATCTGCTTTTCGTCTTCAATCAGGACGACGGTGATGCTCGGGTCACTCATGGCTGGGCTTGAAAAGCGGGTTAGGAGTTGAATCGAGATCGGGCAAGGCGTCGGCGCCTTCGTCTTCCAGCGCATCCGGTGCTTCGGGCGGCGTTTCCACCGGCAGCGTGAACCAGAAGCGCGCGCCTTCGACGCGGCCATCCGCGGACACGCGATTGAGCGCGCCGATTGTACCCCCGTGTGCTTCCACGATTGCGCGGCAGATCGCGAGGCCGAGGCCGATGCCCGGTTTGGCCGACTCTTTCTCACCACGCGTGAATTTCTCGAACACACGCGCTTCCATGCCGGCCGGCAGACCGGGGCCGTTGTCGTCGACAGCAACGCGTACGAACGACTTACCGTCCGCGTCGAGACGTTGCGCGCCGATCGTCAAAGGCGTGTCCGGCGCGGTGTATTTGGCCGCGTTCTCGAACAGATTCGAAAAGAGCCGCTCCATCAGCACGGCATCGAGGTGCAGCAGCGGCAAATCCGCGGGCAGCTTCACCTGCACCGGATGATTCGCCAGCACGCGTTTGCATGCACGCAGCGCGGCGCCCACCGTTTCTTCGAGCAGCGTCCACTGCTGGTTCAGTTGCAGGCTGCCTGCCTGCAAGCGCGCCATGTCGAGCAGATTGGTGACGATGCCGGTCATGCGCAGCGCTTCTTCGTGGATCGCTTCGACGAGATCGTCGCCGGGTTGCTCACCGGGATGCGCCTCGCGCGATTGCGCCAGCATTGATGAAAAGCCGACGATCGTGGTCAACGGCGTACGCAGGTCGTGCGAGATCGCCGACAGCAGCGAATTGCGCAAGCGCTCCGATTCCATGTTGACGAGGGCGTCACGCGCAATATCGACGTAGTGCACCCGCTCGAGAGCCAGCGCGATTTGCGCGGCGAACGCGTCGAGCATGCGTTGCTGCTCGGGCACGTCAAGCTCGCGCTCGTCGCGCATCACGACCGCGAGCACGCCGCGCGTGCGCATCGGCGCCTTCAGCGGCAGGTAGAGCGCGGCGGCGGCCGGCAGCGTATCGGTACCTTGTCCGGCAGGCTTCTGCTGATCGTAGACCCACTGACCGACGTCGATATCGAGCATCTCGCCTTCGAGCGTGATCGCCGCATCGGGGTCTTCTATTTTCTGCTTCACCTGATCGGCGCTGTCCGGCAACAGAATCGCGACGCGCGCGCCGAACACTTCGCTCACATGCCGGCTCCCGATGCCGACGATCTGCTCGGTGGTAAGCGCCGCCGCCAGCTCGCGCGCCATCGCGTACATCGCGCCGGTGCGTTGCTCGCGGCGCCGCGCCACGCTCGCCTCGCGCCGCAAGCTCGACGTGAGATGGCTGATAACGAGCGAAGTCAGCAGCATGCCGATGAAGGTCAGCAGATATTGCGTATCGGACACCGACAGCGACATGCGCGGCGGCACGAAGAAGAAATCGAACGCGGCCACGCTCATGAACGACAGCACGACACCTGGCCCGCGCCCCAGCTTCACGGCCGTGAAGATCACGCCGAGCAGGTACAGCATGACGAGGTTGGTCAGATCGATATGATCGATCAACTGGCTCGACAGCAGCGTAATAGCCGCGCAAATCGCCAGCGCGATGCCGTAGGCGCGCGGCGGTGAACGGCGTTCGCGCGCCGTGCTCAGCGCCTCGCGCCACGCATTCGCGGTGGTATTCAGCAAGCGGCGCTGCTCACCGCCATCACGTTCGGACGACGCGCGAATCAGCGTGAGATCGAGATCGCCCGCGCGTTCGGCGATGCGCTCGCCGAGCGGCCGGCGCAGCCAGCGCGCGACACCGGTGCGCGCCGACGCGCCGGCCACCAGCTTCGAGACGTTACGAGCCTGCGCATAACCGATCAGTGCGGCTACCGCATCAGTGCCCGCGAGCGTCGCGGTTTCAGCGCCGAGTTCGGCGGCGAGCTTCAGGGCATTCAGCGTGCGTTCGCGGCGCGCGTCAGGCAAGCGCTGCAACGCGGGTGTTTCCACATAGACGGCGATCCAGTCAGCTTTCAGGCTGGCGGCGAGACGTGCCGCCGCGCGCACTAGCATCGGCGCTTCCGGGCCCGGCCCGATGCACACCAGCAGGCGTTCGCGCGCCTGCCAGATCCGCTGGATCGAACGATCAGCGCGATATTCCCGCATCTGCGCGTCGACCCGGTCGGCGGTGCGGCGCAGCGCTAGCTCGCGCAGCGCGATCAGATTGCCCTTGCGAAAGAAGTTGCGCACCGCGCGCTCGGCCTGCTGTGGCAAATACACCTTGCCGTCGCGCATCCGGTCGAGCAGTTCTTCGGCGGGCAGATCGACCAGCGTGACTTCGTCGGCGCGATCGAACACGCGGTCGGGCACCGTCTCCCAGACGCGGATGCCGGTGATCTGACCGACCACGTCGTTCAGGCTTTCGAGGTGCTGGACATTGACCGTGGTGTAGACGTCGATGCCGGCATCAAGCAGTTCGTACACGTCCTGCCAGCGCTTCAGATGGCGTGCGCCCTGCACGTTCGAATGCGCGAGTTCGTCGACGAGAATCAGTTGCGGTTTGCGGGCGAGCGCGGCGTCGAGATCGAACTCGCCGAGCTTGCGGCCGCGATACTCGATATGCGCGAGCGGCAGCACGTCGAGGCCTTCGAGCAGCGCAGCAGTTTCGCTGCGGCCATGCGTTTCGGCGATGCCGACCACCACGTCCGCACCTTCGTCGGCACGGCGCCGCGCGGCCTGCAACATCGCATAGGTCTTGCCGACTCCCGCCGACGCGCCGAAAAAAACCTTCAGCCTGCCCCGCTGACGTTTCTCTTCGTCGCGTTGCAGCTTGTCGAGCAGTTCGTCAGGATCGGGGCGGTTCATGCTCAATGGTTTTCATAGTAAGGCGAGCGATAGTGCATGCATGGTGGCACGACAGCGGCCGCGCCGCAAATGGCAGTGGCCGTCACACGCTCGCCAATCGCACGACGCAGCCTGGTGCACCGGGCAGCCCGCCGCAATAACGGCCGCGAACAAATGGCGAAAGCGGCGGCGCATGGGCGCCGCCTCTTCAAACCACGGTGCTCAACTGCGCTGAGCGACGCTTACCGGCGTCGAGCTACGCTCAACCGTGTTTCATCTCATCCAGCGCCAGATTCAGTTGCAGCACGTTCACGCGCGGCTCACCGAGAATGCCGAACTGGCGGCCGCTCGTATAACGATCGACCAGTGCCTGCACATCGTTCGCGGCGAGCTTACGCGCCTTGGCAACCCGTTCGATCTGATACGCGGCGGCCGCCGGGCTGATCTCGGGATCGAGACCGCTGCCCGAGGACGTCACCAGATCGACCGGCACCGGCTGCGACATATCCGTGCCGGCAGCCTTCAACGCGTCGATACGGCCTTTGACCTCATCGAGCAGCGCCGGGTTGGTCGGCCCGAGGTTCGAACCGCCCGAGCTCTGCGGGTTGTACGGCATCGGGCTGGTGGCCGATAGACGGCCCCAGAAGTACTGTGGCGCATCGAACTGCTGGCCGATCAGCTTCGAGCCGACCACCTTGCCGTCCTGCTCGAGCATGCTGCCGTTGGCCTGGTTGTTGAAGGCCGCCTGACCGACCGCGGTCATCACAGCGGGATAAGCAAGTCCGGTGACGGCGGTCAGTACTGCAAAGATCACAATCAGCGGACGGAACAGATTTTTCATGATAAGTAACTCCTCTTAAGCTGCCGCTTCTCAAACCCAGCCGAACGCGGCCAGCACCATATCGATCAGCTTGATGCCAATGAACGGCACGATGATCCCGCCCAGACCGTAGACCAGCAGATTGCGGCGCAGCAGGATCGCCGCGCCCAGCGCCCGGTACTTCACGCCTTTGAGCGCCAGCGGAATCAGCAGCACGATGATCAGCGCATTGAAAATCACCGCCGACATGATGGCGGAGGCTGGCGTTGCCAGATGCATCACGTTCAGCGCGTTCAGTGCCGGATAAGTGGTCGCGAACGCAGCCGGGATGATCGCGAAGTACTTGGCGACGTCGTTTGCAATCGAGAACGTGGTGAGCGAGCCGCGCGTCATCAGCATCTGCTTGCCGATCTCGACAATTTCGATCAGCTTGGTCGGGTTCGAATCGAGGTCGACCATGTTGCCCGCTTCTTTCGCGGCCTGCGTGCCGGTGTTCATTGCCACCGCGACGTCGGCCTGCGCGAGCGCCGGGGCGTCGTTGGTACCGTCGCCGGTCATCGCGACGAGCCGGCCTTCGGCCTGGTGCGCGCGGATCGTAGCGAGTTTGGCTTCCGGCGTGGCTTCGGCGAGGAAGTCGTCGACACCTGCTTCTGCGGCAATTGCTGCTGCCGTCAGCCGGTTGTCACCCGTCACCATGATGGTCTTGATACCCATCTTGCGCAGTTCGGCGAAGCGCTCCTTGATGCCGCCCTTCACCACGTCCTTCAGCTCGATCACGCCGAGCACGCGTGCGCCCTGCTCGCCTTTCTCGGCGACTACCAGCGGCGTGCTGCCACGACGTGCGACTTCAGCGACCGCAGTACTGACTTCGTTCGGGAAACGGCCGCCGTTCGCTTCGACGTAGTTCTTCACCGCATCGGACGCGCCCTTGCGGATTTCGCGGCCCGGCAGATCGACACCGCTCATCCGCGTTTGCGCCGTGAAGGCGAGGAATTCCGCCTTCAGCGAGGCCATATCGCGTTGACGGATATTGAAGCGCTGCTTCGCCAGCACGACGATGCTGCGGCCTTCCGGCGTTTCGTCGGCGAGCGACGAAAGCTGGGCCGCGTCGGCGAGTGCTTCTTCGGTCAAGCCGGGCGCCGGCACGAACTGCGATGCCTGGCGGTTACCGAGCGTGATCGTGCCGGTCTTGTCGAGCAACAGCACGTCGACGTCACCGGCGGCTTCCACTGCGCGGCCCGACGTGGCAATCACGTTGGCCTGCATCATCCGGCTCATGCCGGCCACACCGATCGCCGACAACAACCCGCCGATGGTGGTCGGAATCAGACACACCAGCAGCGCGACCAGAGCGGTGATCGTCACGACGTGTCCGGCTTTTGCAGCTTCAACCGAAAACATCGAGAACGGCAGCAGCGTGGCAGTAGCCAGCAACATCACGATCGTCAACGCGACCAGCAGAATCGTCAGCGCGATTTCGTTCGGCGTCTTTTGACGCTTCGCGCCTTCGACCATCGCGATCATGCGGTCGAGAAACGCTTCGCCCGGATTGGCCGTGACGCGTACGACGATCCAGTCCGACAGCACGCGCGTGCCGCCGGTCACCGACGAGAAGTCGCCGCCCGATTCGCGGATCACCGGTGCGGATTCGCCCGTGATCGCCGATTCGTCGACCGACGCAACACCGTCGATCACTTCGCCGTCGGCCGGAATCACGTCGCCGGTTTCGACCAGCACGACATCGCCTTTACGCAGATCGGACGCCGTCAGAATACGGATCGGCGACTTCGGATGCGGCTCGTTGAGCTTCTTGGCCATCACGTCTTTCTTCGCACTGCGCAGCGACGCTGCCTGGGCCTTGGAACGGCCTTCGGCAAGCGCTTCCGCGAAGTTCGCGAACAGCACCGTGAACCACAGCCACAAGCTGACCGCGAGAATGAAGCCCGCGGGTGCCTCGGCCTGACCGCCGAGCGCGGCGATCCACAGAATCGTCGTCAGAATACTGCCGACGTACACGCAGAACATCACCGGATTACGGAACTGCGTGCGCGGCGTGAGCTTTTTGAAGGAGTCCACGATCGCCGGGCGCAGCAGCGCCGGGTCGAACATGGACCTGGTTGCATTATGTTCAGTCATTGAATCCTCGAATTTCCCGTTTGCGCCTGTTCACTCGTTGGTCGCTCGTGCCATCTCAACGGGCGGCCTCAATGGGCGCCCATCATCATCAGATGTTCGACACCCGGTCCGAGCGCGAGCGCGGGCACATAAGTCAGCGCGCCAACCAGCAACACCGTGCCGAGCAACAACACGACGAACAGCGGGCCGTGAGTCGGCAACGTGCCGCCGGTCACGCCGATGCGTTTCTTCGACGCCAGCGAACCAGCAATCGCCAGCACCGGAACGATCGTGCCGAAGCGGCCGAACCACATCGCAATCGCCGTGAGCCAGTTATAGAACGGCGTGCCCACAGTCAGCCCCGCAAACGCGCTGCCGTTGTTATTCGCGGCCGAGCTGAACGCGTAGAGGATTTCGGAGAAGCCGTGCGCACCAGGGTTGGCAATACCCGCTTTGCCTGCGTCGCTCAGCACCGCGATCGACGTGCCCACCAGCACCAGCAGCGGTGTAAGCAGCACCACGATCGACACCATCTTCATCTCGTATGCTTCGATCTTCTTGCCGACATATTCAGGCGTGCGGCCGATCATCAGGCCCGCCACGAACACAGCCAGCAGCGCGAACACGAGCATGCCGTACATACCGGAACCCACACCGCCGAAGATCACTTCGCCGAGTTGCATCAACAGCATCGGATAGAGGCCGCCAATCGGCGTCAGCGAGTCGTGCGTATTGGCGACTGCGCCGCACGAAGCTGCCGTGGTCGCGACCGTGAAGATGCCCGACTGCGCGATACCGAAGCGCGTTTCCTTACCTTCCGCGTTACCGCCCGACTGCAACGCATTCGCCGATTGATCGACGTGCAATGCGGTGAACGCGGGATTGCCGGATTGCTCAGCACTGATCTCGCCGAACACGCACACGCCAAATGCGATCGTCATAGCCGCGAGCACGGCCACGCCCTGCTTGCGGTCCATGATCATCCGGCCGAACACAAGTGCGAGAGCCGCAGGAATGACCAGGATCGAGAAGATCTGCAGGAAGTTCGAGAACGGTGTCGGGTTTTCGTACGGATGCGCCGAGTTACCGTTAAAGAAGCCGCCACCGTTGGTGCCGAGCATCTTGATCGCTTCCTGTGATGCAACCGGGCCCATGGCGAGAGTTTGCGTCTTCACCGGCGTATCGACCGTAACCGGATTACCCTTCGCGTCCTTCACCGGATTGCCTTGTGCATCGAGCTTCGGTGCGGCGTACGTGGTGGTTTGCAGCGTGGGCACATCCTGATACGACTTGAAGTTCTGGATCACGCCCTGGCTCATCAGGATCGCAGCGATGATCGCTGACATCGGCAGCAACACGTAAAGCGTCACACGCGTGAGGTCGACCCAGAAGTTGCCAATGGTTTGCGCGGTGTGACGCGCGAAGCCGCGAATCAGCGCAATCACCACCACGATGCCGGTGGCAGCCGAGAAGAAGTTCTGGACAGTGAAGCCGAGCATCTGCGCCAGATAGCCAACGGTCTGCTCAGGCGTGTAGTCCTGCCAGTTCGTGTTGGTCACGAAGCTGACCGCCGTATTGAACGCGCCGTCGACCGTCATCGGGCCGAACTGCTGCGGGTTGCCCGGCAGCCAGCCTTGCACGCGCAACAGCACGTAAAGGAACAGCGCGCCGAGCGCGTTAAACGCGATCGTGGCGATGGCGTAGTGTTTCCAGCCCATTTCCGTCGACGGATCGACGCCCGCGATGCGATACAGCAAACGCTCGATCGGGCCGCCGAAGCGAACCACGCGCGAGGAGCCGTCCATCACGCTGCTCAGGTAGCGGGACATCGGCACCGCGGCTGCCAGCAGCACGACGATGAAGAGGCCCGCCTGCAGGACATTGTTCGAGTTCATTCAATGTCCTCCGCGCGCAACAGCGCATAGACCAGGTACATAAACAGCAGCGCGGTAGCCGCGCCCGACAACCAGAGGATCCAGTTCATGAGCGAGCTCCCCTGGCCACGCCGGAACTGCATCAACTTCTCGCAGCCGGCAATCAACGCAAAGGTCAGCGCGAAAAACAGCACCATCCCCCCGACATACAGCACATCCATTTTTATTCCCCATTCACGGACTTTGGATAGGTGCAACGGTATGCCGATCCGCGTAAAGGGCAGGTCAAAGATTTGAGATGGGGTGTAAAAATCGCGTAAACGTTGGCAACGGCCAGACGCACGGCGGTTAAACCGATTAAACCGGTACGACACGCGCTCCGTTAGAAAGAGAAACCATAAACGACTGGCCATTTAATTCTGGCCAGAACACGAAACCATCGCTCATAATGGCGCGCGATATCCATCTGAATGGCCGTGATTATTCAATGCGCTTAAACACGCACCGGATTTAACAAAATAGCCCATTCAACCTTCCGATAGCGCTCTTAATATGCCAATTGATTCAGAAAACGGAACTGCAGCCGAACTCATGAACGACGATCGAGTGACGGTACTCGCAGTTCTGTCCGTCGCCCATTACATCGCCGACGATCGCTGTGACGAGGCACGCCAGCGCTTGCTGGACAACCCGGATATCCAGTTCGAGCCGTGCACCGCGAGACAGTTGCTGGATTGGCTAATCGCTGAAAAATATATGGATCGGGACGACGAAGAAAATGCCACACTGCAGAATCTTCAATGGTCGGAAGACAAGGCCGTTCCACTCGATCAGCGCATTGCGTTGATGCTTTATATCAGCAACGTCGATCCTCGATTGAATGCGCGCTTGCAGGCCTTACTCGAGCTTCGTCGAAAAAAAGCGAAAACGTCCTTCCTGCTCCAGGTTGGCGGCGTGCTGGTGGTATTGATCGGCTTCGGCATTTATATGCTGATGCCCGATTCAACGCCAATGTGCGGCGCGTCATCGACCACCACGGCGCTCAATTCGCTCATCTACGACGGCGAAATGAAAAGCATGACCGGCTTGCAGATGGTGCAGAAAAATGGCCTGCCGAACACGCGGAACCATCGCGAAATCGGCTATGACAGCAAGGATCATTCGCGCGGCTGTGTCGCCGATCTGACCATCGGCGAGGACAAGACGCAGATCGGCTACGCCGTGCTGCGCACCGCGGACGACAAGAACAAGTTCGCCGTCCAGGCTTTCCCGCCCGAATACATCACGTCGCGCTACGACGCGGCCACGCTGAATAACACGCTCGGCGCGCCGGTCGGGCGGGACAACATGGAAGCGGCCATGAAGGCGGCACTGACCCATCTCGATGCGCAGATCCATGGTCCGGCCGCACTATCCTCGAAGCCCGCGACTGACGACGACCAACCAGCATCCCTCGCGGACAGCGTACTGAACGTTATCCCGAGCGCGAACTGCCGGCAGCTTGCCGATGGGCGCCAGTCGTGCCCGGTGACCATCGACTATCGGGACGATCTGCTGTCGGCAATCGGCGCGTCGCCGGTCATTCAACTGCATAGCGATTTCGTATTCGTGAAGAGCGGCACCAGTTGGACAATGGCCGACGACTTCCCGAAAGCGTTCATGACCGCAATCGTCGCGGGGCGCATGGCCAAGCTGAAGCCGACGCCGCCCGTAGCGGCCAGCGAAGCGTCGAATTAAGGGATCGGTACGCCCTCGCCGCCGAGGCTTTCAAAGCACGACGGCGGCGCGGGGCGAGCCGATGCGAGCCAACAGCCCGCGTGCCTTACGGCAGCAGAATCGTCGAGCCCGTGGTGCGACGCCCTTCGAGATCCGCGTGCGCCTTGCCGACATCAGCCAGCGCGTAGCGTTGATTGATGCTCGCCTTCACCTTGCCCGACACCAGCACGTCGAACAGTTCGGTGGACATCGCCTCGTAGTCGCTGCGTTTGGCGATGTAGGTGAAGAGCGTGGGGCGCGTAAAGAACAGCGAACCGCGTCCGGCGAATTCCGATGAATCG
The DNA here is from genome assembly GCF_052682275.1 of Paraburkholderia sp. D1E. Lineage (NCBI taxonomy): Bacteria > Pseudomonadati > Pseudomonadota > Betaproteobacteria > Burkholderiales > Burkholderiaceae > Paraburkholderia > Paraburkholderia sp. D1E. Next base: position 7,967,930 of record NZ_JBQYMB010000001.1, read on the forward strand.
ATCGGCGGCAGCGCTCCCGACGCATTGCCGAAGCTCACGAACATGCCGAGCGGCGCGAGGCAGTCGAGCGAACCCGTAAACGTGTCTTTACCGATCGAGTCGTACACCACCGGCACACCCGCGCCATTGGTGATCTCGCGCACGCGCCTGGTAAAGTTTTCGCGCGTATAGACGATGGCGTGATCACAGCCGTGCGCCTTGGCGATCTCCGCTTTCTCGTCGGAACCGACCGTGCCGATCACCGTCGCGCCCAACGCTTTCGCCCATTGACAAACCAGCAGGCCGACGCCGCCGGCCGCGGCCTGAATGAGGATCGTGTCGCCGGCCTTCACCGGATAGGTACGGCGCAGCAGGTATTGCGCGGTCAAGCCTTGCAGCATGACGGAGGCCGCCTGCTCGTCGCTCACCGCGTCCGGCACCTTGACGGCTTGCGCCGCCGGCAACACACGCTCCTGGGTGTATGCGCCTGGCGGACGCGCCACGTATGCCACGCGATCACCGGCTTTGAGACCGGTCACGCCTGCGCCGACCGCGGTGACTTCACCCGCCGCTTCCATTCCGAGGCCACCCGGCAACGGCAGCGGATACAAGCCCGTGCGGAAATACACGTCGATATAGTTCAGGCCCACCGCGGTCTGCCTGATGCGAATCTCGCCCGCACCCGGCTCGCCCACTTCGACGTCCACCCATTTCATCACCTCAGGGCCGCCGGTTTTATCGAATCGGATTGCTTTGACCATCATGTCTCCTTGGTTTGTGATGTCGATCGGTCGCGCAGCATGCGCGCGTTCAAACCTGCTGCGTGAGGCGCAAGGTCAGCACGTCGAGAATCATTCGCGCGGTCGAAATATTGGTGGCGCAGGGAATGTTGTGAACGTCGCAGGCACGCACCAGCGCGTTGATATCGGGTTCATGCGGCTGCGGCGTCATCGGGTCGCGCAGGAAAATCACCATGTCCACCCGCCCTTCCGCGAGTTGCGCGCCGATCTGCAAGTCGCCGCCATGCGGGCCGGACAACATACGTTCGACCGTGAGGCCGTGCGCATCGCCAATGCGCGTGCCGGTCGTGCCGGTCGCGACGATCTCGCAGCGCCTGAGCGTATCGACGTATTCGCCGGCCAGTTTGACGATGTCGTCTTTCTTGTGATCGTGCGCGATCAGCGCAATGCGGGTGGTCATGACGTAAGACTCCTGAAACCGTTGTGAATGTCGTTGTTGTAGTGATGGTGATGACGGTGCTTCAATAGCTGGGCGGTCAGAATGTACCGGGGTAAGCGCCGCCGTCGATCAGCCAGTTCTGGCCGGTGATGTAGCCGGCATGCACACTGCACAGGAACGCACAGGCGCGACCGAATTCATCGCGACTGCCGAAACGGCCGGCGGGGATTGTCTTCATGCGCTGCTTGCGCGCGTCGTCGACGGAAATGTTTTGCGCCTTGGCTTGCGCCGCGAAGGTGGTTGCGATGCGATCGGTGTCGAACAGGCCCGGCAGCAGGTTGTTGATCGTCACGCCCGCGGAAGCCACCTTGCTGCGCGCCAAGCCCGCCACGAAGCCGGTCAATCCCGAACGCGCCCCGTTAGACAGGCCGAGCACGTCAATCGGCGCCTTGACCGCCGAACTCGTGATATTGACGATGCGACCGTAGCCGCGCTCGCTCATCCCGTCGATGGTCGCGCGGATCAGCTCGATCGGCGTGAGCATGTTGCTCTCCAGCGCACGGATCCAGTCTTCGTGTGTGAAGTTCCGAAAGTCGCCCGGCGGCGGGCCGCCCGCGTTATTGACCAGAATGTCCGGCTGCGGACAGGCGGCGAGCGCCGCGGCACGCCCTTCGGGCGTGGTGATGTCGCACGCCACCGTCTTCACGTCCACACCGCTCTGCTTGCGAATCTCGGCGGCGGTCGCCTCCAGCGTCTCGGCCGTGCGCGCGACGATGGTCAGGTTGACGCCTTCGGCGGCGAGCGCTTCCGCGCAGCCGCGCCCCAGACCCTTGCTAGCCGCGCAAACCAGCGCGGTGCGTCCTGCGATTCCCATGTCCATGTGTGTATCCTCTGGCGTAGTCGTGGCGCGGGGGGCCCCCGCGGTTGCCCAATCGTTGCAAAGTTTCCCCCGATTCTAGAAGAATCGGTGCCGGACTGCGCCGGGCTACTGCAATCTCCGGTATCTTCCGGCGCCACTCTTTCGGTAAACTTGCGCCGTGGCGTGTCCGCCCGCCGGTTTCAGGCCATGCGGACCGCCAAACCGATCCCTCTAGCCGCCGCTTGCGCCCCCGCCATGACCCAGGACAGCCGTTTTCCTAATCTTTTCATCCTCGATCACCCGCTGATCCAGCACAAGCTGTCGCATATGCGCGACCGGGATACCTCGACCCGCACGTTTCGCGAACTGCTGCGCGAGATCACGCTGCTGATGGGCTACGAAATCACCCGCAATCTGCCGATGACCACGCGCCGCCTCACCACGCCGCTGGTCGAAATCGACGCGCCGGTGATCGCCGGCAAGAAACTGGCGATCGTGCCGGTGCTGCGTGCCGGCATCGGCATGTCGGACGGCCTGCTGGAGCTCGTGCCGTCGGCGCGCGTGGGCCACATCGGCGTGTATCGCGCCGAGGACCATCGCCCGGTCGAATATCTGGTGCGCCTGCCGGATCTGGAAGACCGTGTGTTCATTCTGTGCGATCCGATGGTGGCGACCGGTTATTCCGCCGTGCACGCGGTGGACGTGCTCAAGCGCCGCAACGTGAGCGGCGAGAACATCATGTTTCTCGCGCTGGTGGCGGCCCCGGAAGGCGTGCAGGTGTTCCAGGACGCGCATCCGGACGTCAAGCTGTACGTGGCGTCGCTCGATTCGCACCTGAACGAGCACGCGTACATCGTGCCGGGTCTCGGCGACGCCGGCGACCGCCTGTTCGGCACGAAAAACTGATAGCGGGCTGAAAAAAACGGTGGCGGCTCGCGCAAAACGCCGCCACTGCTTAATTTCCACGCAGTTTCCGGCGACGCTCTGCTCTGCCGCACCCTCGCGGCGTGATAAAATTCGAATCCGCTCAAAGAGCCGCTCAACTTGCACTGCCGCCGGCGCATCGCGCCTTTACGCGGGGTTTGCCGGAACCGGTGCGGTTTGGGGCGCCACTGCGCCGCCCGCTGACCTCACTGCCTAGCCCCGCGCTGGCGACTTTCGATCCCCAGCAGGGCCTCGCTGGGCGCGATCAAGCTGAGGAAGGTCTGACATCAGGCGGTCTGAGCGCTTTGACATCGGGCGCAAGGTCGCAATCAGCAGCGCCGAGCGCCCGACATCGCAACGACAATTGCACTATGCGTGCGCCCCACTGGCGCGCGCGACGGAGAAATGTATGGCGGGTCATTCGAAATGGGCCAACATCAAGCATAAGAAAGCAGCGGCCGACGCCAAGCGCGGCAAGGTCTGGACGCGGCTCATCAAGGAAATTCAGGTGGCGGCCCGCATGGGCGGCGGCGACATCGACTCGAATCCGCGTCTGCGGCTCGCCGTCGAAAAGTCGTACGACGCCAACATGCCGAAAGATAACGTCAACCGCGCGATCCAGCGTGGCGTGGGCGGCGTCGACGGCGCAAGCTACGAAGAAATCCGCTACGAAGGCTACGGCATCGGCGGCGCAGCGGTGATCGTGGACACGATGACCGACAACCGCACCCGTACGGTGGCGGACGTGCGTCACGCGTTCTCGAAGAACGGCGGCAACATGGGCACGGACGGCTCGGTGTCGTTCATGTTCGATCACGTCGGCCAGTTCCTGTTCGCGCCCGGCACGCCGGAAGACAAGCTGATGGAAGCCGCGCTCGAAGCCGGCGCCGACGACGTCGTCACGAACGAAGACGGCAGTATTGAAGTGCTGTGCCCGGCGAACGACTTCCCGAAGGTGAAAACCGCACTGGAAGCCGCGGGCTTCAAGGCTGAACTGGCCGAGGTGACGATGAAACCTCAGACGGAAGTCGAATTCACGGGCGACGACGCCGTGAAAATGCAGAAGCTGCTCGATGCGCTGGAAAATCTGGACGACGTGCAGGAAGTCTATACAAACGCCGCGATCGCCGACGAATGAGCGTGCCCCGGCGGCGCCTCGCGCGTGGAGTTATCGAACCACGCCCGCGCCGCCGGTTGGCCCTCGCGTTGCTGTTGAGCGGGCGTTGGTTGGTGCCCTTCCACACGAACTCCACTCGGGTTCGCTATGTGCCCTGCGCCGCTAGCTGGCTGCGGGCCCTTTGCAAACCTCACTGTTATTCCACGGCTGAGCGCCATGCTTCAGCCGTTTATGGTTTTTAAGTCTCGGGGATTCACATGAAGTTACTCGTCGTCGGTTCCGGCGGTCGCGAACATGCGCTCGCATGGAAGCTCGCGCAATCGCCACGGGTCCAGCTCGTCTACGTTGCTCCCGGCAATGGCGGCACCGCCCAGGACGAGCGTCTGCGCAACATCGACATCACCGATCCGGCTGAGCTCGCCGATTTCGTCGAGAAAGAACAGATCGCCTTCACGCTGGTCGGCCCGGAAGGGCCGCTCGCCGCGGGTATCGTCAACCTGTTCCGCTCGCGTGGCCTGAAGATTTTCGGGCCGAGCAAGGAAGCCGCGCAGCTCGAAAGCTCGAAAGATTTTGCCAAGGCGTTCATGAAGCGCCACGCGATCCCGACCGCCGAATACGAAACCTTCGCCGACGTCGTCGCCGCGCACGCCTATCTCGACGCCAAGGGCGCGCCGATCGTAATCAAGGCTGATGGCCTCGCCGCCGGCAAGGGCGTCGTCGTTGCGCAAACGCTGGAAGAAGCGCACGCCGCAGTCGACATGATGCTGTCGGACAACAAGCTGGGCGATGCCGGTGCGCGCGTCGTGATCGAAGAATTCCTCGCCGGCGAAGAAGCCAGCTTCATCGTCATGGTGGACGGCAAGCATGTGCTGGCGCTCGCCTCGAGTCAGGACCACAAGCGTCTGCTCGACGCCGACCAGGGTCCGAACACCGGCGGCATGGGCGCCTACTCGCCCGCGCCGATCGTGACGCCGCAACTGCACGCACGGGTGATGCGCGAAATCATCCAGCCGACCGTGCGTGGCATGGAGAAAGAAGGCATCCGCTTCACGGGCTTTTTGTACGCCGGCCTGATGATCGACGCGCAAGGCAACCCGAAGACGCTCGAATTCAACTGCCGGATGGGCGACCCGGAGACGCAACCGATCATGGCGCGTCTGAAGGGTGACTTTTCGAAGGTGGTTGAGCAGGCAATCGCCGGCACGCTCAATACGATCGAACTCGAATGGGACCGCCGTACCGCGCTTGGCGTCGTGCTCGCCGCGCACAACTACCCAGACACGCCGCGCAAGGGTGATCGGATCAGCGATATCCCGGCTGAAACTGTGGATTCGGTCACGTTCCACGCGGGTACTACGCTGTCGGACGGCAAGCTGACCACCTCGGGCGGCCGCGTATTGTGCGTGGTCGGGCTGGCGGATTCGGTACGCAGCGCGCAATCGGTCGCGTACGAAACGATCAACCAGATCTCATTCGACGGCATGCAATATCGCCGCGACATCGGCTACCGTGCATTGAACCGCAAGCACGACGCCAGGAGCGAAGGCAAGCAGTAAGCCGTACCCCTACTTGTCCGCGTGCGGCGCCAACGGCGCTACACTGCGGGTTTTCGCGGCCGTTGCGGCGCCCACTGCACCATGTGGGCTTGCCCCGGTTGATTGGTATTTCACCCGGCGCGAATGACTGTAGCGCCGCGCCTTCCCAGGAACACCCTGAAGAAGGCCCGGCCCTCGCCCTTCACGAAGAACCCGCGGCACGACGAGCGTGCCGCCCTCAGCATCTGCACTCATGACCGATTCGAGCTACGACGCACAGGCCGTGCGCAGCTGGCTGCAAGGCCTGCAAACGCATATCGCGGACACGCTCGGCGCGTTCGACGGTAAGCCGTTCGCGACCGACGCATGGCAGCGCGCCCCCGGCGAAAAGCTGCGCGGCGGCGGCTGCACGCGGATTCTGGAAGGCGGCAACTTCTTCGAACGGGCCGGCATCGGCTTCTCGGACGTAGCGGGCGACGCGTTACCCGGTTCGGCGAGCGCCGCGCGCCCGCAACTGGCCGGCCGTGGCTTCGAAGCTATGGGCGTCTCGCTCGTGCTGCACCCGCACAATCCGCACTGCCCGACCGTGCATATGAATGTGCGTCTGCTGATCGCGACCAAGCCCGGCGAAGAACCGGTGTTCTGGTTCGGCGGCGGCATGGATCTGACGCCGTATTATGGCTATGAGGAAGACGCGCAGCATTTCCATCGTGTCTGCCGCGACGCGCTGCAGCCTTATGGCGCAGACCTCTACCCGAGTTTCAAGCACTGGTGCGACGAGTATTTCTTCCTCAAGCACCGCAATGAACCACGTGGCATCGGCGGGATTTTCTTCGACGATTTCTCGGCGCCGGGCTTCGATCAGTCTTTTGCGATGTTAAAAAGTGTCGGTGAGGGATTCCTCAAAGCGTATATGCCGATCATCGAAAAGCGCCGCAACATTCCGTACGGCGAAGCCGAGCGGGAGTTCCAGGCATACCGGCGCGGCCGCTACGTCGAGTTCAATCTGGTCTTCGACCGTGGCACACTATTTGGGCTGCAGAGCGGCGGACGCACCGAATCGATTCTGATGTCGATGCCGCCTGTGGTGAACTGGCGCTACAACTGGCAGCCCGAACCGGGCACGCCTGAAGCGCGTCTTTACAGCGATTTTCTCGTGCCGCGCGAGTGGGTGTGAGGCTTTAGGCCCACACCGCACTGCATGTGACCACGACAAAGGATCCTCACCTGAAGCCGAACGCACATCCTGTCGCCCTGCCTCGCCGGATCGGACTGCTCGGCGGCACTTTCGATCCGATCCACGACGGCCATCTCGCGCTTGCGCGGCGTTTCGCCGAGGTGCTGAACCTGACCGAACTGGTGCTGCTGCCGGCCGGCCAGCCGTGGCAGAAAACCGACGTGTCGGCCGCCAAACACCGGCTGGCCATGACCCGGGCCGCCGCCGGCGCATTGGTGCTGCCGGGCGTGACGGTGCGGGTTGCGACCGACGAAATTGAACACGATGGTCCGACGTACACCATCAACACGCTGCAATTGTGGCGTGAACGCGAAGGTCAGGATGCGTCGATTGCGCTTCTGATCGGCGCGGATCAACTGGTGCATCTCGACACATGGCGCGACTGGCGGCGCCTGTTCGACTTCGCTCATATTTGCGCGGCCACGCGCCCCGGTTTCGACCTTACGTCGATTCCGTCCGTGGTCGCCCGAGAAATCGACGCGCGCCGTGCCCGCGCCGACGTTCTGCAAGCCACGCCCTGCGGCCACTTGCTGATCGATACGACGCTTGCGTTCAACGTCTCGGCCACCGACATTCGCACGTATCTGCGCGAACAGGTAAGCCAGCGACTCGCCCACGTGGGCGAGGAACAGCAAGACCAGGCCGCGAGCCATGTCCCCACTGCGGTGTGGGACTATATTCTTCAACATCATCTGTACCACCGGTAACCCCATGGATATTCGCAAACTGCAACGCGTGATCGTCGACGCTCTCGAAGACGTCAAAGCGCAAGACATCAAGGTGTTCAACACCAGCCACCTGACCGCCCTGTTCGATCGCGTGATCGTCGCCTCCGGCACCTCGAACCGCCAGACCAAGGCGCTCGCTTCGAGCGTGCGCGAGAGCGTCAAGGAAAACGGCGGCGATGTGATCAGCACCGAAGGCGAGGACGTCGGCGAATGGGTGCTGGTCGATTGCGGCGACGCGATCGTGCACATCCTGCAACCCGCGCTGCGCCAGTACTACAACCTCGAAGAAATCTGGGGCGACAAGCCCGTGCGCATCAAACTGTCCACGCCGAATCCGTTCGGTGGCGCCAGCGCGAGCGAACCGGACGACGAGGAAGAAGAGGACGAAGCGCCGGCTACCAAGAAGCCGGCACGCAAGACGCCGGCACGCCGCAAGTAAGCAACGGGCTGGCAAACCGCTTACGTCTGCGAACGCGTAGTCTGCGCTTGCGTCCGCGATTGCAGCGATTGCCTCCTCGATTACGCCACTCATGAAACTGCACATCCTCGCCGTCGGCCACAAGATGCCGGACTGGATCGCCACCGGCTTCGATGAATACGCGAAACGCATGCCGCCGGAGCTGCGCATCGAGCTGCGCGAGATCAAGCCCGAGCAGCGTTCGTCGGGGCGGCCGGCCGAAAGCGTGATGGCAGCCGAGCGGCAGAAAATCGAAGCCGCATTGCCGAAGAACGCGCGCATTGTCGCGCTCGATGAACGCGGCAAGGATTGGACCACGATGCAGCTCGCCGGCGCTCTGCCCGACTGGCAACAGGACGGCCGCGACGTGGCGTTTCTGATCGGCGGCGCAGACGGGCTCGACCCCGATCTGAAAGCACGCGCCGATATGCTGCTGCGTGTCTCCAGCCTGACGTTGCCGCACGCCATGGTGCGCGTGCTGCTCGCCGAACAGCTTTACCGCGCGTGGACCATCACGCAAAATCACCCCTATCACCGCGCGTGAGCAAACGAGGCGGCTGACGGATCGCGCGTTTCTGGTCTCGTTGCCTGCGCTGATTGATGCGCCTACAGGTGCGTTTATAGGCGCGTTTTCGATACGCTTCTCGACGCGCTTATCCTCGTGTTCTTTGCCACGCCGATCGACGCCCGACTGACAAGCTCATCGCGCGCTCGTCACGCATAGACGCAATCCGCCTCATCGAGACCTGTTCATGCCAACGCCCGCCGCTTCGCGCCATCCATTCGTCTATCTCGCTTCCCAGAGTCCACGCCGTCAGGAGCTGTTACAACAGCTCGGCGTGCGTTTCGAATTGCTGCTGCCGCGTCCCGATGAAGATGCCGAAGCGCTCGAAGTCGAGCTACCCGGCGAGCGCGCTCGCGACTACGTGCAGCGCGTGTGCATCGCCAAGGCGCACGCTGCCCGCGCGCGTCTCGTAGCAGGCGGACACGTCGCACGGCCCATCCTGGTTGCCGACACAACCGTCACGATCGACGACGCGATCCTCGGCAAACCCATCGACGCCAACGATGCCGTCGCGATGCTCACGCGCCTCGCGGGCCGCGATCACGAAGTGCTGACAGCCGTCGCGGTGGTCGATGCAGAAGGCGCGTTGCTGCCTGCAGCGCTATCGGTATCGAAGGTGCGTTTTGCTGCACTGCACGCGGACGCCGTGCGCCGCTACGCCGCAAGCGGCGAGCCGCTCGGCAAGGCGGGCGCGTATGGTGTGCAGGGACGCGCCGCCGAGTTTGTCGAACATATCGACGGGTCCTATTCAGGTATCATGGGTTTGCCGCTTTTTGAAACCGCTGCCCTCCTGCGTGCAGCGAGCATCGACTTCTAAAATAACACCATGAATGAAGAAATCCTGATCAATGTCACGCCGCAGGAAACGCGAGTCGCGCTAGTCCAGCAAGGCGCCGTCCAGGAACTTCACGTCGAACGAACGCTGTCGCGAGGACGCGTCGGCAATGTCTATCTCGGCAAAGTCGTCCGCGTGTTGCCGGGCATGCAATCCGCCTTCATCGATATCGGTCTGGAGCGCGCCGCGTTCCTGCACGTCGCGGATATCTGGCATCCGCGCATTGCGGGCGAGCCGCAGCATCAGACGCCGCATCAGCCGATTGAAAAGATCGTCTTCGAAGGTCAGACGCTGATGGTTCAGGTCGTGAAGGATCCGATCGGCACCAAGGGTGCCAGGCTGTCCACGCAAGTGAGTATCGCCGGGCGCACGCTCGTGTATCTGCCGCAGGAGCCGCACATCGGCATCTCGCAGAAGATCGAGAGCGAAGCCGAGCGCGAGGCCGTGCGCGCGCGCTTGACCGCCGTGCTGCCTGCCGACGAAAAAGGCGGCTACATCGTACGCACGATCGCTGAAGATGCGAGCAGCGAAGAGTTGGCCGGAGACGTCGCGTACCTGCGCAAGACGTGGGCGACGATTATCTCGCAAGGTCAGCGCATGCCGCCGACCAGCCTGCTGTATCAGGATCTGAATCTCGCGCAACGCGTGCTGCGCGATTTCGTCAATGACGAGACCTCGCGTATCCAAGTCGACTCACGCGAGACCTATCAAATGCTTGCCGACTTCGCGGCGGAGTTCACGCCGGCGGTGTCGTCGAAGCTGCATCACTACATGGGCGAACGGCCGCTCTTCGATCTGTACAACATCGAGGCGGAAATCCAGCGCGCATTGTCACGCCGGGTCGATCTGAAGTCGGGCGGCTATCTGGTGATCGACCAGACCGAAGCGATGACCACGATCGACGTGAACACCGGCGGTTACGTCGGCGCGCGCAACTTCGACGATACGATCTTCAAGACCAACCTCGAGGCCGCGCACACTATCGCGCGGCAATTGCGGCTGCGCAATCTGGGCGGTGTGATCATCATCGACTTCATCGATATGGAAAACGTCGAGCATCGCGATCAGGTGCTCGGCGAGTTGAAGAAGGCGTTGTCGCGCGATCGCACGCGCGTGACGGTGAATGGGTTCTCGCAGTTGGGCCTAGTGGAGATGACGCGCAAGCGCACGCGCGAGTCGTTGGCGCATGTGCTGTGCGAGCCCTGCCCGGTTTGCCAGGGCAAGGGGCAGGTCAAGACGTCGCGCACCGTGTGCTACGACGTGCTGCGCGAGATTCTGCGCGAGTCGCGGCAATTCAATCCGCGAGAGTTCCGCGTGGTGGCGTCGCAGCAGGTGATCGATCTGTTTCTTGAAGAAGAGTCGCAGCATCTGGCGATGCTGATCGATTTCATCGGCAAGCCGGTGTCGTTGCAGGTGGAGTCGAATTTGAGTCAGGAGCAGTACGATATTGTGCTGATGTAACCGGCAGAATCCTCACCCTCTTCCGCGTGCCAAATCCGGTTTATCCAGCAACGGCAAGAGCGTCAGGTGGTCTCGCGTTCGACGATATGAAACCCGACGTCGGTTACCCTGGTCTTGTCGACGCCCGCCAACCGGTCTAGCAGACATCGTGCGGCAGTGAGTCCGATGCGCGTGCCGTCGACTCGCACGGTGGTCAATTGCGGCGTGGTTTCAGTCGCGAATTCGAGGTCGCCGAAACCGCAAATAGAAAGTTGCGACGGCACGTTCATACTCATGCATTTGGCCGCGCCGAGCACACCGATAGCGAGCAGATCCGAGCCGCAGAACACTGCGTCGAGGTTCGGCGCCTGTTCGATTAGCGCCGGCAATGCAGCCTTGCCGGCGGCAACCGAGCTCGGGGGCGACACCAGCACCTCGGCGATCCCGCTGATACCCGCTTGCGCAAGACGCTCGCGAAAACCGTCCCGGCGCGCGAGTGCGCGGTCGTCGTTCGCTGAGACCAGGCCCGGCGCCCGCACGTTACGCGCCAGAAAATGCTCAGCCACCGCCACGCCGACCTGATAGTGCGAAAAACCCACCAGCATGTCGATCGGCGTCTCGGTCATGTCCCACGTTTCGACGATCGGCATGCCCACGTTGAGCAAGCGCTCGCGCAATGAATCGGCGTGCGCAACGCCGGTCAGCAGCACGCCTTCTGGACGCCGGCTCAGCACCGCGTCCAGCAACGCCTCCTCGCTCGAATCGCTGTAGCCGCTCAGAGCCAGCAGCACCTGATAACCGGCACGCGACATCGTCTCGCTAAACACCTGGATCGTTTCGGAAAACAGTGAGTGCGCGATGGTGGGCACGATCGCGGCGATCAGGCGCGAGCGTGACGACGACAAGCCGCCCGCGAGACGATTGGGCACATAGCCGAGCTTTTGCACCACCTGCCGCACCCGTTCGAGCGTTTCAGGCGCGACCGTCTCGGGACTATTAAAGACCCGCGACACCGTAATCGGCGCGACGCCCGCCTGCGCGGCGACGTCCGTGATGCGCAGGCCCTTGAGGCCGCCTCGCAAGCGTTTCGCTGGCGCCGTCGCCACTTCCGGTAGGTCAGGGCCGGCAGCGGCGGTCGGCTTGTGATTCGGCATGGCTCGGTGACTGGAGTGATGTATCGCGTCTATTGTAGACTGCGGCCCGCGGCCCGCCGCGGGTGGACGACCCGTGATTCAAGCGGCTGGAATCCATCGCAGGAAAGAGGCAATTCACTCGGCCACGGGTACATGGTTTTGCACGATGTGAGCGTTTCGATTGCGGCGCAGGATCAGCAACGTGACGACGGCAAATACCAGCAGGCAGGTCGCCGGAATCAGCATCGGCGCCTTCACGCTGCCCGTGGTCTGACGTACCCACGGCACCAGATTCTGCGCAATGAAGCCGCCGATATTACCGAGCGAATTGATCGCCGCAATCCCGGCTGCGGCGCGCGCGCCGAACAGGAACTTCGGCGGCAGCGTCCAGAAACACGGGATCAGCAAATACATGCAGGGAGCGCCGAAACAAAGCGCGGCAAACCGCAGCGTGTTGGTCGGCAGAAACACGGCGCTCAGGAAGCACGCGACACCGAGCAGCGCGGCTACCAGCATCGCGACGATTGCGCGATTGCCGCCGCGCAGCTTCGATGGCAGCCATGCGAGCACGATCGTCGCCATCAACCACGGAATGATGTTCAGCAGGCCGTTGGTCGTATTGCTGACGCCGAAGCCCTTCACCAGCGTTGGCAACCAGTAGCTCACACCGTAGACGGATATCGACAACATCATGTAGTACAGCGCCATGCCGATCACGCGCGGTTCCGTCAGCACGCTCAGCAGCGAGGAACGACCGGTGTAATTTCTTTTCATCTGCTCGCGTTCCGCGTCGAGCGTGTCGGTGAGCCATTGTTTTTCGTCGGCGCAGAGAAACTTTGCTTGCGCCGGTGACGCCGGCAACAGGAACAGCACGACAAAGGTCAACAGAATCGACGGCAAGCCGGTGACGATGAACACGAGCTGCCAGCCGTGTAATCCCGCGACACCGCCCTTGTCGAGCAACCAGCCGCAGATCGGCGCACCCACCATGTTGCCCAGACTGCTGCCGACGGTGAAGTAGCCGAGCATCCGCACGCGATGCCGTGACGGAAACCACAAAGTCAGGTAGTAGATCACGCCCGGATACAAGCCCGCTTCCGAAGCGCCGAGCAGAAAACGCAGCGCGTAAAACATCGTTGCATTCTGAGTGAACGCGAGAAGTATCGTGACGACGCCCCAGGTGAACATGATGCGCGCCATCCAGCGTGGTGCGCCGTACTTGTGCAGCAACACGTTGCTCGGCACTTCGAACAACAGATAGCCGATAAAGAACAACGACGCACCGAGTCCGTACGCGACCTCAGAAAGCCCAAGGCTGCCGAGCATCTGCAGCTTGGCAAAACTGATATTGGAGCGATCGATGTAGGCAACAAGATAGAGCAAGCCGAGCAGCGGCATCAAACGGAATGCCAGGCGATTGATCAGACGCGATTCATCGATCGCCGGTGTCGTGATATTCACTGTGTCTCCTGCGCTCGCGCCGTCCGCGCGAACAATGGCCAGGCGATAGATCGAAACAGCCTCAACGCATTATTGTTTTTGGGCGCGCCATTGTGCGTAAGCAGCGAGCGTTTCCTCGTTCGGGGGATACGTGCCGCGCAGCGGCCGGCCTTCTTCGATACGCTGCGTGATGAACACTTCGATCTGTTCCTGCTCGGTGGCGTCGCGCGCGACTTCGGTCGCCATTTCGCGCGGCACGATGACCACGCCGTCCACATCGGCGACGACGATATCGCCCGGATAGACCGGCACACCGCCGCAGGCGATCGGTACGTTCATATCGACCGCATGATGTTTTGCCAGATTCAGCGGTGCGCTCGCGCCGGCGCACCAGAGCGGCAAGCCCTGTTCCGCGATCGTGCCGCTATCGCGCACGGGACCATCCGAGACCATGCCGGCCACACCGCGCTTCGCGAGACGCAGCGCGAGAATCGAACCGACCGACGCAACCGCGCGTTCACCGCGGCAGTCCTGCACCAGCACGCTGCCAGGCGGTGCCGTTTCAACGGCTTTACGCTGCGGATGATCCGGGTCCTGAAATACGCCGACGTGGTCGAGATCCTCACGCGCCGGGATGTTGCGCAGCGTGAACGCCGGGCCGACGAGGTTCGGTGCGCCGGGCGCCGGTTTGACGAGCGGCGCGACGCCTTGCAGGAATACGTTGCGCAAGCCGCGCTTGAAAAGTTGCGTGGTCAGCGTTGCGGTGCTGACGTGTCGCAGCTGCTCGAGTGTCGCGTCGCTGATGGTGATGTTGGATGCGGTCATGAGAGGCCTGGATAGCGTTAGTGAATGTCGGGCTCGGTGCGCGTCGTGGACGATGTGGACGGCACGGTTTGCTCCGTCTGCGTGACGGGCGCCGGGGCCTGCTGCGCGCCTGCGCCTACCGGTTCTTCAAGGAAATCGAAGTCACAGCCCTTGTTGGCCTGCGTCACGTGCAGTTGATGCATCACGCCGAAGCCGCGCTCGAACGGACGCTTGGGCGGTTGCCATGCGGCCTTGCGGGCGACGAGTTCAGCATCACTCACTTCGAGATGCAAACGGCGGCTATGAACATCCATTTCGATCATGTCGCCATCCTTCACCAGCGCGAGCGGACCGCCGACGAACGATTCAGGCGCGACATGCAGCACGCACGCGCCATAACTGGTGCCGCTCATCCGTGCATCGGAAATGCGCAGCATGTCGCGCACACCCTGCTTCAGCAGCTTTTGTGGAATCGGCAACTGGCCCCACTCGGGCATACCGGGCGCGCCCACTGGCCCCGCGTGCTGCAGCACGATCACTGAGTCGGCGGTAACGTCCAACTCTTCCGAGTCGATCCGCGCGGCCATGTCGGCGTAGTCCTTGAACACCACCGCCGGACCGCGGTGCTTCTGCAGATGCGCTTCCATCGCCGCGGGTTTGATCACCGCCCCATCCGGCGCGAGATTGCCGGTGAGCACCGCGAGGCCGTCGCTGGCGACGAGCGGATTGCTGCGTTTGCGGATCACGTCGTCGTTGAAAATTTCCGCACCGGCAATGTTCTCGCCGAGCGTCGTGCCATTGACCGTCATCTGCGAGCCGTCGATCAGTTCGCCCAACTCGACCAGCAGCGCACGCAGGCCACCTGCGTAGAAAAAGTCTTCCATCAGGTACTGACCCGCCGGGCGCAGATTGCCGAGTCCCGGCGTGATGCGCGCCAGTTCGTCAAAGCGTGCAGTCGTCAGATCGATGCCGGCGCGGCGCGCCACGGCAACGAGGTGGACGATCGCGTTCGTCGAACCGGACATCGCCAGCACGGTGGTCACCGCGTTGTCGAAAGATTGGGCGGTCAGAATGTCTGACGGTTTCTGATCGATCCACACCATCTCGACGATGCGTTGCCCTGTCAATGAGGCGAACTGCGCGTGTCGTGAGTCGACAGCGGGAATCGACGAGAAGCCGGACAGCGTCAGACCGAGCGCTTCGGTGGCGCTGGTCATCGTCGACGCGGTACCCATCGTCATGCAATGGCCCGGCGAGCGCGCGATGCCGCTCTCGATGCCCTTCCACTCCTCTTCCGTGATCTTGCCGGCGCGCAACTCAGCCCAGTACTTCCACGTGTCTGAGCCGCTGCCGAGCGTGCGGCCGTTCCAGTTGCCGCGCAACATCGGACCCGCCGGCAGATAGATGGCCGGCAGGTCCATGCTGATCGCGCCCATCAACAGGCCGGGCGTGGTCTTGTCGCAACCGCCCATCAGCACGCAGCCGTCGAACGGATAGGACTTCAGCAACTCCTCGGTTTCCATCGCGAGGAAGTTTCGATACAGCATCGTGGTCGGCTTCTGGAACGGCTCGGCGAGCGTCATCACCGGCATTTCGACGGGGAACCCACCAGCCTGCCAGATGCCGCGCTTCACTTCTTCCACGCGCTGCTTGAAATGCGTATGGCATGAGTTGATCTCGCTCCACGTGTTGACCACGGCGATCACCGGCTTACCCATGTAATCCGACGGGTGGTAACCCATTTGCGCCGTGCGCGAACGGTGGCCGAACGAGCGCAGGTCGTTCACGCCATACCAGCGATAGCTGCGAAGCTGTTCAGATGTTTTGCGGTTCGATGACACTGATATCTCCATGGTAGCGCTACCATCGCATGCGACGAATGCACGCCGCCGACTGCTTCATTGCCGCCGATGGTAGCGATACCATCGGAACGTGTCGTTAAGGGATTTCACTGACGCGAAGCGACATCGCGGCTACCGGCCCTCATTTTTGTCATTGACGCCATTCGAGCCGGGCGCGTATAACCATCCCACTGGATGTTATATGGATGGTATTTGGATTCCCGCCAGGTACCGCACGGAATAGAAATGGCCAACCTCAAACTTATCGACACCTCCCGCCCCAAAGGCGGCGAGACCGAAAAAATCACCATCAATCTCGGCCCAATCGACCTCGGTCAGATCGATTTACTCGTCGAAGAAGGTTTTTACTCGAACCGCACCGATCTGATCCGTACGGCGATCCGCAACCAGCTCACGGTACACGCGCAGGTCGTCACTGAAACAGTGACCCGGCGCGCGATGGTGCTCGGCTTGCAGCACTTCTCGAGGCGGGACCTCGAAGCCATTCAGGCCGCGAACGAAAGACTGGACATTCATGTGCTCGGCCTCGCCAGCATCGCAGCCGATGTACCGCCGGAACTTGCGGCGGCCACGATCGCATCGGTGGCGGTGCTCGGCGCATTTCACGCGTCGCCCGCGGTCAAGGCCGCGCTCGCCGGCCGCATCAGGTAGGCCCGCCGGGCTCGACTGATCCGATGCTTGAACACGTGCCTGAATCCGTGAAGCTCATCGCCTGATCCAGTCAAGCCCTATGCAAGTCAACGTAACCGCTTACCGTCATGAAAATAAATGAAGATTTCCTGAAGTCGATGAAAGAAGCCTTCGACCTGCTGCGCACCAAGGGGCCGAAGGAAGCGACCGCTGCGGTTCAGCGCGCGCTCGCGGGCAGCGCGGCCGAAGCAGGTCATGCGCAAACACCGCACATGCCGCAGAGCGTCAACGAATGGGCGCAAGCGTGGACGCAGGTGCAAACTCAAGCACAAAGTCAGGCGCAGCCACACGCCGACGCCATGCCGCACGCACCTGCCGAGCACACTTTCGACGCCGGCACGCCCGGCACATTCAGCACCCACACCTTCAGCAATAGCGCGGGTCAACGCCAATACAAACTCTACGTACCCGCCGTCTACAACAGCGAACCGTTGCCGCTAATCGTGATGCTGCACGGCTGCACGCAAAACGCCGACGACTTCGCGGCCGGCACGCGCATGAACGAAATGGCCGAGCGTTACGGCTTCATCGTCGTGTATCCGAATCAGTCGCAGGCGGCCAATCATTCGACATGCTGGAACTGGTTCAAGCCTGCCGACCAGCAGCGCGATCAGGGCGAACCGTCGTTGATCGCGGGTATTACCCGTGAGGTGATGGCGCGCTACCGCGCCGACCCGGCGCGGGTGTACGTCGCGGGTCTGTCGGCGGGCGGCGCAATGGCGGACATCATGCTGAAGACTTCGCCCGACCTGTACGCGGCGGCCTGCGTGCATTCCGGTCTTGCTTACGAAAGTGCGAAGGATCTGCCCTCGGCACTCGCCGCGATGAAGGGGGGCAAAGTGCATCGCAACCGCGCACGCGTCGAACCGCAACGCCCGCTCATTGTGTTTCATGGCGATGCGGACACGACGGTACATCCCTCGAACGCCACAGCACTCCTGGCAGGCTTCGACGCCGGCGTCACAACCGTCAGCGCGCCGTCACACACGGCAGGCACGGCAAGCGGCCAACGCGGTTGCACAGTGCAACGGCTTGTCGCGCCGAATGGCGTCGAAGCGGAATCCTGGTCGATTCATGGCGCGGGCCACGCATGGGCGGGCGGTAGTCAGCGCGGTTCGTACACGGACCCATCCGGCCCCGACGCGACTGCCCAAATGCTGCGCTTTTTTCTCGCCCATCCGCGAACTTCAGCCACACACTGAGCGCCTTTCGACTGAAGAATCGTTTTGACGAAAACGCTGTACATCCTGCCGTAAAGGTATAGAGTGGCTCATGTTGCATCGCAGCAAAATCACTGCGCCGCGTCGACCTGCCGTCTCGCGTGAGACCTGGCCTCCGAAATCCTTTGGGCGCCTGCGCCAGGTCACCTTGGAGATCACATGCACAGCCCCGCGATCGAACATAACGCCGCCTTCGGCCAACGTACTTTCAACATCTTCACCGCCTTGCAACTCGATGGGCTGGCGTGCCTGCAAAAGCTCGGCGAGCTCAATCTCGCGGCAATGAAGGCAACGGTCACCGAAAGCAAGAACGCATTGTCGGGCGGTCAGTTCACCGCCGCGCCGTTCGCCGGCGCATCCGACGCGCAGCAGCAACTGGTTCAACGTACTTTGTCGTATGCGCAGCACGTCAAGGAAATTGACGCGCAATTCACCGCGGCGTTGACCAAGGCAGGCGAATCGCTGCGCGAAGAGTTCGGCGCCGGCGTGGCGCAGTTCGGTTCGGGCTTCGGTCAGACCACGCCGTTCAGTTCGGATAGCGCGTTTGGCGCAATGCAATCCGTGATGGCCTCGATGATTCATTCGGGCAACGTGATGCAGGACAGCATCAAGCGTGCATCCGGTGTCATGGCCGGCACGGCGATCACTGCCGCGGACGACGCAGCACACTGAGTCCCGCGTAGTAACGGGATCAGACGGAAAGGGGCCAATCGGCCCCTTTTTGCTTTTCCGTGTATTGCGGCGACACGCGTCTTGCACGGATGCATCCCGTTCGGCCCGACTGCCGCGCGTATCGCGCATCACCGCCCGCCACAACCCCCTTCAACGCTGTCCCACCCTGCGCACGACAAGCCGACCCTACGCCGCCACCGGACAGCCGGCCTGTTCGAGCGCTGTCTGAGCATGGTCATGCAGATCGTCGGTAGTGAGCGACGCGTCCGGCGAGCGCACCCATGCAGCGATGCGCAGTGTCGCGCCGCCGTCCTCGGGATAGTCTGCTACGGTGATGACCGGTGCGAGCGTCGAGCCGCTCAAGACGCGCGGTTCGTCGGCGACCAGTTTCTTCAACTCGCCGATCGCCGCATCCACGTCCTTACGCTGTGCGAGTCCAACTTCGACCTCGATGCGTTGCGTGCCCCCGCTGCTGTAGTTGATCACCGGATTGCTCCAGATCTGGCTGTTCGGCACAAACACAGCGTTGCCGTCGCCACGTTCGATGCGCGTCGTGAACAGCCCCACTTCGCGCACGATGCCCGCAGCCGCCCCACTGCCCTCGATCACGTCACCGACGCGAAACGGCCTCAACATCAGCAGCATCATGCCGGCCGCAATGTTCTGCAATGTGCCTTGCAAGGCGAGGCCGATCGCGAGACCGGCTGCGCCCAGCACGGCCAGCACACTCGCCGTGGCGATGCCGATTTCACCAAGCGCCGCGATGAAGACGAGCACGCGCACAGCCCAGGTGCCCATTGCCGCTAACATTGGCGCGAGCGTGGGATCAGCACGCGTGCGCGCGAGCGCTCTTTCGAACACCGAGCCGACCCGGTTCGAGAGCCACCAGCCGACAATCAGGATCAGCGCGGCCAGCACGATTTGAAGAACGTCGTGCGTCAACGTGACAAGCAGTGACGGCTGGAAATGCAATAGACGGGTTAGGAGATCGTTCATTGTTTGCCTGCGCTCCATTGCGTATATGTTCTCTTGACGCAAGGAAGCAGGATACGTTCCCGCGTTTTGCACCGCCGCAGCCGAGGCATATAGCTTGCTAAAACCTATAGCTAGCAGCCTTCTCCCAACCGTAAAAAAAATCGATTGGAACAACCGTTTGACATCTGCTCGCGGTGGAACGCGAGAAAAGCATCAAGCATGCCGTTCATGGCGGCGACGCGCCACGACGGCTGAAGGACTGCGACTTCAAGTTGGCAGCGGAATCACCGGCGTCAACCGGTGCCCAACGGTTTCAGCAAATTGCGCAACGCCGCGATGGTGATGGGTCGCGAGAACCAGAATCCTTGCGCCTCGTCGCAGCCGAGTGCTTCCAGTTGCGCGGCCTGTTCGGCCGTCTCTACGCCTTCGGCCGTCACGCGCAGTTTCAGTGCATGGGCCATGGCGATAATGGCGCCGACGAGCGCCGCGCATTGCGGATCGGTACTCATGCGCATCACAAACGAGCGATCGATTTTCAGGCGGTTCAGCGGGAAACGTGTGAGATACGCGAGACTCGAATAGCCGGTACCGAAATCATCCACCGCGACTTCAACGCCTAATTCGCGCAATGCATGCAGCGTCTGCAATGCCAGTTCGGTGTCGCCGAGCAGCACGCCCTCGGTGATTTCGATTTCAAGGTAGGAAGGGTCGAGCGCGGCATCCTCTAGTGCCCCCCGGATCGTCTCGAACAGATTGTGTCGCTGGAACTGCTGCGGGGACACGTTCACCGCGATCCGCGGCAACGTGCCGACGAGACGCAGCAATTTTCCGGCGTCGCGGCACGCGGTACGGATCACCCACTCACCGATCTGCTCGATCAGGCCCGACTCTTCCGCGACCGGCACGAACTCGACCGGACTGATCAGACCACGCTGCGGATGATTCCAGCGCAACAGCGTCTCCACTTGCGCGATACGGCCATTGGAAAGCGTCACCTGTGGCTGATACACGAGATGCAGTTGCTGACGCTCGAGCGCTTCGCGCAGCATGGTCTCCAGTTCGAAGCGGCGCGCCGCCAGGCCTTCGAGCGCGGTGGAAAAGCGCCGCACCGCATTGCCGCTCACCGCCGAAGCCGCCGACAACGCCACGCCCGCGCGGCGCATCAGCGTCGGCGCATCGGCACCGTCGGTGGGATAGGCGACGATGCCGATACTCGCCGTGATGTTCAGCGCAGTGCCTGCGTAGTCGATCGATTCGGCGATACGGCTCAGTGCTTCAGCCGCGAAAGCATCGGCCGCCGTGCCGGTTTCCTTGATCAGCAGCGCGAATTGCGTGCCGCCGATCGAGGCGATCGTACCGTCGTTGGGGAACAGACCGCGCAAACGCTCGCCGACGATCTGCAACACCAGCTCGGCCGCATGCAAACCGAGCGCATCGCGCAGTTTGCGCAAATGATCGAGCTCGGCAATCAGCACGGTAAAGCCACTGCCGTTTCGCTGGCAGCGCGCGATCGTGAGCTCGAGGCGTTCGGTGAAAAGCGTCTGATTGGGCAGGCGGGTCACGCCGTCGTGATGCGCGACGTACCACAAGCGCGCCTCGGATTGCGCGTAGCGCGTCATGTCGATGGCAATACCGACGTAGCGAACGGGCCCCGTGGCTACCCCACCGGGATACGCCGGCTCGGCGGCGAGCGGCGCGAGCGCGAACACCACGCGAATCGGGGTGCTGTTGCGCCGCACATAGGTCCATTCGCCTTCATAGCGCGAGCTTATCGCCGACAGCGCCGGCAATTCGGCGCGGCGCCTCGCGAGTTCGGCCGGGTCGTGCAAGGACTCAAAGGTGCGCCGGCCGATCAATTCTTCGGCGGTAAAACCGGTCAGCTTTTCGAAAGCAACGTTGACGGAGTCGAACGTGCCGTCGGCTGTGCAGATGAACATGCCGTATGGCGCCGCCGCAAGCGCGGCGTCACGTGGACGCGCTTCGGCAAAGTGGTGATCTTGCATCGCGCCGGCCTTTGAATTTCCTGGGTACTGGAAGCGAATGAGGAAAGCGGGTGAGCATTTTTCCTGGCGCGTATGGCGCAGCCGGCAGATTGGGTCCGATCCGCTGGGTAACCGTGCGTATGATAGCGGCTTTCCTGGCTGAATCCATCGCCCCAGCCGCGCATTCTTCGTCGCAATCGTTTCCCTCGGTGTATTCCCGAATTCCGGTGGCGGCGCGCCCGTCATCGCACACATCATAGAGCGCTCGCTATTGCCGGCATGCTCCGCGCCCCATGACTCAACCCACACCGGCTTTTGACGCCGTCGTACAGGGCTTCGACGGATTGACGACCGTTATATCCGCGGATATATTTTGCTCGCGATCCTTCATTAAAAAACACCGCTCCACAGCATGGATCCGCACGAAACAGGGTCCCGCTTTTCATGTCCAAGGAAATTATCGATTCGCACCTTCTCAAGGTGCTACACACGCTTCTGACCGAATCGAGCGTGTCGCGCACGGCAACCTTGCTCGGACAATCGCAGCCGACCGTGAGCGTGGCGCTGCGCAAACTGCGCGACATGACCGGCGATCCGCTGCTGGTGCGCAGCGGCAGCCGGATGGTTCTCACGGCGCATGCTCTCACGCTGATCGAACCTGCGGCGCAAGCGCTGAACAATATCGCGGCCATTCTGCACCCCACCACCTCATTCAATCCGGCCACTACTAGCCAGACCTTTCGTATCGGCTCGCCGGATTATCTCGATGCGTTCTTCGTCCCCGCCGTGGTCGATGCGTTTCATCGCGAAGCGCCCGGTGCGAAGCTCGAGTTCAGGCATCTGATGATGGTGGACGGTGGTTATGAACACGGTCTGGAAAGCGGCTTTCTCGATCTGGTGATCGGCAACTGGCGCACACCGCCGGAGCATCTGCATTTGCAGCCGCTGTGCAAGGACGAACTGGTGTGCCTGATGCGCAACGGCCATCCGATCAAACCGGGGCGGCTTAGCAAGCCCGTCTACGAAGAAGCGGAACATCTGGCCGTAATGACCTATAACACGACGGCATGGGGCACCGTCGATGTCGAACTCGCCCGCAACGGCCTATCGCGCACGGTTACCACGACACTGCCCTACTTCGGCATGGCGCCCTACGTTCTGGCGCGCTCCAATCTGCTGTTCACCACCACCCGCGCACTCGCCACGCACTATACCAGGATGCTGCCGTTGCGCATCGAACCGGTGCCCGGCGAGCCGCAAGCACTCACCTACTATCAACTCTGGCACGATCGCACGCATCGCAGCGTTGCGGCGGTATGGCTGCGGCGGTTGATCGCCAGCGTCGCCAAAGATCTGGTTTCCTAAGCGCTTTTTCATCCGCGCGCACATCCTTCAAGCGGATAAAAAAACGCCGCAAGCAGAGCTTGCGGCGCGAATGCGATCATCGGATGTGTTCCAGGTGACAGGCCCTTTAAAACACCGAGCGATCACAAAGTGAGGTCGGTCAGTCGGAAGATTGTTATGGCTTAGGGTTAGCTAATGGCCCCCTCTGTCATGGCCTTGATCAGCGCGGCCTTACCCTCGATCGCCGCGCCGAGCAGTGCGAAGCCCAACGGACGTTCACTAGTGGCATGCCGGCACACGGCGCGCACCGCGTGTTTCGCCGCATCGGCGGCGGTTTCGATCGACCATGCGCCCTCGTCATCCGGCGTCACGACGACGGCTGGACTCGCGGGCGTCTTCACGGTAATTGGCATCACCGGGAAAGCAACACGCGTCGGCTGCCCGGCCAGGGTGCGCGCGAGCGCCCGCGCGGCGTGCATGATCGGCAGGACATACGGCTGGACTTTGCCGTCGATCGCGGCACAGTCGCCAAGTGCATAGATATCCGGCGCGCTTGTGCGGCACCACGCGTCGGTTCGAATGCCCTGATCGATTTCAAGGCCAGCTGCCGCGGCAAGCGCCGTGCGCGGCGCGAGGCCGACCGCCGACACGACCAGATCCGCGTCGATCGGCTCGCCTTCGGTGAACGTCAACCGATAACCATCCGACAAGCGGTCGATACGATCCACGCTGCGGCCAGGATGAAAATGGATGCCGCCATCGTCCAGCGCGCGAGCGAAAATCTCGCCCACGTCTCGCGGAAGCAAGCGAGCCAGCGGTGTCGAAGCGGGATCGATCAGACTGACTGCATAACCGGCGGCCGCCAGATCGTTGGCGAACTCGCAGCCGATCAGACCCGCGCCCAGAATCGCCACTGAACGGCAACGCGTGAGCGCCAACCTGAAACGCGCGTAGTCGCCGAGATCGTTGATCGACATCACGTCGGCCGCGCCGTCGCCCGCTACTTTCAGGCGGCGTGGGTCCGCGCCCGTGGCCAGCACCAGCTTGCTGTAGCCGAGTAAGGCGTTGTCGACAACGAGCGTGCGCTCGGCCGGCAAAATACGCTCCACATGCTGATGCACGCGTATCCACGCGCCCAATTGAGCCGCCATTGCTATCGCGTCGAAACTCGCCAGCGTCTGCGGCTCTTTCTTCATCGCCAGTGCATTCGACAACATCGGCTTCGAATAGAAGCTGCCGTCATCGCGACTGATCATGACGATCGGCACCGTGCTATCGAGTTTGCGCAATTCACGCGCGACCGTATAGCCCGCCATGCCGGTGCCGACAATCACCACCGGCTGTCCCTTGTCCTCATGCTGAGCGGCCGTCATGCGATCACCTGCATTTCAAAGTCGTGTTTGCCGGTTGCGCAGTCCGGGCACAGCCAGTCGTCCGGCACGTCTTCCCAGCGCGTGCCCGGCGCGATGCCTGCTTCCGGCAGACCCAGTGCTTCGTCATAGCGAAAGCCGCAGATCACGCATTCCCATACTTTCATGGCTTCTCTCCCGAATCACGAATCACGAATCACGAATCACGCATCGCGAATCACGCATCGCGTCACGTCGCACCGCGAACTAGCGCACATACGCCTGGCCGAGACCGATCTCGGCCAACGCCCGACGATAGGCACCCGACGAACGGTCGGCAAGGATCGGCGCTTCCGCCGCGCGGTCGATCGGCAAATCTTCCGGGCACTGCAGTTCGACGATCGCGCGATCTTCTTCGAACACCTGACGGTTGAACGCATAGACGTCCTCGAGCGGCAAATCCTTATCGAAGTTGCGCACGATCGGCACGAACAGACGCGTCTTACGCGCGGACACCGGGCTCGCGGCATTCAGAATCGACAGGCGACCGTTGTCGGGAAATTGCACGGTCAGACGCGCAAAGAACGGCACGTCCACGTCGAAGAAGCGGCGCCACAGATAACCCTCCGGCGCGCGATGCTGCATCGACTTCGGGAAGTTGCTGACCGTGCTCACATACTCCGCGTGCATGCCGCGTTCGCGCCGCTCGACTGAATACTGCGGCACCACCGGGTTATGCCGGTCGGCGAAGCTGTCGTGATGAATCCACGCGAAATGCGCGACGTCGATGAAGCCTTCGGTCTGACGTCCCGCCGAAGCGTTGATATCGATCGAGGGCGGCAGGATCTGCTGGAAGTCGGGATCGTCCCAGCCGGGAAAGGCAGGCAACGCTTCAGTGCCGCCACCCAGCGAAACCCATACGAGGCCGTAGGCTTCCTGCGTCGCATACGTGACGAGATGCAGGCGATCGGGAATCGGGCCATCCGCTTGCGAGGGAATATGCTTGCACTTGCCGTCGCTACCGTACGCGAGGCCGTGATACGGGCACACAATGTTGCCGTTATCGACCCATCCCTGGCTGAGCGGCGCACCGCGATGCGGACAGACATCGCGCGCGCTCACCAGTTGACCGTTCGAGCGGAACACGACCAGCGGCTCGTCAAGCAGCGTCACGCTGATGGGTTTGTCGGTCACGTCGGCGGCGAATGCCACCGGATGCCAGTAGCGGCTGAGAATGTCCCAGTCGTGGCTATCGAAAGTGCAATTGCGGGGTAAAGCGGGGGAGCGTTGGAATGTCAGCGGGGTAGCGGTAGCAGTAGCAGTGGCGGAACTCATGCATGTCTCCAAAACCTGATGGGGGTTCGTCGCGCTCTTGTCCTGCTCCCAAAGAGGACTTCCTTCGGGACATCTTGAGCGCGTGGAGAGAACGATAGCGGGATGAGGTCCGCCGACCCATCCCCTGAAGTGCATCTAGTCTATGTACGAAAAAGCATAGCGTGCCACCGCACCGCTGGATCAGCGCTTCTTGAAACGCCTACGAGGCGCGCGGCAGCGCGGCTTCGATAAATACCGCGCACAGCGCTTCCATGCCCTTCGCGTCCTCTTCATCGAAGCGCGCGACGATCGGGCTATCGACATCCCACACGCCGATCAGCGTGCCGTCCGGTGCGACAAGCGGCACGACGATTTCCGATTGCGATGCCGAATCGCAGGCGATATGACCAGGGAATTCATGCACGTCGCGCACGACTTGCGTTTGACGGGTTTGCGCAGCGGTGCCGCACACACCCTTGCCGAGCGCAATGCGCACGCAAGCGGGCTTGCCCTGGAACGGTCCGACCACCAGCTCGCGGCCGTCGTGGAAGTAGAAACCGGCCCAGTTCAGATCGCTCAGCGAATGGAACACGAATGCGGAGAAATTCGCGGCGTTGGCGATCCAGTCGGTTTCGCCGGTGAGCAGCGAACGGGCCTGGGCGACCAGTTCTTCGTAGTGCGCGGCTTTGGGGAGATGCGAGGCGGAGGAGACTTCGAACATGACGGCGTCCGTGATGAAAGCGGAAAGAGAACAGCAAGGTCTGCAGTGTAAAGCAAGCCGCCGTTTCCTTCACGGCACGCTCTGCTGCGCGTGCCACGCTCTTTTCCGTCCGATCTGCGTGCGGCCCGATGGCTTTATCCAGACGTTAAGCCTGCGGACAACGCCATGCGTAAATCGTTATTCGACGCCGATGATCACGCTCGATGCCTTGAAGATCGCCGTCGCCGCTTTGCCGCTCGCGAGGCCGAGACGATCGACGCTTTCGTTGGTGATGATCGCGGCGATCTGTGCGCCACCCGCGTTGATCGTCACTTCCGAATTCACCGCGCCCTTGGTCACGGCCGACACCGTACCGGCGATGCAATTGCGCGCCGACACCTGGCTCTTCGCCACGTCGACCATGACGATCACCGACGACGCCTTGACCAGCGCGAACGCCTTCTTACCGGCAGCGAGGCCGAGCGACGTCGCACTGCCGTGCGTAATGATCGCAACGATCTCGAGACCGTCCTGAGTGCGCAACGTGACTTCGTCGTTCACGGCACCGTGTTTGACTTCGGCGACTTCGCCGGCGAATTGATTGCGTGCGCTGGTTTGCATGTTGTTCTCCTGGTTGTTGAGCCTCGCGAAAGACGATTCGAGGCGATGTGACGAGTGTATCGAAACGCTATTCGTGCGCGGTGGTTTGCGCCTGAAGCGCAGTATGGCGCAGCCGCTATTGACGATTCGAACTCCCATGAAAACACATAAGCGCTGTGTAAATACACTCATAACGCTGTGAAAGCAAAACACAGGCAGTTGGCTTCATGTCGCCGCCATGTCGTGAAACATGGTGCTTATGCCCGCGAGGGGCGCTGTAAGCGCGAGAAAGCCCCGCTCGTTCGTTCCGCGTAAGTACGACATGCATCCGCCGCCCTGCACGTCGCGCGACACCGTATCATCGTGCCCTTGGACCATCACCGTCGAATTCCATGCCCGTCGCCGTGCTGCCCCGTTTTGCCACGCGTTTTGCCACACGCTTCGTCGCCCGATTGCCGCAGGGCCGCCGCGCCACCGCATTATGCGTCGCCCTCGCCGCGGCCGCGACCTTCGCCGCCTGCAGCAATCCGCCGCCCTCACACGATGGCCACGCGAGCGTCGACACGGTCACGCTGTTCCCGATCGCCAATTACGACCAGAACGTCGATCACTGGCTCGAACCGGACAGCCCCGCCTACGATCAGCCGTTCCTGAGCCCTGCGGATCAGCAGGCGCACTTCAGCGCCCTCTACGCACGCTATTTCGGCACCGGCACGGCCGCGCCGTCGCCATGGAATTCCGCTTACGTGACGATGCGCGTCTATCGCCAGCAAGGCGCGGACATTGTCGCGCTGCAGCAGCGCCGCATCGGCAAATTTGATAACACCGGCAAGAGCGGCTCGGCGGTCGGTTACGGCGAGAATTTCCGGCCGCACGACAAGGCGTGGATCGACGCCATCGCGCAAAACATGGACGTCGGCCAGTTCACGCAGGAGGCCGTCTACCAGCCCGAACGTCGCGCGATCGCCACCAGCAATCTGATGGTGCGCGAACTGCCGACCACGGACCCGTCGTTCTACGATCACCACCTGGCCGGCGAAGGCTATCCGTTCGACAACCTGCAGATTTCAGCCGTGCGCCCTGGCACGCCGCTGTATGTGCTGGGCAGCAGCGTCGATGGCGCGTGGCGCTACGTGCAGACGCCCGACGTACAAGGCTGGGTGCGCAGCGATGGCGTCGGCCTGACTGACGACACCTTCGTCGACACATGGCGCGCGGCCACCGCGAAGTCGCTGGGCGCGGTGACGGTGGCCTCGGCGCCCGTGCGCGACAGCCGCGGCGTGTTCCGCTTCGACGCGCCCGCCGGCACGCTATTGCCGCTCGCCCCGGACAACGCCACGCGGCCCGCAACACGAGCAAACAGAACAGCACGCGAAGCAAGTGGCACTGCCGAAGCGGATACACCCGCCTCGCGCAAACTCTTCGTCCCGGCCCGCGATGTGGATGGCCGGGCGCTCATTCGCAGCGCGCAACTGAGCGATACGCAGATCGCCCCGATGCCGCTCGCGGCTACCCCGCGGCATCTGGCAATGCTGATGAAGACGCTGATCGGCCGGCCGTACGGCTGGGGCAATAGCGGCCTCTACAACGACTGTTCGTCGGAACTGCAAAGCATCTTCGCGGCATTCGGCGTGTGGCTGCCGCGCCATTCGTCGACGCAGATGAGCGCGGGACGCATGATCGATCTGTCCGCGTCGACGCCGGCGCAACGGCTCGACTACCTCGCCCAGCATGGTGAATCGTTACGCACACTGATCTACATCGGCGGTCATGTGATGCTGTACATCGGCAACACGACCCGCAACGGCATCGCGGTGCCGGTGGTCTACCAGGACGTGTGGGGGTTGCGGCCGGCCGACAATAGCCGGCGCGCGGTGATCGGCGGCTCGGTGATCCTGCCACTGTTCGAACACATTCCGGAAGACGCGACGTTGCAGTCGCTCGCGGCGACCCCGACTTTCCAGATCAGCATCCTCGGTGCACCGGGCGGTGACGCGGCGAGGCCTTCCCCACCGTCGGCACCCTCCACGCCACCGGACGACGACAATCCGGCCGGTTGACATACCGGCGAAAGAAGACCACCCGCCCGGTTGAATCCGCGCGGCGAGAACGCGCCACACACATGCCTGCGCCTGCTCGAACTCGCACCGCGCCGCACGGCCGTGCTTAAAAATATTTTTTCCGGAGTGTCGATTCAAAGGCGCTGCACTCGTCGTAACGTTGAAGGCCTGGCTCACGCAGTGGGTCTTTTAACTCACGAACCTGTTACTTCAAGGAGTCGCCGTCATGTCCAGCCCCGCTGTCAAACCGATCCCGGACGGGATGCACTCGCTGACCCCGTATCTGATTTGCGCCAACGCCGCAGACGCCATCACGTTCTACGCCAGGGCTTTCAACGCCGTTGAGCAATTCCGCATGCCCGGCCCCGGGGGGAAAGTGATGCACGCTTGCCTGAAGATTGGCGACTCCATGCTGATGCTGACCGACGAATGGCCGGATCACAACGCGCTGGGCCCGAACGCGCTGAAAGGCACACCGGTCACGATTCACCACTACGTGGAAGACGTCGACGCCAGTTTCAAGCAGGCTGTCGAGGCCGGCGCGACCGTCGTCATGCCGCTTGCCGACATGTTCTGGGGCGACCGCTACGGCCAGTTGAAGGACCCGTTCGGCCACAGCTGGTCGCTCGCCACGCACAAGCGCGACCTGAGCCCTGAAGAGATTCAACAAGGAATGCAAGGGATGCAAGGTGCGGAGTGCGGCCAGAAATAAGCCGCGTGATGCAAGCCATGATGATAAAAATGGTCAAGCTCGATATCGCGTTGCTCGAACAGGCCTATCGGGGCGGCTAACGCAATCTTTGATAGGATCGGTCTCGACCCATAAACGGCGGGACATGAACGGTGCGCGTCAACCATCAGGCTTTCTTCTGCTCGCTGTTTGTCGCGCGTCTCGCCGATCAGATCCTGCTGTTCCTCGTGCCGCTCGTGGTGTTTCAGACGACACACCAGGTATCGTGGTCAGGTCTCGCGTTCTTTATCGAAACGCTGCCACGCTACCTGGCCTTTCCTTTCTTCGGCGCCTTGTGCGACCGCATCTCGCCGCTCAGGCTGATGCGGGTGAGCCAGGCTGTGCGGGCACTCGTGTGTTTCGGCGGCGTTTTGGCGTATGCGCTGTTCGGCGGCATCGGCTGGCTCATCGCGCTATCGGCATTGTGCGGTGTGCTCACGAGCCAGGGCCTGGTCGCGCGCGAAGTGATGCTGCCGCAGATCTTCAGCACGCAGCAGTTCCAGCGTGTGCTCGCCTACTCTCAGTTGGCCGACCAGTTGGGCTTCGTGCTGGGCCCAATGCTGGCCGCACTGCTGCTCGGCGTGTGGCGCTGGGAGTGGGTGGTCGGCGCAACCGGCGCGCTGTTTCTGCTTGCCGATGCAGCGCTGCTGCTGTGGCAACGCACCAGCGGCTTTCGCGCTGGCGATCCACCGCCCGCTGCGCCAGGTCACTGGACAATGCCCCTGCGTATCGCGCTGCGCCATGTGCTGGTGCTACCCGGCCTGAAAAAAGTCGTACTGCTCGCCGCCGCCGAAAATCTCGTGATCGGCGTGACCCTTGCGACATCCGCTGCGATGGTGACCGGCTTCCACGCGCAATCGGACCGGTACTACGCGGGCCTCCAGACTGCCGGCGCCGTGGCCACGGTGCTGATTCTTTTGACGATCGCACGCAACGCCTGGCCTGCGCAGACACTCGGCCGGGCCGCGTTCATCTCGATCTGTGCCGGGGGCGTGATCGCGGGTGTGAGCGCGGCGCCCTGGAGCTATGCGGTCGGCTTTCTGCTGATTGTGGGCTTCGACAAGATGTTCAATGTCTACATCCGCAGTGCTCGGCAGAAAATCATCCCGCCCGAGGACTACGGCAAGACGACCGGCGTGGTGATCCTGTTGAACAACATGACGCAACCACTCGCTGGGTTGCTGGTCGGCGTGTTTTCGGCACGAACACAAACCGGCTTGCTGATCGTGGTTCTCTCGCTGGCGATGGGCTGCATCGGCGCAGCGGTGTCGCTCGGCTCGGCGCTGTTGCGGCGCAAGCGCCCGTTTGCGCTTGGGGAATGACGCTTCGCCCCCCGCCGGCGAGCCGTGATTAGCATTGCGCGGTTGCAACAGCCGCATTGGCCTGACACTCAAACACGCGGATTTCAAACAGACCAACTGGCATTTTTCAATTAGCTGGCATGCATAATCATGCACACGTCACATTTCAATAAAAATAAAAAAATAATCATCTTTATTAGAAAAAACTACCTGAATTAGGTACTTTCCCGAATCCATGGATTGAAATAATTTCCTAATCTCTCCGTTTTTCTCGCACCATGTCATACCGCCTGCGCCACTTATTCCAAATAAATTTCTCAACGCAAGAATTTGTATTACGAAGAAAGTGTGGTGTAGACTAAATTTCATCAATTGCGAACGCCTTTACATAACGTAATCACGCCGCCCTGGAATATCCAGTGAATTGATTCACGATCTGGCCGGTACAATTTCAAACTGCCTACGCAATTGAAAAATCCGCGTCCCGTCGGCTTGCGAGGTCTCATGATGAAACAAAAACTGCTGTCGTCCAGCCTCATCGTCGCCTTGATGTTCGGCTTGCCTCTACAGCTCGCGAGCGCTGCCACCTATTCAAACGGCACTGCCACCACCACGTTCACCGTCACGCTTACGCTGAACGCCAACTGCTCAATCAGCGCGACCCCGCTGAACTTCGGCAGCAACGGCGTGCTGGCCACGGCCATCAACCAGCAGACCACGGTCGCCGTAACCTGCACCAACACCACACCGTACAACGTCGGGCTCGACGCCGGCACGGTCACCGGCTCCACCGTGACGAGCCGCTTGATGGCCGGCACGGCCACCGGCAATACCGCCACCACAGTCGGATTCCAGCTGTATCAGGACGCCGGCCACGCTACTCCGTGGGGCAACACGCAGGGCACCAACACGGCCAGCGGCACGGGTACCGGCTCGGCGCAATCGATTGTCGTGTACGGCCAGGTGCCGGCGCAGACTACCCCGAAACCTGATACCTATCAGACCACCGTCACCGCCACGGTCTACTTTTGAGAGGGTCTGCAAGGACGCGGCGTGCAAGCGCACGGTCTGCCATCACGCGCGGCGTGAGCGCCATCGGCACGCCTCGCCGGCTACTGACGGCAACCGTATTTGCATGGTGTCTAACGGCGCCGCTCGCGCAAGCCGCGACGCTGCAAATTTCGCCGGTGATGGTCGATATGTCCGCGGACGCCAATGCGACCGGCATCACGCTGAAGAACCCTGGCGAGAAGCCGCTATTCGGCCAGGTGCGTGTGTTCCGCTGGGATCAGGCAAACGGCGAAGACACGCTCACGCCCACTCAGGATCTGGTGGCAAGCCCCCCGCTGATCCAGATCGCCGCGCATGCCGATCAGCTGGTGCGGCTGGTGCGCACGATTGCGCAGCCGTCGGCCGCCGAGCAGGGCTATCGCGTGCTGATCGACGAGTTGCCCGAGCCCGACGCCGCGCCGACTAGCGGGGTGACAATCCGTCTGCGCTACTCGGTGCCGGTGTTCGTCGAGCCGCCCGTCGACATCGGCCAGCCGAAACTGTCCTGGCATCTGTCACGCGGCCCGCAAAGCTGGCTGCTGCGCGTCGACAACGCGGGCAAAAAGCGCGCGCAAATTGCGGCTGTGCAATTGATCGACAACGCAGGCAACGCCTACGAGGTCAACAAAGGGCTACTTGGCTACGCGTTGGCCGGGCGCGAACGGCAGTGGCCGGTGACGTTGCCGGCCAACGCCGCCCAGAACGGCCCGCTGAAGGTGCGCGCCGCGATCAATTCACTGCCGGCCGAAGCCACCGTGAATGTCGATTGAACATACGAGGGCACAAGGGCCAACACACGTGCAGACCTTTGGCACGCAAGGCCAGCCGTGATCGCGCCGGGGTCAATGGGAACGAACACGATGGACCGCCAAGCAATCGATGAGAATGACACGACGGCGAAAACGTCATGGATGGAGGCCGCAGATCATTGCGCTCGCGGCAACGCTGGCCATGCAGAGCGTGACTCAGGCCGGCGCGCAGGCGCCGCTGCGGTTCGCCGATACGGGCGTCGATACGCGTGCGCCTGCCGATGCGCCTGCCGATGCGCCCGCCGACAAGAGTGTCAGCCCAGGCGTCAACATGGGTGCAGATTCGGGCACCGGTTCGAGCGCCGCGCCGGAGTCCAGCCAACGCGCGGCGGCGAAGCCCGCGCCGGACACCACAGCAGGCCGTGATCTATATCTGGAAGTCATGCTCAACGGCCAGCGCACTTCGTTGATCGCGCACTTTCGCGAAGCCGATGGGCGCCTCAGCGCCACAGGGAAGGACCTGAGCGAAGTTGGCATCGCTACCGACAAGCTCGGCGCCGCGGACACCGCTTCGATCGAACTCGACCAGATCCCAGGCCTGCACTACCAATACGACGCCTCGCGCCAGACCATCGACCTGCAGGTGCCCAACGCTATCCGCAAGCCGTACACGTTCGACACGCGGGACCTGACGCGAACGCCGAATGCCGCTGCGTCGCGCGGCTTTCTGATCAACTACGACGCGTTCGCGCAAACCGACACCAACGCGCAGTTCGCACTCTGGAGCGAAGAGCGCTACTTCGACCCGGCCGGCGTATTGAGCAATACCGGCATTGCCTATCTATACCGCGACCTGCATCGCTATGTGCGCTACGACACCTCGTGGAGTACGTCGAACCCGGCCACGCTCAGTACCACGCAGTTCGGCGACACCATTTCATCATCGCTCGACTGGAGCCGTTCGATCCGCATCGGCGGCTTCCAGTGGCGCAGCAACTTCGCACTGCGGCCCGACCTTGTAACGTTCCCCGTGCAGGCATTCGCGGGCTCCGCGGTCGTGCCTTCGGCGGTGGATCTCTATATCAACAACGTGCGCCAGTTCAGCGGCAACGTGCCGAGCGGGCCATTCATCGTCAACAACGTGCCGGGCATCACCGGCGCGGGCGAAGCGACCGTGATCACGCACGACGCGCTCGGCCGCACCATCTCGACTACGCTGCCGCTCTACGTCGATACGCGCATGCTGGCGGCGGGCCTGTCGAGCTATTCGTTCGAAGCGGGTTTTCTGCGCCGCGCGTATGGCATCGATTCGTTTTCCTACGATCCGCGTCCCGCGGTCAGCGCCACCGCGCGGCGCGGCATGAGCGACACGCTGACACTCGAAGGACATGCGGAAGCCACCGGCGGCCTCGTCAATGCGGGTGCCGGTGCACTCGTGCGCATGGGCATGGCGGGCGTGATCAACGGCTCATTGTCCGCGAGCGCGGGCAAGCTGAACGGCACGCAGGTCGGTCTTGGCTATCAGCTGATCGAACCGAACTTCTCGATCGACGCGCAGACGCTGCGCGCCTACGGCAACTATGGCGACCTCGCCGCGCGCGACGGCACGCCGGTGCCCACCGCCACCGACCGCGTGACGCTGGCGCTACCCTTCTTCAGCCGCCAGACCGTGTCACTGAGTTACATCGGCTATCGCTTTCCCGGCATTCCCGCCTCACGGATCGGTTCGCTGTCGTACACGCTGAACTTCGGCAATCTGGCCTCGTTCACGCTCAGCACATACAAGGACTTTCTGCAGCACAACTCGCAAGGGGTGTTTCTGACCGCGAGCTTCGGCCTCGGCAACAACACCGCGATCAACGCGAGTGTCGGCCGTCAGAACGGCCAGTCCACCTACAACCTCAATGCGCAGCGGCCGCCCGATTATGCAGGCGGCTGGGGTTGGGGGGTGCAGGCGGGCAGCTCGGGCGCGGTGCCGTATCGCCAGGCACAGGCGCAATATCTCGGCAATGACGGCGAGGTGACGGCACTCGCGCAGGACATCGACCGGCATGCGAACGCCTCACTCGATGTGACCGGCGCGATCGTGCTGATGGACAACAGCATCCAGCCGGCACGGCGTATCGACGACGGCTTCGCGCTGGTGTCCACCGACGGCGTCGCGGGTGTGCCGGTACTGCACGAAAACCGCGTGATCGGCACGACCGACCGCAACGGCCATTTGCTGATACCCGATCTGAACGCGTACCAGCACAACCAGGTCGCGATCAACAGCATGAATCTGCCCGCGGATGCGCGTATCGCCACGACCTCGATGGATCTCGTGCCGGAGTCGCGCGCAGGCGTGCTGGCGAACTTCCGCGTGTCGCGCTACAGCGCCGCTTCGGTGATTCTGCGCGGCGCCGACGGCAAGCTGCTGCCGCCGGGCACGCGCGTGCATCACGTCGAAGGCGGGGGAGATACGATCGTCGGCTACGACGGTCTGACCTTCATCGAGAACCTCCAGCACGACAACCATCTCGAGGTCGACAACGGCGCCCTGCATTGCAGCGTCGAATTCACCTACCAGCGACCGACCGACGGCTCGTTGCCGACGCTCGGACCGTTGACCTGCGGCAGCAGCGCGCTGGCGCCAACGGTCCCGGCTGCAGGAACGGCACGATGAAGCGGCTCCTTCTGCTCCTGATGCTATGCGCGCTGCTCGGCGTGTTGCCGCAGCGAGCGAGTGCGCAAACCTGTTCGGCGAGTCCGTCGGCGCTGAGCTTCGGCAACGTCAGCCCGATCGGCTTGAGCGCGGTGGCCGCGACCGGCACCGTCAGCATTTCGTGCACGTGGCCCGCGGTTACGCTGACACCGAGCGTGCAGGTGTGCCTGAACATGGGTGGCACGACGCCGCGCTATCTGGCGATCGGCTCCAACCAGTTGCAGTACAACCTGTATCAGGACGCCGCGCACTCGCTCGCGTGGGGCTCGACTGCGCTCGGCACCACGCCGATCTCGGTGACGCTCAGCAAACCATTGACCGGCAATACCGCGACAACATCGGTGAATTTCTACGGCCAGATCACTGCTAGCCAGCCGACCGTGCCGACTTCCGGCAACGCCAACACCCTGTATTCGCAGACCTTGAGCCAGACTTCGCTCAACTATGGTTTTTTTCTGCTGCTCGCACCGGGCTGCGCCGCACTGACGACGAGCGGCGGCAGCTTCGGCTTCACGGCCAGCGCCACGGTGGTGAACAATTGCCTGATCAGCGCAACGAACGTAGCGTTCACTTCGACAGGCGTGCTGAGTTCGGCATTGAACGCGACCGGCGCGATCACGGCCCGCTGCACAAACGGCGACGCGTTCGAGATCGCGCTCAGCAGCGGGTCGAGCGGCAATGTCGCGGCACGCCAGATGCAGCGCTCGGGCGGCGGCGGCGCGGTGAACTATCAGCTTTATACGGATACCGCCCACACGATCGCATGGGGTGACGGAACGGCGGGCACGAGCATGGCCACCGGCACAGGCAGCGGCAATGCGGTGTCGATCACGGTGTACGGCCGGGTGCCCGCGCAGACGACGCCGATGCCCGGCAGCTACAGCGACACGATTACCGCGACGATCAGTTATTGATCTTTGGGCTTTTCGCCTGGCGGCCGCAGTGTCGCGCGGGTAAGGGGCGATTTCTAGAAATTGACGATCCAGACCGTTTGCTGGGCGTCGTGGGCGGTGATGAACTCCACCGGCTGCGCCTGACTCCGGCCTGTTTCACCCGGCGCGATGGGATCGAATGCGGCCTGGGAAACCTGGAACGGCGCCCCGTGCAGGCAGGCAACCGCCGGTTGATTCGCAACGGTAATCGCCGCGTCCACCGACTGGATAACGCAGGTTTCCTGCACAGTCAGGCTGACCGGGATCGAGGCCAACCCCGTCGGGAATGCTTTTGAGGCTGGCGCTGCCAGCAGGATTGCCACTACCGTGGCGGCTACGTTGCGGGACATCATGGTGGTCCGGAATCGGCTCGCGGCAAGAGTATAGATTCCGATCTTTTCGGCATTTCACGCAAGAAACTTTAGGTCTTTATCGGCGCAAAAACCTAGATCGCCTTACAGACAACATCAAACTTCATTAACTGCGTCGCCCCAAACGCATTGCTGATCGCAACGTCGGCAGCATCTCTGCCACGCGCCATCAAAATCCGGCCCGTGCGGGGTACATTATTGCGCGGATCGAATGTCTGCCAACAGCCTCCAACATACGCTTCGAACCACGCGGCAAAATCCATTGTCGCGTATGGCGGCCGTGTGCCGACGTCGCTGATATAGCCCGTGCAATACCGCGCCGGGATATTCATCGCCCGGCATAACGTCACGGCCAGATGCGCAAAATCGCGGCATACACCCTTTCGCTCCTGCCAGGCCTGCCACGCGGTCTTGGTCGGCCGTGCAAAGTCGTAGCCAAACACAATGTGCTCGTGCACATAATTGCAAATCGCATCCACCCGTCCGCGCCCAAGCGGCAACTTGTCGAACGTCTGCCACGCAAATTCGGATAACAAATCAGTTTCGCAATAACGGCTACCCAGCAGAAACACCAGCGTATCGTCAGGCAATGCCTCCACGGAATGCTGCTCGGTCAGCGGCGGCCGGCTCTCCGGCTCGGACGACACTTCGAGCACGGCGCTCGTCGACAACGCAATCAGTCCCTGCGGCGCCACGATCCGGCTGCACAGATTGCCGAAGCCGTCGCGATACTGGCTGATCGGCACCGGCGGGTCGACCGCCAGCAAATCCGCACTCAGCACTTCTTTCGCGTGCGAAAAGTGCGTGTTCAACATCAGCATCATCGGCGTCGGTTGCACGCACTCGTAGACCAGCTCGTAGCCAACGCGCAATTTCATTACGGCGCCCTCTTCCAGTTAAAACATTCAGTTGACGCGCCCGGTGAGCAACCAGCGTTCACGCTCCCAGCTAACACGTTCGATTTGTACAGGCCCAACTCACCTGGCCTACTTCCTTACTTACCTTCGGTCACGCTCACATCGACCTGCAGACCGCGAAACGAATGCGGCGCGCCATGCCATGTGCCCCACAACGGCAACGCCTGGTAGTAGTTCCATGCCACCGCCACCCGAATCAGATGGCGATTGCCGACGATGCTATTGGTCGGATCGAAATCGACCCAGCCGGCGCCCGGCAGATAGATTTGCAGCCATGCATGGGTCGCACCGCCGCCTTGCACCGCATCGTGCTCGGGCACGTCAGGCACGAACAGATAACCGCTCACAAAACGCGCCGCGAGACCGAGCGAGCGCACAGCATCCATCATCAACACGGCGAAATCGCGGCAACTGCCGCTGCGGTTGCGCAAGGTGTCGCCGGGACGGTGCACGCCTTTCTCCGTGCGGCGTACATAAAAAAACGTGCTTTTGATGTCGAGTGTCATGGCGCGCAGCAGCGCCATCGTGCCGCCGCTGCCGTTCTTGCCGCGCGCGCCGCCGCTGCCCTGCCCAGGAACGAAGCGGCGCGCCCATTCGTCCACGTCGCTGTCCGGATACTGGCGGCTGCGCGCGTTCACGAGATCGGATGCTTCCTCGTTGGTGTACGCGAACGGCCAGTTCACCGCGTACGGCTCAAGCGCGTAGTCGGGCAGGGGCGTTTCGACGTGTTCGAGCGTCACTTCGCTATCGAAGCGCAATTCGCTCGCCTTGCCCGCGAAACTCGCGACCGCCACCGAGTTGTCGAACACATCGTGCAGCCAGTGCAGCCGCGACGGCGTCGGCGTTATCAGCAACTGGTTCGTGACGAGACGCAAATCGTGACTGGCGCGCGGGCGGAACATCATCCGGTGTTCGCCGAACCGCACGGGTTCCGAGTAGCGGTAGACGCTGATGTGACGCACCGTGAAACGCTGCGGCTCATTCATCTGACAGGCCGATGGATACAACTGGGTTCGTCCTGAGCATCACGTTCACGCTGGTAAAACCCGCTGCCGCAGCAGGCGCTCGGCGCCCGGCACGGTTTGATCCTGAATGAGCCACGGCCGAGGTTCGGCGTGGTGGAGTGCTGTCAGCGACAAGCTTTCGCTTTGAGCATACACCCGCCATATTGGTTGAAATCACTCATTTGACGGTGGCGCCGCACACGTGGAAGTTATCAACAGAATCTGTTCGCAAATCTGTGCATAACTATCCGGCAAAATCTGCAAGCGCTTGATACGTCTGCTGTTTTTACTGCTACGTCGAAGTTGGGCAGAGAGCGCCATGCGCCTGTGCTGTGCTGTGCTGTGCTGTGCTGTGCTGTGCTGTGCTTGGGCCAAGCCTAGCCGAGTTGTACGTCAGTTGCTCCTGCGTTGCGGCCAGGGTGCGAATCTCTCGCGCCAGCCGCCGGCTTGAGTCGCGCGTCGAGTACGTATCATTCGCGCGCCGCGCCCGTAGCCTGGCCTTGCCCGGCCTCGCGGGTGGCTGGCGCGGCGCGCTCTTCTGCGCGCCATTGCTGCCGCGAACGCACCATCCTGCGCACGGCGAAGCGCGCCATCTTGACCCAGCCTGACGGCCGCGGGTCGGCGAGCATGCTGAGCGCGCGCGCATAGTCGAGCGTGAGACCCGGCGTCCACGCCATCGTCGCGGCGCGTTTGCGAAGTTGCGCGGCCACCCACAACTCCGGCGTCGCAATCACCCGCAAAAACGGCCGCCAGCCGCCGAGGCCGCCCCACACGCGCGCCGACGCGCCTTCGATCGCCGCTTCCAGCGCATGCGATACGCTGCTCGAGCAATTTCGGTGCGTCAGGTTGTAGGTCGTCTCCTGACGATAGGCGTCCCAGAAGCGGCGCAGGCGCGCCGGGTCGTAATTGCGTATGCGCACCTGAACCGTCGACGGACACCACGCCTTCGATTCGGTCGGGTAATCGGGCTGGAACAAACCGGGCACGTCGTTCTCGCGCGTCGCGCGCAGGAGCCGCGCGAAATCGTCGGGCGAACGATCGATCTCGACGCCCGGATACAGGCTGATATAGATGCCCTCGGGCGATTCGAGCGCGGCGTGTCCGGTTGATATCACGCCGTTACGATCCACCGCCGCGATATAGCGATCCACGATCAATTGCCGCCGCGCCTCGCCCTTGGCCGAACCAACCGGCGTCCACACGTGGACGGTCAACGCGTCTTCATCCGCGGTGGGCGGGCCGTCCCATTCCACCGCGCCTAACCGGCCGGGAGCCACCGCACTCGCGGCGGAGTTAGCGGCATCAGCAGTTACATCGTCCGAAGCAACCGCGGGATTCGACGCGAGACGCCGCACGCGCGTACTCAGCAAAATCATGTTCCAGCCGCCGAACATCAGACCGAGCCCGAGACAGTACGGCACGGTGCCCACATAGTGCGTCGGGTAAGGCTGATAGAAGAAAACCGCCAGCACGATTTCAATGCTGCCGCCGATCATCGCGAGCCGCCAGGTGCGATAGCGGACGACCTTCGCGGAAACGATCTGCAGCAGACCGTCTGCCAGAAACAGCGTGCCGAAGATCATCGACAGAATGAAGTTGCCATGATGATGGCCGGCGAGAATCAGCGCCGCCGCAAGGCAGAATGCGAGGCCCTTCACATAACGCAGCGTGCGTTGCCCGCCCATGCCGGTCCAGGCGACGGCTAGTGTGGCGAGCCCTTCGAGCAGCAGCAATAACGCAAACGGCGTGATCGGAAAATAGAGTGCGCTATCGAGTGCGTCGATGAACACTACCACGCCCAGAATCAGGCTCACCCAGCCGATCAACTGCAACGAGCGCCAACGCGTGCGCAGGTAATCGACACCCAGCAGGATCATGACCAGTCGAACCATCGCAAGTCCTCCGTGATTGATGCACCTTTCCGGTCGTAATCTTAACCATATTTAGGGTGCCGGAGCGGAGTGGTCTGACGTGGCGTGTGTCCGTGTGTCC
Source organism: Paraburkholderia sp. D1E (assembly GCF_052682275.1). Classification (NCBI taxonomy): domain Bacteria; kingdom Pseudomonadati; phylum Pseudomonadota; class Betaproteobacteria; order Burkholderiales; family Burkholderiaceae; genus Paraburkholderia; species Paraburkholderia sp. D1E. The sequence continues at coordinate 8,008,680 of NZ_JBQYMB010000001.1, forward strand.
GTGTGTCAGGTGCCGTGTGGCCGTGCAGCGGTGTGCACGCCGACGGTCCGCGCGCGAAGCGAGAGTTGCGGCGCTTTTATGCAGCGCCGCTTCTCAAACGCGCCGGCCCACAGCGGATAAGGCGAGAATCAGGCTGCCGCGGCTTGCGGCATCGCCTCGCCCTGCTCGCCACCCAACACGTCGAGCAGATCGCACAGCATGCGGTCGAGTTCGGCGGTCATCAGCGTGACATCGGAATCGAAGCGCTCGTCGTCGTTCTGCGCGGTGGGGTCGCTCGCTTCCTTGAGGATGTCGAGCGGCGCGATGCGCTTGATCGTGAGCGTTGGCGTCAGCACGAACGACACGCGATCGTTCCACGTCATCGCGAGGCGCATGCATTGCTTGCCGGCTTCGATATGACGGCGCATATCTTCGGCATCCAAAGTATGTCCGACGTAGCGCACCGTCGCGTTGCCTTCCGTCGGCGAGCGCAACTCGGTGTCCTGGTCGAGCGTAAAGCCGGCGGGACCCTCTCCAGAAAGCAGCCATTCGGTCATCGCCGCAACCGGTGATTGCGTAACGCGCACGGTGCCGAGCGGCAATTGATCGATCGACTTCACCAGCAGGCCGCGCACTTCGTCGGCGACCGCTTGCGAACCCGCATCGATTACGAGCCAGCCGTTTTTGGTGTCGATCCACACGCGCGTGTCGCGGCGAATGCTGAAGGCACGCGGCAGCAGTTCGTCGGTCACCTGCTCCTTGAGTTCGCGCATCTGTTTGCGGCCGGGTTTGAAACCCTGCTGCTCTTCGAGTTCGAGCGCGCGAGCCTTGGTCACTTGCGTGACGACCGAAGCCGGCAGCAGCTTCTTTTCGGCGCGAAACACCAGCAGCATCTGACCGTTAAGCGAATACACCAGTGAGTCGTTATCGCGTGGCGACGCCCAGCCGTGGCTTTGCATCTCGACGCTGTTGCCGGGCGCGAACGCGTGCGGCGCGAGCCATTTCTCCATTTGTTCAGGGGTGACGGACCACGGAGCGGGAAGACGGTGCAACTGAAGGTTTTTGAACCACATGGGCAGGGTCTTGTACGGGCAAAGCGCGTCATTCTATCTGACATGACGAAGATGGCACGGTCAGGCACGTACTCGCACGCACTTCGCCGAAGCGGTCGCACCGTCCGAAGCACTTTCAAATAAAACTGGAAAATCCTTTAAGCGAAAGACCGATTATCAAATGTAATCTTTAGCCAGAGAATGCGCGTCATCAAGGTCAACTTCTCTGGAGCGTGTCATGTCTCCAACCTTCTTTTCCAGACTTGCTGGTCACGTGTTGCTAGCAGCCGGCCTTGCAGGCGCCGTGAGCACACACGCAGCAAGCGACGATGCGTTACCGGTGCCCCGCCACGTCGCCGTCGACTCCTCTTCGGCAAGGAGCGCTGTGATCGTGCGGACCGCGCGTCGCTACGCCGCATTCTGGAACAGCGGCGACAAGCCCTACGCGAAGCTCGCCCTGTCGCTGGAGTTTGTCGACCGCACCTTACCTGACGGGCGGCCGCAAGGGTCCGACGGCCCGCTGCAGGCATCGAAAGAATTCCGCGCGGCGTGCCCGACCTGCACGCCGAAATCGACGACCTGGTGGTGGCCGGCGACCGCGCCTCGGTTCATCTGCATTTCTACGGGGACTTCACTGGACAGTTCCAGAACCTCAAAGGCAATGGCCGGACCGTCGACTTCCAGGCTTTCGATCTCTATCGCGCGAAGGACGGCCGCATCGTCGAAAACTGGCACCTTGAAGACAATCTGACGTTGCTCAGACAACTCGGCGCGATCAAACCATAGTGGTTTAGCCGCATCAGTCTTGGGGCGCGCTTTACGTTCAAATCACCTAGACTTTTTAAGACGTGCGCGACATAGACGGAGGCGGCCATGGCCGATGAAACCGCACCCTGGCAGATGGTGGAGTACGAGGGTTTCGAAATTCACGTGGCGCCGTTTCCCAAAACCCCGCCCGGCGACGCACACCCGTCAGCCTTGCCTGATAACCGTTACACGTATGTCGGTTACGTCTGCCACCCGGGCGCCGATCCGGCCATTCCCGGGCATGCGGTGTCGTTTCACGCGGACGGCGAAGAGAGCTTCGTCGGCAAGGACGAAGCGTTCTACGAAGGTGTACATGTGGGGCGCAGTATTGTTGACGGCACACACCCGGATTTGACGGTGCTGCCGCTGGTCACGGGCGGCGTCTAGGGAGATCCGCGTGGTTCCCGACCGATCTATCGTGACGTCCGCGCCGCAAGGCCCCCGCCTAAGCCTATTCTCCGCCGCCGCGCTGCGCGGACACCCGATTGGCTCAATCGAAGTTGTCACACGGTTATAATCGCGGTCGCCCTCCTATCTTGAAAGAAGTGCACTGAACCTCCGGCCATCGCATCGGCAGGCCGGAACGGTAATGTTCACACGAAATTTCGGCCTATGATTTTTGCTCCCAGCCTGATCTGGTTAAGCACAGCCCTGCTATTTCTCGCCCCCGCTGTGAACCTCGTGTGGCGTGGTGGCACTGGCTACTGTTTCTTTTTGCTCGTCGCACTGGCGCTCGGCGCCGCCGCCGCCAACCGGCGCACGCCCGGCTATTTCAGTGCGCTGCGGGCCTATCCCTGGTATACAGCCGGGATGCTTGCGTTTGTTCTCGCCCTTGTCCTGCAGCAACTGCTGCTGGGCTACTGGATGCCCCGCCAATTCGACCCATTGTCGCGCTTCGTGTTCGCGCTGCCGTTGTTTTTGCTGCTGCGCCAGTTCCCGTCACGCAACCTTCGCACGATCGGCTGGGGTTGCGCAGCCGGCGCCGTCGGCGCCGGCATCTGGGCATTGGTCGATCAACTGCGAGGCGGCTGGACCGATGTGAGCCGTCTTAACAACTACTATACGAACGCGATTCCGTTCGGCGACACCGCGCTGCTATTGGCGTTTCTGGCGATCTTTACGCTCGGTTGGGACGGCCCGCGTGACTGGCGGGTGCTGACGCTCAAGCTGCTGGCGCTGTTCAGCGGCGGCTACGCGTCGTACCTGTCCGGCACACGTGGCGGTTGGCTCGCGATCCCTGTCTTCGTGATCCTGCTCGGCTGTCAGTTCCACTGGTTCGCGCACAAGAAGCGCCTGCTGATAGCCGCGCTTGCGATCGTAGTTTGCAGCGCAGCATTGCTTTCGACTGAACGCGTCGCGACGCGGGTTGAAGCGGCAACAGCTGACTTCGCGCTGCTGCGGCACGGCGACGACAACACGTCTGTCGGCCTGCGTCTTCAGTTATGGCAAGCGTCCTGGCGGCTATTCACTGAACATCCCGTCTATGGCGTCGGCAAAGGGAAACTTGTCAACGCGCTCGGCGACCTGGCGAAACATGGCGAAGCAAAAGATGAGATCGTCAACGAGCGCGCGCACAGCGATTTCTTCTCGACGATCGCCGAAACCGGCGTACTCGGCACGCTGTGCCTGATACTGCTCTACTTCAGCCTTTCGGTTTATTTCTGGCGTCATCGCCACGCAAACGATCCGGCGATCCGCGCCGCGGCTTACTCCGGGCTAGCCGTGTCGTTCAGCACCGTCGTCTTCGGACTCACGATTGACGTGCTGGTGCCCGTGATGGTGACGGCCTTGCTCGCTCTGCTGAGTGCCACGTTTCTAGCGATCATCGACTCGCGCAAACGCGAGTTGTCGAGCTCGGCCGGCTGCTAGCCGCATCGCCATCCCGCCCGCCCCATGAACAACAGCGCTCCGAACAGCTCCTCCCCTGCACAAGCCAAGCCGTTGGTTTCGGTGCTCCTGATCGCTTACAACCAGGAAAAGGTCATCGCCGACGCGGTACACAGCGTACTCGCGCAAACGTATACGCCACTCGAAATCATCATTTCCGACGACGCGTCCAAAGACGGCACCTACGCCGCGATCGAGGCAGCCGTGCGCGATTACAGCGGCCCACATCACGTGACCACGCGCTGCAATACGGCCAACGAAGGTATCAGCGCGCATCTGTCGCGTCTCGCATCCATGGCACTTGGCGAATTGCTGTTCGTCGCCGCCGGCGACGACATGTCGGCGCCGAATCGCTGCGAGCGGGTCGTCGAGTACTGGCTTGCGCATGATCGGCACCCCGATCTGATCGCGACCGACCTCGCCGACATGGACGAAGCCGGCAATGTGCATGAGCGCATGGAGCCGAGCGAACTTGGCAACTATCGGGATTTCGACGATTGGCTTGCCAGACGGCCGTGGCTGGTCGGCGCAGCGCACACGTGGTCGCGCCGGCTGTTCGAGCGCTTCGGCCCGATGATGCCCGGCTCAGCGGCCGAAGATCAGGTCATGACGTTTCGCGCCATTATCTCAGGCGGCGCGCTGAGCCTGCGCGAGCCACTCGTGCGGTACCGGCGCGGCGGTCTTTCGGGCAAGCGCCGGTATCGGACAACGGCTGAACTGGTTGCGCGCATGCGCCAAGGCAATGGCTTCGCGCTCGTGGAAACTGAACAGATACAGCGCGATGCCGACATTGCCGGCCTCGGAGACCGGATGCGCGCAGCGCTCGAGCCGAAACTCGCGCGTGAGCAGTTCATTCACTCAATGTTCAACGCGCGCGGCATCGGGGAACGCCTGGCGCTCCTCACGGGCAGACGCAATGTGAAGCTGGGACTGCGGATCCGTATGTTTCTCTACACCACCTTCCCCGCGTTCTACGCGCCCGCGCTTTGGATCAAGCGGTTGAAGCGAAAAGGCTGATCGCAAAGTACGACACGCAGGCCCCTCGGCGGCGAGCCAGCCGCTTATCTCGACAGCCTTACTCGACGACGCGCTCTCGTGCGTCGACAGCGTCCGGTTCGCACGCGCTACAGTCAGCCGTTGATGCACCGGGAGTGGGCACGCAGTTCCTGGACCAAGGGCTCCCAGCGGCGCGGCGCGCTGAAATACATCGCTCAATATGGGTCCGGTATAATCGCGCCGTTAACAGATCGCTTCGACCGAACTTTTGTCCGCACGAGTTCCGCTGATTCTCTCTCGAAGCCGATCGTCTGAATGCGCGTCGTGACGCGTCAACCTATGCCGACCCACGCCGCCCCGAAGCGTCTTATCCGAGATGCGGCGAAACGGCTGGCACCTGTCCCGACCGGACAGGCCTCCGCCGAAATGCCCTACAACTGCGCTGATGAACAGAATCCTAATTGTTAAGGTCACTTCGCTAGGTGACATCGTTCACGGTCAACCAGTCGTATCAGACCTTCATCGAGCCTTTCCCGGAATCAAAGTGGACTGGGCTGCGGACGCAGCGTTCGCAGACATTCTTCGCTGGAATCCCGGTATCGACCGTGTCCTCTGTGCCCCGCTGCGAAAATTCAAGAAGCAGCGTAGCGTCGATAGCCTGAAGGCCATTGCGGCATCGATCGGCGAGTTGCGGCAAGAAAAATATGACGCCGTTCTCGACTTACACGGAGTCTATAAGAGCGCGATCATCGCTTTTCTCGCGCGCTCGCGCCGCCGCTACGGCTATACCAAGGCCGATCTCGGCGAGACCGGAGCTGCGTTCGCTTATAACAAACGCTTCGCACCAAAAGGCGATCTCAATGTATGGGACGGACTGCGAAACACTGTCAGCCAGATCTTCGGATATTCGATCGACGACGCGCCGCGTTTCGGCCTGAACATTCCAACGCCGGCCGTTATGCCCGAGGCAGCGAAGCACGCGCCGTTTGCCCTGTTATTCCACGCCACATCCAGTGACGAAAAGAAGTGGCCTGTCGGCCACTGGCACAGTATCGGCCGGTCCCTTACAAATCTGGGTATCACGCCTTTGCTGCCGTGGGGTTCGGAGTCGGAGCATAAGGACGCTATCGCGATTGCGGCAGGTATTCCTGGAGCAATTGTGCTGCCCCGTCTGAGCGTGGAAGCGGTCGCGCAGCACATCGACATGGCGGCGCTGATTGTTGGCACGGACACGGGGTTCGTCCATCTCGCGAGCGCTCTGCAAAAGCCCACCGTCATGATTTTCACTGCGACCTCGCGGCAGCACTTCGGTATCGACGTGCCAGGGCTGTCAACGTCAGTTGGTAACGAGGGACGTCCGGCTTCGATTGACGAAGTGCGAGCGGCCATTGATGCCGTGCTGGATCGCCCCAAGGATACAAAACAAAACGGTACCTTCGATAGCCAGACGCCAGACCCGACACGCAGCGCGTAAGACGGGACCCTCGAAACCAAGAATATCTTACTGACAAACTTCCACGCCGGGCGGGTGGCGGTCAATTTGCCGGTCACTGCCATCGCAGCCAGGCAAAACGGCACAGGCCGCCGTCAAGCAGCAACCCGGGCTCGACCTCATTTGCTGGCGAAAATGCGCTTTGCCAGCGCCAGCAGCGCATCGACGTGACCGGCCACTCGCGCATCGTAGAGAACGGCGTCGCGCGCCAACTCGGACGACAGTGACGCCGGGTTGGCTAGCCGCTGTCGCACCGCGCGTTCGAGAGCCGTCTGCAAGTCGGCGACTTCGTCCGGCGCGAACACGAACTTCGCGTGCTCTGCGATCGCGTCACAGCAACCGATACTCGACGGCAAGATCACCGGCGTGCCGCACATCACCGATTCGACGCCGACTAGCCCGAACGGCTCATACTTCGAAGCGAGAATCGTGAAATCGGCGGCACGATAGGCGTCCTCGATTTCCTTGATATACCCGACGTAGCGGATCCGCTCGGAGGTGCGCTCCGGCGGCCGCCCTGCGACTGCAAGAACCACCGGCAGCACCGTATCGCGCAGGGCCGCTTCGATCAGCGGCAAACCCTTGCGCGCGTGACTGCTCGACGGAAACAGCAGCACGATCTCTTGATCGGCGAAGCCGAACTTGCGCCGCAGCTTAGCGCGCTGTGCGCTGTCCACCGGCGTGAAACGTGCGCCGTCAACCGGCGGATAAAGCACGCGAATCTTCGCCTCATCAACGCCATACAGTTCGCGCAGTTCGTCATGCATGAGCTTCGAGTGCGCGACGATAATGCTCGCCCGCTCGTACTGACGGCGCTCGAGCGCGATCTGCCAGCGGTCCGAACGCCGTTGCGCTCGCCCCGTGGCACGCAAAAATCCGAGGTGTGTGCCGCCACAAATCGCGATTTCGGACGAATCGACCCGGTTGCAACCGATCAGCACGTCGACTTGCGCCTCCCGGCGCGCCCGGCGCAAACGCCATGAAAACCAGCTGTCGCGAAGCTTGCCAGGCAGTAGCGAGACGTTGATGCGATGCGGCTCGACCATGCGGCTTTCCGGCACCGACATATCGAAACGACGCGCAAAAAATGCCGGTTCGATGCCCATCGCGGCGAAGCCGCGCACGAGATCCATCGCATAGCGCTCAAGACCGCCGCTATGTTTCAACGCATTGCTGGAGAGTCCAATTTTCATCATTCAGACGGCAGCGCGCGAGCGCCCGGTCAAACGTATAAGGAAAGCGGACCGACACAACCAGGTCACGCGCGCTGCGGTCCTGTCCGTCCGCAGCGCGGCACGGACAGATGCGAGAACACCTTGAAGGTCTTGCCGCGCTTCACGCCGCGCTCTGCTGGAACTGGATGCGGTGCAAATGCGCGTACAGACCGTCTTGCGCGAGCAGTTCACGATGACTGCCGCTCTCGACAATACGCCCCGCTTCCATCACCAGAATCCGGTTGGCGCGCTCGATCGTCGACAGGCGGTGCGCGATGACGAGCGTCGTGCGGCCCTTCATCAGCGTTTCCAGCGCGGCCTGCACATGGCGTTCGGATTCCGAATCCAGCGCCGAGGTGGCTTCGTCGAGGATCAGGATCGGCGCGTCCTTGTAGATCGCGCGCGCGATCGCCAGGCGCTGCCGCTGGCCGCCCGACAACATCATGCCGTTGTCGCCGACCAGCGTTTCTATACCGTTCGGCATTGCCTCGACGGTATCCCACAGATTGGCCGCGTGTAGCGCCGCCTTGACCTTCTCCGGGTCGGCTGTCTTGCCGTAGGCGACGTTGTTCGCCACCGTGTCGTTGAACAGCACGACGTCCTGGCTGACCATCGCGATCTGGCTGCGCAACGCGGGCAGGCCGTATTCCGATAGCGCGACGCCGTCGACCAGAATCTCGCCGCCGGTCGGATCGAAAAAGCGCGGCAGCAGATTCACCAGCGTGGTCTTGCCGCTGCCCGAGGGGCCTGCGAGCGCAACCATTTCGCCCGGCGCCACCTTGAACGACACATGGTCGAGCGTGTGGCGGTTGTGCGTGGCGTTGGCGCCGTACGTGAACGACACGTCGCGGAACTCGACCTCGCCCGACGCGCGATCGAGCGGCTTGCCGCCGCCCTCCGGTTCGGACGGCTCGTCGATCAGGCCGAAAATCAGTTCGCACGCCGTCATGCCGCGTTGCAGCGGCTGATTCACGTCCATCAGGTGCTTAAGCGGCGAGATGATCAGCAGCATCGACGTGACGAATGCGACAAAGCCGCCGACCGTGGTTTGATCCGACGACGACTGCACTACCGCGATCGTGATCACCACGGCGAGCGCGATCGACGCGAGGAACTGCGTCAGCGGTTGCGCGAGGCCGCCAGAGACGGTCATGCGCATCGCGTAGCCGCGCAGGCGCCGGCTCATCGCCGTGAAGCGGCTCATCTCGTACTGCTCGCCGTTGTTCACCTTGACGACCTTGTAGCCGCCCACAGTTTCTTCGACGATGTACGACAGCTCGTTGGTCAGCAACTGATGCTCGCGATTCAGGCGTCGCAGGCGGCGATTGATCTTGCCGACCAGCCAGCCGATCCCCGGCAGCAACACCGCGACGATCAGCGTCAGACGCCAGTTCAGATAGAACAGATAGCCAAGCAGGAAGAGGACCGTCAGCGAATCGCGCACCAGCGTGACCAGCACGCTCAACAGCACGTTGAGAATCTGGTTCACCTCGAAGACGATCGCGTTGATCACCGTGCTCGCGGTTTCACGCTGGAAAAACGCCACGCTCGAGTGGATCATCCGGTCGAACATCTTCAGGCGCAGTTCGAGCAGGATCCGGTTCGACACGTATGCAAGCAGATAGCCGGACGCGTATTGCGACACCCCGCGGATCAACGCGAGACCGATCACGGCACCTGGCACGAACCACTTGGCGTTGTCGCTGGCATGCACGCCGAAGCCCTTGTCCAGAAGCGGTTTGAGCAAGGCGGGGATCGCCGCGTCGGTGCCCGCGCTCACGGCCATTGCAACGATCGCGCCGATCAACACCCACATGAGCGGCTTGATATACGGCCACAGGCGCCGCATGACGACGGCAGGCGACGACGCCTCACCTGAACCGATGGGTTTGCTTAACGTTGGCTTCGCGCTCAAGGAATCCTCTAGGAATGCGGGACGGCAGCCACGCTTCGGGCGGAATGCCTGCCGCGCGGCATATCAAAAACAGCATTGTAAACGGTTGGCGACAACGGCCGACGGTTAAGGAAGGGCCCGATTGCCCGGTCACGGCGGTGCTGGAACGCAGTCCACCGCTTACGCTGTGTATACTTGCGCGACCCATTCCGTCATCTGGCCCCCCACGCAATTCAGGTATGCAAGAAACCACTCTCGGCGTCGCCATCATCACCAGAAACGCGGCAGCGCGACTGGCCGAATGCCTGCAGGCCGTGGCCTTCGCCGATCAGATCGTCGTGATCGACGGCGGCAGCACCGACGGCACCGCTGATATCGCCCGGGCACACGGCGCGCGCGTGCTCGAGCAAACCGACTGGCCGGGCTTCGGCCCGCAAAAAAACCGTGCCGTGGACGCGCTCAGCACTAGCTGGATCCTCTCGATCGACGCCGACGAGATCGTTTCGCCGGAACTGGCCGCGGCGATCCGCGCGGCGCTGGCCGCGCCCACCGCCGACGTCTACGCCGTGGACAGGCTATCGAGCTTCTGCGGCCACTGGATTCACCACAGCGGCTGGTATCCGGACTGGATTCCGCGCCTGTTCAAACGTGGCGCCGCGCGTTTCTCCGACGACCTGGTGCACGAGCGCCTGGTGTTCGACGCGCCGTCGCAGCGCCTGACCGGCAAGCTGATGCACTACTCCTACGAGGACTTCGAAAGCGTACTGCGCAAGCTCGACGCGTATTCGACAGCGGGCGCACAGCAACGTCATGCTGCCGGCAAGCGCGGCAGCTTCGGTAAGGCGCTTGGGCGCGGCGCCTGGGCCTTCGTGCGGACCTACGTGCTGCGGCGTGGATTTCTCGACGGCCGCGCGGGTTTCATGATCGCAGTGTTCAACGCGGAAACGGTGTACTACCGGTTTTTGAAGCTGGCGCGGTTGGGGGAGGAGACGCGGCATGAGCGACCATAGCGCCGAAACCACGAAGATCGATCGGCTTTCCCCGCGCGACCCAGGCTGTCCGCGCGGGCAAACCAGACCTCAATAGACGATTTCGATCGAGCTTCCGGCAAATTCGCCGCGCAATGCCGCGAGCAGTTCATCAGTCGGCTTTACGCGCCACGCGTCGCCCAGACGCATTTCACCTTGCGCGTTTTCGCTACGATAAACCACCTGCACGGCGAGGCCGTTCGGAATCTGCACCGCCTGGCGCTGGCCACCGCCGCCATAACCGCCGCCGTTGCGCCCACCACCGCCACCGCCTCCATTGCCACCACGCGATGACGCCGCTGGAGCCGCTGCAGCCTGTGGCTCGTCCTTACCCGCGCTATGCGCTTCGAGCACGCGCCGCAACGCCAAAGGATCAGCATTGCCGTTCATCTGCACCTTCACGGCTTCCGCATAACGACAGCGCGCGCGGCCGAGATCCATCACCGTATCCACCGTGAAGCGGATGCCGCCCGTGAATGCATCGTTGCGCGCCTGACCCTGCACCACCAGCAGTTCGTCTTCCTTGAACAGCTGTTTGTGCGCTTCGAAGGTCTCATTGAAGACGGTCACTTCGCATTGGCCGGTGCCGTCGTCGAGCAGTGCGATCAGCATCTTGCCGCGCTGCGTCATCTGCGTGCGCAGCGACGCGATCACGCCCGCGACCAGCTTGTCGCGCCCTTCCTTCAGTTCGCCGATCTTCTGACGCACGAAACGGCGCACTTCGTTCTTATAGGCATCGAACAGATGGCCCGACAGATAGAAGCCGAGCGCAGCTTTCTCTTCCTGCAGCTTCTTTTTTTCCGGCCATTCCGGCTCGTCGACCAGTTCGTGACCTTGCGACGGCGCGTCACCCATGTCGAACAGCCCCGCCTGCATGGCGTTGGCGCTTGCCTGCTCGGCGGCTTCCATCGCCAGCGAGACCGAGGCGATCAACTGCGCGCGGTTCGCGTGCAGCGTATCGAACGCACCGGCACGGATCAAAGCTTCCACCGTGCGGCGATTGACGATCCGGCGATCGACCCGGTTGCAGAAGTCGAAAATGTCGATGAACGGACCTTCTTCGCGTGCGCGGATGATTTCTTCAATCGCGTTCTGGCCGCTGCCCTTGATCGCACCGAGACCGTAGCGAATCGTTTTGGCACGCTTGCCGTCCGCTTCCGCAACCGGCTCGAAGCGGTAAGCAGACAGATTGACGTCCGGCGGCAACACAGCCATCTTGTTCGTGAGGCAGTCCTCGAACAGGATCTTGACCTTGTCCGTGTCGTCCATGGCGAGCGACATATTCGCTGCCATGAATTCGGCCGGATGGTGCGCCTTCAGCCACGCGGTGTAGTACGCGAGCAGCGCATACGCCGCCGCGTGCGATTTGTTGAAGCCGTAGCCCGCGAACTTCTCCATCAAGTCGAAGATTTCGTCCGCTTTCTCGCCAGTCAGCCCGTTTTTCGAGGCCCCCAGGCGGAACAGCTCGCGGTGCTCGGCCATTTCCTCGGCCTTCTTCTTACCCATCGCGCGACGCAGCAAGTCGGCGCCGCCGAGCGAGTAGCCGCCGATGATCTGCGCCATCTGCATCACCTGCTCCTGATAGACCATGATGCCGTAGGTCTCTTTCAGAACAGGTTCGACGCGCGGATCCGGATACTCCACCACTTCGCGGCCGTGCTTACGCGCGCAGAAGCTCGGGATCAGATCCATTGGGCCCGGACGGTACAACGCGACCAGCGCGATGATGTCCTCGAAGCGGTCAGGCTGCGCGTCTTTCAGCATGCCTTGCATGCCGCGGCTTTCCAGCTGGAACACGGCGACCGTGTTCGCTTTCTTCAGGATCGAGAACGACGCCGCGTCGTCGAGCGGCACCTGCGCGAGCGACCAGTCTTTCTTCGACGGATCGAGACGGCGGATATAGCGCTCGGCCCAGTCGAGAATCGTCAGCGTGGTCAGACCCAAAAAGTCGAACTTCACGAGCCCAACGGCTTCGACATCGTCCTTGTCGTACTGGCTCACAACGCCGCTTTCGTCGCCCTGCGTATAGAGCGGGCAGAAATCGGTCAGCTTGCCGGGCGCGATCAGCACGCCACCGGCATGCATGCCGACGTTACGCGTCAAGCCCTCGACCCGTTGCGCGAGTTCGATCAACTGGTGCACTTCGTCTTCGTTATCGAAGCGCTCCTGCAAGAGCGGTTCTTCCTTCATCGCGTCGGCAATGGTGACGTGCTTGCCCGGCTTGAACGGAATCAGCTTGGCGATGCCATCAGTGAACATGTAACCGAGATCGAGCACGCGGCCAATGTCGCGCACCGCCGCTTTCGCCGCCATAGTGCCGAAGGTGGCGATCTGCGACACGGCGTCCGCGCCGTACTTCTCCTTCACGTACTGAATCACACGGTCGCGGCCGTGCTGACAGAAGTCGATGTCGAAGTCAGGCATCGAGACCCGTTCCGGATTCAGGAAACGTTCGAACAGCAGGTTGTAGCGCAGCGGATCGAGGTCGGTCACGCCGAGCGCATACGCCACCAGCGAACCCGCACCCGAACCCCGGCCTGGCCCGACCGGCACGCCATTGTTCTTGGCCCAGTTGATAAAGTCCGCAACGATCAGGAAGTAGCCCGGGAAGCCCATCTTGATGATCGTGCCGCACTCGAATTCGAGACGCTGGTAATACGTTTCGCGCTGCGCCTCGCGCTCGGCCTCAACCGGATACAGCTGTTCGAGACGCTTTTCGAGACCTTCTTTCGACAGTTGCACGAGGTAGTCGTCGAGCGACATGCCGTCGGGCGTCGGAAAGAGTGGCAGCTTCGGCTTGCCGAGTTCGAGCGTCAGATTGCAGCGCTTGGCGATTTCGACACTGTTGGCGAGCGCCGACGGAATATCCGCGAACAGCCCAACCATCTCTTCCTGCGTGCGGAAATACTGCTCGGACGTAAAGCGCTTCGAGCGGCGCGGGTTCGCCAGAATGTCGCCTTCGGAAATACACACGCGCGCTTCGTGCGCGGTGAAATCGTCCGGCGTCATGAACTGCATGGGATGGGTGGCCACCACCGGCAATTTCAGCGACGCCGCGAGCGCAACCGCCTGCTGCACGTACTGCTCGCCGCCGGGCTGACCGCACCGTTGCAGCTCGATATAGAAGCCGCCAGGGAACACCTTGGCCCAATGCAATGCATTGCGTTTGGCCGCTTCTTCGTTGCCGGCGGCGAGCGCGAGGCCAATATCGCCGTGCTGCGCACCAGACAACGCGAGCAGGCCTTCACCCAGACCGGATTCGAGCCACCCGGCTTCGACTTCCGCGCGACCGCGATACTGGTTGGTGAGCGATGCCTTGCTGAGCAGTTCGCACAGATTCAGATAGCCGCGCCGGTCTTTGACCAGCAGCAGCAAACGCGAGGGCTTCTCACGGTCGTCCGGATTGGTGACCCAGACGTCGCAGCCGGCAATGGGTTTGACCCCTTTGCCGCGGGCTTCCTTGTAGAAACGGACGAGGCCGAACGCGTTGCCGAGGTCGGTAAGGGCGAGCGCACCTTGACCGTCTTTGGCAGCGGCCTTGACGACGTCGTCAAGACGCACGATGCCATCGGCAATCGAGAATTCGGAGTGGACGCGGAGATGAACGAAGCGGGGATCTGACATGGGCGACATTGTAACTCCACCCTCCCGGAGTTTTCAGGCCAAAACGGCGCGTTAGCCGTTCGGCCTGGGACGGAAACGCGAGAACACCTTACACCGGCGCTGTGCACGCAGCGGACGGTTCGTTGGTCGGGCGCGAACGAGGCGCTTCATGTGCTCGAACGAAGCTGCCGGAGAAAAATCGGCGGTATTTCACTCGCCAGAGCACGTGGCCCGGCGCAAGCGCCATGTGAGTTTGCTAGCGGTTTGCGCTGCCGCAAGGGGTTGGCCATCCGGCCGAGTCGGCCAAAGCGCCAGCTTGAGGGATAATACGGGTTTCGCCTATTCGACGTGGCCGCGCCGCATGGAGTCTAAATGCGTGCGTCTCTATGCGCCCCGTTTTCCGCGCCGCCGCCACTTCTTACCGCTGGACACACATGAGTATCGTCAATCTCGCCGCGTATCATTTCGCGACTATCGAAGACACCGCCGCATGGCGCCCGCACGTCACCGAGCGCTGCAACACGCTCGGCTTGCGCGGCACCGTCCTGCTGGCGCCTGAAGGCATCAACCTGTTCGTCGCGGGCTCGCGCGAAGCCGCGGACGCGTTCATCGACTACATCCGTCACGACGCGCTGTTTGAAGGCAAGTTTGCGAATCTGCAATTCAAGGAAAGCCTGTCGGACAAGCAGCCGTTCACCCGCATGCTGGTCAAACTCAAGCGCGAAATCATCACGATGAAAAAGCCGGCGATCCGGCCGGAGCTGGGCCGCGCGCCGTTCGTCGACGCCCCCACGCTGAAAAGCTGGCTCGACCGCGGCCATGACGACGAAGGCCGCCCCGTCGTGATGCTGGACACACGCAATGCGTTCGAAGTGGACGTCGGCACGTTCGACGACGCGCTCGACTACCGCATTACGAAATTCAGCGAGTTTCCGGAAGTAATCGAGCAGAACCGCGCCGATCTGGAAGGCAAAACGGTGGTCTCGTTCTGCACGGGTGGGATTCGCTGCGAGAAAGCTGCGATCCACATGAAGGAAGTCGGCATCGAGAATGTGTACCAGCTCGAAGGCGGCATCCTGAAGTATTTCGAGGAAGTCGGTGGTGCGCACTATCACGGCGATTGCTTCGTGTTCGACTACCGCACCGCGCTCAATCCGCAACTGGAGCCGACCGCGACCGTGCAATGCTTCGGCTGCCGCGCGGTGGTGACACCCGAAGCGCAGCAATCGCCAATGTACGTGGCAGGCAAGACGTGTCCGGAATGCCATCCGGACAGCAAGGGGGCTCACGCGGCGTGATAAACGCAAGCGCGCCTTCGCGCGATCGCGGCGAGGCACGCTGGGCACACTCCGCGCGTCGCACCGCACAGCCAGGCAAGAAGTCCCCCTTTTTTCCGCGCTAATCCATCCCACCCATGACCTATCGTGGACGCTTCGCGCCGTCGCCTACCGGGCCGTTGCATTTCGGCTCATTGGTGAGCGCGCTCGCGAGCTGGCTGGACGCGCGCGCGCATGGCGGTACATGGCTTGTGCGCATCGAAGACATCGACGGACCTCGCACCGTCCCTGGCGCGGCCGAGGAGATTCTGACGACCCTCGACCATTTCGGCATGCACGCTGACGAGCCGCCCCTCTGGCAAAGCCACCGTATTGCGCGCTATCAGGAAGCGCTCGAACAATTGAAGGCCACCGGCTTGATTTATCCATGCGGCTGCACGCGCAAGGAGATTGCCGACTCGCTGCTGCATACGCACGCGCGCAACACCACGCTTGCCTATCCTGGCACCTGCCGCAACGGGCTGCACGGTAAACCGGCGCGCGCATGGCGCCTACGCGTACCCGACGGCGATACGGCGGTGATCACATTCGAAGACCGCTGGCAGGGCAAGCAGACACAAAATCTCGCCACCGAGGTCGGCGACTTCGTCCTGAAGCGCGCCGACGACCAGTGGGCGTACCAACTGGCGGTGGTGGTCGACGATGCGGACGCGAACATTACGCACATCGTGCGTGGCGCGGACCTGATGGATTCAACGGCCCGCCAGATCTACCTGCAGCGTTGCCTGGACGTACCGACGCCGGCGTATTTGCACGTACCGGTGGTCACGAACGATCAGGGCGAAAAGCTCAGCAAGCAAAACGGCGCGACCGCGCTCGACAATGACAAACCGCTTGAGACGCTGGGCGCAGCCGCTAGGCACTTGGGACTCGAGATGGGCGTAGAGGAACACACGACGCTAGATAGCTTCCATGCCGCCGCAACGGCGGCATGGGCAAAGCACATGGGCATGCGAGTACAGCGCAACTAGCGCCAAAAAGCATCGAGACAACGAAACAAGTCGGCACCCAAGAGGTGCCAGCGGAGAGCGGAAGCGAAGAGCGGTACTGGTAGCCGTAGCCGTAGCCGTAGCCGTAGCCGTAGCCGTAGCCGTAGCCGTAGCCGTAGCCGGCGGCAGGATAGCACCACCAAGGCGTTCGAGGCGTCTGCCGATCGAGCGAGCGGAGAGGGAGAGGGGTTTGATGAAGAACCGCTACGGCGCGCGCAGCGCCGCCGGAAGTATGACTGCCTTGTCACTCACACCGAATGTGCAGGAACACCGATTCCAGATGCACCACTATCGCAACTGCGCGGGGGACCCGCTTAAGAACTAGCGGTTTGAGCCGCTTTCTTTTGCCTATCTTTTCTTTGCGGCCCTCCATGTCAGGCTAGTTGTCGCCTCACCCGAACCGATTGATGTAAAGATGGGGGGCGGGCAGCGAATGGAAGATGAAACGCTATTCAGCGGAAACCCGGGAGTGGGTAATCCAGCAGATGATGCCGCCGTTCAATCGTGCGGTCATCGAGCTGGCGGGGGCGACGGGCATCACCACGGTGACGCTGCGGACCTGGCGGCAGCATGCAAGAGATACAGGGAAATTCATGCCGGGCAATGGCAAAACGGGCGATCAGTGGTCAAGCGCCGGGAAGTTCAGGGCGGTGCTGGAGACGGCGTCGCTCAACGAGATCGAGACCTCACAATACTGCCGCAGTAAAGGCATTTATCCGGAGCAGATCCGGCAGTGGCGCGAGGCGTGCGAGCAGGCCAACGCGGTGCCTGAAACGAAGCCCACGGCGGCCCGGCGCAACGAGGCGAAGGCTGCGCAAAAGCGCATCCGTGAACTGGAGCGCCAGCTCAAACGCGCTGACGCGGCCCGTGCGGAGGCGGCGGCATTGCTGAACCTGCGAAAAAAAGCCGAAGCGATCTGGGGCAAGGAAGAGGACGACTGATCAGCCGCCCGGATCGTGAAGAAGCCATGCAGCTGATCGATGAAGCCGTACAGCAGGGGGCACGCCGTGCGCGTGCATGCGAGCAGTTGGGACTCAGCGTGCGCAGCGTCCAGCGCTGGCGCCTGTCGCCGCAGGACGGGCGCGCTCAGGTGAAGCGTGCAGCGCCGCCCAACAGGCTGAGTGAGGCAGAACGTCAGGCCGTGCTCGATGCGGCCAACCGTCCGGGCTACGCGAGTCTGACGCCGCACCAGATCGTGCCGAAGCTGGCGGATGAAGGGATTTATCTGGCTTGCGAATCGACGTTCTACCGGATACTGAAAGCAGCAGGACAGGGCCAGCGCCGGGGCCGCGCGCGAGCCCCGCAACGACGCACGCTTACGACGCATTGTGCCGATGGTCCGAACCAGGTGTGGTGCTGGGATATCACGTGGATGCCGGGCACGGTCAGGGGCCGGTACTTTTACTGGTACATGATGAAGGACATCTACAGCCGCAAACTGGTGATGAACGAGGTGTGGGAGCAGGAGTCGGCTGAGCACGCGAGCGAGTTGCTGAACAAGGGATGTTTGCGTGAAGGTATCGCCGGGCGTCCGCTGGTGCTGCACTCGGATAACGGCAGTGCAATGAAAGGCGCCACGATGCGCGCGGCCATGATCGATCTGGGCGTGCAGCCTTCGTTCAGCCGGCCGCGTGTGAGCAACGACAACGCCTTTGCCGAGTCACTGTTCCGTACGGCCAAGTACTGCCCGTTATGGCCTGAGCAGCCGTTCGACACGCTGGAGGCGGCCCGCGCATGGGTGCAGCGCTTCGTCCAGTGGTACAACGAAGAGCACTGTCACAGCGGCCTGAAGTATGTCAGTCCGGGGCAACGGCATCGCGGCGAAGCCAACGATCTGCTGGCCCGCCGGTGTGCGCTGTACGAAGACGCGCGCAGGCAGAACCCCGCACGCTGGTCAGGTGCCATCCGCAACTGGCACCTGGCAGACTCGGTCTATCTGAACCCGGAGCGAACTCACGCGTCGGCCAAAATGTATAAGCACGCAGCGTAACGGTTCATGCGACAACTACCTTGACACACACCGGCGGCGGCAAAGAAAAGTAGGTGCTGCCCCGCACAGGGGCAAACGCTAATAAACCACTAAGAAATCAAGAAAAGGCCAACGCGACAGGCGTACAACCCAAAAACCAAAAACCGAAAACCCAAACAACAATCAGGAAGACGAAGGCAACTTCCTGGGCATCCCAAACCCACCCAGCAGCGCAGCTAAAGGCTGCTTGGAAGCCGACTTCTGCGGCGCAGCAGCAGACGAGGCAGCCGCCTCCTCCCCCTTCCGAACAGAAGCCGCCGAAGGCTCATAAGGCTTGAGGAAGAAATCATCCACAGGCTGCGCGCGATGATGATGCGGCCGATCGAACGAACCCGAAGACGAAGCCCCCGGACGCCGGCGACCGCCCCGCTCGTCACGGCCCTCTGCACGGCCATCAACGCGCTCACGCCGCGGCGGACGCTCTTCGTGATGATGCCGCACCGGCGTATCCACGGTCAGGTGCAGCACTTCCAAAGGCCGCTTGATCAGCTTCTCGATATCGGCAAGCTGCTTACGCTCGTTCGGACTGCACAGCGACAACGCATCACCCGACGCGCCAGCGCGCCCAGTGCGCCCGATCCGGTGCACATAGTCTTCCGCATTGAACGGCAGATCGAAGTTGATCACGGCGGGCAGTTCGGCGATATCCAGACCACGCGCAGCGACGTCAGTCGCTACCAAAGCCTCGATCTCGCCACGCTTGAACGCGTCCAGAGCCTGCATTCGTTCATTCTGCGTCCGGTCGCCGTGAATCGCGGTAGCAATCACGCCGTCGCGTTCCAGGCTCCGCGCCAGCCGGCTTGCGCCGATCTTGCTGTTGCAGAACACGATCACCTGCTTGAGGCCGCGATCACGAATCAATTTAACAACAGCGCCAGTCTTGTCGCCCTCGGCAACCTCATAAACGATCTGCGTCACATTGGTCGCAGTCGAATTGCTGCGCGCGACTTCGATCGTCTGCGGGTCGCGCAGATACGTGGCGGCAAGTTTCTTGATTTCGCCCGAGAACGTGGCTGAAAACAGCAGCGTCTGACGTTCCTTCGGCAGCAGGTTCAGGATGCGCTGCAAATCCGGCAGGAAGCCCATGTCGAGCATCCGGTCGGCTTCGTCGAGCACGAGGATCTGCACCTGGCCGAGATTGGCGGTTTTCTGTTGCACGTGATCGAGCAGACGGCCCGGCGTGGCGATCAGAATTTCGACGCCGCGGCGCAGTTGCTCAGACTGCGGATTCATATCGACGCCACCAAACACCACGGCGCTGCGCAGCGCCGTGTGCTTCGCGTACGACTGTACGTTCGCGGCCACCTGGTCGGCCAGTTCGCGGGTCGGCGTGAGGATCAGCGCGCGCACCGGATGGCGGGCGGGCGATGCACTCGTGCTGGCCTGCGGCAGCAAGCGCTGGATGATCGGCAGCGAAAAGCTCGCGGTCTTGCCGGTGCCGGTTTGCGCGGCGCCCATCATGTCCCGACCGGCCAGTACGACAGGAATCGCCTGCTCCTGAATCGGCGTAGGGATGGTGTAGCCCGATTCTTTGACGGCTTTCAGGATGTCGGGCGCGAGACCGAATTGATCAAAAGTCGCAGTACTGGGCGTGACGGCTGTGTCGGACATGGTGGCTTTCGCTAAAAATGCGCTTGGCGCGGGTGCGCGCGGCAGCGGTCGGAACCGCAGAGGGCATCAGGATGAAGGCGGAGCCACGGCGTTCCGCACGGGACCCGTCAGATTACGGGAAAAATGCGGCCGGCTCCGGCCGGCGGAAACACCCGCCGGAAAGGCCGGTATTGTAGCACTTCAGCAAAAACACTCATGGCGCATCCGCCGGCTTTCTGCTTACGCAGGAGAAAGGCAGCCGGCGGGCGTGCCGCCAAACTTCGGCAAATGGCTGCGAAGCCGCCCAGCGCCTCGCTGGCGAGCGTAGTTCGTTGACACGACAGTTGCGTGACAGCCGGTGCCTCACCACGTCTCGCGCATCACCATCAAGCGCATTTCGGTCATGTCCTCGATCGCGTAGCGCACGCCCTCGCGCCCAAGCCCCGAGTCCTTCACGCCGCCATAAGGCATGTTGTCGACCCGGAACGACGGCACGTCGTTGATCACCACGCCGCCCACTTCGAGTACGTCCCACGCGAGGTGCGCATGGGCGAGCGAATCGGTAAACACGCCGGCTTGCAGGCCGAAGTCGCTGTCGTTGACGGTTGCCAGAGCGGCTTCGAAATCGTCGAAACGCTCCAGAATCGCCACGGGTCCGAAGGCTTCTTTTCGATACAGATCGGTATCGCGCTTGACGCCTTCGAGCAGAGTGGCCGCGAACATCGCGCCTTCGACCTTGCCGCCCGCGACAATCTTCGCACCCGCCTGCACGGCGCTTTCCATCCAGCCGGCAAGACGTTTGGACTCGGATTCGGAGATCATCGGCCCGACAAAGGTCTTTTCGTCCTTCGGATCGCCCATGATCAGCGACTTCGTCTTGGCAATCAGCTTCTCACGCAACGCATCATAGACCGTCGCATGCACCAGAATCCGCTGTACGCCAATACAACTCTGCCCCGACTGATAGAACGCGCCGAACGCCAGCCGGTCGACTACGTAATCGAGCTTCTCGCCCTGATCGCCGTCGACGATCGCCGCCGCGTTGCCGCCCAGTTCCAGAATCACCTTCTTTTTGCCAGCCTTTTTCTTCAGTTCCCAGCCCACCGCGGGCGAGCCGGTAAACGAAAGCAGCTTGAAACGCTCATCGGTGGTGAACAGATCGGCGCCGTCGCGATGCGCGGGAAGGATCGAGAATGCGCCCTTCGGCAAGTCGGTTTCCGCCAGAATTTCGCCCATGATCAAAGCGCCGACCGGCGTGCGGCTGGCCGGTTTCAACACGAACGGCACGCCCGCCGCGATCGCCGGCGCGACCTTGTGCGCGGTCAGGTTCAGCGGAAAATTGAACGGCGAGATAAAGGAGCACGGACCAATCGGCACGCGCTTTACATAGCCGTGATAACCCTTCGCCCGCGGCGAAATCTCCAGATTGATGATCTCGCCGTCAATGCGCACCGACTCCTCAGCCGCCACCTTGAACGTATCGATCAGGCGCGTGACCTCGCCTTTCGAGTCGTTGATCGGCTTGCCGGCTTCGATACACAGCGCGAGCGCCAACTCGTCGTAACGCTCGCGAAAGCGCTTCACGCAATGTTCGAGCACGGCCTGGCGCTTGAACGGCGGGAAGGCGCGCAATGCGGGCATCGCGTCGACGGCATAGCCGATCGCTTTGTCGATCGCCGCCGCGTCTGCCATCGCCACACGGGTCGCCACTTCGCCGCTGAATTTATCCGTGACTTCGAGATCGGTGTTGGCGGCCACCGCAACGTTGGCGAGGTAGTACGGGTAAGTCTTGTTCAACATGACGCGTTCTCCTTGATCCAGTGCCTCATCAGCAGCATGCAACCAGCAAGGGCTGTGCCCCGGCGCGCCGCCTCAGCGGTTTCACCGCCGCTCGCTATCAGCGCGACATCCATGCCTGGTCGGCGCGAATGCGGCCAGCTTCCTGCCCGGCTATTTCTCGTTGGCGCCCGCCGCCGTTCATAGTTGCGCGGAGAGCCGCTTGATCTCGCGATTCAGCACGCGCTCGTTGTCCGAATAGTCGATCGGCAGATCGATCACATGCACGCCGGGCGTCACGAAACATTCGCGCAGCAGCGGCGCGAACTCCGCGGCCGATTCAATGCGATGCCCCTTCGCGCCGTAGCTCTCTGCATACGCGACAAAATCCGGGTTGCTCAGCGTCATGCCGTAGTCCGGGAAGTTCATGTTCTCCTGCTTCCAGCGGATCATGCCAAACGCGTCGTCGCGCAAAATCAGGATCACCAGATCGAGCTTCAGCCGCACCGCCGTCTCCAGCTCCTGAGAATTCATCATGAAACCGCCGTCGCCGCATACAGCCATGACCTTGCGATCCGGGTGCACGATCTTGGTCGCGATCGCCGACGGCAAGCCGGCGCCCATCGACGCCAATGCGTTATCGAGCAGCAGCGAATTCGGTTCGTGCGCGCGGTAGTAGCGCGCGAACCAGATCTTGTACATGCCGTTGTCCAGACACACGATGCCATCCACCGGCGTGGTCTCGTAGACGTCGTTGACGATCCGCACCGGGTACATCGGGAAACGGTCGTCGTGCTGACCTTTGACCAGATGCGCTTCGAAGTGCTGCTTGATCTCCTTGAAGCGCGTGAAGTCCCAGTGCTCCTTCCGCTCCTTGAGACTTTCCTTGAGCTGCCACACCGCGTTGGCGATGTCGCCGACCACTTCGATCTGCGGGAAGTACACCGTATCGACTTCCGCACCCAGAAAGTTGACGTGAATCACCGTCTTCTCGCCCGTGTCGCCGCTGCGCATGAAAAACGGCGGCTTCTCAATCACGTCGTGCCCGACATTGATGATGCAATCCGCGTGGTCGATCGCGCGATGTACGAAATCGCCGTCGGACAAGGTGGCGTTGCCTAGCCACATCGGGTGCGATTCATCGATCACACCCTTGCCCATCTGCGTCGTAAAGAACGGAATGCCGATCTGGTCGACGAATTCGCGCAACATCTTGGTGGTGGTCTTGCGGTTGCCGCCCGCGCCGATCATCAGCAAGGGATGCTTCGCCTTCGTGATCGCCTCGACCGCGCGCGCCACGGCTTTTTCCTCGGCGACAGGACGGCGGCTGAAGCTCTTCGGAATCGGCTTGCCGTCGCCCTCTTCATCCGCAACGTCTTCGGGCAATTCGAGGTGGACGGCGCCGGGACGCTCTTCTTCCGCCTGGCGGACCGCCTCGCGCACTGCGGCCGGGATGTTGGCGATCGATACGATCTGCCGCGTGTACTTGGTGAGCGGCTCCATCATCCGCACCACATCGACGATCTGGAAATGGCCCTGCTTGCTTGACTTGATCGGCTTTTGCCCGGTCACCATCAGCATCGGCATGCCGCCCAACTGCGCGTATGCGGCAGCGGTCACGAAGTTGGTCGCGCCCGGCCCGAGGGTGGCCAGACACACGCCGGTGCGCCCGGTGAGACGCCCATACGTGGCGGCCATGAAACCGGCCGCCTGCTCGTGACGCGTAAGAATCAGGCGAATTTTCGAGCGGCGCAACGATTCGAGCAGATCGAGATTCTCTTCACCGGGGATGCCGAACACGTACTCGACACCTTCGGCTTCCAGCGATTTGACGAACAGGTCCGATGCTTTCATGGCGGGTCTCGCTTGATGAAACGGACGCGGGCAGCTAGCCCGCCCGTTGAGGTCCGAAAACGTACGATCGAAGACGACGACAGCCACGCGAACCGTGCGCGGGCCGACATAACGGTCACAGCGGGGACAGCAGTAACAGCGGACACAGCGGATGCCATGCCGGACAGCTTACTACTCGAACGGAAAGGATGTGCGCAGGCGGGCAGCGCCGCAAGGCAGAGGCAACGACAAGGTAAGACAGGCGGCGAGGGGTTTGAAGAAAGCCGCCCCATCATACTCAGCGATTGATGGTGACGCAGTCGGACAGCATCGGCGGGGCGTTTTCGCCATCCGTCGCGTCGTACAGGTCGGCGCGTGGGCCTTTGGTCCACCAGGTGTAGCTGCCGGCCTGATACTTCGCACCGGAGGCCGATATCGTGTTGACGAACAGCAGTTGCTGGCCCTTTACAGGCACGAGCGCGAAGCTCTGGCCGTTTGCCGTGTTCCAGTAGGTCACTTGCAGAATCTTGCCGGTCGCGCAGGTGTATTTGTGCGTCTGGCGATTCTTCGCCTGAATCTCGGCGAGGTGCAAAGGCGCGGCCCACGCATTGCCGTACAGCGCCGCAAGACCCACCGCCGCAGTGACTGCAACAAGCCATTTCTTCATGAGATGCCTCGATCGTTGTTGCACATCAAGCATGGGGGTGCGCCTTGCGCTGCGACTAGGTTAAACCGCCGGAGTTGCGGCTGGGGCTGCAGTATTGTGCGCATCCGGAACGCTTATGGCCGCACCGTGAGCCCGCGCGGATTGACGCTTATGGATCGATCACGTTGGCGCACGCGTCGGTCGGCGCGGCAGCCACGTGCCCAACCAGCGGCACGATCTTCAAGCCGGCCGAAGCAACCCGGCAAGGCGCGGCGGCGAGGCCGCACCCTGTCATCCCGGCACACAGCGCGAGCAGCACGCCAAGTGCGCCAAAATGGCCCAGCCTTCCAAGCCGCATGTTCTTGCGGGAACCCAGGGTCATACGCACCTCTACTTCAACGAACTTCAATGAGCCGGGTTTCGCGCCCGGCGAGCTTGCGAGGCAAGCGACTGTTTCATTGCGCATCACCGCGCTGCAGGACGACCGGGCGCTCTCTGATACGCGTTACTTACTTCGTGGAAACCGGCCGCACCGCCACCGCGGCCTGCTTCGCGCGCGAGCGGGCCTCCTCGATGGTCTCGCCGGTGGCGAGCGCCACGCCCATGCGGCGTTTGGCAAAGCTCTCCGGCTTGCCGAAGAGCCGCAGATCCGCATTCGGCACAGCCAACGCCGCCGCGACGCCTTCGAAAGCGATACCCGTTTCGTCCAGACCGCCGTAAATCACCGCCGACGCACCCGGCGCCCGCAGCGACGTATCCACCGGCAAGCCGAGAATCGCGCGCGCATGCAGGTCGAACTCCGAGAAGCGTTGCGAGCACAGCGTGACGAGACCCGTATCATGCGGACGCGGACTCACCTCCGAGAACCATACGTCATCGCCGCGCACGAAAAGTTCCACGCCGAAGAGGCCCCTGCCACCCAATGCCGCAGTGACCTTATGCGCCACTTCGCGCGACCGTTCGAGCGCGAGCGGGCTCATCGGCTGCGGCTGCCACGATTCGACGTAGTCGCCCGCCACCTGCACATGGCCGATCGGGTCGCAGAAATACGTGCTGACTTCGCCGCTCGCCGGATCGATTGCGCGCACCGTCAGCTGGGTGATTTCGTATTCGAAGTCGATAAAACCTTCGACGATCACGCGGCCGTGATTCACGCGCCCGCCCGCCATCGCGTGTTGCCAGGCGGGTTCGACATCCGCGTCGCTCTTCAGCACCGACTGCCCCTTGCCCGACGACGACATCACCGGTTTCACCACGCACGGATAGCCGACCTTGGCGATGCCCGCGCGCAGTTCGTCGAGCGAATCGGCGAATGCGTATGGCGAGGTCGGCAGGCCAAGCTCTTCCGCGGCCAGACGGCGGATGCCTTCGCGGTTCATCGTGAGTTGCGTGGCCCGCGCAGTGGGGATCACTTCGGCGAGGCCGTCGGTTTCGATCGCGGCGAGCGCGTCGGTTGCGATGGCTTCGATCTCGGGGACGATCAGATGCGGGCGCTCCTGTTCGACCAGCGCGCGCAAGGCGGCGCGGTCGGTCATGTCGATCACGTGTGAGCGATGCGCGACCTGATGGCCCGGCGCGTTCGGATAACGGTCGACGGCGATCACTTCGACACCCAGCCGTTGCAGCGCGATGATCACTTCCTTGCCGAGCTCGCCGGCGCCGAGCAGCATGACGCGCGTGGCGGATTCAGAAAGGGGCGTGCCGATCCGTTGGCCGATCTGCATGGGGTCTCCAGAAAAAGTCGGATGAGGGTGGGATTGGGGAGAACACGATGTTAACATGCGCACCCCGATACGCACCCGATGCGACGCACGTGTTTAAGTCCGCTCTCACGCCGTTGCGCTCGCGTGCGGCGAGCTTAGTGCGTTACCCTTACGCCTTCGCCAGTTTGAAGAGGAACGACGTCATGCTCCAAAGCTCCTCCGCGCGACGTGTTGCGCGCTTCATCCCTTATGCGCGCACGGTCATTGCCGCGTTGAGCGTCGCCGCGCTTTGCAGCGCGTGCGCCATGCCGAAACATCCCGACTCGGAAGCCGCACCGCCCGACCCGTTCAACCCGGCCGCCACCCAGTTGCTCGACGACACCAGCTGGGTGCTCAGCGGCTGGAAACAGGCCGACGGCACGGTGCGAGCGATTCCGTCCGCGGATCAGGGCGCGCCGATCACGCTCGTGCTCTCCACCGACAAAGGCCAGCGCCACGCCAGCGGCTTTTCCGGCTGTAACCGCTACATGGGCTCGTATGCGCTGAAAGACGGCAAGCTGAGCTTCGGCACGCTGGGCGGCACGCGCATGGCATGCATGACGCCGGGCGGACAGATCGAAGGGGCGTATCTCAACGCGCTGACGCACATCGACCGCACCGGCGTGCAGATGCGCGCGCCGCAGCAGATGCAACTGGTGCTCGACAACGGCGATACGCTGACGTTCGACAGCAGCGCGAAGTGACACATAGGCGGCTCGATCCGCGGGCAGACAAGCGGATGGCCCGCAGCAGCCAATGCTGTCCGCATGGCGCGCACGGGCTATCGTAGCAGCCGTTGTTTTTCACCGACGGCAGGCCGCGCACCGGCCTGCTTTCCCATCTGGACGCAAGCATACTTGCGTCTGCCTTCGAAGCATCGGGCTTCCCCGGTTAAACTCGACGGATTGCGTTCTTGCGCGTCCGTCATTCGTTGATGTCTAGCATGCACACGGTAGTTTTCGGCTGGTTCGGCGGGTCAGCCGTCTGGTTCATTCCTCTTTTGTGGCGCCTCGTGAAGTCGGTGCTGCCAGGCGGCGCAGGTTTGCGCGGCCCCGGCACGATCCGCCTTTGGCTCGGCTTCGTCTGCGTGATGGTGGCGAGCTGTACCCTGGAGGCGTCGCTGATCGGCGCGGCTGGCGTGAATGGCGTCGGCCATGCGCTGGCGGCGGGATTCGGTCATCTGCTCGGGCATATCGGCACGCCACTCGCGGCGCTCGCCCTCCTCGTGATCAGCCTGCCCTGGCTGATCGACTTCCGCTGGAGCGACGTCGCCGTGTGGGCCGACGGTGCATTCGGCCTCGGCCTGTCGCGCGGCCTCGCCAAACGCGACGAGGAAGCGCGCCGCCATCGCAGCGTCGACGACGGTTTGCCGTCGCACGTTTCACCGTCCACCAATACGATGGCGCCTAAAAGCAATGGGCGTTACGCGCGCCCGACCGTCTGGCGGCCGCCGGCGAGCGGTCGCGGCGCGGCTGCGGCTGGCGGTGCGGCCGGTGCTACTACGCCCAGGGACGCAGCGGCGCGTGGCGCCGGGGCGAGCTGGCGCGCAGGCGTGGTAAAGACGCGCAGCCAGGCCGCACAAGCGGAGTCGGTGCTGCACACGTCAGCCGGGACGCCACCGCGCCAGGCGCCGCGGCAAGTGCCAACGCAGGCGCAGGCACAGACGCCGACGCACTCGCTGAACGCGGACAAGGCTGCATGGATGCCGGCCGAACCGGTTGCGCCGGCCGGATGGTTGCGTGAACCGGCAACGGCGCCGCGCGCGACCACCTCTGCTGCCGGTTTGGCGGCGGGATCGGCAACAATAGCGACGTCGGCTCGCGATGGTGCGTCACAGGTTGGCCGACGCTCTGCCGGCGAGCAACGTCCGCTGGGATCGTTGGCGACCGGCTCGGGCATCGCGAGTGTGGCGGGTGTCGCGGGTGCCGTCGCCGCTTCGGCTGCGGCGGCACAAGCGGCGCCCGTCACGGCGGCAGCGCGGCCGGTGTCAGGCTTGGCCACCGGTCCGGCGACACCTGCCTCGGCTGGCGCGGGCCGTCCGTCGACGACGCAAAGTTCAGCCGCTGGAGGATTTCAAGGAAGTCGTTCTACGACGGCCCAGCAACCGTTCTCGCCCGCTTCGCGCGTGAACGCCAACGTCACGCCGGCGCAGCCAGCGCGGCGTCCGACTTCGTTCAACTCACCGGCACCCAGTTATACCCGGCCCATGGCCACCGCGCAGAAAGTCACGCCGCCGGCCAGCGTCCAGGAGACGCTTCGCAGCATCGCGGAAAACGCCGCACGCTGGACCGACATTGCCGGCGTCAGCCTCGCGCGCAGCAGCGGCGCGGAAAACACGATGGTCACGACTCCGTTGAGCACCGAGCCGCCGGTCGGGGCTGGGCAGTCGGGCATGGCTCCGTCGCGTGCAAGCGACCTTGAAATGGCCGCGGTGCCGGACGTAAGCACGCCTTTGCATGATGTTGCCGAGGCCGCGCTGGAACATAGGCCGGCGCAGTCGCCAGTCGAAACGCCACGAATCGAAGCCGCGTTCGAGGTGCCGGTCGAGGCGCAAATCGAGGAAGGCGCCGAGCCCCTCGTGCAATGGCCGATTGAGCCGCCGATCATTCAAACACCGTTGGTCGCGGCATCGGCATCGACACCAGCAGACGCACCAGCGGAGGCGTTGGCGCAACCTGAGGCAGAAGCATGGGCGAAGGCGTCAGCAGAAGCTGAGACACCAGCCCCAGCCACGCAGTATGCGACACCGGTGCCCACGCCCACGCCGTTTCAAATCTTCGCGACCCAGTTGCAGGCGAGTGGCGCGCAAACGGACTTGCCACCATTCGTCGAAGACGAACCGACGCAATTCGCGAATCAGAGCAGCAATAGCAATGCAAACGCATCGGCTGAGCGCGTGCAGCCGATCGCTCAGGCTGCTGCGGTGTCTGATGATGCCAGCATCGCCGCTCCCGCAGAAACGGCGCGCGCCGAAACTTTGCGCAACGAGCAAGCGCAGCCGTTCGCTCAGCCTGCGGTGTCTTCGCAAGTTGTAGCGTCGCACATGACTTCTACTGCTGATACGGCGGACGTAACGCACGGAGTCAGCATCATCGCTCCGGGCGAAGCCGTGCCGATGCAGCGTGCCACGCCGCCATGGCACGTCGCGAGCGAAACTACCGCCCAAGCCGTACCATCCGCAGCCCGCGTCGCAATCGAACCGCCCGAGCCGTCGGAGCCGACCGAGCCTGCGGAACCCACGGAACCTGCAGAAGCCATCGTCCAGCACGCGCCGCTGCGCGGCCACAGCCCAGCCAACGGCTTCGAATTCCGCGCGCCCGCGGCATCGATGGTCGAATTGCCGACCCTCGACCTGCTCGCGCTCGCCGACACCGACGTCGAACCCGTTTCAGAAGAAAAGCTCATCGAAACCGGTCTGCTGATCGAGCAGCGTCTGCAGGAATTCAAGGTGCCGGTGACTGTGGTCGGTCATTCGGCCGGTCCGGTCATCACGCGCTTCGAAGTCGAGCCGGCACTCGGCGTGCGCGGCAGTCAGATCGTCGGCCTGATGAAGGACTTGTCGCGCGGCCTCGGTCTCACGTCGATTCGCGTGGTCGAGACGATTCCCGGCAAAACCTGCATGGGTCTCGAATTGCCGAATGCCAAGCGGCAAACGATCCGCCTGTCCGAAATTATCGAAGCAAGCGTCTATCAGAACTCACATTCGCAGTTGACGCTGGCGATGGGCAAGGACATCACCGGACATCCGGTGGTCGCCGATCTGGCGAAGGCACCGCACATGCTGGTGGCAGGCACGACGGGGTCGGGCAAGTCGGTGGCGATCAATGCCATGATCTGTTCGCTGCTCTTCAAGGCGACGCCTGAAGAAGTGCGGCTCATCATGATCGACCCGAAGATGCTGGAGCTGTCGGTATACGAAGGCATTCCGCATCTGCTCGCGCCGGTCGTCACCGATATGAAGCTGGCCGCCAACGCGCTGAACTGGTGCGTCGGCGAAATGGAAAAGCGCTATCGGCTCATGTCCGCGGTCGGCGTGCGCAACCTGGCCGGCTTCAACCAGAAGATTCGCGATACGGAAGCCAAGGGCAAGAAGCTCGGCAACCCGTTCTCGCTGACGCCGGAAGCACCCGAACCGCTCGCGCCGCTGCCGCTGATCGTGGTGGTGATCGACGAGTTGGCCGACCTGATGATGGTCGCCGGCAAGAAAATCGAAGAGCTGATCGCGCGTCTCGCGCAGAAGGCACGCGCCGCCGGCATCCACCTGATTCTGGCGACGCAGCGTCCGTCCGTGGACGTGATCACCGGCCTCATCAAGGCGAACATTCCGACGCGCGTGGCATTCCAGGTGTCGTCGAAAATCGACTCGCGCACGATTCTCGATCAGATGGGCGCCGAATCGCTGCTCGGCCAGGGCGATATGCTGTTCCTGCCGCCGGGCACGGGTTACCCGCAGCGCGTGCACGGTGCCTTCGTCGCCGACGAGGAAGTGCATCGGATCGTCGAGTACCTGAAGCAGTTCGGCGAACCGCAATACGAAGAAGGCATTCTCGACGGTCCGGCCACCGAAGGTGCGTCGCCCGACCTGTTCGGCGACACACCGGATGCCGAAGCCGATCCGCTTTACGACGAAGCCGTTGCCTTCGTGGTGCGCACGCGGCGCGCGTCGATCTCGTCGGTGCAGCGGCAATTGCGTATCGGATATAACCGCGCGGCACGCCTTGTCGAGCAGATGGAAACAGCGGGCCTGGTGTCGGCAATGGGCATCAACGGCAGCCGTGAAGTGCTCGCGCCGGGACCGGCGGAATAAACACGACGGGCCTACAAAAGCCTGCGGAAACCAAACGGGCTGAGTCCTGTGATATACAGGACTCAGCCCTCACGGCCCTAGCCGCAAATTGTCCAATTTTTGCGGTGTAGTTCAGAAGCGGCCCGTTTTTTATGCGGCGCGCGCCTTCAGATCACGGCCGGCCAATGAATGCTTACACGCATTCGCATCACAGTACTCGTATTCATATCGAGCGCTGAACGCGGCCTCAACCATGTCCATGTGGCGCGCGCCCTGCCTCACGACGGCGACACCAGTTTGAAGTCCACCGGCGAATCGATCTCGATACGCTTCGGATTCGCGTCAAGCAATCCACT
Source organism: Paraburkholderia sp. D1E (assembly GCF_052682275.1). NCBI lineage: Bacteria > Pseudomonadati > Pseudomonadota > Betaproteobacteria > Burkholderiales > Burkholderiaceae > Paraburkholderia > Paraburkholderia sp. D1E. The sequence continues at coordinate 8,039,716 of NZ_JBQYMB010000001.1, forward strand.
CTGCTGATCGCGCTTGAACACATACACTGTGCCGCTGTTCTGATTGCCGACGATCAGCCAATTGCCGGTCGGGTCGATCGCGAATTCACGGGGCGATTTGCCGAGACTCGACTGGTGCCCAATCTTCTTCAGATGACCATTGGTGGGATCGACCGAGAAGATCACGATATCGTTCGCATCGCCGCGATTCGACGCGTAGACGAAGCGCCCGTCCGGCGACAGGTGAATCGCCGAGCCGCCCACGGCACCCTTGAAACCAGGCTCCGTCAACGAAAGCGTCTGCACCTGCGTGAGCTTGCCGTCGGCGTAGTTGAAGGTAGTGACCGTGCCGGCCAATTCACTCGTCAGGTACGCATGCTTGCCGTCCGCGCCGAACACCAGGTGACGCGGGCCCGTGCCCGCTTTCTCCTGGGTGTAACGCCAGTCGGTCGGGCCGAACAGGCCGCGGCTGCCGTCCGGCGTGTAGCGGTACGAGTACAGCTTGTCGGCACCCAGGTCTTGCGCGAACAGATAGTGGCCGTCCGGCGAGAACACGGTGGAGTGAACGTGCGAGTTGTCCTGACGTCCCTTCACCGGACCGCCGCCTTCATGATGCACCGTGAGCACCGACGCGCCCACCTGGCCATCCGCCTGCAACGGGAACACCGCAAAGCTGCCGCCCGGATCGGCAGCCACCGAGTAGTTGGCGGTCAGCAGATATTTGCCGTCCGGCGACAAACTCAAATAGCACGGGTCATTGCCGTCCGACGAGACCTTGTTGAGAAAGGTCAGCTGGCCACTCGCGGCGTCGAAGCGAAACGCGCTGATACCGCCGCGCTGCGTCGCCGGACCGTTATCGCCGGGCAATTCGTTGACCGCATAGACGAAGCGCCGGTCACGGCTCACCACCAGGTACGACGGGTTGACCGTCGGCGCGACCGACACGCGGGTCGCTTCGCCCGTCTTCGTGTCGAAACGGTAGACGTACACGCCCTCGCTCTTGCCGCCGGTATAAGTGCCGACCAGCATGTCATAGACGCCGTCGGCGGGAACCGGGCCGGAATCTTGCGCAAACGCATGCGAAGCAACGATCGAGACCATGAGCACGAAACCTTTTATTATCGAGCGAGCGGAGCGCAGAGGAGTTGGCCGCGCGCCGCGCCATGAGGTGGATTGAGCAGTAGAAGGTAAAGGAGAGCTTGAAATGGCGTGCACTGCAGCCCGGTGACTACGAAGCATATGACCTCCTCTTCATCGGTTATTCGGTTGATTCGGTTGTAATGGTGTCTCTGGTCTGCCGCGCAATCGGTCGAATTGTTTTATCGAGGCAAGTATAGAAGCGTTGCGTCGGATCATGCAGCGAATCCGGCTACACGGATTCAGTCGAGCCGCGTCAGCTGCATGCGTAGCAATTGTCCCGCCTGGCGGGGTGTTTTTTCAACCGCGTCTCACCCATCTCACACTACGGAGTCTTCATGAACGTCACACTCAGCCTGGGCCCGCTCGTTTCGCTGATCGCCGGTATTCTGATTCTCGTCATGCCGCGCCTGTTGAACTACATCGTCGCGCTCTATCTGATCATCATCGGCATCATTGGGATCTTCGGCGTGGGGTCGTCGCATTTCTAGGCGGCGGTAGCCGTCAGCCATAGAAAAGCAGCACGGGGACGTACGACCGGGTGCAGTATCGGCCCGGCGCCGTCTCGTACGAACGCGCGGACCGCCATTACGAGCGACGGCAGGAGTATCGACCGCGGCGCGGCGATGCAACAGGTAACACAGCGAAGCAGCGAAATTGAACGGCGAAGCGAAGCGGCGCAACGAAGCAGCGCAGCAAAACGGAGGCGCGCGACACATGCGTGTCAGACACAAGGTAGCTGCACTGCAGAACGCTCGCGACGCAAGCCCGCACAACAGGCAGTCAGCCGTTCGAAAGCTGATCCAGCCGTAAACGCCCCTGCAACGACAATCCGCCGACGGCATAATGGCCGTCACCTCCCTGATGACGCCGGAAGCAGGCCCGTTCGATCAGAAAGGCCAGCGCGGTCTGCATGCCGTTGCGGCTCAGGCCCAGCCGGCCATGATCGAGCGGCAACATTGAATCGTCGGCCAGTTCGCTGGCGGCCGAGAGAATCGTGATGCAATCGGATTTCGACGGGTTCAGCATAGCTTGGATCCTCGAAAAACTGCGTGTGCATGCGCCATAGGCCAGGCCGGTGCATGATTCGGAGGGCTTCGCGCATCGGCATGAAAACCGATTGTAGGCAGTGATTTGACAATTACCAACTCGCGTTTTGCCGCATTGCGTGCTGAACCAAAGCGCATCGCGCGAGTCGGGTAATAACAACGACCCGACGCGCGGCGGTCTTCGCCTCGCGTAACACTGACACGCTCCTCCATGCCCGCACTCATCGAATACTATGCGCTCATCGGCGACGGCCACACGGCCGCGCTCATCTCCCGAGACGGTTCCGTCGACTGGCTCTGCTGGCCGCGCTTCGACTCCGGCGCCTGCTTTGCCGCCCTGCTCGGCACGCCCGACAACGGCCGCTGGCTGATCTCGCCGGTCTCGGATACGCCACCCAAAATTACGCGCCGTTATCGTGGCGAGACGCTGATCCTGGAGACCGACTTCGAAACGCCAGAAGGCGCGGTCACGCTGATCGACTTCATGCCGCCGGGCAACGGCTGGTCGGAGATGGTGCGGCTCGTGGTCGGCAAACGCGGCACGGTGCGCATGCAGATGGAGCTCGTGCTGCGCTTCGACTATGGGTTTTCGATTCCGTGGGTTGATCGCCTGAAGCACGACAGCGGTATCAAGGCGATCGTCGGCCCAGACACCGCGGTGCTGCGCACGCCGGTCGACTTGCGCGGCGAGAACATGAAAACCGTCGCGGAATTCACCGTGAGCGAAGGCGAGCGCGTGCCGTTTTCGCTGGCTTATGCGGCCTCGCATCTGCGTATTCCGCCAGGACGCGATCCGCATACGTCGCTCGCACGCACCGAGAACCATTGGCTCGAATGGTCCGCGCGCAGCACCGTCGAAGGCAAATGGGCCGCGCAGATCCGCCGCTCGCTGATTACGCTGAAGGCGCTCGCCTACGAGCCGACCGGCGGCATCGTCGCCGCGCCCACCACGTCATTGCCGGAACAACTGGGTGGCACACGCAACTGGGACTACCGCTACTGCTGGCTGCGCGACGCCACCATCACGCTGCTCGCGATGATGCGCGGCGGCTATTACGACGAAGCACGCGCGTGGCGCACCTGGCTCGGCCGGGTGATGGCCGGCGCACCGGATCAGTTGCAGATCATGTATGGGATCGCTGGCGAGCGGCGCCTGCCCGAGTTCGAAATCGACTGGCTGCCAGGCTATCAGGACGCCAAACCCGTGCGAATCGGCAACAACGCGGTCGGACAGCGCCAGCTGGACGTCTATGGCGAAGTGATGAACGCGCTGCATCTCGCGCGCGTCGGCGGCCTGCAGGCGGACGACACCGCGTGGAACGTGCAGCGCGCGTTGCTCGGCCACCTCGACACGATCTGGGAGGAGCCGGACGAAGGCATTTGGGAAACACGCGGCGGCCGCCAGCACTTCACTTTTTCGAAGGTGATGGCGTGGGTGGCCTACGACCGCGCCATTCAGTCAGCCGAAATGTTCAAGCTTGAGGGCCCACTTGATGAATGGCGCGCAACCCGCGCGAAAATCCATGCGGAAGTCTGCGCGAAGGCATGGAATCCGGCGCTCAACGCGTTCTCCCAGTTCTACGGCAGCGATCAGCTCGACGCGAGCGTGCTGCTGCTGCCATTGGTCGGATTCCTGCCGCCCGACGATCCGCGCGTCAAAGGCACGGTGGCGGCGATCGAGACGGACTTGATGCACGACGGCTTCGTGATGCGCTACCACACTACCGAATACGACGACGGCCTGCCCCCCGGCGAAGGCACCTTCCTCGCCTGTTCGTTCTGGATGGTGGACAACCTCGCGTTGCAAGGCCGCATGGATGAAGCCATCGCCATGTACGAACGGCTGCTCGGCCTCTGCAACGACGTCGGTCTGCTCGCGGAAGAGTACGATCCGGCTGCAAAGCGCCTGGTTGGCAACTTCCCGCAAGCGTTTTCGCATGTGGCGCTGGTGCACACCGGCCTGAACCTGATGAAGCACGAACAGGCAATGGCCCAGGCGACCGGGCAGCCGCCGCATAACGGCACCATGGCAGAAGAACTTGAGGCTGCGGCAACCCCCGATAGCGGCGCGGCAGCATCGCCAGTACCATGATTCAATGACAGTTTGCGCGCAGCCCGCGCGCAAATTGCTGCATTGCACAAGTACGCTTTGTTCAGTATCATCGATCAGATTGTTGGCCGAAAATCAATGCGCCCACAACCAATACGGCCTGCCGCAACGCCACACGCGTGTTTGCCAAGCCCCATGCGAACCGCCTAAACGGAGCACCCATGCTCTACCAATTGCACGAATTCCAGCGGGCGATGTTGAGCCCTCTTACCGCCTGGGCCCAGGCCGCGTCGAAATCATTCGCGAATCCGGCAAGCCCCTTGGCCTACGTGCCCGGTGCCACACGCCTTTCAGCCGGTTACGAACTGCTCTACCGGCTCGGCAAAGATTACGAAAAGCCCGAATTCAACCTCCATCAGATTGTCAAAGACGGTCATAACATTCCGATCATCGAACAAACGATCATCGAAAAACCGTTTTGCCGCCTGATGCGCTTCAAGCGCTTCGCAGACGACAGCGACGCTGTCACCCAATTGAAAGATGAGCCTGTCGTGCTGGTGTGCGCACCGTTGTCGGGCCACCACGCCACGCTGCTACGCGATACCGTGCGTACGTTGCTGCAAGACCACAAGGTCTACCTGACCGACTGGATCGACGCACGCATGGTGCCGCTCGAAGAAGGCGAGTTTCATCTCGACGATTACGTCGCCTACATTCAGGAATTCATCCGCCACATCGGCGCGAAGAATCTGCACGTGATCTCGGTGTGTCAACCCACCGTGCCGGTGCTCGCCGCCATTTCGCTGATGGCAAGCCGCGGCGAAGACACGCCGCGCACCATGACGATGATGGGTGGCCCGATTGACGCACGCAAGAGCCCGACCTCGGTCAACTCGCTGGCCACGCAGCACTCGTATGAATGGTTCGAAAACAACGTGATCTTCACGGTGCCGCCGAACTATCCGGGTGTGGGCCGTAAGGTTTACCCGGGCTTCCTGCAACACACCGGTTTCGTCGCGATGAACCCGGAACGTCACGCCGCTTCGCACTGGGACTTCTACCAAAGCCTCCTGCGCGGCGACGAAGACGACGCGGAAGCACATCGCCGCTTCTACGACGAGTACAACGCCGTACTCGACATGGACGCGGACTATTACCTCGACACGATTCGCGTGGTGTTCCAGGAGTTCAGTCTCGCCGACGGCACGTGGGACGTCGCGGGCGAACGGGTGCGTCCGCAGGACATCAAGAAGACCGCGCTCTTCACGATCGAAGGCGAGCTGGACGATATCTCCGGTGACGGTCAGACGTTCGCGGCACATGATCTGTGCACCGGCATTCCGGAGAAGGACAAGCGTCACTTCACCGCGGAAAAATGCGGCCACTATGGCATTTTCTCGGGCCGCCGCTGGCGCACCATCATCTATCCGCAACTGCGCGACTTCATCCTCGAGCACAACAAGGCGCCCAAGGTAACGAAGGAAAAAGTCGAAGCCTGAGCATCGCACGCGCAGATGTGAACAACGGCCTCTTCTTCAGAGGCCGTTGTCGTTTCTGACGCTGCTTGTGACGCTTCTTTTGCCCTTTATGCGCAGCCGTGCAGCGGCTTACTTCCGCAACAGATACGCAAGCAGCAACTCAGTGTTCATCTGGACAACTTCACTTCGTTCGCTCGCAGTGCTGAAATCGCGACCAAGTGTCGCTTCGAGCGTGAAACGGTTCGACACGATGTAATAGCCCATGCCGGACAGCGTCACGTAAAAGCGCAACGGATCGACGTTGGTGCGAAACAGCCCCGCGCGTTGGCCACGTTCGAGAATGCCGCCGAGCGTGGCGACGATCGGCGAGATCATTTCCCGGATGCGCGTCGACTTCTGCATGTAGCGTGCCTCATGCAGATTCTCGTTGTTAACGAGACGCAGTAACTCGGGATGATCGCGGTAGTAATCCCAAACAAAATGCGCAAGGCGCGTAACAGCCTCGACCGGCGCGACACCATTCAGTTCGAGCGTTCGTTCCGCTTCATTGAGCGCGCTGAATGCGTGCTCGAGTACCGCAGTGAAAAGTTGCTCCTTGCTACCGAAGTAGTAATAGAGCATGCGTTCATTAGTTTCCGCGCGGCGGGCGATCTGATCGACGCGTGCGCCGAATAACCCTCCATTTGCAAACTCTTCGGCCGCCGCAAGTAGAATGCGGCGCCGCGTGCCTTCAGGATCTCTTTTGATTTTCGGCTGATTCATGGTGGCATCGTCTTCGTGAGCCGCGTTATCCGGATCGCGCCGCCGGCCTCTCCTCGGGCCTTGCACCGACAGCACTGAACGGGCTGGTTGGGGGAACACCCTTATGCGGTCTTTCGAAAAAGCGCTTCGATTATGGCACATGGATTGCGGATGGCAATTGGGGAAATCGGCGATAATGTGCTATTTAGTTCAAGCTACGCGGCCGCAAGGCAAGCCCTAACGTTGTGACCGTGATCGACTCCAAAACACTCGCAGACCTCATCGAGGATCTGCTGCCCCAAACGCAATGCACAAAGTGCGGCTATCCGGCGTGCCGTCCCTATGCCGAAGCCGTCGCCAATGGCGAAGCTGACTACAACCAGTGCCCGCCGGGTGGCGTCGAAGGCATCGCGCGCCTCGCCGCACTGCTCGGCAAACCGGTGATTCCGCTCAATTCCGCCAACGGCGTCGAAAGACCGCGTCCGTTGGCGGTTATCGACGAACAGGTTTGCATCGGCTGCACGCTGTGCATGCAGGCCTGTCCGGTCGATGCAATAGTTGGCGCACCGAAACAGATGCACACGGTGATTACCGAGCTCTGCACCGGTTGCGACCTGTGCGTGCCCCCCTGCCCGGTCGACTGCATTGCAATGCCGCCGGTCACGGGTGAGGCAACCGGCTGGGACGCGTGGAGCCAAAGCCAGGCCGACGCCGCGCGCGAGCGCCACAACCGGCGTGAGGCCCGTCTCGCACGCGAACGCGAAGCGGCCGAGGCGCGTGCTGCAGCGCGGCGAGCGGTCAGCAGCACGCCCGCTCAAACAATGGAAACCAGTGCCGAGGCAACACCCGCGGAGCCCGCAGCAGACGACGCCGAAGCGAAAAAACGCGCGATCATCCAGGCCGCGCTCGAGCGTGCACGTCAGAAGAAAGAAGAGTTGGCCGCCAAGGGCCAAGGGCCCCAGAATACGGAACGCGTCAGCGCCGACGTGCAGGCGCAGATCGACGCCGCCGAAGCACGCCGCCGCCGTCTCGGACTCGCCGCGGGCAACACCGATACTCCGCCAACGAAGCGCTAACCTTTAACTCTACGCTGCGCATGAACGCGAACAAACGCCGCGCCATCTACGAGACGCTTCAGAGTCTCAACCCACATCCCACGACCGAACTCGAGTACACCACACCGTTCGAACTGCTGATTGCCGTGCTGCTGTCGGCGCAGGCCACCGACGTGTCGGTGAACAAGGCGATGCGCAAGATGTTCCCCATTGCGAACACGCCGCAGAAGGTCTTCGATCTCGGCGAAGAAGGGGTTACCGGCTACATCAGGACGATTGGCCTGTATCGGACCAAGGCGAAGAATGTGATCGCAACCTGCCGCATTCTGCTCGACCAGTACGGCGGTGAAGTGCCGGAGGATCGTGAAGCGCTCGAGAGCTTGCCAGGAGTCGGCCGTAAAACGGCGAACGTGATCCTGAACACGGCGTTCGGTCATCCGACTATCGCGGTCGATACACACATCTTTCGGGTTGCGAATCGAACTGGGCTCGCGCCTGGCAAAGACGTGCGCGCGGTCGAAGCGGCGCTGGAGAAATTCACGCCCGCCGAGTTCAAGCAGGACGCCCACCACTGGCTGATTCTGCACGGCCGTTATGTGTGCAAGGCGCGCCGGCCGGAATGCTGGCATTGCGTGATCGAGCCACTGTGCGAATTCCGGCCCAAGACGCCGCCGCCAGATCTTTGAGGGCGGCGGGGTTTGGCGCGTGCGCGAGAGACTCGGCATCGCCGTGGCGTCTTCTTGCATCGCCTACGCCGCATCCACCAGCTGCGCCCACGCCCTCCGAACCCTTCGCGGCGCCAGCAAGCCGCCCTGCCCCGGCGTAAAATCACACCCTTCAAACCCGCCCCACACTAACCGCACCGCTCCCACGATGTTCAATCCCAGCCGCGACGAAGTCCGCCAATTTTTCACCGACACCTGGCGCAAGCAGCGTCAGGGCGAGATTCTGACGCCGCTCGAAGCGATCGCAGCCGACTGGATCGTCGAGCATCCGGAATATCACGCCGATCTAACCAACCCGGAAGCCGCCCAGACGCAGGACTACTCGCCCGAACGCGGCCAGACCAACCCGTTCCTGCATCTGTCGATGCATCTGGCGATCACCGAACAGTTGTCGATCGACCAGCCGCCGGGCATCCGCGCGGCGCACGAGCGGCTCGCAGCCCGGCTTGGCTCGACCCACGAGGCGCAGCACGCGATCATGGACTGCCTCGGCGAAACCATCTGGGAAGCACAGCGCACCGGCACCCCGCCGGACACCGACGCCTATTTGCAGCGTATCGAGCGGCGCGCCACGCGCGACTGACCCCAAAAGCACAACACCCCGCCGAAGCGGGGTGTCGTTCAATTCGAAAACAACGCAAAAACAGCGCGACGCTGTTACTTCTTTTGCACCAGATCGCCGTTCAGCGATTCGACATAGGCCGCGAGGTCCTTCATGTCGCTCGGCGACAGGCTTTGCACCTGCGCCTGCATGATCGCGTTGTTGCGACCGAGGTGCGGGTTGCCGTTGCCCATCTGGTACTGGCGCAGCGCCCAGTAGACGTAGTCAGCATGCTGACCCGCGAGCTTCGGATATTCCGGGCTCACCGGCTTGTTCAGGTTGACGCCGTGGCAAGCCGCGCAGTTGTGGCTGTCTGCCAGCACCTTGCCGTTGCCGGCGTCAGCGGCGTACGCGCCGTTCGCTGCAACCAGACCGATCAGTGCCGCCGACGCGCATGCAGCCTTGAACACCGTGTGGAGTGCCTGTTGGGGCTTATTCATGAATTCTCCTATCCCGCGAATATAAGTAACCGAGTGACTGGATGGATGATCGCAGCCGATCACTTGTCGGGATTGCTCTTCGAAGAGGAATTTTGCGCTGCGTAGTAGGCAGCGATGTCGGCGATGTCCTGATCCGACAGCGACGCGGTGATCGCGTGCATCGTTTCGAAGTGGCGGTCGCCCTTCTTGTAGCCATGCATGGCGTTCTCGAGGTACGCCTGATTCTGGCCGCCGAGCATCGGCACGCGGTAGACCTCAGGGTAAGCCGTGCGGTATTCAGGGATGCCGTGGCAGCCAATACACATCGCGACCTTGCCTTGACCCACCTTCGGGTTGCCGACGACATCCGCTGCCTGCGCACTGGCCGCATAGCCCGCGAGCACCGACAGCGCTGCGATCACGACGTGTTTGCCGACGAATTTATTCATAGCATGTAACCTGGCTTGAGGGGAACGGGCGCCCAAAAAAGGCAACGACCCGCGCCGTTCTTCTTATAGGGTAGCCACGCAGGCCAAAAAAATCGGGCTAATTGTACCGCGACGCCGCGCCGAACGTCCACAGCGCGGGGCCGCGGCGCATCCGAGCGCCGCAAAGCCACGACTAGCGCCGCTTTTGCTCCGCCGCGCCGGTTCCGCATGGCTTTGTGCCGCCCGTTGCGCTTCGCCCGTCTTGCCCGCGACGCCTGGCGCGCCCGCCCACCGGGCACGCCAGGCGAGCGTACGGGGCACTCGCACGTGCCGGATGCGCGCTCATCTCGTCGTCCGACACCGCGGGTCACACCTTACGCGAGCCCGTTTCAGCGCAACAGGCCTTCTGACTTATACTGGGTTTTTTCCCAAAAAAGAGCATCTCGCCATGCGTTTTGAAGGCTCATCGCAGTACGTCGCCACCGACGACCTCAAGCTCGCGGTCAACGCCGCGATGACGCTGAAGCGCCCGCTGCTCATCAAGGGCGAACCCGGCACGGGCAAAACCATGCTCGCCGAAGAGGTCGCCGCCGCGCTCGGCATGCCGCTGTTGCAATGGCATATCAAGTCCACCACCAAGGCCCAGCAAGGCCTGTACGAATACGACGCGGTGTCGCGCCTGCGCGATTCGCAACTCGGCGACGAGCGCGTCAAGGACATCCGCAACTACATCGTGAAGGGCGTGTTGTGGCAGACGTTCGAGTCGGACGAGCAAACGGTGCTCCTGATCGACGAGATCGACAAGGCCGACATCGAATTTCCGAACGACCTGCTGCGCGAACTCGACCGCATGGAGTTCTACGTGTACGAGACCCACGAGCTGATCCGCGCGAAACAGCGCCCGCTCGTGATCATCACGTCGAACAACGAGAAGGAACTGCCCGACGCGTTCCTGCGCCGCTGCTTTTTCCACTACATCAAATTCCCCGAGCCGGTGACGATGCAGCAGATCGTCGAGGTGCACTACCCCGGCATCAAGAAGGAACTGCTCGCCGCTGCCATGCAGAGCTTCTTCGAGTTGCGCAACGTCGCAGGTCTGAAAAAGAAGCCGTCCACCTCGGAACTGCTCGACTGGCTAAAGCTGCTGCTCGCCGAAGACATTCCGCCCGAAGCGCTGCGCTCGTCCGACCAGAAGCAGATCATCCCGCCGCTGCACGGCGCGCTCCTGAAGAACGAACAGGACGTGAGCCTGTTCGAACGGCTGATCTTCATGAACCGCAATAACCGCTGAAACACCGTTGAAACGCGTTGATACCCGGCTGATGCGCGCCCCGCGCCGCACCTCAGCCGCGAAGGACACAGCATGCTGATCGACTTCTTCTACTCGCTGCGCGCCGCCAAACTGCCGGTGTCGGTGAAGGAATACCTGACGCTGCTCGAGGCGCTGAAAGCCAATGTGATCGCGCCGTCGCTCGACGAGTTCTACTATCTCGCGCGCATCACGCTGGTCAAAGACGAACAATATTTCGACAAGTTCGACCAGGCGTTCGGCGCGTATTTCAATGGCATCGCACAAGCCTCGGAGCTCGCCTTCGACGTCCCGCTCGACTGGCTGAAGAAGAAGCTGCAACGCGATCTCTCGCCCGAAGAAAAAGCGCAGATCGAAGCGATGGGCGGGCTCGACAAGCTGATGGACCGCCTGAAGGAACTGTTCGACGAACAGAAGGAGCGCCACGAAGGCGGCAACAAATGGATCGGCACGGGCGGCACCTCGCCGTTCGGCAACGGTGGCTATAACCCTGAGGGTGTGCGCATCGGCGACGACGCGGCGGGCAATCGCACCGCGGTGAAGGTGTGGGAGGCGCGCGCCTATCGCGATTACGACGATCAGGTCGAAATCGGCACACGGAACATCAAGATCGCGCTGCGCCGCTTGCGCCGTTTCGCTCGCGAAGGCGCGGCCGAAGAACTCGATCTGCCGGACACGATCCGCAGCACCGCCGCAAACGCCGGCTGGCTCGACCTGAAGATGGTGCCGGAGCGGCACAACAAGGTGAAAGTGCTGATGCTGCTCGACGTCGGCGGCTCGATGGACGATCACATCAAGCGCACCGAAGAGCTCTTTTCCGCCGCCAAGGCCGAATTCAAGCATCTCGAGTTCTATTACTTCCACAACTGCGTGTACGACTTCCTGTGGAAGAACAATCGCCGCCGTCACGCCGAGCGCATGCCGACGTGGGACGTGCTGCACAAGTTCACGCCCGACTACAAGCTGATCTTCGTCGGCGATGCGACCATGAGCCCATACGAAGTACTGCAACCGGGCGGTTCGGTCGAATACAACAACGCCGAAGCCGGCGCCGTGTGGCTGCGCCGCCTTGCCGATCATTTCCCGCATCATGCGTGGCTGAATCCGGAGCCGGAAGGTTTGTGGGCATACCGGCAATCGGTCAGCGCGATCCGGGAAGTACTCGGTCACCGCATGTATCCGCTCACGCTCGCCGGACTCGAAACGGCGATGCGCACGCTGAGCAAATAACAGATCACGTTTTCACCCCAACTATAAGAAAGCCTCTGCATGAGCCCCTCTTCATCGCCCGATTTGTCCCCTGCCGGCGCGCACGCCGGGCGCCTCAACCCATTCACCGACACCTCGCTGTCCACCATCGTCGCCGGTTTCGTCGCGATGATGACGGGTTACACCAGTTCGCTGGTGCTGATGTTCCAGGCGGGTCAGGCCGCGCATCTCACTGACGCACAGATTTCCTCGTGGATCTGGGCGCTGTCGATCGGCATGGCCGTCTGCACGATCGGCCTCTCGCTGCGCTTTCGCGCCCCCATCGTGATTGCCTGGTCAACGCCGGGCGCGGCGCTGCTGGTGTCTTCGCTGCCGCATGTGGCCTACCCTGAGGCCATCGGCGCGTTCATCGTCTGCGCGGTGTTGCTGACGGTGGTCGGCCTGACCGGCTGGTTCGATACGCTGATGAAGAAAATTCCGGCGGGCATCGCCTCGGCTTTGCTGGCGGGCATTCTGTTCGAGATTGGCATCGAGATTTTCCGCGCCGCGCAGTTCCAGACCGCGCTCGTGCTGACCATGTTCTTCACCTACCTGATCGTCAAACGCCTCGCGCCGCGCTACGCGATCGTGACGACGCTGATCGTCGGCACGGCCGCGGCCGGCGGCCTCGGTCTGCTCGACTTCAGCCACTTTCACGTCGCGCTCGCGCACCCGGTGTTCACGATGCCGGCGTTTTCGGTCGCGGCGAGCATCAGCATCGGTATTCCGCTGTTCGTCGTGGCGATGGCGTCGCAAAACGTACCGGGCATCGCCGTGCTGCGCGCGGACGGCTACACCACGCCGTCCGCGCCGCTGATTTCGACGACGGGTATCGCCTCGCTGCTGCTCGCGCCGTTCGGCTCGCACGGCATCAATCTTGCGGCGATTACGGCGGCGATCTGCACCGGCCCCGAGGCGCACGAAAACCGCGACAAGCGTTACACCGCGGCGGTCTGGTGCGGTATTTTCTATCTGATCGCCGGGATTTTCGGTGCGACCATCGCAGCGCTGTTCTCCGCCCTGCCGAAGGCACTGGTGGTCTCCGTCGCGGCGTTGGCACTGTTCGGCTCGATCATGAGCGGCCTTGCCAACTCAATGCAGGACGTGAAGCAGCGCGAGGCGGCGCTGGTGACGTTCATGGTGACGGCCTCGGGCCTTACCCTGCTGTCGATCGGCTCGGCGTTCTGGGGGCTGGTGGCGGGCGTGCTGACGCAACTGGTGCTGAACGCCCGGCGCGCCTGATTCGTCGGAGAAAATTTGCATGCGAAAATTCGCCGATGGCAAACCGGTGCCGGAAGTCGGGGCCAGAAGCCCGCGCCGGAAATCGACACCGGAAATCGGCCACCCGAAATCCGTTTGAACGGATCGCCGGGACCAAGTGTCAATACTGCATCAGGCGATCCGCCATAGAATAGAAGCATCCGGCAGCGCTTTCCGTCAAAATTCCCCGGCAACATGGCGGGCAGACGCTGCAGCGTGACCCGCGGCCGCCGGAACGGTTTTGCCTGTTCCGTCCGGCGGCGATCTCATTTCTCCTGAACCACGGCGCACGCGCGCCATGAAGGCTCGAACATGACAACCGCACTCGACCAACTCAAGCAATACACCACCGTCGTGGCCGATACCGGCGACTTCCAGCAGCTTGCCCAGTACAAGCCGCAGGACGCGACCACCAATCCGTCGCTGATTCTGAAGGCTGTCCAGAAAGACGACTACAAACCGCTGCTCGAAAAGACCGTGAAAGCGCACGCGTCGAAACCGGTCGGCGCGGTCATCGACCAGTTGCTGATCGCGTTCGGCACCGAAATCCTCAAGATCATCCCGGGTCGTGTGTCGACCGAAGTGGACGCGCGCCTGTCGTTCGACACCGAAGCGTCGATCGCCAAGGGCCGTGAGTTGATCGCCCTGTACAAAGACCACGGCATCGGCCGCGAACGCGTGCTGATCAAGCTGGCCTCCACATGGGAAGGCGTCCGGGCGGCTGAAGTGCTGCAGAAGGAAGGCATCCACTGCAACATGACGCTGCTGTTTTCGCTCGCACAGGCCGCCGCCTGTGCCGAAGCGGGCGCGCAACTGATTTCGCCGTTCGTCGGCCGCATCTACGACTGGTACAAGAAGAACGCCGGCAGCGCGTGGGACGAAGCGAAAGACGGCGGCGCCAATGATCCGGGCGTCAAATCGGTGCGCCGCATTTACGCGTACTACAAGAAATTCGGCTATAAGACCGAGGTGATGGGCGCGAGCTTCCGCACCCCGGGCCAGGTTCTGGAACTGGCCGGCTGCGATCTGCTGACCATCAGTCCGGATCTGCTGCAAAAGCTTCAGGAGAGCACGGAGAAGGTCGAGCGCAAGCTGTCGCCTGAATTGGGCAAGGATGCGGACATCGAACGCGTGCCGGTCGACGAATCGTCGTTCCGTTTCCTCGTCAACGACGAAGCCATGGCGACCGAAAAGCTTGCTGAAGGCATCCGCGCGTTCGCCGCAGACGCCGTCAAGCTGGAAAAGCTGATCGAAGCGCTGCGTTAAAGCCCGCGGCCGTATAGCTTAAACACGCAGTCAAGCATGCGGCCCTGAACCTTTCCGGTTCAGGGCCGCATGCCGTTTACCCCGGCGAGTTGGAGGCGCCCTGCGCCGCAGCGCCCGTCGCCCGTCGCCCGTCGCCCGTCGCCGACACAATGTCACAATCGCTGCTCCAACAGACGACTACAATCGTCTGCACGCCCGCTCCTCTCTGCCATTGGCCGAAGGAACGCGGCGCCGCTGACCCTATTCCGGGAGACGATCATGTACGTTCAGCCTTATGTATTTTTCAACGGCCGCTGTGAAGAAGCGCTCAAGTACTACACCGAGAAGCTTGGCGCTGAGGTGTTGCTCCTGATGCGCTACAAGGACGCGCCGCCCAACCCCGACCCGGAGAACCAGCCGCGGCCCGGTCTGGAAGAAAAGATCATGCACGCCACGATCAAGCTCGGCTCGACTAACTGGATGGCTTCCGACGGCCACTGCGATCCCCAGGCTACCTTCAGCGGCTTCAGCCTCTCCCTGACGGCAGACAACGCCGAATTGGGCGAAAAATATTTCAACGCGCTGGCCGACGGCGGTTCGGTAACGATGCCGTGGCAAGCCACCTTCTGGAGCAAGGGCTTCGGGATGGTGGTAGACCGCTTCGGTCTCGCGTGGATGGTGACGCTGCCGGATGCCTGAGCGCGTCATGCACGGCGGCGGCGTCGGTTGCGGCCGCGGTGGTTTGCCGACACCGGTCGCCATAACCATGCAGCAGCCGTGCAGTATGTAGCCACGGCCTGTCTCAGCCCGCCACGCCGGGCGACTCGACCAACGCGTGAAAGCTAAGCCTTCAGCAAAGTACGCGAATGCCGCTCGATGTTCCAGTTCGACTCGGTCTCCAGCAGCAACGTGCGCAGCCGGTCCACCTGTTCAGCAAGCCGCTGCCCGAGCCAATACGGCCCTTGCAGGTCGGGCGGCAATTCCAGCGCCGCGCCGGTACGCGCCGGTGCGAGCGGCGACGCGGCCGGAATGCCAAAATGCGTCGCGCGGCCGAAACGCAGGCCGCGCGCCATCGCTAGCAGAATGCCGCGCACGGCGTGCACCTCGACGCCGCACTCCCGCGCATATGCCGCGCGCGCCGCGGCATCGGCGCGCATCAGCGGGCCGGTTGCCAGCAATTCCAGCGAACTGAGTACCGAGCGATGCAGCCGCTGGATCTCTTCGAGCCTGGCCTGCGGCACGTCGATCTCCTTCGCCACCGAAGGCATCAGCGAGCGCAACTGAACCAGCCGCTTGTTGATCGCGAGGAAGCGTTTGACCTGTTCGTCCTCGCTGATCGTCTCCCCATCCAGCAAACGGGTGTAGATCTGCGCGCAGGCGCGCAGATTGGCGGCGAGCCCGTAACGCCAGGAATAAGTTGCGTGCAGCGGCAACGCGAACGAAAAAGCCAGCGCGATCACAATGCCGATCAGCACGTTCAGCGTTCGCCATAGACCGACGTCGATCAGATTGTCGCCATGACCCGCGACGATGCACATCGTGATCGCCGTCAGCAGACCGATATACCCCGACGATCCGATAGCGAACCACGCGCAGATCGCCGCGACGATCGACATCAGCACATAGGTGAGCGGTAGCGACCCGGTCAGATTCTGCGTCAGGATGAGCAGCAGTCCGATCGCCGCGCCGAGCAGTGTCCCTGCCGCCCGGTCCGCGGCCTTCTTGCGGATATTGCCGTGATGCTGCAAGCCGCCGATCACCACCAGCAAGGTCACCGACGACCAGATACCGTGAGGAATGTTGATACCGGTGGTCGCGAGAATCGACACCAGCATCGCGACGCCCACGCGCAGGCTATGCAGCACCTTCGCGTGGCGATAGCGGTAGTACGGCGACGTGATCGTGCGCACCATGCGGCTAATGGCCGAGCGGCGTGCAATCACAGTGTGGGAATCGGCGGGTGCCATGGCTGCGCGACGGACGCTCTGAAGGACAGTTCCGCTATCGTGCCCTGGAGTACCCCAGAAAGACAAACGCCCGCAAATTTTTGTCTGCGGGCGTTGCTTTTTCAGGCGGGATGGAACGGCTGACTTAGCCTTCGACCACGTCCAGATAGTCTTCCGGACGGGTGCGATCCTCGGCGCGCTGCATGCCGAACATCCGCACCAGCAGGCTGACTATCACCGACACCACCAGGTTGACGATCAGCGACCACACCGCCGCATAGCCCGGAATGGCCATGCCAAACAGATGGATGGTGAAAATCGAGCCCGCCAGCTTCAGCGAAATCGCCATCCATGTGCCGGTTGCGATGCCGACCGCCCAGCCGATCAGCAGGCCGCGGTAATCGAGCACACGCGTGTACAGACCCAACACGATGGCCGGCAGTGTCTGGATGATCCAGATGCCGCCCAGCAGTTGCAACTGGATCGCATACGTCAACGGCAAACCAAGAATGAACGCGACCGCGCCGACCTTAACGATCAGCGACACCAGCTTCGCGACATTGGTCTCCTGCTCATGCGACATGTTGCGGTTCACGAACTCCTTGTGGATGTTGCGCGTGTACAGGTTCGCGGCCGCAATCGACATGATCGCCGCCGGCACCAGCGCGCCGATGCCGATCGCCGCGAACGCCACGCCGACGAACCACGACGGGAAGAAGTGCAGGAACAGCGCCGGCACCGCGAAGTTCGGGCCGAACGCCTTGAAGTACGGCGCGAATTCCGGCATGTCCTTCACGCCCGACGCCAGCGCCATGAAGCCCAGCAGCGCGAGCAGGCCGAGCACCAGCGAGTAAGCCGGCAGCATCGCCATGTTGCGGCGGATCGTGTTACCCGACTTCGACGATAGCACCGCGGTGATCGAGTGCGGGTACAGGAACAGCGCGAGCGCCGAGCCGACCGCAAGCGTCGCGTACGCGCTGTAGCCGTTCAGGCTCGACACGTCCGGCGCCTTCAGCAACAGCTTGGCAGGCGGCACCACGCTGAAGATATGGCCGAAGCCGCCCAATTGCGGCGGGATCACGATGATCGCGGCAAAGATCACGATATAGATCAGCACGTCCTTGACGACCGCGATCATGGCCGGCGCGCGCAGGCCCGACGTGTACGTGTAAGCCGCCAGGATCGCGAACGCGATGATCAACGGCAGATCGCCGACGAAGCCCTTGGTGTCGAAACCCAACGCGCCGATCACCACTTCGATACCGACCAGTTGCAGCGCGATGTACGGCATCGTCGCGACAATGCCGGTCACGGCGATCGCCAGTGCCAGCATGCGGCTGCCGTAGCGTGCAGAGACGAAGTCAGCCGATGTCACGTAGCCCTGACGTTTGGCGATGCTCCACAGTTTCGGGAACACGACGAACGCGAACGGATAGATCAGGATCGTGTAAGGCAGCGCGAAGAAACCCGTTGCGCCCGCACCGAACACCAGCGCCGGTACGGCGATGAAGGTGTAGGCAGTGTACAGGTCGCCGCCCAGCAGAAACCACGTGACGACGGTGCCGAAGCGACGGCCGCCGAGGCCCCACTCTTCCAGATGGGCCAGATCGCCTTTGCGCCAGTGAGCCGCGATAAAGCCGAGAATGGTGACGCCGATGAAAAACAGGACGAAGACGAAAGTTGCGGTGGCGTTCATTATTGTGCGCCCCCTTGCGAGCTGCCCGATTTGCCGACTGAGCGGGTCTTGGTCTTGAAGTACACGAGCGCCGTGATGATCGCGCTAATCAGCACCCACAGGAGCTGATACCAGTAGAAGAACGGGAAATCGAACAACTGAGGTTCGACCTTGTTATATGACGGCACCCAGATCATTGCGATCCAGGGCAACAGCAGCAACCAGAGCCAGTGCTTACTGGTTTTGTTCGCGTTGGCGTCGTGAGCCATGGCGTCTCCTCTTCCCTATTATTGAAATGTTGGCCCGTGTGTGGACGGGTGGTGGATGCCCCGTCGCAGGTAAGCCACGGGCACCCCGAAAGCTTCGAAAGAGTATAGGAGCCGAGAACGTCCGGTCAAGCAGGGACGACCCGAGGCGCAAATGTGCTGCTGGGGCGCGCGGGGCGGCGGTTTAGCAGAGGTGAGGATGGACGCGGAGGGCTGGGTCACGATGGGTGACATGCGTGCTGGGTATCCAGGGAATCGAACCGGCAGCGCCGGTGTACTGGGGAACCGTCGCATGAGCGCAACGGGAAATGCGAAGCCTTGGAGAGCGTGGGGCAAGAGGAGCCCCAGTTGCATACACATATATATGTGCTCCGGCTGCTTTGGTCCGGCCGGTTCGGCAGCCCGGCTGCTTCGCGTCGCCCGGGTTCAGGGCGGACCGGCCAGAGGCAAGCCGGACCTGCCCGGGTTGAACCTGAGCCAAACCAGCCTCAACCGGCCCGACCCATTCTCACATCAGACCGAGAAGGCGCTGCCGTTCTGCCCGGTCGATTCCTGCAGCCCCTTGATCCACTTGCGCGCCGGCAAGCCCAGTTCCGCTTCGATCAGCTTCGCACGCGCTTGCAGCGTCGTGAACGGCACGTCGAGCGCCGGGCCCGAGAAGGCGATCGCGATGCGGTTGCCATCATGCACTTCCGGCAGCGCGACCACGCGGCCGTCGAAGGCTTCGTTCAGACGCTTCATGTTGCGCACGAAGCTCGGATGATCGCCGAACAGGTTCACCGTCACCACGCCCGCGTCGGTCAGACACGCGCGCACCGCACGATAGAAGCCGACGCTGTCGAGCACCGGACCACGCGCGGTGGCATCGTAGACGTCGATCTGCAACGCGCCGATCGTGCCGTGGTTGGCGCGGTCGTTGACGAAATCCCATGCGTCCATTTCGTGCACGGTCAGACGTGCGTCGTCGTGCGGCAGTTCGAACATCGTGCGCGCAGCCACCACAACCGCCGGATTCAGCTCGACCGCTTCGACTTTTGCACGCGTCAGGAAACGGTATGCAAACTTGGTCAGCGCTGCTGCGCCGAGACCCAACTGGACGATGCGCCTGGGCGTTTCAATGAACAGCAGCCAGGCCATCATCTGCTGGGCGTATTCGAGTTCGATGTGATCCGGCTTGCGCAGACGCATCGCACCTTGCACCCATTCCGTGCCGAAGTGCAGGAAGCGCACACCGCCCTCTTCCGAGAACGTGACCGGTGCGAAACGCGGCTTGCGCGGCGCTTCGATTTGCGGCGCGTCGTGTAGATCGTCGTCGTGCAGCGCCCGCTTTTTGCTGCGCACTACTTTGTTCCTGTTCAGCGTGCTGTCGCCCGCGTCAGCGTCTTTGTTGCGGAACGCGCGTGCTTCAGCCGAGGCGCGCTTGATCAATTTGGTCATGTAAGGATGTCGCGCCAGAGACGCAATTTTTGGTCGAACGTGAGCATAGCATTCGCCGGACTCGACGAAGGCAATACGAGGGTGACGTAGCCGGCTTCGCCGATCACCGGCGCAAAGCGGCCCGCCGTCTTGCCGTTGAAGCAGACTTTGGCAAGCTTCGGCGCGTGGGCGCGCAGCGAAGCAAAATCGTTGGGGCTGGCATTGCGGATCGCGGCGTCGAGACTGCCTTCGCGCTCGCAGGCGGCGAGCACGTCCCACACGCCGATGCCGTGAGATAGCAAGTGCCTTAGCCGCTCCTCGTAAGCAAGTTCGGCAAGCGGTTCGTCGAGTACCGTGCCGAGCAAACGCCAGAACTGATTGCGCGGATGCGCGTAATACTGAGTGGCCGCAAGCGAGGCTTCGCCCGGAAAGCTGCCGAGAATCAGCGTATGCGTATCCGCCGCGACGACGGGGGGAAAGCCACGCAGCATCAGCGCTTCACCTTGTTGTCCGATGCCGGCGCGTGCCCGGATTCATGCGTGCCCCGCTCGCGTTCGGAAAGATGTTCTTGCTCCGCACGCGGCGTACCATGGGCGCGCGACGCCGTATGCTCGAGCGGCCGGCCGTGCTCCCTCGCATGAGTGCGTTGCGGCGCGGGCGCGGCCATCGCGTGTGCAGACGGTGCGCACGCCGAAGACGCCAGACGCGCCCACAGTGCGGGCAACATGCATTCGGTCACCATCAACGGCGCACCGTGGCGCTCGAACACCGAGCGGCGTGCGACCAGCGCATGCGGCCGCAGCCTGTCTATCTCGCGCGCGGCCAGCCGGTACAACGGATGACGTGCCGTCAACCTGCGGCTCACCAACGAAGAACGTGCGACGCTGCTATCACTGTAGAGCAGCTCGGCGAGCGGCCGCGTGCGCAGCCGGCGCGTGGCTTGCCATACACCGGTGCTCGCCGCGAGTGGCGCGATGCTGTGCGCCGCGACGAACGGGACGCCGTCCACCGATAACACCACCTCCCGAACCCACACCGGCGCGCGTGGCGCAAGGCCGAGCGCGGCGTGCTCGTCGGCCCACGGCAGCGCAACGGCTTCGCACGTCACACGCACCACGACCTCGCCGAGCGTACGCAGATGCGCGGTCAGCGATCCGCCGCGGGTCAACCAGTCTTTCTGGGCGGCGCTGAAGCCGGGTAAGGGCGCGACGCGCCAGTGGGCGTCGGCGGCATCGAAACGGATAGGCATGGTGTCGGATTATAACGGCGACGCCGTCAGACGCTTGCCAGCGCCTCATCCCTCCCTCCGTCAGGAAGTTCGGTTAGCACCCCCCCAGATGCTGGACCACCTTAAACAGATGACGGATTTCGGATAGATCCGATTCTCCTCGGCCTATGACGCGCGATACAACCTTCGTGCTTGACGAAGTCGGCGGTCCGCCCACGATTGAAGGGCGCGCCATGTGATCGGATATTGAAGGAGAAAGAAGAACCATGAGAACTTTCCTGGGCGCAACTGCTTGCACGGTGTCTGTCCTGCTGATGGCTGGTTGCACAGCCCCGCTGAACCGCGATACTGAAACATCGCTAAACAAGGCAGTCGGCATCGAGGTGACGCCGGTCGCCAACGGAGTTTCAGTCAGGCTGCCCGAATCCGCGTTGTTCGAATTCGGCAAATCCGAAGTGCGCGGCGACGCGGTCGCAGTGATCAACCGTTCCGCTGTGCTGCTCAATCGCAGCAAGAAGCCCGTATTGGTCGAGGGATATACGGACAACGTCGGCACGCTCGACTACAACCAGCAGCTTTCGGAAGCGCGCGCCACTGCGGTGGGTTACGCGCTGGTGGCACGCGGGGTAGCGTTGAACCGGATCCGCACGAAGGGCTATGCGTACAACAATCCCGTGGCGAGCAACGATACGCCCGAAGGGCGTACGCTCAACCGCCGCACCGAGATCGTCGTGCGTGGTGAGACGATGGATACGTTGATGGGACGGAAGTAGGCGTTAGCCGCTGCAGATCTCTCCTAGACGGTAATTCGGGGGCGCTTTCGGCGCGCCCGATTCAGGCAGCCACGTATTCTCGCAGTGCATTCGCCACGTCATCCAGCACCGTTTCCCATCGACCAAGCTCCCGTTGCCTGAATAGCCGCGCGGACGGATACCACGGGCTATCGTGGCGCTCGCTCATCCAGCGCCAATCCGTGCAGGTGGGCAACAGGACCCAGACCGGTGCGGCACACGCCCCGGCCAGGTGCGCAACCGCGGTGTCGACCGTAATCACCAGATCGAGCGTTTGGACAATCGCCAATGTATCGGAAAAACTGTTGATTTCCGGTCCGAGCACGTGCATGTCGATATCCGTGGACAACGCTACCGCTTCATTTTGCGCGTCGCCCTTTTGCAGCGAAAACCATGTCACGCCAAACTGCTGCAGAACTCGCCGCCATTTGCTCAACTGAATCGACCGATAGCGGTCTAGCCCATAATCCGGATTGCCCGCCCAGACAATTCCGACGCGTTTTCTGGACCCGCCGCGCACATCCACTGGATCAATCGCGTCGATGCGGGCTTGCCAGCGCCGGACCTTCGCCGGCTCCGCTGCCAGATACGGCATCGCGACAGGCAACATCGACAAGTCCAGCTTCATATACTCCGGCACCCTGAGCATCCGGCACCAGTAATCGTAGGGGCCCGGCGGCGCGGATACCCATGCCGCGTGCACTCCTGCGGCATCGCGCGCCAACTCGCCTAGCGGACCCTCAACCCACACGTCGACGATCGCGCCCTGCCGATGCAACCAGTCAGCCATGCGCAGAAACTGGAGCTGATCACCAAGCCCTTGCTCACCGACAAGCAGGAAGCGACGTCCCGCCACGGGCTCTCCTTTCCATTCGGGAAAATCGGGGCGAACAAGATCGTGATTTTCCGGCAGCGCTTCATGCCATCGATATTGTTTCCAGCCCTGCTTGAAGTCGCCGAAACGCAGTTGCGTTGCTGCGAGATTGAACTGGATCCGAGCGTGATCGGGCACCAGCCTCGCAGCCTCGATAGTATGCAACTGCATGGAAGAAAATTCCCCAAGCATATTGAACGCATACGACGCGTTGTGATGCAAGCCGGCATTCCCAGGATCGGTGGCGAGCCCTTGCGCTGCCACACTAATGGCATCTCTGAAGCGATGCGTGCCATTCAGTGCAAAGGCCAATTGTTCCAGCGCCGCGGCATCGGTTGCGAAGCGGGTGCAAAGCTCCGCAAGCATCGTATCGATTTGTGCGTCGTGTCCGGCTTTCGACATGGCAGTGATTAACTCGACTGCGTCGGATATTTGTGTCGAGTCGAGCGCCCACGCGTGCAGCCAATAATCCGCGGCGGCGGCGAACTGTCCCAATTCCGTGCTGACTCTCGCCAGGGTGCGGACGGCATGGCGCAAGCCCGGATCGAGTTCGAGCGCCCTGATGTAGTGAGTCCGCGCTTCGGCGAGGCGGCCGGAGAGCTTCAGACAATCAGCCAGATTCCGATGCAAGCTCGCGGTGCTGCCAGCCAGCGTAAGCGCGCGATAATAAAACGCTTCAGCGGCGGTCCGGTCGCCCTGCATCGCGGCAAGCAAGCCTCGATGCTCCCAGATGTCCGTGCGCTCGGGGGCGGCGGTCAGCGCCTGATCCAGATAATGTCGGGCACGTTCGGGTTGATCCACGCGAAAGCAGGCTAGCCCCATCCGATGAAGCGCGTGAGCGTTTTGCGGTTGTTGGTCCAGCAGCCGCTGATACTCGAGCATCGCTTCGTGTGTTTGCCCTGCTGCGAAGTAGACATCGGCCCGAGCGGACAGCGTATCGAGGTTTGCCATGTCGGTCGACAGGTGGTCAAGTGAGCGGTTTGGGTCGTGCATTGATCTTGATGGGCAACTACTTACGTTCGACAGGATGTTTTTTTCAACTGGATCTACGCGGGAAAAGGTGCCATCGCCTTCAGGCGGCTCACCACGCGTTCAATCACCGGCGTCCACTCGCCCGGGGCTGGCTGCCTAAACAACTCAAGGGAGTCATACCAGGGCTGCGCCTCCTCATTGCCCCATGACCAGTGCGACACATGATCCAGCATTGCCAGCACCGGGCGCCCCAATGCGCCGGCTAAATGCAATGGCGCGCTGTCGATGGTCAGCAGTGCGTCGAGCGCCGTGAGGTGCGCGGCAACGTCGTCGAAACCGGACTCGTAATGTCCCGTCAGATCGTGAACGCGATAGCCGTGCTCCGTCAACGCCGCTACGTCCGCACTACGGCCTGGCGTCAGCGGATGGAATACAACGCCGGGTAGCGTCAGCACCGGAGCCAACGCCGCAAGGGGAATCGACCGTTTCGCGTCGCGCCGATGAGTCGGACTGCCGGACCACACGAGCCCGATATGTAGCGCTGCATTCTCCGCACATGCGCTCACCCGCTCACGCCATGCCGCCACGTTGTCTGCATCCGCCTGCAGATACGGCGTGCCACTTACCTGATCGGGCAGTAGTCCCAGCTTATGCGGCATGGTCATCATCGGCAAAACGAAGTCTGCCTTGCAGCCAATACCGTCTTCGATCGCGACACAGTCGGCGTAAAAACGTCTCAACAAGCCCAGTAACGGACGACGCACTGCCAGCACCAGGCGGCCACCTTCATCGCGCACGCGCGCCGCCAGCGCCGGGACGAATCGAACCATGTGGATGTCATCGCCGTTGCCCTGTTCGCTGTGCACGACCAGCGTCTTGCCGGCAAGCGGCTCACCTTGCCAGCGCGGTCCCAACATCCCCATGACAGTCACGACGTTATTCGGCTCGCGATCGTCACGTGTAAGCCGCGCCTCGAAGTGCGGCCATGCGCTCGACCAGTCGCCGCGTCGCAACTCGAGGTCAGCTAGGTCGACGGCCGCCTGTGCTGCTGAAGGATCGATAACAAGCGCTGCATGTAGCGCTGCTTCGCTGTCGTCAAAACGTGCCTGTTCGGCGAGATACATGCCAATCGCAGCCAGCACCGCTGCATGACCCGGTGCGGCGAGATCGACAGCACGCATGGTGGCCTCTGCCGCAGCCGCGTCGTTGCGCTGCCATTGCGCATGGCTCAGTTGCCAGGCCATCTCGGCATCAACCGGATTACGTGCGAGCATCTCGCGACAAACGCGTTCGACCGTGGACCAATCACGGATCTCCCGGAACGCCAGCGTGAGTTGCAATGGCAACGCGGGATGAATCGCCGGATCAAGTGCGTGGGCCCGCAGCAATGCCGCGCGACGCTCAGCTCGCGCGTCCGCATCCGCGTCCGGCAGCGAGCCTAGCGAAAGCGCCAGCCACCACGGCGCGCGCGCATCGTGCGGCGCGTGCCGTTCATAGGCGCGCAACATGTGCACCGCCGCCGAATGGGCGCCGCAGCGGTCAATCAGCCAGACAATCCATTCGACCGTCGCAGCCGAGGGCTGCGCGATTACCGCCAACTCGCTGTTGCGCTGCGCGAGCTCGACGCGGCCGAGCGCGTCGGCGAAGAGCGCCACGTGGGCATGACGCACTCCGTTCATAGCAGCTTGCGCTTGCGATGCGCTGTGATACGCCTCCGCGAAGCGTCCCACGCTCGCACACAAGTCTGCATGCAGCTGCGGCGTAACGCCCTCCGCAATGAGTTCGCGGGCTCGTCGCTCGGCGGCGTCGAAGCCTTGCTCGCGCAAAATCGACCACAGCAGACACACAGGATCGGCAGGTTTCACCAAGGTGGAATCGGACATAAGAATACAGAGAGGTTGTCGCGCGCAGGAACGCGTAATCGCAAAAATAAGACTCGGTGCATAAATGGCTTAAAGATTGCAAATAATCCTTTGAGCATCCGAATTTCGATCGCGCGAGCATAAGATAAATGCACGCTTTCATATCCTATAAATCAATCTCAATTTAGTTTTGTTGAGTATATTTGATTAGTTAACCATAATTATTTTCCGGTCGATATATAGCGATACGCCAGATCGTCCGGATCAACAACAAACGAAAAGGAGTAACAGTTGAATACTACGAACTCGAGAGAAACTTCTGACCGCATCGCACATCTGGCCGCAGTCGTTTTGCGGCGCCCAGGCGCCTTGTATCAGGAAAAGGAATTAGCCGGTTCCGCGCTCGCGCAGCACCACACGTCTAAACAAACCAGCACAGCGATCGGCAGTCTCGCGGCGAAAGTACTGGCCGACCATCATTCCTGCATCGAGGCTAAGGAACTAGCCGGCTCCGTGCTTTCTCAAGTGCGTCATTTGCACGGGCAAGCGTCCGCATCCGCACACTAAAACCTTACCGCGGCTCATCCAGGTCTCTGCGCAAAACCTTCACCGTGCAGTCGGAAAATAAGGCGCAGGGCAAAAAAAATGCGCTGCCGAAGCAGCGCATTTTTCAACCACAAGCGTCAAAGCGACGCCGATCCAGGCTCAACTTAAACCCGAAACTCAACCCGCACGCGCCAACAACAACGCGTTGGTGCGTTTCACGAAGCTAGCCGGATCCTCCAGTGCACCACCTTCAGCGAGCAACGCCTGATCGAACAGCAGATGGCACCAGTCGTCGAAATTCGCAGCGTCCGCATGCAAGCCCTTCACCAGCGCATGTTCCGGATTCACTTCGAGAATCGGATGGAACGACGGCGCTTCCTGACCCGCGGCCTTCAGCATACGTTGCAGATAGCCGCTCATTTCGCCATCGTCCGCCACGAGGCAGGACGGCGAGTCGGTCAGCCGGAACGTCAAGCGCACGTCCTTGGCCTTGTCCTTCAGCGCTTCTTTCATCTTGTCGACGAGCGGCTTGAACTCTTCGCCGACCTTTTCCTGCGCCTGCTTTTCTTCGTCATTCAGCGCACCCAGATCGAGATCGCCACGCGCGACGCTTTGCAGCGGCTTGCCGTCGAATTCGGTCAGGAACGACAGCATCCATTCATCGACGCGATCGGTCAGCAGCAGCACTTCCACGCCCTTCTTGCGGAATACTTCGAGGTGCGGGCTGTGGGTCGCGGCCTGCCAGGTGTCGGCGGTCACGTAGTAGATCTTCGTTTGCTCGGGCTTCATCCGCGAGACATAGTCGGCGAGCGACACGGTCTGCTCGGGCGATTCCGTATGCGTGGACGCAAAGCGCACCAGCTTCGCGATGCGCTCGCGATTGGCGAAGTCTTCGCCGATGCCTTCCTTCAGCACCTGACCGAATTCCTTCCAGAAGCCGGCATACTTTTCCTTATCGGCATCGTTCTCCGAATTCGCCAATTCTTCGAGCATCGACAGCGAACGCTTGGTCACGCCTTCGCGGATCGCCTTCACATCGCGGCTTTCCTGGAGGATTTCGCGCGACACGTTCAACGGCAAATCAGCCGAATCGACCACGCCCTTCACAAACCGCAAATACGCCGGCAGCAGTTGTTCGGCGTCGTCCATGATGAACACGCGCTTCACGTACAGCTTCAGGCCGCCGCGATGATCGCGGTTGAACATGTCGAACGGCGCATGCGTCGGCACATACAGCAGTTGCGTGTATTCGCTGCGGCCTTCGACGCGGTTATGCGTCCACGTCAGCGGATCCTGATGATCGTGCGAGAGGTGCTGGTAGAACTGCTTGTACTGCTCTTCGGTGATGTCGTTCTTCGAACGGGTCCACAGCGCGCTCGCCTGGTTGACGGTCTCGTCCTCGTCCTTCGTGACCATCTCGCTCTTTTCGGCGTCCCACTCTTCCTTCGCCATCAGGATCGGCAGCGCGACGTGGTCCGAGTACTTCTGAATGATCGATTTCAGACGATGCGACGACAGCAGCTCGTCTTCATCGGCACGCAGATGCAATGTGATGGTCGTGCCGCGCGCGGCGCGTTCGATCTGCTCCACCGCGAAATCGCCCTCGCCCGCGCTTTCCCAGCGGACGCCTTCCGAGGCCGGCAAACCGGCACGGCGCGTTTCGACCGAGATCTTGTCCGCGACGATGAAGCCCGAATAGAAGCCCACGCCGAACTGCCCGATCAGCGCCGCGTCTTTCTGCTGGTCGCCGGAGAGCTTGCCGAAGAATTCCTTGGTGCCCGAGCGCGCGATCGTGCCGAGATTGGCGATCGCTTCGTCACGGCTCATGCCGATGCCGTTGTCGTCGAGTGTGATGGTGCGCGCGGCCTTGTCGTACGACACGCGAATCCGTAGATTCGGATCGTTTTCGTACAACGCGCTGTTTTCGATCGCTTCGAAGCGCAGCTTGTCGGCCGCGTCGGACGCGTTCGAAATCAGCTCGCGCAGGAAGATTTCCTTGTTGCTGTACAGCGAATGGATCATCAGGTGCAGAAGTTGTTTAACTTCTGCCTGAAAGCTCATGGTTTCTTGTGCCATGGTCGGACTTCCTCTCTGTTACGAATACGAATGGGGTTAAACATTGCCCGCGTAATTGGGGACGCGCCCGCACAGTTTCAAGAGGCGCGCCGCGCAACGCTGTCCAGATAGCGGCACAGGAACGTCGACAGCTCGGGATCGCCGCAGTTGGCGATATTGAAGCGCATCCACGTGGTCGGCGACTGTAACGGGGAAAACAGACTCCCGGGCGTCAGCAGGAAGCCGTCTTCGTGGCCGGCGGCCGCGAGCGCGCTCGCGTCGACGCCCGTGTCGGCCCACAGGAACATGCCCGCCGTAGGCGTCAGAAACAGCTTCATGCCGGTCTTCTCGAGCATCCGCACGGACTTTTCGCGCACGCCGTCGAGCCGCGCGCGCACCCGCTCGACGTGCCGGCGGTAATGGCCCTCAGTGAGAATCTTGTAGAGCACGCGCTCGTTCAATTCGGGGCTCGTCATGCCGACCAGCATTTTCTGGTCGCTGACGGCCGTGGCCACTTCCGGCGCGCAAGCGATAAAACCCACGCGCAGATTCGGCGCGAGTGTCTTCGAAAAACTGCCCAGGTAGATCACGCGCTTTAACTGGTCGAGGCTCGCGAGCCGCGTGCCCGGGTAGCTCGGCGGGCACAGATCGCCGTAAATATCGTCTTCGACGAGGATGAAATCGTAGGCCTCGGCGAGACGCAGAATGCGAAACGCCTGGGCGGCCGTAAGCGAGGTGCCGGTGGGATTTTGCAGCACCGAATTGATCACCAGCATTTTCGGCCGCCAGGTCTCTACGAGCGATTCGAGCGCGTCGAGGTCCGGCCCATCCGGCGTGTACGGCATACCGACCAGCCGCGCGCCCTGCGACGCGAAACGCCCAAACATCTGAAACCAGGCCGGATCGCCGACGATCACCGCATCGCCCGGCTTCACGTAAATCCGCGAAATCAGGTCGATCGCCTGGGTGACGCCGGAAACCATCACGATCTGATCCGGCGAGGCGCCGATTTCCAGCTCTTCGAGCCGCGTCTGCAACTGCTGGCGCAACGGCAAAAAACCCTGTGGCGTGCCGATGCCAAGCATCTGCGCGCCGCTTTGCCGGCCCAGCGTGCGCAGCGCGTTGGTGATCAGATCGCCGTCGAGCCAGCGCCCCGGCAGGTAGCCCAAGCCCGGGCTGCGCTCGGGGCGCGCGCCCGTATGCAGCATATTGCGCAGCAGCCAGACGACGTCGATTGTGGCGGGCGCGGGCGCCGCCGCGGCGATCGTACGGATCTCAGCCGTAGGCGCACCGCCCAAGCGTTCACGCACATAGAAGCCGGAACCGCGCCGCGACTCCAGATAGCCCTGCGCCACCAGTCGCTCGTACGCCTCGACCACGGTGAAGCGCGACACGCCCTTGTCGAGCGCGAGCTTACGGATCGACGGCATCCGCATGCCGGGACGGAACACGCGCTCCTCGATGCGGCGGCGCGCCCACTGGACGAGCTGCTCAACCAGCGTCAGCGACGTCGTATCGTGCGGGGTGGGAATCTGCGCAAGCGGGACTGACATAACGGGCTCCAACTGTACCGAACGGTATCGAATCGATTGTACCGTTACTGTGCCGGTCGCCGCCGTTACATTTAAGGCTGCATTTAAGATAAGCAACGGATGACAAAGCGGCGCGGGCGCCGTGCGCTGCATACGAGCGGCCCCGGGCAAGACCCGCCCGAACGCCATCCGCGTGGCCCGCCGACCCGGCAAACGGTTATGCTTACGACCCCGGCAACGCTGCTGCCGCACCCGGCACGCGTTCCGGCTTACCGCAGAAACCGTTTTCCTGATCCGCCATGACCGCCCATTCGCTCCGTCTCGATCACCTCGTGATTTCCGCCCGTACCCTCGACGAGGGCACGCAGTACGTCGCCGACACGCTCGGCGTCGCACCGGCGGGCGGCGGCGCGCATCCGCTGATGCGCACGCACAATCGCCTGCTGAACCTGTGGGGCGGTGTGTATCTGGAGGTGATCGCGATCGACCCGCAGGCCGCGGAACCCGCGGAAGCTGCCGCGCCCCATGCCCGCCTGTTCGCGCTCGACGACCCGGCGACGCAGGCGCGGCTCGAAAAAGGGCCGTATCTATCGCATTGGGTCGCCCGAGTCGACCGCCCGAAGCGGCTTGCGGCATGGCAAACGCAGTATCCGCAGCGCATCGCGCCGATCGTGCCGATGACGCGCGGCGATTTCACGTGGGGCCTGTCGGTATCTGACGACGGTGCGTTCCCAACGTGGCAAGGCGCCGGCGACGGCGTGCTGCCGTCGCTGATCCAGTGGGACACGCCGCGACATCCGTCGGCGGCCCTGCCGGAAACGGACATCGTGCTGAAAGCTTTGAAAGCAGCACATCCGCAAACCGACCCGATCGCAGCGCAATTGCACTGGCTGGGCGCGGCACACCTGATCGCACTCGAGCCCACGGAAGGCGCGGCAGTGCTGGTCGCCGAGTTTGAAACACCCGACGGTCTACGGACCCTTAAATAAGCAGCGCGCCGGGTCGCCGACTCGCGCGATAATTGAAGTTTTGACCGATTCCAGAGATACCAGCAGAGGAGACCATGGACCAAAGCGACTTGAAAGCCCCCACGTGGCAACTGTCCGAACGCGCACGCAAGCTCACGAGCTCGGCGATTCGCGAGATCCTGAAGGTCACGGAACGGCCCGAAGTCATTTCGTTCGCGGGCGGCCTGCCCTCGCCGGCGACCTTCCCGGCCGAACGTATGCGCGAAGCATCCGACCGCATTCTGCGCGACGCGCCCGCGGCGGCTTTGCAGTACAGCGCGACGGAAGGCTACCTGCCGCTGCGCGAATGGATCGCCCAACGCTACTCGGTGAACGGCGCGCAGATTCGCCCTTCGCAGGTACTGATCACCACCGGCTCGCAGCAAGCGCTCGACCTGCTCGGTAAAGTGCTGGTGTGCCCCGACAGCCCCGTGCTGGTTGAAACGCCGACCTATCTCGGCGCGCTGCAATCGTTCTCTATGTACGAACCGAGCTACGTGCAGGTGCCGACCGACGAGCACGGCCTGATTCCCGAGGCGCTCACGCCCGAGCTGACGGCCGGCGCGCGCCTCCTGTACGCGCAACCGAATTTCCAGAATCCGACGGGGCGCCGCCTGCCGATCGAACGCCGCCGTGCACTGGCCGCGTTTGCGAAGACCGCACCGTTCCCGGTAATCGAAGACGACCCCTACGGTGCGCTCGACTACGCCGGTGAGCCGCTGCCGACCATGCTGTCGATGGCGCCGGATCACATCGTCCATCTCGGTTCGTTCTCGAAAGTGCTGGCGCCGGGCCTGCGGGTCGGCTACATCATTGCGCCCGAAGAGTTGATCTTCAAGCTCGTGCAGGCCAAACAAGCCACCGATTTGCACACGCCGAGCTTCACGCAACGCATCGTGTACGAAGTGATCAAGGACGGCTTCCTCGATACGCACGTGCCGACCATTCGCGAACTGTACCGCGATCAATGCGCAGCGATGCTCGCCTCGCTCGAACGCTACATGCCGGAAGGCGTAAGCTGGAACCGTCCGGAAGGCGGCATGTTCGTGTGGGTGACGCTGCCTGCACAGATCGACAGCATGAAGCTGCTCGAAGAAGCCGTCGCGCAGAATGTCGCGTTCGTGCCGGGCGCTCCGTTCTTCGCGAGCGAAGCCCAGCACAACACGCTGCGTCTGTCGTTCGTCACGGTGCCGCCGGCCAAGATCGACGAAGGCGTGTCGCGTCTCGCTGCGCTGATCCGCACGAAGGTCTAAGCTATCTCGACCCGACCCGCGCCACCGAATTCCACTACTGACCAAGGACACACCATGGCTCAAACGAATGTGTATGACAAGCTTAAGGAATTGGGCATCGAATTGCCGAGCGCAGGCGCGCCCGCAGCCGCCTATGTGATGAGCGCGCAAAGCGGCAACACGGTGTACCTGTCCGGTCACATCGCGAAGAAAGACGGCAAGGTGTGGGCCGGCAAGCTCGGCGCCACGCTCACCACTGAAGAAGGCAAGGTCGCCGCGCGCTCCATCGCAATCGACCTGCTCGCCACGCTGCACGCGCATGTGGGCGACCTGAACCGCGTCACGCGCATCGTCAAGCTGATGAGCCTTGTCAACTCGACGTTCGAGTTCACCGAGCAGCACCTGGTGACCAACGGCGCGTCCGAACTGGTCGCTGACGTGTTCGGTGAGCGCGGCAAGCATGCGCGTTCGGCGTTCGGCGTGGCGCAGATTCCGCTCGGCGCATGCGTCGAAATCGAGATGATCGCCGAAGTCGAATAACGCGCGCCGGCAGGTTCGGCAGCCCGTTCGCCGAAGCTTGTCGTCCCAAGCGTGCTGAACGCGTCGCGAGGTGTCTACCATCTGCGGCGCGTTTTGCATTTGTGGCGAGGTGGATCGTTCCTTTGTCACCAGATAGAATCCGCGAATCCCACCCATCTGCCTGATTCGCCGGACCTCGCCCGATGCCTGCCAACACCGTTCGTTTTAAACAAGTCGACGTGTTCACGTCCGTGCCGTTCAAAGGCAATCCGCTTGCTGTCGTGTTCGACGCCGACACACTCGATGCGGATCAGATGCAGGCCATCGCGCACTGGACCAATCTGTCCGAAACGACCTTCCTGCTGAAACCGACTGACCCAGCCGCCGACTATCGCGTGCGTATCTTCACGACGCATGGCGAATTACCGTTCGCCGGCCATCCGACACTCGGCACCGCGCATGCGTTGCTCGAAAGCGGGTACCACCCTAAGCAGGCCGGTAAGCTGCTGCAACAATGCGGCGTGGGTCTCATTGAATTGCAAGCGCTGACTGAATCTGGATCGACCCACAAGGTGCACAGCGGATGGGCTTTCGCCGCGCCGCCCGCGTGCATCACGCCGCTTCCCCAAGATCAGTACGCAGCACTGGCTACGGCTTTGCGTAGCGACGCGATCGATTTCAGCGCAGCGCCCTGCGCGGTCGACAATGGTGCGCCGTGGCTCGTGGTGCGCGTCAATTCAGCGCGCGACTGCCTCGCGCTCGAACCCGATGCCGTTGTGCTCGCCGACATCGTGCATTCGATGGATACCCATGGTCTCGCTGTCTACGGTCCACACGACACTGACGGTCCGGCCACCTTCGAGGTGCGCTGCCTGATGGCAGGCGGCCGCTTCGGCGTCGGCGAAGACCCGGTAACGGGCAGCGCGAACGCCGCGCTCGCGGGTCTCCTGAACGCCCAGCAGTTGCGCCCCGGCTCACACTACACGGCTCGCCAGGGCACAGTGCTGGGCCGTGCCGGCGATGTTTCGGTGCATTACGACGACGCAGCCGGCAAGACGTGGATCGGAGGACCATCAGTGACGGTCGTCGACGGCACGTTCCGGCTGCCATGAATGGCGCGGCGCCCGATTGCCGGCCAGCGACCGCCGACTGGCAGCGAAATGCCGCCCTTATCTCGCCGCTTCCGGCCACTCTTGACCACAAAACGCCGCGTCGTTTGCACGATTAATGCGCCATGCATGACACGAGGCCTGGCACACCTGAATTCCGGATCCCGATGAAATACTCGAATACGACTGCCAGGCCACGGCCCCACGGCTGGCCGCGCCGGCTGCGAATTCAGACAGCGGGGACGGTCTGTCGCGCCCGCGTATACCCGATGCGAGGACGCTTCCTTAATCCAGTGGCATTAAGTAATATCGAAACGTACCCGATGACCTCCGGATGGTCAGGCACGACGCCACACTCCCGCCCCCTGCGCAGCAGTTCCGGCACCTTGGTCACCATGCAGCCACCCATGAAATTAGCGCAGTCAATGCTCGCGCAGTTGCAACTGCCCGGCACCAGGGAACGGGCTACCCGATGAGCCAGTTCCGCTTCTCCGACCAGCGCGAAGCCAAACCCCGCCGCGATCCCGCCGTGTCGCGCCGCCGTGCCTTGCTCGTCATCCCGGCGCTCGGCGTGCTGGTGCTGATCCTGCTTTGGACCGTGATCTTCGCGCGTCTGTCGGTTGAGAAAGAAGCTACGAATCGTGAAGCCATGGCGTCTGCCGCGATTCTCTCCGCGGCGCTGGAGCAGCACACGGTCAAGGCGATTCACCAGGTCGACCAGATCACCCGCTTCGTCAAATACGAATTCGAGAAAACACCGAATCATTTCGATCTCGCCAGCACGGTGGAAAAAGGCGTAGTGCAAAGCGATACGCTGGTGCAGGTGTCGCTGATCGACGAACACGGCAAGCTGATCGCGAACACGGCCGAGCTCAATCCCAAACACATCGACCTGTCGGACCGCGAACACTTCAAGGTCCACGAACACGAAAACGACGACCAGTTGTATATCAGCAAGCCGGTGCTCGGCCGAATATCCGGCCACTGGACCTTGCAGATGACCCGGCGTCTGAATCATCCCGACGGCTCGTTCGCAGGCGTCGTGGTGGTCTCCGAAGACCCGAGCTATTTCACCAGCGACTTCTACAACAACGCGGCCATTGGCCGTGAAGGCGTGATCGCAGTGATTTCGGACAACGGTACCGTGTTGGCACGCCGCACCGGCAGCGCTGACAGCGCCAACGGCTCATTCTCGGCGAGCGGCTCATATCCGACTTCGGAACATGTGTCGGGCACCTACGTCGATTCGATCGACAACGTTACGCGCATCGTCTCGTACCGGCATATCGACGGCTATCCGCTCGGTGTACTGGTCGGCCTGTCGCAAGCCGAAGAATTCGCCGACTACAATCACACGCGCAACGTCTATCTGCTGATGGCGGGCTTCATCTCGCTCGCGATGCTGAGCTTCTTCGCAGTGGCCACCGGTTTGATCGGCAAACTGCTCGGACGCGAGCGCGAAATGACGCATCTGGTCGAGTACGATCTGCTGACCGGATTGCGCAATCGCTACGCGACGCTGCAAACACTGCGGCATGACGTGGCACAGCCTGCCAATCTCGGGCGCCTTGCAATTCTCTTCATCGACCTCGACAATTTCAAGACCGTCAACGACACGCTAGGCCACAATGCCGGCGACATCGTGCTGCAAATGACGGCTTCCCGCCTCGCCACCGCGGTCGGCGACGGTGGCGCGTTGAGCCGCATCGGCGGCGACGAGTTCGTCGTGGTAATCAAGGGCGAAGACGTCGAGAAGCGTGCCGTCACACTCGCCGAAGCGGCGGCCGAAGCCTTCGCCAAGCCTTTCGAAGTGCGCGGCAGTTCGTTCGTGCTGCATGCGAGCATCGGCATCGCGCTGTACTCGGTCGCCAACGAGAGCGAGATCGACCTGCTGAAGAAAGCCGACCTCGCCATGTACAGCGCGAAGGACGCAGGCAAGAACTGCTACCAGTTCTATTCGCCGCAGTTGTCGCACCGCGCGGATCATTTGATGAAGTGGGAACAGCAACTGCGCGTCGCGCTTGCCGAAGGCCAACTGTTTCTCGCCTATCAGCCGAAGATCGATCTGACGCGCCGCTGCATCACCGGATTCGAGGCGCTGGTGCGCTGGAACCATCCGCAGCACGGCTTGATTCCGGCGAACGAATTCATTCCGGTCGCCGAGTCGACCGGCCTGATCGTGCCCATCGGTGACTTCGTGATCGAAACCGCGTGCCGCCAACTGGCGTTGTGGCAGCAACAGGGCTACGACACGCTGTCGCTCGCGGTGAACATCTCCGCAGTGCAGTTCTGGCGCGGGGATCTGTACGAAACCATCTCGCATGCCATCGAGGAAAGTGGCATCTCCGCGCGCCGCCTCGAACTGGAAATCACCGAGACGGCGATGATGGAATACCCCGAACTCGTCTCGGAGAAGATCTTCGCGCTGAAGCGCCTGGGCGTGCGCATTGCGCTCGACGACTTCGGCACGGGCTATTCGTCGCTCTCGTACCTGAACCGCTTCTCGGTCGACACGCTGAAGGTCGACCGTTCGTTCATCCAGGCGATTCCTGGCGACCGCAGCGTCTGCGTGATGGTCACCGCGATCGTCAATCTGGCGCGTTCGCTCGGGCTCACGGTGGTGGTCGAAGGCACCGAGACTGAAGAACAGATTGCATGGCTTGCGGCGCTCGGCCATATCGAGGCGCAGGGTTTCCTGTTTTCGCGTCCGGTGCCGGTCGACGCGATTCCGGCACTGCTCGAACGCTTCGGCGTATGCGGCATGAAGGGTCACCGCCCCGTGCATGAAACCGACAGCACCAGCAGCGTGTCCAGCACCAATAGCTGAACAGGGTCCGACGGTGGCGCGCTGGTGCGCTACAAGCGCGCCGCATACAGTCTCCGGGCGTATCGGCGACGCTTCGCGCTTATCCAACCGCAGCACTGCAAAACCGGCTACATTCACGCTGTACTGCGTCACAGCGCGATGCCGGCTGCCGGCCACGCAACACCACACAACGATGATCCCAAAGGGCGGGCCGCCGGTGCACCGGGGTCCGCGGCGCCATGCAGACGATCACGAGCCAGGATGCCGCCAGACGAGGCGAGCGAGAACCGCTATGGACCCTGTTCCGGGTCGTGTTCGGCCTGTCGGCGCTGTCGTGGGGCGGCCTCGCGCTGATGGCGCAACTTGAAAACCACTATGTAGAACGCGAGGGACGTCTCTCGCGCGTCGCATTTTCAGATCTGATTGCGCTTGCCTGGATGGTGCCCGGACCGGTGGGCTGCAATGTCGCCGTGCAACTCGGACATGCGCTGCGCGGACGCGCCGGTGCCTGGGTCGCGGGCATCGCAAGCGTGCTGCCCTTTTTCACGCTGATGACGCTGTTCGCGATCTTCTATCGTACGCCGCTCGTGCGCGCCGCCGCTTCCCAGACCCTGCTCAATCACTTCAGCGTAGTGCTGGCTACGCTGATCGCGATCACCTGGTACAAACAGACGCGCGCGCTGGTGCGCGGCAAGCTCGAATGGATCGCGGCGGTACTGGGTTGCGTGGCGCTCTTCTATGCACGCAGCCCCGCGGCCTACGTAGTGATGCTCGGCTCGGCTTTCGGCGCAGGCTGGCTGGTCAGCCCGGTTCGCAATGCGCGGGTCGTTGTGTCGATCGGTCGCGGCGACTGGCAATTACTGGGCGGCCTGTGCGTGTTACTGGTGTTGTTTGCGCTGCCGCTGCCGCATCGTTACGAACTGGCGCTGCTGTGGCCGCGGCTGGCCGGCGCGGGCATGACTTTGTTCGGCGGTGGCTTCTCGGCGTTACCCGTGCTCAAGACGCTGTTCGTGACACCGGCGATCGGCATATCGGATAACGACTTCACCTTGGCGTTTTCGCTGTCACCGCTGTCGCCCGGACCGCTCTTGAACGTGGTGCCGTTCTTCGGCTATCTGGTGGATGGCTGGGCCGGCGCGCTGATTGCTACGCTGGCGCTTTTTGTACCGTCGGGTTGCCTGGTGGTGCTGGCGCAGCGGCATCTGCATCAGTTGAAGGCCAATCCGCGTTTCGAGCACGGCATGCGGATTTTGCGCGCAGTCACCACCGCATTTCTGGCGGTGGCCGTGCTGCGTATTGCCGGGCATGTGCCACTCAAACCCGTGTACCTGGTGACCGCGCTGTTCTCCGGCATGTGCTTCGCCAAGCTCAAGACACCGGTGTATGTGGTGTACGGAACCGTGGCGATCGTGTGCGGGCTGTGGCTCGCCTACGGCGCCGTGCCGTAGGCGGTATCGTGGCCCGCGCCTGATGGCCGGGCTTCATACGCATTTCACACGCACTTCATACCTTCAGAGCCGCCATTCACGGCCCGCTGTAGAACCGGGCGTCAGAACCCGCGCGACAGCACCGCTACGCCGATCGTCACCACGCCAAGCACGATATTGATCAGCACCAGGCGCCGGATCGTGCCGACTGCCTGCGCGCCATCCGGCCATTTCTGCGCCTGGACAGCACGGCGAATGCGCGGGAACACGGCGAAACGAATGTGCCCGAAGATTAGCATCATCACGATGCCGAGGCCCGCCATGGCATGCAAGGGCCACGTGGCATGACCGCCGCCGAATTGCATCAGCAAAAATCCGCCGGTCAGGAGAATCACCAGCACTGCAGCAGCGACCCAATTGAAGAAGCGCCCGAACACCGATTCCCACAAGGGCAGGCGCAGTTGCGGCGAAAGATCGGCAATTGCCGGCCGCAGACAGAAATGCGCGAATATCATCCCACCAACCCACACCGCGACCGCGAGCAGATGTAGAAACAGCGCGAGTTCGATAGCTTTGTTCATTTTGTTTTCCTCTCCCGACGACGCCACACCGCTTATTACGAATGATATTAGCAGCGGCTATTGAGCGCATTCGACCGCGCGCTATGCGTGCAGTTCCATGTACTAACGTCGTCTTAACATTCTTTGTAGTTATTATTGCAGCGCACCCTATGTCGCGACGCAGCTGCACCCCGTTTTTTGTGACGCACGGCGCGCGCTTCATCTGCAAATGACGCGCGCGCCGTGTTGCTACGCTTTCCTGCTTCAAACTGATTCCGACAGCGTTCTTATGGCGTTCTTATGGCCTTTTTAAGCCGCCAACACCGGACGCATACTGTCGAGCTTCATCTTGCTCTCAGGCGCACGCCCCTTGCGCGCCCGCTTGCCGACGTGCGGCGTGAGCGTGGCGCCACTCAGTTTCTCTTCGTCGATACGGCCACCACGCCGCGTGCCGATCAACACCACGCCCGCTTTGTTGATGGACAGCGCCTGCACCAGCGTTTCGTTGTCGTCGAGCGCCATCAGCGTGACGCCACGACCGCCGCCCGAAAGCGTCTTCATCTCGTCGAGGCCGAATACCAGCAGGCGCCCACCCGAAGACAGACACGCGATATGCGTCGCATCCGGCAACATCGGCATCGGCGCTAACGGCGTGGCACCTGCGTCGATCGTCATGAACGACTTACCGGCTTTCACTCGGCTCACCATGTCGCCGACCTTGGCGATAAAGCCAAAGCCATTGCTCGATGCGAGCAGCAATGCCTGATCCGCGGAGGCCGCGTAGTAATGCATCAGATGGCTGCCCGACTCGAGTTCGATCAGCGACGTAACCGGCACACCATCACCTCGGCCGCCCGGCAGCATCGCAACGGCCACCGAATAAACGCGGCCATTGCTACCCCACGCGACCAGCGTGTCCGGCGTGCGGCACTGGAACGCCGCATAGAGCCCGTCACCGGCCTTGAACGTGAAGCCGGCCGCATCCAGACCGTGGCCCTTCAGCGCGCGTACCCAGCCCTTCTGCGACACCACCACCGTGACGGGTTCGTCGACCACGCGCGCTTCGAACGTCGCGCGCTTTTCCTGCTGGATCAGCGTGCGGCGCTCGTCGCCGTACTGCTTCGCGTCGCCTTCGATTTCCTTGATGAGCAGACGCTTCATCGCCGATTCGCTGCCGAGCAACTCCTCGAGCTTGGACTTCTCGTCGCGCAGTTCGGACAGTTCCTTCTCGATCTTGATCTTCTCGAGCCGCGCCAACTGACGCAAGCGGATCTCGAGAATGTCTTCGGCTTGACGATCGGATAAGCCGAACGCGGCCATCAACGCGACCTTCGGTTCGTCCGATTCGCGGATGATGCGGATGACTTCGTCGATATTCAAGAAGACGATCATCCGGCCTTCGAGGATATGAATCCGGTCGTCGACCTTGGTCAACCGATGACGCGTGCGACGCGTGACCGTTGCGAAGCGGAACGCGACCCACTCGTGGAGGATTTCGCTCAGGCCCTTCTGACGCGGCCGGCCATCGCCGCCCACCATCACCAGATTCAGCGACGCGTTCGATTCGAGACTCGTATGCGCGAGCAACGTGTTGACGAAATCGGTTTGATCGATGCGGCTCGACTTCGGCTCGAACACCAGACGCACCGGCGCGTCCCGGCCCGATTCGTCACGCACTGCATCGAGCAGCGCGAGCATGGTCTGCTTGGTCTGCAGTTGTTCAGGCGTAAGCGTCTTCTTGCCGAGCTTGATTTTCGGGTTGGTCTGCTCTTCGATCTCTTCGAGCACCTTCTGCGTTGCCGTGTTCGGCGGCAGTTCGGTGATCACGAGTTGCCACTGACCCCGTGCGAGTTCTTCGATCTTCCAGCGGGCGCGCACTTTCAGGCTGCCGCGGCCGCTTTCGTAGGCCGCGGAAATCTCGGCGTCGCTGGAAATGATCTGACCGCCGCCCGGGAAGTCCGGCCCGGCGATGTGTTGCATCAACTCGGCGTGCTCGATCTTCGGATTGCGGATCATCGCGACTGCCGCTGCCGCCACTTCGCGCAGATTGTGTGACGGGATTTCCGTTGCCAGCCCCACCGCAATACCGGATGCGCCGTTCAACAGCACGAACGGCAAACGCCCGGGCAGTTGCCTCGGTTCGTCGAACTCGCCGTTGTAGTTCTTCATGAAGTCGACCGTGCCTTGGTCGATTTCGTCGAGCAACAGCTTCGCGATAGGCGTGAGACGCGCTTCGGTGTAGCGCATTGCCGCCGCACCGTCGCCGTCGCGCGAACCAAAGTTACCTTGGCCGTCGATCAGCGGATAGCGCATCGAAAAGTCTTGCGCGAGGCGCACCAAGGCGTCATACGCCGACTGGTCGCCGTGCGGGTGGTACTTACCCAGCACGTCGCCGACCACGCGCGCCGATTTCACGGGCTTAGCGTTATCGCCCAGACCCATCTCGTTCATCGCGAACAGGATGCGGCGCTGCACCGGCTTCTGGCCGTCGCACACGTCAGGCAGCGCGCGCCCCTTGACCACGCTCACCGCGTAGTCGAGGTACTGGCGTTCCGCATAATTGCCGAGCGTCAGGAAGTCGCCTTCGGGCGGCGGCGGCTCGGTGAAAAGGTCGAGAGTGTTATCGTCGTCCATCTAGATTCCGTATCCGTGTTTGGCGTGAAGTGTGTTTGTGAACCGAGGCGCTACGAGCGCGCTCAGATATCCGCTTCCACTTCGTTGCCTTTTTCTTCCAGCCAGCTGCGCCGCGACGCCGCTTCGCCCTTGCCCATCAGCATCGTCATACGCGCCACCGTGGCGTCGTAGTCGAGATCGCCGAGCGCCACCGGCGTCAGGCGCCGCGTGTCGGGGTTCATGGTCGTGTCCCACAACTGCTCCGCGCTCATTTCACCGAGGCCTTTAAAGCGGCTGATGGACCATTGCGTTTCGCGTACGCCGTCTTTGCGCAGCTTGTCGAGGATCGCTTCGAGTTCGCCTTCATCGAGTGCATAGAGCTTCTGTGCCGGCTTCTTGCCGCGCGCGGGGGCATCGACACGGAACAGCGGCGGACGCGCCACGCACACATGACCGCGCTCGATCAGCTGCGGGAAGTGCTTGAAGAACAGCGTGAGCAGCAACACCTGGATGTGCGAACCGT
Source organism: Paraburkholderia sp. D1E (assembly GCF_052682275.1). Lineage (NCBI taxonomy): Bacteria > Pseudomonadati > Pseudomonadota > Betaproteobacteria > Burkholderiales > Burkholderiaceae > Paraburkholderia > Paraburkholderia sp. D1E. The sequence goes on from NZ_JBQYMB010000001.1 coordinate 8,081,399, forward strand.
CGACGTCAGCGTCCGACAGAATGCAGATCTTGCCGTAGCGCAGATTCGACAGATCGACCTTGTCGTCCGGGCTATGCGGATCGACGCCGATCGCCACCGAAATATCGTGCACTTCGTTGTTGGCAAACAGCCGGTCGCGCTCGGTTTCCCACGTGTTCAGCACCTTGCCGCGCAGCGGCAGGATCGCCTGGTATTCCTTGTCGCGGCCCATCTTCGCCGAGCCGCCCGCAGAATCGCCCTCGACGAGAAACAGCTCGTTACGGCCGATTTCCGTCGATTCGCAATCGGTCAGCTTGCCCGGCAGAACGGCCACGCCCGAGCTCTTGCGCTTCTCGACCTTCTGGCCAGCACGCGTACGCGCCTGGGCCTGCTTGATGACGAGGTCCGCGAGTTTCTTGCCAAGCTCGACGTGCTGATTCAGCCACAACTCCAAAGCCGGCCGCGAGAACGACGACACCAGCTTCACCGCATCTCGGCTATTCAGGCGCTCCTTGATCTGCCCCTGGAATTGCGGATCGAGCACCTTTGCCGACAACACGAACGACACGCGCGCGAACACGTCTTCCGCCAGCAGCTTCACGCCCTTCGGTTGAAGGTTATGCAACTCGACAAAGCTCTTCACCGCCTGGAACAGACCGTCGCGCAAACCGGATTCATGCGTGCCGCCCGCAGGCGTCGGAATCAGATTGACGTACGACTCGCGCATGAGCGTGCCTTCCTCGCTCCACGCGACGACCCACGTGGCGCCCTCACCTTCAGCAAACGTCTCTTCGCTGGCGCGCGAGTTTTCAACAAAGCGCTCGCCTTCGAACAGCGGAATCAGCAGATCACTGCCGTTCATGCCTTCGAGCAGATAGCCGCGCAAACCGTCTTCGTATTTCCAGGTTTGCGTTTCGCCGGTTTTCTCGTTGATCAGCGTCACTTCGACGCCCGGCAACAGCACCGCTTTCGAGCGCAGCAAGCGCTGCAGTTCGCCGAGCGGCAGGTTCGGCGAATCGAAGTATTTCGGATTGGCCCACGCCGTGACACGCGTACCGGACTTTTTGTCGCCACGCGCGGCGGGCCGCACTTCGAGTTCTTTAGCGACGTCGCCGTTGGCAAAACTCAACTCGGCGATTTTGCCCTCGCGCCACACGGTGACGTCGAGGCGGGTGGACAGCGCGTTGGTGACCGACACGCCGACGCCATGCAGGCCGCCCGAGAACGTGTAGGCGCCGCCGGCGGCTTTATCGAACTTGCCGCCTGCGTGCAGGCGCGTGAAAACGATCTCGACGACCGGCACGCCTTCTTCCGGATGCAGGCCGAACGGAATGCCACGGCCGTCGTCTTCGACCGAGACCGAATGGTCAGCGTGCAGCGTGACGGTGATTTGCCGGCCGTAGCCGCCGAGGGCCTCGTCTGACGCGTTGTCGATAACTTCCTGAATGATGTGCAGCGGATTTTCGGTGCGGGTGTACATCCCGGGCCGTTGCTTGACCGGCTCCAGGCCCTTCAACACCTTGATCGACGCTTCGCTATACGCGGCGTTTGGCTTTTTCGTAGACATGGTTGACTCGGGTGCGTCGGTTCATCGTTGTCCACAGGTCCTGTGGACAGGTCCGTGGACAATGCGTTGAGTTTTCAAAAAAAGCGAAACGAAACAACGGGGTTAGGTAGAGTGCCCGCAGTACGGGCACTCTGTTTTATCGCCTGGCTTCCCTTGGGCGTGCTCGACAGCGGCTCGATGCGGACTCCACAGCCCGGCAACGGCCAGCCGGTGCGAACACCGGGGAAGCCTGTTCGCGGGGTATTTTACTGATTTCGATACAGGCGGCAATTCACGCCGTGCGGGATTGGCCGTTTGGATAAGGGGCGGCGTCTGGGTGCGGCCGATTACAAGACCGCGATGAGACCGTGGCGCAACTCCGGCCCCTGATCGGAACGTGGCATCGGCGCAATCTCGGATCACGCCGCCCCCGCGCGTCATTTGCGCTTGTTTTCCAGCTCGTCCCAGCGTTCCAGCGCGATCAGCAGTTCCTCATCGATCGCGGCGTAGCGCTCGGTCAGACGCTTGCCTTCCTGAGCGTCTTTCGCGAAGACCGAACCGTCTTCGAGTTGAGCGCCAATGGTTTTCTGCTCGGCTTCGAGCGCGGCAATTTTCGCCGGTAACGCCTCGAGTTCGCGCTGATCCTTGAACGACAGCTTGGCGGCGCGTTGCGTATTGCGGCCTGCTGCTGCGCCACTGTCCTTCGACGCCACTTCTTTGGCCGTTTCTTTCTGCGCTTCCTGCGCCATCTGCTGCGAGCGGTCGCGCTGAATCTGCCAGTCGGTAAAGCCACCGACGTACTCGCGCCACTTGCCGCCCCCTTCCGAGGCGATCACCGAGGTCGCGACGTTATCCAGAAACGCGCGATCGTGGCTGACCAGCAGCACGGTGCCATCGTACTCAGTGAGCAGTTCTTCGAGCAGTTCGAGCGTCGGGATATCAAGGTCATTGGTCGGTTCGTCGAGCACCAGCACGTTGGCCGGCCGCGCGAACAGACGCGCCAGCAGCAGGCGATTGCGCTCGCCGCCCGACAGCGACTTGACGGGCGAACGCGCGCGTTCCGGCGCGAACAGGAAGTCGCCGAGATAGCTCATGACGTGCTTCTTCTGGCCGTTGACTTCGACCCATTCGCTACCCGGGCTGATCGTATCGGCGAGACTCTTGTCCAGATCGAGTTGCGCGCGCATCTGGTCAAAGTACGCGACCTGCAGATTGGTGCCGACGCGCACGGCGCCCTCGTCCGGCGGCAATTCGCCGAGAATCATCTTCAGCAGCGTGGTCTTGCCTGCACCGTTCGGACCGACAAAGCCGATCTTGTCGCCGCGCATCACCGTGGCGGTGAAGTTGTCGACCACTGTGCGCGAACCGTAGCGCTTGGTCACGTCAGTCAGTTCGGCGACGATCTTGCCGGACTTCTCACCCTGGCCCACGTCGAGCTTCACGTTGCCCAGCACGTTGCGGCGTTCGGCGCGTTCGTTGCGCATCTCCACGAGCCGGGCGATCCGGCCGACGCTGCGCGTGCGGCGCGCTTCCACGCCCTTGCGAATCCACACTTCTTCCTGCGCCAGCAGCTTGTCGAACTTGGCCGCTTCGACCTGCTCGACTTCAAGCTGCTGAGCCTTCCTGGTCTGGTAGGCGCTGAAATTGCCCGGATACGACAGCAGGCGCCCGCGATCCAGTTCGACGATGCGCGTGGCAACGCGGTCGAGAAACGCGCGGTCGTGGGTAATGAAGAGCAGGCCGGCGCGCAGCGAGACCAGCAGTTCTTCGAGCCAGCGGATGCCGTCGAAGTCCAGGTGGTTGGTCGGTTCGTCGAGCAGCAGCACGTCCGGCTGCACGACCAACGCACGCGCCAACGCGACGCGCTTTTGCATCCCGCCCGACAGCGAACCGACCCGCGCCTCGCCATTCAAACCGATCTGCTGCAGCGTGGTGGCTACGCGCGTGCTCCAGTTCCAGGCGTCCGAATGGTCAAGCGCCGATTGCAGCGTGTTCATGCGCGACATCAGCGCGTCGTGCTCCGGGCCTTCCGGCTCGTCGGCGAGCTGATTGGCGACCGCATCGTATTGATCCAGCAGCTCGCGGGCGTGGGTCAGGCCGGCGGCGACCGCTTCGAACACCGAGTCGTCCGTATCGAACTCCGGCTCTTGCGGCACGTAGACCGAAGTCAGACCCTGTTGGCGCGTGACGAGGCCGTCGTCAGGCTTGGTCAGATCGGCGACGATCTTCAGCAGCGACGACTTACCCGCGCCGTTACGGCCGATCAGCCCAACGCGCTCGCCCGCTTCGAGAGAGAAATCCGCGTGATCGAGCAACGCGACGTGACCGAACGCCAGTTGGGCCCCGGTAATGGTGTAAAGCGACATGGAGAATTGGAGAAGACAGCGATGAGTCGGAACTGCTCATTGTACCGGGCGCGCGGGCGGGTGCCTGTATGCCGGAAGAGATAGGCCGAATGGCCGGCTTGCAAAACGGATACTAATCGGGAAAACACGGCCGGGCGGCGCTCGCGCACGCCCGGCCTGCTCGCGTGTGCAGGTTACTTCACATGCACCGTGATCGTCTTGCTCATGTCCGGACCATACGAACGATGCGCGCCGTCGCCGAATTGCAGCGTCAGTGTATGGTCGCCCGACGGCAGCGTCAGATCGGTTTCGGTCTGGCCCTTACCGAAGTGGAGCGATTTGTCGTTGGCTGGAATCACTTCGCCCTTGGGAAGCGGCTTGCCGTCGATCAGCAGATGATGATGACCCGTGCCTTCCGTCATCGTGCCCGCCGGCGCGACTTTCATACCGTCGACGCCGAACACCACGTGAACCGGATTGCTGACGTTTGCGCCGTCCGCCGGTTGCACGAAAGACACACCAGCGGCTTGCGCCACGCCCGACACGGCGAGCAATCCGGCCAGTACCGTCCCGGCCAGCCATTTGTTTTTAACCATCGTTTTTCTCCTTGTTGGGAAACGAGCGTCATGCGCGAGGCATGCAAGGCGCGATGGCAGCGCCAGTCTCCTGAGGCGGATCGTCGCAATGCATGCCAGACGCCCGGCGCGCCTGTCCAAAAGATTAGCTGCGGATCAGAGCATACACGGTGTGTATGACGAGTTCCGCCACGCGAGCCCGGACATGTCGCAGGCGCTTTGCGGCGATGCCGCATGGGTAATTAGCGGTCCGTTTGACAAATTCCGGTAATATTGCGGGTCGCCGCCGTGCCCCAAAAAGGGGCAGACTGGGCGGATTAATGCACTGAACCAAAGAAGAGTACGTCGTGAGCGAAGTAATTGAAGTGATTGAATATAAGAGCTGGGTCTGTCTGATCTGCGGCTGGATCTACAACGAAGAAGAAGGCCTTCCCGAAGAAGGTATCGCCCCGGGCACGCGCTTCGCCGCGATTCCGGACGACTGGCGCTGCCCGCTGTGCGATGTAGGCAAGCCGGAGTTTGCGGTGGTGGAATTCTGAGTGAGCTTGATTGAACCGGGGTGCGCTGCTTGATGTAGTGCGGTAGTGCGCCGGAGGGTTCGCGCGGCCCAGCGGGTGATGCCTGCTGGGCCGTTTGCTTTGCGGGGCGGGCTTCACAGCCCTCCTCGCGGCTGGGCGTGTTTGATATACTCTGCGCTCGCTGGCGAATTTGGACTCGCCGGATCCTGCCTGGGGTTGTTCGTCGGCGGGATTGCAGCGATTATTTCGGTTCGGTCCTCTCCCTGTAGTTCAGGGGGTGGAATGACAGGCGCAAGGCCTGTCAAATATGGACCTCTACCATTGCTGTAGCAGATCCGTAGCACACAAAACTCCCCTCCTGGAGCGTCAACAGACGGTTTCGCAGTCCCGGCTCAGCCGCGCTCATCCGGCGACAATCGGCCATGAGCCGTCCGTCGCGTATGGCCGCTTTGGGCGGACGTAGCTTCTATGTGCCGATTGCAACACCGAAGCTCATATGCTCTCCCCGCCAACCACTTCGTCGAAGAAAGTCTTCCCAGGTCAGTGCGGTCGGATCATTTCGTCGGCTCCATGCCAGGTCCCGGTCGGGTGCGTAGTACCCGTATTCGACCGCGTAGGTAACCATTCCCACGAGCTCGCGTACCAGCCACTCGTCGGCACCGAATGCGGGGAAGTTCTTTAGCAAATCCTCGCGTGTGTATGCAGACGTGTAGTGCGCACGCACCCCCGAAACGCGCACGAAAGTTTCCACAAGTTCGCGCGCAGTCAGTACCTCACCGATGACAGGTAATGTTCGGCCGGAATACGACTCCGGATTGTCGAAGTGCGCCATCACCGCCGGACCGGTCGCGGTCAGCGGATCAACGAACGGCACGGGCGTGTCGGGCGGTAGGTAAACCGGGAAACTCAAGCCGCCGTCAGTTTGGGGGCGGGGCAGATAGTGCTCAAGAAAGTTGCTGTAGAAAAAGGCAAGTTGGATGAATGAACTGTGAAGCGGCAGTGTGCGCAGGTAGGCTTCCACTAGGGCCTTCTCGGTGAAGTGTGGCGCCCACAGAGTGCCGCCAGTGCGATCGTCGACATTTTCGAGACTACTCCAGACGACATGCTCCACGCCCGCGGCGAGCGCCGCGTCAGCCAGCTCCATGCCCAGCGCTAATTCGGGACGGCCCGGCGGCGGTACGGGCGCAATTGGCGGCGTCATCAAAAAAGCGCCGTGCGAGCCTCGCAAAGCCGCGGCAAACTGCGCTTCGCGCCCCGCTTCCAGCGGTGCGACGACGACCTCGGCGCCGCGCCGGGCCAGTTCGCGCATCGGTTCGCTATCGACGCTTCGCGCCAAAGCGCGCACTCGATAGCGACCGCTATCCAGCAGCGTGCTGGCCACGCTGCGGCCTTGCTTGCTGGAGGCACCAGCTACGGTAATCAGAGGCATTGATGATAAATGGGACATGCGATTTCTCCGGACAGGCACGCAACACGCGCGCCGACATGTGCAGTGTGGGCAGAACCTCGCACGGAGTGAAATCGTCGGTCTTCTGGTCTACTATCCATGCAATGGATACCAACCGGTTGGACCTGAATTTACTTGTCACCCTAGAAACCTTGCTGGCAGAGCAGAACGTGACGCGCGCCGCGCGCCGCTTGCATCTGAGCCAACCGGCAGTGAGCGCACAGCTCGCGCGCCTGCGCGATCTGTTCGACGATCCGTTGCTGATTCCGGCGCAGCGTGGCATGACTTCCACAGCAAAGGCCGATGAACTTCTGGCGCCTCTACGTGATGCTTTAGACCAAGTGCGCGCCACGGTGGGCCGTCATGTGCACTTCGATCCTGCGCAGGCCCGCCTGACTGTGGCTATCGCCTGCACGGACTATCTGGAGGCTGCATTGGTGCAGCCGCTGGTATTGCAGTTGCGCCAACAAGCGCCCGGCGTGAGGGTTGCGGTGCGTTTCCTGGACATGCCGCAACTAGCAGCGCAGATGGCCCGCGGGGAGGTAGACCTCGCGTTGATGACGCCCCGCGACGCCCCGACCAACCTGCGCAGCCGTCACCTGTTCGACGAGCGCTACGTGCTGATAGGCCGTCTCGGCCACCCGCGTCTGCGCCGCAAGCTCACGGCGGCACAATTTGCACAGCTGGAGCACATCATCGTGTCGCTGCGCGGCGGCGATTTCTCCACGCCCGTGGATGATATGTTGGCGAGCCTAGGTCTCCAGCGCAACGTGGTGCTGTCCGCGGCCTCGTTCCTGGTTGTGCCTGACATCGTGGCCCGCTCCGACCTCGTCGCTCTAGTACCGCAACGACTCGTGCGCGATCGGGTCGACGCGTTGATGATCGTTGACTGCCCTATTCCCGTGCCGAGCTTCGAGGTGAGCATGCTTTGGCATGAGCGAAGCCACGGACATGCCTCCCAGCGCTGGGTGCGCGAGTCGCTGAGGGCACTGGTCGCCAGCTGGGGCGAATCCGCGAAGATAACGCGACGATAGACCGGTAGTCCCGGGCGGCAGCGCGCGGTGCAACGACTAAGTCGAAGCCAGACCGCCCCTTTGAACGACCGCTTCCCGGTGACCAATCTGGGAATCCGAATGGCGAATATGGGTCGAACTGAGTCAATCGCATCAGGCAGAGTCCGGCCACGAACGGGCACCCGGCTAAAGACATCAAGCGACTGAAATCTTCCGGCTAATATCCATTCAAAAAGTCCGATGATGAGGCGGTTTTGCCGCGCAGTTGGCCCGATGTCGTCCTTTCCCGAAGCTTACGATTACATATCTGGTCGTGAGGCTTTTCGAGCCGCCTCGGCCCGAAATTTGTCTTGAATCGTGTATAAATACCGATCGCGCAGTGCGACATAGCAACCAATTGATTTTCCCTCGGGACGATGGGCAAACAGATAGACGATATTCCGCTCGCGCAACGCAGGGCTCTTGCCGCCAGGCTTCTGTTGAATGGCGAGGGTATTAGCGAAGTGTCCAGGAAGGCTCGACTCAGTCTTCCGACCGTGAGCAAATACAAGGACCTGATAGAAAGGGGGGGAGCTACCGCCCTTGCTCGCTTTCCCATCCAGGGGAGTACTCCCCGACTGGACGATGCTTCGGAAAGCTGGCTCGTTAGCGCCATCAAGCACTCACCTGGCCTTCACGGCTATCCAGGGCCGACGTGGACGATAAGCCAACTGCGCGAATTGATCTTTCGGCGTTTCGGAGTCCAGTTTTCAGCCTCGCATGTTGGCTACCTTGTTCGGGGTTACGGCCTCGCATACCGACTCACCTATTCAACTTCAGAAAAGGCGTCGGCTACTACCGCGCAGAAATCGCAAAGCGACGTCTATGCCGCGCGTCGAAAAATTGCTGCGAAAATGTTGCTGGATGGGGACAGTGTCGAGCGCGTCTCGAAAGCGCTCAACATCAGCGTGCGCACCATTACAAAATACAGATCAATGGTAGTTGCTGATGGGGTTGAGGCTGTTGAACAGATCAAGTCATCCGGGCGCAGTGCTACGCTTGGCCCCGAAGCCCTCGAGTGGCTAAGGGCGGCATTGGAAGGCAGTCCCATGGCCCACGGCCATGAAACCGAACTCTGGCGAAATGGGGATATTCAAAAGCTGATCAAGGAAAAGTTCGGCATTTATCATTCCAGTGGGCACGTGAGAACCGTCGTCGGGAAGCTTGGAATGGACCACCGGATGCGATCGCCGAAGCGGCGCACAGAGGAGGGGCGTTCCCCGATCAATGATGAAACGCTGGTATGGATTGCCGCGGCGCTCAGGCAGTCGCCGCGAGCACACGGCATAGAAGCTGATCACTGGACGAACGCGCGTTTGCGCACCTTGCTTCATCAGCGGGTAGGCGTTAATTATTCTCGCGGATATATCTGGGAAATCGCCGCCCGTGCCGGCGTGGCGGACCTGCTTACAAGGCGCCGGGGCTGATCAATTCTTTCTGGCGCTGACCACAATTGTCCACCCAACTAGTCGTCTGCTTTAGCGCGAACTCTGTGCCGTCTATCATTTACGACGGGCGGCGGTAGTGGGTCGAACTGAGCCCTTCAAAGCCACTTTGCCGGGTCTTATGGGGCGGCGATAGGCCAGGCCAGGCGAGTGGAATGACAGGCGCAAGGCCCATCAGATATGAATTCATGCCATTGCTGTAGCAAATCCGTAGCAAACTAGATCCTCCTTCCAGAGAAAGCAATCAGCCAAAATGCGTGCTCGGTTGATGACCTCATAGTCAGTTCGCATAGCCATAAGCCCACGTGGCAAGCATGTTGCGCGGTCGGATTGTTTCGTCATACATTACGCCGTCGACAGCAATCGAACCCGGCTATGCCCGTATCCTGCTATTTCACACTGAACAGTCAGAAAATGTCCGCGCTCGTCTGCTCAGGAATAGGCGGCATGGCTGCGTTCTCCGGGAAGCCGAGCTACGTCAATAACCCGGCAGACACTACGGTCGAAAGCGCCGGCCCCCTTCCCACGGGACGCTATTACATTGTCGGCCGTCAGAGCGGAGGCCGACTCGGTTGGCTTTGGGACTGGATAAAAGACACCGCGTCTCACGTACAGCACGACCAGTGGTTCGCCCTCTACAGAAACGACGGCGTCATTGACGATTACACGTTTGTGAACGGCGTCCGACGCGGTAATTTCCGGCTGCATCCAAATGGCCGGTTCGGCGTCAGCGAAGGGTGCATTACCCTTCAGTCGCCCGCGCAATTCGATCGGTTGCGCACCTACCTGACTTCACAGCAGGCGCAGTTGATTCCCGGCACTAACATTCGCTACTACGGTACGGTGGACGTGCGATGATCAGAATGCTGCGCGTGCTGTTCGCCCTGGTACTAACTGTGCCCGTGTTTCTTGGCCTGACGCGGATCGACATGCTCCTGCGCTGGCTGTACAGCGAAAGCGGTTATCAGGTACTCGACCCGCTCTTCCGCCTGTTCGGCGCTGTCGGCGTCGAAGGACATGAAAGCGTGATAGCGGGCGTGTTAGTGGCGCTTAGCTTCATCGTTGCACTTTGCATTGCGTCGATCGTGATGACATTGCTGCAGCGATCGAGGTCGCAAGAACCTCAGGCTCGTCGTTAAACAGCCGGCAATCTGAGCGGGTCATGCCGCCATTTGATGTTCGTAGTACGGCCGCTCGCGGTCGTCGAGAATGGCGTAGAGCGCCGCCAGATTGGATGGTTCCGGGTTGAGCCACGCATCCGCATTCTCCGGTTTGATCGGGACAATGCAGCGATCATGGCCGGCCGCCGCGACTTCTGGCGGAGGTTCGTCAGTGATCGCCGCAAACGACCATAGATCAGGTTCATCGGGCACCGGTGTGCGCGACCAAAGGCAGGCGACCAGCATCTGTTGCGGCGGTGTAGGGTCGAACTGCAAAACAACTTTCTTCCCATTTCGATCAACGTTCTCGTAGAAGCGATTGACGACCATGATGCCGTGGTTGTGACCGAACAGCTTCCTCCAGGCCCCATTCAGACTGTCTCGCCGGGCGTTGTACGTTCCCGGCTTTTCCTTCTCTGTCGTCTCGGTCCAGCCGGGTAACCGGCAGCGATAGCGCATGGGGATGACGACGCGGCAGCCTTCCCGAACGATCATCACCGGGGCATACCATCCCGGGTATATCCGTGAATCTCCGTCCTTCATGGTGGTGTCTTTCAGATCAGCGAGCCGGCGCACTGCTGCGTCGATCTTGTCAGATGCAATCCGCTTGCTTTCAGTGGCCGTTTTTGTCGCCTTCGTTTCCAGACTGCGCTCTGCATCGGCGAGCCGCGTGCGCTGCTTGAAAAGCTCCTGTTCAAGCCCGGTCGTTCGTAGCGCGTTGGCTTCAGCAATCAGCACCTGGATGCGGCGTCCTTCATCGGTCTGGGCATCCAAAAATGCCGCTTCCAATGCTATCGGAACCTTCAGGTTCCGGCCGCCATGTTCCCAGTACAACTCGGCGAATTCGCGCAGGCTCATGGCCGCGCCGAACATCTTCACGTACTTCTTGTAGTCCGCTTCAATTTGGGCCGAATAGCACATGGATGCCTCCAGTGGACCTTCCAATGATAGTGCCAGATGCAATGGCAAAAATCCTGGATATAATACTGTACATCCATACAGTATTTTGTGAGCTTGCGCGAAGGAGGCAGTGATGTACGTAGCCGATTTGAAAGGGCCGTGGCTCGATTACTGGGTTGCCCGCGCCGAGGGCACTCCTGATCTGCTGATGCCAGCCCAGTCCGAACCGGTACTGAAGTTTTCGTCTGATCCTGCACTCGCGCAGCCAATCATCGACCGCGAGAGAATATTTGTAGGATTAATCTGCGACGCTGTCCTTGGTAATCAGGCGATTGCCTCTGTCGGAGAAGCAGACGGTCGTTGCTTGCCATCTTCAGAGGACAGTTATTGCTTGGGGGACACAGCTCTTGAGGCGGCCATGCGTTGCTATGTTTACCGCAAGTTTGGCCCCGAAGTAGCGTAGCCCAGCTAGGCGTCGACAAGAATGGACCTGCTTGCTTGTGACACTCCCTCCCTTCATCCCTCCGACGCTTGCCGAGCTGCGCGAGTGGTATCGGCTGTACAAAGAAAACGAAGTTATCTGGCGACTGATCCTCGAGGTTCAGCATGGTCGCGAAACCTTGGCCAGCCTGAATACGCTGCTCGCTCAAACCGCACGCGCCGCGCGACGCGCTGAGTTTGGGCGGCTCACCGGCGAAGCTGCCCCACTGCTCAACGCATGCTCACTCGCGGAGGCAGAGATGTTTCGCATTGGTCCGGTCGGTGGAAAGGGGAAACGCGGCAGGGCGCCGGCGAGATTGACTGGCGGAGCGGAAGGTTTCGATTTCGATCCGGATGATCCAGTCGATCGTGCCGCGTGGCGGATTGCGATGGCGCACCAGAAACGCCGCTAGGCTGATCGTCCAAACGTTTCAGGACTCCTCGCAACCGAGTCAACGTTGATGCCCGGCGCAGCCCTTCACATCGACGCATTCGTTTTCCCGGTCAGGATCAGACAAAGTGCTTCAAAGCATGCATCGACAGCCGCACTGCGCACTAGGGGCACCCTCCTAAGTGCGACGATCTGCCTGTTGATGGTTGGCTCGACGAGCGGTCGAATCACCAGGCGCGGATCGAACAGCATGTCCTGATACAACATTGGCAATATGGTGACCGCCAGCCGAGCCCGCACCAATTCACAAAGCGACTCCAGATATTCGGTCCGGTATGCCGCCGTGACCTGCGGTACCTGCTGTGCTTCAGCGAGCGTTCCAAGCCAATCCGCTATGTCGCCGCGTTGAAACATTGCAACCTTCTCTTCATTTAGCAACGACCATGGAATGGTGTGTCTCCGTCCCAACGGATGATCCTCCCGCATCACCACGCCGAGCGTGTCGGTAAGCAGCGGGCGCTCGAGCAAGCGCGGATCGCCGCAAGGAACGCCGATGCCGATGTCAGACACGCCAGTCAGGACGTCATTGGCAAGTGTTGGATGGATGACATCCCGGATCTCAAAGCGAGCGGCAGGCGTTGTCTGGGCGATGGTCGCAAGCGCTGGTATGACGCGCCCGACCGAGGCCGGAAGCAAACTCAAGCGGACGATTCCTTGCGACAGGCGCGAGCTATCTTTCATGGAGGAAAACGTCGCGCCCGCGGTCTCCAGGAGGTGTTCCGCTAACGGCAGAATTTCCCTGCCCAGCTCCGTCAGGCTGACCGGATGACTGGCGCGATTGAAGAGGGCTCCGCCCAGCAGGCCTTCCATCTGACGAATGGATGTACTGAGCGCGGGCTGGGTTACCGCCATCTGTTCAGCCGTCTCCGTAAAGTTACCGGTCCGCGCCGCAGTCACAAAGTACTGCAACTGCCGTAGCGAAAGAGGAGGCAACGGGCGCATATTTTTGGAACTGGCAATCATCGGGGCTTGCCCATTAGGTGGATTAATAGAAGCATAAATAAAAAGGATTGGCGGTACAAAATTGGTGCGCCTACTTTGTGACATCGCAACTGCGTGGAACCGCGGATCGCGGCTTTGCCGTTCGGCGGATTGGCCTCGTCGAGTAGCACAACCAGATCAGGCGCCAGTGTACTCACAAAGCAAGAGGTTCGAGGTGGTTGACGCCCTTTCCCTTCGACTCTGTAAGCAATCCGAACCATGGAGACCCGCATGAATACCACAGAGAACGTGCACATACGCCGCATGCAGCGGACGTCGGTCACGCTGCTCCTCATAGCCGGCATCATCAACTACCTCGATCGCAGTTCGCTTGCGATCGCCAACGTGCGCGTGAGCGCCGAGTTAGGCTTGTCGGCGACCCAGATGGGCTTGCTTCTTTCGAGTTTTTCCTGGGTATTGGCATTCGCACTTCTGCCGATCGGCGGCATTCTCGACCGCATAGGCACGCGCAAAATTTTGGCGGCTGGGTTGTTGATCTGGTCGCTTGCACAGATCGCCGGGGGCTTTATCACGTCGCTGGCCGGTCTTTTCGTGGTCCGGGCGCTGCTTGCGCTTGGCGAATCGCCGCAATATCCGTCCGGATCGAAGGTGGTCAGCGAGTGGTTCCCGGTGCGCAAGCGTGGACTTCCGATCGGACTGATTCTTGCGTCGACGACGTTAGGCTCGATGCTCGCCCCTCCGTTGCAAACGGCGTTGCTGCTGTCCTTCGGATGGCGCGCGATGTTCGTTGTCATGGGTGCGATCGGAGTCCCGGTAGCCGTTGCGTGGTTCGTCCTTTATCGCGATCGCGACGACGCCCGGTTATCGGCGGCACAAAGCGCCTATCTGGACACGGGCGATGACGTCAGGCAAACGTCCCGCAAACTGACTTTCCATGAATGGGTGGGCATCTTCAAACAGCGCACCACCTGGGGGATGATCTTCGGCTTCATGGGCATCCTGTACATGGTTTATCTCTACCTCGCATGGCTGCCGAACTATCTGCAACGTGAGCGACATCTGAGCATTGCCCATAGCGGCTGGGCCGCGGCTGTGCCCTACCTCCTCGGAACGGTCGGCATGTTGTGTTCGGGGCTCGTTGCAGACCTGCTCGTACGAAAAGGCCTTAGCCCCATTGCCAGTCGGAAGATTCCATTGTGCGTCGGTCTCATCGGAGCGGCGGCCTTTACCGTGCCTGCGGCGCTGACCGATAGCGCCGTGGCCGCGGTGGTCTATATCTCCGCCGCCATGTTGTGCCTGAATCTCGCGGGTGGCTCGGTGTGGGGACTAGTCAGCGTCGCCGCTCCCCGGCACCTGGTCGCATCGCTTGGCAGCATTCAGAACTTTGGCGCAAGCATCGGTGCCGCCTTTGCGCCGTTCGTGACCGGATGGATAGTCGACACGACACATTCATTCGTCGACGCATTGCTGGTGAGCGCACTGTTGGCGGTGCTGTCGGCTGCCTGCTATCTGTTCTGGGTGAAGCATCCGATTGAAGCATGCACGCCCGGATGCGACGTATCTGTCGCCGCCTGAGTGGGGCGGCTGTGATTGAACATGAGATATAAAATGGACTTTCCTCACATGCAACTCGAACAAAATATTAGTGGTACTAAAGAGTATGGCTCCGCGCATTTTCGCGAATTCCTGCGACGCATTCCCAAGACGGATTTGCATTTTCACCTGCTGGGTGCTGTGCGCCCCCAAACGGTCATCGATCTGGCGATCAGGAACGCTGTCGAATTGCCGACGTACGAACCGGACAAGCTGTACCAGACAACCGACTTTGAACAGTCGATGGAAGTGCTGAGAGCGCTGGCTTATTGCCTCACCGATGAGACTGATTTCTCAAGAGTGGCGTACGAAGCATTGGAGGATTCCGTCGCCCGCGGTAATGGGCAACACGTTGAAATGTTCTTCAATCCGACGATCTATCAGGGCCTGGGCGTGACGTATGAGCAGATGATCGATGGGCTGACCGACGGCATTGAACGCGCGCATCAGCGCTTTGGCGTCACGTCGTTGCTGATCCCCTCGATCGATCGCGAGAAGCCGCCGCGACTGGCAATGCAGATGGTCAGGGACGTTATCCGGTATCCATCCCGGTACGTTGCCGGCATCGGAATGGATTTTGCAGAAGGCAAGGGTTTACCGGGAACATTCGAGCCCGCATATCGGCTTGCGGGGCAGCACGGACTAAAGCGTACCGCTCACGTCTGCGAGTCCAACCAGCCGCTCGCCGCAGCGCCACCGCATAACGTGCGCGTGTGCGTGAATGAGTTGAAGTGCGACAGGCTCGATCATGGTTACAACATCCTGGCAGACCCGGAGACGGTGAGTTTTGCCCGGGATCGGGGGATCTTCTTTTGCACTTGTTCGCCGACTGCGGTGCCGCAGTTTCGCAATCGTCGCGCCTGGACCATCGCCGCGATGCGTGACGCCGGACTGAAGCTCACGGTCAACACGGACGATCCCTGGCTGTACGGTTCCGATCTAACCGATGCCTGGGTACAACTCTTCGAAGTGCTCAACTGGAAAGCTGACGTTGCCCATGAACTGATGATGAACGGGATCGAAGCGTCGTGGGCAAGCGACGCGGAAAAGCAGCGGATGCGAATGGTGTTCGAATCCGAATTCCGTTCGCTTGCGGACGAGCTACTGCATTCCGATAGGACCTGATGACTGGACGCCAGGGTCTGAGACCGTGTGAGAAACGTCCCCCACAAACTAGTTTGCCGAATCTGGCCCCCGGTTGTTCTTCCTGGCAACCGGATTGAGCACCCGAATTTGCTACAGGCATTGCCGTCACTAACAACCAACCAATTCATCATCGGGGTTAGCCATGAAACGATTTGCCATTACTCTTGCCCTTCTCGCTATCGGGAGTGGCGACGCTTGCGCTCAAAGCAGCGTGACCCTCTACGGGTTGATCTCGGCCGGGGGCGTGTACTCGAATAATCAGAAAGGCGCCGATCACCAAGGCCATTCGACATGGCAATTCGCGAGCGGACCAATGAATACGCCGCGCTGGGGCATCAAAGGCGTAGAGGATCTTGGCGGAGGACTGAAGGCCATCTTCACGCTGGAAAATGGCTTCAACGTGGGCAACGGCACGCTCTCGCAGGGTGGCCGTGAATTTGGTCGACAGGCTTTCGTAGGCCTGTCGTCAACCACGCTTGGGACGGTCACATTGGGGCGGCAGTACGATGAGGCTGTGACGCTGTGTGCCTTCGAATCGGCATGCCAGTACGCAACCTTCGGCGCTCACATCGGTGACAATGACAACGTATTCGATACGTTCCGGATCAACAACGCCGTTCAGTACAAGAGCGTCGCATACGGCGGTCTCCAGTTTGAAGGCCTCTATGGTTTCTCGAACAAGGTGGGGGGGTTCTCAGATAACAACGCCTATAGCGCCGCTGTACAGTATAAAAACGGCCCCGTATCGGCGGGCGCCATGTACTTGCGGGTCAACATGCCGAACGATCCCAACAACGCGAACGGCGCTGTCGTCGGGGATTACGGCTTTACGTCGCCGTTCATCACAAATCCCGCAACCTCGTCCGGGGTCCGTGCACAACAGAGTTTTGGTGCCGGCGGTGCGTACGCGTTCGGGCGGGCGAACCTTTCGCTGCTCTACACGAACGCACGATTCGACTATCTCGACGCGTCTCGGTTGACGCTGCAAAACTTCGAGATTTCACTGTCCGACTACGTTAGACCGGACCTTATGGCCGGTATCGCATATATCTTCACGACGGGCCAGTACCATCCGCAGAATGACAGCCCGAAATGGCATCAGGTAAACGCCACCGTTGACTACTTCCTGAGCAGCAGGACCGATATATTTTTGGGCGTCATTTATCAAAGGCAGCGGGAGACGCGCAGTATGCGCAGATCTATACTCTTTCGCCGTCCAGCACCAGGTCGCAAGTCGCGGCCACAATCGGCATGCGGCATAAATGGTAAGCAGTTGCCACTGTAGAGTTCGATTCAGCGGCTGAGCAAGGCGAACGATGACGAAGTGGTTCGTCGACGATTGGAGTTGGCCCGTCAGCAGACCGGACAATGGGTGCAACAGGAATTCACGGGAATTTTGTGATTCGGCGAACACCCGGAGCGATATTGATCTGAATTTCTTTCTGGAGATTTGTGTTCGAAGCCGACGAGCGCACCGGATTTCGTTCGGCGCTGTCTGGGCCGCAATGACCGAACTGCGGGACACGTTCTCAGCCTTTGACTGATGTACTTTGGGCCGGATTGCGCCGCTTTGGCCTGGTCAGTCGAACCGCATTGAGCGGCGCTCACTGCACCAATTCGGCTTACCAGTAGACGGAAACTTAGATGAGTCAGCGACGTGAAGCAATTGACACACATCTTTTGCGTGTCTTAAATACACTCCTGATCGAACGTAGCGTCACGCGTACAGGTGTGATGCTCAATCAGTCGCAGCCGGCGGTAAGTTGTGCGCTGCGGCGTCTTCGGGACATTACTGGCGATCCGCTGCTGGTGTACGGTAAGTCTGGAATGGTTCCGACCGAGTATGGATTAAGCTTGCTGGGGCCAACTCAGAATGCACTGCGCGAAATATCGCGGATTACGGCCGAACCACCTACTTTTGATTCGGCTCATTCGATTCGCTGTTACCGGATAGGATGCCCGGACTATCTCGACGTGTTGTTTGTGCCTACGGTCGTTGAACTCTTTCGCCAGTCTGCGCCGAAAGCGACTCTTGAATTCCACCCACTAGCAGGCCGTTGAAATACCTCATGTAGCGGTCATCCGGGACGCAGGCGTAAACGTTGAACTGATGTCATCAATGAGAGCGAGATGGAACGGATGCGTGGGCCAGATGGTTTTACCGAGTCAATGTTCACCGTGTTGAAGCTGGATGATTTCGTGCCGAAGGACCATCCGTTGCGTCCGATTCGCAGTTGGCTCAATGACGCGCTCAAGCGCATGGACGACGTTTTCGCGCGGATGTACGAAGCTGACGCGAAAGGTGGCCGGCCGAGCATCGCGCCGGAGAAGCTGGTGCGAGCTTTGCTGCAGGTGCTGTACTCAGTTCGTAGCGAGCGCATGCTGGTGGAACAGATTTCCTACAACATGTTGTTCCGCTGGTTCGTCGGCCTGCCGATGGACGGGACCGTGTGGGACCACTCGACGTTCAGCAAGAACCGCGACCGGTTGCTCGAACACGATGTGCTGGTGTTGCTGTTCAACGAGACAGTCGAGACCGCGCGCGAGCGCGGATATCTTTCTGGAGAGCACTTTAGCGTCGACGGCACGTTGATTCAGGCATGGGCCGGGCACAAGAGCTTTGTGCCCAAGGCAAGTCCGGACAAAGACGACACGCCTCCTGACGAACCGCCCGCGCCGAATGACAACTGGCACGGACAGAAGCGCAGTAACGAGACGCACCAATCCACGACGGACGAGCAGGCGCGCCTGTTTCGCAAGAGCAAAGGAACCGGAGCGATGCTCTGTTATATGGGCCACGTGCTGACCGACAACCGGCATGGCCTGGTGGTCAACGCACAGGTGACGCTGGCGACGGGCACCGCCGAGCGCGACGCGGCCGGGCAGATGCTTGCTGATGCCGCGAGTGTTGCGCCGCTCGGCATCACGGTCGGCGCGGACAAGAACTACGACACCGCCGGCTTCGTCGGCAGTTGTCGCGCGAATCGTGTCACGCCGCATGTGGCGCAAAACGATGGACGTCCGGGAGGTTCAGCAATTGACGAGCGAACTACGCGCTGGCCGGGTTACGCGGTCAGCCAGCAAAAACGTAAGCGCATTGAGCAGGTGTTCGGATGGGGCAAGACAGTCGGACGAATTCGACAAGCGATGTATCGAGGACTTGAACGCGTAGACCAGCTCTTCGTGCTGACTCAGGTCGGCTACAACCTGACGCGTATGCGCACACTTGCCGGTTGAGGGGCAGGAAGCAATGGATAACACCGATATGGCGAACCCGCGAGCAACGTCGGATGCCCGCAAACGTGTTCCGCGTTTCAAAAGTGCGAATCCAGCATCCGTCGTAATGCACCTGAGCGCATCAACGACGGATATTTCAACGGCCTGCTAGGCGCTGATTTTGACTTTGAAGTTGCACTGGAAGAGGGCAAGTTAGATATCGTCGTGGGAAACTGGTTAGAGCCACCTGAACACTTGCGCTCATCGAATTTATTTGTTGACGAGATCGTTTGCCTCGTGAGCAATACTCATCCAGGCGCGAAGTGCAGGAAATTGACGCCGGAACAGTACGTGGATGGCGCACATCTCGCGCCAACACGCTTTTCCATGAAGCAACGGGGTACGATCGACCTCCACTTGGCCCGTGAACACTTGAGGCGCCGCGTCATTGCTACGGTGCCGCACTTCAATCTCGCGCCTTACGTGTTGGTCAAGTCGGATATGATTTTTACGACCACGCGGCTCTTCGCCGAATATTATGCGAGTCGATTACCGTTGACCGTGTTGTCTGCTCCGGTTGATTTTCCACCCATGCGTTACTATCAACTATGGCACGAGCGTAGTCACTATTCGGGAGAACTACGATGGTTGCGCGGGCTTGTAACCGACGCCGCAGGCTCGTTGATCCGTGGCGCCTGACATGATGCGTAATCGAGACGATGGGCGGGTTCGCGTGCTAACGCGAAGAGCCCGCTGGAGCGGGCTCTTCGCTTTTCAGAAGAGGCCAGCCGGTTCGTTGGCGTCGTTCCAACTAAAAATAATCACTTCCTTGCGGGCTGCCTCTTTCCCGCCACCGCCCACGGTGTACTTGATATCCACCGTCTCAATGTGGAAGCCGTCGAACGCCTGCCTGATCGCAGGGTGGTCGTTGAGGCTGATGATTGCCTTGCCTTTCAGCGCACGGATCCGATCCGCCATTGCGACATATTCCGTGCCCGGGAAAGGCACTCCGTAGCCTTCCGTTTCCAAATACGGCGGATCGAGATAGAACAGCGTGTGCGGCCGGTCGTACTTGTCGATACACGCCTTCCAATCTAGCCGCTCGACGAACGTGTTGGACAACCGCAGGTGCGCCGCCGACAGGGTCTCTTCGAGTCTCAGGAGGTTCAGCCCCGGTGGCGCAGTGGTTGCCGTGCCGAATGACTGCCCCTCGATCTTGCCGCCGAAACAGTTCTGCTGCAGGTAGTAGAAGCGTGCCGCGCGCTGGATATCAGTGAGGGTTTCCGGGATCGTGTCCTGCAGCCACTTGAACACCTGCCGGCTGGTGAGCGCCCATTTGAATTGCCGCACGAACTCCTCCAGGTGATGTTGCACGACGCGATAGAGATTCACCAGTTCGCCGTTGATGTCATTAACGACCTCTACCTTCGCAGGCGGCCGCATGAAATACAACGCGGCCCCGCCCGCGAACACCTCGACATAACAGTCGTGTGCCGGGAAACGCGGGATCAGATGGTCTGCAAGCCGGCGCTTGCCGCCGATCCAGGGAATGATGGGAGTTGCCATATGTGGATTGCCTTGTTGGGAATTTGTTAGAATTCGCCCCGCCTACCGGTAGGTGTCAGGGCCTTGGCTAATTCACTGGCTGCTTCAGTGGAAAGGTGGCCGGGGGAAATGCGCGAACATCATCCCGGTCGCCCTGTCTTTTCCACGCTCGCGTTACAACGACGCGGCGCGGTCAAAGTAACTTGCTAATGCCGGCGTTAACCTTCTGCCGGTGATCGCGGCATTGACGCGCGATCTGGTGACGTCGCCTGCGCGACGATGGTGTCAGGCGATACCGCGAACTGCGTGATCGCCGCAGCCTGCCTGTCAGCATGCGAGGATGAGCCGAAAAAATACTCCTTCGAGCCAAGCACCATCGCAATCAGAATCCCGAACAGCGTATCGAGCGCACGCATCACGCTGTCGTCCACTTTGACCTGTTGGGCTGCGAGCAGGAACTCCAGAGCGATCACAGCAAACAGCGCCGTCGTATACATATAGGCCAGATTGCGCGCCGTATGGTCGTGCTCTACCGCCGCAAAGTTGCGCGCGCTCGCGCGATCATCGGCGGCCACCCTGTCGGCCTGCACCTGGATGCCGGCCATGTTCTCCGCATGCGTGAAACCGGCTTGCCGCATCTTCAGCGCGAAGTCATCGTCAGCCTGCTTCAGCGCGAGCAGTTGCTCGGGCGTCATCTGCTGGCCGGTCAGTGCGGACGTGACCGCATCTACTGAACCATCAGCGAGACCGAGCTTGCCGGCGATCGCTGATGCGGCCATCGCAGCAATACCGGATACGCCGCCCGTCAAAGCCGTGACAAGCCACGGCGCTACCGTTTTCAGGAAATCCATCATGCGCTCACCCCAAATGCACGATTGAACTGCCAGCCGTATTCGAACGTCTCGTTTTCCACGCGCTTTTCGGCACACTCGATGTAATAGACAGACTGCTGTGCGGTGACCATGCCAAGCAGCACCCGGTGGCCGTCCGCACCACGCGCGGCGAGGAAGGCCTTCAGCGCCGCGATCGTCATCGCACCAATGCCACCGTCGACGGCGATATCGGCGAACGCGCGCTGGTTCTGGTTCAGCACGTTCAGCGCACGTTGCAGGAACCGCACGCCCGTCACCTGCCCCGCGTTCACGCCGATGTCGAACAGCTTGTCGGCAAGTGTGGGTGAGACCGCATCGACCAGATCAAACTTCGGTTGCGACCAGTAGCGGCTGCGATAGATCTGCACGGCCGTCGAACGCGGCATGTCGCGCATCGGGCCGGTGTAGCAGAAACCACGTGCAACCGCGACGGTTATGCCCCACATTGTTTCGCCGCCGGCATCGGCCGCGTTGTTCGAGTACCCGCCCTCGCGGCCGATCAGCGCATCGATTTTTTTATCAGGTGTCATTGATCCGTTCCTTATCTTGTTACTTTGGTCATGGTCTGCTCCAGCACCTCGAGGCGCTGCTGCTGCAACCGGTTGAGAATGTCGCCTTCGTTGATATGGGTGAACACCCACACGATCGAGCCCACCAGGAAGGTCTGAACGATGCCGAGCACAATCCCGAGTACCCACATCGCACCCTTCGCCGTATTCCTCATCGCGGCCACCCTGTCGTCGACGCTCCCGATCTGCTGCTCCAGTGCGTCGCGCTCCTTCTTCCCCTCATCCACACGCGCCCACAGCAGCTCGATGTCCTTGCGCGCGTTCTGGTTGTGAATCGACATCTGCGCGATCGCGCGATCGAGCGCGGCAACCGGTTGCACCGATGTCTTGATGTCTTCAAGGCTTGCCGCGACGCTGCGTAGCTGCTCGCCGAAACGCGCGATCTGCACCGCCAGATCGTTGTTGTGCTGTTCACCCATCGGGCCGTCCGTCCAATAAAAAACCGCCTCACGCAAGCGCGGGCGGTTCGTTGTCGTTCCGTATCAATCGCGTCAGGGCGTCGGCGCCGGCACCACGAGGTTGATCTTCTTACCCTTCTTTTTCTCGTGCCCCACCTTCGCCTTACCCTTGTTGCCGGCGTTCAGCTCGACCCTCGTTTCCCAACTTCGCCCGGCATAGTCGTGCGTCACCGATTCAATCAGGAAATCGCCGTCCGCCTCTTTCTTGAAGCCCTTCAGCGCGACGGTCTTCTCCGCGGAAAAATCCGCTCGCCCCTGCATCAGCATCGAGCTCTTCGCCGTATGATGGTTCAGCTTCTGCAACCGGGCATCGGCCGCCGCTTTCGCCGCCGCCTGACTCGCAAAGGCGTGCCGCTCCGTATGCACCGCCGACGCCCCCTTCGGCGCATCCGGATTTGGAATGACGAGGTCGATTTTCCGGCCGGTCTTCACGTCGTGCACCCTGCTCCGGACCGCGGCAAAGCTGGCCCGATCAGCGAAAGTGATTTCGTAATCGAGCAGCATGTTCGGCGTGAGCGTGATCGATGGAAGCGGCAAACCGCTCGCACTCTTTCCCGCGCCGCGACCGGTAACGATCAGCTTGCCGGCCTTCACGGTTGCCGTCGCACCATGCTGGCGCGACAGGCGCGTAATGAAGTGCAGGTCGCTCTCACCGAACTGGTCGGCTCGCGGCACCGTAACGTCGATCCCACACGCAGACGCCCACCCGTTGCGCCGCGCGACATCTCCAACAATGTCAGCCAGCTTCACGTTCTCCCAGCTACCGTACCGGTGCGTCTTCGAGCTCGCACGCATGTTCGAGGGCCGGCCGCGAATAATCACCGATGCCGGCGGCCCCTTGAGCGCGATCTCGTCGATCGTGTATTCGCCGAGAAAGGCGAGTCCCTGCCCCTGCCACCCGAGTGAGATTTTCAGCGTCGCCCCCTTTGGAGGAAACTCGATCTTTCCATCCCGATCGTCAAGTTCGATCTCGCACTCATCTGCATCCAGCCCCGGCTTGTCGACCGTATGGATGCGCAGCACACGGTCCTCAATCACCTTCGTGATGTCATCACCATTGGCGATGATCTGAAATATGGCCTGCATACCTGCTCCCCCGTTTCACCGCGCGCTCATTCCAGACTTAAAGCAGCTATGTCCATAACTGCACCGGCTCATTACGCGGTACGTCAACGTCGGGCAGAGTGATCGTGATACCTGCAACGAACGGCTGCTCGTGGTCAGCGAGCCCCGGATTAGCCTCATAGACGGCCTCGACCGTTCCTGCAAGTGACCCGTATACCGCGTAGCAGATCTCGTCGAGCACATCGCCGTCAGACGTTCTTATAATCTTCGCCATAGCGGCCAAACTCCAGGCTGAAGGTCTGTTTGCGCGGGGCGCCGTCCGACATCAGCGCTTCCTGTTCCTCCTCGACCGCCTGCAGATACCAGCGGCCGAGCACTTCGCCATAGCCCGTTGTCAGCTGCACCGGCATCATGCGACCACCGATCGCGCGCAAGGCGTCGATCTGCCGGATACCCGGATTACCTGAACTGCGCCCAGCCCCGGACGCGGCGAACACAACGCCCGAGAGCGTAATGGTTTCCCCGCCCTGACTGACCGCCTGCAATGCTTCCTGACGGTTCAGACGCTCCTGCGAGGCGACCTTGTATTTCGTCGTGCGTCGAAGCTTGTCGAATGCTGCGGTCGACAGGTTGAAGTGGAATGTATCGCCCTGATCCGAGCTGAGCGTCATCAGGTGGGGCGTCGCTGTCGCCGCGCCGTCAAGCAGACCGGAGAACAATGCACCAGACCCGGTCGATGTCGCGAGCGAGCCGGGTGCAGACGGCGCCTTGATGCCTGCGAACGCGTTGAACTTCGTGCGGACGTCGCCGAGTGCGCCGGTGACCCCTTCGGCAGCGGATCGGATAGTCGGATTGTCCGATGCATTCGCCATCGTCATCACGCTACCCACCGAGGACTGCACGGCGTTGAGGCTGCGCATGACAGTCCCGACCTTCGGACTCACGTCGCTCGCGACCGACAACGCACTGCCCGCACCGGAAAGAAGGTCGGCGGCATTGTTGAGGTTGCCCGTCGCGAGCTTCTGCAGCACCGCAACTGTATTCGCACTGGTCGGGCTGTTGCGTTCATAGACCCGGTTCATGTTGCGCACGCGCTCGGTTGCGATGCTGGCCTGCGTCGCTGCCTGCGTGATCTGTCTTTGAAACTCCACGGCGTTTCCTTTTGGTCTGCTACAGATGGGGCGAGTCGAACATCGCCGAGCGGTTATTCTTCGCGAGCTGGTCCTTCATCATGCGTTGCAACTGCGGCGACACCTTCGCGAGGAATCGGTCGGCCGCGTCACTGTTTGGATCACCCTGCATCACCACATGGAAAACCGGTGCAAAAGTGTTCTGCTGGTCGACTTTCATGACTGGTTTGTCGGTCGCGGCCGGTTTCTCCAGGATCTTCACTTTCGCAGCGACATCAGCGGCAGGATGCCGATCATGTGATTCGCCTCGGGAGAACACCCACTTCGCAGCGGCGCCGAGTGCCTTCTCGCCGGCATAGGTGCCGATCGCCCCGCCGATGATGCCGCCAATCGCCATCCCGATCGGGCCGGCCACGGCGCCCACAAATGCACCCGCTTTGGCACCAACCACGCCACCCGCGAGGCTACCGGCGATACCGCCGTACCCTCTGGCCTTCTCTTCCCGGTTGTCATCGCTTCTCGCGACTGCATAAGCGTTTGTCGCCGCAAAGCCCACCTTGAGTAGCGTGCCAGCTACTGCCAGCTTGCCTGCGTATGGCATGACGCGACCGACCAGCCCGCGAGCCGCGCCCAGCGCCCGTGCGATGCGACCACCCTTGCCTGCAATGGCCTTGGCGCCACCTGCACCGCCCGCACTCCGAACGACGTCCCCCCGCTCCCCAGCAATCGCCTCTGCCACTGCACCCAGGCCACCTCCGGCAGCGCCGCCTGGCAGATTGACGACGAAGACGCGCTGCACGCCATCCGACGACGCGCCAGCCACACCACCCAGCGCCTCAAGGACACGGCCCACCGGACCGCCCTTACCACCGCCAGGGCCTACGCCCCCACCCCTGGCACCGGCACCACGTCGACCGATGAGGATCGAGCCGCGCGCAATATCAAGTGCCCCGCGCCCGATCTGAAACAGCGACTTCGCTCCGCGATACGCAATGAAGCCGGCTGCAACGCCCGCCACGGCCATCGTCGCTTTCGGCGCCGCGTCGGTAATCTTCGCCAGCCCTTCGCCCGCTGCCTTGGTGGCGCGCCCCACCGCATCGGTCACGGGCCGCAGCGCGTCGCCGATACTGCGCATCGCATCATTCCACTGCTGCCCGACCTCGCTCCAGATCTGCTTCGATGCATCGCGCCGGTCGGCTAGATCCTTCACAATCTCGCCACTGGCCTGCGCCGACTCCTTCTTCAGACGCTGGTACAGATCGGCGTTTTGCAGATAGGCGGTTAGCGCCGCCTTGACCTGCATGTCGTTGAAAAGATCACCGGTTTTCATGGTGTCTTCGAACGCCGCAATCTGCGCGCGGCGCTTCTCCGGATCCGACTCGCTGTTTATGTTCTTCGCGGCATCAGCAAGCTGTTTCGCTTTGGCAGGATCGGTGCGCTCGATGTACGCTCGCGCCAGAACGAAGGAAGCCTCAAGCGTCGACCAGCCCTTGCCGATCGCTTCGCGCATTTTGGCTTCGTAGTCGACGCCGGCTTTTTTGTAGTTACTCGCGGTTTCATTGGATCCGATCTTTGAAAACCAGTTTTTGAGGTTGTTCGCCGCTTCATCTGCATTACCAGCCGTCTTCATCTGAACCTGCAGCATCGCGCCGAGCTGGGTCACCGAGTCCTGCCCCGTGATACCGATCTTCTGCATTTCCGCGAGCAACACGGGAAACCAGCGGGCCATGTCAGCCGACTCGAACGAACCCTCCTTGCCAAGGAACGCAATGGACTCGAATGCCCGGCTCATCTGCGCCGGATCCGTGATTTTCGCGTTCTGCTGCAGCGCCTGGATCATCCGCGCCGTTTCAACGGTCGTCGATCCCTGCCCGATGGAAAACTTCGCGGCAAGCGGTGCGAAGTCGAGCGCACGATCCACATCCATGCCTGCGGCGACCATCTGGTTCACCGCATCGGCGAGCTCATTGCGCCCGATACCGTTCGCCGAGGCATCGCGTCGGATGCGGCGGCCCATCGTCGCTTCCTGCTCGGTGCGCGCGATACCCGCCTTGATCGCGATGTCGCGGATGATCGCCTGATAGTCAGCGGAGATCGCCGTGGGCACAGCGAGCGCTGCGGAAAACTTCACCGCGTCGCCAATCGTGCCTCGCACCCCTTCGCGGCCAGCCGCAATGCGCTCGTGACCCGCCGCCTTCAGATCCAGCCCACGCGCGGTGCGTCCGAGCCGCTGATACGAACGATCAAGCCGGTCGACTTCGACACCAGCGTCACGAAGGGAACGCAGGTTCGAATCGATCTTGCGGCGGATACCGTCCGCCGCCGAATCGCCGGCCTGGTGCAGCCGGCGGAATTCGTCCTGCAGCCTGATCGTCTCGCCGATCGTGCGCTGCCAGAGCCGCGTGTCGCTCGCCGTCTTCTTCAGACTGCCGATGCGTGATCTCGTCTCGGTGATGGCCTTGCCAAACGTCGCCGAGACGGCACCGCCGATGACGATGCCAAGTGCAATGTCATTTGCCATCTCACCCCCCCTTCGTTAGTCCCGTCAGTCTGTGAGCCACCAGATCACATCGTCGAGCGTCAGCTCGTCAACATCACGCGGCGACATCCGCAGTTCGTTCACCAGCCGCTTCGCCAGCTTTTTGAGCGTCGATGGGCTGATCCTTGCGAGGGGTTCGAAAGCGAAAGTAGGCATCCTGCAGGCGGTTGTAATCGCCGAGATCCATGTCCTCCAGGTCGTTCGGCGCGACCTCCGCCAGCGCGGCAAAGAGCGCGAGTTCCTGCCCCGCCGGATCTTCCGGATAGAGCTTTTGTGCAGCACGCTGGTCGCGTACCTTGGGTCGACGCAGCGTGATGCTGTCGCGCGTCACGCCGTCGAATGTCGCCGGATAGTCCAGCCTGACCGTTACCGTATCCATCAAGCACCTCAAAAAGAAACGGCGGGCAATGCGTGCCCGCCGTAATATGGAACCGCGTGGAACCGTGACAAGAAAAAGTTACTTTGCAGCGCGGCGTGGCACGCGCCTGCCGCTTACCCGCCACTTACATGCCGATCGCCTTGCGGATCTCCGCGAGCTGGTCGACGCCGTTGATGATGCGCACCATCCCGAGCGGATCGATCTCATGCACCGTCGCGCCCTCGATCTCCAGCTTGTAGTAGGTGAGCGACACGGTGTATTTGGCTTCGGCCTTCTCACCAGGCTTCCAGTCACCCGGATCGATCTCGGACAGCATCCCGCGAAACGACGCGGCAACCGCTTTCGTCTTGCCCTGCATATCCTTGAATGCACCGCGAAAGACGCCGTTAAAGGCGGTCGTGTCGGCCAGCCCGAAGAAAACCAGCACCTCACGTGTCATCGACGCCATCGCGAACGATGCATCCATGGCCTCCATCCCGAGATCCATCTTGACGGGTGCGTCCATGCCACCACCGCGATGCTCATCCGTCTTGATCTTGAGTTTGGGCAGCGTCACTGACGTCGACAGGCCGGCGAAGCCCTTGCCGTCGACATAAAGGTTGTAATTTGAAAGTGTTTCCGGAATCACGCATCACCTCTTATGAGTTGGTATCGAGCACTTCGGTGAGCCACTGGTTGGTGATCTCGAAGCGGAAGATGGGGTTTTCTGCTGGCGGAACGTCCGTGAAACGAATATTCCAGTAGACCTTGCCTTGCTCGAGCTGCGAGGCGGTGTTCAGTTCCGGGTCGGCGTAGACCTCGAAATTGATCAGGGCACCCGAGCGCTTGAGATCACGCATGAAGGCCTGCAACCCCTTCGTGACGTCGTCGACGTAGGTCGCGGTAATGCCGCGGTCGACCGCCCACTTGTGACCGGCGAGCACCGCGTCCATCACGATATCGAGTGTGCGCACACGCGTGACGAACGCCCACTTCGGGTCGCTCGATAGCGTACGGTTGCCCCACAGGCGATAACCGCCGTCGCGGATGATCGTCGCGATCTTTGCGTTGTTCAGCAGATTTGCGCGGCACGTTTCGTCACCGTCGAGGAATTCGATCGGCCGCTTCGTGCCCGTGATGTCCACCAGTTCCTTGTTCGACGGCGACGCCCAGAACCCGATGTTCGCGTCCGTCTGGCAAAAGAGTCCCGCCGCATACGACGACGCTGGCGCATTGACGTCGGCATTCGCGGTTGTGTCCCAATACGTCGTGCCCGGATCCACCATGTAGAGACGCTTGCTACCGAACTTTGTCGCGTACGCGATCGCGGCTTCGTCGTCGGTGTTCGGCCCGTCGATAATCCCGATCGCGCGTAGCTTGCCGGCAAGCGAATCCATTGCCGTCGCCACGGCCTGCGTCGAAGAAAATCCAGGCGCCAGCAACAGACGCGGCTGAACATTGAATTTCGACTTCGCGTCGAGCAGCGACTGCATGCCTGTACGGGCACCACCCGCAGTCACGCCCCCGATAATCGCCGAAGTGAGCGCTGCGGCATCATGGTTGTCTGTCGCACCGTCCGCAACGCCCGTTGCGACAATAACGGCCTTGCTCTGCGCATAGATCGCGCGCGCAGCCTGAGCGATCGCGCTACGCTCGCCAAACGCCGCGACCGCCTCGCGATAACTCGTCAGCTGGACCGGCACATTCGGGGACGCCAGATCCGCGCCGGGCGTGTACGTATTGACCATGCCGACAATCGATGACGACGGCACGGCGATGGTGCGTGGACCGCTGTCGACCAGCGAAACGGTCACGCCGTGGAAAAACGATGTTGCACCCATTAACGGTCTCCAGAAAAGAAAAACCGCCCCAAGAATTCTTTGGGGCGGTCATGGGTCATGACATACAACCTGATCAGGCAGCCGGTGGGTCAGTTGCCCGTTCATCTGCCAGGCCAGTTGCCGGCTCAGTTGCCAGGTCAGCCGTCGCCGGCACTTCCGGCTCGGGCGCCGGCACATAGGGGAGAGGTGTATCAGGCCATTCGACGACATCCGGGAATGTGTCTTTTCCGATCGCACTGACAAGTGCCATCTGATACGCCGACCAGGCTTTGAAGTAATACGTCTCTTCGTCATTGAGCAGGCCGGCTGCGAGTGCGTCGGCCTTGCCGGCGTTCTGCGCGCGCGCTTTCGACATGCGCAGATCGAACTCGGCCATCATCGCGGCGCGCTTTTCCTGCGCGAGCAGTTCGGCCGATACCGCCCATTCGCCGTCAATCCACGTATGCCGTGCGGACGGCCGGGGTTTGTCGGTCAGGTTCAGTTCGGCCGGCGTCCTGCCGGCGGTAAGGATCTCGGTCGGCTCGCCGGTGTCCTGGCGATAGAACGGGCGGCCGCGATAGTCCGGCAGCAGCATCCATGCGCCATCGCGATAAAACGGCCACGAAAGCGACGTGCGCTCGGGCAGCGTGTCGGACGTGCTGAAGGCAGGAATCAGCCAGCGCCCATCGTTGCGCGGATCGGCATCAGCCAGACAGCTATTAAGATAAGCGCCGGTCGTGTTATCAAATTGGTGAATCAGCATGGTTCGTTCTCTCCAGATCAGTAAGCGCGGATCATTGCGAGCAACGCGACGTTGCGCACACGGGTTTCTGCGCCGCCGTCTGCGTTGACGGTGATTGCATGGCTGTGCCCGCCGGCGCCATTCATGCCGACACCGTGCGTGTGGTTGCCGTCACCGTTAATGCTGATATTGATTCCAGCGCCATCAGTCGATGTCACACGAGCGCGGTTCGCGCCGGGACCTGCGACCGTGCTCGTGTCACCGCCGGGGCTTCCTCCGTTACCTATGCCGTGGGCGTGGCCGCCGTCGTTGTAGGTGTGGCCGTGCCACCCCTGCGTATCAGTCCATGCGCTGTGGGCGTGATCGCCGACCGCGCCGGCAGAGGCGCCGTGTGCGTGTGACCGGTTCTGGCTGTCCTGCCATGAGCCGATTTCGCGATAGCTGTCTATGCCGCGCGAGTCGTCCCAGCAGCGAAGGCTTTCGCCGCGCAGCTCGGGAATGCGGAACGTGGCCGCGCCGTCGCCGCTTGAGAAACAGCCCCAGCGGCCGGCCGACCATTGCGCTTCTGTTACGAGCGCGCCGCTCGCCTGCGCATAGGCCCACAACGCTGGATAGTCGGCCCGGTTCACCAGGGCGCCGTTAACCTTCAGGTAGCCGGCCCGTGCGGACGTGCGCGGCTCCATGACGATTTGCCCGATCACGGCCGCCGCGATCTTTGCCGTAACCCATTCAGTCGTCGAGAGCAGCGTCGACACGTCGCCGGCGGCCGGCGTCGGTCCCGTTAGAGGCCGATCGAATGCGGTGATGCCCGGGGTAAAGCGAACAGTCGTAATGCCGTTGCACGTCACGGCGAACGTGCCATCATTGACGTGATAGAGACCAGTATCCGGCGCACCATCGTTGGCAAATGTCAGCGATGGAAAGGCTGCGCTACCTTCGGCAAGAATGACTCGCTTGCTCGCCGAGAAATACAGGTCGCCGTACATGGTCCCGTCTTTCTTCAGGTCGAGCGGCGTGAGGTTGCCGGCATGCCATACCGGATTGTTCCCCGGGCCGACAAACAGATTCTGGTTCGTGAAGTCGTAACGAAACGCGCCCTTTGTTGGCGAGTACCAGCCGCATTGCGCTGCGTTTCCGTAGAAATACCCATCGTTGCCGCCAAGCGCCAGTTGGCCTTCGCCAGC
This sequence comes from Paraburkholderia sp. D1E, assembly GCF_052682275.1. Classification (NCBI taxonomy): domain Bacteria; kingdom Pseudomonadati; phylum Pseudomonadota; class Betaproteobacteria; order Burkholderiales; family Burkholderiaceae; genus Paraburkholderia; species Paraburkholderia sp. D1E. The sequence continues at coordinate 8,112,476 of NZ_JBQYMB010000001.1, forward strand.
CGCCCGGTTGACGGAAATGTTTCCTGCTACCTGCAACCGGCTGTAGCCGTCATCGGCCGACGTGCCGACGAGCACGCGGCCTCCGTCGAGCATCAGTTTCATAAGGGTCGCCGTAACACCACCGCCGGCGGGGCGCACAACCTCCATAGCCGAGCGGCCGGCCGAGTAAGCATCATTGATCGAACGGATAGAGAATGCACCGGTCGACGCATGCATAATCTCCCAGCGCTTTTCGTCGATCGCAGCGCCTTCACGCGTCAGCATGATCGATGTCTGACCCGTGCCGCCACCGTTCGAGGCGACGAGACCACCAACGTCATTCGAGCCTTTCACCGGGCCTTTCACCTGTAGCGTATTGACGCCGTCATCCGCTGCGGGAAGGCCGATAAGAACACGGCCAGAAGGCAGGATTCGGGCACGGGCGGTGTTGCCAGCTACGAGGTCGAGAAATCCGGAAGCGGCTTCCGAGCCGACAGATACGTGACCGTTCGAGCGGAAATAAGCCACCGTGGTGTCCGCGCTCGCCCATGCAACTGTCGCGCCATAGCCGAACGTATGCACGCCCCGCGTGCTCGCATTGCCGCCAATCTGCACGAGGTTCGTGCCGTCATCGGTCGCGGTGCCGAACAGCGAGCGGACGCCGGCTGCGACCTGGATATTCTTGTCGAATACGGTTCCGCCTGTCGTGAAGCGGGCAACAGATTTCCCGTTAGAGGTGATGCCAAACGAACCGTCGGCGATGTGATACAGGCCCGTGTCAGGCGCGCCGTCCTTGTCGAACGTCAGGCCGGGGGCGGTAAGGCTTCCTTCGGCGAGAATGACCTGACCGCTAAACAGGGCACCGGTGAGCGATGCATAGCGGGCCGCCGCGGTCTTTGGCGTAATGGCGCGCAAGTCGTCGGTGCCAGCGTTGACTTCGGCTTGCGTCGCCAGCTCGACGACACCTTGCCGCTCGGTGGTCGCCGGCGGATTGGTAAAGCTGGCATCGCCGAAAACCAGCTTCGTCGCGTCGATCGTCGTGAACTGCATATCGGCCGAGAGAAGCGCCATCGCTGCGGGCGACTTCTCCATGATCGGGCCGTCTGCAACGCTCGGGCAATAGACGCCGAATAGCACGCTGTTTTCGAAGTACAGGCCGACGCCGAAAAGCTTGTACTGGTCGGACGTGTCGTCGCGCAACGTGACGTGGATCGTATCGAATGCGACATTCTCGCCAGCGAAAGTGGTAATGCGCTTAAGCTCGTTCGGCAGCTTTTTGAGTGTGCGATCAGACGCGTCGAACCAGCCCGTACTCAGGCCGATTTCGACGATCTTGTGTGCGTTGGTGCCAGCGTTGCCAGGCGCGACGAGCGCGGCGCGGCCGGCATCGGTGATGTTTATGATGGACCCGGCCATGTTCATTTATCCGTGAGTGAAAGCCGGCGGTACAGGGCAGGCCGAACTGCCGCTGCAACGCCTTGCCGGCCTTGTATGGAAAAGCCTTGCGTGAACGTGTAATGCGCGCTCGCGCGCTTTGAACGGTCGATCTCCGCGATGATGTCGGCGACATAAGCGGCGGTCGCCGGCAACCCGTCACGGGCGCTCACCGTCATGACGATCTCGAACGTACCGGGTCGTCCCGGCGGATCCGTCTCAAACCACTCGCGTAGTGCGAGATTGGCGCCGAACGTGGCGATAACCTCGCGCACGGCCGCAACCGTGCCTTTCTTCCGCGCGATCGGAATCGCAGCCTTCACACGCGCACGCTTGACCTGTTCGGGCCAGTAGTCTTTCCACGTGTCGATGCCGAGGTGCCATGCGAGCCACGGCAGCAGCGCGAGCGGAATCGTGTCCGGGTTCATCAGATCGGCAAGCGGGACCGGAATATCGTTGATGCGCGCGCTGGTCGCCGCAATGCTTCGTTCGAGCGGCGTCGCATTGGAAGGAAGCAAACCGGCCGGCAACAGACTATTGCTACGCCCCGCCGTCATACACGCCCCCGTCAATCAGTTCGATTCCCGTGCAGAAGCTCGCCTGCTGCTTCGTGACCCTGATCCCGTCAGGCGGTGTTTCGAGGATGACCTTCTGCACGCCCGACACCCGGATCGCGGCGTACAAGCCGTCTGGGGTGACTTCCATATCCATCCGGTGCATGTCGTCGGCATACTGCTGCACACGCTTTCTGGACTCGGCCAGCACAACCGAGCGGTCGGGACCCGCGAAGAATTTCAGCGTTGCGCGGATCCGGTACCGGATGATCTCCGCACCGCGTACCGTGACCTTTTCCGCGAGCGGTCGCACATCCTCGGCCCGCAGCGCTCTCGTCACGATCCCGACCAGTTCGTCACTGGCTGTGCCGTCACCCTCACGCGAGAGGATCGTGACAACGATTTCGCACGGGGCCGGACTGATCACGGACACCGACAGCACACGACCATCGGCATTTAACGCATGCGACCTGTAGGCACCCTCTGGACCAGCCACCGAATAACCTTGCGGCGCGAGCTGCGTGCGCGAGCGCAGGTCGTCGTCTTTTTCCTTCAGTTCATCACTGGCTTCCGGGTCCGTCGGTTTGATCGCGAGTCGTTTGATCCCAAAGAGCGCCGCGACATGCTCAAGCGTCGTACCGGTTGCAAAAGCCAGCATCACCGAACGCGCCGCATCGTTCACCCGTGCCCGGAAGCGCACCTCCCGATATGCAGCCAGCTCGATCAGCTTCACCACCGGATCCGATTCGAGTGCCGCAGTCCAGTCAGGATAAATGCCCTTGTAGTGTTCGATCAGATCCTGATAAATGTCCTCGAAGTCGAGCATTTCGACCACATCGGGTGGCTCGATCGCGGTCAGATCAATGGTTGTCACGTCGTCACCTCGAACAGAATCTCATCGCCCATATAGACGCCCTGAATCCGGAAAGTCGCGCTCCCATCCAGGACCGACAACACCATGACGCGCGAGAGCCTGATACGGGGCTCCCATCGTCCGATCGCGCGCGCGGCTTCGGCCTGCACGGTCGAGATCCACCCCCGCGTAACGGGAAGATCAACCATCCGTGGAATGTCACAGCCGTACTCAGGGCGCTCGCGCCTTGTGCCCTTGCGGGTCGACAGGATGTCGCCGATGCTTTGCTTCAGGTGATCAACCCCGGTAATGGGCATACCCGTATGCCGGTCCATGCCGGTCAGTGCGTCCATGCTCAGGCAGCCTCGCCGACACGCTCGAAGTCGGCGTGCTGGTTGAGAAAGGCGACATGTTCAGGCGTTGACGCGACAACGACGCTTCGCTCGACCATTGCGGTGTCACCATCTGGAAACACAACCGTACGCGACCTGAACATCCTGTCGCGGAATGTCACCGCGGCGGACACACCAGCGGACAGCACCGCGGCTTGTGGCAAGGCAATGACTTCGTTGTCTTTCGGCATACCGATGCTCCAGAATAAAAAAGCCCCGCACACATGCGAGGCCAAAGTTGCTTTTTTCTGACGATGCCGGGGTAGCACACTAATTTTTTGTGGGCGGGTCGGTCGGCGCACCCACCTGCTTCACAAGGTGCGTGTGATCCGGCAGCGACACGCCCTTCGATCTGACGGTCCCCGTATAACTCGCGTCGCCGTCGATCTCGGAGGCCGGACCACCCGTCGCGTTGCTGCCCGTCATACCGCCCCGGAACGTCAGGCGTTTTTTCGTCGTGCTGTTGCCGGTGAAGGTCGAATCCGGCGCATCGACAAGAAGCTTCGGCGTGGTCTGCGTAATGCCGGCCGCAGTCAGTTCCATCTGTGTATCGCCAATACGGAACACAATGCGCCCGCCTGCAGGCACCGAGAACACGTACTCATGCGCGTCATGGTCGTAGTGCTCATGCGCACCGTCCGGATAGTCGGTCGCCGTCAGACTGGCCGACGCGCCATTTGCGCCGCCGTGCGTATCGCTATAAAAACCGGCCAGCACAAATGCGCCCGCCAGCGTGCCCGACGGAGCCAGCACAATCGCCTGCTCGCCAACCGATGGCGGACACCACGTGCGTACCCGTCCGGCCGCAAAGGTCTTCCATGGCAACAATGCGCTCACCCACTCGCCGTTACGGACCCTGCAGCAAGGCGGTTCATACTGGACGCTGTCGACGAAGCCCGCCTGGACAATGCTCGCAATCAACCGGTCAACCTCGCCAATTTCGTAGTCGCTCATGTCATCGCACCGATACCATTTGCCGATTCCTGCGCCGGATCCCAGTAATCGGACTCATGCCCCCTCCCCGTCGCCGGATCGACTCCCCACAAGACCACCGCGTCATCAGGCGGGAACGGCGGCGTCACATCGCCCAGATCGAATTCGTGCGTCCACTCGACGAGCCACACCAGATACGCGTCGAGCTCCGGCTTGAACGGGTCGTCGCCAATCTGCACCAGTCTCGCCGGCGTGACCGGCACCTCCCACGTCTGCGCGTGCACCGCACACGCGACGCGCGCGGCAAGCTGGCGTACCGCAAGGTCTGCATGGGGCTCAAGCGGATCCACAATCGCGCGTGCCTGAAAGCGGCCGATGAGCGAAGTCTGTCCGGTACCCGGATCGTGACCCGGCTCCATTTCCGACATTTCGATCGCAATGCACGGCGTCGGGATCCGCTTGCCAATGCGTGGATAAGCATCGATCGCGGGCATATCCGGCAGACGCCGGCGCAGACCTGCGATCATCGCGTCGTGCAGTGCGGTAAGGATATCGATGCTCCCGTGTACGTCAGGAGCATCCGTCAGCTCAACTACCTCGTCCACGGCGCCCCCCTCCCAACGCTTTCTGGATTTCGTAATTCACTTCCTGCTTCAGGATCGTCATGAGGCGCTCCTCGCACATTCTTACGGCACGCCGGAAGGCCGGATCGCCCGTCTTCGACCAGTCCACGCTCACTACCTCGAACGGTGTTCGGGCCTTACCCACCCGCTGGTAGATAGGACCGTCAGGCTTTGTCTTCGTCTGCCGCCACGCGCCGTCGAACATGAAGCGGCCCGCACGCATGCCCTTTTTCGTCTCACGCACGGATCCAAGCCGGTGCGCCTCGATCGGGTTCAGGCCGAGCCACACCTTGCCCGTATCGGCTGAGCGCATGAAGAAGTACAGTCGCTTGCGGATCGCCTTCTGCGGGATCTGCGTGCCCTTCGACACTTCCTTGCCGGTCTGGCTTTTTATCCATCCCGCGGTCTTGCGCAGCGTGCGCCGCCAGGCGGCCTGCATCGCAGACGGCGACAGCCCCTGAAGGGCCGCCGTCACCTGGCCGACATCGATCTCCACTTTCAGTGCATCCATGCTGTCTCCATCGTCGACGCTTCAGCGACGTCACGGCAGCGTCCTAACGAGGCCGCAGAAGCAATACTGTCCAGCCCGTACCGTCCGGCTGCAGTTCGAAGACCACATAGGTATCGGAGCCTACGATCACGACACTGCCCTGAACGACCCGCGCGGCGTCGACGTCACGCACGCTCACCTGTGGGTGTTCCAGTTGCGTGCGCTGCCGCCCGAGGTCCGGCCCGAGCCAGGGCGCGGCAAACATGCCGCGAACCGGCTCGCCGTCAACGATGATGTCGTCGTCGGCCAGATCGCGGACCACTGCATCGTCAAGATCCGCAACAAGCTCACGGAACGACATACGGCGCGCCCTATACCGTCAGCCGGATGACGGCCTTCGGACGCGTGCACAGGTGGATCGGATTGGACTGCGCCTCGAGCTCGACGCCCTTGCTAAAGTCCATAAGTTCCTGCTTCGCGTAGTACGGCAGGCCGTTCGTATTCACCGTCTCCATGTAGTCGGCGGGCGCAAAGCGCGTGATGAACAGATCCGGCACGCCTTCAGGCACCGCCCACGCTTCATCGTCGGCCACATAACCGACGTTGCCCACACGGCCACGGTAGCGCTCGAAGGTGACGCCGCCGAACTCGAACGTATCGCGCGGGTCGCCGCGCAGCGCCGATGCCATGGCAGTGGCGAGATAGGTTTCCTTCACCGACTCCATCACGATCAGACGGTTCCAGAAGCCACGGCCGCACAGCACGCGCACGCCGGTGAAAGGCGTGTTGCCAAGCGCATCCTCGATTGCGTCGAGTAGCGCCAGGCACTTGATACGCAGTTCGGTTTTCGGCTGATCGAGTTCGAAGTCGATTTCCGTGTGCTCGATATCGAACTGTTTGAGCAGGTTGGCCACGACGGTTTTACCGTCCGCATCGAGGATCAGCCCCTTGATTGCGCCGATGCGGTGGAATTCGGTCGTTGCATCGAGCTGCCGGCGCATCTTGGCGAGGCGCTTGTTCACGACCGTCTGGATAGCCTCGAGTTCGGACTCCGAGCCGAACGCACGCAGATTCTGGATCTCGTCCGCGCCGATCGCCGCACGCTGTGGCAGGTGCACGGTGTTAAAAGGAATCATGTTGCGCTTGCTGCCGACAACGACGGTGCCCGACGCACCGCGCTGGCCGACCGGCACGAGCGCGAGCGTGTCGCCATCGCGTTCGATCTGCACGACGGTCGTCGTAATACCCTCTTCATCGAAGAGGCCAAGGGACGCCAGGCGACTCGGTACCTGAGGCTGCTCGTTGATGGCTGCGCTGAGAGACGATAGCGAAAACGCGTCGTCGTTGAGAAGGGCGATATCCGCCATGTAACTCTCCTGTCTGGAAAAGAGGGTAAGAAGTGCAGATCGCTGCGTCTAGCGCACGATCACGTAGTGCGCGGCAAGATCCGCGCGTGCCGCTGCGTCGAGACCCGTGAGGCGCTGCGCAGTGACTTCGGCGAGGCGCACAATGCCCACGGCAGCGCGTTGTTCATCCGATGCGGCGAGCGGCCCGTACAGGATCGCGGTGACCATTTCTGCCCCACTGGTCGCCGTGTTGTCGTACGGTGCGTACTCGCCGGTGCCAATCGTGCCGAGCAGTTGCCCGGCGGGCAGTGCATCGCCTTTGACAACGACAATCTGTTCGCGCGAGATCCGGCCCGGCCCCTCCGAAAGGAGGAACTCGCCGGTGAAATTGCCTTGGGTTTTAATGCTGTTCATGTGCCCGCTTCTCCTTTGCGCCTGTTTGCGCGTGGATGGTTCTGCCAACGTGGACCGTAAAAATTATTTTGCTCACTTCGGGGGCGCACTCATGCGTGCGCGCCTCGCCGCGTAGACTGACGAGGCCTTCGGCCCCGCCGCCGACGCGGCAGACCCGCTGGCCCCGGCATCGTCGCTGACTGGAGGCAGGCGGCTGTTCACGCGCGCCTGTGCCTGCGTCACACGGTCGAACAGACGCGCGCGCACCTGATCGGGATTCAGCCCGTCGGCAACGAACTGCGCAGTGAGTTCCGGCAGCTTCGTCGCGACGCACAGGCCCGCGATGTCGGACGCATTGCGGATCGCTGCGTCGATCGTCGCGCGATCCTTCAGCGCCGTGGTCGTCACGATGCTTTCCACGCACGCCGACAGATTCGCCGCCCGGCACGCACTGAACACGTGCGCGGCGAGCGCTCCCGGCGATTCCGCCTGCACAGTTGGCTCCGGTGCAATCGGTGGCACAGGATCAGCCACGGTCTTCGTGCCTAGCTGCGGAATGCCTGTCGGTATATCCGGATCTGGATTCGAAGCCTCGGCCAGCGCCTCGTCGACGAGCGCCTGAACAGGAGACGGCGCGGACTCGAATCGCGCGAGCAGCCCGGCCGCTCGCATACTCGCCGAGAGCTTCACCGGCGCTTCGATCTCGTCGGCAAAGCCCGCCTCCCTCGCCTCGGTGGCCGTCATCCACGTCTCCGCGTCGAGCATCGCGGTCAGTTCCTCGTCAGACTTGCCGCTCTTGTTGCGGTACGCGGCGAGAATGCCGTCGCGCGCCTTGTCCATCGAATCGGCCGTCGCGCGCAGATCCGCCGACGTGCCGGCGGCTACCGTCCACGGGTTATGGATCATGAGCATCGCGTTCTCGGGCATGACAACGCGATCGCCCGCCATGGTGACGAGCGACGCGGCAGACGCCGCCACACCGTCGACACGGGTAGTAACGCGCCCAGCGTAACGGCGCAGTGCGTTGTAGATGGCAAACGCATCAAAAACGTCGCCGCCCGGCGAGTTGATCGCCACCACGATTTCATCGGCGTTCGCCGCTGCCTCGTCGAGCTGCGAAATGAACGTCTTCGCGTCCGTGCCCCAGAAGCCGATCTCGTCATAGATCCGGATTTCGGCGACGCTCGCGCCCTGCGCATTCGTGAGCGCCCTGATATCCCACCACTTACGATTTTTCATCTGCTGTTCCTGTCTTCGAAGAAGGCGTGCTTACTGGATTGCCTGCCGCATCACCCGCCGCATCTCCAGCGATATCGCGCGAGCGCGGATCCGTGTCGTAACGCAGGCCCAGCCCATCGGCCCGCGCGTTATCCGCCGCGTTCTCCTGATCGACCTGCTCCGGATCCTCGCCCTGCTTCAGGATCGACGCCGAGCGGCTCGTCAGCCCCGAGCGGATCGCGAGCTTCTGTGCGTTCACGTCCTGCACCGGGTGGATGTAGGGCCATCCCTGCGGCACCCACCGCACACGCAGGTACTCGCGGCGCGTTCGATGGAAATCCGGTGCGTCCATCGCGCCGGACAGCACGCACGCGTCGACCCACCACGCCCACACGCGCCGGCAATACTGGTGAATAAAAATGTTCCACTGCACCTGCTCGACCGAGCGCCGGAATTCGTTGAGCAGCACGCGTAATACGCGATCGCTCACCTCGCGCAGGTCGCCCGTGAGAATTTCGTACGGCATACCGACCGAGGCCGCGGCCGCCATCAGTTGCTGACGCATGAACGGCCCATAATCCGCACCCGCGCCGGGCGGCGTCGCAAAGCGCATGTCCTCTCCGGGCGCCAGTTCCTGCACCGTGCCGGGCTCGAGCGACACGACCGGCGAGAAGCCATCCGAGTCGAACTCAAGACCCTCGCCCGTCACCGGGTCGCCCAGCAGCCCCGGCTCGGCGTTGGGCTTGACCAGAAACCCGGCAAAGAGGTTGCTGATCTCCTGCCGGAACAGCACCGCATCGTCGAAGTTGTCGAGCGAATGCAAACGCAGCAACACGGTGGATAACTCCGGCACGCCACGCACCTGTCCGGCGCGCAGCGGCTGGAACACGTGCGCGATGTCGTCGGCCGGTACCGGTGTCGTCAGCATCGAGCCCGACGACACCCGGTTGTATTCACCGGGATGACGGCGCAGCAGGTGGTATGCGAGGCGCTGGTCGTCGGCGTCGAACTCCACGCCGTTGACGATCTCGCCACCGCCCGCCGTCATTTCGTTTTTTTCAACCGGTAGCATGTCGGCTTCGAGCACCTGAACCTGCATCGGCACCGCGAGCATGGCCTCCGGCCGCCGCATGCGCCGACGCAGCAGCACCTCGCCATCACCAAAGAAGGCGCGTGCGGCAAGCGTCTGCTGACCGTAGAAGTCGAGCAGACCATCCGCGTCCGATTCACTGACCCAGTCGTCCCACAACTGCTTCTGCTGCCGGCGGATCGCCGGATCCGGATGCTGCGGATGCGGCTGGATGCCCGTGCCGATCGTGTTCGACACGAGCCGCGAGATCGCAGTCTTCGCCCACGGATCGTTACGGATCGCATCGCGCGCGCGGCTGCGCAGCAGCGGCAGGTTCTGCACGGCGGCGGCGTTCGGTCCGGCGCGAGACGTCTGCCACGAGCGCCCGCGCGCACCCGATGCCCCGGCCGCCTCGTAGGCCGACGCTTTCAGGCGTGCGGGGGCGAGACGCGTGGGCAGCACAAAGCCGCGCTGCGCGAGCGACGGATAATTTCCTGAACCCGTGCGCTTCATCGGATCCCCTTGCCGCCGTGCCGCAGGCGGAACACGCGCGAGCGCGGATTGGCCCGGTCCAGCGCACGGACGATCTCGGTCTGCGCTTCGCGCAGCTCGGCGATACTGCGATAGCGGACCTTGCGATCCGCGTATTGCACTTCAAGCTCACCCTTCGCGATTGCCGACTGGATGCGGGAAAGATCCGCTGCGGTGTAGGCCATATGCGGCTCCGGTAAGTAATTAGCGACGCTTCAGGTACGCCGAGCGGCCCGTGCGCCGACCCTGAAAACGCGAAACCCCGCTCGATGGCGGGGTTCCGGGTGGGGATGTACGGGGCACACTGGTCGCGAGCGGCCAGTCGTGTGCCGGATCTGGTGGTCCAGCGAGTGCAGCAGGTTTGTCTTCAGTCGTTCCAACCTCGTCGGTAGCCGGTGCATGCACCGTATCCACATCACCGACCGCCGGCAGCGCCGTCGCCACCGGTATCGTGTCGAACAGCGATGCCTGCGCAAGCCGGTTCTGCTCAATCATCCAGTGCGCCTCCGTCATGAGATGCGTCTTGATGCTGCGCGCCGCATGCAGCGCATACACCTCGCAATCGAGCGCCTCGTTACGCGCACCGGCTTTCTTCTGCCAGACGCGCTTGCCGCCGATGCGCCCCGGCACCTTCACCTCGGCGGTGAGCTGCTGCAGATAATCTGCACGCACGCCCTGATACCAGTGCAATCGCCCCGGCCCCTCGCCTTCGAGCTTCAACCGGTTATCGAGAATCAGATCCTTGGCCCGGCTCACACCGACCATATACGGACGCAGTCCATACTTCGCGGCCTTGCTGTTGTTACGCACCGAGTCGACCGACGCCTTGGGCACGCTGAACACTTCCGCGCCGGCATCCTTCGCACCCTTGATCGCCATGATGTTGATGCCGCGCTTCTGCGCGACACGCACATAGCGATACACCGCATCGGAGGTCGAACCGTCCGACGAGTCGATCGACGAAGCGCGCACGCGCAAAATCCAGCCGTTCGCGTGCCGGTAGCCCTGCGTCAGCAGTTCGGTCAGCGCGCCCCACACGCCGCCCACCATCGGATCGTTACCCTGTTCGAGCACGTTGCCGTAAATCTCGTCCCACAGCACGAGCCAGCTTTCTTCACCACGGCCCCAGGCACGCAGCACCACCGCAATGCGGTCATGCTGCACGTCGATGCCGATCGTGAGTAGCAGTGCGCGGGCCGGCACCGTAAAGACCGGATAGTCGAGCGCGCGCGCAGCGAGCAGCTCGATCTCCGGAATGTCGCTCTCGTATCTGTACGGCCTCCCCTCGGTGTTGTTCACGAACGAGCGCATCTTCGTATCGTCGCCCGCGCGCAGCGCCTTCTCTGCAACCAGTCGCTTCTTGACCAGTTCGGCGAGGCGCGAGCCCGGAAACGGCGACACCAGCTCATTCAACCGGAAGCCGGCGACGCCGTGAAACGCAGCGGTCGCCACCCACCGCCCGTGGCGCACCGCACGAAAGCGCGCGGTGTCGTCCCAAAGGCTGCCACAGAACGGGCACGCATAGCGGGCCGACTCGGGCCGCGCGAGACCGAAGACCTCGTGAGGCTTTTCTGCATCCTCCAACCACGTGACGTTATCCCACGCCATTTCGTGCTCTTCACCGCAGTCCGGGCACGGCACCAGATAGCGCCGCTGGTCCGATGCTTCGTATGCCTGCGCGATGCGCGAGAAACCGTCGACCGTTGGCGTGCCCCCAAAGATCACCTTGCGCCGGCTGTCCGAGTAGCTCTTGTTGCGCTCCTCGAGCAGCGTGATGGAATCCCCCTGCTCGCGCACGTTCTGGTTCGCATCATCCGGCTCCTCGACCGCCACCACCGGCGCCGGTGTCGACTTCACATCGTCTGGCGCATTTGACGTGATGAACTTGAGGAACCCACGCGCGAACGTCTTGTGGTCCCACAGATTGTTCCTGTCCCGGCCCGCATGCACGGGCAGTTTTGCAGAAAGGCGCGGCGTCACCTCGACCATTGGTTCAAATTTTTCGAGGTTGAATTTCTTCGCCGACTTCTCTTTCGCGAACATGATGATCATCGGGCACGGATCGATGTCGATCCGCCGTCCGACGTAGTTCAGCAGCACGCCGTCAGTCCACGCCACCTGTGCAGACTTCATGCACACGACTTTCTGCACACGCGGATCGTCGAGCGCCGCATGCATGCCCAGCACCCAGGGCGTGATATCCGGGTTGTACCGGCCGGGGCTCGCCGCCGCCTTCGCGCTAAGTCGTCGGTGTCGACGCGCCCACTCAGTCGTCGAGAGCTTCTCCCCCGGCTTCAGCAGGCTCGCCAGGCGCCGCAGCACTGCGTGTACTGTCTGGCTCGTATCGAGCCAACTGTTCGAGGCATCCATTGACATGCCCATTCAGGATTTCGACATCGACTTCGACACCGTAGAGCGTACGTAGCTCCTGGACCAGTTTGTCCGGCAGCGAGACGAGTTCCGATTGAAACGCGCTGACCATCTGGCCATAGGCCCGCTCGAGCTGCTCCGCGTTCACGAGCTGGCCCTTCTTCTCCGCGAGCGTGAGGATCTTGATCTCGCGCTCCACGCGCTCGGTCATCGCACGCTCAGTGGCGAGGTCGTAACCACCGTCGCCCACCCGGCCCGCCGCAATGCCGCGCAGGTGCCGGATGTAATCGACGCGGATCTCGTCCATCGAAGACTGCCGGTGGTCAATGCCAAGCTTCTCGACTAGCCGCGACACCGCAGACTGATCGAGATCGAGGTGATCCGCGATCTGCTGTTGAGTGGGCATGAATATGACCCCCCTTGATGTTTCGCCAGTAGAGAAAAAACGCGGGTGTGAGCCCCCGTGTGCCTGAGGCCTATAGGGTCCCCGGCCATGCCTATTTTTTACGCATCGGCGGCAAGATCGGGCCGGCGCGGGCAATGGCATGCGGGTCGCGAGAAACCGACGGCCAGACGCAAAAAAGCCCTGACGCTTGCGCGCTCAGGGCTTGCTTGACCTGCTGCCTTCTGAAGCCACTTTCTATCGACGTAGTGCAGCCCGGCAAAGGCCGCGCGCACTCGGTAGAAACCGGATCAGATTGTGGAGCGGAGTGTAGACGACCTATTTCGTTTCTGCAAGAGGTTCGGACTGCAACCGATCGATAATCGACTGCATCGACACGAACTCGCGCTTCGGTTCGAGAAGCTTTTCGCCAAGAGATCGGCGTGCATGTGCGAGCGCGAAGTCGAACACTGTCGTCGGCCGTACCTTCAGTCCAAGCCGCCGGCAGATCACGAATGGCGGCTTGTGCCACACGTAATGCATCTGCAAAATCTTCCGATCGACCGGCATCAACCCACGCATCGCCACCTCAACACGATTAGCGTCCACAAGGTCGAGCGCCGAATTGACACTGCGGCCCGGCACGCCCGGAAAGTAGATGCTCGCGACAAGTGAATCACGGCCACCATCGCCACTACCGCAACTTTGAGCTTTCGCCCAATTCGTCAAACGTTCTTCGAGATTCATGTTCCTCTTTCCCCCGGATCAATCTTCATACTGGCCGATGTGCTGTCGGCAATAGCCACGCCGCGCTGAGCCGGCGCCAATAATCGTGCTTGCCGCATGCATGCAACGGCAACCGTTCTCAACGTGAGCGCAGACCCGGTCGTCCGGGACACTCGATGCTGGTTGAGTCGACGCTTGCGCATGCTTCGCCGCGATCGAACCGTTTCGACGAACACGAAGCTCCTCCCAGTTTTTTCGCAGACGGGCCGGCGACGTGATGACCTTCGCCCAAAACCTGTCGCGACGCGCGTAGCCAAACAGCTTTCCCATTGCATCGGTCGCGCGGCCGTCGAGCACGATCATCGCGTCCACGTCGCGCGCCCACGCCTCCATGTCCGGCTTTCCAATTCCTGAATCATCAGCCTGCAGTCGTTCGAACATCCACCGCGCAATTGACAAACTCGATTCATCGGGTTTTACTCTCTGAACGTCTGTAGCTTCGTTTACCACTGTGGGTTGAGAGAGAGAAGGTTTTATACAATCTCTGTTTACTGGGTACTTAGTAGGAACGTGGTGCAGGTAACTTTCGGAATTCGCCTCCGGGACAGCGTCCATCAAATCGCCCGCACCCTGTTCGGTCGGAGCACGCGAGTTACCTGCACATGGTTCATTCAATTCACCGGAGTTACCTGCACGTGGTTCCGATCTGCCCATTTCCTGAGCACGAGTGGAACGACGTTCATCCTTGTTCAAAATTTCATCACCATCTGACGCCGCCGCGAGATCCAGATCGATCGCGTCACGCTGCTGCTTTGCGACGATCGCGGGAATCGAGAACCGGTAGTGCGAATGCGCCCATTTGCGATCTGGCCTGCGCGATTTCCAGCGCGCCAGCCAGCCGTCACGCTCGGCTATCGCAAGGTGCTTTGCAACGGCCCGCTCGGATAACGACGCTCTTTCCGCGAGCGATTCGATAGACGGCCAGACAATGTCATCGACCGCGTTTGCGTATTCCGCGACCACGAACAGGACCAGCTTGGTCGTCGACGGCAATTCGCTGCAGGTCATGGCGCGACGCCAGGTAAAAAACGGAGTTACGGTTGCCATAGATCAATGCCCACTTCCCGGCGAGGCGAAATTCTCGAACCGGGTTAATGCGTTCTGGAAGGTGAGGCGCACCGTGCCGATCGGCCCGTTGCGCTGCTTTGCGCAGATGATTTCCGCTGTCCCGCGATCAGCGCTGTCGGGGTTGTAGACCTCGTCACGATAGATAAAGAGAATCACGTCGGCGTCCTGCTCGATCGCCCCGGATTCCCGCAGGTCGGACATCACCGGCCGCTTGTTCGGTCGCTGCTCAAGGCCTCGGTTTAGCTGTGAAAGTGCGATCACAGGTACTTTCAGTTCCTTCGCAATCAGCTTCAGCGAGCGTGAAATTTCGCTCAGTTCGGCTGCGCGCATGTCGTTGTGCGAGCCGTCGCCGTTCATGAGCTGCAGGTAATCGATCACAACTACGCCGAGTTGGCCAACCTCGCGTTTCAGGCGGCGCAACTTGCCCTTGAGGCTGGTCGGCGTGAGGCCCGCACCCTCGAAGACATGAATTGGCGCATCGGCCATCAACTGCACGCCATGCGTCAGGCGAGGCCAGTCATCCTGCTCGAGCTTGCCGGTGCGCAAGCGATGCTGGTTGATGCGCGCTTGAGAGGCGAGCATGCGCTGCGTCAGCTGCTCAGTTGGCATTTCAAGCGACGCAACGGCAGCAGGCAGTCCCAGGCGAATCGCGACGTGCTCCGCGATGTTCATGGCGAACGAGGTTTTGCCCATCGATGGCCGTCCACCGACGATAATCAACTCGCCACCGTGCATTCCGTCGAGCATGCGGTCCAGATCATCGAAACCTGTCGCTGTCCCGGTTATGCCGGCAGCCGGCCCCTTGTGGTAAAGCTCATCCACTCGCTCAACCACACGCGTGAGCGAGGGCACGATTGCGGTAAAGCCATCAGCACGTTGATCGACGTCAGATAGCCGCATGAACGACGCCTGCGCCTGGTCGATAATGTCGAGCACTTCGCGCCCGGCAGTGTTGTGACAGAGATCGATTACCTGTCGCGCTGCGGCCATCGTCGCGCGTAACAGCGAGCGGGCACGCACGATCTCCGCATAGCGAACTACGTTCGCGGCACTCGGCGTCGACTGAACGATTTCGTTGAGGTATTGGAGCGGGTGTCGGATCTTCGATCCATGGGACGACAGAAATTCGTATATGGTGATCGCATCAGCCTGGCGATGCGTGGCCAGCATCCGCGAGATCGCGCGAAAGATCGAACGATGCTCGGGTAGCGTGAAGTCCTTCTCACCGACGAGGTGCACGATTCGATCGAACGCCTCGTTATCAAGCATGATCGCGCCGAGCACGGCCTGCTCTGACTCTATCGACGCGATAGGATCGCGCGCTTCCAATGGGTCATTTGCACCCATGTTTTCCCCCGGTAAGCGAAAGGCAACTTAGCTGCGGCTCAGACCTGCTGCAGCGCGCGCAGTCGTGATCGTCTGTTCGATCTGGCGCTGACCGTCCCGGCCAATTCGCTCGATCGCCTCGACTTCGAGTGGCTCTATGACGCCATCTTCGGCTGCGCGTCGCACTTCCTCGGCGAGTCGCCCAGTCTTGTCGCTTACACCGAGCGCGGCTGTCACCAGCGCCGTGATGCCATCAGCGGTATCAGGACGTGGCGCCAGGGCGGCAACCAGTCCGAAGCGCGCGTTGAACGCGTGCACCGCATCCAGCGCATGCGGTTGGTTCTTCTCGAGCATCCATTCGACGAGCAGCTCAAACATTTCGCCCGAGATCCGGGCGCCCTCCACTTCGCGCAACTTAAGGCGCAGTGATTCGCCGGTGAGACGGATTCCGCGACGCTCAGTCAGAAACCGCGCTGCGTCCTCTACCTTTCCCGGCGTTTTGAGTACTGACGTATAGAGGACATCGGTCCAGGTTGTATCGCTGTATCGGCAGGTCACGCTAACCCCTTGTGGATAACTATTTTTCATGCTGTTTACGCACGGCTCGTTTTCATACGATTCGTTCACCCACAGCAAAACGGTGAATCAAATGAGCAAAAAAGAGCGCAGCCTCGAACATGCGAAAATGGCGAGCTTCTATACCTACCAACCACACGAACGGGGCACTCATGAACGAACAGGAACTGAAGCAACAAATCGACGAGTTGAAAGGCCAGCTCTTTGCGTATCGCACGCTAACAGCGCTCATGTTTGCCGAGATCGCAAAGCTGAAAGGCCAAAGCGAAGCCGATCTCGACAAAATTTGCAAAGCCATGATCGCTTCCACGGACAGTTGGAGTCCGAGCCCGCAGCGCGACGCCTGTCGGGCCGA
Source organism: Paraburkholderia sp. D1E (assembly GCF_052682275.1). Classification (NCBI taxonomy): domain Bacteria; kingdom Pseudomonadati; phylum Pseudomonadota; class Betaproteobacteria; order Burkholderiales; family Burkholderiaceae; genus Paraburkholderia; species Paraburkholderia sp. D1E. The sequence goes on from NZ_JBQYMB010000001.1 coordinate 8,129,154, forward strand.
ATTAGTGGACGTGTTCGAAACCTCGCTATTCGCACTCAAACCTTAGAGCAGGATTATTCCGGCCTCACGCCACGCTACGCGCGCACGAGACCTTTCATCCTCTCGTCGCGTGTGACCCGGAATTCACCGCGAGGCGACATTGACCGCGTCGCGCTTTTAATCAAATCGGGATCAGGCTCGGATATACGGCGCCGCCTTTCCGCGTCGCCCCCTGTCCATTCGGCGAATTCGATTTCCGCCTCGAGCTTCAACGCTGGTTTGATCAAGAACAGGACAAGCTGCGCATACAGTTTCTTCATCGTTCTCTCCTTCAGCGCGGAGAAGCGTGATGCGTAGCCCAACAACCGCCGCGCGACGCTTCTCCGCCCGGCGCGTCAAAGACGCGATCGAGCGCTCCAACCGTCAACGACGGGAAGCAAGGGCGTTTTCCACTTTTATGGAAGCTTTGATGGCAACGACCGATTGCAGGTCTCGCCGCGCGAAGTAATCGAAGAGAGCCTGCACCGTCGATACGCGCGGATCTCCGATCCGACCTTGCGCAATGTGCACTACCGTGGAGTACGGCACGGCACTACCGCTCGAGACCGCTGGCCAGTCGCCCTTCGTCTGCCTTAGCTGGCGTACGACAGCGGCAAGCATTGGTTCATTTGCTTGACTCATTTCGGGAGATGTCATCGTGAATGTAGCGCCATACTATCCGCACTCGGATATATCTGCAAGCGGGATACATGCAAATACTATCCGCACACCGATATCCGTATTCGGCAAGATTGCAGGCATGAAAACACGACCGGTACGGGAAATCTTGGCGGAGAACGTTCGCCGACTGATGCGCGAGAGGCCAGCTCTTGACACGCAGCCTAAGCTCGCGGCCAAAGCCGGTATGTCACAAAGTTCGATAAACCGCCTGCTCGCGGGCCAAACCGACGCGCTGCTGGTATCAGTATTGGACCTTGCGAAAGCGTTCGGCGTTTCGGTGAACGATCTAATCGAAGAACCGCAGGCAACGCGCACCGATGTCATCGCATATGACCGCGAGCGTTACGCGCAGCTGTCTGAGGAGAACAAGGCAAAAATCGCGACGTTTATTGAGTTCGTGATCGCAACCAGCCACACGCAGCCAAAGAGCAGTTCGCCGACTGCCCTGAATATCAAAGAATCGATCCCGCCATCGCCGGAACGCCGTGCGCGCGTGCGAGACGCCTCTCAATCGAGCATATCAAGAGACGCGTTAAGCACCAATGAAAACAAAGACCACACAAAGCGCCGCGGGCGGCGGACTTCCGGGAACTAGTACCAGGCCACTCCTCAGACTGGCGTCAAACAACGAAACACGCCTTTCGGCGGCGGACGCCGGCCACCTTACAGAGATTCGGCGCGCGTCCGTGCGCCGGACGCTGGTCGAACACCTCGACGCTCCGACGTCCGCGCCCGTGGCCGCCGTGCTTGTGTCGCTGCGGGCAGACGGAACGGTTGACATGCTGGCGGCAGACGTCGAACCCGAATTCATCCCAGCGTTGACAGACGGGCTTGAGGCCGCCACCACACGTCTTCGGCGGCATAGCCGCGCGTGTTCAGAACGGCGCCGGAGCGAACTCGGCCAGGCAAGCCTCACCACGTTCATCCCCCTTCTATTCATCGCAGTCACCTACATCAATGACATAGCGTGGATCGATGCCGCCCTCTCCCTGGTCGCGCAAGTGAGCGCCTGCCTGTTGACTAGACGGCGCTCCTAGGTATCCGCGCACGGTAAATTCCGGCGCCTCCTTTCGCCTGAGAAGCGCCGACTTACCTTTTTATCAGAAAAAATATCCGAGTATGGATTGACAACAAATAATCCGAGGGCGGATACTTGCGCCGTGATCAATCTGTGAGCACGCGATGAAAAGCCAACGCTACATCCACCTGAGGACCGGAGCCGCCCAAAAATCGCTCGCGCGGTTTGCCAGTGCGACTGGGTGCGGGATGAACCGCCCCGCTTGTGACAACGATCTGCTTGCGGCCTGCCGCCTTCAAGGCAGATTCGGTGTCTCCTGCGCCGCGACTGCCGTTGTAATCGGCGGACTCTGGTATCTCTGCGTCGCGTTCCGCGCGGGGGTCCTTTGATGCGACCAACAAAGAAACCCATGCCTTTGTGGCTGATCTGCCTGATCAGCGCCGCCGTGTGCATCGCCATGTCCGCCGTAAATCTGGACGACGAGTCGCACATGGCCGCTCCCGTATCGGCTCACCGTATCTGAGGCGCGCCATGCACAAGAGCTCGCTTCCATCCCACCTGCTACGCGTTGAATGGCAGTTGCTTCACATGGCCGGCAGTTTCGAACAGGCAATCGCCAGACCCGAGGTGCGCCGCACTCTCGAGTCGTCGGCGCGCGCCCGCGAAGCGCGCGAGTTGCGCCGGCAACAGGAGCGAGGCGATGTGAAGCGGCGCGCGAGTGGCGACTACGACGACTGACCACGATGCGATATCACGTCCACTGCCGCCACTGCGCGACTCGCTGTTGCCTGCGCAAAGATCCGGATCATTTCGACCGCTTGCCGGGTTGCACTGTGTGCGGCAAACGCACATACCGCCTCGATCACTGGATGAATCGACGCAACACGACGAAAACGCGTTGCGACTGCGAAGGCTATTGGTTTCCGCATCGGCGCGGCTCCCTTTTCTGCTGGTATCGCGTTGACGGAACCGGACGCTACCCAGGCGACGACGATTTCGCCGATCGCAACTATGACGGCCTTGCGGCCTGACAGATCAATATGCCAAACATCGCCCAGCTCGCCGGCATGCTGCCGCGCGACCCCAAGTTTCGCGAGTGGCTTTCGTCGGCGACGGAGGTTGAACAACTGACTGCCGACGAAGCGGCGGCAATCATCCGTACGGTCTGCAAGATCGACAGCCGCCGCGCACTCGCAACGGACGAGGCAGCTGCCAGGCGCTTCCACAACCTTCTGCGTCGCCCGTTTGTCGAGTGGCGCTCAAAGCAGCACTGACCTTCAACTCCACGGAGAAAACGCAAATGTCCCTGTTTGTCTCGTTGTACCCGCTCGCTCAGAAAACGACGCTCACCCTATTGATCACCACCGAAGGCGACCAGTTGCGCGTGAATGTCACACCGCACGCGAAGGATGACGCCAAAGGTGAAAAGACGCTCTATCCGCTGTCGATCCTCGCGACCCCGGACGAGCTCGATCGCGATTTCGCGGAGGCAGTCGCGATTTACGAACCGAGCACGCAATCGGTGCTCGACCAGGCGCGCGCAGCGAGCGCCGCCAACGGAGACAAGGCCTCACCAGCATTGCCTGCGCCTGCCGCCAAGGGCAACCGCGGCCGCAAGGCTCGCAACGAACCGAACGGCGCCGCAAATGCGAAGCAATCACCGGTAGCAAGCGGTGACGTCACGCAGGAGACACCCCCGGTCGACCCGCGCCAGACTTCGATTCCCGGTATCGATATCGACGCCGCCAAGCTCGACGGCGGAACGCCGCAACAGCCGACCGGCGAGCCCTCTGCAACCGCGACAGCCGTTACGCCCGAGCCCGTGAATTCCGGTGATGACGCAGTCGACATTTTCTGAGGGACACACAAATGCAAACCCAAACACTCGAACGCGAGTTTCGCTACAACGGCGCAAAGCTGACTGACCCATCCGCGGCCTTCACGCTGGAACAAGTCCGCGATTTTTACGCGAACACCTATCCCGAGATCGTCAATGCCGAGATTGAGGGCCCCGAAATCATGGGCAACAAAAATGTGTTCACGTTCCGCCGCGCCGTTGGCACCAAGGGATCAGAAACGGGCACGATCAAAACACAAGTCGCGGCCAACGGTCGCACCTACATTGCCGGAATCGGCGTGGGCGTTACCAACGCCGCGATCGAGCCTGACGTGCGCGCGAAGATTGAAGCCGTCCTGGGTACAGAGAAACCGTTACCTCCGGCCATCCGCGCATATGTCGAAGAACTCGACCGCTTCGCGAGTGCGCACGTTTGTCCGTTGCTCGACGAAGAAATAGCCTTCGTCGCGGCTCTCTTCGCTCGATACGCCGCCTGATCGCGATGTCGCTAGATCAATTGCGCCTTGAATTGCTGCGCGGCACTCTCTGTGGTCCGGACATTCCCGGCATACAGATCGACGCGCTCGGCGGTCAGCTTGCAAAAGGCCTGCGCGAGATCGCAGCCAGCCGCACCGCCGGTCCGCGCCTTCAGCTGCCTCGCGAACAGATGCCGGTGCTGCCATGAGCTTTGACGCCATTTCGCTGCCATCACTCGACGGCATACCGTCGCGTTTCACCGTGCAGAGCGGTGACGCCTTCGCCCGGCCATTCGCACTTTCGCTGCTCGACAATGGGGTTATCGCCGAGGCCGATGTCGCGCGTCGACCGTCATCGGAGATCGCGCTGTGCTCGAAAGCGTTGACGCGCAACTGGCGGGAGATCACGGCAAGCCTGACCAGGTTCGATTGGCGCCTGCGGATCGAGCAGGATCAACACCGCGCGCTCGACGGCAGCTACTGGCAAAGCTGCCGCCAGACAGATCCCGACGTGGTTTGGGCCCTCCTGGGCACCAATCAAGGTCCGTTTAGTTGCGGGCAGGTTTGCATCGGACCGGCGATCGAGCACCTGGAAGGCCTACGACGCGGACTCGGCCAGACCGTGTTGTCTGCGCTTTACGACGTACTCGACATGCTGCCACTTGTGTGCACCACACGCATGGCAATCAGCATCGCCGAATACACGTACTGGCATGGCCACAGCGACGAGGACGAAGCGTTCAGGGAGGCTCTGTTCTATCACGACGTCAAGACGAAAGAAGAACTTACGGAAGTGAGCGATTTCGTCACACACAAGCAGATTTACGGCCGGATGCCGAAATGGGTCCGACGACCAGAGCGCGTGCTGTCCCGCGCCCAGGTACAGCGTGCAGCGAAGCCTGACGCTTTTGCGCAGGCGGTCGTTTCCGCAATGGACGAGCTCTGGACCGTCCTGCGTTTCTGCGGCCCGTTCGCCGACCATTCGTCGCCCGATGCCGGCGCCGAGTTGGTCGACTTCACGCTGATTCTGCGCTGGTCTGAGGATGACTCTATCGGACGAATCATCGATGACTACGGTCACTACGCGGCCGAGGGTGACCATATCTCCGCCGCATCAGTTAGCGGACTGCGGCTTTCCGATCGCTCAATTTCCGACTGGCTGCAGAAGATGCGCGCGAGCGCACTGTTAGCTGCAGCGGCCGAGCGTGTGCTCGATCTGCTCGGCTCAATGGAATTCGAGCAGCAAAGAACTCTTGTACGGGTATTCGCATGAACGACGTCGTTATTCACCACCGCGGAAACATCGATCTCGAGCTTGACGCCGCATTGCTCTTTTATCGTTCGGCGAATGGCGAGATCTATGCGACACAACACGGAGCGCGCGTTGTGGACGACCGTCCTGTGCTGCTACCGGGAGTCCCGATGACGCTCGAAAGCCTCGCCGACTTTGCTGAACTTGCCGCAAACCGGACGAGCTATCGAGGTTTTGTTCACGACCGCGTCGTCTACCTCGCACCGAATACGATGGCATGGTGGATGCCCGCGTGCACGCGGCGCGTCTGGTTTTCAGCCGACGGAATACTCGGCAATCAGTCCGGCGAATGCAAGCACCCGCCTCTCGTCTTCATCGTGAACAAGCGCAGCTGGTCCGTTTTCGCACTCCGCAGTAACGAGCGGCCGGATGCCGACACGAAGCTTTATCAGGCCCCCTATTACAACGTTTGGGACAGCGGAGAAATCTGCGTAGGCAACGTTGACACTCCGGACGCGATCAACAGCGACAGCATCGCGCCGTATGAAGACGCATTTTTCCGCAGTCGCTTCACCCACTCGAACACCGAGAAGCTGATACGCAGACGCGGCGGCGCCGCGCGCCTGTGGCTCGATCTGCTCGAGGGTGCCGAGTTTCCCCTTCACCAGTTGGTTGACACGAAACGCACGCTCGCGAACGTCATCAACGATCTCACAGAAAAGGATTGAATCATGGACAAGCTGCTCGCCGCATTTCAAACCGCGTCGCAGGATGGACTACAAAGCATCGCCAACGCACTCAGCGAATTCTCCAAAGGCGTCGCCGAGGAACTGAAGCGCGCTGCCCCACGAGCGATCGCCGCAGCCGATGATGACGAAAGTCTGCCGCTCGACGTCGCACTGTTTGACAGTGCGCCGACCGTCGCTGTACCCAAACACGCCAAGTTTCAGCCGCTCGCCGATGTTGGCCACAGATTCCTGATGACTGCACAGGGCGTTTTCGTCGAAGTGCGCCGCCCATGGCTGCACGTCATCCATCAGCTCACGAAACTCAACGATGCGGGCCCGCGCCCGCCCTATGGCGACATCGAACCAAAGATCGAGCTCACGTTTGGCCGACTCAGCGCGGCGGTCCCATTCCTGCAGGCATTCGCCGAAGAAGCACGCGCGGCGCTCCCGAACGAACACGCCGCGTGGATCGTGTGGGACCAGAATAACCAGAAGCTTGCATACAAAGCTCTGCACGTATCGAACTCAACGCCGGGCTCGATCACCTTCGACCGGCCAGCGCTCGCACCACACGAAAGCCTCGCCATCGACGTCCATAGTCACGGCGACGGTGCGGCCTATTTCAGTGCGCAGGACGATGCAGACGATGCCGGCGAGGTGAAGATTTCGGGCGTGCTCGGTGGCCTTGGCGAAGGCGGAACGCCGAGTGTCGCTTTCCGCTTGTGCCTGCTGGGCATGTTCGTGCCACTGAAAGTCCCGGCCGACGCCGTATGCAAGGTACTGGAGCCGGCATGAACGAACTTGACATCATTCACTATGCAGCGCGCGCAGCGAATCTGGAGACGCGTCGATATCACGAGGCAGTTCACGTGCGGCCGCGCCACGACGCTACCGCACCGTGGCGTCCCTTCAATCCGCTTAAGCGCGACTCCGATTCGCAGAAACTGGCAGCCGCCGCTCGCGTCGACGTGAGTCATCACGACGAGTATGTCGCTGCGATGGCCGGCGTTGGTGCGATGCGGATCTTCACGCACGAAGATATTGACGTCGACAAACTGCCCGACCTGGATTTTGCTGAACGCCGCCGCGCCACACGTCGCGCGATCGCCGAATGCGCGGCATTGATCGGCCGCGATTTTGGCCCGCTCTGGTGGAGAAAAGCTCCACTCTTGCGGAGCGAAGCATGACGCACATTACGCCCGCGATTTTTCTAGAGAAGCGCGTCAATGTGACCCTGATCGGTTGTGGCGGCAACGGCTCACAAATGCTGACGGGTCTCGCCCGGCTGAATCATGCGCTTACGGCGCTCGGGCATCCCGGCCTGCACGTAACGGCGTTTGACGGCGACACAGTGAGCGAGGCAAACATAGGCCGACAGATGTTCAGCCCGGCCGACGTCGGCCAGCACAAAAGCATCGTGCTGGTCCATCGCTTGAATGCGTTCTTTGGCCTCGACTGGCATGCGCGGCCTCTACACGCTGGCGCCAGCGAACTGGTCCACGTCGGCGCGAGCATCGCGATCGTCTGCGTCGACAGTGCAGCGGCACGCGCGAAGCTGGCAAAGACGCTGCGAAGCACCGCGGCCTATGTGATGGACCTAGGCAATCGCGCCAGCGACGGCCAGGTCATTTTCGGCGCTAGTCCGTCGACGTCGCACGCTGGCGGCGCCCCGCTGCGCTGGCCGTATGACGTGCTACCCGAACTGGTCGACACATCAGTGCCCGAAGACGACACGCCGAGTTGCGGACTTGCCGAAGCGCTTGAGCGCCAGGAGCTTTTCATCAATCAGGCGATCGTTACGCCTGCGCTCGGGATTCTGTGGGAGTTTTTCCGGCATGGCCGACTTAGCTGGTGCGGCGCATTCATAAATCTGAAAACCGGACACGTGCGACCGTTGCCGGTCGCCAACGGGAGCGAATGAGATGGGACTATTGACCCGTGCGTATATTCTTGAAAAATTCGGCGTACGCCTAACGATGGCCCAGCTCGCCACGCTGCTCGCCATGTCAGAAGGTACGATCCGCAATCAGGTCAGCGCTGAAACGTTTCCGATTCCGACGTATAAGGAAGGCGCCGCACGATATGCAGCCTACGACGCAGTCGCGGAGTACCTTGACGCGATGTCAGATAAGGCTCGCCGGCAGGCCGCATGAAGTACGTAAAAGATGTTCGGCACAGACCGGCACCGTCCTGCCGAACATCTGCAATGTCCGAATCTAAGAAACAACGCTGTTAGAGGGATCTGCAGCTGGTATCTGAAAAACCACGAGGTTGCTGGGCATACCGACCGCAGAACCAAACTTGCTTCCGAACTCGGTAGGACCGACCAATCCGCGCTGAAAAATTACCGTTGATCCGTCAGTTTTGAGACTCGCCTTCAGGGATTTGAAGAGCTCACTTTGCTCAACCCATGAGTATGCCTGCACGTTCACAAGGAATTGAGCGTAATCGACCTCCATCAACCCGAGCCTTATCCAGTTTTCCAGCATCGCAGGGAATTTCGGCAAATCCGATTCTGCTCCGGTCTCGTCATCAGTGAGATTCATATAGTGACGCCGCATCACCATGTATCCACCGCCGTTCGCCTGTCGATGACGAAGCTCGACAATGGGTTGCTTCGCTGGCACCGTAAGCAGCGTGCGAAGCAGAGTAATTTCGCTAGGATCAATCTGCTTGATGATCTCCACGAACGCTGGATGAGCTTGATCGCTCCTTCGCTTGTCCATAGCGGTCGCCAACAGACTAAGGTACATCGATTTAAGATCCGGCTCTTCGTGAGTAAACGCGAGTCCCTGTAGCGCCGGACCTGCCAAAGATGCCTTTGGCTCGATGAGTTGATCTTCCGGAATATCTTTCGTCGTCTCCTTCAGGTCCAACTCAAATCTTTGCGTGAAATACTGACGCGCTTTTTCGAGCCCGAAGTTAATGGCGGCCAGCGGCAACAACGCGTTGTTTACAGCTCGAGTAAGCGTGACCGCAGTCTTGCCGAGATTCGAAGCCGCCTCTTTCACCTGCGCATCCTTGCCGGCCATCTTGATGACCTGGCCCACCACTTCCATACCGGACTTCACGCCGTCGAAAGCGTTGCCCGAATCAGAATCGTCGCTCACTCTGCCCCCTGTGATTAGCCGGTGCTCTCTCACCGGCGATCAATTCTAGTACGAAACAGTCAGGCCACTTTCACGAGCTTGAGTCGCCCTTTCTTCGCAACCTGAGCCGGGTCCAGGTTTGTGTACCGCTTCAGGTTACGCCAGTCCTTATGCCCCGTCACGGCGGCCACTTCCGGAATCTGCCACCCTGCCTCGAACAACGCACTGGTCGCCTCGTGCCGCAGATCATGCAGATGCAAATCCACAATCCCCTTCGCATCGCAAGCCTGCTTGAAATACTTGCTGGCAGTCCCCTTGTCGAACCGGAAAATGTGGTCATTCCTGTGCGGTGGCGTCTCCGGATCTGCCTTGCGCTTCTCAGTGTATTCCGGCGGCACCGGGTAACGCGGTTGCCGCATGATGACTTCGAACGCGTCGCCAATCAGCGGGATCCATTCGTTGTTACCGACCTTCTGCCGGGGATGCTTGCGATCGCGCACCAGCGCGAGGTGATTCTCGGCGTCGATATCATCCCAGCGCAGGTTGAACAGCTCGCCACGGCGGAACGCACACTGCATGGCGACGCGTAACAGATCCGGCATCGCCTGTTGACGCTCCGGATGCTCGGCGAACCACGCAAAGATTTTCTCGATTTCTTCGGGTGTTGGTCGGCGCTCACGCTTGCCGCCGGCTTCGATCAGGCGCAGATGGTGGAGCGTGGGGCGAGCCGTACCGATCGCATCGGGCAGCGTCAACTCGAGCAATGACCCCATGTGGCGCAGGACGGTGCCGAGTTTCGAGATATCCATGTCGACGGTATAGCCACCGGCACCGGCTTTTCTACGATCCTGCGCAAACTTGACGATACGTTGTGTCGAGAGTTTCGCTGCAAAGTCACTTTCAAACGCATCTTCCAGTCGCTTCAGGATGTAGTCCTCGTTCGACTTTTCCGTGACCGGCCGGCCGGATTCTGCGCGCGCTTCGCGGTATTTCCTGACGAGCTCGCCGACCTTGACTGTAGCCAAGTCGACCGCATTCTGGCCGTTGTCGATCTCGACTTCCTTGGCGCGCGCCCAAGCCTCGGCAGCGCCTTTCGTTTTGAACGTTTTTGCTATACTCTGCCCTCGCTTGCGCACCTGGGCACGCCAGCGACTGCCGACTGGCAGGATTGAAGCCATGTTTTACCCCGCTCAGAAACTGTAGCAGTGCCAGATCACTTTCGACTGCTACAGGGTCGATTTGTAGCAAAAGTGTAGCAGAGACTGCTATAAACTGGGGTTCACAGGCAGTCACGGCGCTTCATTTAGGGTGGAGCAAAAAAGCCGGGAACGCCCACGGGATAAGGCAGAAACCAATAGCAGCAAGGTTTCGATCTTCCCATTGAAATTATCCATCTCCCTGTAGTTCAATGGATAGAACAAGTGCCTCCTAAGCGCTAGATACAGGTTCGATTCCTGTCAGGGGGACCAAAGACCTTCCCATCTTCTCCCAATACCTCCAAAATAGGAATTCCATAACCGCGCATAGCCTTGCGTGGCGGGGTTCCTAGCTGCCATCATTGCCCACAGATTACCAACTACTACCAGTTGGCTTTGGGGGTACAGGTGGGACTATCGCCGAATACCCCCAAACGCGATACCCCCAAAACCATGCCTAAACTGATACCCCCGCTAAGCGAGCTGCAGGTCAAGAAAGCCAAGCCTGCCGATCAGCCCTATCGACTGGCCGACGGCAAGGGCCTCTACCTGCAGGTCATGCCGAATGGGTCGCGATACTGGCGGATGAAATATCGGATCGGCGAAAAAGAGAAAACCGCCTCTTTCGGTGTTTACCCTGAAGTCTCCCTGGCTGAAGCGCGCGACGCCTGCATTGCCGCCCGGAAACAGATCTCAGCCGGCATCGATCCGTCCGCCCAGAAGCAACAGGTCAAGCGCGAAAAGGCCATCGAAGCGGCTTCATCGTTCGAAATCGTCGCCCGCGAATGGTTCGCGAACCAGAAAGACGGCTGGAGCGAGATCTACGCCGGAAAGGTGATCAACTCGTTGGAGGTCGACGTTTTTCCCAGGATTGGTAACAAACCAATCCGGGACATCGACGCGCCGCAGATGCTCGAAATTCTGCGCACGGTTGAGTCGCGCGGTGTACGTGAGACTGCCAAGCGGGTTCTCCAGCGGTCCCGCGCCGTTTTCCAGTACGGGATCATGACCGGCCGGTGCGCCCGAAATCCTGCTGCCGATATTGATACGGAGACGGTGCTGAAGAAAGGCGCTGGCGTCAAACACATGGCGCGCGTGAAGCCGGTAGAGATCCCCCAACTCATGCGCGACATCGCTGAGTATCAGGGCGACATCATCACACGGCTGGCACTTCGGTTGATGGCGCTCACCTTTGTCCGAACGACCGAACTGATTCAGGCCGAGTGGGACGAGTTCGATGAGAAGGCGGCAGAGTGGCGCATCCCGGCCGAGCGCATGAAAATGCGCGACCCGCACATCGTGCCGCTGTCCAGTCAGGCGATCGAGGTGCTGGCGGAGCTTCGCAAACTGAACGGCCACGAGCGCTACGTGTTCTACAGCGTGCAGGGCCGCAAACCCATCTCGAACAACACCATGCTCTTTGCGCTGTATCGCATGGGCTACAAATCCAGAATGACCGGTCATGGCTTCCGCGGGCTCGCCGCCACCGTGCTGCGCGAACTTGGCTATAACCGCGACGTTGTCGACAGGCAACTCGCGCACGCCGAGCGCAATCAGGTCACGGCGGCGTACGTGCACGCTGAGTATCTGCCGGAACGCAGGAAAATGATGCAGCATTGGGCGGATTATCTGATCGCCGCTGCAGCGTAAGCCTCCCACCATCGAGGCAAACCGACCAGTCCGCGATCTACCAACTGGTCCCCGACCGATGTAGAAAGGACGACCATGAAAACGATCGTGATTCTCTGGACTTTAGTAGTCCTTTCCGCCTGCGGTGGTGGCGGTTCCGACAACCCGTCGCCGACACCAAAGTACGTACCGTCCATCGGTCCGCAGTTGCGCCCGTGCGAAACGACTAGCCCAACCGCGCCACCATGCCCGGCATCCGCCCAGCAATGAAGTTGTTCGCGACTTCCGACATCGCTCTGTCGATCCGCAAGTCTCACGAAGAGTTCACGCACGTCCTGGTGAACCGTGGCTACACGACCATCAAGCCGGTTTTCTTCAGGAGCAGCACGATCGCGGACCTTCCCGTCTATCTTTGGGCATGGTGGGATCGCGCGACGGCTTCGCAGTTGACCCGCTGGCGCGCCACCGGCGGCGTGCTGCTCGATCGGTACACATACTCTGACCGGGCCGGCGCGGCGGACGTACTGCTATTCGTCGAATGCCCCCTGACCATGGATCGCCTTACGAAATCGGTAGTGCACATCGCCGAGTACTCGGTCGTGCCTCGGCCGCACACGTGGCGTGTACATGAACAGTGTGTAGATCTGCGTACGCCGCCGACCACCGTCCTGCAGAAGCTATGGACGGAGTGCCGCGGCGCGCGGCTAACGGATGCGGAACTTGCCGAAGCCGTCGACCTGCCAAAGCAGCATGTGATGTACATGCGCAAAGGCCTAAAGCCGGTCGAGGAGTGGCAGATCAAACCAAGACTCGCGCCAGAGTTCGTCGGTTTCATGGACGCGTGGAAGTGGATCGGTGCGGGCCGCTGCGCCAACAAAAAAGAAGTCCGCGAGGCTGGGCACCGAGCTGCGGTCAAGGAAATGGCGCGGCTCGGGCACATCGCGCTGGAGAAGTATCAGCGCTATCCGGACACGGAGCCGGACTGGGAACGCCTTGAGCGCAAGCGCGCCGCCGCTATTGCTGATCTGGCTGCAGTTCGATCACTCGTTGAGTCGCTTCCCGACCATCTTCAAGCTTGATGACCGTCTGGCGGATCTCTTTGATGCGTGGCGCGTTCTGGTGGTAGAGCTGGTTGAGCTCGGACAGCGCGTGCTCTATCTCACGATCACCGCCAGCCTGCTGCTGGCCACCACGCAATGCAATGGCGGCCTGAAGCTTGACCTTCGCCATCGCAGCGCTGTCTTTGTGATCCATCGTCGCGAGATCATGAAGCTCCTCGATACCTACGACGCGATACGCACGCGTCAGATCGGCAAGCTCATTCTCGAACTGCTCCGCGCTCATGCGGGAATAAGCGGGATCAATCTTGACCTTCTCGATCGCCGCAGCGAAGTTCTGTAACTCGGCTGATGCACGGATGTAGCGATCCAGTTCCTGGGCCGTGCAGTCGAGCGAGCAGGAGGCCAGGAAGATGTCTCCCTTGGCCTCGGCCAGTGCTTCCTTGATCGCCTGTTCTGAGATCAGGCCGGCACGATATGACCGCTTCATATCAGTAGCTCAGTCCTTTGGCATAGCCCATGCGCTGCAGGTCAGGCAGTTGCTTTTGCAGGCGCCCCACCCCAATGTCTGTCCGATAGAACGGGCTGTTCGGGATCTTCACCTTCTTGATCGCGCTATAGGCAGAGCGGCGGGCGCCAGTGATCGTCTCGCCTGTTCCGGTAGTGATCAGCACATAGTCGCCGGCGGTGACCGGGCCCGGCAGATCGACCACCTTGCCGTTCACCTCGCGCGGTGCGACGCCCATCATCACTTCGGAAAAATGGATGTGCTCCATATCCTCGGCGCCGTATATCGGGATGCCGCAAAGTTCCTTGTTCGTGATCTTCGAATACGGGAAATCGGGCAACGCCATCAGGACCGAAATGCAGACCTCGTCCATCCTGATCTTGAGGGAATCTTTCCCGTCGAGCTTGTCCCGCATCCACTGGGCCGGATCGCTTTCGATCAGCGCCGTGAGGTTGTGGCGGATCGGCCAGCCGTCGCGCATTGTCCACTCGAGCGGGAACGGTCCCTTGCCATCGGTCGGGATCATGCAGTTAACGTCGACGTAGCCCACATAGCCGATGCGATGCAGGTGTTCGGTGGCCGGCGTCAGAACCTCGTCGGCCAGCTTCGATTGCTTCACCACACGAACGGTCGTACCCATCTCTCCGGTGTTGACGCCGAGATCACCGTTCATCAATTTCTTGTTTTCCCAGTTCTCGACCCAGCCCTCCGACCAACCATCCGGCCCGAACCAACCGCCGACGGCCATCTCGATACCGTCGATCTTCTCCTGCATGATGAAGCCGTCAGCGCGCGCCGCCGCCCGGTATTTGTCGATCTTCTTCCACCGGCTGAGCATGTAGACCATGTCCGCGGCGCTGTTCGACACATACGACATCGCGCGCTCACCGTCGCCCGATGGCTTCGATACGAACGGCTTGCACTCTTTCTTCACGTACGCAATCGCCGAGTCATAGTCGTGGAAAGTCTTGCCAGGAATAATGCGCATGCCGCACTCCTCCATGACCTTTTGCCCAACCTCGCGATCAAGCTCCCACTCCACGGCTGCGAGGTTACAGCCGAAGATCGGATAGCCGATGCGACGATACGGCTCGAGCATGTCGAGATAGTGCGTGTTGTCCGGCGTGTAGATCAGATCCGCCCAGCCCAGCCACTTGCGCCGCAGTTCATCGTAGTTGCGGATTTTCGGCACAAGGCCCTCACCCGCGTGACGGTCGGTGCCATCGGCGCGCGGCTGGTCGTACCACATCACCTGGTGCCCCCACTCCTGACAACGCATCAGCCAGTCGAGGCAATTGGAGCCAACATCAATGGCCAGGATTCTCATTGCTGCGGCGCTCCGGTGACGGTCTGCCCAAACTTCGCACGCAGTGCACCGAGCGCGGCATTACGAACGGCCGGCGTTCCTCCTGCGTATGCATTGCGAAGCAGTTCGCGCCCAGGTTCAGTGAGCAGGGCTTTGGACACGACGTACGGCGTGATGACCGAGGCAGCCGCAGCTGCAGGATGTGCCAGTGCGATTGCAGCCGTGCCAAGCATATGGCCTGCCGCGGTCGTCCCCGACGGATTGGCGCCAGTGCGATCGCCAGCGCGCGCCATCGTGTCGGTCACATCCTTGATATCCTTGATCTCTTTCGTCGTGAAGCCCATTTCCCCTAGCTTCGGCGCTACCTTGTCCATCTCGCGGCGGAACTTCGCGAACGAGATACCTGAAGCACCGGGACCGCTGTTTGATGCCTGCTCCAGGCCATTGCGCAACACGAACGACTTCGCATCCTGCAGCACCTGAGGGGCATGCTCGCGCAGGATGGCGGTCACCTGCGCCGACTGGCTCGGTTGCATCGTCAGGTAGCGTTTTGCGATTGCCTCGGGCGCCTTGGTCGAGAATGTCTCATTTGAAAACGCAGCGTCCGTCACGTCCTTGCCGAGCAGTTTCCCCAACGCCGACTGATCGATGAATTCGATCGACTTGGATGCCTTGGCGTAGTTCTGGTTGGCATCCTTGAGAGCCTTCGCGATCGGCGTATCGGCAGTGCTCGCCGCGTCGAAATCCTTGTTGATTGCGCCAAAGAGACGGCGTGCCAGCATCTGATTCGCGTTCGGATCGATGTCGGAAAAGATGTTGCCTGTGCGGCGCGCAGCCTTTCCCCAAGCGGACCGTGTCTTCATGGCATCCGACACGGTCGCGGTTTTGACGCTGGGCGTCGGTGGCGTAGGCAAGCGCGCCGGCTGCCCAGACGGCAGAACGATCGGTGACGGAGCTTGCCCCGCCTGCGCTTCAGTGAGCTGATCCAGGAGACCGCGCGCCTGGCTTGCGATCTTCTTAGCGTCGCCCGCCGGCACGTTCTTGTTCTCTTCGATAATCTTCTGCAGCTCGTCGGTGACGTTCTGGTATTTGATGACGGGTTTCGTACCGGCCAGTGAGCGCACCTTTCCGTAATCGACCGATGCCTGCTTGTCACGCTGATCGGCGATCTTGCCGACAGTATCGACGTACGCGGACCGCAACCCGTTACCGATGGCTTCGGGATCCGCAACAGACTGTTTGCTAAGCTGATCGGCCAGTTCGTTGACGCGGGTGACGCCGGCCGTGACCTGCTTCGCCTCATCGGCATGCGCGGTGCCCTTCGACGGGAAAAGCTCGCGCAGCCGGTTCTCGATGAATTGGAGCGATGAACTTCCGGTTTCCTGCCCGAGCGTGAGAGGGATTCCAGACGATTCAGATGCGCGCGCCGCCTCTGATTGCGGCGGCCGCGAGATCTGGCTAGGACGTGTCGTCGCGAGACCACCAACACCGCCGCCGAGCAGCGTGCCAGCCAGCCGCCCAGGTGCGCCACCGATGTCCTGCCCAGCCTGACCACCCAGCGCGCCGCCGAGCTGCGGCAATACGCGACCCAGCACACCCTCACCGGCGCCCGGTAGAGCAGCTGCGGGCAATGCCTGTAGCGCAGCCGCACCGTAGCGCTGAGCGGTCGTGCGAGGCTCCGCAGACGCGCCGATGAGGCCCATCTTCTTCATGGCGGACTGCAGCGCATCGTCACCGACCGGCATCTTGTCCGCTGTTTTTGGCAACGCCGACACCGGCTTCTGTTTTCCGGACATGCCACCCGTTACGATGTCGAGCGCCTTGTCGAATGCTTTCGCCGGCAAATCAACCAGGCCTTGCGCTTTCTCTGCGACCGGACCGACAGCACCCGCTACGCCCTTGGCGAGATTGCCGCCGACGAAACCAGCCATGCTTTGCAGCGGTTGCGCCGGCGCAGCAGGATTAGCCGAAGGCGTAGTTGCGCTAACAAGAGGCGCACTTTCCCACGCGGCCTTAGTGATGGCGGCCCCCGAATCGACTAGCGGTGCGTCTTTCCAGCCCATTAAGGTTTTTTCCGGTGCGAACCATCCGGTGCAATGAACTCAGCACCCGACGGCAGATTGTTGTACTCGGCGTCGGATGACACGCGCACTGGCGTACCGGTGTCGGATGCCGTTGGCGTGTCACGACCTGAGATGCGCGCCTTCTGGCGATTCATCACCTCCGTTGGTGCCTTCGAAGCGGCAGACATTTCCTTTTCCATCATGCTCAGCACTGCGTTCAATTGCTCCGGCGTGCTGGCGGTCGAGAGCAATTCACGCGCATGCTCCTTATCGGACACGGTCGGCGTGCCGCTCGGGCTGATCGCGCGTGCGTAGGCATTGACCGAGGTATTAAGCGCCGTGCCAAGCGCGACCACGCGCGGGTCGCCTGTGCCAGTCTGTGCGGCCTGCAGCGCCCTGTTCACGCCGGGGAACTCGGTGCGTGGTAACGCGGCCGATGCCTGGCGAACGAGCGGGAATGTCTGCTGCGCTTCGGTGACGGCCATACCGACGTTCGCTGCCTTGGTTGCACCGGTGCGCGCCGCGGCCTTTTCGCCCTGGAACCCTGCGTTGGCTGCAGCCACATCGGCGCCGGTGCCGCCGGCTTCCGTTTCCTGTTTCATCACCTCGCGCCGAAGCGCGATGATATTCTTCGCGCCCTGCGCGCCGCGCCCGAGGTTCTGGTACACCGAGGTGTCGCCAGCGCGCGCCTGTTGCGCGAGGAACTTCAGATCGTCCGGCGAGAACTTCGCATCGTCACCGTTCGTCGACGCGATTACCTGCTTGCGCAGAGCAATTGATTCAGCACGTAGAGCATTCGACTCAACGCGCGCCTGCGCGCGGTCCTGACGATCGAGCGCACGATCTTCTGATCTCTGGTCAGCTTCACGGATCCTCTCCTGTAACTGGTCGTGCCGATCCTGCACCTGCTGGATCTTCAGCTCGTTCGCGAACTGCTGCTGCAGCTGCGCGGCCTGCGCTTTCGCCTGGCTATCCAGCACCGGCTGAAGCTGCTGCAATCCGGTCATCAGATCCGCGCCACTCAGGCCCTGATCCTGCAGCACCTTGATCGCGCTCTGGAGCGAGAGTGGACCGCCTGCGGGCTGTTGCGCGCCTGGCTGCGGAGCGGCAGGCGGCGACGGAATAGCCCCCGGCGAAGCCTGCGCCGGAGATGCAGAAGTTGGTAGCGGCCGGAACGGAGGCAAACCCGCCTGAGGCATCTGCCCTTGTGGTCCGCCTTGTGGCAAAGGGGGCCGCGGCACCTGGCCCGGCATACCTGGAGGCAGGGGCGTGCCACCGCCCTGTGGTGCGGCCTGCATCATGGGTTGGGAAGACTGACCCGGCGGTGGCGTTTGAGGAGGTGGCGGAAGCTGTTGCGGTTGTTGCTGTCCGATCAGTTGCGGTAACGCGTTTCCGGCAGCGCTCATAGCTGCCTGCTGACGTTGACGGTCCTGCTGGAACTGCTGGAACTGCAGCAGACGCATCTGCTGATCCTGCTGCGCGTAGCGCTGCTGATCCGCAATCCCCATGTAATCGAGCCAAGTCGGCATGTCTGCTCCTACATCGTGAAGCCGTAGCTGTTACCACCACCGCTGTAGTAAGGGCTCGACGAAAACGCGTTCGAGAAATCGCCCCCGCTAAACGAGCCGCCAGCTGGATTCACGAAGTTCTGATATGCGTTCGTGTTCTGTACTGAGTTGCCGAGGCCGGAGACCGCGCTGCCTATTGCGCCGCCAGTGGCTTGCGCGTTGTTGTAAGCATTCTGGTACGGCAGCGATTGCGCGCCCTGTCCGTTATTCATGTACGGGATCGCCTGCGACTGGATCGACTGGGCAGGACCGTATACGTTCTGGTTCAGGTACGAACCGTACTGACCCGCGATCTGCCCGGGCGTGGCCGCAATCGACTGCGCGGTCTGATACGGCACTGCGCCGGCCTGCAACTGGTAACCCGGCGCAGACGCCGCGGCGTTCTGCCCCGCCGTGCCGTACTGGCCGGCCTGATTCGCTGCCTGCCCGTACGCCTGGAGACCGGCAATCTGGTTCTGAAGCTGTTGCGCGTTCCAGTCGATGTTGAAGTTCGACATGGCCTGATTGGCGACACCGGCACCTGCGGCCGACGAGCCGAGTCCGTACATGGAGTTCGTGGCTCCTGTCTGATCCTGCAATTGCTGGGCAGAACGGTTATAGAGCGCGCTCTGTGGATCCAGTGCGTTCTGGTACACCTGCTGCCCGGCACCGAGCAGAGAATTCTGCGTATTGAAATCGAGATTCGCCTGGTTGTTCATGATGCCAACCAGGTTGCCGTAGCCGACGCCCGCGCCATTTGCCGCGTTCTGATAAGCTCCGCCGTACTGGTTGTATGCATTGAGACCTGCGCCGGCCGACTGCTGCGCGACTGCGTTATATGGCTGGGCGTTGTTGTAGTAGGTATCGATGTTGCTGTTTTGCAGCCCCTGCCATCCCTGATCGGTACTGGCTAGACCAGTGGGGACGTAGTACGAGCCTGAGCCGCCGCTCCCGCCGGAAGGAGAAGGCGCCATCGCACCGGATACGGCAGAGCCGACGGCGGCTGCGCCAACTGCTGCGGCTACGCTCCACGGCATGATGTCACTCCTTCACAATGATTTCCGGATCGGCAACGCTCTCTGCGTGGATGCACAGCCAGACGATATCGGTGACTGCCTGAATCCGGTGCTGCTTCCCTGCCCTGATCTCGATCGCGCACGGGCCTTCAAGATGCTTCAGCTCGCCATCCACTTCGACGATGGCTGATCCGCTGCACAGGAAGCTCAGGTGGTCGTACGGGTGCAGGTGTTTATCTACTTCCTTTCCAGCTTCCAGTTGCTGCTCGCGCATATAGACACCACCCGCTGAGTGGTGCTTGATGCCGAAGTCGACCAGGGCGGTCACAAATGCAGGCGACATCATCGCTCACACCTCAGGCAGACAATCAGGGTGATCCGATCATCCAGCCCGTCATTCACAACTTCGTGCTCTTTCGTGTTGTCGAAATACCAGACTTCACCCGGCGCCATCGCGACGCGCTCTTCTTCCACGCGGTTCACGCATTGCGGATTCGACTGCAGAACGACATATAACTTGGTGTTGTAATACCTCGCGTGCCAGCCGTCGTCGATGTGCGGATCGATCTTGCCGCCCGGCGAGATTTTCGTGATCATCACTCCGCCAAGGCGCACCGCATCGACGCGATCTTTCAGAAACTTGACGATTGGTCGCACACTGGGCAAGGAGTACCACTCGGGATAGAACACGGCGTCGTGCTCGTCATTGAACCCGGTGTAGTCGCCTTTTTCCTTGTACGGTTTCTCATCGTTGTATCGCAGCCAGATATCGGACATTTCCGAATGCGGCGAGCCAATCGCTTCCTTGCGGATCTTGTGACGGTTCCACAGGTTAGGCTGCCGCGCGATTTCGAGCAGGAGCGGCGCCGTATCGATGCTGTGGGCGATTTTGACAAGATGCTTCATGCGGCGCCCTTGATACGTTCCGCGACATGCAGACCGCCGAGGCCGAGCATCCCGAGTGTCAGCGTCGACAGTTCGCTTAGATCCATCGGCGGGAGATTCAAGGGGTGTCCCGCCACCTGGGCGCCAGCATTTACCAACGGCTGGAGCACGAAATTCCACGCATATCCCGCCACACAGACCCAGCCCATGCCACCTCGCCAGTGCTGTAGGGGATCGGTGCTCTGCGCCTCGGACTGGTTGATCTGCATCTGCCCGGTGATCTGTGCGAGTTCGCCGGTCTGTTGAAGCTGGAGCAACTGCAGCTTCGCCGCAGATGCCTGAGCGGGATCGGGCCAGACTCGGTCGATGACCTGGCCGACCACGTTCGAAACAGCAGTAATCGGATCGAATGCAGCCATCACGCCGCTCCTTTCAGAAGGTTGCTCGCTATGCGATTGGCCCAGCCGTGACCGAACGCCGGCCATGTGGATAGATCGCCCATATATTTCAGGCGATAGGCGAGAAAGCGCATCACGACAGCGCGCGGATCTGTTGAATTAACCGCTGCGATGGTGACTGGACCGATGTGGCCGTCGGCGCTCACGCCGGCAGCAGTCTGAAGCCACGTGACAGGCTTTCCGCCGTTATACGCCGCATCGAAGACCTGAAAAGCGACGCGTGGATCGAACTGGTCGCAGTAATACGGATCCCAGTAGACCATCTTCGCGATCTGCTTCGCGACCGCCTGCGGAAGTAGGCGCATCTCGCCCATGTATCCGTTCGCGCGCGCCACGCGGGCAGTAATGCCCCACATGGTCTCGCCACCCGGATCAGATGGATTGTTCGAATAGCCGCCTTCGTTACCCATTAGCGCAACGAAAGCATCGTCGAACGAACTCACGCTTTGCCTACCGCCGCAAGGATTTCCGAAACCTTGTCGGCAGCGGCCTTTGTCGTGTCTTCGACGATGGTCGTGAGGGACGATTCGAGCGTCGAGAGGGTTTGTGCCTTTGCATGCAAGCCAACCAGCGCTTCGAGTTTTTCGGGAACCGACTTCACATCGCCGACAATCGCGTTGAATTCCGCTTCGATACCAGTCCAGATGCTCATGGCAAACTCCTAAAAGAACTTCTTGAACCCGCCTCCGGCTCCGTATGCTGCAAGCGCGACCAGCGCGTACATGACGACCTTCCATGCC
Source organism: Paraburkholderia sp. D1E (assembly GCF_052682275.1). Taxonomy (NCBI): domain Bacteria; kingdom Pseudomonadati; phylum Pseudomonadota; class Betaproteobacteria; order Burkholderiales; family Burkholderiaceae; genus Paraburkholderia; species Paraburkholderia sp. D1E. The sequence continues at coordinate 8,150,659 of NZ_JBQYMB010000001.1, forward strand.
ATCACGATGACGCCCCGCCCTACATTCAGCTGGAACCGTTGGGTTATGCCGATTTCGATCTGTGCGGCGATCGCCTTGACGTCGGCTTCGGTCAGAGTGCGGTTATCGTCCATTCTTTTCCCCCGTAACAAAAGCGTGCTTTTCAGCGGTCTTCGAGCTGGTTCGTTGTGCGCTGCGCCACTTTTACTGCCGAATTCAGTACGTCCTGACGCGCGGTTATCTCGTTTCTCGTCGACTCGACGGCGGCCTGCACACCACGCGTATGCCGCGACGATTCAACGAGCAGCATCGGCAGCCAGCGCATCGAGCAGTCAAACTGATCAACAGGCTGGCCGGTTTGCGGATGCGTTCCGAGCATGTGAATCCAGAACATGCATTCAGATTCGATGCAGGTCTTCTTGAGAAGTGGACACTTTTTCATGATTTTTGAGCGATGCACATGGTGATGTAGTTCCAGCTCGTGGTAACCGAGTGAACGTGCCCTTGGCCTCCGCCCGTGCCACCATCGGTGGTCACATTAAAGGGTGCGGAACTGGTGGCATTAGTCAGAAACCCACTACCGCCGCCGCTGTTGTATTGACCCGTTGCGAGCGCAACACCGTGCGTGTGCGATGGAATTTCTGACGCTGTCAAGGCGTGTGCAGATACGTTCCACGAGCCCGCCACAAATGACGAATAGCCCGCGCTTCCCGTGATAATCGCTCCGCCACTCGCCACATACAGGCATGTGTGGTTCGTAATGGTTGTATCGATTACCCATCCAGTTGGCGCAGCCGCCTGCTGAAAGGACATTCTGGTTCCAGACGGTGCGTCAAGCGTTCCTGCAGTGGAATAGGATCCAGCCGGCTGCGCGCCCGCATTTACCGCGTTCACAATGAAATTCAGGTCTGCCATGACCTGGGACGCATCGGCCGTCGTGCCGTTTGCGAGTGCGACTGGCAAAGCCCCAATGATCGACATATATCACCCCTGATTCGTGTAACCTGTGTCCGCATACCGCGCGTAGAACGTGCCAATCTGGACACCCTCAGCCGACGTTACTGATACGTCGATCGCCATCTTCTGGAATACGAGCGCCGAGGTCCACGGTATGGTGTACACGTGCGGAATGCTGAAACTCGACGCCCAGTTCGCCGCACCCCACTGAAAACTGCCCCATAACGATCCAACAGGCGGCGTCTGCACGAACGTCGAGCCGAGCGTGTTGTTCTGATCGTCATAGGCTGTTAGGTTGTACGTTGTCGCGAGTCCCGAAGATGACAGCTCGATCGTCGATTCAACTACCTGCACTTCGGCCATGTGATTGGTTTTCGGGAACGTCGACGAGCGCAAATGGCCGATCAGATTCGTTCCAGCATCATTGAATGCGCTGTTCGAATTAGGAATCGTGCTGCTGACAAACAGCGCAGCGCCCTGCGCAGCGCTGGAGATGATGAATTCACTTCCATACTGCGCGGCGCAGTCATAGGGAAATGAGTGCGGCCCGGTCCAGCGCTTGCGGCGAATGTCATACCAGTAGTCATTCGTCTGCGCCTGCCCCTGAATCAGCGTCGGCACACAGACCCGATAGATGTTTCCGGAGAACGAGGCCGAGATCCGCGTTGGCTGCGTGGTGTTCTGGAATGGCACCTGCAGATCCGCTGGAAAATCGGTACCCGGCCGGCTCGATAGCGGTACGAGCGTTCCGAGAAAATTCAGGATGTACGGTGCATCCTGACCTGCAAAAAAAATCCCGAATGGCCCCTGTACGATGCTGCGCGGTGCGATGCAACCGGTCGTCAGCGTGATGTAGTTCAACGCGAGATTGCTGGTGGTTGGATCGCCGGTTACCTGCCAGATCTGCGAACTTTTGAAAATGACCAGCGCACCGATCACGCCGGCCGATGTGGTCTGAATCGGGAGCCCTGAGAAAGCAGTGATCGACGTGGTGTCGCCCACCGTAACCGATTGGGTAGCGTTGGTCCGCGTGGTCGGCACCAGCACGTCACTGAAATAATCAACATTGCCCACCGCGTAGTGCGCGCGGTTGTTGTAGTTCGCAACCGCAGTGGGCACACCCGGGAGTGCATTCGTCGCGAGGTTCGCAGAACTCCATGCGGGCGTAGCTGGCGTGGTGATGTCGATCACGCCAAAGAAGTTCGACCCGGTGCCACTGAAGCCCGGGTGCGTAACGATGATCTTCGTGCTGATCACCGCCATTGTAGGTGGTGTCCACTGGCCGCTCGTGGCCGGCGAGGTCGGCGTATTGGCCGATGTGACGCCGCTGATCGTGATGAACGTGTTCGTCAGAATGTTGTACGCGAACGGTTCGTCCTTACCGGAATTACGCCCGCTCGAGAGCATTCCATAAGCGACTACACCAATTACGATGTACACCGAGACAAACGTCGGAGTCGTGAAGGTTGAGAAAGTGGTCGCCGCAGCGCCGACTCCAGGCCGCGACACAACGAGCTCGGGATTCGCCTGATCGAATACCAGATTCGACAACAGCTGACAGGCGCCCGGAAAAGCCTGCGATGCATCAAAGGCATCGCAAAGTCCTTTCGGCGTGAACTGGACCGGCTTGCCGTTGCGAATAGCCATGGCCGCTCCTAGTCAGTGATCTTCGTCGGCTTGAGCGTCCGGTTTGAATGGAAGCGCCGCGGATCGAGCCGTACGGATTTCACAACGGCCTGTTCGTCACCTTCCATGATGAGGTGCGTGCGCAGCATGCTCTCGCACTGTGCGAGATACGATTCCTGCCGCGTATCGTCAGACTCGCCCATCAGTTCGGCGGCCGTGCGCTTGATCAGGTACTGCTGATCAGGAAACCACGGGATGACGGCCGACGTCTCAGGCGCCGTGATGTCCGGCTGCTTCACCATGTATCGGTGCGTCAGCGTGATCAGACCAGACGACTGCGGGTAGATGTATATCGTTCCTGCCGAGGCCGCCGCCTGAGCGCTCGTCTCGTCGAGCAGGATCGTCATGTACTCGTATGGATAGTTCGCGATCGACGGATCCTTGAACTCCTGATCCCACTCCTCGGTGGAAATCGGATTCAGGAAGTACGGCAGGTTGTTCTGCTGGAAAAACAGGTCGTACGTGCGCAGATAATTGAGCGGCAGCGTAAACGGACCGTAGTTGTTCGCCTGCACCGTGATGAACTCGGTCACCCGGTTGATCTTCAGATCACGGTGCAACCACAGATCCTCCAGGACCATATTCAGATAGATGCCGCCCTGCTGGATGAAGCCGGGGCATTTGGCGATCGCGCACGCACGCGCGACTATCTGACTGGCCTGGAGGTAAGCCATTACCCGGCCTTTTGCGCTTCGGCGATTTTCGAACGAGCCTTTTCGAGTTCCTTATCGATCGTCTTGATCTGATTCGGATAGTTGCTCAGGCTTGCGTTTTCCTGGCTGGTCAGCGAGCTCTTCTTTTTCTTACGCTCCAGCAGATCGACGTAGGCTGCCGACACGTCGGCCTTCGTCTGCTCGAGCATTTTCATTTTCTCCTGGAGAACGGGAATCTCAAGGATGCGTTGTTGGCGCAACAGCGACTCACGACAGACGTCCATACGTTCGTCGAGCGATTCCTTCGACTCTTCGCCATAGACGTAGCCGCTCACCGACAACTGGGCGCCATTCGGCGCTGGCAGCGTTATCGAGAAATTGCCGATTACCGGGACTTCGCTCTTTTCCGTCATGGTTCCTCTTACGAACGACGATCGCCACCGCGCAGAACCTTTTCCTGCGCGCGACGAAACAGGTTTTCATTGGCGCCCATGATGTTGTTTTCATGGTCCCAGGTGCGGGCGACGATCTCCTTGATCGAGCGAAGAAGATCGGTCGTCAGCTTGTACGTCTGGCCGTGGTAGTACGGAAAACCGTTGATCTTGATTTCCGTACCGCCTGACGGCGACAGATCGATCCGGTACCACCAGAGATCGGTTCCGTCGTCCGCCTTGCCGGCCGGGCGCTCGACAACCCCGGTCGTGAAGATCGCCGACTGCGCCTGCGCGGACAGGCGCGCAGATTCTTCCTCGGCGAGATCCTTGGCCGCGGCGGACTTCGCCAGTTCTGCCTCGAGCTCGGCAATGCGCGCTTTCAGCGTTTCAGCGGAGTCGGCACCGTCCGGCTGCCCATCAACCGGCGGTTTGTTTTCGTCCTGCGGTGTACGCGGGGGCATCAGCTACTCCTTAAGCCTGCGTGCCGGCGCTATAGCCCGCGCTGAATGCCGAACCGCATTCGACACGTGCAAGGAACGCCTGGTTGAGGATGATCGAGCCGTAGAAAACCTTCCACGACACGACTCGCGTCTGGTTCAGCGGATCGGACTTATCAGCGCCAGTCAGGTAGTGGAACTCGGGATTTTCGAGCAGCACCTGACCGTAGCTGTGATTACCGATGTAGATCACCGGGTACACCGAGACGCCCGTTGCCGGAGCAGCCGGCGGCGTTTGCGATGCGCCGACGCCCGTGAGCGTGACAGTCTGATTCGGCTGTAACTGGGTCGCCTGACCGGCAAACACGCCGGTCACCGGCACGCCGTTGCCGATCGCCGTAGCCAGATTCGACGGGTTAGCCGTCGTGCCGATGTACACGTTGAAGATGTAGCCAGCCAGCTGCGGCAGGGTCACGGCGATCGATCCGGTCGGGCCTGTCACACTGACGGACGAGGACACCTGATAGATCTGCTGTTCGACCGACGTTTGTGCCGGTGCGGCCGTGACCTGCACGTAGTACGTACCCGTGGCCAGCTGGCCGCCGCTTGCCGATGCCGTGCCGTTGATCGCCGCGACACCGGTCCAGAACGGGACCATGTTCGACTCGACGAAACGCGTACCGCCGAATGCGCCGAGTTCGTTGTTGTACAGGCGGTTAATGTCGCTATACGACCACGCAGTCGCCACCGTGCTGTTTTCGCGCATGTCCTGCGCCGACAGCGGGTGAATCAGGCCGACATAGTGCTGCGTGACAGCAGGCGTCTTCGACGGATCACGATAGGCGCCCGCCTCGATCATCATGTCTTCGCGCTCGTCACCCTGGAAACGCGGCACGCCGTACGTCAGGAACGAACCGACGAGGCGGTTGTTCTCGTGCGGCGTCATCACGTCGGTGTTCAACAGGTTCGCGCGGCTCGTCTTCGCGTTCGCGTAGTTCACCTGCGTTGTCGACAGCAATGTGTTCATCGTGTTGCGCTCGAGCGTTTCCGGGAGCTGCAGCGCGACGAGTTCGCAGGCCTGCTGGAACAGCGGGTGCTTGATGGTCAGGTTCGCGACGTCGGTGATGATGACGCGGTCACCCCATTGTTGCGCGGTGGCGGTGACCTGTTGCAGCGTCATCGCTTCGCCCGGGGGCGCTACACCTTCCTGCAACGGTGCGTACGGCAGTGGCAGGCGCTGGTAGCGCGAAGCCGTGTAGGTCGTGCCACGGTTCGTGTCGAGCTTGAGCGGCTTGCCGAACTGATACGCGACGAGCTGGCGGCGCGCGAGCGGTTCGACTTCTTCCTGGATGTACGCTTCGACGTCGGCCGTGAAACTGGACGACTGGTTCGTCACCCCGGGAAACATGAGGCCCAGCAGAAGGGCCAGTTGGTTTGCGATCATGGTGTCCTCTTGCTGGTTGGTCAGATGTTCTGGTTTTCGAGACGTGCTCGACGTTTGTCATGCTCGGTGGCGCGGCCTCGCCCCTGTACATCAGAGCGTGTGTTAGGCGCACGGCCGCGCGGAATGTCGGCAGCCGGCGTCTTCGCCTTTGCCTTCGGTCTCAGCTTGCCGTCGGCAATGTCCTTTCCGAGCATGTAGAAGTAGACAGACTCGCGCGATGCGTGGCGCCCTGCCCGACGTTCTTCCTGCACGGCCTGCTCGACCCGGTCGCGATACTTGTCGCGCCGCGGATCGGTGGCGATCTTGGCTTCGAACTGCGTGCGATCAGCGATGTCCTGTGCCTGGAATAGCGCCTGATTGGCCTGCCGCTGCGTATCGCGCAGGACGCGATTGGCGTTTATCTGCCAGCGCTCCTGATCTGTGATGTCCGCTGAGCGCAACCGCTCTTCTTCGCGCTGCAATTCCGGATCGGCCTGCGGCGGCTGATTCCGCGTCGCTTCTGCTGCGAGACGACCACGACGCTCGACCTCGGCTTCGAGGCGTGCGAGGCGGTCATCCGACGAAGAGGCGCGCCCGGTCGGTGCCGGTGTGTCCTCAACAAGGTCGATTTCGAGGTCGTCTAGGTCGTCCGCGCCTGCAGCTGGGTCGCCAGCAGACGGATCACCAGCAGGGTCATCACCAGCGTCCGGATCATTGCCATCATCGACACCAGGAAACAGGAAGCTGCGGAGCCGCTTGAGAAGTGTGTTCATGTCCATCCTTACGGCGTGCCAGAACCGACGTTCTGGATAACTGCAGTCGTCGCGCTCGTGATCGTCACGACGAAGTCGCGGAAGGTCGCCGTCGCGAGAGTCATCGTCCCGTTGAGCGTCCAGCCGGTGTTGGTCGTCATCGTGAGTGTCTGGGTCGTGCCGACGTTGATGACCCGCAGCTGCCAGGTAATCCCGACAGGATTCGCCTGCACTACGGAAGGCAGTGAGGCGATCAGGTTTGCGACGGTCGGCAGCGTAAGTGCGCCGCCTGCGCCAAAGGTGCCGGTGAACCCGAGGAATACCTGAGCGGCGCCGCTCATTTCTGTGCCGGATAACGTCTTCGAGGCCGTCGCAGCGTCCGCGTTATAGATTGCTTCCTGCAGCGGATTCATGCCCAGAATGGCGTTCACCAGGCCGATCTGATCCGGGATCGCGCCGTTGTCGGGGATATTGGGCGTCTGACCTGGGCCGATCGCCGGGAACAGTGTGCCGATCAGTTCGGCGATACGGTTTTTGCGCACGTTCTTCTCCTGAAGAGGCTGACGCATTTGTAGAAATATTTCCTGTCTGGGTCAATTCGTTCATGCGTACTCCCAAACTATCACCAGGCCGGCAGCTCCTGCGCCGCCCGCTACTGTTGTTCCCGCTGAAGCCCCGTTAGTGGATCCTGAGCCTCCAGCCCCGAAACCACTTGCAGCATTGCCAGTTGTACCGCCTGCAGATTGAGCTGCACCACGCATGCCGTAAGGAGAAATGCCTCCTGCCCCTGCAATGGTCCAGGCTCCTGTTTGATAACTTAAACCGTAATCTCCGGTATTCCCTCCGGCATTTACAAGAGATCCACCTGAAGCAGAACCACCGGCACCACCGGCACCAAAAGACGTCGTACCGACAGTTCCTGCTCCACCTCCAGAACCTCCATTGGCGGTTACTCCGGCGAAGCTGCTGCTGCCGCCTGCACCTCCTGTAGCCCCTGCGACACCAGCCCCTCCAGTTCCAACGGTTACTGTTGAGCCGCTGAATCCTGATGTCATTCGGTGCCGGATAACACCTCCTGCACCGCCTCCGCCGCTTGAGGAAACCTGGGCTGCTCCTGTTGCCACCGCTCCACCAGCCCCTACAATTTCAACAACAACACTGTTAGTTCCTGTAGTGGGAGTGTAAGTAGCACCTGCAGTAAAACGCTGAACGTTAAGCAGACGCCCTGCAAATCCGGTCAAGGTTCCGCTCGCGCTGAGATTCGTGAAGACTCCGGGCGAAGGCGTTCCGCTTCCAACACCTGCGGTCGGGGGGCTTGCGAATTCGGCCTCAACAAATGCCGTCGATGCAGCCTTCGTCGAACTGTCGTGCGCGGCCTGCGTACCGACAACCGGGTTGCTCAACGTCGGCGCGGTGCCGAATACCAGACTGCCCGAGCCGGTTTCATCTGAAATGACGCCAGCCAGTTGCGCGGACGTCGTCGCAGCGAACTGCGCAAGCGTGCCGCTCGTCGTGGCCAGACCCAAGGTTGCAGCGCTCTGGAATGCAGGATCAGCCGCCGCGCCGGTCGAGGAAAGAATGTTCCCCGACGCGCCTGGCGCGACGAAACCAACACCGGCCGTGCCTTCGCCAAGCAGCACGTTATGCGCCGACAGACTGTTCTGGCCGGTGCCGCCACTGGCTACACCAATCGCAGTAGACGTCGATACCGTCACGCCGGCGATCGTGCCGCCGGTGATAGCCACGGCGTTCGCGTTCTGGTTCGCCATCGTGCCGGCAGTAAGGCCGTTCACCTTAGCAACCGTGGGGTTCGGATACGTGCCGCTCAGGTCTCCACCCGCCGGGCCGCTCGGCGGTTCGGGTTCGCCAACAAGTGCATTCAGCGCAAGCGTCACCTGCTGCGCGATCGAATTCAGCGCAGCCTGTATCTGCTCGGGCGGCACGTCCGTGCCGGCGGCGCGTACCTGTGGCGCCAGAATCAGGAACTGGTCAGCCATCGAGTGCCTCCAGGCGTTGCCGTGTGCTCGGATAAAGCGGACTGGACGTCTGAGGGAAGCGTCTCAGAAAGGAACGCAGAGCGGTGCCGTGACCGCGCGCGCTTGCGTACGCGTCGGCCGCATATTCCTGCTTGCGGCATTGCGCGAAAACCCATTGCGTGCGGAACAGGATCTGCAGCGAGAACACCCACCACAACCGGCGGAGCGCATCGCGATTGCGGACGTGCGCCTGCTCATGCATCAGCACCGCTGACTTTTCCGCGTCGTTCAGGAGCGTGAAGAAATGGCCCGTCTGGACGGTGCCCCATGGCGTGCAGCGCGCAACGAAGCGTTTCATCGCGGCCCCGCAGTCGGTGAGGCCATCTGATCTGGATGGATCATGCCGGGCGGACCTTGCGGCCGAGGCTGTCCAGGCTGCGCACCCGATCGTGGAGTACCTGCCACGCCTGCACCCGCGCCGCCGGGCACACCTGGCTGTCCCTGTGGCTGCGGCTGGGATGCCTGCAGCTTCGCCTGCATGGCCTGCTGATGCTGCTGAATGTGCGCGCGGAACAGCCCGGCCGGATCGCCGGTCATCTGCGCGGCCGCAAGGTGGGACTGGATGTGCCGACGGTCGTCGTCGGCCTGATGGATCTCGGCGGTGAGGCCGTTGTGCATCATCAGGTTTTCATCGTCCGGCTCGACGTGGAACAGGTTGCGCTCGTCGATCAGGATCCGCGGCGCCACTTCGGGCCCGAAGATTTGTTCGGTACCAAACTCGAGGATTGGCCCGATATTCAGGCGTCGGCCGTCGAGCTGCTGCGGAGGAATGCCGCGCAGCACGTTCATCCACGCGATCATCTGCTGCATGCGCTGCATGTTGTTCTGGTACGACGTACCGCACCAGCGGAAGAAAAACCGCTCGCCGAACGCCTGTACCGGAATGACCTGCAGGTTTGCGCGCACACCGACTTCGCCCAGCACCTCGACCGTGACCTCTTCGGTGCGGAACTGACGATCGAGCTCGAACATCCATTCGAGCAGCGGATTGAGGATCACGTCCTCGTACCGCTTCGCGTTGTCGATAATGTTCGATTCCTGCGCCTGCGCCTGTGCGGCCATCTGCGCCTGATTCTTCCGGCCCTGCGGAGCCTTGCCGAGCATGGCGTCGTTGACGTCCATCGACTCGTTGATTTCCTGCTTGATCGCCTGGCAGAGCGCGACCGCGTCCTTGTAGATCGCCGGGAATTGCGTGAACTTCGTCTTGTTCGGATCTGCAAGCCACACTGCGGCGAGCCCCATCACCATGCTCTGGTAATTCGGCTGGGACAGCGGGTCCGTCATCACGATCGGCAGCAACGCGTACTGTGCGCTGTCCTGCCCCATGTTCCAGTAGTCGTTCAGGTTCCATTGCAGGAACTTGACCGACTCGATCATCGAGACGCCGAAGGCGGAACCCTGAATCCGTTCGATCGGCGCTGAGAGGATCGGGCGTTTTCCAGACCAAAATGGATTGCGGATAATGCCAAGAATATCTTCCGCGCCCGCGTAATAAACGAAGCACGGCTCCTTGCCGTTACCCAGATCCAGATTCGTGTGCGTTTCATAGATAAGCGCGTATTTGTAGGTGCCTTCGGTGCGGATGCCTGCGTCGCCAGTGCGCTTCTTCGGCGCCACGTACTTCTCACGCCCCTTGCTGGGCTGCGCCATCCGGTCGATGATTTCCTTCGCGGTATGCCCGACAAACACACCTTCATCGACGAACTGCTGGATCGCGTCGCTCGACATGCGCAGCTTGATCGCGGTCGCCGTCGCCTTCTGGATGTCGTTGCAGGTCGGCGGATAAACCGCCAGATCCTCGGTGGCGAACGGGACGACGTCCGGCCCTTCCTCGATCACCTCTTTCGGATCCTTTTCCCACTCCCACTCGTCTTCATCGACCGTCACGTCTTCGACCTCAACCCCGATCTCGCTGTCTTCGAGAATCGGCGGTTTCTTCATGAGCTCGGTGACCTTGCGATAGGTCTTCGTCCAGTCGATATACAGATTCCACTGCCCGGTCACGTCGCCGGCGATCAGATCCGCCCGCACGACGTCGCGCAGATTCGCGCTGCGAACGTAATGCTCGAGCAGGCTGATCTGGGAAAACGGGATATCGCCGTCGGGGCCGGTGGCACCGACGTGCTTGTGATTGACCGGGAAGAGTTGCGCAAGCGTGCGCTTCATGCGCGCCTTGATCGCGTTGCGCACGGCCGGGATGTAGCACTGGCTGTTGCCCGAGTACTGCGCATTTTCATCGGGCTGCGCGTTGAAGATGGACCAGTACTCCTCGATCCGGTCCATCTGCTCCTGCTTGTTCTCGAAGCATTTGGCGATCTTTGTGTAAAGCTTTGCCGCTTCTATATACGCGTCGGAGTCGGGCTTTTCGGCCCAGTTTTCCAGTTCCTCGCCGGTCTTCTCAGCGTCAAGAGCCCGCGAGTCCAGTGTTTCGACTGCGGGCTTGTCGTCCTGCTTTTTCTCTTTTTTCGCGCGGGCCATTAGCCGATGACCTTACCGCGCAGTTTCTTCTCGAGGCTGCTGCCAGTGTTCCGGTCGCGCGGTGTGCGCGACGGCCGGTCGTCAGGCTCGGGCTTCTTCGGCGTGGTGCCGTAGAAGCTGCGGATATCGCGCGACTCGGACCGGGTTTCACCCTTGCCGGCGTCGCCTTTGCCGAAGCGCTTCTTCATGATCACAGACCCCGCTTGCCCATCTTCTCGCGCATCGGGCCGCCCTTCAGGCGCTCACCGACGCGCTCGGGCTTGCCATGCGTCCCACCTTGCTGCTTGCCTTCATAGAACTTGACTGGGTTCTGGCTCGGGGCCTTGGGCGAATTCGATTTCGAAACGGCCATGTCTATCTCCTCGGGAGAGTGGTCAGGTAGCTCGCGCCCTGCGGGTTCACCGCGGTGTGCACGCCGTCCGGAATGACGTCGTTGCTCTGCGAGCTGATCACGTAGGTGGCCGACTCCAGACCTTCCATCAAGGTGCGGTGCGGACCAGTCTCAGGGAGGCTATCTTTATTTCCTGTGCGGTTCACCGGGAAGTTGTAGCCGCCGGCCAGTGCGTTGAGAGTGTGCGTGGCGCCCGAGTCGACGAGGAACAGGCGCTTGCCACGCGACTCCGTCCGGATCATCGACGATAGCGCGCCGCGCGAGACGTTGACGTAGCCGCCACGCATCGGATTGAGTTTTGCAGCGCGTAGTGCTGGCACGATCGGCATGCGGTCTGACTGGTCCAGCACGTCGGCCGGCAGCCATGCCGTCACGCGTGCGCGCGGGAACGCAGCGCGCACGAGCTGCGCGATGTCGGGCACCGCCTGCGCAGGCGGCACCGGTGAGATCCAGTCTGCCATCACCACCATGCGCTCGCCTTCGATGCAGATCAGCGCCGCGGTGGTCTCCGCTCCGGCCGCGTTGAACGCCAGCGCCATTGCGTGGTGTGCCGACGGCTCGTAACCGTCGATCAGGTTCCACTGACCGAATTCCTCGTACACCGGCGCGCCGGAGAAAACGCGCTGGAAGTATGCGAGAGCGTTCAGGATGTCGCGCTTGCCACTCGGGAAGTTCAGTATCTCGGCAACAAGCTGGGGATGCTGCCCTCTCCCGCCGACCAGCACGATGTCGCCGGCCTGGAAGAACGGCTGCATACCCATGATGAACTGCACCTTGTCGCGGTCCTGCGGCGCGGACAGAGGTTTGAGTGCGAGCGTCACGCCGCGGCGAAGCATCTCCGCACGCAGCGGCTGGAGTAGCCACTCATCGAGCGAATTCTTTTCGATCGCGGCGACGGCATTTCCATATCGGGCCGAGGTCTTGAACAGATCGTCGATGATCTCGTTCGGCTTCCAGTACTCGCCCGACGACTGGTGAACGTATATCGTGGTACCCAGCCGGCTCACCACAACCCGGCCGGTCCGGTCGCTCTTCTTCACGTCGACCGTGCGCGCTGGATCGGTGATGAGTGTCTTCGGCATCCACGGCGCCGGGTCGAGAGGGATCTCGCGAATCTGTTCCGATTCGAACGGCTTGTCCTGCGTGCCGATCGCCATCAGCATGTATTCCTGCAGGAAGCCGCGCAACTGTCCTGCACGTTCGGCCTCGTCGCGCTTCTGGCGGATCCACTCCATCGGGTAGCGCTCTGGCCACGTCGCTTCGGTTGCTGGATCGTCGATGTCACCGTTGCAGATCGGATAGCGTCGTGACGTCCAGTCCGGGTTCTCGCGCAGACGCGTGATCATGCAATCTTCAGCGAGTGGCGTCCCGGTGATCCGGACCTTGCCCTTGACCTTGTCCATCGCAGGCATCAACTCGAGGTAAATCTTTTTCATCGACGCGTCGACGGCTGACTTGTCCTTGACCCGCTCCTTGTTCTCGATGTCGTCGAGGTACGCTCGGTCAGGCCGCAGGTCGTGCCACTTGAAGCCGCGCAGTTCTTCCTCCCAGCCGTGTGCCTCGAGCAGCACGCCGTTGGCGAGTTCCATCTGGTTTTCGTTCCAGACACGGCCGGACTCCTTCAGCCGGCCAAAGAGACCCTGCAACTTCATGTTGCGGCTGGCCTCGAACTTGATCGCCTCAAGCCTTTGACAGGCCTTCGTGTAGGTCTCACCGATGATGATGCAGTAGCCGAAGTTGGCGAAGCACGCCTCGACCAGCAGGAACTCTTCGGAGAGCGTCGACTTCGCCCCTTCCCGAAACATCTCGATTTCGACGAACTCATCCTGCGATCGCCACAGGTCCATGATCTCAACGTGGCAAGGCGGCGACGACTGAGGATGCCGGTGTGGGAATAGCATCGCCGATGCGAGCGCGCGATCTTCGGAAATCGCCTTGAGCAAGGCGGCGTTGGTCAGAGCCATGCAATCCTCCATTGCGGAGGATCATCGGTGTTTTTCCTGTGCGCGGACGAAAACCCGCTGGAGCGGGATTCCGTTCGGAGATTGGTTCGGCTATCGGATCTGCTTGACCTGCTGCGCGTCTACTGTCTCGCCGTCTACGTATAAGACAGCGTCCTCAAAGTCGCAAAAGTCGTCTTTGAGCACTGCAACTTGAGAACTGGATGTGAAGAACGTGAACGACTTAATGAGGATTGAACCGCTGATGCCGCCAGATAGCAGGATCGTATGGTTGTCCAGCACCTGATACTTGGTGGCACCTTTTGCGCCAATCACACAATCGGCATACGCGGGCAACGCGCAGGAAATCGCTAAACCAACGCAAACCTTTGTTAGACAGCCTTTCATGGTGATCCCCGTTTGTGGCGCGTGCGCACCTATATTCGCGTTTCGAAGGCGACGGTCTCGCGTATTTTCCCGACAGTCTGAACCCGGATGATATGCGGTATGACGCATCAACCCAATCGATGTTTTTCCTCTACGCAGATTGGAGAGAGGGTCCCCGAAATTTGTGCACCCCCGTCCGTGGGGCCTCGGGTGGTCCCAGAGTTGAGAATCATTCCTATTGGGACGCGTGCGACTGCATCGGTGCGTGCTCCGGTTCTGATCCAGGAACCTAACCACGCCTCAAAGCCTTGCCAGCAAAGGCTCTGCCGCCAATCCATCCAGCTGATACCCCCACCTGTACCCGATCACGCAGGCCCATGGCTTGAACGCCAGGCCGACCGGCGGATGAGAATCCTCGCGCCGCAGATGCCAACCGGATCGCCAAATGGGTGTTTTTAGGGCACCCACGACACCTGAAAGCGCCACCTCTCCGCTCTCTACGCCGCTGCCTGTGAGCCTTTGCTCACGCGTGTGCGTGCGCGCGTGGGTGGGATGCCGCAATGGATTTGTTCACTCCCATGCCGTACATTGCCCGAGCGACTGATCCGGTTGCTTTCCGACAGAGGGGGTGTTCATGGATTACGAAACGAAGCTGGTGCACGCGAGACTGGATGCAATTGAAAGTGTCCTGCTCAACCTGCTTGGCAGTGATCAACGGAAGTTGGACCAGGTCCGGACGATGCTGTCGGACGCATACAGGTCAACCCGCGACAAAGCAAACAGGCCCACCGAGGTCAAGCTTCAGCAGTCCATCCCATACAACATGCCCGCTGGTCGCGACGAGGACGCTGAGGCGGCGAAAGTGGAAGCCTACGAGAACCTTTGCCGAAAATTCGGAGCACCGCTCTAAACGATATTTTCCCCTAAAGCGTCGGTGATTTCGTGACGTTAAGATGGCTAGACACTGGAGGTTCAAATGATCTACGCCATCTTGACGCCCGAAGGCGATGCGCCGCTCGGCTACTACTCGGCATCTGAAGCACCGACGCTGGAAGAGCTTGCCGATCATATGGCGAAAGCTACTGGCTTTGCGGATCGTGACGAATGGATCGAACAGACGGGTGTTGATGCAATCGGGTACGCGCCTGTGCATTGAAGGTAGCCATGTAGAATTCCCTCGCCGGGAGGGCCGGCGTTCATAACAAGGAAACTACATGGCAACTTACAATCGAACTGAGTCTACGGAACGCGCTATTGAAATCGCGAAGTTGGCAGTTCAGGCTGGCGTTCTTCACCCCGTCGCTGTAGACAACAAGCGCAGCCCGGATGATTCCGGCAAAATGTCGGCGGCATGGCTTGGAGGATTCATCGCTGAGTTGACTGACCGCATCGAGAAGCTTTAATGCAGCGCCCGCTCAGCTCCTGCTGGGCGGTCAATAACACGCTTAACCTTCTGCACAAGGCGTGACTTCCCACCCGCTAAAAAAAGTGGTTTTCTTGGTCGCGGCGGGTATATCCGGCTTGGTCGACCTGCTGCGCCTTTGTGCGTTCAGCCATTCCGGTCGGTCCTGGCGGGGCTTCTCCACCATTCAGCCATGTTTATCGAGCTGGCGCGACACCAGTTGTTCGGGCCTGGGCTAATGGGCCCCCGTCGGCGTTTCTTCTATCACCGCGCTGCCTGTTTGCGGTTTGTCCGGATAGCGCCTGATCGCTTCGACGAGCCTGTCGTCTGCCCTCTTCACGCACGCGTCACACCACAACGGCTCACGCCGCCGGACCATGTCGATCGTGGTGATCTGCCATTCGCGATGGCAGTACGGGCAGAGGACTGAATCTGGTTTCATCGAAAAAGTGCCCGGCGAACCGGGCTAAACCACACGCTATGGAGACGAGCCCACTCTACGAATATTTCCTGCCTCATGAAACGGCCATTGAGCGTCTGATGATGCTGTTCATGATGTCGCATAAGGCCTGCGCGGTCGGCGTGGCTGGGCGGCCCGTTTTCGTCGACGGCAGTGCCTTGGCGGTGCGGATGTAAGTCCATGGCCGCGGACCGATCGTGTTGCGCTGTCTGCTCATCGCCCTCGGTCCACGCCGTACATACCCTTCTTCGATCAGCAACTTGAGGCACTTGCATGCGCAACCTGCAGTGAACTCGCCGGCCGCCGAGATTTGAGTCTGCGTGAGCGGCCCCGCACGCTCGAGCATCTGGCAGATAGTCCGGGTGCTGGAGTTGTTTCGATACAGTTCGCGGACTGTCGCCATGTCACGCTCCCGCCCACGCGTACATCACGGGCTCGAGATCGCCGACCGCTGGACCGAGAAAGCCCGACGAGACGCCGCCGTGACGGCCGTGCGAGCGGCACTTCATGGTTGCGCGCGAGCGCGGCGTTGGCGCCAATGCGTCTGGCAGCGGCTTCGACGTCATGCGGTACCGGCGCGGGTAGCCAGCTCCGTAAACAAAGCCATCCGTCACCAGCGCCTGAATCTGGCGGGCGACAGCACGCGGATGCACGCTGCGCAACTCCGCGAGATCCTTCATCGTGACATCAGGATGGCTTCGCAGGATTTCGCAGAGCGCGCGCTGCGGCGAATTCTTCCGCTCAATCTGTTTCATGGCTACAGGCTCACGCTCGCGGCGATCAGAGCGTGCCGCAGATCCTGAACCGTTCCCGCAAGCGTCTCGGCAAGGTAAATCGCTCGATACCCTTCATCGCATTCGCCGGTTCTCTCCCGAACGTCGGCCGGTGAATCCATGACGCGCAGGCAGCGCTCGTAGGGCACGCGAAATACCCTCCATCCAATCTGCCTGAGCCGGTGATCAACCCGCAGAATATCCGCGTCGACGCCGTCGTATTCGATGCCGCACTGAAGCGCGACCTTCGCAACGGGATTGCCAAAGCTGACTAAGAAACCGCCGACCGGCAGCCACGGCCATAACGGCAACCCGGCTGATCGGAGGTCCTGCCACGCGCCGAATTCCGGCGGCGTCATAATCCCCGCCCAGTCCGCGATCTGATACGGGTCGACGCGGCTCCAGTCCTCACCGGTGTGCTCAAGTTCGTCGGCCAGCGTTGCATAGTTTCTAGCGATCTTTGTGCGTTGCTCTTCGGCGCTCATTGCCGCAGTCACGGTCAGGTACGACCAGTTGAATGACTCAACTACCTTCGACCAGTCCAACGTGCGCACACCAGAAAACCGTTCATTCATCACTATTCCCCTGCTTCATGGTGAGGTTTTGCGGGAGCCGTCTTCGGCAGCTTTGGCGCATAACTCGGCTCGCACGCGTACTGGCCGACCACGGCGTTGTATCGAAGCTCGACCATGCCGATCCGCCCGTTCTGCTTCTTGCGAACCTTCTGGACATGGATCTGCACGAGCGCCACCGTGTCTGAGTTATCGCGGTGCACCGCGATGCAGTTGTCAGCCTTGTTGCGCCAGTGGGCCGATCCGGCCACGTCGTACGGCGTCGGCACCGGGTACACGCCATCCTCTTTTCGCAGGATCCGTGGGTGCGCGACAATCCAGACGTGAACGCCGTTCTCTCGCGCGAACTTCCGCACCTTCGAAAGTGACTGCGATATGTACTCGGTCTCGGTCAGCGCCGGCGGCCGCATGTGGTCGACCTCGTTCCACGGGTCGAGGACCAGCCCGCGGATCCCTTTGCTTTTCACCAGCGAGCGCGCGATCTCGAGCAGACTGTCGACTGTCGGGCTTTCCGGCTGGACGAACGTGAAGTGCGCGTCGAGCCAGTCCATCGCCGCTTCGTGTTCGGCGGCCGTCATCCGATCGGTGGGCCCGCGTTCTGCTGGCTTACCGATGTACTTTTCCGCCAGCTTGTCAGCGTGATACTCGAGCGGCTGGTTCTCCGGCGAGAAAACGCCGAACGTCCACCCGTGCTCGCGCGCGAGGTTTATCGACAGAGCATCGAGCCATTCGCTCTTGCCGGCGCCCGGAATGCCGGTGACCAGGGTCCACTCGCCGGTCATCACGCGATAGTGCGGATCCACCGACGGCCAGCCAGTCGAAATGCCGCGCGGCGCGCCGTGCTCATACCGGTCGCGCATTGATTGCCGGAAGTCGTCGACCGTGTATGTGCCCTCAACCGGCAGCGGCCGCGCGCCGCTGATGCAATCGCCGATCACCTCGGCGCCATGCTTCATGAGCACTTCGTTCGCGTCCTTGCAGTCCGCCGGCCACTGCACGACGAGGCACTTCTCGCGGCCGAGCCGACGCACCAACTCCTCCTGCAACCGCACGCCCGCCTCATCGGAATCGACTGCGATCACGTGTGCCTCGATCGCTTCAAGCGCCGGATCCAGCAGGTAGTCGAACTTGTGCGCGTACTCGCGCGAATCAGGCGCAGGCGCGCCGTCAGGCACCGAGACGCAACTGATGACGCCGGCCATCTCGAGCGACAGCTTGTCGATCTCGCCTTCGACCCACACAAGGCAGCCCGGATTGATGTCGTTCAGACCGTACAGCACGCGCTCGGCGCCGGCCGCCATCCGGAATAGCTTGTCCTTGGTCCGGTACTTGACGTTGACGACATCCTCGCCGCGGTAATACGGGAACAGGATGCAGTCCCGCTCTTCCTCGACCTGCGGAAAGTACGCCGTGCCCTTTGTGATGCGGTTGCGCGCGATGACTTCAGCACTGATGCCTCGCGTCTTGAACCAGCCGAGCGTGCCGTCGGGCACGTGGTCCGGCGCAATAAACGCGGGCTTCGAATATGCCTTGCGGATCTCGGGCTTCTGCCATTCGCCGCCCTTGAGGGTCCCGCTCCAGCCGCAATGCCAGCAGTTCCAGATGCCCTTATCCGTGTTGACGTTCAGGCACGGGTAGTTCTTTTTCTTGCGGTGCGGCGAGCACTGGGGGCAGGTCACCTTGACCTCGATACCAGTCTTGGAGCCGAGTTCGATCCCGAAATCGTGAAAGGTTTTCATGGCGCCGCTCACCAGACGAACTTGGCTTTTTTCGGCGCCGCCCCAGCATCGGCCACGCCGAGCTGCCCAAGGTACTGCGCGAATTTCTCGGCGTTGAAAAGTGTCGCCGGCCGCAGGTACCTGCGCATGTCATGGCCTTTGGGCCATTCACGGTTTTTCGCGTTCACGACAGCATGGAGATCGTCCATCGTCGCGCCTTCACGCATGCGGGCCCGAATCAGCTTCGCGCTCGCCTCTACCACGCGGAAGTTCGCTCCTGCCACCGCGTTGAGGTGTCCGATAATTTCGGCCACCGGATCGCTCGCCTCGAGCACCAGTTCCGGCTCGCGCTGTTCGGACTCTTCTCCGTTCGCATCGTCGGGCTTGCCCGACAATGGGTTTAGGTTTTCTCTGGAATCAGGAATCAGGAAACGAGAATCAGGAATCAGCCGGGTTTCCCCCCCGTTCATAGCGCTATCATCGACCGATGATTGACCTTTGATAGATGGTTCAACCTCAGTCTTGTCCTGGGATTGATGCACGACGGTAGATCTATCATTGAGAGATGATTGGTCAATGATAGAGGGTGGAACCTCGGGCTTTTGGTCCGTCGATTGACCGTTATTCGACCGGTCGGCCTCGGGCTTTACTGCGGATGACGATGAAGGAATGACGCTCCCTGCTTCCTTGTAATGCGGGTTCTGGTGTTTGGAGAAAGTCGGGATTTCGATGTACTGCCGGCCCTCCGCGGTATAGATGACGATGAAACCGTGTGCAGCCAGATCGTCCAGCAGCGGCTCAACGTCGACGCTGTCAAAGCGCAACAGCTCGCCCTTGATCTTCTTCGGGCGAAATTCGAGGCGCCCATCGCGATCAGCCATCATCCACAACCCCGGGAAGATGAACCGCGCCCAGATCGAGCACTCGGCCAGATCCTCATTGGCGTAAAAGCCCGGTTTGATGTTGCGGGAGCGGCTCAAGATTGCCCCCGCATCGATTCGGCGATCGCCAGTTCCATCAGCAGCCGCTGGTCGGCGCTTCGCGCACGGATCTCGCTCATCATTTCGCGCAGGCACACGCGCCGCCACAGTGGTGTGGCACCGCTGGCGCATATGAGACTGCCGAGGGCAGAGATGCGCAGCTCGCGTTCGTAGTCGGCGCGGGCGTCGCCGGTTATGTCGACAGGCTCGGCCTGCCGCACGGACCAAGCGTCAAGACGCGGAAGCGTGAATGTGCGCGGCGCGCGCACGCGCTCCTGAACGGTCGTCATGGCGGACCTCAGGAGGCGTTTGGGCTGTAACCGAGAGGATCCGCAAGGTACTTATGCACTTCTTCATTTTTGTAAACGGTGCATTTCTCAGACAGCCGGATCGGCGGGGGCGCTTTACCAGCTTGCGTCAACTTGCGCCAGGTCTCACGTCCCACCGGAAGAAACGGGGCAATTTGAGCCCATTTGGAGAGCCCCACGGCTGGAAGAAAATTGGGGACACCGTCATGCAGCTTTGTATTTCTTGCCTTCATAAATTCCTCGCCTATGTGATCGGGGCGCCCGGATCGGCCTCGGAGCATGAAAAATTGCCCACAAACGCCTATCACGGGATATAGTGCCTTCAATTCGAAGGCATGCGCCCAAGTATAGAACGCCTCCAAAATGGAGGCAATATTATTTTGAAGGCAAAATAGAGGCAATCTGACTATGGCTACGCAGGACGACTACATCAAGACGGCGCTCCGACTTCCACGAGATTTGCACGCAGAGTTAACGTCAAGCGCGCAGTTACTAGGGCGATCGTTGAACGCTGAAATTATTGAGCGGCTCGCGAGAGGGACGAATACATGGGAAATGCACAAAGTCATTTCCCAACTGACGCAAGCGATCGAAGACGGAAACAACCGTCGCAAACGCGAGAATGGCGCCATATTGCGTGGGCTCGACGCAGCTGTCGAAGCGCTTAGAACTGCAGTGGATATTGCCGAACGCGAAGGCGTTAGCGGCGACGCGCTGGACGATCTTCGGAATAGCTTCTCTGAACAGGAATCAAACAAATATCAATTCGAAGCACTAATCGATCACGACGCGGAATATCTTGGGGACGTTTAAGTGCACTCATTCGAGGGGAACATCTCTTCGAACCCGGTTCCGACGATGCAGTGGATGAAAACCGCGCCAACAGGGTAAGGGAGCCCTGCTTTCGCCCCGCCGGGCTAGGCGCGGTTGCAAACGATTATGCCCGCGTTTCAGGCTGGTCATCTGACGGCCGACGACGCTTACGTGGTGGCGGGACGAGACCCGGAATGAGTGCCTTGAACGTCTGGAACTTCTCATCGCGTTTTGCCGCCCAGTACGCCGCGAAATTCTGATGAAACGCCGCGCGTCCCTCTGCAGTCTGCGCATACAGCAGCCTGTTCAGTTTTATAGCCTGAACCTTGATCGCTTCATCGGGCCAATTCCAGTCCAGCCTCTCGACACGCAAGCACCAGTTGTCACAATCGAGAAAAGCCCGGCGCGGGCCTTTAGCGCCATCTGGCCGTACGCGTACCAGATGGAATTCAAGCCCGTTGGCTTTCCAGGAAACGCTGTCGAAGCCGTTCGGCCACGTTGTTCCGGCCGGGATAACACCTTCGGTTTCGAGCTGCAGACGAGTGCCGATGTATTTGGCCATCGCTATACCCGAGGGCCGAATGATGATGGTCAGCTCATCGAGAGCAAGAGGGCCAAGGTTACCCGAGGATATAACGTTATCGCTACGTGCATCAATGGCCGACATTTTCTTATTCATGACGCGCCCTCCACACGAGATCCATCAGGTCCGCCGCCAGATTCTTCATGTCCTCGCGCAGTTCGACCACCGTGCAACGCGTAGGCAATGATTCGGTTGTGTCGTCGGGCAACGCCTCGGCCATAAATGCCAAGACATTGTAGATTCGCCACCCGCGGCTTGATTCGTCTACGAGGAAATTCTCGACCCGCTTAAGCGTGCGTGCATTACTCGCGAACTGACTGACTCCGCCCGTCAGTCCCTTGAAGAACTCGTCGCCCATTGCGTCGACCAGATCTCCGAACTCGGCGTCGGTCTGTTCAATGGCAACTGGGGTGGTAACGTTAACCCAGTTCATCCAGAGTGCGTCGGCTACGGCCTGGACGGCTTCTGCGTCGCCAAGAATATCGCGGCCGGCGGCGCGGGCTCGCTCGAGCGCTTCGTCGCGCGGAAGCGATGCCAGATTGACGGGTGGTTGTGTGCTTTGCTCGGAACGAGCGGAGGCATTGGTAGTCATGGTGCGTCCTTTGTGGGCTGTTAAGCCCGCGCCCCCATCGCCAAATGAGGGTGGGCAGGCGAATAGCAAGGTTGGCGAACCGGACACAAAGAAACCCGGCATACCCGAAGGTATCCCTACCACCGCCCGCCCGTAAAATGGACGTACACGTAGTATACAGACGAAAAAATACCGCCATGTGGCGGTCGTCGTCCGCCTTTGTGATCACAGGTCGCCAAACCCGATCGCTGTTGTCTCAACGATGTGTAAAGGTTAGTTATCCAGTGTGGATTCGTCAAGCGGGATTTTGCAAACCTAGACTGTTGTGGCAAGACAGAACAGAAGATCATTCCGACGGACAGGCAGCTCACTTCGCTGACCGGCCTTTCGGCTTTCTCGCAAGACGCTCATCGAGCGCCTTGACAGCCCGTTCGTGTTCGAGCGTCCGGAAGTCAGGATAACGATTCTTTCTATCCGGGGGCTGGACCGACCTAGTTCGTGGATGCGCCTCTTCTTGACGATCTGCCAGCGAACGCTCGCGAAGCATGTCGGGCCAGACTCTCCACTGATTGCCGACCTGGAAAAACCCAAGTTTTTCCTTGTGTGCATAGACAGTGCTGTAGCTGACGCCAAGCAGATCTGCTACTTCCTTCAAAGTCAGTGCTTTTTCCACGTTGCCTCGTCCGGGTTGACAGGGTAACTAACTGATTCGCGGAACAATCGCTACGTCGCGCTCCAATTCATCCGCCACCTGGAGCGCCCATGCAAGCCACTGCTCGTACGCTTCCGCCGACATTTTTCCTTCAGAAACTTGGCCGGCCATTGCCATCGCGTACGCCTTGATCATTTGACCGGCGTGCCACTGTTGAGCTTGCGCAATCAGTTCATCGCGCCGCTTCCGGTCTTCTGCGAGCCGACGCTCGGTAACTTTTCGATCAGCTCGCGCGCGTTCGACCGCCAACTCGGTCCTGCGTCTCTTTTCGACAAAGGTAACCGCAGCCGCATGACGCCGTTCGATCTCGGCAAGGATTTTAGGCAGACTCTCAGCCAGGATGAGGCCCGACTTCTCTTTGAACACTGCGGCACTCGTCCAGTGCTCATTCACGTGCACTTCAAGCCAGCCGGTTCCGACGAGCCCATGAGTGTAGACAGACGCCTGATCTTCTTTCGAGATGAGGTCAGTATTGGCTCGAAAGCACGGTTCTACCACCCGCAACGCCGACTCAGCGCCGTCCCTGCTCAGGGCAATGTGAGTATATTGACGACCCATAGAAACATCGAACCCGGCGAGTTCCGCAACGCGGCAGATCTCGTTCGCCATAAGCAAGCATCGCTCATATGTCGCTCGGGTACATCTTATCGGGTCGGCCACATCCGCTCGTCTTTGTCCTGATCGGGCATTGGCCGGAAAGAATTCTTCCCATGAGCGATAGCCCGAAATTTTGCCTTGATACAAGGCATCAAACCGAAGCTTGATTTTCCAGACGACGGCATTCCATGCCGACTCGTCATCACAGGAACGCCGTCGCTTCACGATGGGCCATCCTTCGCACCAGTCGATTTGCGAGTAAAGGCTGGCCGCAAAGTCGGCCGCTCAATCGGCGGCGGGACTGTGACTTTGGGTGGAAGCCCCATGCGTTTTGCTAAGAGTGCCTCAAAGACCTCCTGGGTTATGACCACCGATCCGTCTGCCCGACAAATGACGCGCACACGGAAGTTCTCTTCGAACCACTTCACCTGTGCGGAAAAGCGCTTCATGCCTGTAATCGCAACGATATCTTCGAATACTAGAAGCTTGTATGTCATAGATGCGCTTCTCCGGGACGGACGTTCTACTTTGGAATCCGGTCGGCGAGTCGAGGACGTACGGTGCCGTCCGCAAACGTTGCATTATCTTCAACGTAGTAGGACCGCCCCACCTTTACCGGCGGCGGATAAATCTTGCCAGCGTTGATCCACAAGCGCGCCGTGCGAATCTTCGGCGGCGGATCAAACTCCTTTTCCAGCCACTTATCCAATCGGATTTTCATGCGCAGCTCCTGACGGAAGAAACTTGCGAATTCCGATGATACCGCCGGGCTTGCGCGCAACGAGTTAGAGCGACACAATCGCTCGTCGATCGGGGATTCCAATGAAAACGAAAATAGTCTTAGCGGCGCTGACTATGCTTGCCGCATGCACGACCATATCCGAGATCACGCCGGCCGGCGACGGGCACTACACCGTCACGACTCAGGTCCGCGGCGGTATGACGCCATGGGGAGAGATCAAAGCAACAAGTCTTAAGCGCGCAGATGAATACTGCGGCGGCCAGGGCAAGCAGATGCATCAGGTCGACATGCAGACGCACGGCGTGCGCGGTTGGACGCCACAGGAAGCGGAACTGACGTTCTCATGCACGCAGCCATAACGACTGTTTCTCCCACAAAGCGTAGCCCGGAAAATTACAAGATGTCACGCGCGACACTGCTTCATGCGTTAAAACACTTAGTGACGACCCAACGGGATTTCGTCAGATCCACGCTGCCTTGGGCTCACGCACTCGAAGCACCCCATATCCACATCCCGGAGTGGTTCCTCCAAGTTGCGCTCGAGCAACCAGAAATAGCTGAACTCGAAGGCTACCTGTTCAATCAGGGCAACTCCGTCCATTCACTAGGAGCCAGCTTTATATTAAGCGCATTGATCGCCAAGGCCCTCGACGAAGGCGCGGATGTGGCGATCGCGTCCATGTATGACTTTATAGATATCGATTGCAACCGATGCATCGAGGTTTTGTTGCTTGAGGGAATACACGTTGTCGAGACGACGGAGGTCGCAGACGGTATTTTCCTCTGCCCAGTTAGCGCCGTTCCCTCCAGCACGCTTCGTTCGTATTTGACTTATGTCGCTGAGAACACGGAGAGGCCACCTCTATCGATGGCTCACCTTTTGCACGAAGAAAAACGCAATCCAGGCGCCGCACTCTTCCAAATTCGGGAAGTGGAACCCAAGTTCTACCGCGAAATGCCTCAGTTTCCATTAATGGCTGACATCCCGCCAATCCATGACATTGCGAACGTCCTGGCGATCTTAGGGCCAACTTCCCCGCTAACGTGCAAGTCTTTCTCTGAGTTGGCCGATGGAGAGTTCTTGAAGGGATTCGTTGGATTTTCTTGGGGCACCCACCGAGAAGAAACCCGCGTCTATAAAAACGTTAGTGTCACGAGCAACGAGATCAAAAACTTCGTACCCGTCATTCGTCGCTATCTGGCGTTGTCCACCGAGATGAAGCTCAGACTTCGAGTCCCTCTTCATCGACTGAACGAGGCAGTCAGGCATGGCAAGCTGGAGGACAGGGCACTGGATTTGGGAATCGCCCTCGAATCGCTGCTTCTGGGTGGTGACCTTGGGAAGGAAAAAATCACGTCCCGCCTTAAACGACGAGGGGGCTTGTTGCTGGCGGCAGAAAAAAGTCAGATAGCGGCACTGGAGCAGAAGTTCAGCGAACTCTACGATTTCAGATCACGCGCCGCACACGACGGTGACGTGACAGCCAAGGGCGCTAGTAGGGAACATGTTGAAACTGCATTGATCGAAGGCCTGAGCCTATGCGCAGCGGCCATCCGAAAAATCATTGAGCGTGGCAGTTTTCCCGAATGGAATCGCTCAAAACCTGCCAGACGTCGGCTCAGAGATAACAAGCGCTGATGGACAATTTTAACGACGCAGCCCGCGCCGACCTGCTCTGCTATCTCGTAGTCGGGCAGCTCGTCAGGCGACCAGCAGCGCAGCGAGACACGAAAGCGCCAAAGCCAGGAACAGGCCGCCTGAGATCAAGTCGTATGGGTAAGTCATGGGATCCCCGATTTCTTATCCGTCAAGCATAAGACGATCAGGGGTGAAGTAGTGTTAAGGATGGTTAGGCGGCAGAAATGAAAAAGCCCAGCGCGGGACTGGGCTTTTGTAGGTGTCTTCTACGATCAAAACGGCTCGAACCGGAAACTCGGCAGATGGAAGATGAAAAACTGTCCCTGCGGACCAAGACACCCAACCTGCAAATCGAGCGCTTCCTTGAACGAGGGAGAACCGGCGTCCGCCGTACCATCATAGACGGGATGGTCGAGAACTCTAACGATGATTGCGGGATCGCCCCCTAACGGATAGGGGCGAACCTGCATCCCGGGCTTCCATTTGATCAGTTGCCCCGCTTCGAACTTGTTAGGTTCCTGCATTGACTGAAACATCTGCTTCAGTAGCGCAATCTTTGTGTCCGTTGGCAAAGCCAATGGTAATTGCATTGCCATCTGCGGTGCGCTACGGCTGGCTACTGCAGCCGCAAGAGCGGCACCCAAATCCTGAGGAGTCGACATAGTCAGGAGTTCTATAACGAGTAGGAATTGTGGATTTCAACCGGCCTATTCACGGATGCAAGCCCATATGCATTCACGCCTGGTTCGGGATTCGTGATGGTGACATATGGGGTTGAACCGGGGGGAACAGCCGCCGACAGCGCCGCAATCTTCGCCTGCCGCGCCTTCGCACCGTTCTCAACCCGCAAGGCCTTGAGTTCTTGCCGTATATGTCGCTGCAGACGATACGTCCGGTATCCAAGGATCCCAGCCGCCAGGACTAACAAAGCGCTCAAGAGATAGATCAAATATAAGTTCATGATTTCTCCCGTGCTGCCTTTACCTTGAGGTCCAAAAGTCGATTTTTTGAATAAAACGCCAAAATCAGCGCCACGGATGCAAGACAAATCGTCAGGGTGGCGAACCCTACAAGCTTGTCTGCGGCGTCTGCACTTAAAACTGGCTCGTCCAGCAACTGTAGTCCCTTTCCTTTGATGCCGCCATACGAGAACGCCAGTATCACGACACCTACAAGATGAGCCAACATGTGCTTCGATAACACACGGCGACTAGCAGTAACCTTGGAAAATACCACGAAATGTACGATCTCCGCCGAGGCGCCCAGGAGCACAAGCGTAGCAACAGGTAACAGATCGCCGGATCCAAACGTAGATAGGAACGGATGATGGATGTCGAACGCATATTGCGCCGAAAGCCATGTGCCGATAAGTATGAGAACAGGCATCGCGGCTTCACACACTATCCATGCGACGAATTCGTCCGAAATGGACCCGTCGTCTTCTTCTTCGATCACCTCTTCAGGCGTCGTCATTAACTGTCCCCATTTTTCTTGGTTATTGCGGAGGATTCTAACCTGCCGGAAATTCATGCGCACATAGGCACGGACAGTATTTGTCTACCTTCTGTAACTCCAAACGATCATCCTTTGGCTCGATCATTTTCCGCCCTTCAGAGCCGCGCAGCAATCTGCTCCGAGGTCTCCCGGTAGTAATATTCCTTCAGGATGCGCAGGTCGGCGATCATTGCCGATGACGAATCCGGGGCATCCAGAGATACCCCCAAATTCTTTGAGGGTATACATGGGGGTATAAAATAGGTCTAATCGACTCGTAACCACTGTCACACTGAGCATGTGATTCCTGTCAGGGGACCAAGAAAAGGCCAGAGGTCCTTACCACACAAGGATCCGCAGCGAGTTTGGCGTAACTAGCCCACAGCTCCACGGCACCCAACTGCCGATAGTCAGTCGAAGCCGCCCGCTTCACGCACTGTTGATACAGCAAGCAGTATCTGCACCTCGCCAGATAGCGGTTGAGCGACGACCTACGCCATCGGCTACGCTCACCCACCCACTGCCTGTCCGAGCGCTATCGCCCCTTTGCGGACATCCGGCGCTCGGGGGACAATGCCGTTGCGAATCTCTTCCGAGGCTGCGCAACATGACTAAATTTCAGCCTGATGGATGGCATACGGTCACGCCCCGAATCGTCGTACGGGATCCGGAAAACCTGATCACATTCGTCAAAATGGTGTTTCAGGCACAGGGCGAATTCCGTCACGGGCTGCCTGCCGAAATCATGATCGGCGATTCCGTGGTAATGGTTAGCGGCGAAGACGGCCTTCGCGATCCGACGCCGGCGTTTCTGTATGTCTACGTGGCGGACGCCGATTCGACCTACCAGCGAGCGATTGTGGCGAATGCGATCTCGCTCGAAGTTCCGACCGACACGCCATACGGCGACAGGCGAGCGATGGTAAGAGATCCGTGGGGAAACACATGGCAAATTGCCACGCATCAGCGCGACCTCTCGGTTGCCGGGATCCGTTCAAGGTTGGCCAACGACGGATAGGCCGATATTTGGAGAGCAGGAGCGATTTGGGCGCCTCGTCTGTCGTTCGCAGGCCGGGAGCGGCAGATCGAGCCGACCAATGAAGCAACGCACTGATAAGCTCGTGCGCCAAAGCAACGTTACATCCGAGCTATGCCTTCACCCACTATCACTCCGCCCGCTGCCGACCCATTCCACCCCGTCGTCGCCGCCTGGATGGAGGAGCTGCTTTCAAACTACACCAGCCGTTCGGCGGCAATGCCCGCAAACTGCGCACAACTATTCGCCGTAACGGCTTCCGTCGTATCACGGAGAACCAGGATGACGGCCTCCCGAGCTTTTCCTGGCAAAGGGCGGAAATATCCTCAAGCTGTATAGCTGGCCTTGGCCTCTTCCAGATAATCCGCTAGCCGCTTCGGAGTGCGGGCGATGAGCGATTCGAGATGGTCCGTGACGATAGAAAGATTGCCAGCCCGAACCTCCGCCTCAATTGACACCAATAGAGAAACAAATACGTCAGGAACACCAGCCGCTTTCAGCCCCGTAACGAATTGCTCGTCAGTCACATGGACGACGGCAAGAGGCTTGCCTGTAGCACGGCGAGCGAGGTCCGCGATTTCTTCGTTGGACAGCGCCTCAGCGCCAGTGAGCGTGTAGATCCGGCTAATGGAGGTTGGCGTAGCCAGCGCTGCGGCAATCGCTTCAGCAATCTCCTCCCGTCCGGCGCACGACGTTCTCCCGCCTTCAGTTGCCGAATGCCATTGCCCGCTTTTAAGTGCATCAGGGAGCGACCTGAGCAGATTTTCGTGATACCAACCGTTTCGGAAAATCACGTGCGGCAAACCTGTGGCCTTAATGGTCCGCTCAGTTTCCAGGTGGTCCGGTGCGAAGGTCAGAAGCGAACTGTCCGGATTGGGCATCGACGTATAGGCGAGTCGCTTGACACCTGCCGCGGCGGCTGACAGTACCGCATTGCGATGCTGCTTCAATCGTCTGTCGGCCCCATCCAGGGCATCTGTTGAAATGATGAGGGCAGTACCGACGCCTTCGAAAGTTTCGGTCAGGCGTTCCGGATCTTCGAAGTCCGCCTTGCGAACCTCAATGCCCGCTGCCGCAAGGCCAGCAAGCTTTTCGGGGCTGCGGGTGCCGGCGATGATACGGTTGTGCGTCACGCCGCGCGCAAGCAGATGCTTGATAACAAGCTGACCGAGTTGACCGGATGCACCGGTGACGAAAATGGTGTCGCTCATGGACTGGCCTCATTCTGAGTGTTACTCTCGTTTTGAGAGCAACTCGATAATCAAGCGTCTGCGCTCTTCCGTAAAGAAGGCAGTTTTTCAGGAGATAGTTACCAAATGGGAACCACCAAGGCGGTGACTTGCGCCCTCAAAACGAGACTGGAGGAGGCCCGAGCAAAATACGGTGCGTTTACGAATTGCCCGGTGCGCGACGTCATGGATGTCATCAGCGGGCGGTGGAGTTCTTTGCTGATGATGGCGCTGGCCGAGCACCCACATCGGTTCGGTGAACTTCGCCGGTTGGTACCGGACATTTCGCAGCGAATGCTCACGCAGACACTTCATGAGTTACAACGCGACGGCTACGTACATCGTGAAGTCTTTCCTACGAAGCCACCGGGCGTCGAATACAGCCTGACCGACCTCGGTTGTTCGATGTTCGAGGCGTTGAACGTCCTGATTCAGTGGGCCGACGAGAATCATGCCGCGGTCACAACGGCCCGCCTGCACTTTGATAGCGAGAAGGCGTCTGCGTAAGCAGTGTCACACGGCGCTTGCCAACGCCCAAGGACTGGCTCGTACGCATTTCGGTAACTCCTGCGAACTGCCAGCACGGCCGATAGCAAGCTTCAGTCAGCCAGGTTGCTCAGGAACTTGCGTGCCGGAGCGAAAAACGTCACACCGGCAACGGCCTTGGAGAAGTCCAGGATCCGGTCGTGAAGCGGCGGAGGGTTGCCGATGAACATCCGCTCCAGCATCTTCTCGATCACCCAGAGGTGGCGCGAATAGCCGATGAAGTAGGTGCCGTACTCGCCGCGGCCAGGGACGGCGAACGGCATGTTGTCGCGCAGGATGTCGTGCTCGCCTTCGGCGTCCTGGATCGTGCAGAGTGTCTTGTGCGACTTCTGGCCTTCCGTCGCGTCGGGCAACTCGACGTTGTCGAACTTGGTGCGCCCGATGATCTCCTCCTGGGCCTCCACAGGCTGTGCGCGCCAGGCCGACAGGTTATGCAAGTACTTCTGGATCACGACGTAGCTACCACCGGCGTAGGCAGGATCTTCCTCGCCGACGATCGTCGCGGCGGGCAAATCGAGGCCATCGGGATTCGCGGTGCCGTCGACAAATTCGAGCAGATCGCGCCCGTTGAAGTAGCGGAACCCGGCCACGTCGTCGATCGCAGTGACGGCGTCGCCGAAAGCCTCGAGGAGAATCTTCTCGAACTCGATGATCAGGTCCGTCGAGTCGGCACGGATGTGGTACAGCAGATCGCCCGCTGTGGCCACCGCGGTGTGCGTCGCGCCTCGCACCTCTTTGAACGGTGCGAGCTCGCTGGGCGCATGTTTTCCGGTGAGTGGCCCCCAGACGCGATGCGAGATCCCGACGTTGCAGGTGAACACGCCGCGATCGGCCCGGATCCTGACGTCCTTGATGAGGTCGTCGGTGCTGGCCACCACGGCGCGGGCGGTGGCGATCGACGCGTCATCGTCCTTGACGACGAGGACCAGAAACGCAGCGGCCGCCGACATCGGAGCATCGACGTATTGTGGCTCGGTGTCGAGCGCGTGCTGGGCGGTAGAGATCGGCGAAGATATCGGGCTCAAGGGTGCCTCCTGTCGCAAGGTGAGCATGAACGAGTGGTGATCGCTTGCTTCGAGTCTTCTCTCAGTAGCATCCTCAACGCAACCGGGCGCACGTCGCGGCGATATTCAGAAGCGCGGTGTGTCGATGGTGGCAACTCGGCGAGCAACTGACCTCGGAGCGCCCCTCGATTGAGATCGCCTGCGAGTTTGCATTCGACCTTACAGGTCAAGATCGCAGGTAGGCCGCTACCGATCATTGGGTCGCCGGAATGTAAGTTTCCCGCCCATGATCACGCTGGCGGACTGGAGTCGCCGGAAACGTGCAACGGCTCAACCGTTGATGTTCCCTTTGCCGAAACCGCGCGATGGATCGCTTCGGTTAGCTCATTGTTGATCTCGATCAGCCGGTGCACCTCGTCCTGGATCTTCAAGAGCACCTCGGCGTCCTTGTAGGTCTGCAGCGCCTGCTTGTCTGAGGCTGCGGCCGCAACCTTTTGGCCCACCATGATTACTGACAGCAACACCAACTGCAAAAATGTTTGAGCGATCCAGGCGATTAGCGTCGACACTCCGCCCTGGATGGCCGATGGCAAGCTGATGAGCGCGATGACCGCAAAGAAATAGGCGCACCACATCGTGCCAACAGCGTTGGTGATGAAGAGGGCGATTCTCCCGTTCAGACCCAAATGCTCATGCGTGGTAAGGTGCGGTCCGGCTTTTTCGCGTTCCTTAATTCGCGGATCAGGAGAGTGTTCGACTGTCATCATTGAGTCCCCATTGGAGAGTAAGCAATCTGAGGTTAATGGACTCTCGACCAGGACCATCGCAACGTCAAGTTCCGAACGAACGCGATGCTCGGCTTCAACAGTTTCAGGAACGCGGCAACCACCGTTGCACCAGAAACCCACCGCTTACCCCTATTCTGGTCACCACCCGGGCAGCTTTCCACGCAGCCTTTAACTCGAGGTGACTTCTGAGAATATTCATAACGTGCTCGACTATGCGTCAGACACCCGATACGGCTTCGCGGGCAGTTAGGGCACTTCGATATGCACGGGCGGCCGCTTGTTGCTTGACGGTTGTCGAATTGAGATCTACCTCTGTCTTTGCCAATTCATAGGCATTCCTGGCTAGTGCATACGCGCTAGCCGACTCACGTTGAAGTTCGGCAACCTTGGCGCGATCGATGTTGTCCATGCTCATCCTCCATCAGATAGAAGATCCCGGTACTTTTTCGATTCACCGATAATGCTTTGGAGTATTGAATCCCATAAAAGGCTGTCCAGGCGTACGAAATAGTACGAGCAGCAGTATGGTAAAAGTCGTGAGCTAGTGATCAGCGGCACCGGCAAACTGGCACCAGAAAAATGAATATTCCGCCGGCTCCATGCGAATCTGCACGCCTCATATCATGCCGCAAATCGTTTGACCGTACAGCACGAAATCGAAGCGCCGTGCCGCGCCATTGGCGGCATATCACCGATACATATCATCGGCAAAGCAGAGGGTCCTTATCGGGGTGATCTCCCGATGGATTTTGTGAAGCGATCCGGAATTGCTTTCCACCAATTACAAATCCCGCACCAATTACAGTCGTGAGCCGTTTGCGGACAACACTGAACGCGAGCCGATAGCTATGGTCGAAGGCAAGATCGTACAGTGCATTGGTGCCGTGATCGACGTGGAATTTCCGCTCGCTAGCGTGCCGAAGATTTACGACTTGTTGACTGTCGATGGCTCGGAACTGACACTTGAAGCCCAGCAGCAACCAGGCGACGACGTGGGCAAGACCGTCGACATGATGGAACTGCTCAACATCATCGCGATTCCGGGTATGGACGAACTGGCGCCGGAAGACAAACTCGCCGTGGCGCGCGCTCGTAAGATCCAGCGTTTCCTGTCGCAGCCGTTTCACGTCGCACCATGGAGGCAACATGGCACCTGATCGAATCATGTTTATCCGGCACGCGGAGAAGCCAACCGCCAACGAGGGTATCGGAATCGAAGCGGACGGTAAGGCCGACGACGAAAGCCTCGCGGTTCGCGGCTGGCAGCGTGCCGGCGCGTTGGCGCGATTCTTCTGTCCGATTCACGAGACACATTCCGCGCGACTGAGGCCGGCCGCCGTGTTCGCACCGGGCAACGGTCCAGCCAGCAAGAGCAAGCGAGCGATGCAGACAGTTGCGCCTCTCGTTGCGTTGCTGCGAGAAACATCGCAGGTGAACTACGTCACGGCGTACCTGAAGGACGACGGGCCAGCGCTAATGGGGGACGTGCTGACCCAATCCGGCGTCGTGCTGATTGCATGGGAGCACAAAGTGCTGCCGTCGCTATTCGGACACGTGCCTGGTGCTCCCGCGGCTCCTGCGACGTGGCCGGAAGACCGGTTCGACATAGTCTGGATACTCGATCGCGCGTCGGGCGGATGGTCATTCTCCCAACTTCCGCAATTGCTACTCGCCGGCGATACCGCCGAGCCGGTCAGGGGACCAGCCCAAATGACGTACAGCCGAAGACGATCAACATCCCCGGCCGCACCCATCAATCACGAAGGCCGCTTCGGAATCTCCAATCCCCTTGCCACCGCCGGACGCGCGACGAACGCCGCCAGCACCCGCTTCACATTCGGAAAGTCGTCAATCCCGACCAGGTCCCCTGCTTCGTAGAAGCCGATCAGATTACGCACCCACGGGAAGCTCGCAATATCGGCGATCGAATACGTATCGCCCAGGATCCAGTCGCGCCCTTCGAGTTGCTGTTCCAGCACTCCGAGCAGCCGTTTCGATTCCGCGACATAACGATCGCGCGGGCGTTTGTCTTCGTATTCCTTGCCGGCGAACTTGTGGAAGAAACCAAGCTGGCCGAACATCGGACCGATGCCGCCCATCTGGAACATCACCCATTGGATCGCTTCATAACGACCAGCGGCATCCTGCGGAATGAATTTGCCGGCCTTGTCCGCCAGGTAAATCAGAATCGCGCCGGATTCGAACAGCGGCAGCGGTTTACCGTCAGGACCGTTGGGATCGATGATCGCCGGAATCTTGTTGTTCGGATTCAGCGACAGAAACTCCGAGGACATCTGATCGTTTGTATCGAAGCGCACGAGATGCGGCTCATAGGGCAAGCCGGTCTCTTCGAGCATGATCGACACCTTCACGCCATTGGGCGTCGGCAGTGAATACAGCTGAATCCGGTCCGGATGCTCGGCAGGCCATTTCTTCGTGATCGGGAAGGCGGAGAGATCGGTCATGGTGATGGTGTAACCCTTGTGCGAGAGCTGCGGCTAAAAATGGAAATCGGAAATCAGCAATCGGCCAGAAGACCGAAAAGAAGATCCGACCACGCGACCGCCAAATATAAACCGACTCAGCACAACGCGTGCGAACTCGCCACAACGCGAGCCGCCTCAAACGCCCCAACCAACGCGAACGTGCTCACGTGACGTTCGTCCCCCGCATAATCGCCCGAACGTCGAATCGCTGGAGCGAACAAACGCATCAGGCACCAAGGCTCACCACAAATCCTTGGTCGCCGTACCGGCGCGCAGGTTATACCCCTCGCGCCACAAAGCCGCGCCGACCGTCAGCAGCAGCGTCTTCTGCTCGCCGTCGAGTAGCTCCCACGTTGCCGCCAGCCAACTGGCGAAACTCGCACACGTGGTTTCGAGGTCGACGGGCGCTTTGCCCTCCAGATACTGCCGTTCGAACATCGAAAGCACTTTTTCGGGTGTCATGGGCGCCTCCTCGTTGTTGGATGCGCCAAGTCTAAAGGCGGCACACGGCGCGCGAAACGTCTGCGGTGCCGAACCCGGGTTACTCCCAGGCGAAATCGGCATACCAACTGGCGCCCGGCAGCCGGGTCCCGGCACATGAAGCCCAATATCTGAATCCCGCTACCCAAAGGCCCGCATCCGACGCCCGGCAATTGAAGCGCGGCGAGAACGAAAACCCGGCGACTGAAGCCCCGAAGAAAACAAAAAAAGGCGCCGAAGCGCCTTTCCCCGTCAAGCAACACCGAGAGCCCAATTACGGCGCGTTGCGCTTTGCATTGTCCTTGGCGTCTTCCTTAGCGTCGCCATAAGCCTTTTGCACTTTGCCGGCCCCTTGCTGAAGGTCGCCTTTAAGCTCCTTACCCGAGTTGTTGGTGACTTTGCCGGCGACTTCGTTGACCTTGCCCTTGATCTGCTCGCCCACGCCCTTCACCTGGTCCTTGTTCATATTCGGCTCCGATGTCTGGAATGCCAGCGCGACATTACGCCAGTATCCCTATTCAGCAACGGGTGTGCCCGCGCCGGCCGCCAACCCAGCCAATCCTTTTCGCCCGACAAACACGATCGCGAAAAATATTTCAAAAAAACCCTAAAGTCCCGCCGCGGCCAGCCGTAAAGGTGCCAAGGAGGGGCTATGGAACGCACGCTCATTACAATGCCGGGGTCATCGCAGGCGACGCTGGCCGATCAGGACATCGCGCATATCAGGCGCGTGATGCGGCCGTCTTTACACGGCGATCTGGGCGGTCCGATTCTGCCCGCCACTTACTGGCGCAAGCGTCTGTGCCAGTTGCTCGACACCGGCAATCTGTCCCACGCGCAACTGTGCTCGGTGGACAGCCTCCTGCTGCAACTCGACCAGTTCGAGGCCGAACCCCAGCCCGTATGGGATCCGTTGGTCCCGGCAACCACTGTCCCGTTCCAGCCGCTCTCCCCCACGACGGCCGGCCGCCATATCTGACACGCTGCAAGCCTTGATGGCCGGCCATTCGCGCCGGCCAGTCCGACTTTTCCTGCTTAAAAAAAGGCCGCGAACCATGTCGCGGCCCGAACACGTCGCAACGCGGGGAATTCGCGCCACGTCGTAAGCCTACATGTCCAACTGTGACAGCCGCATTTAGGCGAAAGCGGTCTTTGAGTGACAGGAAATTTTCTGCTCGCGGCCGGTGAAAATAGGAAAAAGGGACGACCTTAGGTCATAATGTCCGCAAAAATTCCCAGCAAGGACATTCGTGACCCTCGCCGCACCGCTCGACCTCCTCAGACAGGCCCGTGCCCGCTTCACACAACGCGAAATCGCAGCGCATGTCGGCAAGGACATCAAGACGGTGCGTCGCTGGGAAAAAGGCGAAACGCCGTGCCCGTCCATGCTCGAACCAGCCTTGCGCGACCTGCTGCATAAAAGCGGCCGGACGAAGGCCGGCGCGAATACGGGCGACGCCCAGTTCCGCTTCGTCGATCTGTTTGCTGGCATCGGCGGCATTCGCATGGGTTTCGAGGCGCACGGCGGCGACTGCGTCTTCACGAGCGAGTGGAATGATTTCTCCAACAAGACTTATCGCGAGAACTACCCTGCCGGCGGCGAACACGCGCTGATTGGCGACATCGTCTCGTTTCCCGCCGAAGAGGTGCCGAGCCACGACGTACTGCTTGGCGGTTTTCCGTGCCAGCCGTTCTCGATTGCCGGCGTCAGCAAGAAAAACGCGCTGGGGCGTCCGCACGGCTTTGAGTGCACGACGCAGGGCACGCTGTTTTTCGACGTCGCGCGGATCATCGCGGCAAAGCGCCCCGCCGCGTTCCTGCTGGAAAACGTGAAGAATCTGCTCTCGCACGATAAAGGCCGCACCTTCGACGTGATCTTGCAGACCCTGCGCGACGAACTCGGCTACGAAGTGCACTACCGCGTGGTCGACGGCCAGCATTTCACGCCGCAACACCGGGAGCGCATCATCATCGTCGGCTTTCGCGGCAAGACGTCGTTCTCCTGGGACGATCTGCGTCTGCCGGAAAGCGGCCCGCGCCTTGGCTCGATCCTGCATCGCACGGACGGCAGCGAACCGGTGCTGCCGTGGGACCATGATCGCTTCTTCGACCACGCCGGCAAACGCGTGCAACCGAAGTACACACTCACCCCGAATCTCTGGACCTATCTGCAAAACTACGCGGCGAAGCATCGCGCGGCAGGCAATGGCTTCGGCTTCGGCATGGCGTATCCCGACAGCGTCACGCGCACACTCTCCGCGCGCTATCACAAGGACGGGTCGGAGATCCTGGTCTATCAGGGGGAGCAGTTGCGGCCGCGGCGCCTCACGCCGCGTGAATGCGCCCGGCTGATGGGCTTTCCCGATACCTTCAGGATTCCGGTCAGCGACACGCAGGCTTACCGGCAATTCGGCAACAGCGTCGTCATGCCGGTGATGCGGGAAGTGGCGCGCATCATGCTGCCGCATGTGCAAGCCCTGCTTGCCGAGGAGACGCACAATGGTTCCAGGCAAGCCCTTTCGCTCTATTCCTGAGTGGCCTGACCGGTCACCCAGACGCTAACGATGGTCGATATCGTCGACACCGCGACGCGTAGCCGGATGATGTCCGGCATTCGTGGCCGCAATACGAAACCGGAAATCCTGATCCGCAGCCTGCTGCACGGCCAGGGCTTTCGTTTCCGTTTAGACGCACGCGATCTGCCGGGCCGCCCGGACATCGTGCTGCCGCGCTATCGCGCTGTTGTTCTGGTGCACGGCTGTTTCTGGCACGGCCACGACTGTCATCTCTTCAAATGGCCGCAAACGCGGCCCGAGTTCTGGCGCGACAAGATCGGCCGCAATCGCAGCAATGACGACAAGGTTCAGGCGGCGTTGCTGGCGAGCGGCTGGCGCGTCGGGGTGGTGTGGGAATGCGCTTTGCGTGGTGCGAATCGCGATATCGAAGGCGTGTTGCAGCGGCTCGTCGAGTGGTTGAAGAGCGACGCGCCGAGCTTCGAGGCGCGCGGCTGAAAGCTGCTTGTAGTCTGCCCGGTTCGAACGAATCCCGAAGCCGCTGGTGATACACTCGATTAGCTAGCTCGGGGTATTTTTTTGCGGGCTGAACCTGCAGAAATTGGGCAACAAGCCGGCAGCAAAGAAACACGCCCCGACCATCCCAGAACTATTCACGAAGGGAGGCACACAATGGCTGATTTCCGTCTCTGGTCCGACGATTTTCCCGCCAATGGCTTTATGCCGAAAGCTCACGAATACCACGACAAGGCTTTCGGCGTGGACGGCGAGAACATCTCGCCCGCGCTGCAGTGGGACGCACCGCCGGCCGACACTCAAAGCTTCGCACTCACCGTTCACGATCCGGACGCACCCACGGGCAGCGGCTTCTGGCACTGGGTCGTGGTCAATATTCCGGCCGACGCCCGCTCACTGCCGCGCAACGCCGGCAAGGCCGACGGCGCGCTGCTGCCGCAAGGCGCGCTGCAGGTGCGCAACGACTACGGCACGGTCGGCTTCGGTGGCGCCGCGCCGCCGCGCGGCGACAAGACGCACCGCTACATCTTCCGCCTGCATGCGCTGAAGGTGCCGCATCTGCCGATCAACGCGGACACTACCAATGCGGTCGCACGCTTCATGACGCATCTGAACGAACTCGACTCGACCACCCATACCGGTCTGTACGAACTCAAATAGCGCGTGAGACGCGATGCCGGTGCGCTGTCGCGGCACCGGCATCGTCGCTGCGTGCTGTCCTGACTTTTCAGGGCGGTACGCAGCGCGCGTGACTCATCGCAGGAGCGATGAGCCGCCCCACTCCAAATCAGAAGAACGATGCACGCACAACCATCGCGCGAAGACGATTCGATGCCGTCCGACGCCGCCTCAGCTCCCCCACTCGCCTCCGGCACACCGTTCGCGGATAGCACCGAACAAGGCTTGCCGATTCCGCAACGCTACTGGGCAATGCTGGTTATCGCACTCGCCCTCACGCTGGCGGTGCTCGATAGCGCGATCGCCAACGTGGCGCTGCCGACCATCGCGCGCAATCTCCATGCGAGCGCAGCCGGCTCGATCTGGGTTGTCAACGCTTACCAACTGGCCGTCACCATTTCGCTGCTGCCGCTTGCGTCGCTTGGCGACCGCATCGGCTACCGGCGCATCTATCTGGCCGGACTCATCCTCTTCACGGTGGCGTCGTTCGGTTGCGCGTTGTCCACCTCACTGCCGACGCTCGCGCTCGCCCGCGTGTTTCAGGGCTTCGGCGCGGCGGGCGTCATGAGCGTGAACACCGCGCTGGTGCGCATGATCTATCCGCCCGCGCAACTCGGGCGCGGCGTCGCAATCAACGCGATGGTCGTTGCGGTATCGTCCGCGGTCGGGCCGACGGTCGCCTCCGGCGTGCTCGCCGTCGCCTCGTGGCCGTGGCTGTTTGCGATCAATGTGCCGATCGGGATCGCCGCGATTATCGGCGCCTTCAAGGCGCTGCCAATGAATCCCGGCCACGAGTCTCCGTACGACTATCTGAGCGCGGTAATGAACGCGTTCGTGTTCGGCCTGCTGATTTTCGCCGTCGACGGCCTCGGTCACGGCGAGCACGTCGGCTGGGTTGTCGCCGAGGCACTCGGCGCGGTTGTGATTGGCTACTTCTTCGTGCGCCGTCAGTTGACCCAACCCGCGCCTCTACTGCCGATCGATTTGCTGAGGATTCCAGTGTTCGCCCTGTCGATCGGCACCTCGGTCTGTTCGTTCTGCGCGCAGATGCTGGCCTTCGTGTCGTTGCCGTTTCTGTTGCAGGACACGCTCGGTTTCTCGCAGGTAGACACCGGTTTGCTGATGACGCCGTGGCCGGCGGTGATCATCATCGCCGCGCCGATTGCCGGCGTACTGTCGGACAAGGTGTCGTCTGGCTGGCTAGGCGGCGTCGGGCTCGTTGCGATGACGGCGGGCCTGCTGCTGCTCGCCACGCTCGGCGCGCATCCCGAGCCCATGCAGATCGCGTGGCGCATGGCACTATGCGGCGCGGGCTTCGGGATCTTCCAGTCGCCGAACAACCGGACCATGCTGTCCGCCGCACCGCGTGAGCGCAGCGGCGGCGCGAGCGGCATGCTCGGCACCGCTCGCCTGACCGGGCAGACGCTCGGCGCCGCGCTGGTCGCGCTGATCTTCGGCATCACGCCGCAGAATGGGCCGACTATCGTGCTGTATGTGGCCGCGTGCTTTTCAGCGGTCGCCGCGGTGGTCAGCACGCTGCGAGTGATGCAACGCGTGAGCGTGCAAGCCGCGTGAACGCATTGCCGGCTTGACTATCTCATCCGCTTGAAGCCGGATACAGCAAGGGCGCGAATCGCATGCTGCGGTCCGCGCCCTTTTTAATGCTTCAGCCTTACTCAAACAGTTCGACGTGACCAACACACGCGGTCCTGGACGGAATCCGCGCGGCCGCTCATGCGGCTACGACGATGCCGTCACGTCAGCGAGCTTTACCGCTTTGGCCGTCACCGAAGAGGCGGTCGCGACATTACGCAGATCGCCCAGGAACGTATCGCGCCAGACCGACAGATTGTTCTCGCGCATGGGTGCCATCATGTCCGCGTGACGCGCCTGACGCTCGGCGAGCGGCATCGACAGTGCGCGCTCCAGCGCCTCGGCCATCTGCGACAGATCGAACGGGTTGACGACTAGCGCTCCCGGCAATTGCTCGGCCGCACCGGCAAATTGCGACAACACGAGTACGCCCGGATCGGCCGGATCCTGCGATGCGACGTACTCCTTCGCGACCAGGTTCATCCCGTCGCGCAGCGGCGTCACATAGCCGACCTGCGATTGACGGAACAGCGCCATCAGCAGATTGCGTTCGTACTTGCGGTTCAGGTACTGGATCGGCGTCCAGTCGAGTTGCGCGAAACGGCCGTTGATGCGGCCGGCTTCGCCCTCCAGCGTCTGACGAATGCGCTGATACGTCTGCACATCCGCGCGCGTCGGCGGCGCGATCTGCACCAGCGACACGCGTCCGTGCCACCCCGGGGCATTCAGCAGCAGGCGTTCGAACGCCTGAAAACGCTCCACCAAACCCTTCGAATAGTCGAGCCGGTCGACGCTCATGATCAGCTTGCGGCCGCGCATGCCGTCACGCAGGCTGCGCACCGGCTTGCGGTCGGTGAATTGCTCGGCGGCCTTGGCGATCGCGTCCGGATAGATGCCGATCGGGTACGCGCCCACTTTCAGGAAGCGGTTGTAGGCGTGCATCATGCCGTCTTCGCTCGAGGTGCCATGCTGCCCGCGCTCGATAAAATCGACAAACGACTGACGGTCCGCGTCGGTCTGGAAACCGACCACGTCGTAGCTGCACATCGCCTTGACCAATTCATCGTGCGGCGGAATCGTACGGAGTACTTCTGGAACCGGAAACGGAATATGCAGGAAGAAGCCGATTGGATTCTTCACCCCGAGTTCACGAAGGCAGCGCGCGAACGGCAGCAGGTGATAGTCGTGCACCCAGATGATGTCATCGGGTTTGAGCAGCTCCTTGAGCTGCTTGGCGAGCGTCGCGTTAACGCGCTGATAGCCCGCGTATTCCTGCCGGTCATAGCGCGACAGGTCATTGCGATAGTGAAACGTCGGCCACAGTGTCGCGTTCGAAAAGCCGCGATAGTACTGATCATAGTCGCGCTTGGTGAGGCCCACCGTCGCGTACGTCACATTGCCCTGCTTTTCGATCACCGGAGCGGACGGCTCGCTCACCGTTTCACCGCTCCAGCCGAACCAGACTCCGCCGGTTTCCTTCAACGCGTCCAGCACGCCGATCGCCAGGCCACCTGCTGCGGGGCGGCCTTCCTGGGTCGGCGCCACACGATTCGATACCACGATCAGTCTGCTCATTGGTGCTCCACCTAGTCAGTTGTTTCGTTGCATACGGATATGTGCCAAAGAGGTGCATGCAAGTCGCGTGCCGTTTTTTTGAGATGCTAGAAATAAAAATGTATGCAAATGTGACGAACGAGCAGAAACGCGCGATCCCGAAGCACCGCGAGGAAATTTTTTCTGCTTTGTATGACGAAACCGGAACCTGCTTATCCGCCGTCAGGCGGATTCAAGCGTCCTGCTCTGAGCCGAGATCGCGCTGATACTCCAGCCCTTCCGGACGCACGCCGCCCTGGTTGTGCTCGCCGTCTGGCGGCGCATTGGGCGCGACGCGGTTCTGCGCTGCCGGGTCCGGCGACTCGACCGGGTCGCCATTGCCGCTGGCCGGCCGGGAGTCGCGCTTCGTGTGGCGCGCGGAACGTCGCAGTGCTGGATGTCTCATGATCGATGCCTCCGGGGGAAGCCCGCCGCCATCGACGGCGGCACCCATACAGTCTAGGGGTCACGACGGTAAATTGCCGGTAAAAGATGCGCCAGCTTTGTAACAAGTACATAAATTAGCTGCTCTGAACGGTGGTCTAACGCACAGAACGAGTCAGAGTTGCATTAGTGACACTTGCGACGGCGGACGAGAACTGGCTTGTGGCGTTTGGGTGGGCTGCGGTGGCGGATCGCCGATTGGCGGAGCAACCGGTTCGATCGGGTCAGGAGTCGGACTGGGACTCGGAATCGTGTCGGGTTCGTCAGGATCCGTTTGTGGCGATGGTGGCTCGATCGGCTCGGGGCGGTGAGCGTGCTTCTGATGGGGGAGCGCGGCAGCGGTGGCGTATTCCGGCATGTTGGTTGTCCTCGGTTTTGCATTCCCATGGGGTGTCGCAAGGCCTATGCCGGATAGGGCCGCAAACTGCGGGGTTTTGCCTTTGGCGGTGAGGGTGATTTGATTGCCTACGGCGTTGGTCTTTTGCCTGGGTTTTTGCGTGCTCGGCGTTTGTTTGGCTGTTGGCCTGTGGCTTTGGCCTTTCCTTGAATTCTGAGTGGTCTATTAGTGCTCGCCCCTGTGCGGGGCAGGCACTTACTTTCTTTGCCGCCGCCCCTCCATGTCAGGCTAGTTGTCGCCTCACCCGAACCGATTGGTGTAAAGATGGGGGGCGGACAGCGAATGGAAGATGAAACGCTATTCAGCGGAAACCCGGGAGTGGGTAATCCAGCAGATGATGCCGCCGTTCAATCGTGCGGTCATCGAGCTGGCGGGGGCGACGGGCATCACCACGGTGACGCTGCGGACCTGGCGGCAGCATGCAAGAGATACAGGGAAATTCATGCCGGGCAATGGCAAAACGGGCGATCAGTGGTCAAGCGCCGGGAAGTTCAGGGCGGTGCTGGAGACGGCGTCGCTCAACGAGATCGAGACCTCACAATACTGCCGCAGTAAAGGCATTTATCCGGAGCAGATCCGGCAGTGGCGCGAGGCGTGCGAGCAGGCCAACGCGGTGCCTGAAACGAAGCCCACGGCGGCCCGGCGCAACGAGGCGAAGGCTGCGCAAAAGCGCATCCGTGAACTGGAGCGCCAGCTCAAACGCGCTGACGCGGCCCGTGCGGAGGCGGCGGCATTGCTGAACCTGCGAAAAAAAGCCGAAGCGATCTGGGGCAAGGAAGAGGACGACTGATCAGCCGCCCGGATCGTGAAGAAGCCATGCAGCTGATCGATGAAGCCGTACAGCAGGGGGCACGCCGTGCGCGTGCATGCGAGCAGTTGGGACTCAGCGTGCGCAGCGTCCAGCGCTGGCGCCTGTCGCCGCAGGACGGGCGCGCTCAGGTGAAGCGTGCAGCGCCGCCCAACAGGCTGAGTGAGGCAGAACGTCAGGCCGTGCTCGATGCGGCCAACCGTCCGGGCTACGCGAGTCTGACGCCGCACCAGATCGTGCCGAAGCTGGCGGATGAAGGGATTTATCTGGCTTGCGAATCGACGTTCTACCGGATACTGAAAGCAGCAGGACAGGGCCAGCGCCGGGGCCGCGCGCGAGCCCCGCAACGACGCACGCTCACGACGCACTGTGCCAGAGGCCCCAACCAGGTGTGGTGCTGGGATATCACGTGGATGCCGGGCACGGTCAGGGGCCGGTACTTCTACTGGTACATGATGAAAGACATCTACAGCCGCAAACTGGTGATGAACGAGGTGTGGGAGCAGGAGTCGGCTGAGCACGCGAGCGAGTTGCTGAACAAGGGATGTTTGCGTGAAGGTATCGCCGGGCGTCCGCTGGTGCTGCACTCGGATAACGGCAGTGCAATGAAAGGCGCCACGATGCGCGCGGCCATGATCGATCTGGGTGTGCAGCCTTCGTTCAGCCGGCCGCGCGTGAGCAACGACAATGCCTTTGCCGAGTCGCTGTTCCGCACGGCGATACTGTCCGTTATGGCCCGAGCAGCCGTTCGACACGCTGGAGGCTGCCCGGAAATGGGTGCAGCGCTTCGTGCAGTGGTACAACGAAGAGCACTGTCACAGCGGCCTGAAGTATGTCAGTCCGGGGCAACGGCATCGCGGCGAAGCCAACGATCTGCTGGCCCGCCGGTGTGCGCTGTACGAAGACGCGCGCAGGCAGAACCCCGCACGCTGGTCAGGTGCCATCCGCAACTGGCACCTGGCAGACTCGGTCTATCTGAACCCGGAGCGAACT
Source organism: Paraburkholderia sp. D1E (assembly GCF_052682275.1). Lineage (NCBI taxonomy): Bacteria > Pseudomonadati > Pseudomonadota > Betaproteobacteria > Burkholderiales > Burkholderiaceae > Paraburkholderia > Paraburkholderia sp. D1E. The sequence continues at coordinate 8,194,680 of NZ_JBQYMB010000001.1, forward strand.
CACGCGTCGGCCAAAATGTATAAGCACGCAGCGTAACGGTTCATGCGACAACTACCTTGACACACACCGCCGCAAAGAGAAGTAAGCAAGAGAAAGCGGCTCACCCCGCTAATTCTTAGGCGGGTCCCCCGCGCAGTTGCGGTAGTGGTACATCTGGAGTCCGTGTTCTCGCACATTCCGCCCTGGTGACAAGGCAGTCATGCTTCCCGCCTCGCACTGCGTGCTCGCCGGCAGGGTTCATCATGCAAACCCATGGCTTCGTTTGAAGGTGCATCGAATACCGCTTCGTTTGGAGATTCGTCGAATGCCGCGGGCGGATTTGTGAAGTACTGCTGAGCGAAAAAATGGCGCGCGGTTCAATGAAGTACCCTTCGACGCGCGCAGCGCCGCCGGAAGTATGACGGCCTTGTCACCAAGGCAGAATGTGCGAAGGGCACAGATTCCAGATGCACCACTACCGCAACTGTGCGGGGGACCCGCCTAAGAATTAGCGGGGTGAGCCGCTTTCTTTGCTTATCTTTCTTTGCGGCGGCGTAACTATTCAGCGGCAGTCAGAGGCGAAACGACGAATCCGGCAAAGCTCAACGCCAGCGCATTGATCAGCGAACGGTTCTGTTTGCGCAGAGTGGCCAGGTAGGAGCGGATCGTACAGAACGCCTGCATGCCCGATTCCGAGCGGAAACAGCCGGAGATTTTCTGTTTGAGCTTGGGCATGCGGATATCGCGTTCGGCCTGGTTATTGTCGAACGGCACCCGGTGATCGGCAATGAAGCGCCACACCTCGGTCGCCTGCAGATGCAGCCGCCGGACCAGATTGCAGGTAAAGCTTTGTCTGATCCTGCCGCGCAACTCCACGCGTTCAGGCGCGCGAGCCTGTGTCGGATTAAGCTTGCGCGCCTGGGCGATCAGGGCCCGAGCGCGTCGCCTGTAATAGCGTTGCCGCGATGGATCCAGCGCCGTGTTGCCGCAGGCCGCGCTGCGGTCGACCTCGCGTTTGGCCTGGCAAAGCAGATTGATCATCTGCTGGGCCCAGGGTTGTTGCGTCGACTCCGCGACGAACACCAGTTCGCGCAGATGATGAGCGTTGCACAGCGCATGTTCGCACTCATAGGCAGCGTATGGCCTCCAGCCGTCGTGTACCGCGACGCCCTTAAAACCGGGAAGGATGCCGAAGCTGTCGAGCGCCTCGCGACCGCGCTTGCGATGGGCGCCATACCAACTCAACGTACGGGTCGAGGCAAGATGCAGCCAGTAGGGCATACGACTGACGCGCATGCAGCTCTCATCGAAATGCACCACGGGCTGCTCGCGTAACGCCTCGTTGATCTGCCTGACTGCCGGCGCCAGCAGGCGGGCAGCCTCATCGATGCTCTGCTGCACCGTGCCCGTACTCACGCGCAGACCGAACAGATCTCCCAGTGCCTGAACCGTACGCGCCACCGGCAACTGCTGGTACTGCGTCAGATAGACGGCCGCCGCCCGGATCTGGGGACCGTACTGCACCGCCTGGCTCACGCCCTCGGGAAACATCCCCGAATGGCGCTTGCCGCAGGCGCACTGCGCGACCTGGACGCGATGCTCGGTCACCTCGAAACGCGTGGGCGGCAGATCGATCACCTGACGGCCTTCGGGTAAGACGGTGATGCGGGCGGATTCGATCTGCTGGCCGCATGCATCGCACACCGGCGCCACCGGATGAATCTTGATGTGATCAGGCTGAGCCACGCGTTTGAGCGTCTTGCCCTTGTGCCCGGGTTGCGCGCCGGGCCTGGCGCCGCTCGTGCCACGCAATGACTTCGGTTTGCGCCGCGGCCCATCGCCTGACGGCGGCTTGCTGGAGTTATGGCTGTCCTTCTCAAGCTTTGCCTCAAGCTCGTTCAGACGCCTCACCAGATCAACGATGAGTGCGTCCTTCTGCTCCGGTGTCAGGTCCTTGATGTCAGGCATCTTCGTCATGTCCTTCACTATGCACAGCCTGGTAGCAGTTTACAAGCGCTGAATAGTTACGCGGCGGCAAAGAAAGTAAGTGCCTGCCCCGCACAGGGGCAAACACTAATAGACCACTAAGAATTCAAGGAAAGGCCAACGCCACAGGCCAAAAGCCAAACAAGCGCCGAGCAGGCAAAAACCCAGGCAAAAGACCAACGCCGTAGGCAATCAACCCTATCCCCAACGGCAAAAAACCCCACCTTCAGGCATCCGCCCCCCCCAAAGCCCGCGATTCATCAGCAGCATCACCGTCATCACGCGCATTGTTGCCGTACTCAACGAGACGGTTATAAAGCGTCTTCAGACTAATACCAAGAATCTCAGCAGCACGCGTCTTCACGCCACCACATTGCTCGAGCGTAGCCAGAATCAACTGACGGTCCGCTTCGGCAAGCGAGGTGCCAAACGGAATCGTGATTGCCGTGCCGGTCGCGGGCTTCGACAACGTGATCTGCAGCGGCACCGTCGCCGTACTGTCCGAATCCGTACCCGACATGATGTGCGCGCGCTGCACGTAGTTCTTCAGTTCACGCACATTGCCCGGCCACGGATACGACATCAGCATTTCCTTCACCGCGGGCGGGAAATGCTTCTTCGTACTGTGACGCTCATTGAGGTCGTCGAGGAACGCTTGCGCGAGCAGTTCGACGTCCTTACCCCGGTCGCGCAGCGGTGGCAGACTGATCGGAAACACGTTCAGACGGTGGTACAAGTCCAGCCGCAACTTGCCTTCCAGCACCGCCTGCTCAGGATCGCGGTTGGTCGCCGCGATCAGGCGCACGTCCGTTTCGATTTCCTTGGTCGTACCGACCCGCATGAACATGCCGGTTTCCAGTACGCGCAGCAGTTTCACCTGTAACTCGATCGGCATTTCGGTGATTTCGTCGAGGAACAGCGTGCCGCCATTCGCGCGCTCGAAATAGCCTTTGTGCTGACGGTCCGCGCCGGTGAACGAACCGCGCTCGTGGCCGAACATTTCCGATTCGATCAGGTTCGGCGAGATCGCGCCGCAGTTCACCGCGAGGAAGGCATGCTTGCGGCGCAAGCTGAGTTGATGCAGCGTCTGGGCGGCGACTTCCTTGCCGGTGCCCGACTCGCCTACCAGCATGACCGAGGCCGCCGTCGGCGCAACGCGGCCGATCTGGTCGTAGACCTCCTGCATGGCGGGCGAATTGCCAAGCATCAAACCAAAACGGCCCATGCGGCGCAACTCACCGCGCAAGGTGCCGATTTCCGCTTTCAGGTCGCCGGCGCGCGGCAGGCGCGACAGGATCGCCTTCACGCGCTGCATGTTGATCGGCTTCACCAGGTAGTCGGTGGCGCCCATCTTCAGCGCGTTGACCGCCGACTCCACCGTGGCGTGACCGGTAATTACGATCACCTCCACGCCGGAGCGCGGATCGAGATCTTCAAACAGATCGACCCCACTGCCGTCAGGCAGCTTCAGGTCCGTGAAGACCACGTCCGGCATCTGCCGGACCAGTTGAATGCGCGCTTCGCGCAAATCGCCCGCAGTGGCGGTAGTCAGACCGTCTTCCCCGATGATAGCGGCAAGCGCCTCGCGGGTACCGGCATCGTCATCGACAATCAGTACGTGTGGCATCGCGTCTCGAGAGCCCGAAAGCGTGAATGGGGGAACATTTAAAACCGTATGCTGGACAGCCGGCCGGCCACTGGTCGTTGCGCCGCGCATGCGCCCAGATGTGAACACACGCTAACATTTCGCGACCGCGCCGAGCCTTCCACTTGATTCAATACCGCAACAATCGACGACGAAACCGCGCCGCAAGGTGCGACATTGTTGTCTATTTACCTATTATACGGCTTTGTCGAGACAAATCTGTAATGCGCGGGAGACGCTACTTGGCGGAGCGTTACCCCGGCGATACAGCGCACCCAAGGGTCCTCAACCGTAGTCCTCAACTGCGCGGGAACGGCCACGCACCTTCTTTTCCGTTCGGATGCGTCGAGCCATTTGCGCCGTGCGCGGTGTCTGGCGTCGACGGGCCGGCACTCGCCGCGCTCACGCTACCGGCCGGCGTAGGCGGCGTCGCCACCGTGCCGCCCTCGCCTTCCCAGCGGCTTAGTTCACGCGCCGCCGGAACCTGCGCGGCACGGTTTCGCTGCACGTAGCGCAAAGCCAGAAAGCCGCCGAGGGCCATCAGCGCGCCAAAGATGCCAATTTTGGGTCGTCCCATCGCGAACTCCTTGTTATCGTCAAACGAATCAGCGTCGAGCATTGCGCGTTAGCGCGCGCTCAGAACGCCAAGCAGGAAGCCGGCGCCCGCGGCAATACCGATCGAGCGCCACGGGTTGTGCCGCACGTAGCGTTCAGTATTGACCGTCGCGACCCGGTAGCGGCGCTGCGCGTTCTGCTGCGCATCGCCGAGCGCCGTTTGCAGCGTTTCGACATGCGCCCCGAGCCGGCCGCGCAGTGCGTCGACGCCCTCACCCGGTACGTTGGCGGCAAGCCGCAGCATCTCTTCCGAGTCCGTCAGCAGCACTCTCAGATCCTCGACAATCTTCTGGCCGCCGAGTGCAAGCTGTTGCGTGGTGTCAGTCATCATTCACTCCTATGTCTGAATTCGGCGTTTTGCGCGTTATGCGCGCGTTATTTCCGGCGCGTCGCGATCAATCGACAAACCGCGCCTGCCGCCGGCGCGCTTTGAACGGAGCCGCTCATAAAGCACTCGCGTGTCGGATGGATAGCGCAAACGTCGTGCCCGGTAAATTTGCCGTCCTCATTCGAGGCCGGCACGGGTTAAGGCACTTTCGACCGACCCTGCGCCGGCCTATTTCGCCGTCCGTCACATGGATTGCCCGAAGCCGCGCCAAAGTGGTTAAATCGAATTTCTGTGAGATAGTGCCCGCATGGGTCCGTCTTGCTCCAAGGCCTGCGCGCCGCAACACCGAACCCCATTTGCACAGGACTCCCCGTTTATGGCGTCAATCGATCTGGATTCGCTCACCGTCACCGCCGGCGGCAATGCTTCGGCACAGGCGAAGCAGCGCGTCGCGGACGGCATCGCGGGACTGAAATCGTACGGGCTGCTGTATGGCTCATCGCCGGTGATGCTCGATCTGTACGAACAGATTGAACGCGTCGCCAGCACTGACGCGACCGCGCTGATCATCGGCGAATCCGGCACCGGCAAGGAACTGATTGCCCGCACGATTCACGATCAGAGCAGCCGCAAGGACGCGCCGTTTGTCGCCGTGAACTGCGGCGCGATTCCCGACGAACTCATCGAAGCCGAATTGTTCGGCCACGAAAAAGGCAGCTTCACCGGTGCGGTCCAGGGCCGCGTCGGCTACTTCGAACATGCGAACGGCGGCACGCTATTCCTCGACGAAATCACTGAAATGGCGCCGGTACGCCAGGTCAAGCTCTTGCGCGCGCTTGAGACCGGCACGTTTTTTCGGGTCGGCGGTAACGAACTGATTCGCGGTGACGTGCGCGTGATCGCGGCGACCAATCGCGACCCCGCGATAGCCGTGAAGGAAAACGGTTTGCGTGAAGACCTGATGTACCGGCTTGCGGTTTTCCCGTTGCGCGCGCCGCCGCTGCGGGAGCGTGAGAGCGATCGCGAACTCCTTGCGCAACACTTCCTCGCCTTGCTAAATCAGCAGGAAGCCGCGAGCAAGAGCTTCAGCAAACGGTCGATCGAAACACTGCGAACCTGGTCGTGGCCCGGCAACGTACGCGAATTGAAGAACGCGGTGTATCGCGCGTTCATTCTCGCGGAGAAAACAGTCGAGCTGCCGCATCCACATCTCGCATCGCGCGTGAAAAAGCCTGTGACCCAAGGCGACGCAATGAGCGTGTGGATCGGCACCCCGCTCGCCGATGCGCAAAAGCAGATCATTCTCGGCACGCTCAAGTATTGCGGCGGCGACAAGCGGCGCGCGGCCAAAGCGCTCGGCGTGAGCCTGAAAACGCTGTACAACCGCTTGAGCGTGTACGGCGGCGACGAAGGCGCTGAAGAAGAAAACGAGCAATAAGCCATGCCAGGCGCTCATGCGGCTCGTTCGCGCGAGCCTGTTTTTTTCGCGCTCACCACCTATTTTTTGCCCCACCCCTTTTGCACCCCTCTTGTACGCCTCTTTTGCATTCCCTATGTGCTGAATTGCCCTTTTCTGCACACCCGTCATCTCATAATTAATCCATTCGCACCACCAATCAAATTGGCCGCTGCTCAGCAGAAACCGATTTGACTCGCATCATCTTTTGCAATTGCTTGCACTTTCCCTCTGCCAATTACAAATGGCATCCTGCAAAATGCGGCAGCGCATCGTGCAGCAATGAGAAAGACGTGCCGCTCGTTTACACACTTGGCGTCGCGTGAACGAAAGGCAGTAGCAGGAGCAGAGACAGGGAAATGCAAAAAAGTATGGTGTGGGCCAAATGGGCAAAGCAAACAAACAACGCGGCTAAATGCGGGCGTCCCAGTGCAACGGCACTCGTCGCGTTGGCCGTGGCGATCACGTCGACATTGAGCGGCTGTAGCTCGCTCTATTCGGAAGGTGCCACCGCCGGCGCCGGTATAGCAGGCGCCGCGCTCGCGGCCAAGGTCACTAGCAATGCGGCGGTCGCCACCGGCATCGGTCTCGGCGCGCTGGCCGCGGCGCGCGCCGGCGTCCAGTACTCGGAGCGCGTGGTGCACACGAATACGCAGGACGGTATCGCCAAAATCGCCGGGCCGCTCGAAGTCGGCGCGATCGCCCCCTGGAGCGTGACGCACTCGGTGCCGATCGAAGACGACGAACACGGCCGCGTCACCGTTAGCCGCACGATCAGCGCCGGCGCGCTCGACTGCAAGGAAATCGTCTTCTCGGTCGATCAGACCGCTACCAAGAATGTGCCGGCAAGCAGCGCGTTCTACGTCGCGTCGATCTGCCGTGACGGCGACAACTGGAAATGGGCGTCGGCCGAGCCCGCTACCGAACGCTGGGGCGCGTTGCAATGAGGGCGCTGTCACCTCCACGGCCCTGGAATGAACGCACGCTGTCCGGACGACGCCTCGCCGATGGTGCGCGTGCCGCCCTGGTCCCCCGCACGTCTGCGGCAGCGCTTGCCGGCAACCGGCTACGGCTCATGCTGGCCGGTGTGATCTGCATCGGCGCCAGTCTGCTGACAAGCGGTTGCTCGTCGGTCGGCGCGGCGAGCGGCGCTGCCGCCGGTGTCGCGTCGGGCCTGGTGACGTCCAACCCGGCAGTCGGCATCGGCGTCGGTATCGCCGTGCAGGCCGCGACCGACGAAGCCATCGGCCGCTACATGCGCAACATGCACACCGATCAGCAGAATATGATCGCCGCGTTGGCGGGTGCCATGCCGGTCGGCGAGACGCGGCCCTGGGCGGTCAAGCACACGCTGCCGATCGAGAACGGCCACGGCCAGGTGCGCGTGACGCGCGCGTTCGGCTCGGCGCTCGCGCTGTGCAAGGATTTCGTGTTCTCGGTACAGGACGGCGACGGCCCGAACGCGCATGAAGCCTGGTACACGGCAAGCGCGTGCCAGCAGGACAAGGGCTGGAAGTGGGCGTCGGCGGAACCGGCGGTCGAGCGCTGGGGCAATCTGCAATAAAAAAGCGGCAGGGTCTCCCCTGCCGCTTTTTGCCTGAAGCCGTCTTGGCCAACCGCGGGATTAAGACTCCACGTCTTCCAGACTGAAAATTTCCGTCTGGTCGTTGTACGAGAAGATCTCGCCATAACGGCCCCAGTTGATCACTGCGTCGAGCGTCTCTTCCGCGGCGCTGTCCGACAGAAAATCCTCGAGCTCCTGTTCGAAGCGTACGCGCGGCGCGCGATGCCCCGGCCGTTCGTTCAACACCTTCTTGATTCGTGCGGCGAGCGGCACATGGCGCAGCAGATGCTCGGCGAACATCATCTTGCGTTCCTGGGTGCCGAATTCAGAGAACACGCGCGCCGGCGGCGTCAGGAAAATATCACCTTCACGCACGTCGGCGAAGCCCAGATGCTGCAGCACTTCGGCGACCGGGAACAGATCGTCCACCTCCAGATGCAACGAACGGGCGATTTCCGGCATGTCCGCGCGGCCATGGTACGGCGCAGCGGCCAGTGTTTCGATCAGACCGGCCATCAGGTTAGTCGACACATGCGGCAGCCAGCTGTGCAGCTCCAGCCCCTTCTTGGTCTTTTCGTCGGTCTGACGCGCGGTCATCTTCGCGTAGATCTCGTCGACCAGACGACGGAACGCCGGGTCCAGGCGGTTACGCGGATGCTTGAACGGCACCTTGATCTCGGCGATCACGCGCCCCGGATTGGACGACAACACCAGAATCCGGTCGCACATGAACACCGCTTCCTCGATGTTGTGCGTGACGATCAGCACCGCCTTGATCGGCATGCGGCCTTGCGTCCACAGGTCGAGCAAATCGGTACGCAGCGTTTCGGCGGTCAGCACGTCGAGCGCCGAGAACGGTTCGTCCATCAGCAGCAGCGTGGGGTCGACCACCAGCGCGCGTGCAAAGCCGACGCGCTGACGCATGCCACCCGACAACTCGCGCGGATAAGCGTTTTCGAAGCCGTCGAGACCGATCAGGTCGATCGCCGCAAGTGCGCGTGTGCGCCGCTCGCTCGCGCCAACACCCTGCGCTTCGAGACCCGCTTCCACGTTTTGCAGCACGGTCAGCCACGGGAACAGCGCGAAGGTCTGGAACACCATCGCCACGCCCCTGGCCGGGCCGTCGAGCGGCTTGCCCATATACGTGACTTCGCCGTCGGTCGGCTCAATCAGACCGGCGATGATGCGCAACAGCGTCGACTTGCCCGAGCCCGAACGGCCCAGCAAACCGACAATCTCGCCTTCGCGCAACGACAGATTCGCGTCGTCGAGGACGAGCAACTCGCCCTGCGACTTGTTAAACCCGCGGCACACGTCCTTGACGCGCAGGATCTCTTCGCCGAGGCGCGGTGGCTTCGGCGGGGTCTGGATCGGCGCGGCGGTCATAGCAGCTTTAGGATTTTGCATCGCGTTTAGCCTTTATTCTCTCAAGAAAACGCCGGGCCGCCCCCAGGTTTTCCGCTCCGCAGGAAGTCCTCTTGGGGGATTACCCCCTCGGGGGGTCTGGCGCGAAGCGTCAGGTTCGGGGGCGCTCAGTCTAGCCGGAGCTTGGCTTCGGCATAGGCGTACATCGGACGCCACAGCAGGCGGTTGAACAGGGTCACGAACAGGGACATCACGGCGATGCCCAGAATGATCTTCGGATAGTCGCCCGCCGCAGTGGTCTGCGCGATATAGGCGCCGAGGCCATGCGCGGCGACTTTGGTGTCGCCCCACTGGACGAATTCCGCAACGATACTCGCGTTCCACGCACCGCCCGAGGCGGTGATCGCGCCCGTCACGTAGTACGGAAAAATGCCCGGCAGCATGATCTGACGCCACCATTGCCAGCCGCGAATGTGGAAGTTCTTGGCCGCCTCGCGGTAGTCGTTCGGATACGAACTCGCGCCGGCAATCACGTTGAACAGGATATACCACTGGGTGCCGAGCACGATCAGCGGCGACAGCCAGATATCCGGGTTCAGATGAAAGCGCACGATGGCGATCACGAACACCGGGAACAGCAGGTTCGCCGGGAACGCCGCGAGAAACTGCGCGATCGGCTGCATCTTCTCCGCCAGCGCCGGCCGCAGCCCGATCAGCACACCGATCGGCACCCAGATCACCGAGGCGATTGCGATCAGCAGCACCACCCGCAGCAGCGTGATGAGCCCGAGCACGAACACATGCCAGACTTCGTCGAGCGACACGCCGGTTCGCACGTAGGTGATCACGCGAAACACCACATAGACCGTGGCGACCAGCACCAGAATCGCCCAGGTGATGTCTCCGAGACGCGAGGACTTTTCGCGCTGTGGAATATGGAAGCGCGGGCCATGGAATACCGGCAACCGGAACGGCATACGCGCGGCTTTCGCAAACAGCCAGCCGAGCGGCACCAGCAAGCGGTGAATCAACCGGGTGCGGCGGATCAGGTCGAGCAGCCACGACTCCGGCGCATTGCCCGAGCTGGTGGTTTCCATGCGGAATTTGTCGGCCCATGCGACCAGCGGGCGAAACAGAAACTGGTCGTAGGCGAGAATCACGACCGTCATGGCAAGGATCACCCACCCGACCGCATGCAGGTTCTTATCGGAGATCGCCTGCGCAAGGTAGGCGCCGATACCCGGCAGCGTGATCGTATTGTTGCCGACCGTGATGGCTTCCGACGCGACCACGAAGAACCAGCCGCCCGACATCGACATCATCATGTTCCAGATGAGGCCCGGCATTGAGAACGGCACTTCGAGTTTCCAGAAGCGCTGCCATGAAGTCAGATGAAAGCCGCGCGAGACTTCGTCCAGATCACGCGGCACCGTGCGCAGCGACTGGTAGAAGCTGAACGTCATGTTCCACGCCTGGCTCGTGAAGATCGCGAAGATCGCCGCGAGCTCGGCGCCGAGCACACGGCCCGGAAACAACGCGAGGAAGAACGTAACCGTAAACGAAATGTAGCCGAGCACCGGCACCGACTGCAGGATGTCGAGAATTGGCACCAGCACGAGGCCGGCGCGGCGGCTCTTGGCAGCCAGCGTGCCGTACACCAGCGTGAAGGTCAGCGAAGCGACCATTGCCGCCAGCATGCGCAGCGTGGTGCGCATGGCGTATTCGGGCAGATTCGACGGATCGAGCGAAATCGCTTGAGTCTTGAGCGTCGACATCGGCGCCAGGGTCTCGTGGAAGCCGATCGCGGCCATTGCGATGATGCAGATGATCAGCGGAAAGGCGACGAAGTCCCAACGATTGGGCAGCACCCGCCATGCCGATGCATTGGCGGTGCGCTTCAGGTTGAAGCTGAAATCCATCAGACGCTCTCCCTATTCATACAGGCATTCAAACGCACCAAGGGGGCCGCGGCTTCGGCGCGGCGGTCTGAAATTTGGTCCGGAAAGCGGAAATCAGGCATGGCAAAACGCGTGTGCGCGGTAAATCGTTAGCGTTGGAGACACGTGGACCGGTGACGGATGTGTCCGTGGGCGAGCTGCCCGGGACCGCAACCGGCAAGCCGGGCTCCTGTCGCCGCAGGCGCCGCCCGAAGGCTGGCGGGCTTTCCTTGTTTTGGACGGCACGACACTACACCATCCTATGTTTCAGGCACAACCTTTCGCGGCAATTAGCGGCAAATAGCGCTGAACGCCCTGGCAATGGCCTTCGCCAGCCCCAGCCGGTGATGCACGAGTCATCGACTCCCGTGCGCCAGCCACTTTTCCCGCCATCGTGATCGCGGCCCGAGTCGCGTTTCAAACACCCGGAAAACCCGCGCTGCCATTCAGAAAGCTGACACGTTGCCGTTAAGAATCGGATGGACGCGGCGGGCGCACTTCGCATTCCCGCAATAACGGTGGCATCAAGCCCCATGACGGTTAAAATCAAGAGACGGCACATCTCTTCGCGGTTATGCCAGACCACCGCGCGGCCCACACCGAGGGCGTATCGCCGGCCGCTTCCGCAGGGGCGAAACAGCGCCAGCGCGCTGCCACGAATGAGCTAGTTGCATGTCACAGCCAGACGAATCAGAGGGTCGATGAACAGGACAACCTTGCGCCAGGCAACCGGACCGATCAGCTTCGTGCTGATCGTGCTCGTTTGCTGGTTCGTGGCTGGCATGGTCGCGGACCGGATGGTACAGCAAGAGCTGGACGCGGCCTTGCGCACGCAGCGGCAAATGTCCACGTCGATCGTCGACAACATGGCGGAGGTGATCGCCAGCGACCTCGCGATGTCCCGGGCCATCCCCGCAACCATGGCCGAAATGGACGTGATCCAGCACGCGCTGGTGCAATCCCAGAATTATGCCGCGAACAGCGCAGCGGCGGAACCCGCCTTACGCGCCGCGTTGTTAAAAGACCCGCAGATGAGCGCCGTGAGTGATTTCCTGCACGACGCGCAAGGCTTCTCCGGGCTCGACCAGGTCTGGCTCGTCAACGCCAACGGCATCTGCGTCGCTTCGAGCAACTCCATCAATCACCCGCTCGGCGCGGAACACTCCTTCGTCGGCGTCGACATGCGCACGCGCGGTTACCTGACGAATGCTCTGCTCGGCGCGTTTTCGGAAGCCTATGGCGTCGGCCGCAATACCGGCGAGCCTGGCATTTTCATCGCGGCGCCGGTGTACGCCGACGGCCTGCTAGTCGGTGTGGTGGTGGCCAAGGTGGGGATCGCGCGACTGCGCCACTGGGTCGCGCATGCAGGTACCTTCGTCGCCGATGAGAACGGCGTCATCATCATGGCGCACAACAGCGAACTCGAAGGCCACGCGCTGCCGAACTCGCGTGTCGCGCAGATGAGCACAACCGAACGCGTGACCATCTATCGCCGCGAAATCCTCCCCGACATACGGATTCAGGTCGACCCGCAAGTGCGTGAACAGGCGCCCTGGGTGCCCGCAAGCGTCGCCGGACAACTGTTCGGCATGAGCGAGCAACCGGCGCCGGCGCTATATCAGGCACGCAGCGGCTTGAATTCGGGGCTGTCGGCGCATCTGGTCGATCCGCTCGCGGCCTGGCCCGAACTGCTGCGCAATCACAAGCGCGATCATCTGCTGGTGTTTCTGACGCTGGCCGGCACCGTCGCGCTCGCGTGGGTGATCACCGTGTCGTACGTGCGCGAGCGGCGCCACCATCGCGCCACGCGCGATCTTGCGGAGCAATTGCAATCGGCCAACACCCTGCTCTCGGCCGAGGCGCGCCATGACGCGTTGACCGGCGCGCTGTCGCGGCGCTACTTCCTCGATCTGCTGCGCCGCGAGATCGAACATGCGCATACGGCCAACGAGCCGCTGTGCATGGCAATCGCCGACCTCGACCACTTCAAGCAGATCAACGACCGCTTCGGCCACGCCGCCGGCGACCGCGCGCTCGAACATTTCGTCGACACCTGCCGCGCCGAACTGCGCGGCTCCGATGCGGTTGGCCGGCTGGGCGGCGAAGAGTTCGGCTTGCTGCTGCCGGCCACGGACCTGGCCGGCGGCCGCGAAGTCGTCGAACGCCTGCGTCTGCGTCTGAAGGCGGTTCCTTCGCCGAAGTTGCCAGTCTCGGTGGGCTTGAGCGTGAGCATCGGCATCACCGAACTCTCGTCCGACGATCTGCCCGAACGCATCATGAGCCGCGCCGACACCGCGCTTTACGCGGCAAAGACAGGCGGCCGCGACCGCACCGAAGCGCTTCCGCCCGACGACACCGCACCGCCCGCGCGAACGGTGGCCACCGCCTGGTGACACCTGGCGATGCCTGGCGACACCAGGCAGTACGCCGGTCACCGCCGGAAACCCATGCCCGCCTCAGTGCCGTCAGTGCCCCGGTGAGTCAGGTAACTGACGCAAAGCCAGTCACAGCCTCGGGCGTCCCGTAACGAAGCAGGTATCATCAACCCTGACATTGAGGTTGCCGCTACCGCACTAACGGGAGATTCGCATGAAGGGAAATTTGGTCATCGTCTGTCGCGATCACGATGCTGACGCATTCGACCATCTGCTGGCCGAATACGGCGCGTTCCAGACGCGCTTGTCGTCGACCGCGTGGTATCTGAAACTGGCTGTCGCGCCGGAACTGATTCAGGAAGAGATACTCGCGCGTCTTGGCAAATACACCACGCACTACATCTTTGAAGCCGAAACGGTGACGTGGAATACCGTGGATAGTGACGCGGCGAATGCGTTGAACACGCTGTTTTCAGACTAGCGCAACGATTGCCGGACGCCGCATTCCGAACATTGCGTTCGGACGTCGCATTGCAGTATGGATATAGCGGGGCCGGCGCCTGCCGCCCTTGCCCCGCTCAACCTACCAGACGCTTTCCGAGATTGCCAGGACACGCGGCACCACTTCGAACGGAAAGCTCATCAAGACCCGCAAGCCACGGCCGCCGTGGTTGCCAATCTCCCACTCCCCGCCCGCACGCCGCACCAGACGCTCGACGATCGCGAGCCCCAACCCGCTATGGCCGTTGCCGCCACGTGCCGGGTCCAGCCGGACGAACGGCCGGCTGGCATTGATCAGGTCCTGCGCGGCGATACCGCTGCCGTTGTCGCTCACCGTGAGGGTGAAACCCTGCGCTGTGCGCGCCGTGGCAACGACGATCGGCGGTGCGCCGTAGGCATGCGCGTTGTCCAACAGGTTCGACAGGATCCGGTCGAGCGTCGCCGCCGGCAGCAGGAAACCGGGCCCCGCGTTGAGCTCGGTCCGCACGGTGGGCGCACCAGCAGCAACCGCACGGTAACTGCGGACCACGCGCTCGCACTGCGCGTCCACTTCGACCGCTTCGCTGCGATCGGCGCCGTCGTGCGCGAACACCAGAAACTGTTCGACGATATGCGTCATCGAATCGACGTCGCGCACGACGCCGTCGCGCATCTTCACTTCTTCCATCATTTCGGCACGCAGCCGCAAGCGCGCCAACGGCGTTTTCAGGTCGTGCGCGACGCCGGCCAGCATCACGGCCCGGTCGTTTTCAGTACGCGCCACTTCCTGAACCATCTGGTTAAAGCCGTGCGTCAACTGCCGCAACTCGCGCGGACCGCGTTCGGGCACCGGCGGCACGGGCAAGCCGCGGCCGAAGCGCGCCACCGCCTGGGCGAGCGAGCGCAACGGTTGCTGCAACGCCCACGCGGCAAAGAGCGCAGCCATCACCGCGAACGAGAAAATGATCGCGAGCCACAGTACCGTGCGATCGAGCGAACGCGGTGGGCGCAATGGCTGCACCGGCACCACGATCCAGCTGCGATCCGTAGTGGCGCGCACCCACAGCGTGGGTGGACGGCCTGGCTGGCCGACCCGCACTAAAGTGCCGGCGGGCATGCGATCGCGCACGTCCTCAATGAAACGTTCGAGCGGCGGCGGCAGTGTGGTGATATCCGGCGGCACGTCAGGGCTCGCCGGATCGACCAGCCTGACGCGTGACGGCAAGGGCTGATCCGGCGTACGGGCGACGTGCTGGCGCACCGCGTCGACGAGGAAGGTGGCTTCCTCGACTGCGTAGCGCGTTTGCAGCTGGCTGCGCTCGAGCCGCATCAGCGCGTACCACGCGAAATGCGACAGCAGCAGCACCGCAATGACTAGCAGCGCGAGGCGCCCGAAAAGCGAATCAATGGGCCGGCGCATGCTGTTCGCCATCCGGCACGAACACGTAGCCGCGTCCACGCACCGTTTGAATGAAGCGCGGCGTGGACGGGTCGGTTTCGAGAATGCGACGCAAACGCCACACCTGTACATCGATACCGCGGTCGGTGCCGTCGTATTCCGGCCCATGCAGCAGTTCGAGCAGGCGCTCACGTGTGAGCGTGCGCATGGGGTGATTGACAAAAATCTTCAGGAGCGCGAATTCGCTGCCCGACAGCGTGAGCGGCTTGTCTTCGAGATGCAGCGTGCGCGACTGGAAATCCAGCGTGAAGCGGCCGAAGTTGAACGGCTCGCGCTGCTCGGGCGCCGCCGCCGACGGCAGCGTGCGGCGCCGCCGCAGCACCGCCTGCACGCGCGCCAACAGCTCGCGCGGGTTGAACGGCTTGCCGAGATAGTCGTCCGCGCCGAGCTCCAACCCGACGATCCGGTCGACGTCGTCAGCCCGTGCGGTGAGCATGATGACGGGGATATCGTCGCCCGACGCGCGCAGCTTACGCAGCGCGGTCAGCCCGTCTACGCCGGGCATCATCAGGTCGAGCACGATCAGATCCGGACGCTCGCGTTCGAGTCTGCGCTCGAGCGTGCCCGCGTCGTGCAGCACCGAAACTTCGATGCCCTGACGGGCCAGATAGTCGCGCAGCAGATCGCGCAATTCGACGTCGTCGTCAACAACAAGTATTTGAGTAGCCATGGCATGAAGTTTAACGCGCAGCAGGAAGGGTTTTCGATTTCAGACGGCCCGCAAGGGTTACCGGGTGTTACGGTGAAAGGCGTACGTAATGGCCCGTAACAGCCGCATTAACCCACGTAACACAGCGCCGGGCGCAGTTCTCTACGCTGTGACTTACCGAATGCAGGCCGTCCACATTACCGGTTGCATCGTCGGCTATTCCATTACAGGGAGTCTTACATGTCCACCAAAAAAATGTCGCGCGTTCTCGCCGTTGCCGCCACTGCCCTCGCCATTGGCGCAGGCGCTGCCTATGCCGCACAACCCGCCGGTCACGGCGGCCCCGGCGGCTGGCATGGCCACTTCATGAAGGAACTGACGCAACTGCATGACCAGTTGAAGCTGAACGCGGATCAGGAAAAGCAATGGCAAGCCGCGCTCGACACGATGAAGCAGAACCACGAAGCCATGCGCGCCAACCATGAACAGATCAAGAACCAGATGAAGGCCGCGCAGCAGCAGCCGATCCTGGATCTGAACGCCATGGCCGCCGCGCACCAGCAAGTTGAGCAGAAAGACGCGCAACTGCATCAGCAAACCACCGACGCGTGGCTCAAGTTCTATAACGGCTTGAACGACCAGCAGAAGACTACCGTCAGCACCGCGCTGAAGCAGCGTTTTGCGAAGATGGAAGCGCGTCACGAGAAGATGCGCGAGCGCTGGGAACATCGCAAGGGCCCGGCGTCGGCGCCGGCTGCGAATCAGTAAGCGGTACGACGCAGGCGGAAGGCGGCCTGCGCGGCCGTCGTCCGAATGCAAAAACGCCACGGAAGGTCTTCCGTGGCGTTTTTGTTTGCGTACAGCTTGCGCTTCAGGCTGGGGGCTTCGTTGCGCCAGCAACTACCGGTAGCACCCGGCACCCGCCAACCATCGGCGGATGCATGAACGGCCGGTAACGGGCACTTCGCCGCGCTTATCCGTTGAGCGGACCGAGGTCGAACAGCAGCACTTCGGCGTTCTCGCCCTTTTCGAGCGTCACCAGATCGGTCTCACTGAGCCTGGCGGCGTCGCCGGCCTGGAGCGCTTCGCCGTTCACGGTCAGCGCTCCGCGCGCCACGTGCACATACGCCAGCCGGCCTTTCAGCAACGCGAACGCAGCCTGTTCCGCGCCGTCGATCAGCGCGGCGTAGATCGAGGCATCCGCATGAATCGTGACGGAGCCGTCCCGGCCGTCAGGCGAGGCGATCACGCGTAGACGCCCGCGCTTATCGGCATCGTCGAAGCGCTTTTCCTCATAGCCGGGCTGGTCGCCCGCACGTTGCGGGATCACCCAGATCTGCAGCAGGTGCGCCGCCTCGTCCTGCGATGCATTGAACTCGCTGTGCTGCACGCCCGTGCCGGCGCTCATGCGCTGCACGTCGCCGGGACGGATGGTCGAGCCGTTGCCCATGCTGTCGCGGTGCGCGAGCGCGCCTTCCAGCACGTACGTGACGATTTCCATGTCGCGATGGCCGTGCGTGCCAAAGCCCTGGCCGCCGGCGATGCGGTCTTCGTTGATCACCCGCAGCGGTCCGAAATGCACATGTTGCGGGTCGCGGTAGTCAGCAAATGAAAAGCTGTGATACGAGTCGAGCCAGCCGTGATTGGCGTGGCCGCGTTCGTCGGAACGGCGAATCTCGATCATGGGGATCTCCCGGAGAGTAAATAGCGATGCTCAGAATGTATGGGCGCGAAGCACGCTAAACAATCGGCAACAGCGCACCGGATCGTTTCATAAATCCGTGCAATCGGGCGCCGGTCGGGCGCGCGGTACTGCCAGACCGGCTGCTGGCGGCCGTTCTGGCAACACCGGCCACCTGTTCGTCGATCATCAGCCTGAATGGGCGCGTGCCAAGCGCAACCGGACCGCGACCCGGCAACGTCGCGCATCCACAACGCATGCACCCGGCCACCGGCAGGCAGCGGCGTCCGGCACTGGCGCCCCGCCCCTGTTCGGGTAAAATACCGCCCTTTTCGAGACGCGTGGGCGCTCAAGGTGCGCCGGCGGCCCCGGCAACCGGGCCGAGAGGGGGCAGCCACGGGTTTCAGCGCCAGCCAATTTCCCTCGAAAGCGTCGAAAAGACACCGGCGGGACCGAAGCGAACCCCATACGCGGCGCGACAATTTTGACCGCCTAGAATAGCGACGGCCGGCCATGAGCCGGCGGTCGTCGAGATCGGCACACCACGACGATCAGTTTGATCCAGGAGAAACATGAAGAAGGCCGCACTGTGCGTGGCGCTTGCCGTCATGGCCACCAGCGCGATGGCGAAAGAATGGAAAACCGTGCGCATCGGGGTGGACGCCAGCTATCCGCCGTTCGAATCGACGGCGGCAAGCGGCCAGGTCGTCGGCTTCGACGTCGATTTGACGAAAGCGCTGTGCGCCAAAATGAACGTCAAGTGCGTGTGGGTCGAGCAGGATCTGGACGGGATCATCCCGGCATTGAAGGGCAAGAAGTTCGACGCGATCGTGTCGTCGCTGACCGTCACGGACAAGCGCCGCGAGCAGATCGATTTCTCCGACAAGCTGTTTGACGCGCCGGCCCGCATGATCGCCAAAGCCGGCTCCCCGCTGCTGCCCACGGCCGAGTCGCTGAAGGGCAAGCATGTCGGCGTCGAGCAGGGCTCGACTCAGGAGGCCTACGCCAAGGCGTATTGGCAGCCCAAAGGCGTGACCGTGGTGTCCTACCAGAATCAGGATCAGGTGTACGCCGACATCGCGTCGGGGCGTCTCGACGCTGCGTTGCAGGACGAATTGCAAGCCGACGCCGGGTTCCTGAAGACGCCGCGCGGCAAAGGCTTCGCCTGGGCCGGCCCGGAAGTGAAAGACCCCAAGACCATCGGTGAAGGCACGGCCATCGGCCTGCGCAAGGACGACGTCGAGCTGAAAACGATGTTCAACCAGGCGTTGGCGCAGGTGCACCAGGACGGTACGTTCAGGAAACTCGAGAAGCAGTACTTCGACGTCGATATTTATCCGGGTCATTGAGATGGTCACGAACTCGGGGCTCGCCCGCATGGGCTTTCCCGAGGCTTCGTAATACAGTCGCAAGAGATTCAAAAACAGCTTCAACCCCGATTCAGAACGAGAGTCGAAAAGCGCGCTGCAAGACCGGCAACGGTCATGCAGTCATGATTTGCACAGCGGTGCGCTGTGCGCCGCAGGAAACGGCGAGCTCAGGCTCGCGGCAAACGCGGTGCAGAGCTGGCCGCGTCTTTCGCGGTACGTCACACGCGTATCGTCAAGGACCCCATATGTTCCTTCAAGGCTACGGCCCGCTGCTTCTTAACGGCACCTGGCAAACCGTCAAACTGGCGGTGTTGTCGCTGGCGTTCGCTTTTGTGCTGGGCCTGCTCGGCGCGGCGGCGAAACTGTCGAAGAATCGCTTGACCTATAGTGTCGGCACTATCTACACGACGCTCGTGCGCGGCGTGCCCGACCTGGTGCTGATGCTGCTGCTGTTCTACAGCATCCAGATCTGGCTGAATAACCTGACCGACCTGCTCGGCTGGGACCAGATCGACATCGACCCGTTCGTGGCCGGAGTCGCGGTGCTGGGCTTCATCTACGGCGCGTACTTCACCGAGACGTTCCGCGGCGCGTTTCTCGCGGTGCCGCGCGGCCAGCTCGAAGCGGGCTCGGCCTACGGCATGAGCAGCTGGCAGGTGTTCTCGCGAATCATGTTCCCGCAGATGATGCGCTTCGCGCTGCCTGGCATCGGCAATAACTGGCAGGTGATGGTGAAAGCCACCGCGCTGGTGTCGATCATCGGTCTCGCGGATGTGGTCAAGGCCTCGCAGGATGCGGGCAAGGGCACGTTGCGGTTCTTCTTCTTCACCCTGCTCGCAGGGGCGATCTATCTCGTCATCACCACAGTGTCCAACTTCGTGCTGATGTACCTCGAAAAGCGTTACTCGACCGGCGTACGAAAGGCGGATCTATGATCGAGATCATTCAGGAATACTGGCGCAACTATCTTTATAGCGACGGCTACCGCCTCACCGGCGTCGTGATCACGCTGTGGCTGCTGGTGGTGTCGATCGGACTCGGCTTCTGCCTGTCGATCCCCCTCGCGGTCGCGCGCGTGTCGAAGAAGAAGTGGCTGGCCGGCCTGGTGTGGCTGTATACGTATATCTTTCGCGGCACACCGCTCTACGTGCAACTGCTGCTCTGCTACACCGGCCTGTACAGCCTCGAGATCATCCGCAATCACGAGCTGACCAACGCGTTCTTCCGCGACGGCATGCATTGCACGCTGCTCGCGTTCACGCTGAACACCTGCGCGTACACCACCGAAATTTTCGCGGGTGCGATCAAGGCCACGCCTTATGGTGAAATCGAAGCGGCGCGCGCGTATGGCATGTCGTCGTTCACGCTGTACCGGCGCGTGATTCTGCCGTCGGCGCTGCGCCGCGCGTTGCCGTACTACAGCAATGAAGTGATCCTGATGCTGCATGCCACCACCGTCGCGTTCACCGCGACCGTGCCGGACATTCTCAAGATCGCGCGCGACGTGAACTCGGCCACGTATCAGTCGTTCAATGCATTCGGCCTCGCCGCCCTGCTCTATCTGTTGATTTCTTTTGCGCTCGTGTGGCTGTTCCGCCGCGCGGAGCGTCGCTGGCTCGCTTACCTGCGGCCGCAAGGCAAGTAATTAAAAAGGGCACTGCGCCCCCAAGCAAGTAAGCCCGCCAAGGATCCCGATGAACACCAAGAAGCAAAAGCTCTTCGTTGACG
Source organism: Paraburkholderia sp. D1E (assembly GCF_052682275.1). Classification (NCBI taxonomy): domain Bacteria; kingdom Pseudomonadati; phylum Pseudomonadota; class Betaproteobacteria; order Burkholderiales; family Burkholderiaceae; genus Paraburkholderia; species Paraburkholderia sp. D1E. The sequence continues at coordinate 8,215,297 of NZ_JBQYMB010000001.1, forward strand.
AGCTTCACAAACAGTACGGCGACAACGAAGTCCTCAAGGGCGTGTCGCTGAAGGCCAACGCCGGCGACGTAATCAGCGTGATCGGCTCGTCCGGCTCGGGCAAGAGCACGATGCTCCGCTGCATCAACTTCCTCGAACAGCCGAACTCCGGGCGCATCTTTGTCGACGGCGAAGAAGTCCGCACGCAGATCGCCAGGAACGGCGCCTTGCGCGTGTCCGATCCGAAGCAGTTGCAGCGCGTGCGCACCAGACTGTCGATGGTGTTCCAGCACTTCAACCTGTGGTCGCACATGAACGTCCTCGAGAACATCATCGAGGCACCGGTCAACGTGCTGGGTCTGAAGCGCAAGGAGGCCGAAGAGCGCGCGCGTGAATATCTGGAGAAAGTGGGCCTCGCACCGCGCCTGGAAAAGCAGTACCCGTCGCATCTGTCGGGCGGCCAGCAGCAACGTGTCGCGATCGCGCGCGCGCTGGCCATGCATCCGGACGTCATGCTGTTCGACGAACCGACTTCCGCACTCGATCCCGAACTGGTCGGCGAAGTACTCAAGGTCATGCAGACGCTCGCCGAAGAAGGCCGCACTATGATCGTCGTCACCCATGAGATGGCGTTCGCGCGCAACGTGTCGAATCACGTGATGTTCCTGCATCAAGGCCGCGTCGAAGAAGAAGGCCACCCGGACGAAGTCTTCAGGAACACGAAGAGCGAACGGCTCAAGCAGTTCCTCTCCGGCAGCCTCAAATAAGACTGTCGTACAGCCTGGTATTTGGGTTGTAGTCAAAGTAGCATTACAAGGCGCTTACGAGCGCCTTTTTTACTTCGCTCACCTGTGCATTCCGGCGGTTCTGGCCTCGAAAATCGGCTTGAACCACGCCCAAACCACCCTCTTCCCCCCTTACTCTGCCGCATTTGAAGCGTCAATAGTGGCAATCCTTAACGTTGCTCGTCCCAATCCGTGATTCCCTTACGGCATAAGGGTTTCCCGGCTTTTTAGGGACGTTGTAACGCTTCCTCGCGCACATTCGTATTGCAATTTGGAGACACCGGCCCAGGTCGGTACTAATTTCTTCTCCCAGTCAGGGGTATTTTTGATAAATTAGTAACCAAAGTAGCAAAACAAAGTTCATTAAAAGTAGTTTCACTTCAAAGCAACAGAGGAGAACCGGTCGGCGAGGGATCGGCATGACGCAAAGAATAGCCCGTTGAGGCTATCCGTCACGGCAGGAGACCCAATCCACCCGCTAATCTCCCTGGTACCGATTTCTGTTCGGCGCGCTTGCGTCCGAACACCATTCGCAGTACTGGGTTTCACTTTTTGACAGGGTATGGAGGAGAAGATGAAGAAAGCTTTGCTCGCCGCTGCGCTAATGACAGCCGGTGTAGTTGCTCACGCCCAAAGCAGCGTGACGCTGTACGGCCGCCTTGATGCTGGCCTGGAATACATGTCGGGCGTTCCGCAAGGCGTCGGTGCAAATGGTCAGGCAACTGGCAGCACGAACCGTTTCAAGGCAGAAAGCGGCGACTGGGGTACCAGCCTGTGGGGTATGAAGGGCGTTGAGGACATCGGTGGCGGTAACAAGGTCCTGTTCCAGTTGGAAGGCTCCTTCAACACGATGAACGGCACGGGCCCTGGCGGCGGCGGTCTCTTCAATCGTTGGGCGACGGTCGGTATGTCGAACGACGCATTCGGTACGCTGTTGTTGGGTCGCGAACTCTTCATCTCGAATGGCGTGTGGGACTTCGATCCGTTCGGTCAGTCGAACTGGTCGTCGGCGTCGCTGGTGCGTGGCCGCAATTGGCCGCAATCGAGCAACAACATTTCGTACCAGTCGCCGAAGGTCGCAGGCTTTGACTTCTACGGTCAATATGCCCTGTCGAATGCAACGAACTGGAACGGCAACGGCACGACCGCTCAAGGTCGCGAAGCTGGCGCACAGGTCACTTACACGAACTCGCTGTTCCAGGTTCGCGGCCTGTACGACGAAATCCGCAATCCGGGTAACGGCGTCCTGTACGGTCCGGCTGCTGCCACTTCGGCCAATGCGGCTAACATCTCCACCGGCATCTTCGCGGCATCGCGCGAATACTCGGCTCTCGTGAACGTGTTCCTCGGCCAGTTCAAGATTCAGGGCGCATACCAGGCTGTCCGTTCGGCAGGTGCGACGGGCGTTCTGCCAGGCCAGCCGACCACGCTCGATCACGAATGGGGCGGCGTGACGTGGCAAGCAACGCCGGCTGCAGCGCTGATCGCAGCGGTCTATCACGTCAACGGCAACAATGGTGCAGGCAATGCGACGATCTACACGATCGGCGGCTCGTACAACCTGTCCAAGCGCACGCTGCTGGATATCCAGATCGCTACGGCACGCAACAGCAAGAATGCTAACTTCGGCCTGAATGCTGACAATGCCGGCACGTCCACCGCAACGGACAACCCGCTGCCGGGTCACAGCCAGTCGGGTGTGTATGCAGGTATTCAACACTCGTTCTAATCGAACGGTGTGCCCCGGGGGGACTTCCTTCGGGGCGTAGTAACGAGTTCTCCAAGAGAATCTTTTTCACGCTGCTGCGAGAGGCGCGTATCGGTGCGATGTCCGAAAGGGTATCGCACCGTTTTTTATTTGTGCGCGCGGTTTTGCCACCGCCCCGGCGCACCTGATCGGTGCGCGCGTTGCGCGGGTGCCAATACCAGCGCTTTAACTCTGTGTTTTAACAGTGCGGGTCGAACCGCTCAAACCGCGGCTTCGTTTTCCTCGCCCGTACGAATCCGGATCACGCGCTCAACGTCCGCGACGAAAATCTTGCCGTCGCCGATCTTGCCGGTACGCGCCGCGCCGATGATCGCGTCGATCACCTGATCGCACTGGTTGTCCGCGACAACCACTTCGATCTTCACTTTCGGCAGGAAGTCGACCACATACTCTGCACCACGATAGAGCTCAGTGTGGCCTTTTTGCCGGCCGAAGCCTTTGACTTCAGTAACGGTCAACCCCGTGAGGCCGACTTCAGCGAGCGCCTCGCGCACTTCGTCGAGTTTGAACGGTTTGATGACTGCAGTGATGCGCTTCATGGCGGACCTCGTCTCGTGATTGGAAGGTTGAAAGGGAAATGGATGATTTTTATTCTACGCCGCGCCGGATGCGTTGCGGCGATCCGGTGGGTCGGCGATCCGACGCGCGCTTCCGGGCTGCCTCGGGTAAGTCCGCAGCAGCCGTTCGCTTCTCACTGAACCGGTTCGGTGTAGCGCGACGTAATCGGATACCGCCAGTCGCGACCAAACGCGCGATGCGTGACGCGAATGCCGATCGGCGCCTGACGGCGTTTGTACTCGTTGATCTTGATGAGGCGCGTAACGCGTTTCACGTCGTCGACCGCGTAGCCCGCCGCGATGATTTCCGCCAGCGAGCGGTCCTCCTCCATGTACATGCGCATGATCGCGTCGAGCACTTCGTACGGCGGCAAGCTGTCCTGATCGGTCTGGTTATCGCGCAGTTCGGCCGAGGGCGCGCGCGTCAGAATCCGCTCAGGGATAACGTCCTGCTTGCCGAAGGTGGTGGCCTGATTGCGGTAATGGCACAGCTTGTAGACCAGCGTCTTGGCGATGTCCTTGATCACCGCGAAGCCGCCGGCCATGTCGCCGTAGAGCGTGCAGTAGCCCACCGCCATCTCGCTCTTGTTGCCGGTGGTCAGCACGATCGAGCCGAACTTGTTCGACAACGCCATCAGCAAGGTGCCGCGAATGCGAGCCTGAATGTTTTCTTCCGTGGCGTCTTCGGCGCGGCCCGCGAATTCTTCGGCCAGCGAGCCACGGAACGCGTCGAACATCGGCGCGATCGCGATTTCGTCGTAGCGTACGCCGACGCGGCGTGCCATCTCGGCGGCGTCGGTGGTTGAAATGTCCGCGGTATAACGCGACGGCATCATCACCGCGCGCACGCGATCCGCGCCCAGCGCGTCGCACGCAATGGCCAACACCAGCGCCGAATCCACGCCGCCCGACAGGCCGATCAGCGCGCCCGGGAAACCGTTCTTGTTGATATAGTCGCGCACACCCATCACGAGCGCGGCGTACACCTGCGCTTCGAGCGTGAGCTCCGGCGCGATCGCCGTGGGCACCGGCTTGCCAGCATCGAACTCGACAATCGCGTTGCCTTCCTCGAACTGCGCCATCTTCGCGACCAGTTCGCCCTTTTCATCGAGCACGAACGAGCCGCCGTCGAACACCAGTTCGTCCTGCGCGCCGACCATGTTCACGTAGACCATAGGCAGGCCGGTCTCGCGAATCCGCGCCCGCAGAATGTCGAAGCGCACGGCTTCCTTGTTCAGGTGATACGGCGAGCCGTTCGGAATCAGCAGCACTTGCGCGCCCGCCGCCTTCGCCATTTGCGCCGCCGACGCGTGCCACGCGTCTTCGCAAATCACCACGCCGTACTTCACGCCGTCCAGTTCGAACACGAACGGCTTCGGGTCGGAAGCGAAGTAGCGCTTCTCGTCGAACACCTCGGCATTGGGCAAATCCTGCTTGCGATAGGTGCCGGCCACTTTCCCGTCCACGATCAGCGAGGCCGCGTTGAAGGTATCGACCGGCGGGACGCCGCGCTCGATCGGCGCGTTTGCATTACCATGGCCGTGCGCCGCATCGCGCAGCGGATGGCCGACGATCACGTGCAAGCCCGCGAAGGGCTTCAGTTGCGTGGCCAGATCGGCGAGCGCAGCCGCACTCGCGGTGTAGAACGCGGGACGCAGCAACAGATCTTCGGGCGGATAGCCGGACAGCGCGAGTTCAGGTGCGATCAGCAGCTTCGCACCATCGTTGTGCGCAGCGCGCGCGGCAGCGACAATCTTCGCGACATTGCCGGCGAAATCGCCGACGGTGACATTGATTTGAGCAAGAGCGATTCGGGTCTTCATGGCAGGATCGACAGGCAAGCCAGACAGCTTGCAAGCACCGCGGCTGGTTAGCTCGACGGCAACGGACATCGGATAAACGAACGACACATCGCACCACGCATGGGTCGCTCATTGGGAACAGTCACACAGATTGAACCAGGAACGCTTTGATTATCGCACGGGCATTCTGGCGTCACCCTCCGAGGTAGACGCCGCGGAATGGAATGCCCTCCTCGCGCAGCAATCTCAACCCACGCCGTTTCTGCGGCACGAGTTTTTGAGCGCGCTGCACGCGACCCGATGCGCGGTCGCCGATACCGGCTGGGTGCCGCAATTCGTCACGCTCACCGACCCACGCACCGACAAGCTCGTGGCGGCCGCGCCCGTGTATCTGAAGGGACACTCGTACGGCGAATATGTCTTCGATTGGGCCTGGGCCGATGCGTACAAACGCAACGGCCTGCCGTATTACCCGAAGCTGCTGTGCGCCGTGCCGTTCACACCGGTGCAAGGCAACCGGCTGTTGTCGGCGGATACGCATGCCCTCCGGCATCTGGCGGCCACGCTGATGGCGTTCGCCGAGCAAGCCGACGTGTCTTCGCTGCACGTGCTGTTTCCGACCGAAACGGAAGGTGCTGCGCTGACCGACATGGGCATGATGCAGCGCGAGGGCGTGCAATTCCACTGGCTGAACGACGGCTATCGCGACTTCGACGATTTCCTCTCCACGCTCGAACAGAAGAAGCGCAAGAACATCCGCGCGGAGCGCCGCAAGGTTCAGGAGGCCGGCGTGACGATGCGGCGGATTCGCGGCGAAGATATCCAGGACGCCGATTGGCGATTCTTCAGCAAGTGTTATCGGCAAACCTACCGCGAGCACTTTTCGAGTCCGTATCTGAACCTCGATTTCTTCCGGATGATCGGCGCGTCGATGCCGGAAAATCTGCTGCTGGTGATCGCCGAATACGAAGGTAAGCCGATCGCCAGTTCGCTCGTGGTCTATCAGCGCGACGAGAAAACCGGCGGCACGCTGTACGGCCGCTATTGGGGTGCGCTCGAACATGTGCCCTGCCTGCACTTCGAAACCGCGTACTATCAGCCGCTCGAATTCTGCATCGAGGAAAAGCTCGGCGCATTCGAAGGCGGCGCGCAGGGCGAGCATAAAATGGCGCGTGGGTTTTTACCGACTGTGACGCGCTCGGCGCATTGGCTCGCGCATCCGGCCTTCGCCGATGCGGTCGGCCACTTCCTCAACAACGAAAAGAACAGCATCCACGCGTATGTGGACGAGCTGCGCGAACATAACCCGTTCAAAGGCTAAAAGCGTATCCATGGCGTGGTTTCTGTATCTGCTCGAATGCTCGGACGGCAGCGTCTATACCGGCATTGCCACCAACGTGCAGGCGCGCTTTGACAAACACATGAGCGGCGAGGGCGCGCGCTATACGCGTTCACGCAAGCCGGTGCAGGTATTGGCGTCGTTCGAGTTGGCGAACCGTTCGAGTGCGTCAAGTGCGGAATATTGGGTCAAGCGTTTGTCGCCGTCCGAAAAGCGGGCGCTGGCGGGGGGGCTGCGTACGCTCGAGTCGGTGCTGCCTGAGCCCGTACCTGCTGGCGGCGAGGACGCGGAAGAACAAACCAGCGCGTCCTGACAGCATTTTGGCTTCCTCCTGGCGAATTGGCCTCCGCTCACGTATTCGTTTCCTTTAACGCGTTCGCAGTGCAACTGCGCGCAGCCAGGCGGCTGGATACGCTGACCCGCACCACCTAGCCCCTCGCCTCCCGCATCCGTTCAGTCAGTAGCCGATGCATCAGCGCGATTTCCCCCACCGCATCCGCCTCCAGCGATGTCAACTGCTCTCGCACAGGCAGATCGCGCCGTATCGGCCGCAAGGTTCGGTTCAAGGCCGCCTCAATATCGGCACTCGTGGCGGCAAGCCACGCGCCAAGCTCATCGTGCATGCCGCGCCGGTTCGTACTCAAGCGCAGTTGGGTCGCCGTTCCCGCCATTTTTCGCAACACGCTCAGCACAGTCAGCGTCACCGTGTCGACCATCGAGTCCTCGAGCTTTTCGAGTCGAATGCGGCCGATTGCCTCCTCGGCGTTATTGCTGCCCAATCCGGCGGCTCGGCGCAAGCGTTCCATGTCCTTCTCGCTTCGGCCGGGAGATTCCAGTGCCGCCCTCAGATAGCCAAGATTCGCCCGCACCGCCTCGCTCAGATAGGCGCGATAGTCGACTTTTTCCCGCGTCGGCCACAGATAGAACGTTGCCAGCAGCGCCAATACGCAGCCGAGCACATTGTTGCCGAGTCGCGTCAGCGCATAAGCGAATTCGTTCGCGCCGGGCGTCGCAAAGTCGGCCACGAGCACAAAGGTCGGTGTCAGGAACAGAACGAACAGGCTGTAGCTGACGGGACGCAGCGCCATCGTGGCCACCACCAGCGGGAAAACCGCCAATGAAATGCCGAGCGGCGAATGAATCGCATAGCCGATACCGGCCGCCAGCACGCCCCCGACGATGCTCCCGGCAGCGCGCTCGATACTCCTCGGCCAGGTCGCGGCAATGGACGGTTGCAGGATCAGCAGCGTCGCCATGGTGGCCCAATAGCCGAAGGGAAGCCCGAGCGCCCGTATGACCAGAAAGCCCGCCGTCGTCGTGACGCCCACGCGGGCAGCGTGGCGCAAGCCGACCGACTGACTTGAGAGGTTCGCCTTGAGGGTCGACCACGTCCGCGTCAGCAATCTGGCGGCACTGTCCGACCATTTCAGCGGCTCAGCATACGTCGGCGCGAAATCGACCAGTTCGAAGTCCGACTTGAGTGTCACGGGTTCCATCAACGCAGATTCGAGCCGCCTTGCAAGGCGACGCAAACGGCGTTGCAGATCAGCGAGACGATTCCATTGCGCTTCGTTAGTGGCCGCGCCGATTCTGCGCAGCACCTCGCCTATCCCGGTCAACAGACGAGCCGCGCGTCTGACGTGACGTGCGTCTTCCGGGGGTTTTTCGCAAGCACCCGTGACCGCAATCAGATACGCAAAGAGCGCTTCACTTTCGGTTAGCAAGGCGAGGAGATTGCCATAGGTTTCCCGGCCGGCCGTTCTCGAGTCCGGCACGTTCGCCAGCGCCTTGCGCGAGCGCTCAAGCGTTGCCCGCGCATCGGCGCGAAACTTCGCGGCATGCGTGGCCCACTGTCCAGGGGCTGCGCGCTGCTCAAGCAGGCGCGCGCTGTCGAACGCGATGTCGGCCAGACGCAAGTACACCGCACGCAGCGAAGCGCGGCTCGTGCCGAACGGATGAATGCGCCAGACGGTCAGGCTCAGCACGACGGCGAACAGGCACCCGGCCAGGTAGATGCCGAGAAACGCCATGCCTTCCCGAATGTCGCGCATCGGCCGGTCGACCATGACGACACAGGCGGTCGCAGCGAGAATCGTCACCTGCGATGTCGCGGCCCCCCAGATCCTGCCGAACCCGCCGAGCGTTGTGAATATCAGAATGGCAAGCGCTGCAAACACGGTCCCTGCGCCTGACGCGAAGGCGGTCACGCCACCGCACACGGTCGACAGCAACGCAAAGCCCATCATCGAGGCGAAGCGCGCGCGGTTCGAGCCGGCCGCGTCGGCGAGACAGGTCCAGAAAGCGCCGATCGCCGCCCATGCGAAGACCGGGTCGTGCAGCAGATTCCCAAGCACCAGCATCGCGGTGGACGCGCAGGCGGCTCTCAGCCCTTCCGACAGATTGGCCTCGCTGGTCGAAAACGACACCATCCACACCGGCCGTCTGCGGTAGATCGCGGTGACGAGCGCGTACAGGCCCGCGTACAGGCGGCTCGACCAGCGCGGCGACGAAGGGTTGGACTTGCGATTCAGCATCCGGACAGTGGGCTCCCAAAAACGCACATTGGCGCTGCCTCAGCGCATTAATACGCCGACGGCAGGAAACCTGCTGCAGCCGCCGAATGATAAGGGTTAACGCGGAGATATAAAAATTCCTTCGCTTCACCCAGTCGATGCGTTGTGTCTATGCGCTGGAACGAGTGGACGTTCTGGCGGATAGATAGGCAAATGGGCAAATGGGAGATGGCCGGCAAATACGCATTGAACGCGGAGTGGACTCTCCGAAAACGCCACCCATGAAAAAACCGCGCGGCCCTTGCAGGCTCGCGCGGTTTTTATCGACCACCGGTACAACGCAGCTTACTTCTTGAAGTTCACCACGCCTTCGGTGATTTCCTTGTGCGCGGCTTCGATGCCCGCCCAACCCTCGACCTTCACCCACTTACCCTTTTCCAGCGCCTTGTATTGCTCGAAGAAGTGCTTGATCTGGTCTTTCAGGTATGCCGGAACGTCGTCGATCGACTTGAGATCAGCGGTCATCGGGCAGACCTTGTCATGCGCGACGGCGACCAGCTTGGCGTCGACGCCCGATTCGTCGGTCATTTGCAGCATGCCGAGCGCGCGGACGCGGACCACCGAGCCAGCCAGCAGCGGGAACGGCGTGATCACCAGCACGTCGACCGGATCGCCGTCGCCCGACAGCGTTTGCGGAATGTAGCCGTAATTCGCCGGATAGCGCATGCCCGTGCCGATGAAACGGTCGACGTGGAGCAGGCCCGTTTCCTTATCAGCTTCGTACTTCACCGGATCGCTTTGCGCCGGGATTTCGATGATGACGTTGAAATCTTGCGGAAGGTCTTTGCCTGCGGGGACGTGATTGAAGCTCATGAGCGCTCTCTGATCAGATGGAATTCGGAACACGGCGTGCGGCGCGTGAGTTCGATCGGCGTGAATCGTGAAACTCGCCAGAACGAAGTGCCGCGGCCGGACAGTGCGGAATACGCCATTATAGCCAATCGGCCGATGGCACCTCTGGTTGGATCAGCGCGATAATCGTCTGGCGTCTCTCGATTGTGCCTCTCGTTTGTGAACACCGCGTATCCGGACATCGGCTTGAATCGCGGCCTGGACATCGATTGCGCGACACCTCAAGGAGCATGCATGGAAGAAGCCCGGCATTTCATCGGCGGCGAATGGTCCGCTGCATCAGGCGGCGAGACGATCGCCGTGCTCGATCCATCCGACGGCCAGCCGTTCACCCGGCTGGCCCGCGGCACCGCGGCGGATATCGACACCGCCGTTCACGCCGCCCGCCGCGCCTTCGAAGGCGCATGGGGCGAGGCAAGCGCCGCCGAACGCGGCCGCGTACTGTACCGGCTCTCGATGCTGGTGGCCGCCCACCAGGAAGAACTCGCCCAGATCGAAGCCCGCGACACCGGCAAGCCGCTCAAACAGGCGCGCGCCGATTCGGCGGCGCTGGCCCGCTACTTCGAGTTTTACGCCGGCGCAGCGGACAAACTGCACGGCGAAACGCTGCCCTATCAGGCTGGCTACACGGTGCTGACGATCCGTGAGCCGCACGGCGTGACCGGTCATATCGTGCCGTGGAACTATCCGATGCAAATCTTCGGCCGCAGCGTCGGCGCGGCGCTCGCCACCGGCAATGCGTGCGTCGTCAAGCCGGCGGAAGACGCGTGCCTGTCAGTGTTGCGCGTCGCCGAACTGGCGGCCGAGGCGGGTTTGCCAGCCGGCGCGCTGAATATCGTCACCGGGTTTGGGCATGAAGCGGGCGCGGCACTCGCGCGCCATCCCGGCATCGATCACATCTCATTCACCGGCTCGCCTGAAACCGGCAAGCTCGTGACGCAGATGGCCGCCGAGAACCACGTGCCGGTCACGCTCGAACTGGGCGGCAAATCGCCGCAAATCGTTTTCGCCGACGCGGATCTCGACGCGGCCTTGCCCGTGCTGGTGTCGGCGATCGTGCAGAACGCCGGGCAAACCTGCTCGGCGGGCAGCCGCGTGCTGATCGACCGGGCAATTTACGAGCCGCTGCTCGACCGTCTCAGCGGCGCGTTCCACGCGCTGCGGGTCGGACCGTCGCATGCCGATCTCGACTGCGGTCCGCTGATCAACGCGAAGCAGCAACAGCGCGTGTGGGACTTCCTCTCCGACGCGCAACACGACGGTATTGCGATGGCGGCCCACGGCGAAGTGATTCCCGAAGCGCCGGAAAGCGGCTTCTATCAGGCGCCCACACTGCTGCGCGACGTGCCGGCAAACCACCGCCTCGCGCGCGACGAAGTGTTCGGGCCCGTCCTCGCCGCCATGTCGTTCGCCGACGAAGACGAGGCGCTCGCGCTCGCCAACGGCACGCAGTACGGCCTGGTCGCGGGTATCTGGACGCGCGACGGCGCCCGTCAGATGCGCCTCGCGCGGCGCCTGCGCTCCGGTCAGGTATTCATCAACAACTATGGTGCCGGTGGCGGCGTCGAATTACCGTTCGGCGGCGTAAAGCACTCGGGCCATGGACGCGAAAAGGGTTTCGAAGCGCTGTATGGCTTCACGGTGTTGAAGACCATCGCGATCCGTCACGGTTAGGCCGGGTTAGTCAGGCACTCGCATTCCCAGCAGACAGCAACAAACGGCAACAAACAGACGTAGGCGCATCACCATCCACAACAAACAACGGAGACATCATGCGGTTGACAGGTAAAACGGCCATCGTCACGGGTGGCGGCTCGGGTTTCGGCGAAGGTATCGCGAAGACCTACGCGCGCGAAGGCGCGAACGTGGTGATCAACGATCTGAACGGTCCGGCGGCCGAACGCGTGGCGAGCGAAATCGCTCTCGCCGGCGGCAAGGCGATCGCGGTGACCGGCAACGTCACGCAACGCGAAGACTGGCAGAGGCTGCGCGAGGCCGCGCTCGAAGACTTCGGCAGCGTACAGATCGTCGTCAACAATGCCGGCACGACGCATCGCAACAAACCGGTGCTTGACGTGACGGAAGCCGAGTTCGACCGCGTCTATACGGTCAATGTCAAAAGCATCTACTGGAGCGTGCAGGAGTTCGTGCCGTATTTCCGCCAGCAAGGCGGCGGTGTTTTCATCAATATCGCGTCGACGGCCGGCGTCCGGCCGCGACCGGGCCTCATCTGGTACAACGGCAGCAAGGGCGCGGTGATCATCGCCAGCAAGTCGCTCGCCGTCGAGCTGGGCCCGGACCGCATTCGGGTGAACTGTGTGAATCCCGTTATGGGCGAGACGGGGCTGTTGTCGGAATTCATGGGCGTCGAAGATACGCCGGAAAACCGCAAGCGCTTTCTCGCCGGCATTCCGCTCGGGCGTTTCTCGACGCCGCAGGATATCGCCAACGCGGCGCTGTACCTCGCCTCGGACGAGGCGGAGTTCATCACCGGCGTGTGTCTCGAAGTGGACGGCGGGCGCTGCGTGTAAACGCCATGCAAACCAAACCATCCTGCACGGCTAGAATCGCGATCGACGGCGGTACTTCATTTCCACAAGAAAAAAGGAGACACCATGGCTAGTCCCGCAAATCCGCTCCACCACCCCGGCGCGGGGGCGCCACCTTCAACGTTCGAAGAGGCGACCTACCGCAAGGTCACCTGGCGGCTCGCGCCGCTTCTGATGCTCTGCTACGTGGTCGCGTATCTCGACCGCGTCAACGTCGGCTTCGCCAAGCTGCAAATGACCACCGATCTCGGCCTGAGCGACGCGGTTTACGGATTCGGCGCGGGGATTTTCTTCGTCGGCTATTTCATCTTCGAAATTCCGAGCAACGTGATCCTGCACAAAGTGGGCGCACGCGTGTGGATCGCGCGGATCATGGTGTCGTGGGGCGTGATCTCGATGCTGACCATGTTCGTCACCACGCCGGCCATGTTCTACGTCATGCGCTTCCTGCTCGGTCTCGCCGAAGCGGGCTTCTTCCCCGGCATCATCCTGTATCTCACCTACTGGTATCCGTCGCATCGTCGTGGCCGCATGACTACCTGGTTCATGACCGCCATCGCGTTGTCCGGCGTGATCGGCGGCCCGGTGTCGGGCTATATCCTCAAGAGCTTCAACGGCATGAACGGCTGGCATGGCTGGCAGTGGCTGTTTCTGCTCGAAGGGATCCCCTCGGTGATCGTCGGGATCATGGTGTTCCTGATGCTCGACGACCGCGTCTCGAAGGCCAAGTGGCTCACCAGCGAAGAGAAGGAATTGCTCGAACGCCAGGTGTCGGCCGAAGAAGCCACCAAGCACGACATGCCGATTCGTCAGGTGCTCACAAGCGGCCGCGTACTGATGCTGAGCCTCACGTATTTTTCGTTCGTGATGGGCCTGTATGGCGTGAGCTTCTGGCTGCCGACCATCATCAAGGCGACCGGCGTGACAGACTCGTTCATGATCGGCCTGCTGTCCGCAATTCCGTTTGCGGCGGCGGTGGTCGCGATGGTGTTCGTATCGCGCAGCGCGGACCGCCTGCGCGAGCGGCGCTGGCATATCGCATTGCCGGCATTCGCCGGGGCGATTGGCCTCGTGCTCTCCGTGGTATGGGCGCACAACACGGTGCTGGCCATGGCTTCGCTCACGCTCGCGACCATGGGCATCCTGACCACCCTGCCGCTGTTCTGGAGTTTGCCGACGGCGATCCTCGCCGGCACGGGCGCGGCAGCCGGCATCGCGATGATCAATTCGATCGGCAATCTCGCGGGCTTTCTCAGCCCGTACGCGGTCGGCTGGTTGAAGCAGGCAACGGCCGCAAACGACTCCGGCATGTATATGCTGGCGGCGTTCATGATCCTCGGCGGTTTGCTGGCGGTCAGTGTGCCTGCGAAGATGGTCAATAAGTGAGGCGGCTCGCTTCGTGACGTAACGCAGGAAGCGCCGGAAGCGCCGTCAAACACCGCTCGTCACGAGCCATGAGTCGCGGGGCGCGAACGCCGGTTCACGTAATACGCTCCACGCATCACAAACGAAAAAGCCCTCGGCGTCCATCGTCGGGGGCTTTTTTCCATCTACTGCAGCACGCGATCAAACAAACGCCGCAGCGATCAAAGCATCAAACGATATTCATTGCCAACGCGCTCTCACGATAATGCTGGCTCGCCTTATCGGAGTCACCGAGCTGTTCATGCAAACGCGCCAACGCGCGATGCGAACGAATCTTCAGCGTCTCGTTGTCGGCCAGTTTCAGCGCGCGCTCGAGGAACGATTGCGCCTTGCCCCACAACTGCTGATGCAAACACAAGCGGCCTAGGGCGAACATCAGATCCGCGTCTTCCGGGCGATCCTTCTGCCACCCTTCGGCCTTCTGGATCAGCGGCAACGCGTCGCCCCCGGCCGTGTCCGGATAACGGCGCAGCAGACGCGCGTCCCAGTTCTGCGCCAGCGCTTCTTCGACGATCTTGCGTGCTTCCTGCGGACGATTCAGCGACACCAGCAGTTCAGCGGCGAGATCGGCGAGACGCGGCGAATGACGCTCAGTAGCCGACAGCGAATTCCACAACTCCAGCAGCGCATCAGCGTTATGACGCCGGTCGCGCAAGAGGTTTTCCGCCGCGAGCTGACGCAAACGCACCGCCACCGCCGGATGGATCGCTTCCCGTTTTTCCAGCGTCTTGACGAGCTTGAGCACTTCGCCCCAGTTCTTCAATTGCTGTTGCGCGCGCAACGTGATCTGCTGCGCGTGAATCCGCCGGGCGCCCTGCGACTGCATTTCGGTGAGCGCGGTCAGCGCGCCGTCCGCGTCGCGGCCGTCGGCACGCATGTCGGCGGTGGCCATCAGGCGTGCGTCCTGCCAATCGGCTTCGTCGATCTGGGCGAGCCATTCGTCGCGCCGCGCATATTCATGCATGCGATGCGCCGCGGTGGCCGCGATCAAACCGGCCGCACCCTTGTTGTCGCCATTCGTGAGCGAATCTTTCGCGGCTTTTTCAGCGCGCGAGAAACGCCCCGCGTACAGATTGCCGATCGCGTCACGCAATGCAGCGTGCGCCTTCGCGACACGCGCGCGCGCGCGATAGGCAGCCACGCGCTGTGGCATGCGCCAGATATTGCGCACGATGCGCAGCAGCGCATACAGCAGGATGAACAGCACCACCAGCCCGACCACGAACAGATTCAACGAGATGTCGACGCGGTACGGCGGATAGATCAGCAGCACCTGCCCCATGTCGAAGCGCCCGACCACCGCCAGCACCACCGCGATGGCGAACAGCAACGCGAGCCATAGAAGTCCCCGGATTGCCATGATTAGCCTCGGCTCCGGTATTGATTGACGGCCTGCAGGCTGGTGTTCAGATTCGGCAGTTCAACTGCGGCCGAGCCTGCATCCACCTGCTTGACCAGATCGGCCACGGTCTGCGTTTTCTTCGACGTGTTGTCGAAGTAGCGCGTGAGCGCCGCTTGCGCCGCCTGCAGGTCGGACTTCAGCGTGGTCTGGTTGCGCGAGAGCAACGCAAGCCGCGCCGACAGCAAACGCAGCTTCAGATTCTCTCGCACAAAGTAGCCTTGATCGGGCGTGACGAGCATGGCGTCGGCGTTGTCGATACGGCGTACTTGCACGAGACTCGTCAACTGCTGGCCGATGCCGGTCGTGACTTCACGCCACCACACTTTCCAGCGCGGCTCGCCAGTGGCCGCGGCCACCTTTGCCGTGTCGGCCCAGGTGGCGGCCTTCGGCGTGGCATGGGCAATCGGCGCTTCGCCAGAGAGCGGCAGGCTGTCGACCTGGTCGATCGCATTGTCGAGCTTGATCGCCATACCGGTCAGATCCGTGGAAGGCGCGGCCTTCAGCTTGTCGATGTCTTGCGCGATCGCCTTGCGGACGGTGACGGCCTGCGGGCTATCCGAGGCGGCGAGACGCGTGTCCGCGCTTTGCAGCGCGAACAGCGCGAGTTGCGTATTGCCGGTGAGCTGCAACTGCTGGCTCGCGGCCGACAGCATCTGGCCGACCTCAGCCATCGTCCAGTCGTCGCGATTGCGGGCGAGATCGGTGTATTGCTGCTGCAGCGCCTGCTGCGCGGTTTGCGCGTCAGCGAGTTTGCCTTCGAGTTGCGCGACCTGCGAGTCGGACTGATGCACCGTGGCCAGCGCCTGATCGGTCTTGACGCGCAGTTCGCTGGTCTGCGCGTCGTTCGCCTGCTGGCGTTGCACGAGCTGTTGCTCGGTGCGCTCCACCTTGCGATTGAGCGCGTAGCCGCCCACGCCCGCCGCACAAGCAATGATCACGACGACAAACCACAGCAGCGGTCCGCTCGCGCTGCGGCGCTTTTGCGCTTCGTAGGGCGTGAAGGGTGGATTCGGCGGCAACGCGCTGGTTGCGGCCGGCTGGGGTGAAGCGTTCGTGGATGCGTTCGTTTCAGTCATGCGTGATTTAGCCGGTGAATGAGCCGGGTTGGACGGTACCGGTTGAACAACGGTCGGGACGGCGGCAAGCAAGGCGCGGGCAATGCGATCATCGCCCGCACCGGACACCGTAATGCTATCAAAACCCAATGCCCGCGCGGTCTGCGCGATACGGGGATGCGGCGTGACCAGACTGGCGCGCTTCAGTTGCGCGATTTCGCCGGCGGTCAGATGCTCTTGTGCGAGTTCATGCAGATTGCGCACACCTTCGGAACTCGTGAGCAACCAGGCGTGCGGCTCGCCGGCAAGCAATGCGTGCACGCGTGCCCAGCCGCCGATCGACGGTTCCGGTACGAGGCGCCGATAGGCCGCAACCGTCTCGACTTCGGCGCCTGCCTCGCGCAAGCGGTCGGCGAGCCATTCGCGGCCGCCGTCGCCGCGCACGATCAGGACGCGCTTGCCTTCGAGCGCGCCCGCGCCAAGCGCGGTATCGATCGCCGCGAACAGGCCTTCGGAATCGAAACGCGCCGTATCCTCGTCGGCTACGGACGGCGGGCTGATGACGTTGTACGCCGGCGCCGCGACGCCGTGGCGCGCCAGCGCCTGCACACTGCCCGGCCCGACTACACCGATCGGCAGCGCGTGCGGCCAGATCGCATCGCTCTTGGCGAACGCGTGATCGACCGCATTGGGCGAGACGAACACCACCAGTGCATAGCGTTCCAGAGAGGCCAGCGCTGCGCGCAACGGCGCTTCGTCGGTGACAGGCGCGATGTCGATCAGCGGAAAGTCGAGC
This sequence comes from Paraburkholderia sp. D1E, assembly GCF_052682275.1. Lineage (NCBI taxonomy): Bacteria > Pseudomonadati > Pseudomonadota > Betaproteobacteria > Burkholderiales > Burkholderiaceae > Paraburkholderia > Paraburkholderia sp. D1E. The sequence goes on from NZ_JBQYMB010000001.1 coordinate 8,232,179, forward strand.
ACGGCAATGCCCGCCGCCGCGAGTTGCGCGATCATGTCGTTCGACTGACCGGCCGGTCGCGTAATCACGACCGTGAACACCGCCTTGCCGGCGGATGAGGATGCGTTGCCCGGGGTATCGGCCGCCATCACTCGCCGGTCGCCGCGCTATCCGCGGCCCCTGCTGCGGGACCGCTGGCCGTGCTCAGCGCGCGGACGATTTCCATCGCGCCTTGCTGTTCGAGTGCGCTCGCCACTTCCTGGCCGAGCGCGATAGCACGTTCGACGGTGGGCGCCGGCGCCGATGCCTGCGCGCTCAAGACACGCTGGCCGTCAGGGGTAGCGACGATGCCGCGCAGATGCAGCGCGCCGTCATGCCAATGCGCATAAGCCGCGAGCGGCACTTCGCAACTGCCGCCGAGGGCGCGCGAGACCATCCGCTCAGCTTCAACGGCCGCAGCCGTATGTTCGTGATGCAGCGGCGCAAGCCATGCCGCGAGGTCCGCGCGATCGGCGCGAATCTCGATGCCGAGCGCGCCCTGACCGGCTGCGGGCAAGCTGTCTTCGGGATCAAGCAGTGCGCGGATGCGCTCGCCGAGACCCAAACGCTTCAAGCCGGCTGCCGCCAGAATGATCGCCGCATAGTCGCCGCGATCGAGTTTCGACAGGCGCGTGTCCAGATTGCCGCGCAACGGCCGCACCACAAGGTGCGGGTAACGCATGCGCAGCATGGCCTCGCGGCGCAGGCTGGAGGTGCCGACCACGGCGCCGGCTGGCAGCGCGGCAAGCGAGTCGTAATCGTTGGACACCAGCGCGTCGCGGGGATCTTCGCGTTCCATGATGGTGGACAGCGCAAAGCCCGCGGGCAATTCCATCGGCACGTCTTTAAGCGAGTGGACGGCCAGGTCGGCGCGGCCGTCGGCCAGCGCGGCTTCCAGTTCCTTGACGAAAAGGCCCTTACCACCAACCTTCGACAAAGTGCGATCGAGAATTTGATCGCCACGTGTCGTCATTCCGAGGATTTTTACGTCACAAGATGGATATAATTTGTGCAGCGCACATCGCACATGCTCCGCCTGCCACATGGCAAGGCGGCTTTCTCGCGACGCAATCACAAGCGTGTGGGGTGGCGTAGAAAACGTCTCGGTGTTCATTAGCTTGCTGATCGAATGACGGGATGTAATAACAATCAATGTTAGCACGCGACCCCGTGTCTCAAAGCACAGCGGAGCGCCGTGCCGGCACGGTATCGATGGAGGAGACGGGCCTCGCGCAGCGCGCGCCTGCCCCATCCCAGCCTGTTCAAGCACGGTCGTTCGCGCACCGGGGCGTGGCATGCGGGATGATGCAATGCGGCGCAACCTGCCCCGGGTGCCTGGCGTGCATGCAATGCGCGTCACGCGGCTCGTGCGTTTTGCGCACCATGCGCGCGGCCACCTCTCCGGCGTATTGCCATCGGCGCATACCGTTTCGCGCAGTTCACGTTGCAGTTCATAGAGCAGTTCCGCAGTAGCAGTTCATCACTCAACAGACCCTGGCTTCCCTGAGGAAACCCATCGTGACGTCTTCCGGATCGGCGCGCCCTGCCCGCCGCAACACTGCATCGCCCAATGCTCAAGCGGCCGACGCCGCCACGGCACCCGCCGCTTCTGCCTCCACAACAACGGCTGCCCAGTCCACACCGGCCAAACGCGCCGGCAAAGCGGCCACGGCAACCCAGGCCGCTCATATCGCCAAAGCCACCAGGTCCGCCAAAGCCTCGTCGCCCGCCAAGGCGGACAAGGCGGTGAAGACGGACAAGGCGGTGAAGGCCGTCAGGACAGGTAAGGCGACGCAAACCGCGAACGCGGCCCAGGCGCTGAAACCGGCCAAAGCCAAGTCCCCGAAGGTTAAGGTCGTCGTGAGCGAAGCCGCGCCGCAAGCCGCCAAAGCGCCCAAGCTGCAAGCCGTTTCACAGAATACGGTCGTGCCCGCGTCGAAAAGCAGCGGCCGCACGCGTGAGGACAAGGACCATCCGCTGTTTCAGGACATCCGCTATCTGGGACGCCTGCTCGGCGACGTGCTGCGCGAACAGGAAGGCGACGCGGTATTCGACGTCGTGGAAACGATCCGCCAGACCGCCGTGCGTTTTCGCCGCGAGGACGACAACGCCGCCGCGCAGACGCTCGACAAGAAACTGCGTTCGCTGAGTCCGGAGCAAACGGTCAGCGTGGTGCGCGCGTTCAGCTACTTCTCGCATCTTGCGAATATCGCTGAAGACCGCCACCGCAATCGCCGCCACCGGATTCACGCGCTGGCCGGCTCCACCTCGCAACCGGGCACCATGGCGCATGCGCTCGAACGGCTCGTCGAAGCGGGTGCCGCTGCAACGCCGGTGCTGCAGCAGTTCTTCAACGACGCGCTGATCGTGCCGGTGCTGACCGCGCACCCAACAGAAGTGCAGCGCAAGAGCATTCTGGACGCGCAGCACGACGTCGCGCGCCTCCTGGCCGAACGTGATCAGCAGTTGACCAACCGCGAACGCGCGCATAACGAAGCCATGCTGCGTGCAAGCGTCACGTCGCTCTGGCAAACGCGGATGCTGCGCGATTCGCGGCTGACCGTTGCCGATGAAATCGAAAACGCGCTGTCGTATTACCGCGCGACCTTCCTCGAAGAAATTCCGGCGCTCTATGCCGATATCGAAGAAGCGCTCGCCGAACATGGCCTCGCGGCGCGTCTGCCGCCGTTCTTCCAGATGGGCAGCTGGATCGGCGGCGATCGCGACGGCAATCCGAACGTCACGGCCGAAACGCTCGAGCACGCGATCACCCGCCAGGCCGCGGTGATCTTCGAACACTATATGGAGCAGGTGCACAAGTTGGGCGCCGAGTTGTCGGTGTCGAACCTGCTGGCCGGCGCAAGCAACGCGTTGAAAGAACTCGCGGCCGCCTCGCCCGACCAGTCGCCGCACCGTACCGACGAACCGTATCGCCGCGCCTTGATCGGCATGTACACACGGCTCGCCGCAAGTGCGCGCGTGCGTCTCGGCGAAGGCAGCGTGCCGGTGCGCAGCGCGGGCCGCGGCGCGGCACCGGTGCGCGCCAAACCGTACGGCGACTCCGCCGAATTCGTGCGCGACCTGCATGTGCTGATCGATTCGCTCGCCGAACATCATGGCGCGCCGCTCGCTACGCCGCGTCTGTCGCCGCTCGCGCGCGCCGCCGAAGTGTTCGGCTTCCATCTGGCAAGTATCGACTTGCGCCAAAGCTCCGACATCCATGAAGCGGTGATCGCCGAGTTGCTGAAACGCGCGGGCGTCGAAGAAAACTACGCGTCACTCTCCGAAGAAGACAAGCTCAAGGTACTGCTCGCCGAACTGGCTCAACCGCGCCCATTGCGTTTGCCGTATGCCGAGTACTCCGATCTCGTGAAGAGCGAACTCGGCGTGCTCGAAGAAGCCCGCATCACGCGCGAGAAGTTCGGCGCGCGCGCGGTGCGCAACTACATCATTTCGCACACCGAGACCGTCAGCGATCTGGTCGAAGTGATGTTGTTGCAAAAGGAAACCGGCCTGCTGCATGGCCGTCTGGGCGACGCGAACGATCCGGCGCGAGCCGGCTTGATGGTGATCCCGCTGTTCGAGACGATCCCCGACTTGCGCAACGCGCCGCACATCATGCGCGATCTGATCGCGCTGCCAGGCGTCGACGCACTGATTGAACATCAGGGCAACGAGCAGGAAGTGATGCTCGGCTATTCGGACAGCAACAAGGACGGCGGCTTCCTGACGTCGAACTGGGAGTTGTACCGCGCCGAACTTGCACTCGTGTCGCTGTTCAACCAACGCGGCGTGACCTTGCGCCTGTTCCATGGACGCGGCGGCACGGTTGGCCGTGGCGGCGGTCCGACCTATCAGGCGATTCTGTCGCAGCCGCCGGGCACCGTCGACGGCCAGATCCGTTTGACCGAGCAAGGCGAAGTGATCGCCAGCAAGTTCGGCAATCCGGAAATCGGTCGGCGCAATCTGGAAACGGTGGTGGCCGCGACGCTCGAAGCCTCGTTGTTGCCACACGGCAATGCGCCCGCGCAACTGCCCGCCTTCGAAGAAACGATGCAGCAATTGTCCGACGCGGCGATGGCGTCGTATCGCGCGCTGGTCTACGAAACGCCGGGCTTCAAGGAGTATTTCTTCGAGTCGACGCCGATCTCGGAGATCGCCGAACTGAACATCGGCAGCCGTCCGGCTTCACGCAAGTTGCAGGACCCGAAGCAACGCAAGATCGAAGACCTGCGCGCGATTCCGTGGGGCTTCTCATGGGGCCAATGCCGTTTGCTGCTGACCGGCTGGTACGGTTTCGGCAGCGCGGTGGCCGCGCATCTGGACAGCGCACCGAGCGACGCCGAGCGCACCCGCCGTCTTGCGCTGCTCAAGAAAATGCACAAGACCTGGCCGTTCTTCGCGAACCTGCTCTCCAACATGGATATGGTGCTGGCAAAGACCGATCTCGCGGTGGCCTCGCGCTACGCACAGCTCGTGTCCGACAAGAAGCTGCGCAAGCACGTGTTCGACCGGATCGTCGCGGAATGGGAGCGTACATCGAAGGTGTTGTCGGAGATTACCGGCAAGAGCGAACGGCTCGCGGAGAATCCGTTGCTCGCGCGTTCGATCAAGAACCGTTTCCCGTATCTCGATCCGTTGAATCACTTGCAAGTTGAATTGCTCAAACGTCACCGTGCGGGCGATACCAACGCGCGCGTGCGGCGCGGGATTCATTTGAGCATCAACGGGATTGCGGCGGGGCTGCGTAATACGGGCTAAGCCAGCGGTTGCAGTTGGTTTCGAGTCTCAGCCGGATAGGGTGAACTAACCCGCGTCCGGCTGAGATTGATGAAAAAAAGAAGCCGGACATGGGTCAGTTGACCGTGCCCGGCTTCAGTTTTTCCGGCGCGGACCGAACCCGGCACCGTTGCCCCGAAACGCCCCCCGGGATCCTGTGCATTATTCGCCGCCGAGTCGCACTTTGCTCACGCGTTGCAACTCGCCGCGTCAACTCATTGAGCCTCGACCATCAGCGCGTCGAGCTTGAACGAGCCATCTTCCTGCACGTCGAAATACTGGCGCACCTCATCGGGCGAATTGCTCCACAGCGAGCGAATCGCCACCACACGCGGCTCCGGCGTGCGCATGCGCGCCACCCACGAGCTGAACTCGATCGCGATGCGCCAACGCTCGCGAATCGATGCCTTGAAACCAGCCGCTTCGAAGAATGCAATCCATTCGTCAGCGCGGTAATCGCGGATATGCGAGCCATCGCGCAATACTTCCACTGCCTGAATATGCGTGTCGAGCAGCGGATGATCGGCGCCGGCGATGTCGATGAACAGCACTTTGCCGGCCGGCTTCAACACGCGCCGCACTTCGGCCAAGGCAAGCGGCACGTCGTGCCAGTGATGCGCGCTCATCCGGCTAATGATCCAGTCGAACGAATCGTTTTCGAACGGCAGCGTTTCAGCCGCGCCCTGTTGCGTGCGGATGTTGGTCAGGCCGCGATCCTTCGCCGCGCCTTCGACCGTCGCCAGCATTTGCGGCGCGATGTCGTACGCGACCACTTCTTTTGCGTGCGGCGCCACCGCGAAACTCGCGTGACCCGCCCCGCAGCCCATGTCGAGCACCTTCGCGTCCGGCGTCACGGCGATCGACGTGGCCAGCGTCTGCAGATCGGCGCCGGTGGCATGCGTCTGACTCGTCAAATACGCGGCTGCGGTCGAGCCGAAGGCGTCGGCAACTTGATCGTGGTGCTTCATGGAAGGCTCCGGTTATCTAGGTGGGCTTGGGCTGGGCTTGGGCCAGGTTGGTCTGGACGGCACTGCACCGCTCCAGCCGTTACAATAGAGCCCGCCGTGTACCAGTACAAGTTAAGCGATTATTCTGGTATCAATAACACCACCCCCACACTGCCCCCTTCCACGCGCTGCCTGACAAGAATGACCACGCCGTCCTCCGCCGACAACCCGCCGCCGCTCGACGCCACGCCTGCCCGCGCGCTCGGCGATTTCATCCGCGCTCACCGCGAACGGCTCACGCCGCAAGCGCTCGGCCTGCCGCCGGGCCCTCGCCGGCGCACGCCCGGCTTGCGCCGCGAGGAGGTCGCGCAGCTGTGTGGCGTGAGCCCGACCTGGTACACGTGGATCGAACAGGGACGCCCCGTCTCCGCTTCTGCCGAGGCGCTGGCGCGGATTGCCGTCGCATTGCAACTGTCGCGCGCGGAGCGGGCCTATCTGTTCGAGCTGGCCGCCCAGCGCGACCCGGCCGAGCCCGATCCGGCCGCCGCCGACGCGCCCGCCACCCTGCTGGAAACGGTGCAACTCGTGAACGCGCCGGCTTACGTGCTCGACCGGCAGTGGAACGCACTCGCCTGGAACGCGCGCGCCGCCGACCTGTTCGTCGGCTGGCTGGACGGCACGCACGACCGTAATCTGCTGCGCTACACCTTCACCGAACCGGCCGCCCGCGCGCTGATCGTCGACTGGGAAACGCGCGCGCGGCGCCTCGCCGCCGAATTCCGCGCCGACTCGATCCGCCATCTGAACGACGCCCCCACCCGCGGGCTGATCGACTCGCTCACCACCGCCAGCGACGCGTTCGCCCGCTTCTGGGCGTCGCAGGACGTGGGCGGCCGCGAGGGCGGCCGGCGCGAATTCAATCATCCGCGCGACGGCCGCATCGTCTACGACCAGATCACCTTCAAGCCCGCCCATCGCGAGGATCTGAAGCTGGTGGTGCTGGTGCGGGAATAGCCCAGTGTTAAAATCACCGTCTTTCTTCGCTTCGGCGGCGCCTTTGCACTGATGCAAACGCCGTCAGCCTCTTCACCGCTCGCTCAACTGCCAAACACCATGACGTCCCAACTGCACAAAAAAGGCGAAGCCTGGTCGGCTCGCTTCTCGGAGCCGATGTCGGAGCTCGTCAAACGCTACACGTCGTCGGTTTTCTTCGACAAGCGTCTGGCGCTCGTCGATATCGAAGGGTCGCTCGCGCACGCCTCGATGCTGGCCGCGCAGAAGATCATTGCCGACGACGACCTCGCCGCGATCCAACGCGGCATGGCGCAGATCAAGGGCGAAATCGAGCGAGGCGAGTTCGAGTGGCAACTCGATCTGGAAGACGTCCACCTGAACATCGAAGCGCGTCTGACCGCGCTGATCGGCGACGCCGGCAAGCGCCTGCACACGGGACGCTCGCGTAACGACCAGGTCGCGACCGACATCCGTCTGTGGCTGCGCGGCGAAATCGACCGCATCGGCGGCCTGCTGACGGAATTGCGCACGGCCCTGCTCGACATGGCGGAAAAGAACGCGTCAACCATCATGCCGGGCTTCACGCACCTGCAAGTCGCGCAACCGGTCACGTTCGGTCATCACCTGATGGCTTACGTTGAAATGTTCTCGCGCGACGCCGAGCGTATGGTGGATTGCCGCAAGCGCGTGAATCGTCTGCCGCTGGGCGCAGCCGCTCTGGCCGGCACCAGCTATCCGATCGACCGTCATGCTGTGGCGAAGACGCTGGGCTTCGACGGCATCTGCGCGAATTCGCTGGACGCGGTGTCCGATCGTGACTTCGCGATCGAATTCACGGCCGCGTCGGCACTGGTCATGACGCACGTGTCGCGCTTCTCCGAAGAACTCGTGCTGTGGGTCAGCCCGCGCGTGGGCTTCATCGATCTGGCCGACCGTTTCTGTACCGGTTCGTCGATCATGCCGCAGAAGAAGAATCCGGACGTGCCCGAACTGGCGCGTGGCAAGACGGGCCGCGTGAACGGCCATCTGATCGCGCTCCTGACCTTGATGAAAGGCCAGCCGCTCGCGTACAACAAGGACAACCAGGAAGACAAGGAGCCGCTGTTCGACACCGTCGATACAGTCGCGGACACGCTGCGCATCTTCGCTGAAATGGTCGCCGGCATCTCGGTCAAGCCGCAAGCCATGCGCGACGCCGCGCTGCAAGGTTTCTCCACAGCAACCGATCTCGCCGACTACCTCGTCAAGCGCGGCTTGCCGTTCCGCGACGCGCACGAGGCGGTGGCGCTAGCGGTTCGCGTGTGTGCCGATCGCGGCTGCGATCTGGCCGACCTGACTCTGGAAGAAATGCGTCAGGAACTGCCGAACGTCGCGCATCTGATCGGCGAAGACGTGTTCTCGTATCTGACGCTCGAAGGTTCGGTGGCGAGCCGCAACCATCCGGGCGGCACGGCGCCCGAGCAGGTGCTCGCGGCGGTCAAGGCTGCGCGGGAAGCGTTGAAGTAAGGCCCGGCGCGCGTGAGCGCGTCCGGCAACGCGTGCCTTACAGGCCGCGTTGCCGCAGGCATCGCTGCAAGCACCAGGCGGCACGCGAAGACAAAGGCGAACTCATCAACGGGTTCGCCTTTTTCGTTTTCGAGCCCGGATTGATTGATTGCGCGAAAGGTCGCGCAAAAAAAAGAAAGCCCGCACGAAGCGGGCTAAATGAAAGACTTCCACCGATGCCTCTCGAAAGAGGCCACTGAAGTGTAGGCTCGTTTTGGCCGCGGACCAATCCGGCTATATTTCAGCCTATTACAAGCGTGCGAACCGCACGGCGCGGGTGAACGACAATTGCATCCTGGCGCTTTTTGACTACCATCAAGTTAGATCCTGTCTGAGTGCTTTCCACGACGATGCTCACCCGCACGCGTCACCTTCACCGCTTGACCGGACGCTTCGCTCCCCGCGTTGGCACGTCCCTGTTGCATGCACGTGGCGTGACTTCGGCGTTGACGGTGGTTTCGGTTTTGGCGCTCGCAGCCGTGGCAGGCTGCACGATCACGCCGCCTCAACGCCCGCTCATTATCGCGCCGGCTGCGGCTCTCAACAGTGCCGCGCTCGATCAGTACCGCAGCGAGGTCGCCAAACGCATCATCGAACGCAGCCCCTCCTATGTGTTGCACGGCACGCCGCAAGCGATGCTGCGCTCGCTGGTCGTGGTGTCGTTCACGGTGAATAGCAATGGCGAGGTGCTGCAGTCGTCGGTGTATCGCACCAACGGCGACGACGAAGCCGAAAGCACCGCACTCGCCACCTTGCGACGCGCCTCGCCGCTGCCGCAGCCGCCCGGTAAATTGCTGAACGGCCGTGGCCAGCTCGAACTGTTCGAAGACTGGCTGTTCAACGACAACGGCAAATTCCAGTTGCGCGAGTTCGCCTCGCCGCAAGCCCAGACCATCGACTGAACGCGGTGCCAACACAGCTTCAAATCGACAGGACGCGAAGCCAGTCTTATCCGCCTTGCTGCGCCGCGCCCGCGCTCGTTATAATTTTCCGATTCCTCAAAGCCGGATCCCTCCGGCACGGCTCACGCCGCCCGCGCCGAGCATGGCTTCAACCGCCAGCGAGACGCGCCGAAGCGCACGAACTTAAACAAAGATGCCGCTTGACCACGCGCCGCCCGCATAAAAAAAGTACGGCGTCCAACGGCATCACGACATAGGGAGACCCTGCATGTCCACTTCGCCGATTTCCGCGGCCCAACCCAATGCGGCTGGGCAGAACAGCAGCGCGCGAATTATCTTCGCGAGCTTCATCGGCACCGCGATCGAGTTCTACGATTTCTACGTCTATGCGACCGCCGCGGCGCTCGTCATCGGCCCGGTGTTTTTCCCGCATGGCTCGGCGACCGCCCAGGCTTTGTCGGCTTTCGTCACGTTCGGCATCGCGTTCGTCGCGCGGCCGATCGGCTCGTTCATCTTTGGTCATTTTGGCGACCGGATCGGGCGTAAATCGACGCTGGTGGCTTCGCTGCTGGTGATGGGGGTGTCGACCACGCTGATCGGCTTCGTGCCGGGCTATGACTCGATCGGCAGCCTTGCGCCGATCCTGCTGTGCGTCCTGCGTTTCGGCCAGGGCATCGGCCTTGGCGGCGAATGGGGCGGCGCGGCACTGCTCGCCACCGAGAACGCGCCGGCCGGCAAACGCGGCTGGTTCGGGATGTTCCCGCAACTGGGGCCGTCGATCGGCTTTCTGGCGTCCAACGGTCTGTTCTTCGCTTTGGCGTTGTCGTTGAGCGACGAACAATTTCGCAGTTGGGGCTGGCGCGTGCCGTTCCTCGTCAGCGCGGTGCTGGTCGCGCTCGGCTTGTACGTGCGCCTGAAAATCGCCGAGACGCCGGCGTTCAAGGCGGCCATCGAACGCGAGGAACGCGTGAAGGTGCCGATCGCCACGCTGTTCTCGCAGCACTGGCTGCCGACCCTCCTCGGCGCGCTGGCGATGGTGGTCTGCTACACGCTGTTCTACAACGCCACGACGTTTTCGCTGTCGTACGGTGTGTCGGTCCTGCATATTCCCCGGCCGACTTTCCTCGGCATGCTGTGCATCGCGGTTGTGTTCATGGCGCTCGCCACGCCGCTGTCGGCCTGGGCGAGCGACCGTTATGGCCGCAAACCGGTGCTGATCGTCGGCATCATCGCGGCGATCCTGTCGGGTTTCACAATGGCGCCGTTGCTCGGCAGCGGACAGACGCCGCTGGTGCTGCTGTTCCTCGTGATCGAACTGTTCCTGATGGGCGTGACTTTCGCCCCGATGGGCGCGCTGCTGCCGGAACTGTTTCCGACTAATGTGCGCTATACCGGTGCAGGCGTGTCGTACAACCTCGGCGGGATTCTCGGTGCCTCGGTCGCGCCGTATATCGCGCAGGTGCTGGCCGCGCACGGCGGACTGCCGTGGGTGGGCGCTTATGTGTCGATTGCGGCGGCCGTCAGCATGATCGGTGTGCTGTGCATGCGTGAAACGCGCGACACACATTTGATGTGAAGGAGCGAAAGGCGCGCTGGTAAATTCCCTGCCTTGCGCGTCTTTTTGACTTGCCTATACTCGAATTAAATAACCCTATGGCAGGCAGGGAGGCTCTGATGAACATTCATCTTCACAACGCGGACATCGTGATGATCATCGCGTTGGCGTTGCTGTGTTCGCTGCTGCTGGCACTGCGCTTTCGTCCCGCAACGTGGAAAGGCATCGTCGTGGAAGCGCTGGCCGCGAACGCGGCTGCCATCGCCGCGGTGATCGCCTTCGAAATGCTGCTCGCCTGAGCCGTCGGCTGGAACGCTGCGGCGCCCCGGTCGGGCGACGCAGCGACGGAAAGCGGCCTGACGTCATCTGAAGCGGTTGCGCGGCTGCCGCGTGCCTCTGCTGGCAAACGAAGAAGCGGCAGCCGTCAGAAAAGGCCCGGCGCCATGCCAGGGCCAGGCGCGTGCCGCAAACCATTACCGGTAGTAGTAGCCGCCGTGATGGTAGTAACCGCCGCCCCCGTAGTAATAGCCAGGCGCCGGCGCAACGATGCAGCCTCCGAGCGCCGTTGCGAGCAACGTGCCTGCGATCAGGGTCAGAATCAAGCGTTTCATATTGTTCTCCTTCGAGTCAGATTCATTCGAGCCGAAACCCCGAATGACTCGATTGAACACGACCCTGCCGCGTGCGAACGTTGCCATTTGTAAGGGAACATCACTGAGGTGTTACACGTCCCTACCTCAAAAGGCGGCCGCGCCCCAAGCATGGCAACGACAGATTCACGTCAGACGAAAACACCACCTATACTGCTTTAAGCATGCGGGTTCCCTCCAAGCCCTGCCCAGGGCGGGCGCGCGGATCAAGGCGCGAATAGCAGGTATGGGGTAGGCGCTTCCATGCGCCATGGATAAGTCAAAGGCCACGCAAAAGAAAACGCGTGTAGCCAATTAGGCACTCAACGAAAAGCGACAGATTTAACAGGCGTGTAATGCGCGATGTTTATCCAAACGCTGAGAGTGGCCATAAAGAGTGGCGGCGGGACGCGGGTGAGCGGCACACGAATCTGCCGGCATTCGCACGGCATGCCTCGATGAATGCACTATTGAACTCGACCGCCCGCGGACGGTCTCTTTAGAACCGAGCCGGCCACTCGATGTGGCCGCTCAGTGCATCAATCCGTTCATGAGTCAGTTTGTTCATTGCAACGATTCCTCTTCGCCCGTAGTTCCCCGACGCGGGCGTTTTTCGAGGCGTTCCGTGGCAGCGCTCGTTTGATTGGGCGACTGTGCGTCGCGCCTCTTTTCTTTTAGCCAAACGATTGCGCGAAAGCGCGAGGAAGCTGCGCTCAGGCTGTGGCCGATCCATGCTGCATGACGACGGCGCGTGGCTCGCTGTGCACGTAATCGATCGCTTCCAGTGCTTCAGCGATCGGCGGCACCGAATGGCCGTCGCCGATCGAAATCGAGCGGAACGGCGCTTCAATGCCGCAATGCGACGGCGAGGTGGCCACAAAGATCATCACCGTGCGCTTCTGCAATGCATGCGCCAGATGCACGAAACCCGTGTCGGTGCCGACCACCAGTGCGCACGCGTCGATCATCTGCGCGATTTCGGTCACGCTTAGCTTCGGCAGGACGGTCGAACCCGGCACCTCCGACGCGATTTGCTCCGCCTCGGCTCGCTCGCCTTCCGAGCCCCACGGCAACACCACTTGAAAACCGCGCTGCGCCAACTCGCGACCGACCGTCACCCAATGGGGCAGCGGCCACTTCTTGTCGTCTTTGGAGGTGGCGTGAAACAGTGCTGCGACCGGCGCGCTGTTAGCCGCGAACGGTGCAACGGCCGGTTCAGGCAGGCGCAGATTGTAGATGGCGGGGCCTTCGACCTCATATCCCAGCGCCTCGCCCGCACTGATACGCATGCCGTGCCATGCACTGCACTGCACTGCGGACGCGGGCCGAAGCGCCCGGTATAGGCAAATGCAGCGCCCCGTTCTCCCAAATCCTGGGACTGGTAGCCAATACGCTTCGACGAGCGTGCCAGAAAGGCGATGATCGCGCTCTTGTACACGCCGTGGATGTCGATGATGAAATCGTAGCGGTAGGCGCGTAATTCGGCGATCGACGCCGCGATTACCCTGAAATCGCCCCAGCGGCGCGCTTTCTTGAAGCGGCGCAGCGGCGCACAAAGCACGCGGTCCACGCTCTCGCTCCAATGCACCACTTCGGCGAATGCCTCGTCTGCGGCCCAGTCCACTTCGACGCCGGGAAACGCGCGTTTGATATCGGCGACGACGGGCAACGCCTCCACGATATCGCCGAGTGAAGTGACCTTGACGATAAGGACTCGCTTCATTGAGGACCTGTTAGTTGTTCCAACATCAAACTATTTTAGCCGACGATTAGAATAATCATCGCCAAACGCCGCAGTAGGCCACGCGCGCCATTAATACAACGCGTTACGTTGACCACTTTACAAACAAGCTTTTTACTATATTTCAAAATACTTTCATACAGTTATGACAATGCGGCACGCTTTATAATCCACCCTTTGCGCCAGCACATCGTCATGTCCCGGGCATTTCTTCCCCTCTCTTCCAGCATCGTGCGGCGCGCCAGACGCCTGTGGCGGCAATATGGCGTCTTCTGGCTCGGCGCGATCGCAGTCGGCCTGGTAGCGGTACTCTATGCAAGGCTGATCGACTGGGGCTACGGCGAATTCCGCGCAATGCAGCAACAGCACGTGTGGGCGCCCTTGATCGTCACGCCCGCGGTCGCGGCGCTCGCCGTCTGGCTCACGCGCAAATTCTTCCGTGGCGCCGAAGGCAGCGGCATTCCGCAAGTCATCGCCACCTTGCATTCCAAGCCCGGCGAATTCGGCGCACGGCTGCTGTCGTTCCGGATTCTGTTCGGCAAGATCGCCGTGTCGTTTCTGGCGATTCTCGGCGGCTTCACGATCGGCCGCGAAGGGCCGACCGTGCAGGTCGGCGCGGCGCTGATGTTCAATCTGCGGCGGCTGTACCCACGCTCGAACGCGCAGATCGAACGGCAACTGGTGCTCGCGGGCGCGGCAGCGGGCTTGTCCGCGGCGTTCAATACACCGCTGGCGGGGATCGTGTTCGCTATCGAGGAACTCACGCGCAGCTTCGAGGCCCGCGCGAGCGGCGTGCTCATTACGGCGATCATCATCGCCGGTGTGATCGCGCTCGGACTGAACGGCAACTACACCTATTTCGGCACCATCCAGATCGGCGCGCACTTCCCCGACCTGCTGGCGGTGGCCGTTCTGCTCACGGCGATCGTTACCGGTATGGCGGGCGGCGTATTCGGCTGGCTGCTGCTGAACACTGCACGCTGGATTCCAGCACCGCTGCGTCAGTTGCACGGCGAGCGGCCAGTCGTATTCGCCGCGCTGTGCGGTTTCGTGATCGCAGTGGTTGGCCTCATCTCCGGTGGCACGACCTTCGGCAGCGGCTATGCCGAAGCGCGCGGACTGCTCGACGGGCACGAGCACCTGTCCGTGTTCTATCCGTTTCTGAAGATGATCTCGATGGTCGGCTCGTATCTGCCGGGCATTCCGGGTGGCATCTTCGCGCCGTCGCTGTCGATCGGCGCGGGCTTCGGCAATCTGCTGCATATGGTGTTCGGCTCGATGCAATTGCCGATGCTGATCGCCCTTGCGATGGTGGGCTATCTGGCCGCCGTCACGCAGTCGCCGATTACGTCGTTCGTGATCGTGATGGAGATGATCGATGGCCATGCACTGGTGATTTCGCTGATGGCCACCGCGTTGATTGCGAGCCGCGTGGCGCGGTTCTTCGCGCCGCCTTTGTATGAGTCGTTGGCGGAGCGCTATATGGCGCCGCTGCCGCATCCGGCCCCCGCACCGGTGCCGGAAGTCCCCGAAGTCGAAGCGCCCGAAGCAGTGGTGGTCGACGAGATCGACGGCGATGCTCCCGCTGAAGACGGCGCTCCGCGTCAGTAGACAACAACCCCCGGCGCGCGCAGATAAAGCGGCCGCGCCGGCACAACTACGCAGCCGGCCAGCATGACCGCCAGTACGGCGATCAGAAGCAGATTCTTTTTCATCATGTGTTCCTGTGAAACACAGGCAAGCGCGACGCCAAGCACGTGGGCGACGCCCGTGTCGTCAAACTGATGGGAGCGGCACGAGCGGGATCAACCACGCCGTGCCGCACACTGCTGAAGCCTGTCGACTTACGCCCAGTGACCCTGGACCCAGCGATAGTTCGGGCCGTGTTCGACCCAATGACCCGGCACCCAGTGGTAGCCGACACGCTCGGCCTGCCAGTGACCCGTGACCCACACATAGCGGCCATGGTCCCAACGCCAATGACCGTGATCCCACACATAACCGACGCGCGGCGCCGGCACGGCTTCGTAACGCACAGCCGGCGGTGCGGACGGCGCGATCACAACGACTTCCTCGGCCGAAGCGGATGCCACAGCGGAAGCGCCAGCAGCGATCAGAACAGCGTTGGCGATCAGCAAGCGAAAGGTCTTGTTCATGTTTTCCCTCTGTAGTTGGACACCGAATACGGCGTTATCCGTTTAATGCGCGAGGGGACAAAAACGCTGACTGCGCTCGTGTAACGGCACACGCTGAAGTGCAACGGATTATTTCGCCATGCATTTCGACGGGCGGCCCGGCAACGTGCGAAGGTGTGCAGGCCGTACACGGCGAAGCAGCGCGTTCGAGCAGAAGGGAAGGACGAAGGGGCAGACAGCGCGTAGAACCCGCATCCGCGCGTCAAATTGAACAGCAGAAGAAACAGCGAGAAGACAGCGCTTACGCGCCCCACCTCGTCACGTCACATCGACGAAACGAAGTAGAGCGCGCAGCACGCTATGCGGAACCAGCCTGCGGTATTTCGATCTTGACCTCGAGCACTTCGAGGTCGTCCTGACGCTCGAGGCTCACGCGAATATCGTCGTTGGAGATCTTCACGTATTTTGAAATCACGGCCACCAGTTCGCGTTGCAACGCAGGCAGGTAATCGGCAGGCGCATGGCCGCCGGCGCGCTCGTGCGCGATGATCAACTGCAGGCGTTCCTTCGCTACCGACGCGGACTTCTTCTTCTCGCCCAGCAAAAACGAAAGAATCGACATGACGTGCGCTCCCCTTACTTGGTGCCGAAGAGGCGCTGCAGCAGCCCTGGCTTCTGGTAATCGGTAAAGCGAAGCGACTTCTGCTCGCCGAGGAAACGCGACACGACATCTTTATAGGCTTCGGCGACATCCGTACCGTCCAGGTGCACAGCCGGCAGCCCCTGGTTCGACGCATGCAGCACCGCTTCCGATTCCGGGATCACGCCGATCAGGTCGATGCGCAGGATTTCCTGGATGTCGGTGAGCGACAGCATCTCGCCTTCGCTCACGCGCTTCGGGTTATAGCGGGTGATCAGCAGGTGTTCCTTGATCGGCTCCTTGCTTTCGATCGCGCGCTTGGTCTTCGACGACAGGATGCCGAGAATACGGTCCGAGTCGCGCACCGACGAGACTTCCGGATTCGTCACGATCAGCGCCTCGTCGGCGAAGTGCATGGCGAGCAGCGCGCCCGATTCGATACCGGCCGGCGAATCGCAGACGATGAATTCGAAGTCCATCGCGATCAGGTCGTTGATGACCTTTTCAACGCCTTCCATGGTCAGCGCGTCTTTGTCACGCGTTTGCGAGGCCGGCAGGATGAACAGGTTCTCGCACTTTTTGTCTTTGATCAGCGCCTGGTTGAGGTTGGCTTCGCCCTGGATCACGTTGATCAGGTCGTACACCACGCGGCGCTCGCAGCCCATGATGAGGTCGAGGTTACGCAGGCCGACGTCGAAGTCGATCACGGCGGTTTTGCTGCCACGCAATGCGAGGGCCGATGCAAAACTCGCGCTCGTGGTCGTCTTGCCCACGCCACCCTTGCCCGAAGTCACCACAATGATTTTTGCCATTACCCTTACCTTGTGTTCGTCAAATTCGTCAATTATGTGCGGCCATATTTGCCGTGGAACGCCGCGTGCCGTGACTGTTCAGGACAGCGCGCGCTTCACGTCGATCAGGTGAGCCGCAGCGGTTCAATCATCAACTTTTCTTCTTCGAGCCAGATCTGTACCGGCTTGCCGAGCACGTCGGCCGGCAGCGGGTTCTCGGTCGTACGATAGATACCCGCGATCGAGATCAGTTCCGGTTCGAGACACGTGCAGAAAATGCGCGCGTCGTGATTGCCCTGCACGCCGGCCAATGCCCGGCCGCGCAGCGGCGCGTAAATATGGATGTTGCCTTCCGCGATCACTTCCGCGCCGTAGCTCACCAGACCGAGCACGACCAGATCGCCCTTTGCGTAGATGCGCTGACCCGAGCGCAACGGCTTGTCGACCACCATGGTCTGCGACGACGTGGCGAGACGCACGGGCTCGGCAGCAGGTGCCGGTTCGACCGCGGCGGCCGTGGCCGGGGTGCCGCTTTCCGGGCGCGTGCCGGCCGGGGTGAGCGCTGCGGCCTCAAACAGATCGGCCGGCGGCGTGGCCGTCGCGGCGGTGGCCGCCGGTACTGCAGCAGCGGCATTGGCGCCCTCCTCGTCGGCTGACTTCGCGGCAGCGCCGCGACGGTCGCGCGCTTCGAGCAAGGGCAGCGCGGATTCGGCCGCCCACGCCTGCTGTGCATTGGCCACCACGCCGACCGGGCGCATCCGCACGCTGTCGAGCAGTTGCGCGATCTCGGCGAGCGGCACGCGTTCATTCTCGGCGAGACGACGCACGTCGATCGCGACGACGTCGTTAGCGAAAAATTCGGGGGTCGCTTCGAAGCGCCGGGTCAGTTCGGCACGCATCGCGTCGAGGTCGGTTGTCTTGACCACAAACAGGAGCGTGTCGACAGAGCCGCTGCGGAGTTCGAAAAAGGGCGATTTCTTGGGCGACATAGCGTTCGGCAAAAAATTTTGCGTATTTTACAGGCGTCCAGACGAGCAGCGAGCTTTTTTGCCGAGAGAGCACGCCGCCACGGCCTGAATACCCATGGCGTGGCCACGCCTCGGCCATTCAGGCCGCGCTTAGGCCGATTATTCGGCCATGAACGCTGTAGCGACGCGGATGGGACTCGAGCGGCATGCTGACGCGCCGCTCGCGGGATCACTGCTGAAATACCTGCGACGTGGTCGGCACGTGGCGCACCAGCAGGCTTTCGGCCTGCTCGGGCGCACGCGCGACGCGCCGATGTTCGCCGGTCGGACCGAAGCCGAGCGCCTCGTAAAAGCGCATCGCATTGCGGTTGGCGTCGGCGACCCACGCGTAGATTTCCGTGGCGCCTTCGCCGGCAAGCCAGCCACTGGCGGTGTCGACCAGCAACTCGCCGCCGCGCAGATGACGCACGGCTGGCGCCACCCACAACTCGCAAACGAACGCGCGAGGCGCCGCGGTATCGTCGAAATAGGCTTCGATCAGCCCTGCCGGATGACCCTCGGTGTAGAGGATGAAACTGGTGGCGATAAACGAAACAGCGTGTTCGGTAGCGGTGGCGTCGAAACTGGCGGCATCCGCAGACAACGCGTCCTCTAGCGTTTCGCCGAAGGCATAGGGCGCCTCCCGCAGTGACGCAGTACGGAGTTCGCGGAAAACGGCGCCCTGATCAGCGGCGATACGGCGAACGGTCAATGACGGACTCATGCAGACGAAAACCCCTTGAAACCCTAAGGCGTAGCTTTAACCGAACCGGCGCGCGAGTCAAATCCTTATTTACCGGATCGGACTGCGGCGCAGACCCAAGCTACAGGAGCTGCGCACCAATGGCACAGCATTTCGCGCACCCACCGCCTTGAAAAGCCGGTTCGTGAGGCGCGCAGACCACCGCCTTCAAGGCGCTTCGTAGTCGCCGGTGCCGTCCGGCCACGGCGTAAGCAGCTCGTAGCCCTCTTCGGTCACGGCGATCATGTGCTCCCATTGCGCCGACAACGAACGGTCTTTGGTGACCACCGTCCAGCCGTCACGCTGCACCGTGGTGCCGGCCCGGCCCGCATTGATCATCGGCTCGATCGTGAAAACCATGCCCGGTTTCAGACGCACGCCCTGCGCCGGCTGACCGTAATGCAACACTTGCGGGTCTTCGTGATAGACACGGCCGATGCCGTGCCCACAGTAATCGCGCACGATCGAGAAGCCGTCGCGCTGCGCAATCTTCTGGATTGCATAGCCAACGTCGCCAAGCGTAGCGCCAGGCTTGACCTCACGGATGCCGGCAAGCATCGCCTCATAGGTCGTGTCGATCAGCTGGCGCGCCACCGTGCTCGGCTGGCCGACGCAATACATGCGGCTGGTGTCGCCGAAATAGCCATCTTTGATGATCGCGACGTCGATATTGATGATGTCGCCATCTCTCAGGATTTCGCTACGGTTGGGAATGCCGTGGCACACCACCTGGTTGACGGACGTGCAGACCGTCTTCGGAAATCCCAGATAGCCGACATTTGCCGGAATCGACTTTTGCGTATTGACAATGTAGTCGTTGCACAGTGCGTCGAGCTCGTCGGTGGAGACACCGGCCTTGACGTGCTCGCCGATCATCGCCAGTACGTCGGCCGCGAGGCGGCCGGAAATGCGCAGCTTGGCGATGTCGTCGGGAGTCTTGTAGGTAATGGCCATGAATTCGGTCGGGGTGAGTCGATGTTGACGATCGGCCAATTGTACAGAGGATCGCCGGACAGCCTCCGCTAGCCGGGCCGGGCCTGCTCCCCGGATGTTTTCCGCCTTGACGCCAGGCGATGTGCAGGAGCCGGCAAAACAGTGTCAGTCGGCCCCATGCTGCGAGCGCACAAAGAAATCTTTTGCGAGGTTTGCATCTGGCAGCGTATTCGCTCCGTAAAGTCGGTTGAGGACTCGCTTCTTCTCCCTTCATCGTTTAGTTCTTCTCTGAAGAACGGGGCCCTCTTTTGCGTCCGCGATTTGCGTACGTGCATCGCGTGAGTAGCCGTTGTCCGCGCGTATGCGTCGCGAGTCCGCGGCATTGGCAGCGAACCATCTGAGGAGCATCGCCATGTCGGAGTCCAGCAATAAATCAGCAGAACTTATCGATGTACTTGACCGCCGGGTTGAACGACGCCTGCAACGCAGACAGTTTTTCCGCAACGCTGGCGGCCTGGGTCTAGGTTTGGTCGGTGGCACGCTGATCAGTGCGTGCGGTGGCGGTTCTGGCTCGAGCGTGTCGGCAGCCAGCGCACCGACCGATGCGGAGATTCTGAACTTCGCGCTGAACCTGGAATACCTCGAATCGCAGTTCTATACGTATGCGACGTCGGGTTCGGGGCTGGCCGCGAGCATGACCACCGGCGTGGGCACGATGGGCATGGTGATCCCGGGGCAGCAAGTGCCGTTCCAGGATCCCGTGGTGCAGGCCTACGCGAACGAGATCGCCAACGACGAACGCGAGCACGTCAACTTCTTGCGCTCCGCGTTGGGCAGCGCAGCGGTGGCGATGCCCTCGATCGACATCGGCGGCACCAATCCGAACGGTGCGTTCTCGAATGCGGCGCGCGCAGCGGGACTCGTCGGCGCGGGCGTCGCCTTCAATCCGTATGCGAACGACAATAACTTTCTGCTTGGCGCATTCATCTTCGAAGACGTCGGCGTGACGGCCTATAAGGGCGCCTCCCCGCTCATCACCAACAAGACCTTCCTCGAAGCGGCAGCCGGCATTCTCGCGGCGGAGGCGTATCACGCAGGCCTCGTACGCACGGTGCTGTTCTCAAAAGGCGTCGACACGGCGAGTATCTACACGGCCGCCAACGCGATCTCCGCCGCGCGCGACAGCCTCGACAACAACGGCCACGACGACCAGGGCATCACCGGCGCGACGGCCGGCTCGTCGAACATCGTGCCGCTCGACAGCAACGGGCTCGCCTTCAGCCGCGGCTATGGCAACGTGCTCAACATCGTGTATCTGACGAGTTCGGTGGCGACCAAGGGCGGCTTCTTCCCGAACGGCGTGAACGGCTCGCTCAATATGAGCGCCTGAAGCACCTCACGTGCAGTGCCAGTTGCACCGGCAGCGGGTTGCCGCGATGACGATCGCGCTCACCCGTTGACCGGCCTTTATCCGCATTGCCTTGAACGCTTGAAGATGGACAGGAGCAGTCATGGACGAAGCGATGAGTCAGGCCGTCGTGCCTCAGACCCTCACCGAGCAGACCTGTTTCGACATCCGCGAGGCGCTGGCCGGACGGCGCCGTGGCTTGCGCACGATACTGCCTTTCGTGGGACCGGCGGTGGTGGCCTCGATCGCATATATGGACCCGGGCAATTTCGCCACTAATATCCAGGCGGGCGCCGGCTACGGCTATACGCTGCTCTGGGTGGTAGCGGTGGCGAACATCGTGGCCATGCTGTTTCAGTCTTTATCCGCCAAGCTTGGGCTCGTGACCGGCCGCAATCTCGCCGAGTTATGCTGCTCGGCACTGCCACGCCGTTGCGTGCGCGCGATGTGGGGCATCAGCGAAATCGCGGCAATGGCGACCGATCTCGCGGAATTCGTCGGCGGCGCAATCGGCGTTTCATTGCTCACGCATCTACCGATGATGCCGAGCATGCTGATCACCGCTGCCGTCACCTATGGCTTGCTGCAGTTCGAGAAGCGTGGCTTCCGCCCGCTCGAACTGGCGATCGCGGCGCTGATCGGCGTGATCGGGCTGTCGTATCTCGCCGAATTGCTGATTGCGCCGGTGCATTGGCCGTCAGTCATCAGGCACACGTTCACGCCGAGCATGCCCGATAGCAATGCGTTGACGATTTCCGTCGGAATCATCGGCGCAACCGTGATGCCGCATGTGCTGTTTCTGCATTCGGGCCTCACGCAGAATCGCGTGAAGCCCCGCAATGAAGGCGAACGCACCAGGCTGCTACGGTTCTCGAATATCGAGGTGGTGGTTGCGCTCGGCGTCGCCGGGCTCATCAACATGGCGATGGTGATCATGGCGGCGAGTGCGTTTCATGCCGGCCATGCGGAAATCGCCAGCATCGAAACAGCGTGGCGCACGCTCACACCGCTGCTCGGCGGCGCCGCGGCAGGTCTCTTTCTTGCAGCATTGATCGCATCTGGCGTGTCGAGTTCGGTGGTCGGCACGATGGCCGGGCAGATGATCATGCAGGGCTTTGTCGGCTTTCATATCCCGGTGTGGGTGCGGCGGCTCATTACGATGGTGCCGGCCTTCGTCGTGGTTGCCTGCGGGGTGGATGCGACGCGTGCGCTGGTGCTGAGCCAGGTGGTGCTGAGCATCGCGCTGCCGGTGCCGATGATCGCGCTGGTGTGGTTCACGTCACGTGGCGATTTGATGGGCCGCTACCGGAATCGCCGCTCAACCACGATTGCGGCGGTGACCGGCACGGTCGTCGTGCTGGCACTCAATATCGTTCTGCTGCTGCAAGTGGCCGGCCTTATGTCGTGACCGCTGTTCCACTCTTGCCGGCTAACTGAGGCTAAGCGCAACCGTTGCCCGCCAGGCAATTGTTTATGCAAGGTCGGCGCGCGTGCCTCTGCACGCCTTACTGCGCCACGCCGAGCAGCTGTTTGCGCAAAGCAGGCGCACGCATATCAGTCCGTCGCCGCGAGCACGAACTGCATCACATCCGTACGTCCTTCGTCGAAGCCGGCTTCGCAGTACGCCAGATACAGTCGCCACGTCCGCACGAAAATCTCATCGAAGCCTTGCGTGTGAATCGTATCGAGCTGTGCCTCGAACCCGCTGCGCCAGCGGCGCAGCGTCTCGGCATAGTCGCGTCCGAACGTCAACGACGTACGCGCCGCGAGCTTGCCACGCCGTGCCGCTTCGATAAAACGCTGCGGACTCGGCAACATGCCGCCTGGGAAAATGAATTCGCGGATGAAGTCACTGGTCGCGCGATAGGCGGCGAAGTGCGAGTCGTCGATCGTGATGGTTTGCACGAGCGCGCGGGCGCCGGGTTGCAGACGCTCGCGCAAAATGCGGAAGTAGGTCGGCCAGAATTTTTCACCAACGGCCTCGAACATTTCGATCGATACGATGCCGTCGTACTGACCGCTCAGCGTACGGTAGTCGCGCAATTCGAGGTGCACCCGGTCGCTCAAGCCTGCTTCGCTCACGCGCTTCTGGGCGAATTCGAGTTGCGCTGGCGAGATCGTTACGCCGTGCACATGTATGCCCTGGCGCGCCGCGTGCATCGCAAAGCCGCCCCACCCGCAGCCGATTTCCAGAATTCGCATGCCTTCGCGCAAACCCAACGTATCGATAATGCGTTGGTACTTCGCATGCTGCGCGTCCTCGAGCGACTGATAGAAATTGCCCTCGAACACCGCACTCGAATACGTGAATGTCGAGTCGAGCCACTGCGCGTAGAAGGCGTTGCCAATGTCGTAGTGCGCGTGAATATTGCGGCGGCTGCCCGACCGCGTGTTGGGCCTCAGTTTATGACGCAGCCCGTACCAGAGTTGCGCGAGCCAGCCGCCGTAGACTGTGCGCTGCAGCGCCCGCTCATTGCGGATTGCAACGCGCAGCAATGCGGCCAGATCGGGCGTATCGACCCAGAACGAACGCCATGCATCGGCGAAACCGATATCGCCTTTGCGCAGAATCGTGCCGCACGCACGCCAGTCGCGCAATTCCAGACGTGCACCCGGTGCCGCGTGCGGATCGCCGAACACGCGCTGCTGACCGTCGGGCGTGATCAACACCAGATGCCCAACCTGAATCCGTTCGAGCAGAGAGAGGAACAGACGGCCCGACGCGGGGACGGTTCGGTGCCCGCTCAGGGTTCTTGAAAGCGCCATGGCTGATCTCCTCAATCGGACGAAATGGGGCGTGCAGCAACGGACGGCTGGCCGGCTGCGGCGTGGTCGGTGGGTGCGTCGGCCGCGCGGCCCGGCGCGGGGTTTTTGCCGTAGAACGGCGCTTTTTTTATAGCGAGGCACAACGCCTGCCAATGAATTCTTGCGACGACACCGACGCTCAACAGCGGCTGACGGATCAGCGCGGCGAGCGCTGTCGAACGCGTTAAGGGCTTCAAGCGGCCACCCAAAGCCGTGCGGATCAGCAAACCGTCAGCGTCTTCGTAGTCGATCGAGACCAACGCATGGTTCGGCGTCTCTCTGACGCGAAATTCGTAACTCCCCTCGACACGGCAAAACGGCGA
This sequence comes from Paraburkholderia sp. D1E, assembly GCF_052682275.1. Taxonomy (NCBI): domain Bacteria; kingdom Pseudomonadati; phylum Pseudomonadota; class Betaproteobacteria; order Burkholderiales; family Burkholderiaceae; genus Paraburkholderia; species Paraburkholderia sp. D1E. Next base: position 8,256,093 of record NZ_JBQYMB010000001.1, read on the forward strand.
GACGTGCAGCACTTTGCGGCATTTGAGTTCCGTTTCAGCCGTGATGGGTGCATTGCCCGCACCGCTCAGCAGATAGCTGTGTCGATCGCCGAAGGTATTGCGCACCTCGGCCAGCAGCGCACGCAAATGACCGTCGCGGTCGTGGCAAAACCAGAAACTGACCGGATTGAATGCATAGCCGAACACGCGCGGAAATGCCTGCAACCAGACCTTGCCGTCCGCTTCTTCAATACCCGCCGCTGATAGTTGTGTGCGCATCCATGTGGCGAGATCGCTGCCGTCGCGCGGTCCGTGGTCGCGTTGGTGAAGGCTGAGCGGACGCCAACGGTCGATGCCGAACCAGTTGCTATCGAGCGACGTAAGACGATCCAGATCACAGCGCACGTAGAACACCGGATACGTAAATCGATGATGCTTTGGCCGCAGACGCTCGTGCATCACCTGGCCCATCAAAAGCCACGCGGCAGGATCGACGTTGGCGCGCGCGGGATTCATAGCGTGGCCCATGCCGGCGACACGTCGAAATCGGCGGCCACGCGCAGTGCCGATTTCAGACCGTCCTCGTGGAAACCGTAACCCGTCCATGCGCCCGCGAACCAGGTGCGATGCCTGCCTTGCAGCGACGGCAGACGGTGCTGCGCGTCGATGGCGGCCAGATCGAACAGCGGATGGTCGTAGACGAAGCGGCGCAGTTCGGTGCCCGGCGCCGGCTGCGTCACCGGATTGAGCGTCACGACGAGCGGCGTCTTGAACGGCAGCGGCTGGAGTTGATTGACCAGATAACTGACACACACCGGATGCGTGCCGTCGACGCCACGGTTTCCCAGATAATTCCACGCCGACCACACGCGCTGACGACGCGGCAGCAGATTCGTATCCGTATGCAGCACGGCGACGTTCGGCTGGTAGCGCACGGCGCTCAGTACGCTGCGCTCCTCCTGATCGGCGTCGTGGTCCAGCAGGCGCAGCGAAGTCGGCGCGTGAGTGGCGAGCACCAGCGCGTCGAAGCGCTCCGTGCCCTTGTCCGTGAACACATCGACGCCATCGGCATCGCGCCGCACGCCTCTAACCGCAGCATCGACTCGGACGTCGTCGAGCGTGCCGACAATACGGCGTACGTATTCGCGCCCTCCTCCAACGACCGTCTTCCACTGTGGCCTGCGGTTCACCTGGAGCAGCGCGTGATTCAGGCAGAAGCGAAGGAACGTGGTGGCCGGAAAAGCGAGAATATCGGCGGTCGCGCTCGACCAGATCGCCGCGGCCATCGGCAGCAGGTAGTGGCGCTGGAACGCGCCGCCGTAGCCGCCGGCCGTCAGCAGTTCGCCCATCGACACGCGCGTTTCTATCGCGAGTTCGAGATTGCTTTGCGCACTGCCGTTGAAACGCATGATGTCGCGCAGCATGCCGATGAAGGTGGGTGAGAAGAGATTGCGACGTTGCGCGAACACCGTGTTCAGGCTGGTGCCGGCCCATTCGAGACGGCCCTCGTCGAACGAGACCGAGAAGGTCATTTCGCTCGGATGCGACTCGACGCCCAGTTCGGCAAACAGCGCGATCAGGTTCGGATAGGTACGGTCGTTGAAAATGAGGAAGCCAGTGTCGACGGGATGCGTGTGGCCCTCGAGGGTAACGTCCACGGTATTGGTGTGACCGCCCGCGTAGCCGGCCGACTCGAACAGCGTGACCTGATGATTGCGCGCCAGCAGATAGGCACTGGCTAAGCCCGAGATACCGGCGCCGATGACCGCGACCCGCGAGCCGCGCGGTAGGGGCGAGGTCGGTGCGGAATGGCTCATGGGCGCGTCTCCTGGTCTCGGGGACGCGCGATCGGTTAGTTGGGTGCGGCGGGGGTTGCGCGTCCTTGAGGGGATTTACGCAGCGGGGCCTGAAATGGATGCAAATCTGGCGGATTTTTGGGCGGCGAACGCCTGCACGCGAACCCGGCAAGGTAGGGACAACCGGCTTGCGGCGTGCCCGCGTTGCCGGTCAGCGGTTTTTGTTCCTGCCAGGCACGAGGGCCCGGCAGGAAAACCTACCGCGTCAACGCACGGGAATGATCAGATGCTGGCCGATCAGGATGAGGTTGGGGTTTGGAAGGTTATTGCGCTTCTGCACGTCCACAAATCGTGCACCACTTCCCAACTGACTCGCGGCAATGGCATTCAGCGTGTCGCCGGAGCGGACCACGTAGGTCCTCTCGCCGCCAGTCGCAGCGGTGGTGAGCACCTGGTCGCTGATGAAATATTTACGCAACAGGTCCAGATACGCCGGCGACTGCTTGACCTTCGCGATCGCGGAGTTCAGGTAGATCAGGAGCGCGCTGTCTTCCTTGCGCACGCCGATTTTGTACGCGAGGTTGGAGCCGTCCAGCTTCGTGACCGCGAACGTCAGGTCGGTGCCCTTGATTTCCGATACGCCGAACGGATAGTCGTAGACGATAGCGTCGACCTGATGATCGTCCAGGAAGTGCGACATCCAGGACCGTTGCCCTTCAATGCTCGCATCCGACAGCTCGACGATTTTGCTGTTCGGGAACGCTTTCTGGACAAACGCTTTCACATCCGGGTCACCCTGCAGCACACCAACGGTTTTGCCCGCCAGATCGGCTACGGAGCGGACCGGCGAACCCTTGGCGACGATCAGCGAATAACCGAAGTCCTCGACATAGGGAATCGAATAGACGACGCCACTCGGCGTATTGTCAGGGAACGTCAGGCCGTCCATGGCGACGTCGACGACGGCGTTGCCTTGCTTGTCGGTTTTCGTCAGTTGATCCGGGACCGCGGGATACGTATCCACGCCGTGATGCGTATCGACCGTGATCGTCGGATGGTCGCCAGAGGTGAATTCCTTCTGTGCGAACAGCAGATTCGCGAAGTCGACGTTGAAACCTTGCGGCTTGCCGTTGTCTTCAGAATAAAACGGCCGCGATGGATTCTCGACGCTGACCCGCACGATGCCGTTGCTCAAGATCGACTTCAGCGTGTCCTTGTTGGCCACGAAGCCATCCGGATTGCTCGGGGCCGGCGTTTTGACATCGGCATTGCTGTTGTTGCCGGTGTCTATCCCGTTCACCGTAGCGGTGTCCTTGTCGGCGCTCTGGCCGTAATTAAGGGTTTTGAAGCCGCCTTCGTGGATATACCAACCGGCAGCCAGCAAGATCAGGAAAAGAATCGAACCCAGAATTTTCTTCATTATTTTTCGATCGAGTTGAATGGTCGAGCAGCATACGCCTGATTATTTGGGTGCTGCGGGCGAGCCAAGTTGCTGGGCGGGCGGACTGGCCGCGCTTACTTCGGCGGCGGCAGCCTTGGCTTGCTGCACTTCCGCACTTTCCATCAGCGACGTTTCCATTTCTGAAAATGCCTTGTTCACTGAGTTCATCACGGAGTCGAGCGCGGCATCCGTTTTGATTTGCGCGAAAGTGTCGCTGGATTGCATGCCGGCGATCTTGTTCATGCGTTGCGCGGATTGCGACATATCCCACAGTGCTTTGGCGCGATCGATTGCGTCGGAGAATCGCTTGAGTTCGTCTTGCACCTGCTTATAGCGCCCTTCGCGAAACGCGAGCAGTTTTTTCATCGTCGCGAGTTGAGTCTCGAAACGGTCCGCGTCTTCGGGATATTGTTTTTTGAACTGCGCGGTTTTGTCTTCGAAGTTTTTCACTTCGGTGCGGAAATCTGTGATGCTCTTCTTAAACCGCTCTGCGCCTTCCTGCTTTTCGGCCAATTCGTTGTAGAGCGTTTCGATCGGGTTCGACTTTGCTTCGTTCACGAACATCTTGACCTTCTGGTTCGCGAACTTCATGGCGAGAACAGGGCCGAAGTTGATCGCCGCAAGCCCGATCACCGCCGCGAGGATCAGACCGACCAGCCCTTTGACCAGCAGGATCGCGAGGGGCGCACCGATGGCGATGCACAGCCCGATAATCGACCACTTGATGACTTTGTATCTGGTGCTGCTCGTGGTCGTGTCAACGACCGAATTGCCAACTGACATGTGAATCCCCTTTTGAAGCTTGTTTTACAAAACCTGATTTTGCAAACTGCTCGGGACATCGTTGTGGCTGTGCATTTTCGGTCTGGCTTTTTGGGCTGACGCGAAAACGCTGTATGACTTTACAGGCACTAAGGCGGCGGGGGAAGTGTGTCTTATTTTTGCGGATGGTACGCGGGGAATGAGTATTCGAATTGCCATGGCAGTGGGCGCTGGCGTGGATCGAATTTATGCTCGCCTTTTCCCTGACAACTTTATAACGATATTTTTTCTGGTTGCTTTCAGTTGATTAATTCAACGCTCTGGCGGAAGCACTGCCGAAAAATCCATGCTTGAGCGAAGGATTTGCTTAATAGTTAATTAAGTGTGATCGAAATGGCTCGTACCATCTTCCCGCTCGCGACTTGGGCTTCCGCCAACGGCAGCAATCCGACCAGGGCTTCAGGGCATGGCATGGTTTGACCCGCCATCAGCCGGCCAACTAACGCCACAAGTTACTCGTCGTGCGGTGGGACGTTGATCAGCAAAAACCACAACACGGCTACAACGATAAAGACAGGGATCGAATGCACTTTGAAGTCTTCCGATGGAAATAACTCAAAGGGTAACGATTACGGCGCCCGATATGTGTTTCCGTAGGTATCGGGACATTACGTGTCATAAGTCTCAGGACCTGCACACCGTCGAATCGCTGCGCAGCGTACTTCGTTTGTATCGTGGTAACAAAGCGCAAGTTCGCAGCCGCAGCGAAAACCCTCAACGCGCAACTCTTTTCGTGGGCGGAAACGAAAACAGGCCCCGAAGGGCCTGTTTTCTAAATTTGGCGGAAAGGGTGAGATTCGAACTCACGGTACCCCTAAAGGTACACTGGATTTCGAGTCCAGCGCATTCGACCACTCTGCCACCTTTCCGGGTCTTCCAACTCACAACAGCGGGGTTGCTTAGCTGCTGATGAGTCAGATCCAAGCGGGTCGTTGCTTGGGAGAGAAAGATTATAGAACAGCTGAATCCAATTTCCAAGCCCCTCCTCGAGAAAATTTCGAAGAGACTTGGCGATCGGCAGCGGTATCAGTCAGGCATCAGCCGCACATCAATCAAGCCGCCGGCACTGCCAGCCGCTCCACCCCACCGATGTAAGGACGCAGCGCCACCGGCACCGTCACTGACCCGTCCGCGTTCTGGAAATTCTCCAGCACGGCCACGAGCGTGCGGCCAACCGCCAGGCCCGACCCGTTCAGCGTATGCACCAGTTCCGGCTTACCTTGCGCATTGCGAAAACGCGCCTGCATCCGGCGAGCCTGGAATGACTCCGTATTCGAGCAGCTCGAGATCTCGCGATACGTATTCTGCGCAGGCACCCATACTTCCAGGTCATACGTCTTCGCCGCCGAGAAACCCATATCGCCCGTGCACAACGTAATCACGCGGTACGGCAGTTCGAGTTTCTGCAGAATCGTCTCGGCGTGCCCGACCATTTGCTCCAGCGCGTCATACGACGCTTCCGGCGCGACGATCTGCACCATCTCAACCTTGTCGAACTGATGCTGGCGGATCAGACCACGCGTATCGCGGCCATACGAGCCCGCTTCCGAGCGGAAGCACGGCGAATGCGCAGTCAGTTTGATGGGCAGCGTGCCCGCTTCGACAATGCTGTCGCGCACCGTGTTCGTCAGCGAAATTTCCGACGTGGAAATCAGATACTGCGTGACCGTGTTCTCATCACCGCCCTTCTCGACGCGGAACATATCATCGGCGAACTTCGGCAGTTGGCCGGTGCCGTACAGAATCTCCGGATTCACAATGTACGGCGTGTACACCTCGGTGTAGCCGTGATGCAGCGTGTGCGTGTCGATCATGAACTGCGCCAGCGCACGGTGCAGCCGCGCAATCTGCCCGCGCAGCATCGTGAAACGCGCGCCCGACAGTTTCGCGCCAGTCTCGAAATCGAGGCCAAGCGGCGTGCCGACGTCGACGTGATCCTTCACCTCGAAATCGAACTGGCGCGGTGTGCCCCAGCGGCGCACTTCGACGTTCTGGGTTTCGTCCTTACCCATGGGTACGCTTTCGTGCGGCAGATTCGGCACGCCGAGTAGCAGGTCGGACAGACGCTTCTGGATATCCTCGAGCCCGGCCGCCGACGCCTTCATCTCGTCGCCGATACCACCCACTTCGGCCATTAGCGCCGACGTGTCCTCGCCCCGCCCCTTCATCCCGCCGATCTGCTTCGACAGGGTGTTGCGGCGCGCCTGCATCTCTTCGGTACGGGTCTGGGTGTCGCGGCGTTCCGCTTCGAGCGCGGTAAAGGCCGCCACGTCGAGGGTAAAGCCGCGGTCGGAGAGGCGCCTGGCGACGCCGTCGAGGTCTTTGCGCAGCAGCTGGATGTCGAGCATGGGATGGGGCGGGTGTTCGTTATATGAAGCTGGGATTTTAGCGCACCGGCGCGCGCGGCCGGTGCGTTAGATGGTCGAGGCGTGCGGAATGGCGACACGGCACGTGAAACGGCCGCAGAAGCACAAGCGACAAAACTCAGCCCTTTTTTGGCTTGTTCTCGCTGCGCCACTGCGCGTCAAGCTCGGCCAGACGCGCCATCTTGTCGCCGATCTTGCCTTCGAGACCGCGCGGCGTCGGCTCGTACCAGTGCGGGTCGCGCATGTTGTCCGGCAGATAGGTCTCGCCGGCTGCGTAGGCATCGGGTTCGTCGTGCGCGTAGCGATATTCGTGACCGTAGCCAAGTTCCTTCATCAGCTTGGTCGGCGCGTTACGCAGATGCACCGGCACGCCGCGCGACTGGTCCTTGCTGACGAACCGCCGTGCCTCGTTGTACGCGTTGTACCCGGCGTTCGACTTCGGCGCGACCGCCAGATAGATGATCGCTTGCGCCAGCGCCAGCTCGCCTTCGGGCGTGCCGAGGCGTTCGTAGGTTTCGGACGCGTCGAGCGCGATGCGGGCCGCGCGCGGGTCGGCGAGGCCGATGTCTTCCCACGCCATCCGCACGATACGTCGAGCGAGATAACGCGGGTCCGCGCCGCCGTCTAGCATGCGGCAGAACCAGTACAGCGCGCCATCCGGGCTGCTGCCGCGCACCGATTTATGCAACGCGCTGATCTGGTCGTAGAATGCGTCGCCGCCTTTGTCGAAGCGGCGCAGATTTTCGGCGAGCGCGCTGCCGAGCAAGGCGCCGTCGATTTCGGTGCTCTTCTGCTGTGCCGCCGCGCGCGCGACGATTTCCAGGTTGTTCAGCAGCTTGCGACCGTCGCCGTCGGCGGAACCGATCAGGGCGTCGCGGGCCTCATCAGTGAACGTAAGGCCGCCGAGTTCTTTCTGCGCGCGGTCGAGCAGTTCGCGCTGCTCTTCGTCGGTAAGGCTCTTCAGCACGTAGACAGCCGCTCGCGAGAGCAACGCGCTATTCACCTCGAACGACGGATTCTCGGTTGTCGCGCCGACAAACACGAAGAGGCCCGATTCGACGTGCGGCAAGAACGCGTCCTGCTGACTCTTGTTGAAGCGATGCACTTCGTCGACGAACACCAGCGTCTGATGGCCGTTCGCGCGATGGATCTGCGCGGTCTCCACGGCTTCGCGGATATCCTTCACGCCCGAGAGCACTGCCGACAACGCGATGAACTCGGCATGAAACGCGTCGGCCATAAGCCGGGCGAGCGTGGTTTTGCCGACGCCGGGCGGGCCCCAGAGGATCATCGAATGGGCTTCGCCGGACGCGAATGCGACCCGCAACGGCTTGTTCGGGCCGAGCAGGTGCTTCTGGCCGATCACTTCGTCGATATTGCGGGGCCGCAGGCGTTCGGCGAGCGGAACATTGGCACGGGGTTCTTCAAACATGACGTTTTGGGGATAATCTCGGCTTTTCCGGACGCGGTCCGTGTGAAGGCGGCGTGCTGCCGGTGAGCCACGCCAGCACGCAAGGGTGCGGGCAACGTCCTGCATTATGACAGTGACGGCGCTTGGGCGATGGTCGCACACCGTGACGGCGCTTTTCCGGCAGCAAGGCGCGAGCAAGATTTCAGCGATGAGCAATGCAAAAAACACGCGAATTAACAGGCTAACAAGGCAGATAACTGCGCCGATCAGCCCGTAATCTCACCGACAGCCTGACAGGCTAACATCGCGCGCGGCTTGGCCAGCAACACCGGCGTCGCACGCGAACATACAAGCAACACCAGGAGGAATACGATTAGATGGCACAAGATCCACTCGTCGGCGACGCCGGCTCCACCTACGCACCGCTCACGCCGGTGCCCGACGCGCGCCGTGCGTTCCGCACCGGCGACGCTTTCGCGCTCTGGTTTTCGCTCGGCATCGGCCTGCTGGTCGCGCAGGCTGGCGCGCTGCTGGTGCCGGGGCTGTCGCTGCCGCATGCGTTGCTGGCGATCGTGATCGGCAGCGTGATCGGTGTCGTATTGCTGGCGCTGGCCGGCGTGATCGGCACGGATACGGGCCTCGCGGCCATGTCGTCGCTGCGGCCTACGCTCGGTGTGCGTGGCGCATCGGTGCCGGCGGTACTAAACGCCGTGCAACTGGTCGGTTGGGGCTCATTCGAGGTAATCGTGATGCGCGATTCCGCCGATGCGCTCGCCAAACAGGCCTTCGGTTTCTCGATGCCGCTGATCTGGACCGTGATCTTCGGTTTGCTCGCGACGCTGCTGGCCATCAGCGGCCCGCTGTCGTTCGTGCGGCGTTTTCTGCGCACGTGGGGTATCTGGCTGCTGCTGGCGGGCGCCGCATGGCTCTCGTGGAATCTGCTTGCCAAGCACGATCTGTCCGCGCTGATGCGCCGTCCAGGTACGGGCGAGATGTCGTTCGGCGGCGCAATCGATCTGGTGGTCGCGATGCCGTTGTCGTGGCTGCCGCTGATCGCCGACTACACGCGTTTTGGCCGACGCCCCGGCGAGACCTTCCGCGGCACACTGCTCGGCTATGGCATTGCGAATATCTGGTTCTATGCGCTCGGCGCGATCTACGGTCTCGCGGCAGGCGGTGGCGATGCACTGCTGACCGGCGCACTGGCTCAAGCAGGCGGCGGCCTCGCCCTGCTGCTGATCCTGATCGACGAAGTGGACAACGCGTTCGCCGACATCCACTCGGCAGCCGTCTCGACCGGCACGTTCTGGACGCGCAGCAGCGTGCCGTTGTTGTCGGCGGCATTCGGCGCGCTGTGCACGGCGATCGCCTTGCTCGTGCCGATGGCGAAGTATCAGAACTTCCTGCTGCTGATCGGCTCCGTGTTCGCGCCATTGTTCGGCGTGGTGCTGGTGGATCACTTCATCGTGCGCAAGCGTCGCATTGAAGCCGCCGTGCTCGGCGATGTGCGCGGCCGCTACGGCTTCTCGGGTGGCTGGCATCTGAGCGCGTTCGCGTCGTGGGCAATCGGGATCGTGTCGTATCAGGCGATCAATCAATGGCTGCCGGATCTCGGCGCGACGCTGCCCGCGCTGGCGATCGGCGCGCTGTGTTATCTGGTGCTGGTGTCGGCTCGGAAGACTGCGTACGCTTGAGTCGCGTAGACATCATCGCGATGCAAAAAGGCCTGCATTTGCAGGCCTTTTCTCTTCATACATCATCAAACTGATCAGATCAACTCGCAGCTCGACCCGCAATTCAACCCGCGACTCAACGCCGGGAAGCCCGATACTCGACGCCCGGTAACACGCACAGCAATTCGAACGCGAGATTTGCGCCAAGCAACGCGGTCGTACCGAACGGATCGTACGGCGGCGCCACCTCGACCAGATCGCAGCCGACGATATTCAACCCATGCGAGCCGCGAATGATTTCCAGCGCCTGCGGCACCGTCAATCCGGCGATTTCCGGCGTACCCGTACCCGGCGCGAAGGCCGGATCGATACCGTCGATATCGAATGTGATGTACACCGGACCGTCGCCCATGCGTTCGCGCACGCGCGCCATCAACGGTGCCAGCGACTGGTTCCAGCACGCCTCCGCCTGCACGACTTCGAAGCCCTGATCGCGGCACCAGTCGAAATCTTCAGCCGCGTAACCCGTGCCACGCAAACCGATCTGCACGACGCGGTCGCAATCGAGCAAGCCCTCTTCCACCGCGCGGCGGAACGGCGTGCCGTGCGCGATCTTCTCGCCCATCATCGTGTCATTGACGTCGGCGTGTGCATCCACGTGAATCAGGCCAACCTTGCCGTGCTTGCGATGAATCGCGCGCAGGATCGGCAGCGCGATCGTGTGGTCGCCACCGAGCGTGATCGGCTTGCAGTTGTGCTGGAGGATTTCGTCGTAGGCGGATTCAATGCGCTTGATCGAATCGTGCAGGTTGTACGGATTGATCGCGACGTCGCCGAGATCGGCCACACGCAGCGAATCGAACGGCGCGGCACGTGTGGCCATGTTGTACGGGCGCAGCAGCACTGATTCGCTGCGGATCTGGCGTGGCCCAAAGCGCGCGCCGGTGCGGTTCGAGGTGCCGAGATCGAATGGCACGCCGACGAAGCAGGCGTCGAACCCTTCGGCCGAGCCGACGTTCGGCAACCGCATCATCGTCGCGATGCCGCCGCAGCGGGGCATCGCGTTGCCAGACAACGGTTGCGGCCGTTCACCGGCCTCGGGGGAAATGAAGGAGGAAGTATTCATCGTGTCTCGGCAATGAAAAGGGGGCAGTAAGCAAAATCGTGCAACCGGCCGAGGAGCCAATAAAAAAGCGCACCTTGCCGGGCGAATCTCGATTCTTGAGCACTTTCCCTCAAGTTAAAATACAAACAGAATAAACTTCACATTGATTCATAGCGATGTATCCTGACGTATGTTCTCCCAACTCACCGATCTCGACCTGCGGCTGATCCGCGTCTTCCTTGCCATCGTCGATGCCGGCGGCGTCTCGCCGGCCCAAGCCACGCTCAACGTCGGCCAGTCGACCATTAGCACGCAACTTGCCACGCTGGAAACACGCCTCGGCTACCGCTTGTGCGAGCGCGGCCGCGGCGGCTTCAGCCTGACCGCGCGCGGTGAGCAATTCATCGACGCGGCTCGTGCCCTGCTGTCCGCCGTCGACACCTTCGGCATGCAGGCGCGCAATGTCGGCCGCAAGCTGGTCGGCACGCTCGATATCGGCATGATCGGCCACACGCCGGTGTCGGCAAGCGCGCGTATCAGCGAGGCGATCGGCCGGTTTCGCGCGCGCGATCAGTCGGTGCGGTTTTCGATTCTGGTGCGCTCGCCGGGCGAGCTGGAGGAATTCTTGCTGAATGGCCGGATTCAGATCGGCATCGGCTATTTCTGGCATCGCGTGCCGTCGCTCGAATACACCGAGGTGTTCGCCGAGGATCAGTTCGCTTATTGCGCGAAGGGGCATCCGCTATTCGCGTCAGCGGGAGAGGTGTCACCCGCCGACGCCGCGGCTCACGAATGGGCGTGGCGTAGCTATCCGCTGCCCGAAGCCGAAAGTTCGACGACGCCGCAGAACGTCACCGCCGTTGCGGACAACATGGAAGCGGTCGCGATGCTGGTGCTGTCGGGACATCATCTCGGCTATTTGCCGGGGCATTTCGCAGCGCCGTTCGTCAAGCAAGGTCTGCTCGCGGCGGTGAATCCGGCACAGATGCGCTATCGCGTGGCGTTTCATATGGTCACGCGGGCGCGGCAGCATCGAACGGATATCGTTGAAGCCTTTATCGACGATATGAAGGCCGCGCATCCTGCGCAAGAACTGGAAGTGGATGAGTAGGGGTTCGGCACACCTGGCGCGCAGCGCGATCGGCGACCCATCGGCACTCGATCAGTAATTGAAAAGGCCGCGCTCGATGGCGCGGCCTTTCTGCAAATCAATCTGCAACAGCAATCAACCTACCCGTTGATCACATCCGCGCCCTTCGGCACCGTGAACTTGAACGCGTCGGCCGGCAGCGGCGGGTTCTTCTGGATGTTCGAGAACGTCAGCAGCGTCACGTTGCCGAACACATCGTGCAGTTCCATCGCTTCAAGATTGCCGTCCTTGAAGCCGATACCGACGCGCTGAAATTGCGTGTCTTTCGCCTTGGGCGTCAGTTCGAGCCAGTCGATACCGGCCTTCACGCCCGCATCACGCAGCGTGAAGTTCTTGTCCAGATCGTTGCTACCGAACAGGATCGCCGCCGGGCTCGCGCCGAGCGCGCCGCCGAGGCTGCGCACCGTCACCTGGTTCAGATCCTTGTCATACACGTAGAGCTTATCGCCATCAGCTTGCAGCAATTGTGCATAGGGCTTCTCGTATTGCCAGATGAACTTGCCGGGGCGCGCGAACGTGAACGTGCCGCTCGAGGTGCCCGTCTTACCAGCCGTGGACAGCACGCCGTTCGCGCCGCTTGCACCCTGCGCCTTGCTCGGCGCGCGCACTTCCTGCTGCACAAAGGTACCGCGCGCGGAATGAACTTGCGCGACGAACGCCTTCAATTGCTCGGTGCCGCTCGCGAATGCCTGCGACGCGACGAGCATCGACGCACCGATCGCCACACTGCCGACGCCACGTACGATCGTGCGAGCAAGTTGGCCGAAGCGGTTGGATTGAGCACTCTGTCGAGCGTGCTGCTGCGCGAAAAGCTGCATGGTGTTTTCTCCCTTGATTGAATTCGTTGAGCGGTCACGGCGGCGGGCGTTGAGAGCAGCGGCCGGGTGACCGTGGCGGCTGGCTTGAACCGCGAAGCCGCGGGACGAGCCCTCGGCCTTGGACAACAGCTTAAGCAAGAAGCCTTAAACAGGACTTATGCGCAGGACTTATGCGCAGAACTCATGCACGGGGCTTATACGCTGCGCATTGCAGCCGGTTCAGCGGAATAGCCTTAGGGACGGCCTATTCCGCTTCCCGCGCCGGTGCAAGGATCTCGCGATTACCATTCGACGACATCGACGACACCACGCCCGAGTTCTCCATCTGCTCGAGCAAACGCGCCGCCCGGTTATAGCCGATGCGCAAATGCCGCTGCACCAGCGAGATCGACGCACGGCGGTTCTTCAGCACCACATCGACCGCCTGGTCGTATAACGGGTCCGCCTCACCGTCGCCCGAGCCGGTTCCCCCGGCGCCCGCGGAGCCTTCGTCGCCCTCGCCTGTTACGCCGCCTTCGAGAATGCCCTCGATATAGTTCGGCTCGCCCTGCTCCTTGAGCTTGTCGACGACGCGATGCACTTCCTCGTCCGACACGAACGCGCCGTGCACACGCATCGGCAAACCGCTGCCCGGCGGCAGGTACAGCATGTCGCCCATGCCGAGCAGCGATTCCGCGCCCTGCTGGTCAAGAATGGTGCGCGAGTCGATCTTCGACGACACCTGGAACGCCATCCGCGTCGGCACGTTAGCCTTGATCAGGCCGGTAATCACGTCGACAGACGGACGCTGCGTCGCGAGAATCAGATGGATGCCGGCCGCGCGCGCCTTCTGCGCAATCCGCGCGATCAGCTCTTCGACCTTCTTGCCGACCACCATCATCAGGTCGGCCAATTCGTCGATCACGACGACGATGTTCGGCAGGCGCGACAACGGTTCCGGATCTTCCGGCGTCAGGCTGAACGGATTCGGCAGCTTCTCTTCGCGCTTGGTGGCTTCGTCGATCTTGTTGTTGTAACCGGCGAGATTACGCACGCCGAGCTTGCTCATCAGCTTGTAACGGCGCTCCATTTCGGCGACCGCCCAATTGAGCGCATGGCCCGCCTGACGCATATCCGTCACCACCGGACACAGCAGATGCGGAATGCCTTCGTAGACGCTCATTTCGAGCATCTTCGGATCGATCAGGATCATGCGGACCTGGTCGGCGCTCGCCTTGTAGAGCAGCGACAGGATCATCGCATTGATACCCACCGACTTGCCCGAACCGGTCGTACCGGCCACCAGCAAGTGCGGCATTTTCGCGAGGTCGGCACACACCGGCTTGCCGCCGATGTCCTTGCCGAGGCCCATGGTGAGCGGCGAAGCCGCGTCCGCATAGACTGCCGAACCGAGAATCTCCGAGAGACTCACGGTCTGGCGGCGCAGGTTCGGTAACTCCAGTGCCATGAAATTCTTGCCCGGAATCGTTTCGACCACGCGAATCGACACTAGCGACAGCGAACGCGCCAGATCTTTCGCCAGACCGACGATCTGGCTGCCCTTCACGCCGGTGGCCGGCTCGATCTCGTAACGCGTGACGACCGGCCCCGGATACGCGGCGACCACGCTCACTTCGACGCCGAAGTCCTTGAGCTTTTTCTCGATCAGACGCGAGGTAAATTCAAGCGTATCGGCGGAAATGGTTTCCTGCGCGACCGGCGCCGCGTCGAGCAGCGAGATCGGCGGCAAGGTGGAGTCGCCCGGCAAGTCCGTGAACAGCGGCACCTGCCGCTCTTTCTCGACGCGCTCCGATTTGGCGGGGGTGGCGAGCGGCGGCACGATCATGACCGGCTCGTGTTCCTCGATCCGCACACGGCCCTTTTCGACCTTGCCTTCGCGCTTCACGGCGGCGGCTTCGCCCAATTTACGGTCGCGGCCGGCCTCGCGGCGCAGCTTGGCGAACGTGACCGCCGAAATGATCGATTCGCCGACCTTTTCCGACACCGACAGCCACGAGAAACGGAAATACAGCGACAAACCAATGGCCAGCACGATCAGCAGCGCCAAAGTGCCGCCCGTGAAGCCCAGCGCGTGCGACACCCCGCGCGCGACCGCTTCGCCGATCACCCCGCCCGGCGCACGCGGCAATTGCACTTTCAGCGACCACATGCGCAGCGCTTCGATACCGTCGCAGGCGAGCAACACCAGCATGAACGCAAACGCGTCCGCGAGCCAGCCGGCGTCGCGCGGCGCATCGTCCTGCAGTTCTTCGTGACGGGTGATACGGCGGTAATTGGCGGAGATATGGCGGCCGAGCAGCACGATCCACCAGTAGGCGGAGAGGCCGAACAGCAGCAGCAGAATGTCGGAGGTCCACGCGCCGACACGGCCCGCCCAGTTGGCGATGTGGTCGACCTGCGCGGCATGCGTCCAGCTCGGATCGTGCCGGCTGTAGCTGACGAGCGCCATGAGCAGAAACACGCCGAGCGCGACCTGCAAGATCCAGCGGATTTCGGTGAAAAGGCGCGACATGCGGTGCGGCAATGCCTGCGCGCTCGCGGAATAGGGAGCTTTTGCCATTGATCCTGTTGCTTGTGTGGCCGATCTGCTGCCAGAGTCGCGGCCGAAGCGGCGCCCAAGGCGGCTCCAGACCCGGCCCCGGCTGCCGGGTCCATCGATGCGGCCTATTGTAAACGCAGTGTCGGACGCGAGGCTGTAAATGACGGTAACTTAGCCGTTCGACCTCAGAAAAGGTGCCGGGGCCCGTGGCAACGCTATCGCCGCGATCAGAAAGCTTCATGGAGCAGGCCGGCGCGCCGCCCTTTATAATGCCGCTCTGATACCCATCTATAGTTTCAGCTCAAGTCGCGCGGCCTCGCATGGGCGAGCCGGGCGCCGTAAAAGGATTTCGATCATGCCCGCAACTTCCACGAAACACGCCAAAGTTCTGATTCTCGGCTCAGGCCCCGCCGGCTACACGGCAGCGGTCTACGCGGCGCGCGCCAACCTGTCGCCGGTGCTCGTCACGGGTCTCGCCCAGGGCGGCCAGTTGATGACCACGACCGACGTCGAAAACTGGCCGGCGGACGGCAACGGCGTGCAAGGCCCGGAGTTGATGCAGCGCTTCCTGGAGCACGCCGAGCGCTTCAACACGGAGATCATTTTCGACCACATCCATACGGCCAAGCTGGATGAGAAGCCGATCCGCCTGATTGGCGACTCGGGCGAATATACCTGCGACTCGCTGATCATTTCGACCGGCGCATCGGCTCAGTACCTCGGCCTGCCATCCGAAGAAGCGTTCATGGGCAAAGGCGTGTCGGCATGCGCCACCTGCGACGGTTTCTTCTACAAGCAACAACATGTGGCCGTGATCGGCGGCGGCAATACCGCAGTCGAGGAAGCCCTCTACCTTTCCGGCATTGCCAAGAAGGTAACGGTGATTCATCGCCGCGACAAGTTCCGCGCCGAACCGATCCTGATCGACCGTCTGCTGGCGAAGGAAAAGGAAGGCCTGGTCGAGATCAAGTGGAACAGCACGCTCGACGAAGTGACCGGCGACCAATCCGGCGTGACCGGCTTGCGTATCAAGAACACGAAAAGCGGCGAAACCACAGACATCGCGCTGCAAGGCGTCTTCGTCGCGATCGGCCACAAGCCGAACACGGACATTTTCGAAGGCCAACTGGAGATGAAGAACGGCTACATCATCACCAAGGGCGGTCTGAACGGTTTCGCCACGGCGACCAGCATGCCGGGCGTGTTCGCGGCGGGCGACGTGCAGGACCACGTCTATCGTCAGGCGATCACCAGCGCGGGCACCGGCTGTATGGCCGCGCTCGACGCGCAACGCTATCTGGAAACCATCGAAGAGATTGGCGAGCATGTGATGAGCGCTGAAGCCGCGCGCTGATCTGCAACACCACGCGCAACGGTAAAATGGCGGCTGGGCATGGCCCGGCCGCCTGCTTTGGAGAAGGCCGCGGCTGAGAAGCTGGCGGCCTTTTTTGCGCCGGGCTGCGTCGTGGCTGTGCGGTGTCTGCGCCGTATTTGCGTCGTTCCGGCAGCCGGTTGGCGTCGCTCCTGCGCCCTTGTGTACGCTTGCCCAGCCCGGCGGCCAGGCGTTGCGATGCGCCGCGGTACGTTTCGGTGCAGCAACCCGCATCGCGCGATCGATCTACCTTTCTGCGTGTATTACCGATATGCCGAAGAATCAGCCCCACCCCAGCGAACCGAAGCGCGCCCGCGCCATCGCCAGGCCCGCGCCCGAGCCGGCCGCATCCGTCGTCAAGCCGAAGATCGAGCCGGCTGCGGGACTAGCCGGCCTCGGCGCACTGCGCGATGCTTTAAAGGGCGACACGCAACGGCGTGAACGCGAACGCGCGGCGGCAGTGGCAGCGCAGCGCGAAGCCTCGGCGGACGCCGATCTGTTTCGCCGCGAAATCGGCGCGGTTGCGCCACTCGCGGTCCCGCCGCGCGCCACCTTGCCGCGCAGTCCCCCGTCGCCGCTGCCGGTGCAAACCAGACTCGACGAAGAAGCCGTGCTGCACGAAGCAATCTCCGACGAGTTCGATCCCGAGATCCTGCTCGAAACCGACGAAACGCTCTCCTATTGCCGGCCTGGAGTGAGTCAAGAAGTCGTGCGAAAACTGCGGCGTGGCGATTGGATCGTGCAGGCACAAATCGATCTGCACGGCATGCGTCGCGAGGAAGCGCGCGAGGCGCTGGCCGAGTTCATTCGTGAATCGGTGAAGCGCGGCCTGCGGTGTTTGCGCGTGATTCACGGCAAGGGTCTCGGCTCGATCGGTAAAGAACCCGTATTGAAGGGCAAAGTGCGCGCGTGGCTCGTGCAGAAGTCCGAGGTAATCGCCTTCTGCCAGGCGCGTCCGCATGACGGCGGCGCCGGGGCGGTGGTCGTGCTGTTGCAGCCCGGCGCATTGCCGGCGTACCCCAAGTCCTGACGGAGTCCCGGTGATCCATCCGAGGCTGACGCTGGCGCTGACCATCATGGAGGCGCTGGCTATTTTCGCGTATGCGATTTCCGGTTTTATCGAGGCGAGAACCCGACGGCTCGATGCCGTCGGGACCTTCCTCGTGGCGATCGCGACGGCCTTCGGCGGCGGCACGTTGCGCGACGTGCTGCTCGAGCGGCGGCCTTTCTACTGGGTCGAGCATCAGCCCTATCTGATCGCGATCTTCGTGATGTCGTTGTTCGCGCCGACGCTATTGAAGATGGCGTCGCGCCTGCTCTCCGAGCGGGTCTTGCTGGTGGCCGATGCGGTGGGACTGGGCTTGTTCAGCATTTCAGGCACGTCGATCGCGCATGACGCGCAGATGCCGTGGTTCACATCGGTGATGATGGGAGTGTTGACAGGCGTATTCGGCGGCGTGATTCGCGACGTGCTGTGCAACGAGGTGCCGCTGATTTTGCGCGATTCGCGACCGTACGCAACCTGTGCTTTTGTGGGATGTTGGCTGTACGTGCTGCTGGATTACATGAACGTCGATACGGTTTATAGCGTGTTGATCGCCACCGCTTTTATCCTGCTCGCGAGGCTCGCGACGTTCAGGTTCGACGTCCGGCTGCCTCACTGAGCTTGCCTCACCAATCCCGACTCATAAATAAAAGCGCGCCGCCCGGAACCAGGCGGCGCGCGCTTTGAAACAACTTTACTTGTTGGTGGCCAAAGCCCCTGCACTCTTCGACCCGCCAAACAGCGCGGTCAGGTACTGCGAGTTGTTGTTCATTGTTGCCATCAGCGTGTTGAGCGCCGTGAACTGATTCTGGTACTGCTTCGTCAACTGCGCGCTGTAATTGGCGAGTGTGGTCTGCTGGGTCGTGATGCTCTTCAGGTCGGCATTCAGCGCCGTGCTGCGGGTGTCGATAATGCCACCCGTCTTCACGAAATCAGTAATGCTCTTGTTCAACTTCGCGCCAATGCCGTTGGTCGAGTTGAACAACGTCGCAATCTGCGCCGGGCTGCTGGTGAGCGACGCACTCAGCTTCTTGGCGTCGATCACCAACGTGCCATCCGCCGGATCGCCCTTCAGCGTAATGCCGATCGAAGCGAGACCGACTGCTGAACTTCCCGAGCCGACACCACCGCCGATGATCGACGCCAACGAATTCTTGATCGTCATCAGCGTCGAATCGCCGAGCAGCGCGCCGCCGGTCTTCGACGACTTGTCGTAGGAGGACAGCGAGTTGATGGTCGTGACGACGGTGTTGTAGAGATTGGCGAAGTTGGTGATGGCCGTGTTCTGCGCGGCCGTGTCCGACGCGATCGTCAGCGTCTGCGTGGTGCCGACCGCGGCGCTCGACAGATTCAGCGTGACGCCGGAAATCGCCGACGTGACCGCGTTCGTCGAACTGCTCGCCTCAATCCCGCCGATGGTGAATCGCGCGTCCTGAGCGCCTTCGCTTTGCCGCCAGGCCTTGTTGGTATCCGACGACACGATCGTGGACGCCGCGCCATTCGCGCCGGGCGTGGACGTCACGCCAAGGCTCGACAGGCCGTTATCGTTCTCGACATTGCTGGTGGACACGTCGATCGTGTTGGCCGCGCCAGTGGCAGCCGAGCGCAACACGAGGTGAGCACCGCCCGTGCCGGTCACGATGGTGGCCGTGACGCCCGGATTGTTACCCGCTTTGTTGATCGCGTTGGCGATACCGCTCAGCGTATTGTTGGTGCTGTCGATCGTGACATCCATCGACTTGCCGCCGACCGCAATGGTCAACTTGCCGGTGCCCAGCTTAGCGGTAGCGTCGAACGCCGACGACGACAGGCTCTGCGACGCAGCGATTTGCGCGACGTCGATCGTGTAGCTGCCGGCGACCGCGCCGGAACCGGCCTTCGGGTCCAGGCCCTTGCCGCTCGCGGTCGCCCCGAAGGTCGACAGGAACGTTCCGTCCGAGAGATTCTTGATCGCAGCCTGCAACGCATTCAACGCGGAGCTCAGGGCGCCATAGGCGGAAAGGACTGTGCTATCGCTCGTCTGTTTGGCCTTCAGCGCCGCCGTCTGGCCAGCCGTCTTCGCATTCACGAGGGCCGACACCAGCGACGCCACGTCCATCGTCGAGTTGCCGGTAGAGCCACTGATAATCGATTGCGCCGCTTGCTGCACCTGGTTCTGCGCGTTAGCGGTCGCGCTATTTACAGACGTAGTGATCGTTGACATGCAAAGGCTCCGTGCGTCGAGTTATTCGTTATTCACTGCGTGACGCCCCGGTGGTCTTTCTGATGACGGCGGCAACCCGGTTACGTCGTGGTCACGTCGGTTTTCTTACAATTTTTTCAAATGTTACACTATCTTTCTAAAAAGTTTATGGCGTTTTGTCGTAACAAATCACTGCGCATACGGTTTTGCTCCCTCCGGTTTTAGCGCAAGCGGATGAACAACCGTCTGCCACTAAAATTCTCGTGTCTGTCGATTTCGCCCACCGTCGCTCGTCGTCAGGTAAACGGCCCCTCCGGCCGTTATCGCGCCACAGCGCGCCGAGTAACCGCCACAGGTGACCACGATGACCCTGAAGCTCTATGCCCACCCCTTCTCTTCCTACTGCCAGAAGGCGCTGACCGCGCTTTACGAAAACGGCACGCCGTTCGAACTGCGCCTGTTGTCGCACGACGATCCGCAGGTCATGGCAGAGCTCACCGCGCTCTGGCCGATCAAGCGTTTTCCTGTGCTGGTCGACGGCGGCCGAGTGGTGGTGGAGGCGAGCATCATCATCGAATATCTCGGCCTGTATCACCCGGGGCCGGTGCCGCTCTTGCCGGCTGACGCCCGCGCCGCGCTGGAAGTGCGCAGCATGGATCGCTTCTTCGACAACTACATCTCGACGCCGCAGCAAAGGATCGTGTACGACAGTCTGCGCGCCGAGCCGGAGCGTGATCCGCGCGCCGTGGCCGACGCCCGCGCAATGCTTGACACCGCCTACGGCTGGCTCGACAAGGTGATGGCCGGGCGCGAATGGGCGGCCGGCGATACTTTCAGCCTCGCCGATTGCGGCGCCGCGCCGTTCCTGTTCTATGCTGACTGGACGCATCGCATCGGCCCGGCGTTTCCTCACGTGCTCGCCTACCGGAAGCGGCTGCTGGCCCGGCCATCGTTCGCACGCGCGGTCGACGAAGCACGCCCGTATCGCCCGCTGTTCCCGCTCGGCGCGCCCGACCGGGATTGAACGCGCCGACGCGGCACGACCGGGCATAACAAGGCACGACGGGGCAACCGCGCGGGCACTCCCGTCTGCGCGCCCGTGGATCTCATTGCGACAACGCTATTTCCAACCTATACACTTCACTTCGAAACCTACTTCAGCCCATCACTCACAAGGCAAAACATGGACCGTTTCGAAGCGATGGAGATATTTACGCGTGTGGTCGAGGCAAACAGCTTCACCAAAGTATCCGAATCGCTCGACCTGCCCCGCGCCAAAGTCAGCCGCACCATTCAGGCTCTGGAGGAACACGTCGGCGTGCGCCTCCTGAACCGTTCGACGCGGCAGGTCAGCGTGACCGAAGACGGCGCGCTGTTCTACGACCGTTGTGTGCGCATCCTCGCGGAAGTCGCCGATGCCGAATCGTCGCTGTCGAACAAGCGCGAACATCCGAGCGGCACGATTCGCGTTGACACGTCCGGCACGCTTGCTCGTGCGCTGCTGCTGCCCGCGCTCGACGACTTCTACCGGCAATACCCGGAGATCGACGTACGGCTCGGGCTGGCGGATCGCAATATCGATCTGATTCAGGACGGGGTGGATTGCGTGATCCGCATGGGCACGCCGGAAGAGTCGAGTCTCGTCGCGCGGCACATCGGCGATGCGCGGATCGTGACCTGTGCGTCGCCGGCCTATCTGGAGAAGTACGGCACACCCACAACGCTCGATGAGCTCGGCGAGCATCGCGCTGTTAACTACGTTTCCGCGCGCAGCGGCAAGACCTTCCCGTTCGAGTACCAGGTGGACGGCGAGATCGTCAAGGTCACGCTAAAGAGCGTGCTGGCCGTGAATGACGGTAGCGTCTACATTGGTGCAGCGGCGCTCGGCCACGGCATCATCCAGCCGTCGCGCTTCATGGTCGCCGATCTGATTGCGCAGGGCGCGCTCAAGGAAATCCTCACAAGCTACACGAGCCCTGGCGCGCCGCTGTCTATCCTGTACGCGCATCGCCGCAATCTGAGCTCACGGCTTCGCGCCTTCACCGAGTGGGTCACCGAGCTTGCACGAAACAATCCGGATCTGCGTATCACGGGCGTTTGAGGTCTTGCCGCAGCGGGGCCAGGCTCCTGGCCCCGCCTGAGCAAACAGTACCTGGCAAACGAAGAAAGCCCCATGCGTTTCACAACACATGGGGCTTTCTTCACTTCAGTTCGAATCGCTCAGCGAATAACCCGCCTCAGGCAATCCGTTCTTCATTAGCCGGATCGAACAACACCGCCTTCGATGCATCGAACAGCAGCGTCGCATTCGTCAACGGTTGCGGATTCGACGCCGGGTGCACGCGACTCACAATGCGCTTGCCATTGACCTGCGCGAACACCAGCGTGTCCGGTCCGGTCGGCTCGATCACATCGACCTTGACTTCGATCGGCTGCAGATTCGCATTGTCGCCATGTGCGCCGCGCGCATCGGTAATCCGTTCCGGGCGCAGGCCCAGGATCACTTCGCGCCCCACGTGCGACTTCACCTTCGCGGAGTCGAACGGCAGGTTCAGCACGCCGCGCGAGCCGCCCGTATCCAGTTCGATGCCGACGCCCGAACCCTGCTCCACCAGCTTGCCCTGGATGAAGTTCATCGGCGGCGCGCCGATGAAGCCGGCTACAAACAGGTTCGCCGGCGAGTCGTAAATCTCTTGCGGCGCGCCGAACTGCTGGACGATGCCGTCTTTCATCACCGCGATGCGGTCGCCGAGCGTCATCGCTTCGATCTGATCGTGCGTCACATAGACGATCGTCGTGCCGAGGCGTTGATGCAGCAGCTTGATTTCCGAACGCATCTCGATACGCAGCTTCGCGTCGAGGTTCGACAGCGGTTCGTCGAACAGGAACATCACCGGATCGCGCGCGAGTGCACGGCCCATAGCCACACGCTGACGCTGACCGCCGGAAAGCTGGCCCGGCTTGCGGTCCAGCAAATGCGTGATCTGCAGCGTGTTCGACACGCGATCGACGATCTGCGCCTGCTCCTGCTTCGGCACCTTGCGGATACCCAGGCCGAACGAGATGTTCTCGCGCACCGTCATGGATGGATACAGCGCGTACGACTGGAACACCATCGCGATGTCGCGATCTTTCGGCGACAGGTTGTTCACCGTCTTGCCGTCGATCTGAATCTCGCCCTTGGTCACGGTTTCGAGGCCGGCGATCATATTGAGCAGCGTCGACTTCCCGCAGCCCGAGCCGCCAACGAGAATCAGGAACTGGCCGTCTTCGATGTCGATATTGACACCCTTCAGAACCGGCACCCCGTTCGGGTAAGTCTTGTACACGTCACGGATGGAAAGGCTTGCCATGCTGTGAATCCTCTTGTCTCTGGTACTGCTTGAAAACTCTGGTCGGATGACGGCGGCGCACTATCGAAGAAGCGCCGCCGCGATGCGTAAGGTCTAGCCCGGGTTTAGCCCTTCACTGCGCCCGCCGTCAGGCCGCGCACGAAATAGCGTCCGGCGACGATGTAGACGAGCAAGGTCGGCAATGCGGCGATGATCGCACCGGCCATGTCCACGTTGTATTCCTTCACGCCGGTCGAGGTGTTCACGAGGTTGTTCAGCGCCACCGTGATCGGCATCGAATCGACGCCAGAGAACACAATCCCGAACAGGAAGTCATTCCAGATCTGCGTGAATTGCCAGATCAGGCACACCATGAAAATCGGCAGCGACACCGGCATCAGAATCTTCGTGAAGATCGTGAAGAAACCTGCGCCGTCGATCCGTGCGGCTTTCACGAGTTCAGCCGGAATGCTCACGTAGAAGTTGCGGAAGAACATCGTCGTGAAAGCGATACCGTAGATCACGTGCACCACCACCAGACCAGTGGTCGTATTCGACAAACCGAGCATGCCTTCGAAGCGCGCCATCGGCAACAGGATCGCCTGAAACGGAATGAAGCAGCCGACCAGGATCATCGTGAAGATCGGATCCGCGCCGCGGAAACGCCAGTGCGTGAGGACATAACCGTTGAACGCGCCGATGATCGACGAGATCAGCACGGCCGGAATCACCATCCGCACCGAGTTCATGAAGAACGGCTGCATGCCGTCACAACGCACCCCCGTACAGGCACCGCTCCATGCCTTGATCCACGGGTCGATGGTCCAGTGGGTCGGCGGCGTGAGCAGGTTGCCGGTGCGCAGCTGAGCGATGTCCTTGAACGACGTGGACAGCATCACGTACAGCGGAAACAGGAAATACAAGGCGAACAGAATCAAGGCCGCATAAATGACGGCACGGCTGATCGTCATCTTAGGCTGCATTGCGGGTGCTCCTCGATTCCAGATACATCAGCGGCACGAGCACGGCCACAACGGTAGCGAGCATCATCATCGACGATGCCGCGCCGACGCCCAACTGCCCGCGATTGAACGAAAACGTGTACATGAAAATAGCCGGCAGCGATGAAGACGTACCCGGACCGCCCGCGGTCAACGCGACGACCAGGTCGAAGGTCTTGATCGTGATGTGGCAGAGAATCAGCAGCACGGAGAAGAACACCGGGCGCATGCTCGGAATCACGATCTTGCGGTAGATGGTGGGCAAGCCTGCGCCATCCATCTGCGCGGCCTTGAAGATTTCACCGTCGACACCACGCAAGCCCGCGAGAAACAGCGCCATCACGAAGCCGGTGGATTGCCACACCGCCGCGATCACGACGCAGAAAATCGCCTTGTCGGGGTCGCCGAGCCAGCTGAACGAGAAGCTCGTCCAGCCCCAGTCGTGAAACACTTTCTCAAGGCCGACGCTCGGCGTCATGATCCATTGCCACGCCGTACCCGTCACGATGAACGAGAGCGCCATCGGGTACAGGAACACGGCGCGCAGCGCGCCTTCATTGCGAATCTGCTGATCAAGCAGGATCGCGAGGAACAGGCCGAGGCCGATACAGATACCGATAAAAGGAATGCCGAACCAGCCGAGGTTGGCAGCCGAGGTCCAGAACACATCGTTATCGAACAGTTCGCGATAACGATCAAGACCGACAAAGTCATAACGTGGCATCAGTCGCGAATTCGACAGCGACAGATAGCCGGTAATAGCAATAAAGCCATACACGAAGATCAGGCTGATCACGACGCTGGGTGCGAGCACCAGCTTCGGAATCCAGCGATCGGCAAGGGCCGCCATCGGCGACGTGCGGCGGGTCACGGAAGCCGTGGATTTCCCGTTTCCGCTGATAGAAGCAGTCACTACTCGACTCCTGCTGAAACTGTACCGCCGGGGCGCTCACGCATGAAGAACGCGAGACCGGAACGGCATAGGTATGACTCGATGAAACCAGGGGTGAAGTCTCTCGCCCTAAGTAACGCAACGGCTGAAAGCAATCTGAAGAGCGCGCCCGGCGCCCACGAGGGGAACCGCCAGGCGCGCCACTTCGCTTACTTCACTTACTTGGTCTTCGCTGCCTTCGCGAGCGCGGCAACCGCGGTCTTCGAATCTTCCTGCGAGTTCATGAACTTCGTGACCACGTCCGAGATCGCACCGGCAGCTGCATCCGGTTGCGCCATGCCGTGTGCCAGCGAAGGCACATAGCCGCCCGACTTGATCGCCACTTGTTCATCCGCGTACGACTTCTTCGCGCAGTCGTCGAACTTGGCCATCGACACGCCCAGACGAACCGGGATCGAACCCTTGTTCAGGCTGAACTGTTCCTGGAAGTCCGGCGACATGATCGTCTTCGCAAGTGCCAATTGACCCGGCGTTGCAGTCTTCTGGCCCTTCTGCTGGAAGAACACGAACGAGTCGACGTTGAACGTGTAAGCCTTCTCCGTACCCGGAACAGCAGCACAGATGTAGTCCGAGCCTGCCTTCTTGCCGGCGTTGGCGAACTCGCCCTTCGCCCAGTCGCCCATGAACTGCATGCCGGCCTTGCCGTTGATGACCATGGCCGTTGCCAGGTTCCAGTCACGGCCCGTGCGGCCCGCGTCGAAGTAACCCTGGATCTTGCGTACCGTGTCGAACACGCCGACCATCTGATCCGACGTCAGCGTCTTTTCGTCGAGGTCGACCAGCGCCTTCTTGTAGAAGCCCGCGCCTTGCGACAGCACGACGTCTTCCCACAGCGTCAGGTCTTGCCACGGCTGACCGCCCATCGCGATCGGCTGAATACCGGCGGCCTTCATCTTGTCGGCCACGGCGAAGAACTCAGGCCACGTGGTCGGCGCCTTGCCGCCTGCCTTGTCCAATGCAGCCTTATTGATGTACAGCCAGTTCACGCGGTGCACCGAGAACGGCGCTGCCACATAGTGGCCGTCTGCGTGCATGATCTTGTCGATTTCAGGCGGCAGGTTCTTCTTCCAGTCGCCGGCAGAGGCGTCGATCGGTACCAGCACGCCTTGCTGCGCCCAGTCCTGGATCAGCGGACCCTTGATCTGCGCAGCGCTCGGCGCGTTGCCCGAGATCACCTGCGTCTTGAGTGCCGTCATGGCAGCCGCACCTGCGCCGCCCGCAACCGCGAAGTCCTTCCAGGTGTAACCCTGCTTCGTCATGTCGTCCTTGAGGACACCGACGGCTTTCGATTCGCCGCCCGAAGTCCACCAGTGCAACACTTCGATCGACTCGGCGGCTTGCACAGCCGAGACGCCACACATCAGACCCGCGGCGCACAAAGCGCCCATGATCGCGCGAAATTTCATTGCTTATCTCCTCCAGACACCTGAACAAAAAACAAATGGCCCCTGATGTCGCCAGGGTGCTGTGGTTGGTTCAAACAGGCAAAACACTGGGCGATCGAACACGGTCGGGCACATGCTTAAGGCATGTGCCGGCGGACCGATATCCGGCCGCTGGAAGCTCAAGAGATGAGTGGTTCGGGATGCAACTGACTGTCTCCTCTTTTGATTTTTGCCTGCCCGCGTCGCGCGCGGCAGACTCGAGGTGCCTCACACGTTAACCCTGACACCAGATCAGCCTTCCGGCTTTCCGTAAGGACCGCCGGGGGCATGCTGGCACGTGCCCGCACGCAATGTCCGTTAACATGCAGGGAGCGCCTGCCGATTCGGGAAAACGCGCATCCAGCCTTGCAACGCACGCTTTTTTCATCGAATTAGCGCTACCTCTTGATTTGGATTGTAGTTAAACTACAATTCAGTGTCAAAAATTATTTTATCGGACTACGGTCGCCCTTTTCGGTCACCACGGCGACCCCAGGATATCGACGGAGACTCATGCAAACCGATTCAAGTTTCACCTTCGTCCTCTTCGGCGGAACCGGCGATCTTTCGATGCGCAAGATCCTGCCCGCACTGTTTGAAGCGCACCGTGCAGGTGGCATGCTGGCCGACAGCGGCAAGATCGTCGCAGTGGCGCGGCATATAGCCGATCGTGCTGCCTACATTGACTGGGTCAATGAGCATGTCAAGCCGCACGTGTCGAAGAACGGCGTGGATGAAACAGCATGGGCGAGCTTCCTCGACCGTATCGAGTTCGTGAAGATCGATCTCGGCAAACCCGAAGACTTCACGCTGCTGCGCGACGCCTTGAGCGGCAGGCCTGGCATCCGCGTGTTCTATCTGGCAACGGGTCCGTCGCTGTTCGTGCCGATCTGCCGTGCGCTGGCCTCCGTTGGGCTCAACGAAAATTCGCGCATCGTGCTGGAAAAGCCACTCGGCTACGACCTCAAGTCGTCCAATGCAATTAATGATGCAGTGGGCGAAATCTTCGCTGAAGAACAGATCTACCGGATCGATCACTACCTCGGTAAGGAGCCGGTGCAGAACCTGCTCGCGCTGCGTTTCGGCAATGTGCTGTTCGAACCGTTGTGGCGCCGTGAATGGGTGGAAAGCATTCAGATCACAATTGCGGAAGAACTCGGCGTGGAGGCGCGCGGCGACTTCTACGACAACACCGGTGCCTTGCGCGACATGGTGCAGAACCATTTGCTGCAGCTGCTTTCCATCGTGGCGATGGAACCGCCGCATTCGATGGATTCCGACTCGGTACGTGACGAAAAGCTGCGCGTGCTGCGCGCGTTGAAACCGATCGATCCGCGCGATATCGGCAAGGTCGCCGTGCGCGGCCAGTATCATGCGGGCGTGATCCGCGGCAGCGCGGTGCCGGCGTATGCAACCGAGCCTGGCGTGAAGCAGGACAGCACGACCGAAACCTTCGTTGCGGTGAAGGTGGAAATCGAAAACTGGCGCTGGGCCGGCGTGCCGTTCTTCCTGCGCACGGGCAAGCGCCTCGCGGATCGTGTCGCTGAGATCGTGGTGAATTTTCGTGCAGTGCCGCATTCGGCACTTGGCGCGTCCGCATTGCGTGGCGGTGCGAACCGTCTCGTGATCCGTTTGCAGCCGAACGAAACCATTCGCCTCTACTGTCTCGCAAAGCAGCCCGGCGAAGGGATGAACCTCGCCAGCGTCCACCTCGACCTCGCCTTCGACCGGTTCTTCCGCGAAGGGCAGATGGAGGCATATCAGCGTCTGTTGCTCGACGTCATCAACGGCCGCCTCGCGTTGTTTGTGCGGCGCGACGAGCAGGAAGCGGCATGGCGTTGGGTCGAACCGATCCTCAACGAATGGGCTGCTTCCAACAAGCCGCCCAAGCCGTACGCAGCAGGCACATGGGGACCGGCCGCGGCGAGCGCGATGTTGGCGCAACACGGCACCTGCTGGCTCGAAGAAGAGAATTGAATCAACTGAATTACGGCGTCGTACCATGCCCGATCCCGATCGAAGCACGGCAGTGCGCCTGCAAGACCCACCGACGAACTGAACGGAATGGCGCCGGTATCACGAAGGCGCCTGCAAGTCATCCCGCTTGCAGGCGTCGCGTGAGAGCAGCACGGCATGTTCCGCAGATCTAACAAGAAAGCAGCACGGAGGAGAAGTGATCGAGCTTCACGCTTTCGACGATCAACGCGCCCAATCCGACGCGTTGGCGAAAGCGGTTGGCGACGCGTTACATGCGTCGCTCGCCGCACAGGCGGCCACGGCCGCAGCGGGCACGTTAACCACTAGCGCGCGCCCGGCAATGCTTGCCGTGTCCGGCGGCACCAGTCCGCGTCCGTTCCTGCAGACGTTGTCCACACAATCGCTCGACTGGGCACGCATTGCCGTGACGCTGGTCGACGACCGTTG
This sequence comes from Paraburkholderia sp. D1E, assembly GCF_052682275.1. NCBI lineage: Bacteria > Pseudomonadati > Pseudomonadota > Betaproteobacteria > Burkholderiales > Burkholderiaceae > Paraburkholderia > Paraburkholderia sp. D1E. The sequence goes on from NZ_JBQYMB010000001.1 coordinate 8,284,925, forward strand.
GGTGCCGGAAGCGGACGGCGCGAGCAATTCGCAACTCGTGCACGACACGCTGTTGCAAAACGCTGCGACGAACGCCCCTTTCTGGCCGCTGGTCGACACGACGCAAGACCTGAACGCGCACGTTGCCGCGCTGAACGCCGACCCGCGCTTTAGCGCCGTGCCGGACGTCGCGATTCTCGGCATGGGCGAAGACGGCCACACCGCGTCGATTTTCGCGGACGCGCCCGAATGGGACTACGCGATCACCACCCCCGAGCGCTTCGTTGCCGTGCATCCCGGCAGCGCGCCGCATGCGCGCGTGAGCTGGTCGCTCTCGGCCTTGAAAGAAGTGAAGCACCTGTTTTTGCTGATCGCAGGACCGCGAAAGATGGACGTGCTGAATGCCGCCGCCGCTTCGCTACAAAAAAATGCCATCTCGCAGTTGGCAAACGACAAGGGAGTGAGACTCGATGTCTACTGGTGTGCAAACTAAGTCTGTTCCGGGCGCGGGCCAGCACGCCGATGGACCGAGGCTCCTCGCCGACATCGGCGGCACCAATGCGCGCTTCGCGCTCGAAACAAGCCCTGGCGAGATCAGCTCGGTGCAGGTCTATCCGTGCGCGGACTATCCGGGCGTTGCCGAAGTCATCAAGAAGTATCTGAAGGACACCAAGATCGGCCGCGTGAATCATGCGGCGATTGCGATTGCGAACCCGGTCGACGGCGATCAGGTCAGCATGACCAATCACGACTGGAGCTTTTCGATCGAAGCCACGCGCCGCGCGCTCGGCTTCGACACGTTGCTGGTGGTGAACGACTTTACCGCGCTGGCCATGGCCCTGCCCGGCCTGACCGACGCGCAGCGCGTGCAGGTGGGTGGCGGCTCGCGTCGTCCGAACAGTGTGATCGGCCTGCTCGGCCCGGGCACCGGCATGGGCGTGTCCGGCCTGATTCCAGCCGACGACCGCTGGATCGCGCTCGGCAGCGAAGGCGGCCATGCCACCTTCGCACCGGCCGACGAACGCGAAGACATCGTGCTGCAATACGCACGCAAGAAGTGGTCGCACGTCTCGTTCGAACGCGTGGCCGCAGGCCCTGGCATCGAAGTGATTTACCGTGCGCTGGCGGGCCGCGACAAGAAGCGTGTGGCGGCGAACGTCGACACGATCGAGATCGTCAAGCGCGCGATGGAAGGCGAGCCGCTCGCGGCCGAATCCGTCGACGTGTTCTGCGGGATTCTCGGCACCTTCGCCGGCAATATCGCGGTGACGCTCGGCGCATTGGGCGGCATCTACATTGGCGGCGGCGTCGTGCCGCGGCTCGGCGAGTTCTTTGCGCGTTCGTCGTTTCGCAAACGGTTCGAGGCGAAGGGCCGCTTCGAGGCGTATTTGCAGAGCGTACCGACTTACGTGATTACCGCTGAATACCCGGCGTTTCTGGGTGTTTCGGCAATTCTCGCGGAGCAGTTGTCGAACCGCACGGGCGGCAGCTCATCGGCCGTGTTCGAGCGGATTCGCCAGATGCGCGACGCGTTGACGCCGGCCGAGCGCCGCGTGGCCGATCTCGCACTGAATCATCCGCGTTCGATCATCAACGATCCGATTGTCGACATCGCGCGCAAGGCCGACGTGAGCCAGCCGACGGTGATCCGCTTTTGCCGCTCGCTCGGCTGCCAGGGCTTGTCGGATTTCAAACTGAAGCTGGCGACGGGTTTGACCGGCACGATTCCGGTGAGTCATAGCCAGGTGCATCTGGGCGACACTGCGACGGACTTCGGCGCGAAGGTGCTCGACAACACCGTGTCCGCGATTTTGCAGTTGCGCGAGCATTTGAATTTCGACCAGGTCGAGCGGGCCATCGATCTGCTGAACAGCGCGCGGCGGATTGAGTTTTATGGACTCGGCAATTCGAACATTGTCGCGCAGGACGCGCATTACAAGTTCTTCCGGTTTGGCATTCCGACGATTGCTTATGGCGATCTGTATATGCAGGCGGCCTCGGCTGCGTTGCTCGGCAAGGGCGATGTGATTGTGGCGGTGTCCAAGTCGGGACGTGCGCCTGAGCTGCTGCGTGTGCTGGATGTCGCCATGCAGGCGGGCGCCAAGGTGATTGCTATTACGTCCAGCAATACGCCTTTGGCCAAGCGGGCTACGGTCGCTTTGGAGACTGACCACATCGAGATTCGCGAGTCGCAATTGTCGATGATTTCGCGGATCCTGCATCTCGTCATGATTGATATTCTTGCCGTTGGGGTGGCGATTCGACGCGCCGTGCCTAGCGCGGATGTGGCTGAGACGGTCGCTAAGGCGCGACAGGGCGCGGATGATGATGCTACTGCTGTGCTCGATTGGTTGAGTCATGGGGCGGCTTCTTCGGCACGGGATTAGGTTTTTTTGGGGGCCTTCGCGGCGGCCTGGTTGTTGGGTTGTTGGGTTGCCGCGGTGGGCTTTTGCTTTGGGCTTTTTTTGACTGCTCGGCGCTTGTTTGTCTGTATGCCTGCGGCGTTGGCCTTTCCTTCGTCTGGCTACTTTGGCCTTTCCTTGATTTGTTATTGGTCTATTAGCGTTCGCCCCTGTGCGGGGCAGGCACTTACTTTCTTTGCCGCCGCAAAGAAAGATAAGCAAAGAAAGCGGCTCAAACCGCTAATTCTTAAGCGGGCTCCCCGCACAGCTGCGGTAGTGGTGCATCTGGAATCTGTGTTCTCGCACATTCCGCGTGAGTGACAAGGCAGTCATACTTACGGCGGCGCTGCGCGCCGACGCGGTACTTCAGCAACCACGCGCTTTTGCCCACGCTCAGCGGCATTTCATCAAACCACACGCTTTTGCTCACGCCCAACGGCATTTCATCAAAACGCCCGCTGCGGTTGACGCTCAGCGGTGGCTCATCAATTGGCATGCCGTTGTCGACGCTCAGTGGAAACTCCGCAAACTACAAACTGCCGTCGCAGCCCACAGCCGCTTCCTACACGAAGACCGGCGTCCTGGGGGACAGGGAAGCGCTAGCGCCGCTTGATGTGCCGGCCGACGCTCCCTAACGAAAACCATCCGGCATTTTCGGCGCCTCGCCGAGGCGAAGCCGATGGCTCCCACCATGCCTAAACGAAGCCCATGTTTCCCGATGGCCCCTTCCGGCGAGCGCGTAGTGCGAAGCGGGAAGCATGACTGCCTTGTCACTAACGTGGAGTGTGCGAGAACACTGATTCCAGATGCACCACTACCGCGACTGCGCGGGGGACCCGCTTAAGAATTAGCGGGGTGAGCCGCTTTCTCTTGCTTACTTCTCTTTGCGGCGGCAAAGAGAAGTAAGTGCCCGCCCCGCACAGGGGCGAACGCTAATAGACCAATAACAAAACAAGGAAAGGCCAACGCCGCAGGCATACAGCGCCACGCAGGCAAACAAATCAAGAAAAATCCAAAGAAGCCAGATCAAGAAAAAACCCATCGCCGTAGGCAACCAAACGAACAAACCCCGAGCACGCAAACCAAAACCCAAAAAAGCGATAATAGAACCCCACCCGCCGAAGGCAAAAACCAGAAGCAACCCCTGATGATCATCCGCCCACATCTCCATTGGTTCCGCATGCTGCTGGCCTGGCGGGGTTCTGTCCTCCCGCAGCTCCTGCCGCGTTTATTCCTGATCTTCTGCATTGCGATCGTCGCCGTAGCTGCCCATGACCATCTGCTGCCGGTCTCGCTCAACATCAACACCACCGCCCCGTTCTCATTGGTCGGCATCGCCTTAGCCGTCTTTCTGGGCTTCAGGAACAACGCCAGCTACGACCGCTGGTGGGAAGCCCGCAAACTGTGGGGCCAACTGCTGAACGACGCTCGTTCGCTGACCCGTCAAGCAGTAACGCTGCCAAACAAGCCACTGCCCAAAACAGAAATCGAGGCATTCACAGCGGTTCTCTGCGCCCTCCCCCATGCGTTACGTCACCAGCTCCGCAAGAGCGATCCGAGTCAGGATCTCGCCGCACGGCTCCCGAAACCATTATTCGACCGCGTCATGGCGTCGCGCTATAAACCGGCGACGCTGGTGCTCTGGCTAGGTGAATGGGTGCAGCGCCACGCACAAGCAGGCGCAATCGATCCCATGGCAGTACTCGCCTTCGATCGAAACCTGAATGGACTGTCGGATATCATTGGCGGTTGCGAGCGCATCGCGTCGACGCCGCTGCCTTTCGCGTACTCGGTGATGATTCACCGCACGGTGTATTTCTTCTGCGCGTCGCTGCCGTTCGGACTGGTCGACAGTATCGGGATCTTTACCCCCGTGTTCGCCGTGTTCGTGGCGTACACCTTCATGGCGCACGAGGCGATCGCATCGCAAATCGAAGAGCCGTTCGGCACCGACGACAACGACCTCGCGCTCAACATGATGTCGGTTTATATTGAAGACGCCACGCGTGACCTGCTCGGCGAGCCGGCCCTGGAGATGCCCAAGCCGGAAGCTGAAGGCTACATGCTTAATTGATAGCGTCGCGGCGCAAGTGCGGCCGCGTGGTCGGAAAAATGGCAGCAGGCGCTGCGCAAACGCGCCGATAAATCCCGATGCTCGATCAAGCGGCCGGACCGGCAACGCTCAATCGTTGCCGACCGTCTCCGACAGGCGCTTGAGCGTCGCCACCCGCGCACCGATGATATCGATGCGACTGCGTTCATCGATCACCGGCGTAGTGGCGGCGAGATACGCGGTCCAGGCCCTTTGTGCGCGCACGAGCGTCGGACGCGAGCGCGTCGGCATCTTCGACTGCAAGCGGTGGTAATAGCGGTTCAGATCGAACATGGCGTGTTCGCATTGCGCGTCCGCAGTACAGGCGCGCGGACGATGCGGCGGGTCGCCCCCGGCGCTGATCCCGGCCACCGCGCTTCGCAACGAGAGTGCGCGGTCACGCACCGGCTGCAACTGCATGTCGGCTTCGGCCAACACATACATCGAGCCGCGCGTCGTCGCAAACACGGCCGCGAGCAACTGCTTCTCGACATCGCGCGAAGCCTGCCAACTCGCCTGACTCTTTTCCCACGGCTTACGCTGCGCCTGCGGCAACTTCGTTTGAAGCTGCTGCCACGCACTGTCCAACGCAGCCTTCCAGCCGATCCGCGCATTGTCCATGCATTGCACTTGCCCCGCCGTCGACGACATGTCGCTACGCGCAAGACAGGTGCGCATCGACGCGTCGATCGGATCAGCGGCGGCGACTTCGGCATGCGCCTGAAGCGGCACGACGCCGAGCACCGCCGCCGACATCGCCGACGCCAGGGTCAGCGCGCCAAACGCGCGCCGCCAGCCGTCAGCGCTCGGCAGAAACGTCACCATCCACATCGTCAGGCGCGCACGCAATCGACGAAGTATTCGATGCGCCCGTTGATGGTTTCGCCGACAAGCCCGTGGATATCCGTGTGGAAACCCGGGAAACGTTCGTTGAACTCGCGCGCGAAACGCAGATAGTTGACGATGGTCTTGTTGAAGCGCTCGCCCGGAATCAGAAGCGGAATGCCCGGCGGATACGGCGTCAACAGGATCGATGTGACGCGGCCTTCGAGTTCGTCGATCGGTACCCGGTCGATCTCGCGGTGCGCGAGCTTGGCGAACGCATCCGACGGCTTCATCGCCGGTTCCATGCTCGACAGGTACATCTCGGTCGTCAGGCGCGCAATGTCGTTCGCGCGGTAGACGCTGTGGATCTGATCGCACAGATCGCGTAGCCCGACGCGTTCGTACATCGGATGATGCGAGACGAAGTCGGGCAGCACGCGCCACAGCGGCTGGTTGTTGTCGTAGTCGTCCTTGAACTGTTGCAGTTCGGTGACCATCGAGTTCCAGCGGCCCTTGGTGATGCCGATCGTGAACATGATGAAGAACGAATACAGGCCGGTCTTTTCGACGATGATGCCGTGCTCGGCCAGATACTTCGTGACGATCGCAGCCGGAATGCCGGACTCGCCGAAGCCTCCGTCCATGTCCAGACCCGGCGTAACGATAGTCGCCTTGATCGGGTCGAGCATGTTGAAACCTTCGGCGAGCGGGCCGAAACCGTGCCACGCGTCGTTCGGGCGCAGCATCCAGTCTTCGCGCGAGCCGATGCCTTCTTCGGCAAACTGGTCCGGGCCCCACACCTTGAAGAACCAGTCGTCGCCGTATTCAGCGTCGACCTTGCTCATCGCGCGCCGGAAATCGAGTGCTTCGGCAATCGATTCCTCGACCAGAGCCGTACCGCCAGGCGCTTCCATCATTGCCGCGGCCACGTCGCACGAGGCGATGATCGCGTACTGCGGGCTCGTCGACGTATGCATCAGATACGCTTCGTTAAAACGATGCTTGTCGAAGCGGCTGTTCTTCGAATCCTGCACGACGATTTGCGAGGCCTGCGAAATGCCGGCCAGCAACTTGTGCGTGGAGTGCGTGGCGAACACCAGCGCGCCGATGCGCGGACGGCCCGCACCGATCGCGTGCATGTCCTGATAGAACTCGTGGAACTCGGCGTGCGGCAACCAGGCTTCGTCGAAATGCAGGGTGTCGAGCAGATCGCCCAGCATCTCCTTGATCATTTCGACGTTGTAGATCACGCCGTCGTACGTGCTTTGCGTAATGGTCAGAATGCGCGGTTTCAGATCCGGGTTCCTGGCCAACGCTTCGCGGGCGAACGGATTCGCCAGAATCTTCTTGCGGATGTTTTCCGGCTCGAATTCACTGCGCGGAATCGGACCGATAATGCCGAAGTTATTGCGCGTAGGCGTGAGGAACACCGGAATCGAACCGGTCATGGTGATCGCGTGCAGGATCGACTTGTGGCAATTGCGGTCCACCAGCACGATATCGCCCGGCGCAACCGTGCCATGCCAGACGATCTTGTTCGAAGTCGACGTGCCGTTGGTCACGAAGAAGACGTGGTCGGCGCTGAAAATGCGCGCAGCGTTGCGTTCGGAGGCTGCAATCGGGCCGGTGTGGTCAAGCAACTGACCGAGTTCGTCGACGGCATTACAGACGTCCGCGCGCAACATGTTCTCGCCGAAGAACTGGTGGAACATCTGGCCGAGCGGGCTCTTCAGGAACGCGACGCCGCCCGAGTGCCCCGGGCAATGCCACGAGTACGAGCCTTCGTCCGCGTACTGCACCAGTTCCTTGAAGAACGGCGGCGCGAGCGAATCCAGATACACCTTGGTCTCGCGGATGATGTGGCGCGCGACGAACTCCGGCGTGTCCTCGAACATGTGGATGAAGCCGTGCAGTTCGCGCAGGATGTCGTTCGGCAGGTGGCGCGAGGTGCGCGTTTCGCCGTACAGGAAGATCGGAATGTCCGCATTGCGGCGGCGCACTTCAGTCACGAACGCGCGCAACGCGATGATCGCCGCCGCCAGTTCCGGCGTCTCGCCTTCCACCACGACGTTATCGACGTACGGCAGCAGCTCGTCGTCGTCGATTGACAGGATGAAGCACGACGCGCGGCTCGACTGCTGCGCGAACGAAGTCAGATCGCCGTAGCTCGTCAACCCGAGCACTTCCGCGCCTTCTTTCTCGATAGCTTCGGCCAAAGCCCGGATGCCGGAACCCGAGATGTTCTCGGAGCGAAAATCTTCGTCGATGATGACGACGGGAAAACGAAACTTCATGGGCGATTCTCCAAAAAGAACGACCGCTGCATTTGACTAAGCAGCGGTCACCCGAATAGCTGGTGGGTCAGTGCCGCCGGGCGTCACGTCTTGGGTAACGTGACGCCGTGCTGACCTTGATATTTGCCGCCGCGATCCGCGTACGACGTTTCACAAATCTCGTCGCTTTCGAAAAACAGCACCTGGGCGACGCCTTCGTTCGCGTAGATTTTCGCAGGCAAAGGTGTCGTATTCGAGAATTCCAGCGTGACATGTCCTTCCCATTCCGGCTCGAACGGCGTCACGTTGACGATGATCCCGCAACGCGCATACGTGGATTTACCCAGACACACGGTCAGGACGCTGCGCGGAATACGGAAATACTCGACGGTGCGGGCCAGCGCGAACGAATTCGGCGGGATGATGCAAACATCGCCCTTGAAGTCGACAAACGACTTCTCGTCAAAGTTCTTCGGATCGACGATGGTCGAGTTGATATTCGTGAAGATCTTGAATTCGTCGGCGCAGCGAATGTCGTAGCCGTAGCTCGACGTGCCGTAGCTGACAATCTTCCGGCCGTCTTCGGTGACGCGGACCTGATCCGGTGCAAACGGCTCGATCATGTTGTGCGACGCGGCCATGCGCCGGATCCACTTGTCGGATTTGATAGTCATAGGTGAACGCTGCTCGACTTGAGTGACAGGTGTGTGACGGGTAACAACCCGGTAGGTACCGGGCAACTTATCGGCAAACTCTCGGGGAAGAGCCTGAGCGGAACGCCGTTCAACGGGCGCCGCCGGACTGTGCCCCGGCTACGCTTCCCGCAAGCTGGGTGCCTCAGCTACGTGCTCCGAGCCAGACGCCCCCAGCTACGCGCCCCGGACTAGGCGCCCCCAACGAAAGGCGCTTATTTTACGCGATCGCGAGAATGCTGCTGCGGGTATGGCCTGGGAGCGCCGCAGCGCACGTCCAGAAGCCGTTGTGAGGCTGTCAAGCCTCAAGCCGCCCCGCACGCAGATGACACACACGACGGGTGGACAGTCACTGGCGAATCAGCCCGCACGCGAGCGCGGGGCCTGCCCCAAGTTGCGGATAGGCGTAAGGGTCGGTCGCGTCGTGATGCAGCAGCACCGCGCGTTGCAACACCGAGCGGATACCGTCCAGCGACACGTCCGGTGCAACGATGAAGCCGCTGGCCACACCGTTCGCGTCCGCGTGGATGTTGCCGAGATCGCCTTCGACCCGGGCACCTGCTCTCAGACGCTCGGCTGCCGGCGAGAACACCTGGCCGGCGCTGGAGCCGTCGGCGGCATTGCAGTCGCCGCGCTCATGCACTTGCAATGCGTGGTCGCTATTGGGCGGCAAGCCCGCGAGATTGTAGGTGACCTGCACACCATCCGAACGCTCGATGAACGTTACGAGGCCGCGCGCCTGATTGCCCACGGTGGGCAGCAATTGCGCGTCAGCACGCTTTTCCTGTGGTCTCAGGAACGTGCTGCAGCCGCATAACAGCATGCTGCTGGCAGCCAGAACGATGAACGCATGCACCGCCTGCCCGTCGATTCGTTTTCCCATGCGATCCTCTTGCCGGCCTGGCGGCCGCCCCTGCGGCCGCCGAGCCGAACTTGTGAAGTCGACATGATACCGCGAGACCAGGCGAAAATTGACGCCTTGGCCCCGCTTTGGCCCTCGTCCGAACGGCTACTCAGGTGTTCTGGACGACGATGCTGGGAAACTTCGAAGTCATGTCGCGAGCCCGCTCGGCGATATGGATCGCAACTTTACGCGCGATCGACCGGTAGATCTCGGCGATACGCCCTTCCGGATCCGCCACGACAGTGGGTTTGCCCGAGTCGGCCTGCTCACGGATAGCGATATCGAGCGGCAAGCTGCCGAGCACGTCGACGCCGTATTCCTTACCCATCCGCTCGCCACCACCGGCGCCGAAGATATGCTCTTCGTGGCCACAATTCGAGCAGATATGCATCCCCATGTTCTCGACGATGCCGAGGATCGGAATGCCGACCTTTTCGAACATCTTGAGGCCCTTCTTCGCGTCGAGCAGCGCGATGTCCTGTGGCGTCGTGACGATCACGGCGCCCGTCACCGGCACCCGCTGCGACAAGGTCAGCTGAATGTCGCCGGTGCCCGGCGGCATGTCGACGATCAGGTAGTCGAGATCTTGCCAGTTGGTCTGCCGCAGCAGTTGTTCGAGCGCCGAGGTGGCCATCGGGCCACGCCATACCATCGGGTTATCCTGCTCGATCAGGAAGCCGATCGAGTTGGCCTGCAAGCCGTGGCCGGTCATCGGGTTCATCGACTTTTCGTCCGGTGATTCGGGACGGCCAACAATCCCAAGCATCATCGGCAACGAGGGGCCGTAGATATCCGCATCGAGGATGCCGACCGACGCGCCTTCGCTCACCAAGGCCAGCGCGAGGTTCACGGCGGTCGTGCTCTTGCCGACCCCGCCCTTGCCCGACGCCACCGCGACGATGTTTTTAACGTTCGGTAATAGTTTGACGCCGCGCTGCACCGTGTGCGCCGCGATGTGCTGGGACACCTCGACACCCGCGTTTGCCACGCCGGGAATGGCCTTCAGCGCGTCGGCGAATTGCGTGCGGATCGCTTCAAACTGCCGTTTGGCCGGATAGCCGAGTACCACTTCGAGGCTAACCGTGTCACCCTCCACGGCCACGTTCCTGATGTTCCTGGCAGCCGCGTAGGACTTGCCCGTGTTGGGGTCAGTGACGGCCGCGAGGGCGGCGTCGACCAATGCCCGATCGATACTCATTGACACTCCGTGGGGAACACTTGCGGCGCGGTGGAATCCAAGTTTCGGCCACACGCCGGAATTTGAAAAAAATTGTTAGACAGCATTGCTAAAACCTGATGCGCCGTGCACCCTTCGGGCAGGCGGGACGCCATGGGGTCGCATCGCTGCGTACTTCAGTCATCATTGTAGTGGTTGACGCCAAGCCTTGCCGGAAGACCCTTCTCCACTGTCGGACCGGGATCAGGGAAGGCGCAGGATTCTCGTATTGTCGAGTAGTGCGCTTTACGACCGTCACGTTTGGCGGATAGATTTATCGCTTCCACCCGCTTCACTCAAGAGGAATCAAAAAATGAATGCAAAAATCATGACTCGCCTTGCCGTTTTTGCCGTTGCCGGTTCGTTGCTGGCAGGCTGCGCAACCCAACAAGGCACTAACACGGCTGTCGGCACGGGCGTGGGCGCCGGCACCGGCGCGGCGCTTGGCGCGATCTTCGGCGGCGGCAAGGGCGCAGCGATCGGCGCGGGCGTCGGCGCTGCGGTGGGCGGCATTACCGGCTACAACTGGCAAGCCATTCACAACAAGCTGTCGGGCGCCACCAAGGGCACCGGCACGCAGATCACCGAGCAGCCGGACGGCTCGCTCAAGCTGAACATCCCGAGCTCGGTCACGTTCGACACCAACAGCTACGCAGTCAAGCCGTCGTTCGCGCCGGTGCTGGATCAACTCACGCAGACCATGCAGCAGAATCCGGAACTGATCGCCCAGGTGGTCGGCTACACGGATAGCACGGGTCAGCCGGCTTACAACCAGACGCTGTCGGTCAACCGCGCGCAAAGCGTGACGGGCTATCTGGGGCAACGCGGCGTGGCGCCGCAACGCCTGTCAGCTGAAGGCATGGGCCAGAACCAGCCGATCGCCGACAACAACACCGAAGCCGGCCGTGCTGCAAACCGTCGCGTGGAAATCTATCTGCGCGCTACGGCTCAGCACGCAACGCAATAACGGTCGAACTCGAACGGAGATGAAGAAACCGGGCGCCGGGCAACCGGGCGCCCGGTTCTTGCCACAGGCGGCCGGTACACCGTAAAAAGCGGAGGAAAGGAAAACTCGCACGAGAACGAAAAAAATTCGAACTCTGCCGAAAATCCGCGGTCTGTCTTTACGGTACGTGGCTGGCAATTGCCGTCGCGTCACCATTCTCCTCTTGTCGTTGTTGCTCCGGGGTTAATAGCCCCGGTTTTTTTTGGGCGCACGGTTTTCGCCTCGCAGGAAGTCCCTTTGGGGGACACACCTGCCCGCTCATGCAACCACTCAGCCGGCCCAGCCCGCGCCGGGCGCCTGCCCTGCTAGAATCAACGTTTCGTCCCACCGCAGGCTCCCACCATCCTTATGTCAGCACCCGCAACCGATCTCTCCGCCGGCGCGCCGTCAGGCCGTCGCCAGGTTCTCGTCACGTCAGCCCTTCCGTATGCGAACGGGCAAATCCACATCGGTCATCTGGTTGAATATATCCAGACGGACATCTGGGTCCGGACGTTGCGAATGCACGGGCACGAGGTCTACTACGTGGGCGCGGACGACACACACGGCACGCCGGTCATGTTGCGCGCGGAAAAGGAAGGTCTGACGCCGAAGCAGCTGATCGACCGCGTCTGGCAAGAACACAAGCGCGATTTCGACAGCTTCGGGATTTCGTTCGACAATTACTACACGACCGATTCCGAAGAGAACCGCGTGTTGAGCGAATCGGTCTACCTTGCGCTCAAAGACGCCGGCCTGATCGAAGCGCGCGACATCGAACAGGCATACGACCCCGTCAAGGAAATGTTCCTGCCGGATCGCTTCATCAAAGGCGAATGCCCGAAGTGCGGCGCGAAGGACCAATACGGCGACAGCTGCGAAGTATGCGGTTCGACTTACCTGCCGACTGATCTGATCAATCCGTATTCGGTCGTCTCAGGTGCCACGCCGATTCGTAAGACCTCGACGCACTACTTCTTCCGTCTATCCGACCCGCGCTGCGAGAATTTCCTACGCGCGTGGGTGGGCGGTCTGGCACAGCCGGAAGCCACCAACAAGATGCGCGAATGGCTCGGCGACGCTGGCGAAGCCAAGCTCGCCGACTGGGATATCTCGCGCGACGCGCCGTATTTCGGCTTCGAAATTCCGGGCGCGCCGGGCAAGTATTTCTACGTGTGGCTGGACGCGCCGGTCGGCTACTACGCGAGCTTCAAGAACCTGGCCGTTAAGCGCGGCCTCGATTTCGACGCGTGGGTCCGCAAAGGTTCGACCGCCGAGCAGTACCACTTCATCGGCAAAGACATTCTGTATTTCCACACGTTGTTCTGGCCGGCCATGCTCGAATTCTCGGGCCACCGCACGCCGACCAACGTGTTCGCGCACGGCTTCCTGACGGTGGATGGCGCGAAGATGTCGAAGTCGCGCGGCACGTTCATCACTGCGCAAAGCGTGATCGACACGGGCCTGAATCCGGAATGGCTGCGCTACTACTTCGCCGCCAAGCTGAACAGCACGATGGAAGACCTCGACCTGAACCTCGACGACTTCCAGGCGCGCGTGAATAGCGATCTGGTCGGCAAATATGTGAACATCGCGAGCCGCGCCGCCGGCTTCCTGATCAAGCGTTTCGAGGGCCGTGTACAGGACAGCGCGATGCAACATCCACTGCTCGCCACGCTGCGCGCCGCCGTGCCGCAAATCGCCGCGAATTATGAGGCGCGCGAGTACAACCGCGCGCTGCGCCAGACCATGGAACTGGCCGACGCGGTCAATGCCTACGTCGACACCGCCAAGCCGTGGGATCAGGCGAAAGACCCGGCTAACGCCGTCGCGTTGCACGAAACCTGCAGCGTGAGCATCGAGGCGTTCCGTCTGCTGTCGCTGGCGCTCAAGCCGGTGCTGCCGACGCTGGCGGAAGCGGTCGAAGCTTTCCTCGGCATCGAGCCGCTGGTGTGGGCCGACGCGAACGTGCCATTGAGTTCCACGCGTCCGATCAACCCGTACAAGCATCTGATGACACGCGTCGATCCGAAGCAGATCGAGGCGCTCATCGCAGCGAATCGCGATTCGCTGCAAGCCACGCCGGACGCTGCGGCCCCGGCAGATGCGAAAGCCAAGTCGAAGGCCGCGAAAGCAGTCGCCGCGGATAAGGAGGAAACGACCGGCGTCATCTCGATCGACGACTTTGCCAGGATCGATCTGCGCATCGCAAAGATCGTCGACTGCAAAGCGGTGGAAGGCTCGGACAAACTGCTGCAACTGACGCTCGACATCGGCGAAGAGAAAACGCGCAATGTGTTCTCGGGCATCAAGTCGGCCTATCAGCCAGAGCAACTGGTCGGCAAGCTGACGGTGATGGTCGCGAACCTCGCGCCGCGCAAGATGAAGTTCGGCATCTCCGAAGGGATGGTGTTGGCGGCCTCGGCCACCGACGAAAAGGCCGAAACAGGTCTCTACGTACTCGAGCCGGATAGCGGCGCGAAGCCGGGCATGCGCGTGAAATAAAGCGCGCGGCGTTGACCGCTGCAAGTACAAACAGAAACGGCACGCTTTAAAAGGCGTGCCGTTTTTTTGTGCCGGCGCGTTGCTCAGCCCACTTCAATCACCGCCCTACGATCACCACCGGATCCGGTCGAAGCGCCGCGTATAAAGCAGTTCCAAGCCGTCGAACGTGCCGCCATAAGCCGCAACCGACCAATAGCGCGTCAGATGGACTGTTGCCTTGATCGCATTGCTCGCCGACTGCAGGCCCTGCTCGTAGCCGAGCACGAGCCACTCGTTGATCGCTTTCGACACCATCACCACTTGCGGATCGGTCAGCCCGACTTCGCTTTGGCCGATCGAAAACTCGTCGAGACCGAAAGTCTGCGCAATCCGCTTGCCACTCGCGCTGCCGAGCAAGGCGAGCGCAGTCGTCATGGTGCTTTGCTGCCCGAGGTTGTTGCCCTGATCCGTGCCGTGCCCGAACAGCAGCCACGAGAGCTTTTCGTTATCCGCCACGTTCGGCTCGGAGACCAGCTTCGCGACCGGGAACTGAACCGTGCCCGTGACCTGCACACCCGCCTCGACCTGCTGATTGCGACGCATTGCCAGGATGTTGATGCCTGGATTGGCCACCGGACCGTTGAACGTGAAGAAGCCGTTCTCGATGTTGAGCTTGCGGCCGAACGCAGTGTAGGTCGAGCCCTGCGTCACGCGGACATTGCCGACCGCGCGCAACGGCAGGTTCGGCGCGCTCATCGCAGTGATCGTGCCGCTCAGGCCGAGGTCCGCACCTTGCCCGCGGAAACGGAAGCTGTTGCCGAGACTGATGTCGATATTGGCGCGCGGCGCGAACGGACCGATCGGCTTGTTGGTGCCGGCGACCGCGGGTGGCGGCCGCTCGCCCGCCACCGTGCCGTCGGGACGCACGATCACCACATCGTCACCAAGCTTTGGCGCGGACTGCTCGGGCATATCGAACAACGCGTGATCGACCACGAATTTGCCGTTGATTGCCATGCCGCCCTCTGCGCCGGCGTTCGCCACGCTCGCGCTGCCCGACAGCGACAGATTGCGGTCCGGCGCCGCGAACAACTCCAGCTTATCCGCGACGATGCTCGCGGACAGATCCGGTTCCGCGCCATCCAGACGCACGCGGCCGGTGGCGCGCAGCGTGCCGCTCGCACCGTGAAACTCGACCTGCTGGAAGTCCACCAGATTTTGCGACAGTGCGATACGTACGACACCGTCCTTCAACTGCACGCCCTGGTCGACCATCGTCGCCGACAGACCATCGCCGAGTAGCGACCCCGTCAGGTTCGGCTTGGCGACCGTGCCGCCGAGCGCGAGTTTCAACGCGAGGTGGCCATCGAGCAGATAGCTCGGGCCGAACAGGCCGCCGGTTGTTTTCAGCGACGGCACGTTCGCATTCACATTGCCGCTGACCGCCCCCTCTTCGTTGACGCTCAGGAAGCCGTCGCGTATGACGAGCGTGGTGTGCGCATCAGCGTCGATTACGCCGATGCGGCTGGCTTGCGCGTGGACGGTCGCATTCAGCCGGTTGCCGCCGCTGAATTCAGCGCGCGCACTCATATCCGTAATGCCCAGCGAGGCCAAACCACGGCCAATTTCGACCGTGACGTCGCCGCCGCGGCGCTTCAACTGAATGTGGCCGCTCGCGGTGCTGCCGAGCGCGAAGTCCCAGTCGCTATCGAACACCAGATCGGTTTTGACGGCCGGCGGCGTGCCGGTAATTTCGCGCCGCAAATCCTGCAGGCGCGCGAGCGAAATGTCGGTCAGCGTGCCGGCGGACTGGATCTTGCCGTGATCGAAGGCGAACGATTTCAGGCTTAGCACTGCGCCTTCTAGCGTGAGGCGCGTCGCGCCGAGCGTCAGGCGGCTCGGCCCGGCGCTCACGGCGAGCGGCGACTCGAGATTCAACGCAGGGGTGCCGCGATTCTGCAGGCGGGTCACCGTGCCGTCCCAGCGCGTGCCGTCGCGTGCTTCGGTCAGCTTGCCGTTGGCCGCGAGCGTCAGATCGAGCGGACGGTCCTGCAGCTTGCCGGTAGCCGCCGCCTCCAGCGTATGGCTTGCGCGCGTGCCGGACAGGCGCGCGGTAAGCGTGGTCAGATCGACGCCGCCGGCGCTGAGATTGCGCGCGTCGGTCGTGAAGACGAGCGCGCCGTTCGCACCGTCGCGCAGTTCGGCGTGACCTTCCGCATGGCCGATGCGGTTACTGCTGAACACCACACTGTCTGCCTTGTAGTTCAGCACCACATTCGGATGCGCGAACGAGCCGGTGACATCGCCATCCGCGGCGACGAGCCCGGCGAGGCCGAAACCGAGCCGCTCCAGTTCCGGCGCATCGACACGAAAACGCAGCCGGTCCCCGCGCGCGCCGAAGCTGCCTTGCAAGTCCACCTGATTGCCCGCCACCGAGAGATTCGCGCGGCTCGGCAAAATCCGCGAACCGGCTAGCTGGACCACGCCGTTGCCCGTCAACGGCAGGCCGTCGTAGACGCTCGGGCCGAGTTTGAATTCGGCCTTGGTGGTAAAGACCGGGCCAAGCATGCCGGCCGCGGTGAGCGTGCCGTTCACGCGTGCCTCGATCTTGCGGGTTGGCGGCGCTTTGGACGGCCTGGGCGGCGGTACTTTGCGCTGGACGACTTCGGTCCGCACCGCTGCCTTGGCCGTATTCTTGACCACCGCTGCGGCTTTGTCGCCGGGCGCCGCGCTTTTCGCGCCGGCCGTGCTGCCCGCGAGTGCCGCCGCTTCGTTCGTCTGAGCCGCCTTCGTGGCCCGAGACGCTTTCGTAGCCTGGGCCGCCTTCGTCGCTCTGGCGGATCCCGCCGCGGTGGTCACCGGCGTGCGCGACGGCATCTGCGAAGTCAGCGTCAACGGATCGAAATCGGTCAGTTGCGCTTTCAGGCTATAGGTGGAATTCGCGTCGTGTTTAAGCGCGCCGGACAGATCGATGCGACCTTTGCCCGACGTGACGCGAACGTCGTTGAAGCTCATTCGCGCGGGGTCGAAGGTCACCTTGCCTTGCGCGCGCAACCCTGCTTTCGGGTCGGCGAGATCGAGGGTCAGGCTTTGCACGTCGTCGTTCAGACGGATGCCGATCGGACCGGAAAGCTGGGTGGGCCGCACGGTCGCTTCGAGCGCGTTCAGATCGAGCCCGGCGACTTGCAGATCGAACTGGCCGCGCTTGCCGGTCAGCACGCCACCACCGGTGAGCATGGCGCTCTTCACGAGCCGTACCTTCAGGTTCGAGATGCGCTGCGCCTGGGCGTCGAGACGCACATCGGTTTGCGCGTCGATCAGAGGCAGCAGGTTCTGGTCGATCGCACCAGGTTTGGCGTTGACAATCGAGACGTGGCCGGCGACGGCGAAACCTGCGGCGGCCTTTTCTGACGCATCGGTGTTGACGCCGCCTTTGCCGTTTTTGACGACGGGCGGCCGGGCCATGCCGGCAGCGTTGTCCTGGCCCGCGCTATTGCGACCGGCCGCGCTGCTGGCACTGGCGGAGCTCGCGCCGCCAGAAGCGCCGGCGGGACTCGCCGTACTTGCTGCGCCCAACACCACCGCCCCCGCCGCATCCTGCCCCACGGGCGCCAGTTCCGCCCGCACCGCCAGATCCGCCAGCGGCGCGCCGGGCGCAAAGGCCTGCGGATTGACGTGATCGAAAGTCAGCGTGGCGCGTTGCAACGGCACGTCGCCGAATGGCGTCGCCTCGACCCGCGCATGGCCGGCGAGCTTCATGCCGCTGCTGGCATCGAGTTCGGCGACGAGATTCTCCAGCGAGCCGCTCAGATGGCCACCCACCTGCACCGCCTCGTTATTGACCTTGCCGGAATAGCCTACATCGCCGGTCAGCGGAAACGGCCGCGCCCCGTCGAGCTTCGCCGCCGCCGTTACCGCGCCGAACGGCGTGTCCAACCGCTCGATCGCGGCCTCATGGTGCTGGCCGTCGCTACGGCCATGAAACATGAAACGGGAAAGCTCGGTAGTCGACCCGCCCTGGCGCAACAGCAGTTTGTCGACCTGCACGTCGCGCACCTCGAGTTGCATCGGCAAGCGCAAGTCTTGCGGCAGTTTCAGCGGTCCGCTGCTACTCGACGACGAAGAACCAATGCGAGCGTCGATCGTACCGATATGCAGATAGTCGATCGTGAAGCGCCAAGGCTTGTGCGTCAGTCCCCAACGACCGGCCACGCGGTCGATCTGGATATCCGTGCCGCTGCCGTCGAGACTACGCCAGCGCACCTGCCGGAGTTGGACGCCATTCGAAATCGCGCCGCTCTCCAGGGTGCCGGTCAGTTTTCCGCCGAGCAGTTTGACGGCCGCCTGCCACGCGTAAGCCGTCCCGCGCTCAGTCGTCAGTGCGCCGTACAGCAGGCCGATTGCCACGGCGACCAGCAGCACGAGCACGGCTACCGTCCACGCAAGCGCTTTCAGCAGCACCCGGCCGCGCCGGCGCGCAGGCGGCGGCGCGTCGGGCGGAGGCTGCTGTCCTGGCGGATGAGCGCCGGGCGGCTGCGCAGGTGGTTGGGCGGAAACGTCCGTGGTCATGCGTGGATCATGTAAGAGCAGGTTTCCATCAGAAGGCAATGCCGAGCGTCAGGTACGGCCGCACGCTCCTGTTGCGGATCCCGTAGGCGACATCGACATTGACCGGGCCGACCGGGCTGCGCCAGCGCGCTCCGACGCCGACGCCGGGATAAAAAACTTTCTCGCCCCAGGTATCGGTGGCGGTGCCGACGTCGAAGAACGCGGCTGCACCCCAGTCGTGACTGAACCAGTGCTGATACTCCGCCGCCGCCGTCACGAGATACTTGGTGGGCAGCACCGAACCGTCGACGTCGTTACCGATGCTTTGATAGCCATAGCCGCGCACCGAATTCGAACCGCCCGCGCGAAACAGCAGCGAAGCCGGAATGCCGCTCGAACTGCCGCTCGTGAACACGCCGCCGAGCTCTGCACGGAACAGCACAAGGTCTTCCTTGCCGATCGGCAGGTACTGCTGGCCGCGGGCATAGCCGCGCGCGAACGTCTGGTCGGTCAGCACGCCTTTGACCGCGAAGCCGGCTTCGACGTGAATCAGATTGCCCGAGCGCGGGAACAGTGGATCGTCGGTATTGCGGCGGGTCCATGACCATGACGGGACCAACGCGCGGCTGGTGGTCGGCGCAATCGCGTTCTGGTCGAGCCGGTCCTGGTAATACAGGATCGAGTAGTTGTAGTCGATGAATTGCGACGTCCGGGCTCGCTGCAAGCCGCCGCGAATGCTGTAGATGCGCGTGTCGGACACGTCCGTGGTGGTGTAGGACGCCAACACACTATTGGTCCATCCACGCGGCCCTGGCGGCATAGCGAGCTGGATTTGCCCGTATTGCTGAATCTGATCGAGGCGCCCGTCGACCGTGAACGGCCACGCCTTGCCGAAGGTGTCGAGATACGAATACGAGCCCTGGACCAGCGGGCCGTTGTCGGTCGAATAACCGACCCCGCCGCGGATACTGTTGTACGGATATTCCGACACTTTCACGTGCACCGGCGTGTCGACCGGCTTGGCCGGATCGCTATCCACGTCGATTGCAACGCTCGCGTAGTAAGGCGTGTTCTGCAACTGCCGCTGCAATTCAGTGACGCGCTGTACGTCATAGATGTCGCCGACCGAAATCGGATTCACATTGTCGACAATCTGTTCCGGATAGCGCCGCGTACCGGACACGTCGAGCTTGCCCATCGTGAAGGTCGGGCCGCTCTCGTATGTAACCGACAATTTCGCTTCGTGCGTGCGCGGGTCGATTCGTGCCTCGGAATGGTAGACCTTTGCGCCCAGGTAACGGCGCGCCTGCAACGCCTTGAGCGATGCGTTTTTCGCGTCGTCCCAGTCGCCTTGCGAAAACGGATCGCCTTCATGCAGTGAAAACGCGAAGCGCGCGGCGTTTTCCTGTGCCGGGTCTTCGGTCAGCACCGGGCCGCGAAACGACAGTGAAATCGACGTGATAAGGGTTTGCGGGCCGGGATCGACGCTCACCGTCACGCGCTTTTTGTCGTCGACGGTTCGCACGTCAGTACGCACGACCGGCGTGAAATAGCCCTGCGTGGCGGCCAGATCGCGCACCTGCTGGGGGGTGGCGGTGATCAGAAACTCGAACTGGTCGTCGCTGATGTCGGGGCGTTTGGCGAACCGCGCAACGTCCAGGTGCGCTTCGAGCAGCTTGCGCAGCGAGCGCGGCGTGGCTTCGATATCGACCTTGTAGCTGGCGGCCGCGCGCCGTGCTGCGTGCGCGTCGGCCGCGGCAAGCATGAGCATGACGACGCCGAATGCCAGCCACGCGCGCAGCCAGCGCCGCACAGGCATGAGATGCCCGCGCTTAGTACCGGCATTGTCGCGCCGCCCACACGGCTTTTCGATCGCACATACCGCCAAACAGGACCTCCGGCCGTAGTTGATGAATTCTGTCGCTCGCGCTCGCCGCAGCGGTCGAAGCTCGCTATTTGACCACATCGGCGAGACCGCGCCATCTCTAAAAAGGGCGTTTGCAGGCTGACGCATGGCGCCCCCTCCGGCTTGTGCGCCGCACCTCATGCGGCATGCGTAGTGACGCCCGCCCGGCCGCGCAACCCGGATTCGCACACCACCCCGCCAGCCACGCGCCCGCCTTTGACGCATCGCGTTGGCGTGGGTTCCGGGTGTTTTCTGCATACCGGCCGCGCGCGCCGCCGCGCCATTTTTCGACCACGCGCGGCGCATGCGGTAAAATTATGGAATAGGAGCGATGCCGCGCGGGGATCCCCGCTGGGCAGCCGCCATTCCCCACACCACGGACGTCTAGCCATGTATCAATCGGACATCACCCAGTTCCTGAACCAGCTCAAGCAACAAAAACCGAATCTGGAAGCGGAGCAGCGCCGTGGCCGGTCGCTGCTGTGGGACAAACAGCCGATCGATCTCGAAGAAAACGCCGAGCAGAAAGCCTCGCGTGTAGAGCAGACGCCTTACTCGTACTATCAAAACTTCTAAGCGCGTGAGTCACGCCAACGAGGCAAAGGGCGCCACGCCGGCACCTGACGCCGCGCTTGCCGCGCCCACTACCGATTCGACGCCGGACACCGTAGACGGCATCGCGTTCGCACGCCTGTACGGCGAGCCGCTCTTCAAGCTGCCGACGGATCTGTACATTCCGCCGGACGCGCTCGAAGTGTTTCTCGAAACGTTCGAAGGCCCGCTGGATCTGTTGCTATACCTGATCCGCAAGCAGAACTTCAACGTGCTCGATATCCCGATGGCGGACGTCACGGTCCAATACCTCGGCTACGTCGACCAGTTGCGCCAGACCAATCTCGAACTCGCGTCCGAGTATCTGCTGATGGCCGCCATGCTGATCGAGATCAAGTCGCGCATGCTGTTACCGGTGAAGAAGGCCGACAGCGGCGACGAAGCCGAAGATCCGCGTGCCGAACTGGTGCGCCGCCTGCTCGAATACGAGCAGATGAAGCTCGCCGCACAACGCATCGACCATCTGCCGCAGCTTGGCCGCGATTTCCTGCGCGCCGAGGTGTACATCGAGCAAAGCATCACGCCGCGCTTTCCGGACGTGGATAGCGAAGACCTGCGCGCGGCCTGGGCCGACGTGATCAAGCGCGCCAAGCTCGTTCAGCATCACAAGATTTCGCGCGAGGAATTGTCGGTGCGCGAGCATATGAGCACGATCCTGCGGCGACTGCAAAACGCGCGTTTCATCGAATTCTCGGATCTGTTCGATACGAGCAAAGGCGTGCCGGTGGTCGTGGTGAATTTCATCGCCATGCTCGAGTTGTGCCGTGAGTCGCTCGTTGAAATCACGCAGGCCGAGCCGTTCGCGCCGATCTATGTGCGCCTCGCCTATCTGCCGGCCTGACGCCGCAAAACGGGGCTTGCGTGCGCCATCGCTGCAGCAGACGCCTCGTTTCGGTGCACCCCCTGAGCAAATCCACTACAATCCGGCGCTCCGAACCTGTCATTACCAGTGAGGCCACGGGCCACGCGAAAACCTGAGTTTTTGCGTCAACCGGGTCTCGCGCCGCGCGAGGAATTCCCTGTCCGATCATGAAAGTCATCAGCTCGATCCATGAATTGCGCGACCAGTTGCGCGGCCAGAATCGCACCGCCTTTGTGCCGACCATGGGAAATCTGCACGAGGGCCATCTGTCGCTGATGCGCCTGGCGCGCCAGCACGGCGATCCGGTGGTGGCGAGTATCTTCGTCAACCGCTTGCAGTTCGGCCCGAACGAAGATTTCGACAAATACCCACGCACGCTCGAAGCTGACATCGACAAGCTTCAGAAAGAAGGCGTCTATGTGCTGTTCGCGCCGACGGAACGGGATCTGTATCCGGAGCCGCAGGAGTACCGCGTGCATCCGCCGCACGATCTGGGCGACATTCTCGAAGGCGAATTCCGGCCTGGTTTCTTCCAGGGTGTGTGCACGGTGGTGATGAAGCTGATGTCGTGCGTGCAGCCGCGGGTCGCGGTGTTCGGCAAGAAGGATTATCAGCAGTTGATGATCGTACGCAGCATGTGCCACCAGTTCGCGCTACCGACCGACATCATTGCCGCGGAAACCGTGCGTGACGCCGACGGCCTCGCGCTCAGTTCACGCAACCGCTTTCTGCAGACGGCAGAGCGTGCCGAGGCGCCGATGCTGGCCGCCGAGCTCAATCGTGTGCGCGATGCGGTGCTCACCGGCGATCGCGACTTCGCAAAACTCGAACAGGCGGCAATGGGGGCACTGGCCGCGCGCGGCTGGCAACCTGATTACATCGCCGTGCGCAAGCGTTCGAATCTGCTGCCGCCGAATCCGCAAGACGCGAACGCAGAGTTAGTCGTGCTGGCCGCCGCCAAGCTCGGCACCACTCGTCTCATCGACAACCTCGAAATCTGAAGCAGTCTTAGGCTGCGCAAACACGCGTCAGAAGCACAAGGGATTGGTCATGCAACGCAACATGCTGAAGTCGAAAATCCATCGCGTCGCGGTCACGCACTGTGAACTGCACTACGAAGGCTCGTGCGCAATCGACGAGGACTTGCTCGAAGCCTCGAACATCGTCGAAAACGAACGGATCGACATCTGGAACATCAACAACGGCGAGCGTTTCTCGACGTACGCGATCAAGGGCGAACGCGGCAGCGGCATGATTTCGCTGAACGGTTCAGCCGCGCGGCGCGCGCAGTTGGGCGATCTGGTGATCATCGCGGCGTTCGCAGTGGTCGACGAAGCGGAACTGAAGGCAGGCTGGAAGCCGGATCTGGTGTTCGTCGACGACAACAACAAGATCAAGGGCAGCCGCGATCACGTGCCGACCCAGAACTGGACCTGAGCCGGCCTTTCGCCGCACGGTTCCATGCGGCG
This sequence comes from Paraburkholderia sp. D1E, assembly GCF_052682275.1. Classification (NCBI taxonomy): domain Bacteria; kingdom Pseudomonadati; phylum Pseudomonadota; class Betaproteobacteria; order Burkholderiales; family Burkholderiaceae; genus Paraburkholderia; species Paraburkholderia sp. D1E. The sequence goes on from NZ_JBQYMB010000001.1 coordinate 8,308,174, forward strand.
GGCGGCCACGCCGCCTGCTGATTCACATCACGCCTTCTTGCTGGCGCCGTTGGTCCATTGGATGATCGGCTGCCACTGCTCCAGATCCTTCTCCACGCGGCTTTTCGCCACGTCCCACAAGGTCAGGCCGTGCGCCGCCAGCTGCACGTAATTCTGCGTGTCGCGCAGGTAACCCAACACGGGCAGCTTCAATCCCTCGACAAAGCGGTGCAGTTGCTCCGCTGAGCGCGTGCGGGCGTCGACGCGCATACCCACGACACCGATCTCGATCGTGCCTTTCCTGACCGCCTTCTCCTTCGCCAGCCGCTCGAGGAATTCCTGGGTCGCGAGAATATCGAACATCGACGGCTGCAGCGGCACGATCACCTTGTCGGCCAGATCCAGCGCGATATTCAGGCGGTTGCCGTGCAATCCGGCCGGCGTGTCGATGACCGAGTGCTCCAGACCTCTGGGCGGTTTGACGGGATTTTCCGGATCGACCTCCCAGATCTCGATGGGCGGCAGCGCAGGGGGCCGCAGTGACAGCCACGCGTGTGAGGACTGCTGTTTGTCGAGGTCCGCCAGCGCGACCCATTCCCCGAGCGACGCGAAATAGCCGGCCAGATTGGTGGACAGCGTGCTTTTACCCACGCCGCCCTTCGGATTCGCCACCACGATCACCGTCATGAATTCTCCCGGAAAGAAGGCTGGGCGCCGCCAGCCGGTTTGCCGCGCAGTTTGCTCTGACTTGCGCCGATGTGTCCTGATCCGTGCCGGTTTCAGGTTCACCCGCCGATCCAGCCGTTGATAATATCGGCAAATGCACCGGGGTCGAAGCCCCCAAACGGCTAATTAGCTGCCCAACACCCCTGTTTTTTCCATCGAGGACCCGAATCTCATGAGCAAACTCCGCCCGGAATACACCATCGAGCGCCTGCATGAACGTCAGAAGGGCAAGTTGCCCGGCTTGCTGGGCGTGCATGTTCTGACGCTGGAGCAAGGCACCTTGACTGCGGAATTGACCGTGCGCGACGAATTGCTCGCGCCGAACGGTTTTTTGCATGCCGCCACCGTGATTGGCCTCGCCGATACGGCCTGCGGCTATGCATGCCTCGCCCACCTGCCCGAGACGGCGCGCAATTTCACAACCGTCGAGCTGAAAAGCAATTTTGTCGGCACGGCGACAGAAGGCACGATCCGCGCGGTCGCCAAGGCCGTGCATCTGGGCCGCAGCACGCAGGTGTGGGATGCCACCGTCACCGATCCGAACGGCAAGACGATGGCGTTGTTTCGCTGCACGCAGATCGTGTTGTATTGACTGAGTGACGCGGGGGCGCGGCGAAGGACTCGAAATGTCCGAAGCGCCTTGGCTCAGGCCATAAAAAAGCACGCGGCCTTACGGCGCGTGCTTTTTTGTTATCCGGTGAGATGGGATGCCGGCGTCCCGGAGTGACCTGATCAGGCCGCCACGGCACGCGGCATCTTCGCACCGCCCAGCGCCAGCGCGCCGCCGCCGAGCAGCGACTGCACGGCCAAAGTCACCGCCCAGAAAGCCGGATATTCCCAGCCGCCGTTCGGCGACGCGAACCCCCAACCGTTATGCAAATGCGCCGACATCGCGCCAAGCATGAACGGCAGCAGCGTCAGCGCGACCCAGCGGACCCGCACGCCAAGCAGCAACGCGATACCGCCGATGAGTTCGACGAACGTCGTCACATAGCCGAGCCATCCCGGCAAGCCGAGCGAGACGAAAAACTGCGCCGTTCCCGGCAGCGTAAAAACAAAAATCTTCTGCAAGCTGTGTGCGAGATACAGGACACCCAGGGCCAGACGAAGAATCAAGGCAGCCAGATCGGCTAAGCGGTTCGAGTTCATGACGAGTCCTTTACGAGAAAGACGGCCCGCGTCGGCCGACGATGTCAGGACTGTATTCGAACCATATGAGACGAAAAACCGCCGTTCAGGCTTTGATTATTTCCCAGCAAGATTTAATCACTATCGTCCGATTGATCTTCGTCAGCCAATTGCAGCAAAAAGCTTCGCGAGATCAAGATGCTCGGCGAGCGTGTCGGCAAGACGATCCAGCGACGCCTCACGCAGCGCCGGGTAGTCGATCTTCTCGGCGTCGCTTAAGCCCGCCCACGCCAGCAGTGCGGCGCATGCGGCCGGCGTGTCGAGCAGACCGTGCACATAGGTGGCGAGGATTTGGCCATCAGCCGAGATCGCGCCGTCGGGATAAGCGTCTGGCGCAACGCCCAATTCCAGCGCGGGCGCGCTCAACGCCGGACCTTGCGTCTCTCCCATGTGAATCTCGTAGCCGGCAACCTCGGGCGAACCGGGCAACGCGAGGCGCCCCGTCACATTCCTGAGCGTTTTTTTGCGCGTCAGTACTGTCGAGTAATCGAGCCAGCCAAGGCCCGCACTCGTTCCGGGCGCACCTTCCATGCCGTACGGATCGGCCACTTCGCGTCCGAGCATCTGCATGCCGCCGCAAATCCCGATAACGCGGCCGCCGTAACGTAAATGCCGTTGCAACACCTCATCCCAGCCTTGCGCACGCAGAAAAGCCAGATCGCCCGGCACGTTCTTCGACCCAGGCAGGATGATCAGATCGGCGGGCGGAGGCGGCGTGCCGCTTCGCACGTAATGAAAATCGACCTGCGGATGCGCGCGCAGCGCGTCGAAATCGGTGTGATTGCTGATGTGCGGCAACACCGGCACGATCACCCGCAACATCCGGCCCGTATCGCTGCTTTGCGCGGCGCGCAGTTCGGGGGGCAGCATGTCTTCGGCGTCGAGCGTCAGACCGTGCAGGTAAGGCACCACGCCGAGCACCGGTTTGCCGGTTTTCGCTTCGAGCCAGTCGAGCCCGGGCTTCAGCAGACTGACGTCGCCGCGAAAGCGGTTGATGATGAAGCCGCGCACACGCGCCTGCTCGCTGTCCGACAGACACGCGAGCGTACCGGTCAAATGCGCGAACACCCCGCCACGGTCGATGTCGGCCACCAGCACGACCGGACAGTCGACCGCTTCAGCAAAACCCATGTTGGCGATATCGCGGTCGCGCAGATTGATCTCGGCGGGACTGCCCGCGCCTTCGACGAAAATCGTGTCGTACGCCGCCTGCAGACGCGCATACGATTCCAGCACGGCCTCGAAGGCGACCGGCTTGTAGTCGTGATACGCGCGTGCATCGAGATTCATGCGCGCCTTGCCGTGGATGATCACTTGCGCGCCACGGTCGCTCGTCGGCTTGAGCAGCACGGGGTTCAGGTCGGTATGCGCGGCGATGCCCGCGGCCACCGCCTGCAAAGCCTGCGCGCGACCGATCTCGCCGCCGTCGATCGTCACCGCGCTATTGAGCGCCATGTTCTGCGGCTTGAACGGCGCGACCCGCACGCCGGCGCGCCGCGCCAGCCGGCACAAACCCGCGACGAGCGTGCTCTTGCCCGCATCGGACGTGGTCCCCTGAATCATCAGCGTGCCGCGCGGCACAGGTACGGCGTCATGCGGGGTCGAAGTCGTGGTCACGGAATGTCTGGCTCGGCGGTGAATGGGCAATGAAGTGGCAACTCAGCAACAACCAGGCGGCAACGACGCCGCGATACGCAACAGCACCGTACCGCAGCGAAACCTCAAAGCGGCGAATTGAACGCGGCATTATCCCATCGTGCCGGCACGCGCTGCACGCCGGTACAATCACGCGATGATTCCCCCCGACCTCACCTTCGTTCTCGGCGGCGCCCGTTCGGGCAAGAGCGTGCACGCCGAACAACTGGCGAACAGCAGCGCCCTTCCCGTCACATACATCGCCACCGCACGCGTGGCCGACGACGCCGAATTCAGCGCGCGCATCGCGCATCATCGCGAGCGGCGTCCGGCGCATTGGCAGTTGCAGGAAGCAGGTGTCGATCTCGCCGGCATCGTGACGCAAATCGACGCGCCAGACCATTGCATTCTGATCGACTGCCTGACGCTGTGGCTCGCCAACCTGCTGTGCCCGCCGGACGGCGACGGCTTGCCCGTCGATCACTATCAGGTGCACTTTGCCGCTTTCGAAGCGGCGCTCATCAACGCCAAAGGCAAGATCATCGTGGTCAGCAACGAAATTGGCCTCGGCGTAGTGCCGCTCGGCGCGGAGACGCGCCTCTATGTCGACGAACTCGGGCGGCTCAATCAGCGCATCGCCGCGTTGAGCACCCAGGTCACGATGATGGTCGCGGGCCTGCCGCTCGCCCTGAAAACAGCGGGCAGCGCGTGATGCTGTCGCTCCCGCTGATCGTTACGCTGGCAACGGCGGGCGTCGCCGTTGACCGTTGGCTCGGTGAGCCGCGCACCGCGCATCCATTAGTCGGTTTCGGCAAATGGGCGAAGCGCCTCGAAGCACGCTATAACACCGGCCGGCGCTTACGGGTCAAGGGGCTGCTCGCGTGGTCGCTGGCGGTCATGCCGCCTGTGCTGATCGCCTGGTGGCTGGTCGCCGTGCTGCCGTTTTTTGCGGCCTGCGCAGTGCATGTCGTGTTGCTCTGGTTCGCCCTCGGCGCACGCAGTCTGCACGATCACATTGCGCCGATCGCACAGGCACTGGCGAAACGCGACCTGGCGCAAGCACGCCTCTTGACCGCGCGCATCGTGTCGCGCGAAACCGCTCATGCCGACGAAGCGGCGCTGTCGCGCGCCGCCGTCGAATCGGCACTGGAAAACGGTAACGACGCGATTTTCGGCGCACTGTTCTGGTTCGCGATTGCAGGCGGTCCAGGCGCACTGGGATTTCGTCTGGCCAACACGCTCGACGCCATGTGGGGCTATCGCACGCCGCGCTATTTGCGCTACGGCTGGGCCGCCGCGCGGATCGACGATGTGCTCAACTGGATTCCCGCGCGCCTCACCGCAGTGAGCTACGCCCTGCTCGGCGACACACGCACCGCGCTACGTTGCTGGCGCGAACAGGCACCCCGTTGGGACAGTCCGAACGCCGGGCCGGTGATGGCGTCGGGCGCGGGTAGTTTGAACGTGCTGATTGGCGGGCCCGCGGTGTATCACGGTGAGCTTGAGCACAGACCGGCGCTGGGCTTCGGACACCCCGCGAACGCCACTCATGTCACGGCGGCATTGATGCTGGTCGAACGCACAGTCATTCTCTGGCTGGCGGTGCTGATCGTGCTGGCTTTGCTGAGTGTGCCCTTTCATGGTTGATCGAACGGCCGGTCATAAAGCGGATGCCGGCACCGCGTTCAACGCCATGGTTCACGGCGGCAATCTGCACGAAGCGGCCGAGCGTTACGGCATTCCGTACGCGCAATGGCTCGACCTGTCGACCGGCATCAATCCGCACGGCTATCCGGTGCCGCCGGTTCCAGCCGATGCCTGGCGCCGCCTGCCCGACGAAGGCGACGGCTTTGCCGCCTGCGCCGCGCACTATTACGGCGCGCCCGATGCCGCGCACGTGCTGCCCGTGGCGGGAAGCCAGGCGGCGATTCGCGCGCTGCCCTCACTGCTGCCTCGCGCCCAGGTGGGCATCGCGCCGCTCACGTACAGCGAATATGCGCCCGCATTCGAGCGGGCCGGACATGAGGTCGTGCCACTGCATGTGTCCTGGGACACCTTGCCCGATACGCTCACGCACGTGGTCGTCGTGAATCCGAACAATCCGACCGCGGAGCATCTGAGCGCCGGCAAGCTGCTGCACTGGCATGCGCAACTCGCCGCGCGTGGCGGCACGCTGCTGGTCGACGAAGCTTTTGCCGATACGATGCCTTCGGCTTCGCTCGCGGCAAGCACCGATCGCGATGGCCTGGTCGTGTTGCGGTCGCCGGGGAAATTCTTTGGGCTTGCCGGCGTGCGCGCCGGCTTCGTACTCGGTGCGCCGTCTTTGCTCGACGCATTGCGTCGTACGCTTGGGGCGTGGACGGTCAGCGGTCCGGCTCGTCATGCTGTCAAAGCCGCATTTGAGGATGAATTGTGGCAACAGCAGATGCGTACGCGGCTCGATACCGAAAGCGCCCGGCTGGTGAATCTGCTGCGTGCACAAGGTCTTGCCACGCGAAGCACGCCGCTCTTTGCATGGACCGACGACGCACGCGCCGCCGCCCTGCATGAGGCATTAGCACAACGCGGCGTGTGGACACGCCTCTTCGCGGCATCGGGCAGTGTGCGCTTCGGGCTGCCCGCGAGCGACGCGGAATGGGCACGCCTCGAAGCGGGTTTGCGCGAGGCTGTCCGATGATTCGACTTCTCCGCTTCGCCACCGCCGCAGCACTTTGCGCGAGCACGCTGCACGCGCACGCCACCATCACCGTCACTGACGACACCGGCGCAACAATCACCTTGCCTGCGCCCGCACAACGCGTCATCAGTCTCGCGCCGCACGTCACCGAATTGCTCTACGCCGCGGGCGGCGGCGCGAAACTGGTCGGCGCCGTGTCTTACAGCGACTATCCGCCTGAAGCGAAGCAACTGCCACGCGTCGGCGACAACAAGGCGCTCGACCTCGAACGGATTGTCGCGTTGAAGCCCGATCTGATCGTCGTGTGGCGGCATGGCAATGCGCAGCGCCAACTTGATCGCCTGCGTGAAATGCATGTGCCATTGTTTTTCAGCGAACCGCATCATCTCGATGACGTTGCCGTGTCGCTGATAAAGCTCGGGCAATTGCTCGGCACTTCGCCGACTGCCGATGCAGCGGCGGCCGCATATCGCCAGGACATCGCGCGATTGCGCACGCAGTATGCGAGCCGTGCGCCTGTCAGCGTGTTCTATCAGGTATGGGATCAACCGTTGATGACGCTCAACAGCGAACATATGGTGAGCGACGTGATTGCGCTATGCGGCGGCCGCAACGTGTTTGCGAAACTCGAACCGCTGGCGCCGACCGTCTCGACCGAAGCGGTGCTCGCAGCGAATCCGGAAGCGATCGTCACCGCCGCGCCCGGCGCCACCAAACCGGACACGACTTTGCCGCAACTTGGCACATGGCGCGCATGGCCGAGTCTGACGGCAGTGGCGAACAACAATCTATTCGCCATCGACGGCGATCTGATCAACCGGCCAGCGCCGCGTATTGCACAAGGAGCGAAGCAGATGTGTGAAGACCTGGAGCTGGCGCGCTCGCGGAGGAAGAGCGGCGCACAGTGACGCCCCTACCCCTCACGCATTCCACCTCACCAACGACCACTGCTGCGCCGCCTCATCCCTGCGCAACCACACAACCCCGGTCATTTCCAGCGACCACCGCAGACTGCGTTCCAGCGGCACGTCCAGCACCAGCGACGCGATCACCCGCATCACCCCGGCATGCGTAACCACATACGCGGGCGACAGCTCACGCGTCAACGCGAACGCGTCGAACCATGCCCGCACCCGCGCGACGAATTGCGCGACGCTCTCGCCGCCATGCGCCCGCGCGTGCTCGAAGTTAGCCGCCCAATCATCGAGCAAGCCGCGATCGATCGCATCCCAGCGCTGCTGCTCCCAATCGCCAAAGTCCATCTCCTTCAGACGATCGTCATGACTGAGCGCGCAACCAAAATCGTTCGCCATGACCGCTGCCAGCGTCGCGCAACGCGTCAGCGGGCTCGACATCAGCACACGCGGCGGCGGCACCTGCAAGGTCGCAAGTTTCAGTGCAAGGACACTCGCGGATATTTCGACGTCCTCGGCAAGCGCCACGTCGCTGTGGCCGTAGCACACACCCGAATCGAGCGCGACGGCAGGATGACGAATCAGGACGATATCCATGCGAGCCCCACGAGGTAGATGCTCAGTTCAAAGATCTGTTGCGCGAAGCCGAGGCAGTCACCGGTGTAGCCACCGATGCGCCTGACGAAATAGCGGCCCAATGCAAAGCGCAGTGCGACCAGTACGGCGAGCGTCACACAAGCGAAGCGCCAATTCGGCGAATCGAGCCAGTTCGGCCAGAACAACCATGGCAAACCGAACGCTGCCGCGCAGAGCAACGCGGGACCGCTCAAGCGCTGCGCAACCGGTTTGGCTTTGCCTTCGGCACGCACATAGTCGAGTGTGGCCAGATAGCTGATTGCAAACACGCGGCTCGCCGCATGCGCAGCAATCATCAGGCTTGCGGCGCGCACGGGCGGTAACGCGGCGAGCGTTTGCCACTTCAATGCGAGTGCGACCACGAGCGCGATGGCGCCAAAAGCACCAATGCGCGAATCATGCATGATGCGCAACACGTCGTCGCGCGTATAGGCGCCACCGAACGCATCGACGCAATCGGCGAGGCCGTCCTCGTGAAACGCGCCGGTCACGAGAAGCGACGCAGCCATTGACAGCAACACCGCCACGCCCGCTGGAAAGACATGCAACGCCGCGAGATAAACCAGCGCGCTCAACCCGCCGATCAATAGGCCGACGAGCGGAAAATAGCGCGCCGCCGCATTCAGATAGTGCGGCTCAAAGCCGACCCAACGCGGCACCGGCACGCGCGTGAAATAGCCAAGCGCCGTGAAGAAATAGCGTAGTTCAGCGAGCGGGTTCATGAGCAAGCAAGGCACATGCTTCTATAGGGCGGCACTTTGCATGACAGCGCCTTTGACAGATCACACATCACGATTCGCGACGCCGGCCGATTCGAAGCTCGCCATTTCGTTGACGAACGCCACCGCCGCGCGCAGCAGCGGCACCGCGAGCACCGCGCCGGTGCCTTCGCCGAGGCGCATATCGAGCGAGAGCAACGGCAGCGCGCCGAAATGATCGAGCATGCGCCGATGCCCCGCCTCGTTCGACGCATGCGCGAACACGCAATATTCGCGCACCTTCGGCGCGAAGGCATCGGCCACCAGCAATGCCGAGGTCCCGATGAAACCGTCGACCAGGATTGTCATACGGGCTTGCGCGGCAGCAAGATACGCGCCCGTCATCATCGCAATTTCGAAGCCGCCGAACGTGGCGAGCACGTTGAGCGGATCGTTGGAAACGGCGTGATGCGTGAGCGCGGATGCGAGTATGTTGCGTTTTTTCGCGAGCCCCGCGTTGTCGAGACCGGTCCCGCGGCCAACGCACTCATCGATCGGCACGCCGCACAGGCGACTCATCAGACACGCCGCCGACGACGTATTCGCAATGCCCATCTCGCCGAAGCCAATCACATTGGTGCCGAGCGCCGCGTGATACCGCACGCGAGCCGCGCCTGCCTGCATCGCGGCAAGCGCCTGTTCGTGCGTCATCGCGGGTTCGTGTGCGAAGTTGCGCGTACCGGCGGCAACCGGAATGTCGATAAGACCTTCAGTCGACGGCAACGGCGTCGCAATGCCTGAGTTGACCACTTCAAGCTCGACGCCGGATACGCGGCTCAAGGCATTGATCGCCGCGCCGCCCGCGAGAAAATTAGCGACCATTTGCGCGGTCACGGCTTGCGGATAAGGACTCACGCCTTCCTGCGCGATACCGTGGTCGCCGGCGAACACGATCATCGCCGGACGTTCGACCGTGGGGTGCGTCGTCCGCTGGATCAACCCCATCTGGCGCGCGAGCGTCTCGAGTCGCCCAAGACTGCCGGGCGGCTTGGTCTTGGTATCGATGATGTGTTGCAGTTCGGCACGCAGCGTTTGATCGAGCGGTTCGACTTCTGTCAATCCCGACAAACCTGGCAAAGAAGTCATAGACGTTTCTAAAAGAGAGAATGTTTTGATGAAGCGGTTAGCTTGCCGGTGTGTCATAGCCCGCAGGCGATTCGTGACGCAAGCGCGGCGCGGGAATCAGCGCCTCATGCTCACCGTCGCGAATCAGAATCAGCGGATAGCCGAACGCGCGGCTCGTCAGCGTGGGCGTCAGCACATCATGCACCGGTCCAGCATACGCGCCACCGTTGCCATCGAGCAGCAGCGCATGCGTCGCGAAGCGGCGCGCGAGGTTCAGGTCATGACACGAAAACACCACTGTACGCCGAGGCTCGTGCGTCCAGGCGCTCAGGGCTTCGAGACAGTCGATCTGGTGGTGCAAGTCCAGATGCGAGAGCGGTTCGTCGAGCAGCAACAACGGTGCCTCCTGGCACAACACCGCCGCCAGCGCGACACGTTGCCGTTCGCCGCCCGAAAGCGACAGCACGTCGCGCGCAGCGAATGTGGCGAGACCCAATACATCCAATGCGGCATGCGCGGCTGCACGATCGCCCTCGCCTTCCCAACCCCAGCCTGTCAGATGGGGAAAGCGGTTTAGCATCACGATATCGAGCACGCTCGCGCTGAACGCGTCCGCAGCATTTTGCGGCATCAGCGCGCGACGCTGCGCGAGCGGCAACGGCGGCCAGTCGGCGAGACGCACGCCGTCGAGTTCGACATGACCCGCTGCGGGTTGCGCCAGACCAGCCAGCGTGGATAGCAAGGTCGTCTTGCCCGCGCCGTTGGGCCCGGCGACACACCAGATCTCGCCTGCGTAGAACGTATGCGTGAACGCGTCGAGCAAGGTGCGCATGCCCGCACGCAAGGTCAGGCGTTGCGCGCTGAGCGCCGAATGCGGGGCGTTGTGTGCGTTCATCATCGGCGCCTGCGCAACAGCATCCACAAAAACACCGGCACGCCGACGATCGACGTGATCACGCCGACCGGCAATTGCGCCGGCGCAATCACGGTCCGCGCGATCAGATCCGCGCCCATCACCGCGACACCGCCGCCGAGCGCCGCAGCGGGCAGCAGCATGCGCTGATCGTTACCGAACGCGAGCCGCAGCATATGCGGCACCACCAGACCGACAAAACCGATCGTGCCCGCCGTGGTCACCGCCGCGGCGGCCGCCAGCGACGCCACCAGGTACACGCGCAAACGCAGCGGCATCACGGCGACGCCCAGCGCCTGCGCGGCGGCGTCGCCTCGCAGCAGCACATTCAGACGGGGCGCAGCGGGCACGATTGCCACCAGCACGACGACGAGCGCGGCGAGCGCCGTCCACGGCATCGCGCCGCCGTTCAGATCGCCGGTCAGCCAGAACAGCATGCCACGCAGACGATTGTCCGGCGCGAGATTGAGCAGCAAGGTAATGACAGCGCCCCAACCGGCCGCGATCACCGCGCCGGTCAGCAGCAAACGCGGCGACGTGTCCTGCGGCTCGCCGCGCCACAACTCGTGGCGCGCAAGGCCAAGCACCAGCAGGATCGACACGAAAGCGCCGGCGAACGCGCTGGCATCGACGATCCACCACGCGCAACCGGCGATCATCGCGACCAGCGCGAACGTCGCCGCGCCGCCCGACACGCCTAACACGTAGGGTTCGGCCAAGGGGTTGCGCAACAGCACTTGCAGCAGCGCACCCGCCAATGCAAGCAGTGCGCCGCATGCGAAGCCCGCGACCGCGCGCGGCAAGCGCAGCTTGCGCACGATCTCACTGGCGAGATCGGCGGACTCGATATGCGCCCCGTGCGACGGAACGAGCGCCGCCAGCACGCGCGCCGGCGCCAGCGACACGCTGCCGAGCGCGAGCGACGCCATCAGCACAGCCAGTGCGATTCCCGCGAGCGCGAGCCAGATCGCGGCTGCGCGCTTCGCGCTCATGACGCGCAACGTGGTGATAGGCATCGGGCTCGAGCTGCGGTTCATCAGCGCCTTCTCACGCACGTATGTTCGTCACTGCTGCTGCCAGCCGACCGTGACATACGCACCGCGCCGCGGCGAGTTATACGAATAGGCCGTTTCATAGTCCTTGTTCAACAGGTTCTGGATTTGCGCGGCGACGTACCACGCCTTTGTGAGGTTGTAGCGCGCCGACAGATTCACCACACCGTAGCCGCCCAGTGTGCCGCTGCTATCTTCACGGGCGCCGCTGACGATCCACTCGCCGCCGACGCGCCACCCCGCAATGCTGCGGTTCACCGCCAGCGAAGCGAAGCGCCGTGCACGCCGCACGAGATCGGTATCGCTATCGAGGTCGACCGGATTTTGCAGCGTCACCGACGCGCGCACATCCGTCTTGCCGACATGGCCGCTCCACGACCCTTCGAGCCCCTGCACCTTCGCACGGCCGACGTTCTCGGCCAGATAAATGCCGGGCGTCACCTGCTGGTAGTCGATCAGATTTGAATAACGCGTCTGAAACGCGCTCAGACGCATCACGCCAAGCGCATGCGACGCGTACTGCAACGCTGCTTCGATCGAATGACTGCGCTCCGGCTGGATCGACGGATTGCCGCTGATCGGATAGTACAGATCGTCGAAGCTCGGCGCGCGAAACGAATCCGAATAGCTTGCAGTCGCCTTCCAATGCTCGGTGACGTCGAAGCCGTAGCCGAGATAGTAACTGTTCGCCCCGCCGAAATCGGAATACTGATCGTGCCGCACATTGGCCTGAATCTGGTTGCGCCCGAAGCGCCCCGTATAGCCGACAAAAGCCGAATCAACATGCCGGTCGGGCGCCGCAAACGTATCCGAGTCGAGGCTCTGATCCAGATGCTCGTAGCCGACCTGCAGTTTCTGTTGCGCGGCGAGCGCGAAATCATTTTGCCACGTGTACTGGCGATTGTCGGTATCGAAGCGGCCGTTGTAGATGCCGTTAGTATTCGACACGCTGCGGTCGTCACCTTCGGAAACGACAAAGTGCGTGGTCCACCAGTCGGTCAGCTTGCCGTTTGCGAACACCGACACCTGCCGCACTTTGCTATACAGATTGTTCAGATCGGTCGGCACGCCGTACGCGTTGTCGTAGCTGTTATTGCCGTTCGACTGGAGATAGGTGACGCCCGCGTCCCATTTGTCGTTGAACTTGTGGCGCAGCGAAGCCGAGATGCTTTCGTTCAGATAGCCGTTCGCATTCGGATTCGCATTGGGCGCCTGTGCCGGATTGAGCGAGGAGAAGCCGTCGTCTTTCGAGCGCGCAAGCGAGATGCTGAAGGTCGTGTTGCCGTCTTTATCCAGCGCGCCGTTCACGCCCACCTGCTGCGTCTGCGTGTGATAGCTGCCGTAGCCCACCGAAAAATTGAAGCGCGGCGGATGATCGCCGCCGTCTTTCGTGAACACCTGTACCACGCCGCCGATCGCGCCGGAGCCGTAGAGCGCGGACACGTTGCCGTTCACGACTTCGACGTGATCGATCTGGTCGAGCGGAATCTGCGCGAGTTGCGGCGCGCCGAGACTCACCGAATCGACCCGTACGCCGTCGATCAGCAACAGCGATTGCGTCGACGATGCGCCGCGCAGAAACAGGCTCGCGGTGGAACCCGGGCCTCCAGTGCGCGAGATTTGCGCACCGGGCGCGAGTTGCAGCAGACCGGGCAAATCGGTTGCGGTCGTATCGGCGATGTCCTGCTGATCGAACAGCGTGGTCTGCGGGATCGCATCGGCGAGCGGTTGCGGTCCACGCTCCGCGGTTACGACAACGGGCGACAACACCGCGGGAGACGAACCGGCAGCCCCTGAATCGGCAGAAGAAGATGAAGACGGCGACGAAGAAGACGCAGCTTGCGCGTGCACGACGAGCGGCAGGCTCGCAAAGGCGAGCAACGCCGCGCGAGCGATAGGGGACAGCATGGGGTGGCATTCCTGTTGATAGCGTGCGCGGCCCGCTTCCCCGCGGGCCGATGCGTAACGAGGCGCCCGCGCTGTTTTACGTTTGCGTGGGGGCGATCCTCTCCCTCTGGCCGGTATCCGGGCTAGCGACACATCGATCCCGCCTTCCCACGCGTGACGCGCAGTGGCACACTCGCGTGTTCAGCTTCAAACACGCGATCAGGATCAACCTGCATGACGTATGCGGTCGCTTACCGTTGCGGGGGCAGCGCAGGTTTGCGCGTTCTGGCGAACGGCGCACCCTGCTTCCCGTTTAACTGCGCGCACTATGGAAAAGCACGCGCGGGCACCAAAGTGCGGCCAGTTTAGGAGCGGTCCTCCAGTCCGTCAAGAATGGTTAATCCGTGCGCAATCTGTTCTGTTATGTGCAGGTTATTGTCCGATGCACGAGTCGTTTTTCATCATAGGGTCGATAAAAGCCTGCACAAAGCGATGTTGTTACGTCTCGAAACGAGACAATTGTCGGAACCTGCGACATTCCGCGCTAAAATGCGATGTCTTTAGAGGACGCAGCAGATGCTCACCGAACTCGAAACACTTTCACAGAATATCGGCAAGCTGATCACGATCAGCCAACGCCACAATGAAGCGCGGCTCGCGCTCGAAGATCAGCTCGCCCAAACGCGTGCCGAAGCTGAGGCCACGCGCACTGAACTCGCGTTGATGCGCGAGGAGCGCGATACGCTGCAAGCGGAACGCGACGCGCTGTCGGCAAAGATCGACGACGCCCAGGTACGCCTGAATGCGATCCTCGAAAAGCTGCCGCGAGCTCGTGCGCAAAGCGAGCCGGACAATCAGCTCGATCTGCTCGAGGCCGCCCCGCATGAGGTCGAAGCGGAGAGCGACGCCACCCGCCATGGAGAAAATGCATGACCACCAAGCAGATCGAAGTATCGATTCTCGGCGTGCCCTATCGGCTCGCCTGCTCGCCGGAAACGGAAGGCGCGCTGCTTGAAGCGGTTGCACGCGTCGACGCCGAGATGTCGAAGATCCGCAACAACAGCAACGTGCGCGGCACGGATCGCATTGCCGTCATGGCTGCGCTGTCGCTGGCATCGGAACTGCTTAAGCTGCAAACGAGCGTGCGACACGGAGAAGCATTTCCCGCCGAAGAAATCCGGCGTACAATGCATCAAATGAACGAACAACTGGGTACGGTGATTCAGCAGTACAGCATGCAGTAAGCACCCAGCAGTCTCGAACAATTTCAAGTGGCCGGTCCTGAGATCGGCTGCGAATTCAAGCGGAATGCATGAGCAAAAACTCACGCAAACAATTGAGTTCAATCGGTTTGACCTCCCTGCCTGGTTCGCCAAGGTCATATATTCCTTGAACCAATGCCATGTGCACGGTTGTGGAAATTTGTAGCACGGGTGTGCGCGTCACTCTGTCTGATGTACCCGAAGTGCTGCTAACTGCGACCAATTCTGAACCCCCGGTTCAGGATGCCGGCCTAGCGGCTAAGGCGGGGACCTTATTCAAAAGCGGCATCGGACTTCGGTTCGATGCCGTTTTTCTTTGGGTCTCGGTTTTTCTTCTGTATTCTCAAACCTTTAACGTTCAATTCGATTCATGCGCTACTGGCTAATGAAGTCCGAACCGGACGAAGCAAGCATCGACCATCTCGCCCAGGCACCGCAACACACGTTGCCGTGGACCGGCGTGCGCAACTATCAGGCACGCAACTTCATGCGTGACATGATGCAGGTCGGCGACGCTGTGCTGTTCTATCACTCGAGTTGCCCTGAGCCGGGCATTGCGGGACTCGCGGAGGTGTCGTCTACTGCCTATCCGGATCCCACTCAATTCGATAAGAAGAGCCCCTACTACGACCCGAAGCCGTCGCAGGAAACGCCGCGCTGGCTGCTTGTCGATGTGGTGTTCAAGAAGAAAATCCCGTTGATTCCGCTTTCCGCATTGCGCGAGCATGAGGAATTGAAGGACATGCGCGTGCTCGCCAGAGGCAACCGCCTGTCGATCACGCCGGTGACCGAAGCCGAATGGCGCTTCATCACCAAGCGTCTTGTTTGACGCTGCATACGCACATGCGACCCGTCGCTGCTGCAATCATGTGCAAATCTGCAGGCGGATGAAGACAAACGTTGAAGCAAACGTCAAATTAGGGAACCAAGCCCAGGTTACAAGCGCCTAACGGACTCGCAAACGTCGTGCCATTGGCCGGCGTTCGCTCCAATCGTGCACAAACCTGTTCAAGCAAGGAGTCCAAGAATGACGAAAAACACCGCACGTGCACTCGCTCTCGCTCTCGTATGCGCCGCCCCTGCCGCGCTCGCGCTGACGCCGGCCATGGCGCGCGCGCAAGGCGTGACGCAGTATCAGCCCGCTGGCGTGCTGTCGCTGAATGCACAGGCAAGCGCGGAAGTGCCGCAAGACGTCGTCGATATCACGCTGTTCTACGAGCAGGAAGCGAGCGATCCGTCCGCGCTTACCTCCACGCTGAATCAGCGCGCCGATGCGGCGCTGCAAAAAGCCAAGGGCGTGAACGGCGTAACGGCCCGCACCGGTTCCTTCTCGATCTACCCGTCCACCGATCGTGACGGCCGCATTTCCGCATGGCGCGGCCGTACGGAAGTTGTGCTCGAATCGCACGACTTCGCCGCGGCGTCGAAACTCGCAGGCCAGATGGCATCGATCATGCAGGTCGGCAATGTGCAGTTCTCGTTGTCGCCTGAAGCGCAGCGTGCTGCTGAGCAGAAGCTCACCGGCGAAGCCATCAGGTCGTTCCGCGAGCAGGCGGCTTCGTCGGCGCAGGCGTTCGGCTACAGCAGCTATTCGATTCGTGAAGTCAACGTCGGGCACAACGGCGTCATGCCGCGTCCGATGATGATGATGAGCGCACGCGCGATGGGCGCCGATGCGAAGGCATCCGCGCCCGTGCCGCTCGAAGGCGGCACGTCGACCGTGACGGTCAACGTGTCTGGCTCGGTGCAGATGAAATAACGCGTTTTACGCTTGACGCACTGCTGTGAGGCAGTAAAGTAAAAAGCCACGGCATGCCGTGGCTTTTTTCATTGGGTGTTCACTACGATAAAACGTAGCGATCAGTTCGCGCCGACCGCTTGCGCCGGTTGACGCCGCGCACGGCGATAGGACCACACCAGTATCCCGATGCCAGCCAGGATCATTGGCAGCGAGAGCCACTGCCCCATCGAAAGCCCCATTGCGAGCAAGCCAAGGAAATCATCCGGCTCACGCGCGAATTCCACCGTGAAGCGTGCGAGACCGTAGCCGATCAGGAACACCGCGGAAATCGCGCCCAGCGGCTTCGGTTTGCGCGAGAAGAAGAACAGCACGAAGAACAGCGCCACGCCTTCGAGCGCAATCTCATACAACTCCGACGGATGGCGCGGCAGCATGTGATATTGCGCGAACACTTCGTTCAGATGCCATTGGGCGGCCAGTTGCGGATGCGTGGTGAGCCAGGTGGCGTCGTCCGGTGCGGCGCCGGGGAAGAGCATCGCCCACGGCGCCGACGGATCCGTCACACGGCCCCATAACTCGCCGTTGATGAAGTTGCCAAGGCGCCCTGCCGCGAGCCCGGTGGGCACCATCGGCGCGACGAAATCGGTGACCTGCAGCCACGAGCGTTTGCGCTGATACGCGAACAGCACCATCGCCAGCGTTACGCCGAGGAAGCCGCCGTGAAACGACATGCCGCCTTCCCACACCTTGAAGATGTCGAGCGGATGCGTGAAGTAAAAGCTCGCCTTGTAAAACAGCACGTAGCCGAGCCGGCCGCCGAAAATCGTACCGAGCACGCCGTAGAACAGCATGTCGTCGATGTCCTTGGCGGTCCAGCCTTGCGCGGCGACGTACGGCAAACGCAGCCGCAGCCGGCCGACGACGATCGCCGCGATGAACGCGACGAGGTACATCAGTCCATACCAGCGCACAGCAAGCGGCCCCAGATGAATGGCAACGGGGTCGAAATTCGGGTGAATGAGCATCGTGTTGTTATGGGCAGTTCAGGTTCAGAAGCGGATTTCTAGTCGATTTTCAAGCAGCAGCCAGCGGTTTGCGCACCATGTGGCGCATGCGTTGGACGGTTCGATTTGCAATGCGTTCGCGGCAGCGTCGAGCCTAATCACGAGGCGCCGCAACCTGCGCCTCAACGGTGGCCGCATGCGCCCGCACGATTTCGATAAAGCCGGCCAACACCGGACCCACCTCCGCCGTGCGCCAGACCAGCCCCGTCTCGATCGCCGGCACTGATTCGGCGAATGGCCGGTACACGACGCCAGTGCGGCGCAGGTTACGCAACGATTGCGGCACCAGTGCGACGCCCATGCCGGCCGACACGAGGCTCACGATCGTCTGCATCTGGATCGCCTCCTGGCCGACCCGGGGTACGAGGCCCGCCACGCCGTAGCAATCCATAATGATGTCATAAAAGCCTGGCGCCAAACGTCTGGGGAAGATCACGAGCGGTTCGTCGGCGACGTCGCGCAGGCTAATCGGTGTGTCCAGCCACTCGGCGCGCGGGTCGCCGTCAGACCCGGCGGCGCTGCCTGCGCGCGCCGCCGTTTCCGTCGACATCGCGATCACCAGCGGCTCGCGGGCGATCGGCAGCCACGAGAGCTGGGTGGCATGGCGCGACGGCAGCGGCGCGATCACGAGGCCCGCGTCGATACGCCCGGCCACGAGTTCTTCCACCTGCACGTCGCTGGTGGCTTCCGTCAATTCGAGGCGCACCCGTGGATGCCGCGCGCCGAAATCACGCAGCAGCAACGGCAGCAGGCCGTAATCGGCCGTGGAGACAAACGCCAGCGACAGCGCTCCCGCCTCGCCTCGCGCGAGGCTCTGCGCCAGCGGCCGCAGCCCCTCGGCACTCGACAGCAGGCGCTGCACTTCCGGCAGCAGGTCGGCGCCCACCGGAGTGAGCTCCACCGAACGCTTGGTCCGCGCGAACAGCGCCACACCAAGCGTCTCCTCCAGCGCGCGAATCGCTTGCGACAACGGCGGCTGCGTCATGGAAAGGCGTGCGGCCGCCCGTCCGAAGTGCTTTTCTTCGGCGACGGTCACGAAATAGCGCAACTGGCGCAGATCAGGGATAGCGGGCAGCATGATTAATACATTTTACGACCTAATCGAGCCTGAATAATATATTGGACACACGCCTGGCAAAACTGCATCCTTGCGCGACGCGTCGGAACTAAACTGGACTGAAGCGCCGTCGTACCTGCCGGCAAGCGCATTGGCGGCGTCGGCATAGCGCCTGCCGCACCAACTGGGCGGCAAACACGCAGCACGGATCAAAACAAAACAGATTGGAGTCCCCCATGGCATACAACCGTCGTTCGAAGAACATCACGCAAGGCGTGGCGCGTTCACCGAACCGCTCGATGTACTACGCACTCGGCTACGAAAAGGCCGACTTCGACAAGCCGATGATCGGCATCGCCAACGGCCACTCGACCATCACGCCGTGTAACGCCGGCCTGCAGCGTCTGGCCGACGCGGCCGTTGCCGCGGTCAAGGGCGCCGACGCGAATCCGCAGATCTTCGGCACGCCGACGATTTCGGACGGCATGTCGATGGGCACCGAAGGCATGAAGTATTCGCTGGTGTCGCGCGAAGTCATCGCCGACTGTATCGAGACCTGCGTGCAAGGTCAGTGGATGGACGGCGTGGTCGTGATCGGCGGCTGCGATAAGAACATGCCAGGCGGCATGATCGGCATGCTGCGCACCAACGTGCCGAGCATCTACGTGTACGGCGGCACGATCCGCCCGGGCAACTGGAAGGGCACCGACCTGACCATCGTGTCGTCGTTCGAAGCAGTGGGCGAATTCACGGCCGGCCGGATGTCGCAGGAAGATTTCGAAGGGGTCGAAAAGAACGCGTGCCCGTCGACGGGTTCATGCGGCGGCATGTACACCGCCAACACGATGAGCTCGTCGTTCGAAGCGCTGGGCATGTCGCTGCTGTATTCGTCGACGATGGCCAATCCGGACCAGGAAAAGGTCGACTCGGCCGCCGAATCGGCACGCGTGCTGGTCGAAGCGGTCAAGAAGGATCTGAAGCCGCGCGACATCGTCACGAAGAAGTCGATCGAAAACGCCGTAGCCGTCCTGATGGCGACGGGCGGCTCAACCAACGCGGTGCTGCACTTCCTCGCTATCGCTCACGCGGCTGAAGTGGAATGGACCATCGAAGACTTCGAGCGTATGCGCAAAAAAGTGCCGGTGATCTGTAACCTGAAGCCGTCGGGCCAGTTCGTGGCAACCGATCTGCATAAGGCCGGCGGCATTCCGCAAGTCATGAAGATTCTGCTCGACGCAGGTCTGTTGCACGGCGATTGCATCACGATCACCGGCAAGACGATCGCTGAAGAACTGAAGGACGTGCCGGGCAAGCCGCGCGCTGATCAGCAGGTGATTTTTCCGATCGAACAGGCGCTGTACAAGGAAGGCCACCTCGCGATCCTGAAGGGCAACCTGGCCGTTGACGGCGCCGTCGCCAAGATCACCGGCCTGAAGAACCCGGTCATCACCGGCCCGGCCCGCGTGTTCGATGACGAGCAAAGCGCGCTGGAAGCGATTCTGGCCGACAGGATCGTCTCCGGCGACGTGGTCGTGCTGCGTTACCTCGGCCCGAAGGGCGGCCCCGGCATGCCGGAAATGCTCGCGCCGACGTCGGCGATCATCGGCAAGGGGCTCGGCGAAAGCGTCGGCCTTATCACCGACGGCCGTTTCTCGGGCGGCACGTGGGGCATGGTGGTCGGCCACGTCGCACCGGAAGCATTCGTGGGCGGTACGATCGCGTTCGTGCAGGAAGGCGACTCGATCACGATCGATGCACACAAGCTGCTCCTGCAACTGAACATCGACGACGCCGAATTGCAACGCCGCCGCGCTGCATGGCAGCAACCGAAGCCGCGTTACACGCATGGCGTGCTGGCGAAGTACTCCGCGTTGGCGCTGCCGGCCAACAAGGGCGCAGTGACGGGCTAAGCACACATCGAGCGCGCTGATTCGCCGCGGTTCCCCGGGACGGACCGGGAGCGCGGCTCGAAGCCACATAAGCTACGTAAAAGCGCAAAGGGGCGCACGGGAAACCGTGCGCCCCTTTCCTTTTATAATGCGTGCACCACGAGTCGGGCATCTGCACCGACGGAGACCAGAATGAAATCAATGTCGTACGCAGCGCTTGCAGCGGCTGGTGTGCTGAGCGCTACATTAAGCGTCAGCAGTCCCGCAGCGCACGCGGAGGCCTCCGTTGGCCTTGCGCTAGCGCAGCAGCAGAACTGCATGAGCTGCCACTCGGTGACGCGTCCCTTCATGGGACCGGCGCTGCATGACGTCGCCGAGAAATACGCCGGCCACGAAGACGCCATTACCTATCTGAAGCACAAGATTCTGGATGGCAGCACGGGCGTGTGGGGCACGGTGCCGATGCCCGCGAACACGCAGCTCACGCCCGATCAGGCGGCTACGCTGGCGAGCTGGGTGATGACGCTCAAATGACGATACTTCTTAAATGAAGACTCAAATGAACGCGGCCTGGTGAACGTGGTGAGAGCGCCCGGATAAATGCGCGCCCTCTGCCATGATCAAGCGCTGCCCGAGCGCCGCGCGATCTCCTGATCGACCGCTTCCCTTACCCAGCCGGTCAATTCAGTCTCCAGAGCCAGCGCCACTTCGCGCGTGATCTGGTTGACGAGCCATGAAGTGTGATCCTGCAGCGCGTCGCGGCAGCGTGCTTCGATAATGCCGCGCCCCTCGCCCGTCAGAAAACCCGCAAACCGTCCACGCAGACGTTCGGCGATGACATCCGCATCGAGATTAGGCCGCGGCTGCGCGAGCGCCTCATGAGCGATATCCGGCGGCACGATCGCGCCCGCCTCGATCGGCGCATGCGGTTCAACCCGATCGAAGACGCCCGCCGACGGCGCAAAATCAGATTCATGCCCGTGCCGGTGATCGGCGGCGTGGTGTGACCTCGAGCGTTTCTTCGGATGCGCGGATTCTTCCGGATGCGCTGGCTCCGGCACATGCACAGGCTCCGGCGCGAGCGTCGGCTCCTCCCGCGCATGCGCGGGTTCTAGCGCAAGCACCGGCTCAGGCGCGTGCCCGGGTTCCGGCGCGAAGACCGGTTCTTGCGCAGTCTCGGGATCAAACACCGGCTGCGTAGCCGGCGTTGCCGCGTTGCCTGGCGCATGGCGCGCCTGAGCAGGATTGCCCGGTACGATAATCTCGTGCAGAACCGGGATCGAACTGTCGTTAGGATCGGACACGTGCACTCTCCGCGTTTGAGTCCAAGCTGAAGCAGGCCGCGTACGCGTCGAATCCATACGACAAAACACCACGCGACGCGGGCGGAATGAAACCTAGCTGCCTTGCTTGTAGTTGTTCAAAGGATAGCCGCGATCGCGATAGAAACGATAGCGTTCTCGGCCTGCCGCGAGTTCGTCGTGTGCGTTACCGACCACTTCCAGCAATCTTTCGAAGCGCGCGAATTGCGCGGGCACCGTGGCGCCGAGATTGAGCAGCACCTGATGGTGCGGCACATCATCGAGGCTCGAAGCCAGCACAATCGGTGTTTGCGAGGCGAGCTTCGTGCCCGCCATGCAGTGCGGCACGAAGTCGAGTGGCGAGAACGTCCACAACTGTTCGTCGAAAGCCCGCAGGCGCTCGGGCTCGGCCAGCACGATGGTCGGCTGGCCCGCCTGATACGCCTTGCGGATCAGGCGGCACGCATACAGCAGCGAATCGCCGACGTTCGAGTGAAAATCGATTCTCGTCATCGGCGGCTCCGCTTTGCGTCTACAACAATGCCTGCAACCTTACTGCAACGCGTCATTGTGCAGCGCGACCGTCCGCGGCCCTATCGATCAGGAACTGCGCGAGCAAGGGCACCGGACGGCCGGTAGCGCCCTTCGCCGCGCCGCTCTTCCACGCGGTGCCGGCGATGTCCAGATGCGCCCACGGGTACGCTTCGGTGAAGCGCGACAGGAAGCACGCCGCCGTCACGCTGCCCGCCGGACGCCCGCCGATGTTCGCCAGGTCCGCGAAATTCGACTTGAGCTGATCCTGATACTCGTCGTCGAGCGGCAGGCGCCAGGCCGGGTCGGAAGCTTCACGCGATGCATCGAGCAGTTCGCCCGCCAGCGCGTCGTCTTTCGAGAACAGGCCGCTGTTGTGATGACCCAGCGCGATGATGCAAGCGCCCGTCAGCGTGGCGATGTCGATCACCGCTGCCGGCTTGAAGCGCTCGGCGTAGGTGAGCGCGTCGCACAGGATCAGCCGGCCTTCGGCGTCCGTGTTCAGCACTTCGATTGTCAGGCCCTTCATGCTGGTGACGATGTCGCCCGGCTTGGTGGCGGTGGCCGACGGCATGTTCTCCACCGCCGGGATGATGCCGACCACGTTGATTTTCAAGCCCATTTCGGCGACGGCGCGCAACGTGCCCAGCACCGAACCGGCGCCGCACATGTCGTACTTCATCTCGTCCATGCCTTCGCCCGGTTTCAGCGAAATGCCGCCGGTGTCGAACGTGACGCCCTTGCCGACCAGCACCACCGGCGCGGCTTTCGCGGCCCCGCCCTGATACTGCAGCACGATGAACTGAGCCGGTTCGACCGAGCCGGCCGTGACCGACAGGAACGAGCCCATCTTCAGCGCTTCGCACTGCTTTTCGCCGAGCACTTCGACCTTCAGCTTCCAGTCTTTGGCGAGCTTCCTGGCCGTGTTGGCGAGGTAGGTCGGCGTGCAGACGTTGCTCGGCAGGTTGCCGAGGTCGCGCGTCAGGTCCATGCCGTTGGCAAGTGCGGCGCCCTGCTTCGCGGCAAGCTTGGCGGCCTTCTCGTCGCCGGTATTGACGCTGAAGACGATGCGCTTCAACGCACGCGTCGAGTTGTCCGGTTTGCTCTTCATCTGCGTGAACTTGTAGGTCAGCTCGCGCAGCGCGATGATCGCGGCGCGCACGCCCCAATCGGCCGAACGTTCGAGGATCGGCAGTTGGGCGAGCGTGAAGGTGACCTGGACGATCTTGGTGCCCAGCAATGCACGCCAGGCGGCCCGCACGGCTTCGCCGTAGGCTTTCTGGCTGAAAGCATCCTGCTTGCCGAGGCCGACCAGCAGCACGCGTGACGCGCCGATGCCCGAGACTTCGTGCAGGAACAGCGTGGCGCCGCCCTTGCCGTCCATGTCGCCGGCCTTGATGATGCGGGTCAGCAGGCCCTTGGTGGCCGCGTCGATCTCCAGCGCAGCGCCCGAGAGCGTTTGCGACTCGAACACGCCGATTACGATGCAATCCGATTTCCCGGTCAGGAAACCGTTTGACGAGCCTTTGGTCCAATCACAGGCTTTTATGCTAAAGTCCATCGCGCTTGTCCTCGGATAAAATCTGGGCTTAGGATGAAAGCCGCAATTATCCGCTATTTTTCCCGCGGCGGCTGCACCGGAGACGTGACGGGAACCAATCCGTGCGTCACTGAGAGCGCCCCCTCTCATCATCAATAATGATCTTCGAACGCTCCCTCCAGCGCGAACTCGCGTATACGGCTGGTGCCGTGTTCATGGTTCTCCTCACGCTCGTGCTGACGACGATGATGATCCGCATCGTCGGCTTCGCGGCTTCGGGCGAGATCGACCCGCGCGACGTGCTGGTCCTGATCGGCCTGACCGTGATCGGCTACCTGGCCATCATGCTCGTCGCGACCCTGTTCGTGTCGATTCTGTTCGTCCTGACCCGCTGGTACAAAGACTCCGAGATGGTCGTCTGGCTCGCCTCGGGTGTCAGTTTGACCCGCTTCATCAAGCCAATCGGTATTTTCGCCACGCCGATCATCATTCTCATCATGTTCTTCGTGTTCGTCGGCTGGCCGTGGTCGAACCAGCAGAGCAAGCTGATCCGCGCGCGCTTCCAGCAGCGCGACGAAGTCTCGCTGCTCGCCCCGGGTCAATTCCGCGAGTCGGCGACCAGCCACCGCGTGTTCTTCATCGAGAAGATGTCGCCCGACCAGGCGCGCGTCGAGAACGTGTTCGTGACCAGCACGGAAAACGGTAAGGTCAACGTGGTCGTGTCGAAAACCGGCCACACCGAAACACACAAGAACGGCGACCGCTTCGTCGTGCTGGAAAACGGCCGCCGTTATGACGGCGAACCGGGGCACCCCGATTTCCGCATCATGGAATTCGAACGCTACGGCGTGAAGATCCAGAGCCAGCCGGTCATCAACACGCCGACTACCACCGGCTTGCCTACGCTCACGTTGCTGCGCAACCCGACCAAGGACAACCTCGCCGAATTCGCGTGGCGCGCGGGCCTGCCGCTGATTGCGATCAACCTGATGCTGCTGGCGATTCCGCTCGCGCACCAGAACCCGCGGCGCAGCCGCACGATCAATCTGGTGATGGCTGTTCTGATTTATCTGACGTATTCGAATCTGTTAAACGTGATCCAGTCGTGGATCGAGCAAGGCAAGATGTCGTTCGGAGTTGGACTGGTGGGCCTGCATATCATCGTGGCGGCGGTCGTCGCATTCATCTTCTGGCTGCGCGTGCGCAACCGGCCGCTATTCACGCGGGCGATGTTCGGCCGTGCGAAGGGGGCCTGACCGATGCGGATCTATGAAAGGTACTTCGCGCGTCAGATCTACCTCACGTTCGTCTTTATTCTGTTCGCGTTTTCAGGTCTGTTCTTCTTCTTCGACCTGATCAACGAACTGAACTCCGTCGGCCACGGCAATTACAAATTCCAGTACGCGGTGCTGCGGGTCGCTTTGCAAACGCCGTCGCGCTTTTACGAAATCATTCCTGTCGCCGCGTTGATTAGCGCGATCTACGTGTTCGCGCAAATGGCGGCGAACTCCGAGTACACGATTTTCCGCGTGTCGGGCCTCGCCACCAATCAGGCGCTGCGCTCGCTCATGAAGATCGGCATTCCGCTGGTGTTCCTGACTTACATCATCGGCGAAGTGGTCGGTCCGTACACGGATCAGTTGTCGGAACGCGTGCGGCTCGAAGCACTGGGGTCGTCGGTATCGACCAACTTCGAGTCGGGTGTGTGGGTGAAGGACACGCTTACCGCGCGCGCGGACGGCGAGCAGGTCACGCGTTTCGTGAACGTCGGCGAATTGAAGCCAGACGCTACGATCAGCAACGTGCGGATTTACGAATTCGATTCGAAGTTCCGCCTCTCGAATGTGCGGATTGCGAAGAGCGGCAGGTATCAGCCGCCGGGGCATTGGCAACTGACCGACGTGACCGATACGCAATTGATCGACGTCCCCCCTCCTCCGGGCACGCCGACCGACGCCTTGAATCCGGTGTACCGCGCGACGCAGGTGGCGTTGCCCGAGTATTCGCTGCGCTCGGAATTGACGCCGCAGATCCTGTCGGTGCTGCTGGTGTCGCCGGATCGGATGTCGATGTTCAACCTGTTCCGCTACATCCAGCATTTGACCGAGAATCATCAGGACACGCAGCGGTATGAAATCGCGCTGTGGCGCAAGCTGCTGTATCCATTCGCGGTGTTCGTGATGCTGGTGTTGTCGCTGCCGTTTGCGTATCTGCATACGCGCGCCGGTGTGGTGGGTGTGAAGGTTTTCGGCGGGATTATGCTGGGGATGAGTTTCCAGCTGTTCAACACGCTGTTCTCGCATATTGGCACGTTGAATACGTGGCCCGCGCCGTTGACTGCGGCTACGCCTGGGCTCGTTTATCTCGTGCTCGGGCTGGTCGGATTGAAGTGGGTTGATCGCCATTAGGAGCCGTTGCCATGGCTACGCATGGGTTGGTGCTGTTCGGGCACGGCGCGAGAGACGTGCGATGGCGCGAGCCGTTTGAGAGGCTTGCCGATAAGTTGCGGGCTGCCCGTGGTTCTGATGCTGGCACTGGGTCGGTTTTGCTGGCTTTTCTTGAGTTGATGGAGCCGGATCTACCTACCGCTGTGGGCGCTCTTGTCTCCGACGGGTGTTCTGTTGTGACTGTTGTGCCTGTTTTTTTTGGGCAAGGCGGGCATGTTCGGAAGGATCTGCCGGATGTGATCGAGCGATGTCGTGGGTTGTATCCGGGTGTGGAGATCAAGTGCGCTACCGCAGCTGGTGAGGATGAAGCTGTGCTGGATGCAGTGGCGGAGTATTGCCTTCGGCAAGTTTGATTTTGGTGTTTGTCTTTTCTTGTTTTCTTGCTGTGCAACTGCGGTGGTGGGCTTTTCCTGATCTGGATTCTTTGGCCTTTTCTTGATTTTGTTTGTCTGCTCGGTGCGTTTTGTCTGTACGCCTGCGGCGTTGGGCCTTTCTTGACCTGGCTGCTTTGGCCTTTCCTTGAACTGGCTGCTTTGGCCTTTCCTTGAATTCTTAGTGGTTTATTAGCGTCGCCCCTGTGCGGGGCAGGCACCTACTTTTCTTTGCCTGCTGCAAAGAAAAGCAACCGTATTGGAAGTCAAGCGACAGGCTGTTTCCGGGTGCTGGATTCTCAGTGCGGTTCGCCAGTCTGGTACAGGCGAGCGTAGCCCACGCGAATGATCGCGTTCATGCACAGCATCCAGGCAAAGCTATACCGCCGGTTAATTCGTCGATGCGTTCCAGGGTGTTGAGTTATGGACCATGGCGTTAAGCGTAACGATGAGCTTGCGAATGCATGCGGTCATGGCCACCTTGAACGGTTTGCCAGCTTTGCGCAGACGGTCGTAGAAGGCTCTGATCACCGGATTGAAGCGCAACGCAGGTATGCAGGCCATGTAAAGAGCGCGACGCACGATGGCGCGACCGCCCTGAATGCGACGCTTGCCGATGTGCTTGCCGCTGTCGCAATTGAACGGCGCGACACCGGTGAGTGCGGCAATTTCGCGGCGGTTCAGCGAGCCGAGCTGGGGCATGAATGCAATCAGCGTGGCCGCGGCACCGGGGCCGATCCCGGGCACGGAGCGCAGCAGATCCTCCTTCTGACGCCAGGCGGGCGAAGAGCGCATGAACGAATCAATGTCCTTATCAGCGACGGTGAGCTGCTGTTTGAGCCATTTGATATGGTCATTCAGGCTTTCCTTAGCTGCGGCGTGGGCGCGCTCCAGGCGGGCTTTTTCCGCCACCAGCATGTCGATAAGCTGGGCACGGCGCAGCAGCAGGGCCTGCAACTGCTCGGTCTGCACATCGTTGAGCGGGCGCACGACAGGTTTGATGACGGCGCCGAAATGGGCAATGGCGAAGGCATCGATACGGTCGGTCTTGGCGCGTCGCCCCGTAGCGCGCGCGAAGTCACGCACCTGTCGGGGATTGACTGCGACAGCGGGCAGACCGGCTTCACAGAGTGCCCTGAGCACGGCGAGTTCGAGCTTGCCGGTGGCCTCCATGACGATCAGTGTGGGGCTCAGCGCAATCAGACGCTGGACCAGCTGGTCGATGGCGGCGGTTTCATTGTCGACACTGAAATGTTCGGTAGTGTCGTGGATGGCAACGTCGAGGGTGCTACCACTGACGTCGATGCCGATATAAACGGAAGAGGAAGTCTGGTTCATCACGGTACCCATACTTGCAGGAAAATACGAGCTCGAGGCTCAGTCAACTGTTCGGGTTACGAGGATAAAAAGGACAGTCGCTCAGGCTTTTCTGCGGGCTCGAGACACTGTAGGCAGACGAGCTGACTGTCCGTGTGGCGACAACTGATCGGGTCGACGCCACAGGAGGGAATATACAAGTAGGCAAAAGAAAGCAGCTCAAACCGCTAGCTCTTAAGCGGGTCCCCTGGCTTGGAGGGGATAGTGGTACATCTGGAATCTGTGCTCCCGCGCACTCCGCGTTAGTGACAAGGCCGTCATACTTCCGGCGGCGCTACGCGCGCCGTAACGGTACTTCTCAATACCGATGGTAAATATATGTGCGCGCCCGGCATCACACTTCCCGGTCCGTACTTCGTGCATCGCCACGAGTCTACCAGGGAAACCGCCGTTCGGTTGAGCAGTGAGCGCCATCAGCTTCGCCTCGACGAATGCGAACGACCCCAGACATAGCTAGCGGCTGGACGCTGAAAGCGGCAAGCGGCAAGCGGCAAGCGGCAAGCGGCAAGCGGCAAGCGGCAAGCGGCAAGCGGCAAGCGGTTTTGAAGTGTCGCATGCATTCAGTACGACAGACGGCATTGTGAATTACTGCTGCGTGCGAAAACGGCTGGTGGCAGACGAAATACGGCTGGGAGCTGAAAACGGCAAGTCGGTTTTTGAGGTGCCACGCGCATTCAACACAACAGGCGCTAATGTGAATTACCGCTGCATACGAAACGGCTAGCGGTTTAACGAAGTACCGCGTCGGCGCGCGCAGCGCCGCCGGAAGTATGACGGCCTTGTCACCGAGGCGGAGTGTGCGAGAGCACAGATTCCAGATGCTCCACTACCGCAACTGTGCGGGGGACCCGCTTAAGAACTAGCGGTTTGAGCTGCTTTCTTTTGCCTACTTTTCTTTGCAGCAGGCAAAGAAAAGTAGGTGCCTGCCCCGCACAGGGGCGACGCTAATAGACCAATAACAATTCAAGGAAAGGCCAACGCCGTAGGCAAACAACAAACACCACGAACACAAACAAAATCAAGAAAAGCCTAACGCCGCAGGCGAACAGCAAAAAACAAAAAAACTAAGCCGCGACTAAAAACCCTTCCGCGGAGCGGCCAACCTGCTGCCGAGCAGCAAACGCCTCCCCTATCATCAAGAGACTCGGTTGCGAAGCATCAACCCACCTCTGCGCCTCGCCAGCAGCGAGTTCTTCAAGCGTGAGGGTGAGCATCCGCTCACGTTCCGTACTGCACGCCTCAACAATTGCCACAGGCGTCGACACAGCACGCCCCGCGTCAATCAACTGTTGGGCAATCTCCACCCCACTATCGCGACCCATATAAAACACGAGCGAATCCGCACTCACCTGCTCGCGAATCTCGTCAGACCCCGGAGCGCGACTAAACGTAGCCAGCGCAACACTACGAGAAACGCCGCGCAGCGTAAGAGACCGCTTCAACGAAGCCGCGCTAGCCAGCGCCGCTGTAATCCCAGGTACAACCTCGTACTCGATGCCTGCGGCTTCCAGCGCCCGCATCTCCTCATCGGCACGCCCAAACAACATCGGATCGCCGCCCTTCAGGCGTACCACCACGTCATGCTCAAGCGCAGCGTCCACAATCTGCTTGTTGATGAACTGCTGCGCCGTCGACAGCTGCCCACAGCGCTTACCCACCGCAATTCGCCGCGCGTGCGCAGGCGCGTGGTCGAGCATTGCCGGCTCGACAAGCGCGTCATGCAACACAACATCAGCCGTGCCCAGCAGCCGCGCACCGCGTACCGTGATGAGGTCCGCAGCACCCGGGCCTGCGCCGATCAGATAAACCTTACCCATTTGCATCAACCTGTTCGTTAGGGCGCCTGCTGTACGCGGCCGAGTCTCAACCGCTTAAGCCGAAAACGCCCGAATCATCCCAGCCGCAACGGTGTGATGCGTCGCTTCGTCAATCAGCACGAATGCACCCGTGCCCTGATGAGAGTCGTACACGTCGCACACCAGCGGTTTTTGCAACGTCAGTGCAACGCGGCCGATGTCGTTCATCGTCAGTTCCTTGCGATCGGTCGCCTGCGACAGCGTATGCACGTCGAGCACCTCCCTGATCGAACCGATCCGCGCGAACACCGTGTTGGTAGTCTGCTTCAACAGATACTTGCGTTGCGTCGAGAGCGGCGCGTCGTCGAACCAGCAGAGGTCGGCTTCCAGCTTCTTCGCCGGTTCCGGTGCTTCTTCGCGCAGCAAGAAGGTATCGCCACGCGACACGTCGACGTCTTCCGCCAGACGGATCGTCACGGTTTGACCGGCAAACGCGCGATCCACTGCCGCCGTACCGCCCGTTACCGGAGCGATGATCTCGGCAACCGTCGCTTCGCGGTTCGCCGGCAGCACAACGATCGTGTCCCCCACTCTCACTTCACCCGCTTCAACACGGCCCATGTAGCCGCGGAAATCGTCAGCCTGGCTGCCGTCCTGACGCGCCACCCATTGCACCGGGAAGCGCAGCGCCTGACCCGTCGGAATATCGACCGGCAATGCTTCGAGCAAGTCGAGCAGCGGTTCGCCTGCGTACCACGGCATCCGCTCGCTAGCCGTCACAATGTTGTCGCCCTTCAGCGCCGACACCGGCACGAAGCGCACATCGTTCAGACCCAGTTGGCGCGCGAGTTCGACATACGCATCGCGAATCTCGTTGAAACGCGTTTCGCTGTAGTCGACGAGGTCCATCTTGTTGATCGCGACAATCGCGTGCTGCAAGCCGAGCAGCTTCACGATCGCGCTATGACGCTTGGTTTGCGGCAGCAATTGCGCCACACCGTCGACAAACGTCACACGGGTCGCGTCGACCAGAATGATCGCTGCGTGCGCGGTCGATGCGCCCGTCACCATGTTGCGCGTGTACTGCTCGTGGCCCGGCGTATCGGCGATGATGAACTTGCGCTTGGCGGTGGCGAAGTAGCGGTACGCGACGTCGATCGTGATGCCCTGCTCGCGTTCGGCTTCGAGGCCGTCGGTCAGCAGCGACAGATCGATTTCGTCGCCAACGGTACGCTTATTCTTCGCGCGCGACAGTGCAGAGAGCTGGTCGCTCAACACAGCCTTGCTGTCGTACAGCAGACGGCCGATCAACGTGCTCTTGCCGTCGTCGACGCTGCCCGCCGTGATGAATCGCAGCACGCCGAGGTCTTCTGGTTGATGAATCTTCATGATGTTCCTTGTCCCTCTGTCGAGCGGAGTTAGCGCTTTAGCGCTTACTCCGGCCCCATGCAATGTTTGCTGTCGACCGGAGTAAGTGCTTCAGCACTTACTCCAGTCCAACGCTTAGAAATAACCTTGCTTCTTACGCTGTTCCATCGCGGCTTCGGAGACCTGATCGTCCATACGCGTCGCGCCGCGTTCCGTGATTTCGGTCACGGCCGTTTCAGCGATGATCTTCTCGAGATTGTCGGCATCGCTTTCCACCGGGCACGTGCAGCTGATATCGCCCACGGTACGGAAACGCACGAGCGCGGTTTCACTGGTCTCGCCTTCACGCATCGGCGTAAGCGGCGTGACCGGTACGAGCAGGCCGTTGCGGCGCACGATCTCGCGTTCATGCGCGTAGTAGATCGACGGCAGTTCAAGCTGTTCGCGAGCGATGTATTGCCACACATCGAGTTCGGTCCAGTTCGAAATCGGGAACACGCGCAGGTGTTCGCCGTTATGCAAACGCGCGTTGTACAGGCTCCACAGTTCCGGGCGCTGCGCCTTCGGATCCCATTGGCCGAACTCGTCGCGGAACGAGAAGATCCGTTCTTTTGCACGGGCCTTTTCTTCGTCGCGGCGCGCGCCGCCGATCAGCGCGGTGTACTCATGTTCCGCGATCGTTTCGAGCAGCGTCACGGCTTGGGCGGCGTTGCGCGAATCCAATTCGCGGCGCAGACGCACCGTGCCGCGTTTGATTGAATCTTCGACGTGACCCACCACCAGTTCGGCGCCGATCTCTTTCGCACGGCGGTCACGGAAGTCGATCACTTCATCGTAGTTGTGACCGGTGTCGATATGTACGAGCGGGAACGGCAGCACGGTCTTGCGATTCGCGCCAATACCGAAGGCCTTCAGTGCGAGGTGCAGCACCACAACCGAATCCTTGCCGCCCGAAAACAGCAGCGCGGGCTTGCTGCATTCGGCAACCAGTTCGCGCAGGATGTGAATCGATTCGGCTTCGAGCCAATCGAGGTGATCCATCCGGTTTGCCGTATTGGTAAGCGGTGCATTCACAGTGGAATCGAGCGTGGTGCTCATGTTTGGGTCCTTCGTTGATTCGCCTGACAAGCGGTTGCTCGCCCAGGCGGAACTATTCAAATCGGTATGTGTGGCGTTCAGGCTAAAAACCAAGGCCTGAACCGCCTGAATGCTCTATGCCGAAGCGTTTTCGCTGCGGCTGACGGAGATCGGCGTAATCGTCGTGATATGCAGCCCGCATTCCTTCGTATCGCGCGACTCCCACCACCAGCGCCCTGCCCGGCTGTCTTCACCGGGACGGATCGCGCGGGTACAAGGCTCGCAACCGATGCTCGGGTAACCGCGCGCATGCAGCGGATTGACCGGCACGTCGAACGCTTTCAGATAGTCCCACACCTCGGCTTCGGTCCAGTCCGTCAGCGGGTTGAACTTGGCGATGTTGCGCGCGGCGTCGTGCTCTTCCGCATGCAGTTCGGCACGTGTGACCGACTGCTCGCGGCGTTGACCCGTCACCCATGCGCTGACATCCGACAGCGCGCGGTTCAGCGGTTCGACCTTACGGATTTCGCAGCAACGCTTGCGCAGATCGACACTTTCGTAAAACGCGTTCAGACCATGCGAACCGACATACTCTTCAACCGCGGCAGCTTGCGGATGAAACTGCTCGATATCATACCCGTAGCGCTCTTTCACGCGATCGAGCATGCCGAGGGTTTCCGCATGCAGGCGGCCCGTGTTCAGCGAGAAGATGCCGATCTTCACACCACGCGAGAGAATCGCGTGCGTGAGCAGCATGTCTTCCGCTGCAAGGCTGCTGGCGAGCTTCACGTTCGCGTGACGCGCGGCGATCGAGTCAAGCAGCGCATCGAGGCGCTCGACCTTCGCAGCGAGTTCCGGCGTGAGCGATTGGACGTCGCTCATGCCGATGCCTTTGCCAGTTCGCCTGCTTCGCGGCGGCGGAACAGCGGCGATGAGTTCACCGCGCCCTGATAGTTGAAGCTGAATTCGTCGAACGCCTTCAGTGCGTCGTCGAAGTCTTTGTCCGAACGCAATGCGTAAGCGTCGAAGCCGCAGCGGAACATGAACGTCAACTGGTCGCGCAGCACGTCGCCGATCGCACGCAGTTCGCCCTTGTAGCCATAACGCTCGCGCAACAGGCGGCCGATGCTATAGCCACGGCCGTCGCGGAACACCGGGAAATCCACGCCGATCAGCGCGATCGTGTCGAAGTCGGCGACGATATCCGCCGGTTCGCTATCCGGCGCGAGCCACACGCCGATTTCAGCGGCGCCGCGCGAGGCGATCAGCGCATCACGGGAAGCCTGCCACAGCGCAAGCGGCACCAGCACTTTGCCGGCCGGCAATGCATCGACTGCGGGCAGCGTGCCGTCTTCTGCGGCGCGCACCACCGTCCAGTCATCGTTGACGATCGCGCGGTTCTTGATGATAGAAGTCATCTGTTCAGTATCCTTTTCGCGGTTACGCGTGAGCCGGTTGACGCGAGGCGTACACACGTTCCTTGAACGGGGCCATGCCGATGCGGTTGTACGTTTCGATGAAGCGTTCGCCTTCGTGGCGATTCTCCACGAACGTGTCGATCACTTTGCTCATCACGTCCGGCATTTCTTCCGCCGAGAACGACGGGCCAATCACGCGGCCGAGATGCGCGCCCGTGGCGCCCGTACCCTGCTCGCCGCCGAGCGTCACCTGATACCACTCCGAGCCGTCCTTATCGACGCCCAGAATGCCGATGTTGCCAACGTGATGGTGACCACACGCATTGATACAACCCGAGATGTTCAGCGACACATCGCCGAGGTCGTACACGTAGTCGAGATCGTTGAAACGTTCCTGGATCGCCAGCGCGATCGGAATCGACTTCGCATTCGCGAGCGAGCAGAAATCGCCACCCGGGCACGCGATGATGTCGGTCAGCAAGCCGATGTTCGGTGTTGCGAAACCCTGCGCCTTGGCCTTTTCCCACAGCGCGAACAGATCGCGCTTCTTCACGTTTGCGAGAATCAGGTTCTGTTCGTGCGACACGCGGATTTCGCCGAGCGAGTATTCATCGGCCCAGTCGGCGACCGCTTCCATCTGCGCGTCGGTTGCATCGCCCGGGGCGATCGTCGTCGGTTTCAGCGACAAC
This sequence comes from Paraburkholderia sp. D1E, assembly GCF_052682275.1. NCBI lineage: Bacteria > Pseudomonadati > Pseudomonadota > Betaproteobacteria > Burkholderiales > Burkholderiaceae > Paraburkholderia > Paraburkholderia sp. D1E. The sequence goes on from NZ_JBQYMB010000001.1 coordinate 8,342,532, forward strand.
GTGACCGACGAATAACCTTCTACCTTGTGCGGGCGCACGTTACGTTCGACCCAGCGCGCAAATGGGCGGCTTTCCAGCAAATGCTTTTCGAACGATGCGTCCGTGTCGGCCAGCTTCTCATACACCGGCGGCTGGAAGTACTGCGACACACGATCCACTTCCGCTTGTGTCAGCGTCGCAGGACCGTCCTTCAGGTGTTGCCATTCTTCTTCGACCTGCGCCGAGAATTTCTCCGGGCTCAGCGCCTTCACGAGAATCTTGATACGCGCCTTGTAGATGTTGTCGCGGCGGCCATAGCGGTTGTACACGCGCAGCACGGCTTCGCAGTAGGTCAACAGGTGTTGCCACGGCAGATCTTTACGGATGATCGCACCGATGATCGGCGTACGGCCCATGCCGCCGCCGGCCAGAATGTCGGCCACCAGCTCGCCCTGCTCGTTCTTCTTCAGATACACGCCCATGTCGTGGATCTGCACGGCAGCGCGGTCTTCCTTCGAACCCGACACGGCGATCTTGAACTTACGCGGCAGCCACGCAAATTCCGGGTGGAACGTCGACCATTGACGCAGAATTTCTGCCCACGGACGCGGATCGACCATTTCATCCGGCGCTACGCCAGCGAACTGGTCGGCCGTGATGTTACGGATACAGTTGCCCGAGGTCTGAATGCCGTGCATCTGCACCGCAGCAAGCTTGCGCAGGATTTCCGGCGTTTCTTCAAGCTTGATCCAGTTGTACTGGATGTTCGAGCGCGTCGAAAAGTGGCCGTAGCCGCGGTCGTGCTCGCGCGCGATCTGAGCCAGCACGCGCATCTGGTCGCTGCGCAGGTTGCCGTACGGAATCGCGATGCGGTGCATGTACGCGTGGCGCTGCATGTACAGGCCGTTCTGCAGGCGCAGCGGACGGAACTCCTCTTCGCTCAATTCGCCCGACAAGCGCCGGCGAACCTGATCGGCGTATTGCGCGACCCGCTCATCGACGATGGTCTGGTCGTACTGATCGTATTGGTACATTCGGGGACCCCAATTTTTTGCGTGACACACGACGGTCCGGGGGCCGGCCACCCGGTTCCGCCACGCCCTGAATACAGGTGTTTGTCAGTCAAGGAGAGTCAGGGTTTAGACCTATCTCTCATTTGCTTATGACAAATACAGATATCCATATTGAAAAAGATGGACAGATCGTAATAAACTCGCCTTATATTTCAAACGACTAAAAAATTCTTTTGATATGCGGAGAGGTTATATATGAACCTGCATCAATTCCGCTTCGTCCGCGAGGCTGTGCGGCAGAATTTCAACCTGACCGAAGCGGCCAAAGCCCTGTTTACGAGCCAGCCGGGCGTCTCCAAGGCGATCATCGAGCTGGAAGACGAGTTGGGCGTCGAAATCTTCACCCGGCACGGCAAGCGCGTGCGGGGAATGACTGAGCCGGGGCGCATCATTCTTCAGTCAGTTGAGAAAATTCTGCAGGAAGTCGAGAGCCTCAAGCGGGTCGGTAAAGATTACGCAGCCCAGGATCAAGGCAATCTGGTAATCGCCGCCACCCACACCCAGGCACGCTACTCACTTCCGGCCGCCATCGCCGAATTCAAGAAGCGCTTCCCGAAAGTTCACCTTTCAATTCTGCAAGGCAGCCCGACCCAGGTCGCCGAGATGGTGATCCACGACCAGGCCGACCTCTGCATCGCCACCGAAGCGATCGCTAACTATAAGGAACTGGTCTCGCTGCCCTGTTTCCAGTGGCACCACGTCGCCGTAATGCAACCGGATCATCCGCTGCTCGACCGCAAACTTTTGTCGTTGGATGATCTGACCCAATACCCGCTGATTACGTACGACAACGCGTTCGCCGGCCGCACCAAGATCAACGAGGCGTTCCGCTTGCGCGGGCTGCATCCGGACATCGTGCTGGAGGCGATCGACGCCGACGTGATCAAGACCTATGTGGAACTAGGTCTGGGCGTCGGCATCATGGCGGATATTGCGTTCAACGCCGAGCGCGACCGCCATTTGCGCGCGATGCCGGTCGGCCACCTGTTCGGCAGCAATGTGACCCGGGTCGCGTTGAAACAGGGCGCCTATCTGCGCAGCTATGTGTATACGCTCGTCGAACTGCTGTCGCCAAGCATGAATCGCAAGCTGATCGAACAGGCGCTCAAAGGCGAACACGAAACCTACGAACTTTGACATCACCACGCTTCCCGCTACGGAGACCCCTCGATGAAGTCGTATAAGAAAAAGATCAGCGGCCTGGCCGCTCTCGGCGCGCTCTTGCTCGCCACTACAGCACAGGCCGACATCAAGGTCGGCATCGATCTGTCGAGCACCGGCCCCGCGGCCGTGATCGGCATCACGAGCAAGAACGCGATGCTGATGTGGCCGGCCACGATCGCCGGCCAGAAAGCCGACTACATCTTCCTCGACGACGCTTCAGATCCGGGCAACGCGGTGCGCAACATCCGCAAGCTGATCAATGAAGACCACGTCGACGTGATCGTCGGCCCGAATATCACGCCGGCCGCGATGGCCGCGCTCGATCCGGTTGCCGAAAGCCAGACGCCGATGATCACGCTGATCGGATCGGCAAGCGTGGTCGAACCGCAGGAAGGCAAGAAGGTCTGGGCCTACAAGATGGCGCAGACCGACAGCGCGATGGCCGATGTGATGACCCGCTACATGTCGAACCACAACGTGAAGACGGTGGGCTTTATCGGTTTCGCGGACGGCTACGGCGAAAGCTGGCTCAACGAATTCAGCAAATTCGCGGCTTTGCGGCATATTCAGTTGGTGGCCACCGAGCGCTATAACCGCACCGACGCCAGCGTCACCGGCCAGATCCTCAAGCTGATGGCCGCCAGGCCCGACGCGATTCTGATCGCCGGGGCCGGCACGCCGACCGTGCTGCCGCAGCGCACGCTGATCGAACGCGGCTTCAAAGGCCCGATCTATCAGACGCACGGCATCGCGACGCCCGAGTTCATCAAGCTGGGCGGCAAAGATGTGGAAGGCACACTGTTCCCGACCCAGCCGGTCGTGGTGGCGCGCACGCTACCGGCCGATCATCCGGCGAAGAAGGCGGCGCTCGCGTTCACCAACGAATACGAAGCGAAGTACGGCCCGGGCAGTGTGACGCAATTTGCGGGCGATGCGGCAGGCGTGTATCCGCGTTTGCAGGACGCGGTGGCGCGGGCATTGAAGACGGCGCAGCCGGGCACACCCGCTTTCCGCGTTGCGCTGCGCGACGAACTGGAGCACGCGCATGAACTGGTCGTGCCGAACGGCGTGGTCAATACGAGCCCGAAGGACCACGTCGGTCTGGATCAGCGCGCCAGCGTGATGGGCATCATCAGGAACGGCAAATTCGTTTACCTGAGTCAGTGAGCGGGTGGTGCGCGGCGGGTTCCATCCCGGTTCAGCGACGCGCATCTTACTGCCCACAGCCACCATCAGTCTGTCTGAATTTGTCACTTTTGAGTCAATACGCACGCCTGCTGCCCGAGCACACCGTTCGGGCGGCACGCACCCTGCAAGCTGCGTGTAACATGCTGACGGCCAGCTTGCAGTGAACGCGAGTTCTGGCTAATTTGCCGATTCCGTGCGAGCGCGGAGCGCCTTGAGACTACAAGGCCACCGCCGCCTCTCGCCAGTTCGTGAAGTCCGTCAGACCACGCATGCTAAAAACCAGAAAACGCATCATCATCGCCACCGCCGTGGTTATCGTGATCCTCGCCATCGCGATTGCCCAGGCCATCAGGAAGCGCAGCACCCCCGCTGCAGCCACCGACACCGTCTCTTCCGTTGTCGAATTCGCACCTGACGACCTCACCACCGTCAGCCGCCGCACGCTCTCCGAAACGCTGCCGCTGACCGGTTCGCTGCGCGCCGTCACGCAAGCCGCGGTCAAATCGAAAGTCGCCGGCTCGGCGCTCGATGTCATGGTGCGCGAAGGCGATCCGGTCAAGACCGGCCAGGTCCTCGCGAAGATCGACGCCCGCGACTATGTCGCCCGCGCCGAACAGACGCGCGGCCAGATGGCCGCCATGGCCGGCCAGCTCGACATCGCGAAACAGACGCTCGATAACAACCGCGTACTGGTCGAAAAGGGCTTCATTTCGAAGAACGCTTTCGACACCGCACAAAGCCAGTATCAAATCGCCCGGGCGAATCTCGATGCGGCCAGGGCAGCGCTGGCGTCGTCGAATCTGTCTTTGGACGATACCGTCGTGCGCTCGCCGCTCGATGGACAGATCGCCTCGCGCTCGGTCGAACCGGGCGAGAAAGTCGCGGTCGATACCAAACTGTTCGACGTGGTCGATCTGCGCACGCTCGAACTGGAGGCACCCGTGCCGGTCGGCGAGATCGGCCGTGTGCGGATCGGTCAGCCGATCCAGATCGCTTTCGACGGTATCGACACCCCCCTCCAGGGCGCGATCACGCGCATCAACCCGGCGGCGCAAGCCGGCTCGCGTTCGATCATGGTGTGCGTGCAGGTCGCCAACCCGTCGGGCACGCTGCGGGTCGGCATGTTCGGCACCGGCACGATCTCGGTCGGCAACCGGCAAAACGTGCTGGTCGTCCCCGCCACCGCCATACGCACGGACGGCACACGCCGCAGTGTCTATGCGCTCGCCGGCGGCAAGCTGGTTGAGCAGCCGGTGCAGACCGGCGCGACGGGCGAAGCCGATGGCGACACATGGACCGAGATCGTCGGCGGCCCGTTGGCGCCCGGCCAGCAGATCGTGAAGAACAATCTCGGCTCATTGCGGATCGGCAGCACCGTGCATGTGGTGCAGCCCGCCCAACGAGAGCAGGTTGCCCCGCAAGCGGCCAGCGTGCCGGGCGCAAGCAGCGCACGCTGACCGGAGCCCGCACTTATGTGGTTCACCCGTATCAGCATCGGCAACCCGGTGCTCGCCACGATGATGATGATGGCGTTCCTCGTCATCGGTCTGTTTTCGTATCAGCGGCTCAAGGTCGATCAGTTCCCCGACATCACCTTCCCAATCGTGGTTATACAGACTGCGTATCCCGGGGCGTCACCGGAATCGGTCGAGTCCGACGTCACGCGCAAGATCGAGGAAGCGGTCAACACGATCAGCGGTATCGACGAAATCACCTCGCGTTCCTACGACGCGCAGTCGGTTGTGATCGTGCAATTCGATCTGTCCGTGGACGCAGTGCAGGCGGCTCAAGACGTGCGCGACAAGATCGCGCTGATCCGCCCCGATCTGCGCGACGGCGTGAAAGACCCGCGCGTGCTGCGCTATGACCCGTCGGATATGCCGATCATCACGGTGGCCATCTCGAACGCGCCGGGTGCGTCGTTGTCTACGCGCGATCTGACCACCGTCGCCGATCAGATCGTGCGCAAGCGGCTTGAAACCGTGCGCGGCGTCGGCTCGGTCTCGCTGGTGGGCGGCGTGAAGCGGCAAGTGCAGATCGACGTGAATCCGGAGAAGCTGCAGGCGCTCTCGATCGGCGTCGATCAGGTGATCCGCGCGGTACAAAACGAGAATCAGGAGATTCCGGCCGGGCCGCTCACATCGAGCCATGTCGAGCAAACCGTGCAGGTCAAAGGCCGCTTCGAGAAACCGGATGACTTCAAACGCATCATCGTCGCGCGGCGCGGCGCGCAGTCGGCGATTCCGACAGCCTCTTCTGCGACACAGCCTGTCACGCTCGATCAGGTCGCCGACGTCGTGGATGGCCAGCAGGAACCGGACAGCATGGCCTTGCTCAACGGCCAGCGCGCGCTGTTCCTGTCGATCATCAAGGCGCAAGGCGAGAACACCGTGGATGTCGCGCACGGCGTGCGCGACGAAGTCACGCGTTTGCAGCCTCAACTGCCGCCGGGCGTACAACTTAGTATCACCGACGACTCGTCGATCAATATCGAAGACAGCGTCAACGAGGTGAAACGCACCCTGCTCGAAGGCGCATTGCTGACGGTGCTGATCGTGTTCCTGTTCCTCGGCTCGTGGCGCAGCACGGTGATCACCGGCCTCACACTGCCGATCGCGCTGATCGGCACCTTCGCGGTGATGTACGCGTGCGGCTTCACGATCAACGTGATCACGTTGATGGCGCTGTCCCTATGCGTCGGCTTGCTGATCGACGACGCGATCGTGGTGCGCGAGAACATCGTGCGGCACGTGCAGCTCGGCGCGGATCATCGCACCGCTGCGCTCGACGGCACCAAGGAAATCGCGCTCGCCGTGCTGGCGACCACCTTTTCGATCGTCGCCGTGTTTTTGCCGGTGGGCTTCATGGGCGGCATCATCGGCCGATTCTTCCATCAGTTCGGCATCACGGTGGCCGCTGCCGTGCTGATCTCGATGTTCGTGTCGTTCACGCTCGATCCGATGCTGTCCTCCATCTGGCCGGACCCCGATCTGCACGACGCCGATACCGGCCGCAAAGGCTATCGCTATGGACGCATGATCGAACGTTCCCTGCATCTGTTCGACAAACAGATAGAACGGCTCACCGCGTTCTATCAGCGCCTGCTCGGCTGGTCACTGAAACATCGCGCGATCACGTTGATCGTGGCCGCGGCCACGTTCTTTGGCAGCCTGTTTCTGGTGCCGTTCGTCGGCACCGAGTTCGTGCCGAATGCGGACTTCTCCGAAACGCAGATCGGTTTGAACACGCCGGTGGGCACCTCGCTCGAAGCCACCTCGGAAAAAGTAAAGCAGGTGCAGGCGATTCTCGCGACTTACCCCGAAGTGCGCTTCAGTTACGCGACAGTCAACTCGGGCAACACGCAAGGCAAAAACACCGCGCTGATCACCGTGCGCCTGAAGGACCGGCGCGACCGCACGCGCGGCATGGTCGAATTGAACCAGGTGTTTCGCGCGCGGCTCGCTTCGGTGGCGGGTGTGTCGATCACGGAAATCGGCGTACCCGACGGCGCGGGAAGCACAAAAGCAATCCAGTTGAGCTTGCAAGGAGACAACATCGACGAACTGCGCCGCCTTTCGGACACGGCTCAAGTGCGGATGGCAAAGATTCCAGGCCTCGTCGACCTCGATTCGACTCTCAAGGCGGACAAGCCGATCGTCGCGATCAATGTGAAGCGCGAACTGGCCTCCGACCTCGGCGTGGGCGTGGCCGATATCGGCACCGCATTACGGCCGCTGCTCTCCGGCGACGCCATCAGCACATGGCGCGCGCCCGACGACCAGGACTACGACGTCAGCGTGCGTTTGCCGCGCTCTCAGCGCCGGGACGTCGACGATCTCGCCAAGCTGATGATCGCGACCAACCGCACCGACGCGAACGGTGCGCCGGTGCTGGTGCCGTTGCGCCAGATCGCGGATATCGTCAAGACGACTGGTCCCGATGTGTTGAACCGGCGTGACCTGCAACGTGAGGTGATGCTGTCGGCAAACGTGAATGGCCGCTCGCCCGGCGAAGTTGCCGCAGACGTTGCGAAAACGCTCGACGCGATGCATTTGCCGGCGGGCTACCACTACCGCTTCGAAGGCTCGACCAAGAGCATGAACGAATCGTTCGTGTACGCGGTGGAGGCGTTGGCGCTCGCGGTGATCTTCATCTACATGATTCTCGCGTCGCAGTTCGCGAGCTTCGCGCAGCCGCTCGCCATCATGGCGTCGCTGCCGCTCACGTTGATCGGCGTGCTGATCGCCTTGCTGCTGTTCGGCAGCACGTTGAACATGTTTTCGATCATCGGCTTCGTGATGCTGATGGGTCTCGTGACGAAGAACGCGATTCTGCTGATCGACTTCGCGAATCAGGCGCGGCGCGGCACCCTGCTCGACGCGTCCGGCAAGGGTCGTGTCATGGAGCGGCGTGAAGCGCTGCTCGAAGCGGCGCGCGTGCGTTTACGGCCGATTCTGATGACCACGCTGGCGATGATCTTCGGCATGCTGCCGCTGGCGGCGGCGCTCGGCGAAGGCGGGGAGCAACGCGGGCCGCTTGGGCAGACGGTGATCGGTGGCGTGATTACGTCGTCGATTCTGACGCTGGTCGTGGTGCCGGTGGTCTACACGGTGCTGGAGGATTGGGGGGATTGGCTGCGCCGCAAGTTCAGGCGCAAGGCTTGAGGTGCAAAGCTGCGCAATGTAGCAACTTCGCGCGCCCCTCGCGAAGTTGCTACAGTAGAAGTCTTTCCCCGACCAGCAGTCCCACACCATGCGCACCACCCGAGCCATCCACGCTGTCGAGCGGCTAAAAACCCGCAGCGGCAACCCGCAGTTCGCCGCGATCAGCCTGTCCGGCGGCCTGTTCTATCTGGTCGACAAATCGAGCGGTACAGACAAGAAAGTCTCCGATCCACTGACGCTCGACGATTTCGTCAAATTCGTCGACGGCTTCGGACCGCCGAAACCGCGCAAGGCAAGCAAGCTCGATATTGCGTTTGAAGAGCAAATCAAGAAGAGTAAGGGCAGCTAGGAAGCTGCCGTACCCCATTTTGACGACCGAAGATACCCGCCCCATGACCAGGACAAGCGCCAGGTCCGTCAGCATTGCGCCGGACCACAATCGACCCACGCTGTCAAAGGGCCAGAAAGCCTTCAACACGCTGATCAAACAGATCGAAAAGCGGCGTGCCAGTTTGAGCGCGTGGGAGGAGTTCGCGCCGGCTTTCCAGCAAAAGTACGTGAATGAACTGCTGCCGCTGAAGCAGCAGATGCAACATTTGCGTGCGCAGATGGCGCATCTTCTCGACGAGCAGAGCAACCGGAAACGTATCACCCAGGCCGAACGGCGCACCCTTTCAGCGGTGATTGTCGATCTGGCGGCGAGGTGTCTCGGGGAAGAAGACAGCGACGAGTTGAAAGCGCTATACAACCGGCACAGCGGGTCCGACTACGACGACGAAAAAGCGTCCCAGTTAGACGAAATGAAATCGATGCTCGAGACAGTACTAGGCGTCGAACTGGACGACATCGACATGAACTCGCCCGATGAAGTTCTGGATCGCCTGCAGGCACATATCGATCAGGACGACGCTGCGCAAGCGGCGGAACATCAGGCACGCCAGGCGCGAAGTGCCCCGAAAAAGAAGACAGCGAAGCAGATAGCGGCCGAAACGCGCCGCGAGGAAGAAGAGGCGCAACTCAGCCGCTCGATACGCGAGGTGTATCGTAAGCTGGCCAGCGCGTTGCATCCCGATCGCGAAAGCGATCCAGAGGAACGCAAACGGAAAACCGCGCTGATGCAACGAGTCAACGAGGCCTACAGCAAGAACAACCTGCTGCGTCTGCTCGAATTGCAGCTGGAACTGGAACACATCGACCAGAACGCGATCGATAACCTGAGCGAAGACCGACTCAAGCATTACAACAAGATACTGAAGGAGCAGGTAGGCGAACTCGACGACGAAATTTTGTTTGCCGAAATGGCGTTCAAGGAGCGGTACGGGCTCGACCCGATGGCTTCCATCACGCCGAAGAAGGCAATGTACGGGCTGACGGAGGATTTTATTATGTTGCAGGAACAGATCCGTTCGCTCGAGTACGATCTAGTGGAGTTCCAGGACCTCGGCACGCTTAAGGCCTGGTTGAAAATCAGGCGGCGTTGAAATTGAATGGATCCCTTCGCCGCCGGGGGCGCGCGTCACGTGTCCACGATCAACCGGGTTCTATCGCGCGCCACTGACCGTCCGCCGCGCTGCTCGCTAGCACCGCATCGATAAAGCGCAGGCCCGCCACACCATCATCCACCGTGGTGAGCAACAGGCTTTCAGCGGGCAACGGCTGACCTGCATCCAACGCTTCGATCTGTAACGCCGCATCCTTATACAACTGCGCGAACGCTTCCAGATAACCCTCAGGATGCCCCTGTGGCACACGCGTCGCATGCGCCGCGATCGTACTTTTCACGCGTCCGCGCGTCAGTCGCTCAGCCGATCCGCCGAGCGGCGTGAACCACAATTCGTTCGGATTCTCCTGATCGAAGGCGAGATTCGCTTTCGTCCCGTACACCCGCAGACGCAGCGCATTCTCCGCGCCGCTCGCCACCTGGCTCGCCCATAGCATGCCGCGCGCGCCGTTCGGATAGCGCAGCATCGCCTGCACGTGGTCATCGATACGGCGTCCCGGCACGAACGTATGCAACTCCGCCGATAGCGACGACGGCGTCATCCCCGTGATAAAGGCCGCGAGATGATAGGCATGCGTGCCGATGTCGCCGAGGCAGCCGGCAGGACCCGCCAACGACGGATCCGTGCGCCAGCCTGCCTGTTTGTTCGTACCGCTCGTTTCTATCGGTTCAGCCAGCCAGTCCTGTGCGTACTCGACCTGCACCACGCGTAATTCGCCGAGCGCACCATTTTCGACGAGCTCGCGAGCATGGCGCACCAACGGATAGCCGGAATACGTATGTGTCAGCGCGAACAACTTGTTCTTCTCGCGAGCAAGCTTCGCTAGCGTCTCGCCTTCCGCCAACGAGATCGCCAGGGGCTTGTCGCACACCACATGGATGCCCGCTTCGAGAAAAGCCGTCGCCACCGGCGCATGCAGATGATTCGGCGTGACGATCGCGATTGCGTCGATACCGTCGTCGCGGGCGGCTTCGGCGCGTGCCATCTCGCGCCAGTCTGCATAGCTGCGCGCGATACCGGCTTCAGCGGCACTCGCTTGCGCGCGCTGCGGATCGGACGACAACGCGCCTGCCACCAACTCGAACCGATCGTCGAGCCGCGCCGCGATCCGGTGCACCGCGCCGATAAACGCGCCCTGCCCGCCGCCGACCATGCCGAGCCTGAGTCTTCTGTGTGCCATCGCACTCACTCCTTTGCGATCTGCTTTAACAACTTCACGATTAGCTCGCAGCCAACTCGCCTTCAAATGCCAAGCACGCGTTTTAGCTGCGCCGCATCCACGCCGCTGCCCGCGAAATCGTCGAACGCATGGTCGGCCACGCGAATGATGTGGCGGCGAATGAACTCCGCGCCTTCACGCGCGCCGTCCTGGGGATGCTTCAGCGCGCACTCCCATTCCAGTACCGCCCAGCCGGGGAAATCGTATTGCGCCATCTTCGAGAAGATCGCGCCGAAATCGATCTGCCCATCGCCAAGCGATCGGAAACGCCCCGCACGTTCGACCCAGCCGCTATAGCCGCCATACACACCTTGCTTGCCATTCGGACGAAACTCCGCGTCCTTCACGTGGAACGCCTTGATGCGCTCGTGATAGATGTCGATGAACGCGAGGTAGTCGAGTTGCTGCAAGACGAAATGGCTCGGGTCGTAGAGAATGTTCGCGCGTGGGTGTTGCTTCACTGCGTCCAGAAAGCGCTCGAAGGTCACGCCGTCGTGCAGGTCCTCGCCCGGATGCAATTCGTAGCACACGTCGACGCCGGCTTCGTCGAACGCATCGAGAATCGGAGTCCAGCGGCGCGCGAGTTCGTCGAAAGCGGTTTCGATTAAACCCGCGGGACGCTGCGGCCACGGATAGAGGTAGGGCCACGCGAGCGCGCCGGAAAACGACACGTGGGTGTCCAACCCCAGTCGCTGCGACGCCTTTGCCGCCAGCTTCATCTGTTCGATCGCCCACTGCGTGCGCGCAGCAGGATTGCCGCGCACATGCGGCGCCGCAAAGCCATCGAACAATGTGTCATAGGCCGGATGCACAGCGACGAGTTGCCCTTGCAGATGCGTCGACAGTTCGGTGATCGTCACCCCCGCATCGTCCGCGATCTCGCGCAACGCGTCGCAATAGGTTTGGCTCGCCGCAGCCTGTTCGAGATCGATCAGGCGCGTATCGCACGGCACCTGAATCCCCTTGAAGCCGAGACTCGCCGCCCAGCTCGCCAGATGCGCGAGGTTATCGAACGGCACCTCGTCACCCATGAACTGGGCCAGAAAGATCGCCGGCCCTTTAATGGTTTTCATCGTACGGTTCCTCGAACTATGGCGCACCTGTCATGCCTCTTCGACAGACACACGGCAGGCGCGCTCCGGATGCCCGGGATCAGAACGGCGAGTCAGGAAAATAGAACTGCTGCGCGTTTTCCTTCGTAATCAGCACCGACGGAATGATCGTGGTCGGCGGCAGCTTGTCGCCCTTCAGACGCGCCTCGGCGGTGAGCTTGATTGCGTCGTAGATGAACTTCGGCGAGTAGGATACATCCGCCTTGATCATCGGTGCGCCGTCCATCACGTTCTTCACCATGCCCTTCGAACCCGCGCCTCCGAATACGATCTTGATGTCGGTACGCCTGGCCTGCTCGATCGCCTTGATGACACCCACGGCCATGTCGTCGTCGGCGGCCCAGACTGCGTCGATGTGCTTGAAGCGCGTGAGATAGTCCTGCATCACCTTGAACGCGTCGTCACGATTCCAGTTCGCGTACTTGCCGTCGAGGATCTTCATCTCCGGATAGTTCTTGATCACGTTCGTGAATGCGGTCCAGCGTTCGTTGTCGAGCGTGGTCGGAATGCCGCGCAGCGCGACGATGTTGCCCTTGCCGCCCAGCTCCTTGGCCAGGTACTCGGCGGGGATTTTGCCGAACGCGGTGTTGTCACCCGCAACGTAGGCATCCTGTGCGCTGGTGTCGGTCAGACCGCGATCGACTACCGTCACGTACACGCCCTTCTTCTTTACCTGAGCAACCGGCTGCGTGAGCGAGGCCGATTCGAACGGGAAAATCACCAGTGCGTTGATCTTGTTCACCGTCACCAGATCCTGCAACTGGTTCGCCTGTTCAGGCGCGCCGGCCGCGGTCTTCACGATCACCTTCAGATCAGGATGTGCTTTCTCCAGATCGGCTTTCGCCTTGTTCGCCCACCAGACGATGCCGCCCGTAAAACCGTGGTCGGCTGTCGGAATCGCGACGCCTAGCGTGACCTTTTCATCGGCCCGCGCGACGCCCGCCGTGCCCACTATCCCCAACGCCAGCATGCCGGCGCCGATCGCTCGAATGACTTGCTTCATGGTTCTGTCTCCTATTGTGAGGCGTTCATGCGCCCCGATTCTCGAACTCGCCGTCTCTCCATTTGAAGCTCACACCCACCACCTATCGCCGTCCACGCTGCACAAACGCGACGAAGATAATCACCACGCCCTGCACCGCCGCGTTCAGATACACGCTGATGATGCTGGTCAGATTCAGAATGTTGGCGATCACCGAAAGCAGGATCGCGCCGATCACCGTGCCGACCACGCGCCCTTCGCCGCCCTTGAGCGCAGTGCCACCCACCACCACCGATGCAATCGCCTCGAGCTCCCACAGCAGGCCGGTGGTCGGCGTAGCCGAACCGAGCCGCGGCACGTACAGGACCGTCGCCACGCCGACGCAGATGCCGAGCAGTACGTACGTGACGATCTTCACTGTATCGACGCGAATCGCCGCGTAGCGTGCGACCTGTTCGTTCGAACCGATCGCCTGCACATGGCGGCCAAACGCGGTGCGATTGAGGATCAGCGCGCCACCTGCTGCAACCACAAGGAACACCCAGATCGGGACCGGTACGCCGAAGAAGCTCGCGTAGTAAACCGGCCCGTACAAGTCGGTCAACGAGTTATCCAGAGTCAGCGCGCCGCCATCCGCGAGCCACGTCAGCACCGCGCGAAAAATCCCCAATGTGCCCAGCGTGACGATGAACGGCTCGATACGTCCTTTGGTAATCAGCAGACCGTGCGCGCAGCCGAACAAACCGCCGAGCACCAGCGCGAACACAATGCCGAGCGTCAGAATCAGCAAGGGCGCGAGCGTATGGCCGCCGATACCGGCAGCGAGTCCGTTCATCAGCCAGATCATGCTGCCCGCGATCAGTGCCGCCATCGATCCGACCGACAGATCGATGCCGCCCGAGATAATCACAAAGGTCATGCCGACCGCGATGATGCCAATGAACGACGTGCGCGTGAGCACGTTCATCATGTTGTCGAGCGTCGCGAAATCGCGGTTGAGCAACGTGCCGACAATGCACAGCACGATCAGCCCAACGAGCGGCCCGAGCGCATACAGACGATGCGCAAAGCGCAGCGCGCGACCGGATTGGACGGCTTCAGTGGGTGCCGGTCGCATGGGCGATCAACTCCTCTTCGGTCAGATGTTCGAGCGTGAGTGTGGTTTGCAGGCGTCCTGCGCGCATGACGGCGACGCGGTGGCACAGGCCGATCAGCTCGATCAGTTCGGATGAAATGACGATCACCGCGCGGCCCTGCGCGGCGAGACGATGAATCAGGAAATAGATGTCGCGTTTCGCGCCGACGTCGACGCCGCGAGTCGGCTCGTCGAGCACGATCACATTCGGATCGGGCTGCAGGAACTTGGCGAGCGCGAGCTTCTGCTGATTGCCGCCGGAGAGCACGCGCGCGCGGCTCGACAGATCGCCCGTGCGAATGCCGAAGTCGCTCACGGCCTGGGTCAACGCCGCGCGCCCCGCTTTCATATCGAGCAAGGGATGTGCGTAGCGTTCGAGCGTCATCAGCGTGACGTTGTCCTGCAGGCTTAGATTCACATGCAGGCCCTTGCCTTTGCGGTCTTCGCTCAGATACGTGAGACCGTGGCGCATTGCGTCGCGCGGGCTCTTCAGATCGGCCCGGCGGCCGGCGATCTCGATGCGGCCTGCCGTGCGTTTGCGTAAACCGATGATCGCCTCGAACGCTTCGGTGCGGCCCGCGCCGACCAGTCCCGCAAAACCCAGCACTTCGCCGGCACGCACGTCGAAGCTCAGGTCTTCGACCCAGTCCGGCACGGCGAGGCCTTCTACTTTCAACGCGATCGGCGCGTCGGCCGGCACGGTGATCTTGCCGGGGAACATATCGGACACATCGCGCCCGACCATCAGGTTCGCCATCTGCTGCCGCGCGAGCCCCGCGGTTTCGCTGCGCGCAACAAAGCGGCCGTCGCGCATCACGATCACTTCGTCGGTAATGCGCTCGACTTCATCCAGCTTGTGCGAGATGTAGACAATGGTCACGCCGTCGGCTTTCAGCTTCGCCATCAGCGTGAAGAGGCGCTCGGTTTCGGACGGCGTGAGCGTGGCGGTCGGCTCGTCCATGATGAGCAAACGCGCGCGGCGCGACAGCGCCTTGGCGATCTCCACCATCTGCTTTTCCGCGACGATCAATTCGCGCACTTTCGTATCCGGCGCTTTCTCCAGGCCGACCTGCGCGAGAAAACGCGCCGCCTCGGCACGCATTGCGGCATCGTCTACGAACCAGCCACGCTTTTTTTCATGGCCGAGATACATGTTCTGCGCGATCGTCAGATGCTCGGCGAGGTTGAACTCCTGGTGAATCAGCACGATGCCCGCGGCTTCCGCATCGCGCGAACCGATGAACTGCTGCGCGTGGCCGTCGACCAGCAAGGTGCCCGAGGTCGCCGTTTCGTAGCCGGCAAGGATTTTCATCAGCGTCGACTTGCCCGCGCCGTTCTCGCCAAGCAAACCATAGATGCGTCCCGGCGCCAGCTCGAAGCTCACACCATGCAGCACGCGCACCGGCCCGAAGTCTTTGCGGATATCGTCGAAGCGGATGGCGAGGCTCATGAGTTACGCGCTCCTGCGGATCACGAGCCGATGCGGTAGAAGCACGCCCGGCACGTTCGCCAATGGATTCGCGAGCCGTTGCAGCAGGAGGCGCGCAGCGGTTTCACCGAGTTCGCGCATCGGCTGGGCGATGGTGGTCAGTGGCGGATCGATTTGCGCGGCGAGCGAAATATCATCGAAGCCGACTACCGCGACATCGTCCGGCACGCGCTTGCCGACGCTGCGCAAACCGTGGATCACACCGATCGCGAGCGTGTCGGACACGGCGAAGATCGCGCTCGGCGCGTGAGGCTGCTGCATCAGCAAGGCCGCCGCCGATGCGCCCGCCTCGTAGTCGAGACTGTTGAGGTTCATGCGCCAACGCTCGTCCGGCGTGATGCCCGCTTCGGTCAACGCGTCCAGATAGCCTTGCTGACGCTGCCGCGCGTACAGGTAGTCGACGTCCGAATTAATCAGCCCGATGCGCCGGTGGCCGCGCGCGAGCAGATGCCGCACCGCGTCGCCCGCCGCCCGGTAATTGTCGATGCCGACGTACGGCACGCCCATCGCAGGATCGAACTCGCAGCACGCGACCCAAGGCAGCGCGCTGGATGCCTCGCCGAGCGCCTGCTGGATGGTGGCGGGGTCGAGGCAGATCGCGCCATCTGCGCGACGGCGGCGCAGCAGATCGAAATAGCTGCGCTCGCGTCCCGGATCGGCGCCTGTGTCGCATAGCAGCATGAAATAGCCGTGCTGGCGCGCGACGCTGTCGATGCCGCGTACGATCTCCGCGTAGAAGGGGTTGCCGACGTCAGGCACCATCGTCAGGAGCAGGCGGCTTTCGGCGGTGCGCAGGTTGCGCGCGAGTTCGTTGACGCGATAGCCGCTGGCGTCGACGACCGCCAATACTTTGTCGCGCGTGGCCGGCCGCACGTTCTCGTGGCCGTTCAGCACGCGCGACACGGTCGCCACCGAGACGCCCGCCTGCTCCGCCACCTGGGCAATCGAAAGGCCCTCGGCCGGCCTCAGCGGCTGAACCTCAGGCTGCGCGGGCGCCTTCGACTTCGCGAGGTCCGCTTTGGACAACGACTTGGACAAGTGACTTTGCCTCGAAAATGTAATCGATTACATTTTTGCGCCATGGAAGCGGGAATCGCAAGGACAGATCGCTAGGGATTAACACGGGGTCGAGCAGGCATGGCGACAGCCCGTCCAGGGTTCGGGCCGGCGGCGCACTGCTCGCGGCGGAGTGGATTCGCGCCGCCATTTGGTACAATCCCGCAGTTACCCTGCCGTGGCCGGCTTCCTGAGATGTACCCCGGGGATGTACCCCGAAGTTGCACCCCAAGGCCGCCGGTCAGTGGCAAAGAATTGCAAACTCGCCAAACCATACTGCCGAATCCACCATGAACATCGAGCAAGCGCGTTTCAACATGATCGAACAGCAGATCCGCCCCTGGGAAGTGCTCGACCAGGACGTGCTGAATCTGCTCTCGATCGTCAAGCGTGAAAATTTCGTCCCCACCGTCTACCGCGATCTGGCCTTCGTCGACTTCGAAGTGCCGCTGCCGGCCGGCCAGCACATGCTGGCGCCGCGCGTCGAAGCGCGCGTGCTGCAGGAACTGGCGGTGAAGAAACACGAAAGCGTGCTCGAAATCGGCGCCGGCTCGGGTTACATGGCCGCCCTGCTTGCGCACCGCGCGCAGCACGTGCTGACCGTCGACATCGAACCGGAACTCGCGGAACTGGCGAAGAACAACCTGATCGCCAACGGCGTGCTGAACGCCGAAGTCGTCACCGGCGACGCCTCACGCGGCTGGGCCGGCGCTGCACCGTACGACGTGATCTGCGTGTCGGGCGGCCTGCCGGTGCTGCCGCAGGAAATCCTCGAACATCTGAAGGTCGGCGGCCGTCTGGCGGCTTTCGTCGGCACCGCGCCGGTTATGAAGGCGCAGATCATCACGCGTATCGACGAGAAGCAATACCGCATTGCCGACGTGTTCGAGACTTATATCGAGCCGCTGATCAACGCTGTGCAGCCGCCGCGCTTCAAGTTCTAATTCACACGTTTTATCTGTACGGCTGGCGCGCCGCCGTCCTCTGAACAGGATGTCCTGCTGATGCAAAATCTGACCGCTCACGCGCTCGCCGAATGGCTCGCCGATCAATCGCGCCCTGCACCCGTGCTGCTCGACGTGCGTGAACCGTGGGAAATCCAGACGGCGTCGATCGCCGGCGCCGTGTCGATTCCGATGCGCGAGATTCCCGCGCGCAGCGAAGAACTCGACGACGACGCGCAAATCGTCTGCGTGTGCCATCACGGCGCGCGCAGCGCCCAGGTCGCGATGTTCCTCGAATCGCGCGGCCATACCAACGTCTTCAATCTGCAAGGCGGGATCGACGCGTGGTCGCGTCAGGTCGATCCGTCCATTCCTACCTACTGATCGCACGGTCGCGATGATTCGTCAGCGGGTGCCGGTCCTCGCGGCCGCTCTGGCGCTTCATTGTGCCGCTCTCGCGTTTTTGCCGATCACTGCGCACGCCGTCGGCCTTTCCCAGCTTTACGACGAAGCACTCTCGAACGACGCGCAGTTGCAAAGCGCGCGCGCGGCACTCGCTGCCAATAGCGAAGAGTTGCCGCTTGCTCGCGCCAAACTGCTGCCGCAAGTCTCCGCATCGCTTACCGCGAATCGCCAGAACACCGATTTCGGCGGCGGCTTTCCCGCGTCCTACGGCAACAGCAACGGCTATACGATTTCGCTCACGCAGCCGCTGATTCACGTCGATAGCTGGTACGGCTATGCGCAGGGCAAGCTCGCGGTGGATTCGGCGCAAGCGTCGTTTGCGCAGGCCCGCCAGGATCTGATCGTGCGGCTTGGCCAGGCTTACTTCGACGCGCTCTCCTCACAGGACAGCCTCGCGATTGTGCGCTCGCAGAAAGCGTCGATCGCGCAGCAGCTCGAATCGGCGAAACGTTCATTCGAGGTCGGCAACACGACGATCACCGATACCAACGAAGCCCAGGCTAAATACGATCAGGCGATCTCGCAGGAAATTGCCGCACAGAACGATCTCGCGGTGAAGCTGGCGGCGTTGCAACAGATTGTCGGGCACGCCGTCGAGCAGGTGGATGGACTCTCTGCCGGCGCACCGCTGCCACCGCCCGTGCCCGCCGACATCAATCTGTGGGTCGATGCGGCTACCGACGGGAGCTATCAGGTCGTGCTGAAGCAGATCGCGCTGGATAGCGCGCAACGCGAGACGTCGAAAGCCAGGGCCGGCCATCTGCCAACCGTCGACCTGGTGGCGAGCCGCTCGCGCAGCAGTCTGGGTGCGGCGGGCGCGGGTAACTTTGGCGGCAATTTCGGTGGCGGCTTCGGCAGCGGTGCGAACACGCCCGCTCCCGGCACACCGGCGCTCGCCGCGGAACTGGGCAACCTGGGGTCGTCGTACACGAACAGCACGATCGGCGTGCAGCTCACGATTCCGATCTTTGCGGGCGGCGCGACGCAAAGCCGCGTACGTCAAACGCTCGCCCTCGAAGACCAGGCCGCCGCCGATCTCGATACGGCGCGGCGCAACGCGGCGCTATCGGCGCGGCAGGCGTTTCTCGGCGTGGTGAGCGGACTCGCACAGGTGCGCGCACTGCAAACCGCCGAGCGATCGGCGAACACCTCACTCGAATCGAATCTGCTTGGCTATCAGGTCGGCGTGCGGATCAATATCGATGTGCTCAATGCGCAAGATCAACTGTTTTCGGCACGTCGCGATCTGGCGAAGGCGCGTTATGACACGCTGATCAATAGCCTCAAGCTCAAGGCTTCCACTGCCAATCTCACCGATCAGGACGTGCTGCAGTTGAGCGCACTGCTGTCGCCGGTCGACGATGGTTCGCTGACCGCATTGCCGCAGGTGCCGACAGTGCCGCATCCGGGTGTCGCGGCCAAAGGGGCTGCGGGCAAGCTCGGTCGGCGGACTATGCCGAATGCGGCGGCGGCGCAGTGAGACGGTTCGTTTAGTCTTTTTCTTCCCTGATTGACCCTCTGCCCGCGCGACGTTTCATTCGTTGCGCACGTGGGCTGCCTGCTAGTCGCTGTTGTGTGCGGGCATCCATCGTCGTTCGCACCTTCTCAGCGCGGGACGGGTTGCGACATCCCTAACATCTTCCTTTCATTGCGACTTTTCCGGTTGCCACTGCAGAAATTTCATACGGTTTCCTGAGCATCGCCCGGGCACCATGCTTCGATAATTTTTTCCCGGAGCAGTGTGATGAGATTTGTGAAGATCGCGATGCTGACGGCCATGCTGTCGCCGCTTGCGTCGCATGCGACCTTAGGCGGCGCGCCAGGCGCCGGCACGCCCACTCAAACAATGCTGCGCGCCACGCCGCAATCCGCGGCAGGAGCGACGACCGTCACGACTACTGCGCCATACACCACGCGCGAATCGCGCGACACCAATGGTGTCCTCATTCGCGAATACGTACTGCCATCCAACACCGTGTTCGCCGTCACCTGGGAAGGTCCGATCCGTCCGGACATGACTGCGCTGCTCGGCAGCTATTTCCCCAACTTCGTCACTGCCGGCGAGAGTCGCGCGCGCGGTACCGGTCCACTGAACGAAGGCAACGGTGACTTCCGCATCGAGTCAGCCGGCCGCCTCGGACATTTCTTCGGCATGGCGTACCTACCGCGCCTGATGCCGGCAAACGTCCGCCCAGGCGATCTGAAGTAATACGGCACATCGATTTCGCGGAAAACAACAAGATGAAGACAATCAACAAGACACTCTGGATCGCGCTGGCAGCGCTTGGCCTGACACTGTCCGCGTGTGGCGGTGGAAGTGATGGAAGCGGCAGCAAAAACAATGGCTCCATCGCCTGGTCCGCCGATCCAGACTGGATCAAGAAACCGGATGGCTCGGGCAACTCCGGCAATTCGGGGAATACGTCCAGCGGCAGCAACACGGTGCCAATTCGCGTCGACAACTCGACGGGCAGTATCAACATGCTTTTCGCGACGATCAGCGTGTGCGTCCCCGGCGCGCAAGGCTCCAGTCAGTGCGTGACAGTCGACCGCATGCTAGTGGATACCGGCTCGGTCGGCGTACGCATCATGGCCAGCGCATTGCCGACACTCGGTTCCCAGTTGCTCACGCAAGTCGGCGCCGTCGACGACGCGAGTGGCGTCGCACCGATCGCCGAATGCATGCCGTTCGGCTCCGGTACGACGTGGGGCTCGGTGAAACGCGCCGACGTCAAAATCGGCAACCGCACGGCAAGCAACATCCCCATCCAGTTGGTCGGCGACGGCGCGTACACCATCCCGTCGGATTGCGTCGCGCACGGTGGCCCGGACCTGAGTACCGCCGAAAGACTCGGCGCCAACGGTATTCTCGGGATCGGCTACGGCACGTATGACTCGAAAGACGCGCTGACTACGGCGCTGCCGGGGAATTACTACTATTGCACGGCCGCCAACGCTTGCTTCAACACGCGCATGTCGATGACCAAAGAGGTGATGAACCCTGTCGCTGCCTTCCCGAGCGATAACAACGGCACGATCATCCGTCTGCCCAAGCTGCTTGCCGGCGGCCAGGCGAGTGTCACAGGCGAGTTGGTGTTCGGTATCGGCACGCAGTCAAACAACGCATTGCCGTCGAATGTGAACATCCTGGCGATAGACGAATACGGCGAATTTACGACGCAGTACCAAGGTCAGGTATTCAACTGGAGCGCAATTGACAGCGGCACCAACGGGTACGCGTTCCAGGACGACTCGATTCCCACGGCGTCCAACTGGTATTCGCCGTCAACTGCGCTGAACCTGGCCGCCACGATGGAAGCCACCAACGGCAAGGGAACACCCGTCAATATGCCGTTCACGATCGATAGCGCCGTCCGCGTGTCGGCGAACGGGTATGCCGCTTACGACAACGTCGGCTGGTATCTGTCCAACTCGAAAATGTTCATGTGGGGCCTGCCTTTCTTCTACGGACGCAGTGTGTACACGACGGTAGGCAGCGGCACGATCGGCAAGCAGACCGGACCGTTTGTAGCGTTCTGACGAATGCAGGCGGGCAGACGGTGTCGCGAGGTACCGTCCGCCCGAGGTCGATTCTGACTCGTAGTTAGGACTTTTCCGCACCTCTCAATAATCCCTCGCAGGCACCATGCTCCGACCTGTTTTTTGGAGCAATGTGATGAAATTTGTAAAGATCGTACTGGCCGTGTCGGCTCTTTTGCCGCTCGCGTCGTATGCGGCGTTGGGTGGGGCACCGGGTGCGGGTTCGGCTCCGAAGTCCTTGCTCCAATCGGCAGCGCCTAATTCCCTTTCTGCTGCGGCGGCTTATACCGTGCGTGAATCGTATGACACCGACGGCGTCAGGATTCGCGAATACGTGCTGCCTACCAATGTCGTGTTTGCTGTCACGTGGCAAGGGCCGGTGCGCCCGGATATGAGCGTTCTGCTTGGCAGCTATCTCCCCAACTTCGCCTCGGCGAGTCAGACCCATGCGCGCGGCACCGGTCCGTTGATCGAACATAACAGCGGCTTTCACGTTGAATCAGCCGGCCGGCCTGGATATTTTTTCGGCAAGGCGTATTTGCCACGCCTCGTCCCCGCCAACGTTCGCGTGGACGAACTGCAGTGAAGCAGCGCCTCGATTCACGGAATACAAACATGAAAACTTTCAACAAGACGCTTTGCTTCGCGCTTCTGACGGCCAGCGTGGCGCTGTCGGGTTGCGGCGGCGGCGGTGGTGACAACGCCGACCCGAACGCGACGAAGAATAACGACAACCCGGCGCCGGTTACGCCGACGCCGAGTCCCACACCGACGCCCACGCCGAGCCCGAGCCCGAGCCCGACCCCGACTCCGACTCCGACTCCGACCCCGACTCCGACTCCGACTCCGACTCCGACTCCGACTCCGACTCCGACTCCGACTCCGACTCCGACTCCGACTCCGACTCCGACTCCGACTCCGACTCCGACCCCGACCCCGACTCCCACGCCCACCCCAACTCCGGTCCCCGACGTCAATACCGTCCCGATCACCGTCGAGCGTTGGACGGGGAATTACCCCAACATGCCGTACGTGAGCGTCACGCTTTGCATCCCCGGCGTGCAGGGCAGCACGCAATGCGCAACCATCGACCACATGCAGCTGGATACAGGCTCGGTCGGCGTACGAGTACTGGCAAGCGCATTGGGCTCGGCACTCGCCGGCCACTTGCCGACACAATCGGGCGCCACCAATGATCCGACCGGCAACGCGCCGATCGCCGAATGCGCGGTGTTCGGCTCGGGGTACACGTGGGGACCGATTAAACGGGCCGACGTGACGATCGGCGGCAAAACGGCAGGCAATCTGCCCGTGCAAGTGATCGCCGACGGTACGTATGCCACGCCGTCGGATTGCGTTTCACGCGGCGTCAACAACCTTGGCTCCGTATCTGCGCTCGGCGCCAACGGCGTGCTCGGCATCGGCCCGGCGCAACGCGACTATCCGGCTGCGGCACAAACCGTCTTGCCGGCGGCCTACTATTACTGCACATCCGCGACGTCGTGCATGAACACGCGCGTGCCGCTCGACACGCAGGTCATGAATCCGGTGGCCAACTTCACCTCCGACAACAACGGCACAATCATCCGCCTGCCGGCGTTGCCCGCGGGTGGTCAGTTGAGCGCCACGGGTGAACTGGTGTTCGGCATCGGCACCCAGTCGAACAACGCTATGCCGTCGAACCCGAATATCGTGGCGCTCGATCAGAATGGCTTCTTCCAGACCACATACAAGAGCCGTTCGTATTCGAGCGCAATCGACAGCGGCTCCAATGCAAACATCTTCGCGGATTACACGGTTCCCTATTTGGGCGACTGGTATACGCCGTCAACCACGCTCAGTCTGTCCGCTATCCTGACGGGCGTCGACAAAGCCGCCATGCCGATCACCGTGCCATTCTCACTGGCCAACGGCTGGAGCTTGCGGGCGAGTCAGTATGCGGCCTACGACAGCCTTGGCTCGCCATCCGCAGGGATGTTCCTCTGGGGGTTGCCATTCTTCTTCGGTCGCAACGTCTACACGGCGCTCAACAACGTGACGATCGGCAAGCAAGCGGGACCGTTCATCGCTTTCTGATCATTGAGAGCGGCATCCATGCGATAAACAAAAAAGGTCGGCGCCGCAAGGTGCCGACCTTTTTCTTGCGCTAGAAAGGTAACGTCCTGCCGCCTCCCTATTCCGTCTCCTGCAAAACCTCTGCCACCGTCCTGAAGATCTCATCGATCTGCGTCTCTTCAATAATCAACGGCGGCGAGAACGCCAGGATGTCACCCGTATAACGCGTCAACACCCCCTTCTCGAAACACCGCACGAAAACATCACAAGCACGCCCCCCGGGCACTCGCACGCGGCGCCAATTCCACCCCACCGATAAGTCCAAGATTGCGCACGTCGATCACCTGCCTTTCGCCGCGCAGCTTATGAATCGCGTTCTCGAGGATCGGCATCATCCGGGCAGCCCGTTCGAACAACTGCTCACGCTTGTACAGATCGATCGTCGCGCAGGCCGCAGCGGCCGCGATGGGATGTCCCGAATACGTATATCCATGAAACAACTCGATCCCGGCCGGCGCCCCATTCACGATCGAGTCGTGAACCTTGCCACTCGCCGCGACCGCCCCCATCGGCGCCGCTGCATTGTTAGTGCCCTTGGCCATCGTGGGACGTGTAGTACATCCCCTTCGCGCTCGCCAGCAGCCGTGGCGCGCTCTTGAACTGGCGGTTCGCCGTAAAGGGCATCCAGAACGCGGACATATCGGGTGGAGTGGCGGCGGTGCGCTCATTCATGTTCTGTCTCCTCGCGTGAGCGGCCTTCCAGTGTAGGCAGAGCACGACGTATGCACAAAGGGGCGGCGGGCATGCACCGTCGATGCCCGCTGGCCGATCGACGCGCTTCGTTGCGGCGCGACACGCACCTGAACGAGGCGTACGCCCTGCTCCTGCACCAATTTTGAGCTGCGTCACGCATAACTTACGCGGCGCATCACCGCGTTGCAGCGCGCAATGGCGCGGACTTCAAGTCGAAATTGCCGCATGGCATGTGCCTTGCAGTACACAAGCGGCAAGTCATGCAGGATAAGCCCTGCTGGCTGAAATCGACGCCCATAAACACTCACCATCAATGGCAAGGGGATGCACATGAAACGTCGCAGTCTGTTGAAATTTGGTTCGATGTCGGGCGCGCTGGCGCTGGCCGGCAAGGTCCCATTTGCGAATGCCCAGTCGGGCAGCGGTCCCATCAAGGTAGGCGTTCTACATTCCTTGTCTGGCACGATGGCGATCTCGGAGACATCGCTCAAAGACACTGCATTGATGACCATCTCGGACATCAACAAGAACGGCGGCGTGATGGGCCGCCAGTTGCAGCCGGTGGTCGTGGACCCGGCGTCGAACTGGCCGCTGTTCGCCGAAAAAGCGCGCCAGCTGATCACCCAGGAAAAGTGCGCGGTCGTGTTCGGTTGCTGGACTTCCGTGTCGCGCAAGTCGGTGCTGCCGGTGTTCGAAGAGCTGAACGGCCTGCTGTTCTATCCGGTGCAATACGAAGGCGAAGAAATGTCGCGCAACGTGTTCTACACGGGCGCCGCGCCGAATCAACAAGCAATTCCGGCCACCGAATATCTGATGAGCGCGGAAGGCGGCGGCGCCAAGCGCTTCTTCCTGCTGGGTACCGACTATGTGTACCCCCGCACGACCAACAAGATCCTGCGCTCGTTCCTCAAGTCGAAAGGTGTGCAGGAAGCCGATATCCAGGAGGTCTACACACCGTTCGGCCACAGCGACTACCAGACCATCGTCGCGAACATCAAGACCTTCTCCCAGGGCGGCAAGACCGCGGTGATCTCGACCGTGAACGGCGACTCGAACGTGCCGTTCTACAAGGAGCTGGGCAACCAGGGGTTGAAGGCGTCCGACGTGCCGGTCGTCGCGTTCTCGGTCGGCGAAGAAGAACTGCGCGGCATCGATACGAAGCCGCTGGTCGGCAACCTCGCGGCATGGAACTACTTCATGTCGCTGCGCAATCCGACCAACGAGAAGTTCAAGAAGCAATGGGCCGCATGGGTCAAGGACAACAACCTGCCGGGCGGCACCAAGCGCGTGACCAATGACCCGATGGAAGCGACTTTCGTCGGCATCCATATGTGGAAGCAGGCTGTCGAGAAAGCGAAGAGCACGGACGTGGACAAAGTGCGCGTGGCAATGGTCGGCCAGACGTTTGCGGCACCGTCGGGCTTCACGCTCGAAATGGACGGCAATCACCATCTGCACAAACCGGTGATGATCGGCGAAGTGCGTGCCGACGGTCAGTTCAACGTGGTGTGGCGGACCAAGACCGCGATTCGCGCGCAACCGTGGAGCCCGTTCATCGCCGGCAATTCGAGCAAGCCGGACGTGGTCAGTTCGATTCCGGCATTCCTGAAGCGCTCGCGGGTTGCCTGAACCTGAACCTGAATCTGGACAGAGCCGGGGCCAAACAAGCCGCTGCTCTGCCCGACAGGACACTGCAAGACGCAAGACAACGGCGCGGCGCCGGCGCATTACGGCGATGCCGCGCCGCCTCGCCGGTTTTTCTTCAAAGGCCATCATGGCGTTTTCATTTCCGACATTCGCACGACGCAGCATCGGCGGCCTCGCGCTTGCGCTTATCGTTAGCGCGCCGCTCACCGCGTTTGCGCTCACCCCGGCCGATGTCGCGCCGCTCGCCGGCGACGACTTCGATGCCAAATCCGCGGCAATCGACAAGCTGATTGCCAACCACGACAAAGAATCGCTCGCGGTCCTCAAAGCGCTTTCCGAGGACAGAGCGCTCGCCACCGATTCCGGCGCCGTGCTGCTGCAAGACGGCGACACGGCACACGATGCCATCACCGGCAAAACCGTCGCCGCGGGCGACGCGCAACCGGTCACCCTGAACAACCTGCTGCGCTCGAAAGTGGCAGGCGCACTCTCGGGCCAGCAACTCGACTCGCCCGACGCCGCCACACGCGACGCCGCCATCACTGCGCTGCTGCAAAACCCCGATCCGTCGATCAAACCACTCGTCGACGCAGCTCGCGCCAAGGAAACCGATCCGGCGCTGAAGAAACGCCTCGACACGCTGTGGGCAATGACCGCGTTGCACGACGCCGACCCTGCCAAGCGTCTTGAAGCCGTGCAACTGGTCGCCGCGCGCCACGATCTCGACATGAACGAACTGCTGCGTCCGCTCGTCGCGAAGAAGCCGGACGGCACCTTCAACGAAGCCGATGACCGCGTGCGCGCCGCCGCGCAAAAGGGTATTGACGAACTCGATTCGATCCAGCGCCGCAGTCAGATCGCCGGCACACTGTTCGCGGGCTTGTCGCTCGGCAGCGTACTGCTGCTTGCCGCATTGGGTCTCGCGATTACGTATGGGCTGATCGGCGTCATCAACATGGCGCACGGCGAGTTCCTGATGATCGGCGCCTACGCCACCTACGTGGTGCAGAACCTGTTCCAGCGCTTTGCTCCCGGCGCGTTCGACTGGTATCCACTGCTCGCGGTACCGGCGTCATTCGCCGCAGCCGGACTGGTAGGCATCGTGCTCGAACGGCTGGTGTTGAAGCATTTGTACGGCCGTCCGCTCGAAACCCTGCTGACCACCTTTGGCGTCAGCCTGATCCTGATTCAGGCGACACGTATGGTCTTCGGCGCGCAGAACGTGCAGGTGATCAACCCTGCATGGATGAGCGGCGGCGTGACCGTGCTGCCCAATCTGATCCTGCCGTACAACCGGCTGGCGATTCTGGCGTTTTCGCTGATCGTCGTCGGGATTGCGTGGGGGGTTCTCACTAAAACACGCCTGGGTCTGTTCGTGCGAGCCGTCACGCAAAACCGGCGCATGGCGGCGTGCGTCGGCGTGAAGACCGCACGCGTCGATTCGTATGCGTTCGCATTCGGCGCGGGCATTGCGGGCCTGGGTGGCTGCGCGCTGTCGCAGATCGGCAATGTGGGCCCGGACCTCGGGCAGAGCTACATCATCGATTCATTTATGGCTGTTGTGCTCGGTGGTGTCGGCCAACTTGCCGGCACGGTGATCGGCGGCTTCGGTCTCGGGCTCGTCAGCAAGGCGATCGAGCCGTTCTGGGGCGCGGTGCTCGCAAAGATCGCCGTGCTCGTGCTGATCGTGTTGTTCATCCAGAAGCGTCCGCAGGGCATGTTCGCCCTCAAGGGCCGTAGCGCGGAGGCATGAACATGACATCTGCAACTTCATCGGCTCACGTCGGCGCAGCAAGCAGTAGCGCTGCTGCCGGACGCGAAGCGCAGTCCGGCTTCGCGCTTGGCTTGCCGCCGCGTCCCGCACTGCTGTCGCGCCGTGCCTGGCTTGCACTGATCGCCCTCATCATCGTATTCGGTCTCGGCGTGCCCTTCGGCACGCTGGTGGTCCCGGAGACGAGCGCGTTCCATCTGTCCGCTTACGCGATGACGATCACCGGCAAGTTCATGTGCTACGCGATTGCCGCGCTGGCACTCGATCTCGTGTGGGGCTATTGTGGCATTCTGAGCCTGGGACACGCGCTATTCTTTGCATTGGGTGGCTACGCGATCGGCATGTACCTCATGCGCTCGATCGGCCACGAAGGCAAATACGGCAGCGACCTGCCCGACTTCATGGTGTTTCTCGACTGGCACCAACTGCCCTGGTACTGGCAAGGCACACAGCATCTCGGTTATGCGCTGCTACTGGTGGTGCTGATACCCGCCGTTGTCGCGTGGGTCTTCGGCTTCTTCACGTTCCGTTCGCGGGTGAAGGGTGTGTATCTGTCGATCATCACGCAGGCGATGACGTTTGCCGCCATGCTGCTGTTCTACCGCAATGAAACGGGTTTCGGCGGCAATAACGGCTTCACCGACTTCAAGCGCATCGGCGGTTTTCCGATTACGCATCCGGGCACGCGCACTGTCCTTCTGCTGATCACGTTTGCCGTATTGATTCTGGCCTTCATCGGCGCGCGGGCAATCGTCACGTCGAAGCTCGGCCGCGTGGTCACGGCGGTACGCGACGGCGAAACACGCCTGATGTTCCTCGGTTACAGCCCGCTCGCGTACAAGCTGTTCGTGTGGACTGTATCCGCGATTTTGTGCGGGATTGCCGGCGCGTTGTATGTGCCGCAGGTCGGCATCATTAATCCTGGCGAGATGTCGCCGGGCAATTCGATCGAGATGGCAATCTGGGTTGCGGTGGGTGGACGCGGCACCTTGATCGGACCGATCATCGGCGCGTTCGCGGTGAACGGCGCGAAGAGCTTTTTTACGGCGAACTTCCCTGAATACTGGCTGTTCTTTCTTGGCCTGATTTTCGTGCTGGTCCCGCTGTTGCTGCCGAACGGCATCATGGGGCTGATCGAAATGGTCACGCGCAAGAGGAACCGCTCATGAACGAAAACCCGATGGTTCCTGATCTTGCACTGCCTGAAGAGCCTGCTGAACGCTCGTTGAGCGGCGTCGCAAGCATGGGGCACGTGGTGGTGCCGGGCGAGATCGACATTTCGCACGGGACGATTCTGTACCTTGAAGACGTGACCGTGAGTTTCGATGGATTTCGCGCGTTGAATGCGTTGACCTTGTCGATCAACGCGGGCGAATTGCGATGCATCATCGGGCCGAATGGCGCCGGCAAGACGACAATGATGGACGTCATCACCGGGAAGACCGAGCCGGATTCCGGCAAGGTTTTTCTCGGGCAGTCGATCGATCTGACGCGGATGAACGAGCCTTCTATTGCGCGCGCCGGGATTGGGCGCAAGTTTCAGAAGCCAACCGTTTTTGAGCAACATCCCGTGTGGGAGAACCTTGAGCTGGCGATGAAGGCTGACAAGGGATGGTGGGCTTCTTTGCGCGCACGGCTCGATCGTGAGGCGCAAGCGCGGATTGAAGAGACGCTGGCGTTGATTGGGCTTGAGAGTGAGGCTAGACGGCTTGCCGGAGAGTTGTCGCATGGACAGAAACAGCGGCTCGAGATTGGGATGTTGTTGATGCAACAACCGGCGCTGCTCTTGCTCGATGAGCCTGCGGCCGGTATGACCGATGACGAGACCATGCAGTTAGCTGAGTTGCTCAATCACCTGCGTGGGACGTGTTCGATGATGGTGGTTGAACATGATATGGAGTTTGTCGCGGCTCTTTCGGGCGAGAAGGGGAAGGTGACGGTGATGGCCGAAGGGCGGGTTCTCGCTCACGGCACGCTTGATGAGGTGAAGAGAGATGAGACGGTGATTGAGTCTTATCTTGGGCGGTGATTTGGGGTTTTTTTTTGCCTTTGGCGGTGGCGTTGGCGGGTTGCACGCGTGGTGCCTGTTGTTTGTGTACTTGCTCGGTGTTTTTTGCTCTGCGTGTGGTTTTTTTTGATCTGGATTTTTGGCGTTTCCTTGATCTGGCTTCTTTGGCCTTTCCTTGAATTGATATTGGTTTATTAGCGTTGCCCCTGTGCGGGGCGGCACTTACTTTCTTTGCCGCCGCAAAGAAAGATAAGCAAAGAAAGCGGCTCACCCCGCTAATTCTTAAGCGGGTCCCCCGCATAGTCGCGGTAGTGGTGCATCTGGAATCCGTGCCCTCGCACTTTCGGCATTGGTGACAAAGGGCTCATTAGCTCCCACTCCGCACTACGTGCGTCGCGGATGGGTCTGCATGGGAAACCAAGCACCTTGGTTGAGGGTCGTGGGGTCGTGGGGTCGTGGGGTCGTGGGGTCGTGGGGTCGTGGGGTCGTCGGCTTCGCATCAACGTGGAGTCTGATCGCTTGATGGAGTGTTTAACCACCGGATGTAGCGACGGTGAGCCAATGTGAATTGAATAGCGGAAGTACCGGTGAATCAGTCGACAGGAGGCCCCGGGTGAACCGGAGTGAATGGTGAATGAAGGGGGCGACAGCGGGCACGGGTGCCAAGGAGTGGGCGCCGAATGAA
Source organism: Paraburkholderia sp. D1E (assembly GCF_052682275.1). NCBI lineage: Bacteria > Pseudomonadati > Pseudomonadota > Betaproteobacteria > Burkholderiales > Burkholderiaceae > Paraburkholderia > Paraburkholderia sp. D1E. The sequence continues at coordinate 8,372,963 of NZ_JBQYMB010000001.1, forward strand.
CCGATGGTTGTATGAAGCAATCTTCGGCGCGCGCAGCGCCGCTGGAAGTATGACGGCCTTGTCACTAACGCTGAGTGTGCGAGAACACGGATTCCAGATGCACCACTACCGTGGCTGCGCGGGGGACCCGCTTAAGAATTAGCGGGGTGAGCCGCTTTCTTTGCTTATCTTTCTTTGCGGCGGCAAAGAAAGTAAGTGCCGCCCCGCACAGGGGCGAACGCTAATAGACCAATAACAATTCAAGGAAAGGCCAACGCCGTAGGCAACCAGACAAGACGCGCCGAGCAGGCAAAAAACCAAAGCTTCAAAGGAACATCAAAAATGCTAGAAGTTGAAAACCTGAACCAGTATTACGGCGGCAGCCACATCCTCAGAGATGTGAAACTCACCGTGCCTGACGGCAAGCTCACCGTGCTGCTGGGCCGCAACGGCGTAGGCAAAACAACGCTACTCCGATGCCTGATGGGCGTCGTCCAGACGAAAAGCGGCTCGATCGCCTGGCGCGGCGCACCGATCACCAAACTTCCGACTCACTCGCGCGTGGAGAAAGGTCTCGCCTACGTCCCGCAAGGACGCGACATCTTCCCTCGGCTGACCGTCGAAGAAAACCTCCTGGTCGGCGCGGCCAGCAAGAAAGCCCCGAAGAAGATCCCGGACCGCATCTACGAACTGTTCCCAGTCCTGAAAGATATGCGCAGCCGCCGCGGCGGCGACCTCTCCGGCGGTCAGCAACAACAGCTCGCGATCGGTCGCGCGCTGATGAGCGATCCGCAATTGCTGATCCTCGATGAACCCACCGAAGGCATCCAACCATCGATCATTCAGGACATCGGCCGCACGCTGCGTCAGTTGGTCGAAGAAATGGGCATGACCGTGCTGCTCGTCGAACAGTATTACGACTTCGCCAAAGAGATCGCCGATCGGTATTGGGTGATGAGCCGTGGCGAAATCGTCGCGGGCGGCGAAGGGGTCAATATGGATACGGATGGCGTACGGGCACTGATCGCAGTCTGACGCGTATCGAACACGCGTCAGCATAGCTAACCAGCGTGCTATTCTCGCCGCATCCGGTGGCAACGCGGCTTGTCGTTGCCCAACGCGTGCAGGCACGCTACGCACTAGCGCGTCTGTTACTGCGTCCTACCGTGCCCACCCGCTCATTCATTCGCACGTCCATTCGTATGTCGCTTCACGAAAACCACGCCGCCCTTGCCACCGCGCAACCCACCGCGCACTCGCAATGGCGTGCGCGCCTCGAACTCGGCTTCGTCAAGGAGGGCGAGCGGACCACGCTCAAGCATCGGCTGCATGACGGGCCGTTGCGCGTGCAACGGCCACTCTATCCGGAAGGCAATGCGATCTGTCATGCGGTCATCGTGCATCCACCGGGCGGGATCGCAGGCGGCGATCATCTCGACATCGACGTTGCAGTGGGCGACAGTGCGCATGCCGTGATTACTACGCCCGGGGCGACCAAGTGGTACAAGTCCAACGGCCGTGCTGCACGACAGAATATCGCGGTGCGCGTCGGCCCTCGGTCGAAGCTCGACTGGCTGCCTCAGAACAATATCGTTTTCGATCACGCCAATGCGATGCTGGATTTTTCGCTGATGCTTGGTGAAGGCGCTACCGCGATTGGCTGGGATGCGACTCAACTCGGGCGTCAAGCGGCCGGTGAACGGTGGTCGGCCGGTCATTTGCGCGCGGTGTCGCGGATCATTGGCGCAAATGGCGAGGCGCTGTGGCTCGAACGCGCGAACCTTAGCGCAGAAGATCCATTGCGGGATGCGGCGCAAGGGCTCGCCGGGTTTCCCGCTTATGGGACGCTGTGGGCTGTGGGAGCAGCCTGCGATGATGCACTCGCTGAAGCGCTTACTGCCCAGTTGCCGTTTGATGATTCGTTGCGGGCGGCAGCCTCCTGTGTCACCGAGGGCGTTTTGCTTGTGCGGGCGGTTTCGCGGTCCATGGAAACGCTGCAGCGGGCTTTGACTCAGTGCTGGCTCCAGTTGAGGCCGGTTGTGCACGGGGTCGAGGCAGTGCCTTTGAGGATATGGTCAACGTAACGCTCGCGGCGAACGGGCCTTTTGTCTAGTGCGCAAACTCGCTCCCCGGTGGCTGCAAACGGGCGCGTTCCCCGACATGTAGTGATGAATCGTAGTACGTCATGTGGGAGTGCGTCTGCAATTCGGGGTGTTCCGCCAGGAGTTCATTCAGGCTCTTTTCATTGTGCGACAGCGACACAGCGTGAGGCCAGCGGTGAAGCATTCCCCTTGGCGCTGCGCTTTCAGATGGCGGTAAATCAGCAGAGACAGGCGTTCTCGCAGACATAATTGACTCTACATTGCTCTGAGCATCCTGCGCATACGCCAGGTGAGCCATAACGCTCTCCCCAAAGAACCAAAGCATTCCGGCAAAAATCAGCGTGTTCTTATTCATTCTCACAGACAAGACTGAAGTTATTGGTACGAGACACGATGCGCAATCGCCGAACATTTAGGTATAGGACTCTTCCGATTTACGTCACGAACCATCGCTCAGTGCCAACTGGCAGTGAACCTTTGTCACGAGCCGGAAGTTCTGCGTGACGCCGGCGAGCGGCACACAGGTTCGCGTCGAGCACCCTGAAGGCATCCGCGACCTTTCACCTTCGTAAGACCGCGCTCGCACCAACCTGGATCGCGCCAACGCATCCATTTGGTGCATTCTCACCTGGCCATCCCCGCCCGCCCATGCTGCACCTGCATGGCACATACCTTGCGTCGAACTCCCCCACGATGCTGCCGCGTCCTGACGGCAGCCGACCGCTTCTCGCTACCACCGCTCACACAACATGACCCGATCGACCCTTCACCCCACGCGTCGCGCCTGGCTCGCCGCATTGCTGCTCTCGCCCGTCCTCGCAATCAATGCGCCCGCCGCCCACGCGGATATGCTCGATAACATCGCCAAAGCCGGTGTACTGAAAGTCGCCGTGCCGGAAGACTATCCGCCGTTCGGTTCGGTCGGCGCCGATATGAAGCCGCAAGGCTATGACATCGATACCGCCGCGATGCTCGCGAAGTCGATGAACGTGAAGCTCGAACTCGTGCCGGTCAATAGCGCGAACCGCATTCCGTATCTGCAAACGGGTAAGGTCGATCTGGTGATCTCGTCGCTCGGCAAAACGCCCGAGCGCGACAAGGTCATTGATTTTTCGACGGCCTATGCGCCGTACTATCAGGGCGTGTTCGGTCCCGCCGACATCAAGGTCACCGGCCCCGCCGATCTCACCGGCAAGACGGTCGGCGCCACGCGCGGCGCGCTCGAAGAAATCGGTCTCACGCAAATGGCGCCGAACGCCACCATCAAGCGCTTCGAAGATAACAACGCGACCATCGCCGCGTTTCTCTCGGGTCAGGTCCAGTTGATCGCAGCCGGCAATATCGTCGCCGCCGCGATTCTCGCCAAGAATCCCCCGCGTCGTCCGGAACCGAAGTTCGTCATCAAGAATTCGCCGTGCTTCGTCGGTATGAACAAGAACGAAGGACGCCTGCAACAGAAAGTGAATGCCGCCATTGCCCAAGCCAAACAGGACGGCACGCTCAACACGATGTCGAAAAAGTGGTTCGGCGCACCGCTGCCGGCCGATCTGTAAGCGCGTCGTTAGCTGAACTTGGTACCGTGGCTGGCTTATCCGGCATTGCACTCGTCGTGGACTCATCCCGTGCGCAGCACGCGATCGCGGCCACGACGCGCAGCGCCTATCATTGTCGCAGCCGGCCCAGCTCGGGACCGGCGCAACCCTACGCAACCATTCGATGAAGCTGACACCTCGCGAGAAGGACAAGCTGCTGATCTTCACCGCCGCGCTGCTCGCCGAACGGCGCCGCGCCCGCGGCCTCAAACTGAATTACCCGGAAGCGATCGCTTTTATCAGCGCCGCGCTGATGGAAGCGGCCCGTGACGGCAAAACCGTCGCCGAGGTCATGCACTACGGCACTACGCTCCTCACGCGCGCCGATGTGATGGAAGGCGTGCCGGAAATGATCCCCGACGTCCAGGTCGAAGCCACGTTCCCCGACGGCACCAAGCTCGTCACCGTTCACCACCCGATCCCGTAAGGCGGCCCATGATTCCCGGCGAACTCCTCGTCGACGACGGCGAACACGAACTCAATGCGGGCCGCGCCACCGTCACGGTGGTCGTGTCGAATACCGGCGACCGTCCGGTACAGATCGGCTCGCACTATCACTTCTACGAAGTAAACGAGGCACTGTCGTTCGATCGCGAAGCGGCACGCGGCTTCCGGCTCAACATTGCAGCGGGAACCGCCGTACGCTTCGAGCCCGGCCAGGAACGCACGGTCGAACTGGTCGAACTGGCGGGTGACCGCGTCGTCTACGGCTTCAACGGCAAGGTAATGGGCAAGCTCTGACGCCCCTTCGGGCACTCGCGCTGACCACCCTGCTCATTTCCGGACCCACACCATGACATTACGCATTGGCCGCCGCGCGTACGCGGAGATGTTCGGCCCCACGACCGGCGACCGCGTACGCCTCGCCGACACCGAACTGCTGATCGAAGTCGAACGCGACTTCACGACCTACGGCGAAGAAGTGAAATTCGGCGGCGGCAAAGTGATTCGCGACGGCATGGGCCAGTCGCAACGCGTACATGCGGACGTCGTCGATACGGTCGTGACGAATGCGGTGATTCTCGATCACTGGGGCATCGTCAAGGCCGACATCGGCATCAAGAACGGCCGCATTGCCGCGATCGGCAAAGCGGGCAATCCCGACATCCAGCCGAACGTGACGATCGCGATTGGCGCGTCTACCGAAGTGATCGCCGGCGAAGGCCTGATCGTGACGGCAGGTGGCATCGATACGCACATCCACTTCATCAGCCCGCAGCAGATTGAAGAAGCGCTCGCGAGTGGCGTGACGACGATGCTCGGCGGTGGCACGGGTCCGGCAACGGGCACGAATGCGACGACTTGCACGCCGGGTCCGTGGCATCTCGAACGCATGCTGCAAGCGGCCGATGGTTATCCGATGAATCTCGGCTTTCTGGGCAAAGGCAACGTGAGCCTGCCGCAACCGGCGCTCGAACAGATTGCCGCGGGTGCGATCGGCCTGAAGCTGCATGAAGACTGGGGCACGACGCCGGCTGCAATCGACAATTGCCTCTCCGTCGCTGACGACACCGACACGCAGGTCGCGATCCACACGGATACCTTGAACGAAGCCGGTTTTGTCGAAGCGACGGTAGCCGCGTTCAAGGGCCGCACAATCCACACGTATCACACGGAAGGCGCAGGCGGCGGCCACGCACCGGACATCATCAAGGTCTGCGGTGAAGCGAACGTGCTGCCCTCCTCTACGAATCCGACGCGTCCGTACACCGTCAATACACTCGAAGAACATCTCGACATGCTGATGGTGTGTCACCACCTGGACCCGTCGATTGCGGAAGATATCGCGTTTGCCGAGTCGCGTATCCGTCGCGAGACCATTGCTGCCGAAGACATCCTGCACGACCTCGGCGCGTTGTCGATGCTGTCGTCGGATTCGCAGGCGATGGGGCGCGTGGGCGAAGTGATCATCCGCACGTGGCAGACCGCGCACAAGATGAAGGTGCAACGCGGCGCGCTGCCTGAAGACAACGCCCGGCACGACAACTTCCGCGCGAAGCGTTACATCGCCAAATACACGATCAACCCAGCCATCACGCACGGCATCTCGCATGAAGTCGGCTCGATCGAGCCGGGCAAGTGGGCCGATCTGGTGTTCTGGGAACCGGCGTTTTTCGGCATCAAGCCCTCGCTGATCCTGAAGGGCGGCATGATCGCGATGGCGCAGATGGGCGACCCGAACGCCTCGATCCCGACGCCGCAACCGGTCCACTATCGCGAGATGTTCGCCACACGTGGCGGTGCGCTGGGCCGCACTTCCCTGACCTTCGTCTCACAGATGGCCGCGGATGCGGGTGTCGGTGAACGCTATGGTCTGAATAAGCGTATCGTGGCCGTGAAGAACTGCCGCAAGATCACCAAGGCAGACATGATTCACAACGCGTGGCGCCCGGTGATCAGCGTCGACCCGGAAACCTATCAGGTGATCGCCGACGGTCAGTTGCTGACCTGCGAACCAGCCACTGTGCTGCCCATGGCGCAACGCTACTTTCTGTTCTAAACCATGCGCACTATCAACAAACTGATTGCGCCGCATCTGAAGCTCGCGTCCGTGCTGGTGAAGCGCGCGCCGACCTTGACGCTTGCTTTCGACGAGCGTCGCAAGAGCCGTCTCGCGGCAACGCTCGATAACGGCGAGGAAGTCGCGCTGCTGCTGCCGCGCGGCACTGTGCTGCGCGACGGCGATGTTCTGGTCGCCGACGATGGCGGTCTGGTGCGTGTGGTCGCCGCGCCCGAAGCGGTGCTGGTTGTCCGCGCGAAAGACGCGTTGACGCTGACACGTGCCGCGTATCACCTCGGTAATCGTCACACACCGGTCGAAGTCGGCACAGATTATCTGAAGCTCGAATACGACCCGGTGCTGGCCGATATGCTGAAGCGCATCGGCGCCAGCGTGGATCAGGTGTCGATGCCGTTCCAGCCGGAATCCGGCGCGTACGGCGGCGGTCACAAGCATGGTCACGATGAGACCTTCGCGGAAGACTACGCGTTAGCGCAGCAGGTATTCGGCGAGCATCATGGGGGTGAGCATTCGCACGATCATGCCGATGGTCACTCGCACGAGCACGGACATGACCACTCGGATCATGAGCACGGTCATAGCCACGCGCAGGGTCACGCGCATGAGCATGACCACGGCAACGACCACAAAGACGACGGTCACGTCCACGACGAATCGTGCGGCCACGGGCATCACCACCACCATGCGCATCGCTGAACTCACAGCGCTGCTGCATCTTGCGTCACCGGCACTCCCGATCGGCGCGTTCAGCTACTCGCAGGGTCTCGAAGCCGCGATCGAAGCGCAACTCATCACCGACGCCGATTCCGCACGCGCCTGGATTGCCAGCGGTTTGAGCGACGTGCTTGCGCGCGGCGAACTGCCGTTTCTCGCGCATCAGATGAAACGCTGGCGTGCGCATGATGCAGACGGCTTGCGAGAGGCGAACAGCGAGTTCCTGGCAAGCCGTGAATCCGCTGAATTGAGACGCGAGACGGAACAGATGGGCTGGTCACTGCGACAGTTGTGCGTCTCGCTGGAATGGGGCGACGCAGAACGGCGCACAACGCTGGGATCGCTCAAGCCCCTGGCCCAACCCACGGCTTTCGCCTTCGCCGCATACGCACACGATGCAGCACCTGACGCCGCCCTCGCCGCCTACGCCTTTAGCTGGGTGGAAAACCAGGCCGCCGCCGCGTTGAAGGCGGTGCCGCTCGGCCAACTCGCCGGCCAGCGCATCATCGTCGCCTTGCGCGAGCCAATCGACGCCGCCGTCACGCGAGCGTTGGCCACTTCACCCGAAGACATCAACACCTTCGCGCCGCAATTGGGCATTCTGTCGGCGCGTCACGAGTCGCAGTATTCGCGGCTCTTCCGCTCATAAAAAGACCATCATGAACGCACCCCATCACCCCGCTCATCCGCCTGTCCGTACGAAGAAGCTGCCGCCGCTGCGCGTGGGCGTCGGCGGCCCGGTCGGCTCGGGCAAGACCACGCTGCTCGAAATGCTGTGCAAGGCGATGCGCGAGCAGTACGACCTCGTCGCGATCACTAACGACATCTATACAAAGGAGGATCAGCGTTTGCTGACCGTGGCGGGCGCGTTGCCGGCCGAACGGATCATGGGTGTCGAAACGGGCGGCTGCCCGCACACGGCGATTCGCGAAGACGCGTCGATCAACCTCGAAGCAGTAGACCGCATGCTAACGCGCTTTCCCGATGCGGATATCGTGTTCATCGAGTCGGGCGGCGACAACCTGGCGGCGACCTTCAGCCCGGAATTGTCGGACCTGACGATCTACGTGATCGACGTGGCAGGCGGCGAAAAGATTCCGCGCAAAGGCGGCCCAGGCATTACGAAATCGGATCTGCTGGTGATCAACAAGACCGATCTCGCGCCAATGGTCGGCGCGAATCTGGAGGTGATGGCTTCGGACGCGAAGAAGATGCGCGGCGAGCGACCCTTCGTGATGTCCAATCTGAAGGCGCTCGACGGACTGGATGTGGTGGTGAAGTTTATCGAGAAGAAGGGGTTGCTGAAGGTTTAAAGTCTTACTCGCCCGGATGGCATTCAAGCAGAAATGCCATCATCTCCGTCGCGTCTTTCGACAGATAAAATCGCACCATCTTCTCGTTGAAATCGCCAGCGCGCTGCGCCGGCACACTGATCGCGTCGATACCATTCGACATCAATACGCCGTTCATCATGAAACGTGACGTGCGTTTGTTGCCGTCGAAGAAGAACTGCTGCAACGCGCCGAACAGGAAGAAAGCGCAACCCCGTTCAAATGCACTTGAAACCTGATCGGTCAGCGCACGCGTGCCAGTGGCAAAAACCCGGTTGAGTTCAGGGGCGCCAGGCAAGGTCGGTAGCGGTGTGTGCCGCCCTGCTTCACCTAACGCAACATCAGGCGTGTATCGCGTTTCCTCTCCTTCGCCGCGGAACATACCCCACTCGAGAGCCTCGTTGCGCGCAACAAGGCGATGCAGGTCGCAAAACGTCGTTTTATCGAGCGCAAACCGGCCGTTCTGCACGATAGCAAGCAGATGTTTCGAACTTTCCGCGAGATTCAGAACCTGTGCCTGATCAGAAATCTTTCGTCCACCAACCGTTACACCGTCGAGCAGCGTCTTTACCTCAGGAAACGTAAACGGATTGCCTTCGAGCACGCTCGCATCCCACACGAATTCCGGCAGCATCCGATGAAAGCGAAAACACACCCGCTTAATCGAATGGATCGGCAAGTCTTGCGGGATCGCGGCGCGATCCCATTGAAAGCCGAGGTCGGTGAAAAGCGTCATGGCAGTTTGGAAAAAAGGCAGTTTGGATCACAGGGCCATCAACGCTTAAGCCCGGTGTTGGCAGAATATACGATTTATCAGCACGCGAAGCGATAACGCGAGCACCGCCTTGGCGGCGCTCTAACGTCTAGTCCGGCAGCAACGCCATCAACACATCGACAGTCCGTGCCGTCGCGCCGCGATGGCGCGCGGCAAACGCCGAGGCAGCACCGCTCATCGCCAGCCGCCTGGCCTTGTCGCCGAAGAGCTCGCGAAGCGCCCGCGCCAGATCAGCCGGATCCTGCACCTGCACCGCCGCACCCGCCGCGACCGCGTCCGCGGTGGCTTGCGTAAAGTTGAACACATGCGGCCCGATCAGCACCGGCACGCCGACCGCACAGGCCTCAATCAGATTCTGCCCGCCCAGCGGCAGCAAACTCCCACCGATAAACGCCAGATCCGAGGCGGCATAGTAAGCGCCCAACTCGCCCATCGAATCACCGAGCAGCACGTTCACGTCGGAAGACAGAGCGGGCGCACCGCCGCCTGCAGTTGAAGCTGCAGCCGATGCCACCGTAGCAGCAGGCGCCCACGTCGAACGCCGCTCGAGATGCAAGCCGGCCTTCTCGACCAACGCCGCCACTTCGTTAAACCGTTGTGGATGACGTGGCACCAGGATCAGCAACGCATCGTCGATGCCCAACGCCGCGAACGCCTGCAGCACCAGTTCCTCTTCGCCTTCGCGCGTACTTGCGGCGACCCACACAGGCCGCGTGCCGATCGCCGCACGCCATGCATGACCACGCGCCGCCAGTTCCGGCGGCGTGCTCATATCGAACTTCAGATTGCCGAGTACTGCGGCGTTCCGCGCGCCGAGCGCAGTAAGCCGCTCCGCATCCGACGGACTCTGCGCCAGCACCCGTGCGAATCCACCGAACACGTCCCTGGTCGCATTGCCGAACTTCGCCGCGCGCTTGTATGAACGTGCCGACATCCGCGCATTGGTCAGCACCAGCGGCACATCCGCGCGACGGCATTCGTCGATCAGCGTCGGCCACACTTCGGTTTCCATCACCAGACCGAGCGACGGCCGCCACGTCCGCAAAAACCGCCGCACCGCATGCGGCATGTCGTACGGCAGATAGCTGCGCAATACACGGTCGCCGAAAATCTGCTCGCCGGTGGCGCGGCCACTCGGCGTCATATGCGTCAAAAGAATTCGCGCGCGGGACGCGCCTTGATCAACGCTTCGATCAGCGGTTGCGCGGCACGCGTCTCGCCCACCGACACCGCATGCACCCAGATCAACGGCGCGTTGTCTTCCGGCAACCGCCCACGCGAGTAACCAAAGCGCTCGGCGATATGCTCGCGATAGCCACGCTCCTTGCGCGAACGGATCAGCAAACGCAGCACGGCAACCGGTGCGACAATCCACCAGAGCGCGTTATAAATCACCCTCAGCATCGGGACTCCGCACGCCCGCGCGCGAATCCGAATGCAAGCGCGCGTTTCACCGCGCGATCGAAACAGACAGCGGCGCTCAAACGAGAGCCCTGCCCTTCAGGCGCTCGAGAATGCCGAGCGGTGCGCAGTCCGGCTGCGCCATCGCCTTGACCGGCAGGAAGAAAGTCTGCTCCAGCATGAACTGGCCGGACATGACCGCATGCGAAGTCTGGTCGGAGAAACACACCCAGACGCTACCCGGCGGAAACGGCATGGTCTCCTGCTGGCTCGACTTCTGATACTCGAGGTCGGCCTTCATGCCGTCGTGCAGATTGAGCATCAAATGGTCATATTCGCTGCGCGGCGACTTGGTGACGTGCAGCAGGTTCAGCAGCCACGCGGAGCCCGGCATCTGCGGTTTGATGCGCGGCAAGAAGCGCTTGGCCATATCCTCGAATGGTTCGCCGACGCGCCACACACGCGGTGCGCCATGCGGATTCACATTGGTGAACACGCGCAGAATGCGCTCGCCGTAATTCGGCCGCGACGGGAAGGCATCGACATGCAGACGGCTATCGTCCTTACGCCAGGACGTCTCGCGTCCTTCCACCTGATGCAGCCGCAGGCTCGTTGGCGCGACGCGCAACTTGCTGTTGTATTCGGGAAAGAGTCCGTCAACCAGCGTGCGCGCATTGGCCTGATAACGCGCGATCAACGCGCGCACCGCCGATTGCGTGACCGCGTCGCCGGCCACGCCGTGCAAGGCACCGCCGTTCGGCTCCAGACTGATGTTCTTGCGGCTCGGATCGGCCAGTGCGGGATCGAGCAAGGCCTGTTCGCCGCCTTCGATCGCAAAGCGCAGATTCGGGAAATACAGCACTTTGCCGCGTTCGACGCCGGCCAGCAGCATCTCGCGCGGCACGGACAGATTGCTTCCGTGCCAGTCAGCGTTCGCTACTTCGATGATCTGGGTTTCGTTCATGGTCGCCCTTGAAAACGGATGGAGCGTAAGGCGAAGCACGCCGCGTCACAACACTACAGCAGGCCGAAACCGGCCAGTGCGGACTTGACTTCCTGCAACGTGGGCAGCTTGCCGGCCGTGCCGAGATTGACGACATTCGGCGACCAGTAGCCGCCGGTACGCCACGCAGTGGCGAAATTGTACAACTCGACTGTCGGCCGCTTCAGCGCCGCGGCAATGTGAACTAGACCTGTGTCAACCCCGACTGTCGCGACGGCGCCTTCGATCAGGCCGACCACCGCCGGCAACGACAGCTTGGGCGGCACGATGGCCGCAGCGCCGAACTCCTTCGCCAGGCGTTCGCTGGTGACGCGCTCTGCCTCGCTACCCCACGGCAGCACGATCGACGCGCCACGCCGCACCAGAGACTGACCGAGTTCGATCCACGCGGTATCGGGCCACTGCTTATCGGCGCGTGAGGTGGCGTGCACGAACACCACATAAGGCACCGGCAGGTTCAGATTCGCCTCCGACAAAGCCAGCGCCGCGCGCCCGGTGTCGATGCCGAAGTCGATTTCGTCGGTGGGTTGCGGCTGCGGGTCGTCCAGCGCCGCGGCCACCAGTTGGCGCGTGCGCTCGACCACATGGGTGCGCGGCTCGATCGGCACCCGCTTGTCGTAGAAGAAGCGCACCGGCCATTCGAAACCGGCGCCGTCGGTACGGTTCGCGAGGCCGACCAGCGGTCCGCGCGCCATGCTCGCGACCCACGCAGTCTTGATGAGCCCCTGGCAGTCGATCACGAGGTCGTAGTTCTCGGCGGCGAGCGCGCGGCGAAACGCGCCGATCTCGCGCCAGTTGTCGATGGACAGGATGCGCTTGCGCCAGCGCCGCAGCGACACGGGAATCGCCCGCCGCACGCCGCTGACGAGCTCCACGAGCCCCACGAAGCTTTCCTCGACGAGCCAGTCGATCTGGGCGTCGGGATGGCGGCGTCGGATGTCGGCGATCGCCGGCATGTTGTGAACGACGTCGCCTAAAGACGACACCCTCACGATCAGTATCTTTTGCACGCTCAAGTGTGGGAAAACCGGCTATCCGGCCCGAAGATGCAGTGAAAGGAGCGCAATTCTAGCGCGACACGGGTAAATGGCATGAAAAAACGCGGCGCGGTAAGTGGAACCCGCGCCGCGTTCGACAGCAGCCGCAGCTCATGAAGAACCGCGCCGCCGCTCAAGCTTTCAGAACGGCAGCTTCGCGTCAGGCTTCTCCGCCATGATCACGCGGCGGAAGTCTTCCTGGATCCGCTTGAGCGCTTCGTCGCTATCGGCTTCGAAACGCATCACCACCACCGGCGTGGTGTTCGACGAGCGCGCAAGGCCAAAGCCGTCCGGGTACTCGACACGCAAGCCATCGATCTTCACGACCTCGTCCGCACCTGTGAACTTCGCGTTTTGCTGCAAACGCGCGATCAGTTCGAAGTTTTCGCCTTCTTCGAGCTTCAGTTGCAGTTCCGGCGTGGAATTCGAGTTCGGCAGCGAGTTCAGCAGCTTGCTCGGATCAGCCACGCGTGTGAGGATTTCCAGCAGACGTGCGCCCGTGTACAGGCCGTCGTCGAAACCGTACCAGCGGTCTTTGAAGAAGACGTGGCCGCTCATTTCGCCTGCCAGCGGCGCGCCGGTTTCGCGCAGCTTCGCCTTGACCAGCGAGTGGCCAGTCTTCCACATCAGCGGTTCGCCGCCCTTGTCCTTGACCCACTTGGCCAGATTGCGCGTGCACTTCACGTCGTAAATGATCTGCGCGCCCTTGTTGCGCGACAGCACTTCTTCGGCGAACAGCATCAACTGGCGGTCCGGATAGATGATCTGGCCGTCTTTGGTGACGACGCCGAGGCGGTCGCCGTCGCCGTCGAACGCGAAGCCGATTTCTGCATCCGTTTCCTTCAGCGCGCGAATCACGTCCTGGAGGTTTTCCGGGTGAGCCGGATCCGGGTGGTGATTCGGGAAGTTGCCGTCGATCTCCGTGAACAGTTCGACCAGTTCGCAGCCGAGCTTCTTGAAGAGCTTCGGCGCGAGGCCGCCTGCCACACCGTTGCCGGTGTCGACCACGATCTTGATCGGGCGTGCGATCTTGACGTCGCTGGTAATGCGATCCAGATACGCATCGGCAATGTCGTACTCAGTGTACGTGCCACTACCTTCAGAGAAGTTTTCGTCGACGATGCGCTGATGCAGCGCGAGGATCGTCTCGCCGTAAATGGCCGCGCCGCGCAGGACCATCTTGAAGCCGTTGTAGTCAGGCGGATTGTGGCTGCCCGTCACGACGATGCACGAATCGACACGGCGTTCGCCGCCATCGAGCTTCAACGGCACGCTGGCCGCGAAGTAGCCGACCGGAGTCGGCACCATGCCGACGTTGACCACGTCGACGCCGGCCGCACGCAGACCGTCCGACAGCGCCTGAATCAGCTCGGGACCCGACAGGCGTCCGTCTCGAGCCACAACTACGGCGTCGCCGCCTTGCGCTCGCACTTCGCTGCCAAAAGCGAGGCCGATCGAACGCGCTGCGTCGGTGTCGAGCGTCTTGCCGATCACACCGCGAATGTCATACGCCTTGAAAATAGATTTGGAGATCATGTTGGCTCACTTGCGTGCAATGGAAAATTTTGACCGGCGCATTGCCGAGGGATCGGTAAAACTATCTGAAACCCGAGCGATGCGCCCTTGCCGGAAGCGATCCGGTTCCAACTTATAATTGCGCTTTTCGGACATACCCTAATAGACGCCCATTCTAATGCTTAGACGCCCTGCTTTTGCAAAGTTGCCGCGACAGCCGGCCAGGTGGGCTGTTACACATTGCGCCCTGGAGCACGTTGCGTCCCCCGCACAACACATGCAACGCGCGCAATCGGATTGGCGAGCGGCGACCGGATGCTGACGCTCAAACGCTTCGCCAATCCCGACGTCACGCGCGCCTTCACCAATATCGTCTGGCTCGGGCTGGAGCGGCTTACGCAGATCGGCGTGGCGATCGTGATCAGCGGCATGCTGGCGCGCTACTTCGGGCCGGACATCTTCGGCAAATGGCAGTACGCAAACACGCTGCTGCTGGTGCTTTCGCCGATCACCTGGGTGTGCGGCGCGGAAATTCTGGTTCCTACCATCGTTGGCCGGCCGCCAACCCAGTTGGGCACGGTGCTCGGCAGCGCCTTCGCGCTGCGCTTTTCGGTTTCCGTCGGGGCGCTGCTGCTGACCTGGCTCGGCATCGCTTTGCACTTCTTCGACCCGCTGGTGGGCGCCATGCTCGCCGGCCTCGCGGTGACGATGCTGTTCCGCGAGCCGTTCGTCGGCGTGATCAACGCGTGGCTGCAAAGCATGACGTATAGCAAGCCGCAGTTGCTCACCAGCATGAGCACCGCGGTGCTGAAGGCCGGCTTCGTCTATCTGCTGGTGCGCGCAATGGCAACACCCACGCGCTTTGGCTGGCTGTGGGCCGCCGAATCGGCATTGATCGGCGCGGTTCTGCTGATCTATTACATCCGCCGGCATGGCGGCAAGCTCGGCTGGCATGTCGACCGCTCGCTCTTCAAGCACTTCGCGACCGCGGGCACGGTGTTCTGGCTCGGCCTGATCTGTATGTATCTGTTCCTGAAACTGGACAGACTCATGCTAGAACGGGCGATTTCCTTCGCCGACCTCGGCCGCTATTCCGCCGCGCAACAGTTGAACGAAAACTGGATCACGCTCGCGTTGATGCTTGCGCAGACGATCGCGCCCGCCTTTGTCTACCGCGTGCAGGACGCCGCGCAATTGCGCCGCAACGTGTGGCGGCTCACCGCCATGACCGCCGCGCTGATGGTGAGCGGCGCGATCGTGCTGGATCTGCTCGCTGGCATCATTATCCGCCGCGTGTTCGGGCCGGATTTCGAAGGCGCGATCGAGATTTTCCGCTGGGCCGTATGGCTTTCCGTGCCGGCCGGGATCGAAGCGATCGGCAATCTGATCGTGCTGAAATATCAGGCCAAATTCGTGTTGCTCTCGAAGTGGCTGCTGGCACTGGCTGTTGCGTTCGTCGTCAATCTGCTGGCGATTCCGCGGTTTGGCGCTTACGGTGCGCTGGTCGGCCTCGCGGCCGGTTATCTCGCCGCCGCCTCGGTTAATCTTTATTACATTCGTTTCAAATTGCGCCCATGACGAATTCATCCGCCACAGCGCTTTCCCTCGACGACGTCGCGGTGCTCATGCCCGCGTACAACGGCCAGGCCGACGTCGATCTCACGCTGGCCTCGTTCAGCGAAAGCGCGCTCGTGCATGTGCTGATCGTCGACGACGGCAGCACGCCTCCGATCGTCGCGCCGGCTATCCCGAACATGAAGATCGAAGTGCTGCGCATGCCACAGAATGGCGGCATCGAGCGCGCATTGCAAACCGGCATCGACGCCCTCGCCCAGCGCGGCTTTCGTTACGCAGCACGCATCGACACGGGCGACCGCAGCGTGCCGCAGCGGCTCGCCAAACAACGCGCGTTCATGGAGTTGCATCCGCACGTGGCCGGCCTCGGCATGTGGACGCAGGTCGTCACGCGTGAAGGCAAACCGCTCTTCATGCTGACGCCGCCTGCCGAACCGAATGAGATCCGGCGTCTGCGCTTCTTCCGCTCATGCCTGGCGCACCCTTCGATGATGCTGCGTATCGACGCGGTCCGCACGGTCGGCAACTATCGCGCGGCCTATCCGTCCGCCGAAGACCTCGATCTGTTCGTGCGTCTGATGGAGCGCTACGACTGCGCGAATCTGCCGGAACTCGGGCTCTATTACGAGCTGAACGAAGGCGGCATTAGCGCGACCAAACGGCGCCGCCAGGTCAACTCGACGCTGCGGCTGCAACTTCGCTACTTCAACGCCGCCAATTTGTACGATTGGCTGGGGC
Organism: Paraburkholderia sp. D1E; assembly: GCF_052682275.1. NCBI lineage: Bacteria > Pseudomonadati > Pseudomonadota > Betaproteobacteria > Burkholderiales > Burkholderiaceae > Paraburkholderia > Paraburkholderia sp. D1E. The sequence goes on from NZ_JBQYMB010000001.1 coordinate 8,389,246, forward strand.
TCGCTAAAAACCTGCTGCATCTGGTGACCCCCTACCGCGCATTGCAGCGGGTCAAACGCACGTTGCTCGCGCCGCGCGCGAGCCACTGATGCCGTTACCTCGTCATTCACCCGTCACTCACCGTCGAGCCCGTTCCCGCATGAAGCCTGCCTTGAAGTCGACGCCCGCGCTGCGCATTACACTCGTCTGTAACACCGCCTGGGCAATCTATACGTATCGGCAAGGACTGATCCGCATGCTGGTCGGACGCGGCGTCGACGTGACGGTGCTCGCGCCGCGCGACCGCACGTTCGAGTTGCTCACCGCGATGGGGTGCCGCTGCATCGAATTGCCGGTGGCGTCCAAAGGCACCAACCCGCGCGACGACCTGTGTACACTTTTGTCGTTGTATCGTTTGTATAGAAGCATTCGCCCGCACGTCGTGTTCCACTACACGATCAAGCCGAACATCTACGGCTCGGTCGCGGCGAAACTGGCGGGCGTGCAGTCGGTAGCGGTGACAACCGGGCTCGGCTACGTGTTCATCCAGCAGAGCCGCGCGGCGCAAGTCGCCAAAAAACTGTACCGTTTCGCCTTCCGTTTCCCGCGCGAAGTCTGGTTCCTGAATCGCGACGATCAGGCCGCGTTTGTCGAGCAGAATTTGTTGGTGCATCCTGAGCGTGCGCGGCTCCTGCATGGCGAAGGCGTCGATCTCGAACAGTTCGCCTTCACGCCGCTGCCGGAGCAGGCGGAATTCAAGTTCGTGCTGATCGGGCGGCTCTTGTGGGACAAGGGCGTCGGCGAATATGTCGAAGCGGCGCGGCGTTTGCGCGAACGTTATCCGCAGGCGCGGTTCCAATTGCTCGGCCCCGTCGGCGTCGACAACCCCAGCGCGATCACACGCGAAGAGGTGGCTGCGTGGGAGCAGGAAGGCATCATCGAGTATCTTGGCGAGGCGCACGACGTGCGGCCTCTCATCGCCGGCGCGGACTGCGTCGTACTGCCGTCATATCGCGAAGGCGTGCCTCGCACGCTGATGGAAGCGTCGGCGATGGGCCGGCCGATTGTCACGACCGATGTGCCCGGCTGCCGTGAAGTAGTGGCGGACGGCGTCAATGGATTGTTGTGCGAAGTGCGCAATGTAGAAAGTCTCACGGCGAAGCTGGCGCAAATGCTCGACATGAGCAGCGCCGAGCGCCGCGCAATGGCTGAACGCGGACGACAGAAAGTCGCGCAAGAGTTCGACGAACGTGTGGTCGTCGAAACGTATAAAGACCTGGTGCAGAAAATGACGGGCGTTTTACTTTAACGGAGCAACAGCATGACCACGAAGGGTACGATTCTGGTAACGGGCGGTGCAGGATTTATCGGCTCGCACACGTGTGTCGAACTGCTGAACGGCGGTTACGACGTCGTGGTAATCGACAATCTCGTGAACAGCAACCGCGAATCGTTGCGGCGCGTGGAGAAAATTACCGGCAAGGCCGTGAGCTTCTACGAAGCCGATGCGCGCGATGAAGCGGCGCTCAACCGTATTTTCGACGCCCACCCGATCACCGGCGCGATTCACTTTGCCGCGCTGAAGGCGGTGGGCGAATCGGTCGCCAAGCCGATCGAGTACTACAGCAATAACGTCGGCAGTTTGCTGGCGCTGCTCGGCGTGATGCGCGATCGCAACGTGAAGCAGTTCGTGTTCAGCTCATCGGCAACGGTGTATGGCGTCCCGGAGAGTTCGCCAATCGACGAATCGTTTCCGCTGTCCGCCACCAATCCTTATGGGCAGTCGAAGCTGATTGCCGAGCAGGTTTTGCGCGATCTGGAAGTGGCGGATGCTTCATGGCGGATCGCGACACTGCGATATTTCAATCCGGTTGGCGCGCATGAGAGCGGCTTGATTGGAGAGGATCCGGCTGGTATTCCGAATAACCTGATGCCGTATGTGGCGCAGGTGGCTGTCGGCAAGCTGGAGAAGCTGCGGGTGTTTGGTGGCGACTATGAAACACCGGATGGCACGGGAGTGCGGGACTATATCCACGTTGTGGACCTGGCGCGTGGGCATCTGGCCGCGCTGGACGCGCTGGTTAAGCGCGATGCCAGTTTTGTGGTGAATCTCGGGACTGGGCAGGGGTATAGCGTTATTGATGTCGTTAAGGCGTTCGAGAAGGCTTCTGGGCGGCCTGTGCCTTATGAGATCGTGGCGCGGCGGCCTGGGGATGTGGCGTCGTGTTTTGCTGACCCGGCGGCAGCTTTCAATGTCATCGGCTGGCGCGCGGAGTTTGGGATCGAGCGGATGTGCGCGGATCACTGGCGGTGGCAGTCGAACAATCCGCACGGATTTGCTTGAGTTGATTGAACGTCGGAGGCGGAATCTCGGTACAGGTCAAGGATATATGTCATTGACGAGGTCCAGGCAATTTGAAGAGGCCTCCGGCAAGCGTGTACCCTATGAGGTCGCGTCATGCTGGGCGGCCGACGTGACGTCTTGCTACGCAAATCCTGCGACCACCGAAAGCCTACGTGTCGATTGGTGAACGCTACCAGCGACGAAGTCGCGCCCACAGCCCAACCTTCATGCGCTTTTGCAACTTGATCGCGACATTGCTGCTCTTGTCAGGCGACGGCGGATCCATTTCTAGCAACCGCACAAACATCCGCAAATGTGCATCCTCGTTGTCGCGGGAAAACATCGAGCGCAGCGCCCCGATGCCATCTTGAAGTTCAAGCAGTCGGGGATCTTTGTCGCTCGCCTCCACCCGCGCGATGATCTTTGCAACAAACCCAGCAATATCGCCGACATCCACCGCGTCAAAATTCGGCGAGCACCAATATTCTTTGCCTCCCCCACCGTGATAGCCGACGACGTAGTCGCCGCACAACGCGGCTTCTATCGGAGGCAAGCCCAACCCCTCCATGCCAGAGAACGAGAGAAAAATGCGGGACCGGCGCATCACGTCCGCCACTTCGGAAACCTTCAGCCCGTCTATCGCATGAATCGCCCAGTCAACTGGCAGGTGACGTTTCAAAGCAAAGACCACAGCTTCAGCGTGGTCGCGGTTCTTGCGCGGCATGTAGGTAATTAGCTTTTCCTTGCTTTCGGTCTGCTGAAACCTGTTGAAATCCACCGTGCAAGTCATCCGCAGTATCCGCGCGGACAGGTCCGGATAGTGGAGCCTAATAAGACTCGACGTATCCTCGGAAATCGACAGGATGTGTTCCGCGTTCCGATATGCGAAATCCACGTCAGCATCGGACATGCCGCCATCGCGATGCGAAAGGTAGTAGCCGTTCTGGACAAAAATCGAGTACCGGAAATTGCTCCCGGCAAGCTTGCGCGCGAGGGCCGCAGCCTTAATTTCCGGAATTACCAGGTGGTCGCCGGCACGCAGTTGGTAGTCTGCAATCGTAGGGACCGGTTGGTCTGTCCACGGATAGCGGTAACCCCTGCGTTCATGCAGGATGAACGCCTCAACGCCCATCGCCGTCAGCGCCCGTGCATGGTCGTAGATGACTTTGACGCCCCCGGCATGCGTGCCGGGTCTAGGAGACGTGCAAAAATAAATAACCCGCATCTTTCAGTTAGGCCCATTTACGATAAATCGGTCGCGTGAGAATAGTCGACGGTTGGCTGTAAGTAGCTCACAGTGCAACTGGACACGCCCGAAATATACCCGACACGCCGTACGGTGTTATCACACCTGCATGCTAGCCTACAGATGCCGTTATGCGTCGCAACAGTCGCAGCAGATGAGGTCGGAGTAGGCTCAGCGAACTCGCGAAACATTCGGAAGCAGCTCGTGCCGAGCGGCGGCTCACCAAGCGACGACTGAGTGGCAGCCGGGCCACGATAGGACCCGGCCCAGCTCAGGTCGCTTGAAGATGCAAGGCGTTGTGCGCCGACGATGCACGGCCGCCGCTGCCGGATTCCGTCAAAGCTATCCTGCTGCCGGCCACGGCTGATGCGTTATCGTCAAGTCGAAACACCGCGACTGCGTCACGTAGCAACGTCGCTTGTTCTTCCAGCGACTTCGCTGCCGCAGCGGCCTCTTCAACAAGTGCAGCGTTGTGCTGCGTGACCTCGTCGATCTGGGTGATCGCTTTATTCACCTGCTCAATCCCTTCGCTTTGTTCCTGCGCTGCGGCCTCGATCTCGCCCATGATCCCCGTCACGCGTTCGACCGATTGCATCGCCTCATTCATCGTCCGGCTCGCCTCCGCCACCAGCGAGGCTCCCTGCTGCACCTGAGCCGCCGAATCGCCGATCAACGCCTTGATTTCCTTGGCCGCCGTGCCGGACCGCTGGGCGAGACTGCGCACTTCCGAGGCCACCACGGCAAACCCGCGCCCCTGCTCGCCGGCCCGGGCCGCTTCCACCGCGGCGTTCAACGCCAGAATGTTGGTCTGAAAAGCGATCCCCTCGATCATGCCGATGATCTCGGCCACCTTGCGCGATGACTCGGTGATTCCGTCCATCGTTTTGGTGACACTCGACACCACGGTGCCGCCGCGCGTCACCGTATCCAGCGCGCCATGCGCAAGCCGATTAGCCTGCTTCGCGTTATCCGCGTTCTGCTTCACCGTCGCCGACAGTTGCTCCATGCTTGCCGCGGTCTGCTGAAGTGCCGCCGCCTGCTGCTCGGTGCGCGCCGACAGATCGGCGTTGCCCGAGGCGATCTCGTTTGCACCTTGCGTAATCGCCGTGGTGCTGCCGCGCACCTTTGCGACCGTCTCGACGAGGCCGTCACGCATCTTCGTCAGCGCGCTCAGTAACTGACCCATCTCGTTGCGCGACCTGCTTTTGATTGCAATCGTCAGATCGCCCGCGGCAATGCGCTCAAAATGTTTGATGGTCGCATTGACCGGCTTGACCACCGCCGCCGACAAACCGATCCGCGCCATCACGCCGATCACGATGGCAATCGCGCCGATGCCCGCGAACAGCAGCGTCGCCATCTGGAATTGCTGGGCCGCCGAATCGGCCTGCTTGCGCTGGCTGTCCATCTGCAAGCGCTGGAGGGCATCGATGGCCTTCGAATAGGTCGCATAAAAGGCGTTCGCTGTTTCGCCCTGGATGTTGCGGAAGGTGTTGAAGTCGAAGTCGTTCAGTGCCTTGAACTCCGGTTCGATTGCCTTATCGACGAGCACGGTGCGTGCCTGCTCGACGCTCTGCGCGAGCTTCTTCTCAGCCTCGCTCGCGAACGGGCCGGCCATGTAACCGCTGAAGTCTTTGTTCGATTCGACCAGCACCTTATGCGCGGCCGGCAACAGGTCGTCCGTTTGCTTGCCGACGCTAAAGAGCGTCTGATAGGAGCCGAGCGCGAGCTGCACTTGCAGCAGCTTCTCCGAGCTTGCCTTCAGATGCGACAGCGCCACGGCGCTATGCTGAGTTTCGTCGAGGCTGCTATTCGCGAGCTTGAGCGCGCCGTAGCCGACGCCGATCACAATCAGCAGGAAAGCGACGAATACGCTGATCACCAGCGTCAGGCCGCCACGAATGGTGAGGTTGTTAAGCATTGGGTCTCCGGAACGTCTCATTGATCGGCGGCGAACCCCACGATGCGCAGGCGGCCGTCTTTTCGCCTGCAACTAATATTTCGCCGCATCCAGGTTAACGGCCTTCCGAAGACCTCGTTAAATAGGTGAAATCCATGACGGGCATGGGTTTGCGGACGGCCCGGGCGTCACTATCTGGGATTTTTCGTGCAATTGGCACAAACGCTGCTTTTCAGGACGGTATGCGTTTCGTTTGTATAATTCGGCGTCTTCGCTCAGGCCCACTTTCATGCTTAGTTTTGCGCTCGGCTTTCTCGTTTCACTGCTGATCACGCTGTTGATCGTGCGCTATGCCCATCTGCATGAAAAATTCTCCACCGACACCGATCTGGCCGGCGTGCAGAAATTCCATGTGCGCCCGGTGCCACGCATCGGGGGGGCGGGGATTCTGGTCGGACTGATCGTGTCCGCCGTGCAGTTGCATCATGCGTATCCCGCCGTGTCGGGCGGCATTCTGGGGCTGATTGCATGCGGTATGCCGGCGTTCGGCTCGGGATTGGCCGAGGATCTGACCAAGCGCGTGTCGCCGCTCGCGCGGCTCGTTTGCACGATGGCAGCGGCCGCCCTCGCCTATTTCCTGCTGGATATCGCCGTCACGCGTATTAGCGTGCCGCCGCTCGACTTCCTGCTCTCGTATGCGGTGATCTCCTGCGTGGTCACGGTGCTGGCTGTTGCGGCGCTCGCCAACGCGATCAATATCGTCGACGGTTTCAATGGCCTCGCCTCCATGGTCGCGTTCATGATGTTCGCTTCGCTCGCTTACGTGGCGTTCCAGGTGTCCGATCCGATCGTGCTGTCGGCGTCGTTCATGATGATGGGCGCGGTGCTCGGCTTCTTCATCTGGAATTTTCCGGCGGGGCTCATTTTCCTCGGCGACGGCGGCGCGTATTTCATCGGTTTCATGCTCGCCGAGCTGTCGATCATGCTGGTGATGCGCAACCGCGATGTGTCGGCGTGGTATCCGGTGCTGCTTTTCATGTATCCGATCTTCGAGACCTGCTTCTCGATCTACCGGAAGAAGTTTATTCGCGGGATGTCGCCGGGGATTCCCGATGGCGTGCATCTGCACATGCTGGTTTATAAGCGCTTGATGCGCTGGGCGGTCGGCGCCAGAACGGCGCGGGAATTGACGCGGCGGAACTCGCTGACCTCGCCGTACCTCTGGTTGCTGTGTCTGATCGCAGTCGTACCGGCGACGTTATTCTGGCGGCATACGCTACATCTGTTCTGTTTTGTGGTGGTGTTTGCCCTGACCTATGTCTGGCTTTATGTGAGTATTGTGCGATTCAAGTCGCCGCGATGGATGGTGGTGAGGAAAGGGAAGCGGTAAGCAACGCGCATAAAATCGGTGCATTGTTTGCCTGGAAGCGGCAAGCGGCAAGCGGCAAGCGCGAATATCATCGGCACAATCGGTCATCCTGGGGATTCCGTTATGCAGTGGAAAGCCTATGTTTTCTCGCTCGGCGCGTTGGCCGTCAGTCTGCCGGCGTTCGCCAATACCGCGTCGGACAATATTGTCTGGAGCACGAAGCCCGTGGCTGCGGTGAGTCGCCAGCCGGAATGCACGGCGTACACGCGTAGGCAAGTGGCCGATACGGGTGACGCAACGTCGGATCCGTTGACGAAAACGCTGAAGGTGGTGGGGACAATGGCGGCATTGGCGGCCGTGTCGGTGGCGACCAAGGCCACGACTACCGCGGCACCGAATCCTTGTGGGAGTTTTTGAGTTTTGCTGCTGTTTGGTTAGTGCGGTGGATGTGTGGCGGTAATAAAAAAGGCGCTTGGAGCGCCTTTTTTAATGTGTGACAGCAACAACGACGGGAAGCCGCGTCGCGAGTGAGTATTAGGAAACCCGCGTGACTGATGTGACGTTGCCGACACTACGCAGCGCCGGTGCGGTGGCCGGTTGATACTCCGGTACCCAGCGGCGTAGGTCGCGGCGAACTTCGTCGTCGCTTAATACGCGGTGCTGCATAAGCCACGGCAGCAGATTGTCTATGAAGCTGTCCGGCACCTCGCGCGCCCGCGCGATGCGCAACTTCGGATGCGGGGTACGCGTGGTTGTTTCGTCGTCTGCGAGCAATTCTTCGTACAGTTTTTCCCCAGGGCGGAGACCGGTGAACACCACACGAATCTGCTCTTCAGTAAAGCCATAAAGACGGATCAGATCATGCGCGAGGTCGGCGATCCGCACCGGCTTGCCCATGTCGAGAATGAAAATTTCGCCGCCATGCCCCATGCTCGACGCCTGCAACACCAGTTGCGACGCCTCCGGAATCGTCATGAAAAAGCGAGTAATTTCCGGGTGCGTGACCGTCACCGGACCGCCGCGCGCAATCTGCTCCTGAAACTTCGGGATCACACTGCCGGCGCTGCCGAGCACGTTGCCGAACCGAACGGTCTCGAACTGCGTGCGTCTTGCGCCCTGTTGCAACGCTGAACAAGCCATCTCCGCAAGGCGCTTGCTTGCACCCATGACGTTGGTCGGATTGACAGCCTTGTCGGTGGAGATCAAAACAAAGTGGGCGACGTCGTGACGGATCGCCGCGCGTCCCACCCGATACGTGCCGAGCACGTTGTTGCGCACCGCCTGCCAGCTATTCACCTCTTCCATCAGCGGCACGTGCTTGTAGGCCGCGGCATGAAAGACGATATGCGGACAGTAACGCCCCATCACCTGGTCGAGAAGCAACGAATCCTTCGCATCGCCGATGATCGGCACCACCGATACTTCGGGATATTTATCGCGCAACTCTTCGTTGAGACGGTAGATCGAGAACTCGGAGATATCGAACGCCACCAGTTGCACCGGGCCGAAGCGCAGGATTTGCCGGCACAGTTCCGAGCCGATCGAACCACCCGCGCCGGTCACCATCACGACGCGGTTTTTAAGCAGGGCTTCGACGTGCTGCGTGTCGATCATTACCGGATCGCGGCCTAGCAAGTCCTCAAGATCGATCTGCCGCACGCGCGACAGGAAAGCCTGCCCTTGCGTAAGTGGCGTGAGCGCCGGCAGCGTCATCGCGCGCACGCCTGCGCGCACGCACAGCGTGGCAATGCGGCGATGCGCTTCTACCGAAGCCGAAGGCACCGCAATGATGACGTGCTCAACTTTCAGCTCAGCAGTGATCTTCTGCAGATCGCTGATAGCACCCAGCACGCGATAGCCGTATATTTCGCGGCCCTGCTTGACCGGGTCGTCATCGAGCAGACCCGCGAGGCGCCATTCGCCCGAGCGTTTCAGCTCACGCACAAGGTTTGCACCCGCGTTACCCGCACCCAGCACCAGCACAGGCTTGCCCTGCCCGACCAGGCCACCGTAGCGATAGAATTCCTTCGCAGCTCGGTATAGCGCGCGCGAACCGCCCATTCCGAGGAAAAGCAGCATCGGCGAAACGATCAGGACAGAGCGAGGCACGACGGGGGCCGGCTGCAACAGTGCCGAGCCGATGACCACGATCACCGCGCCGACGCCGATCGCCTTGGCGATTCTCACAAGATCGGGCAAGCTGGCAAAGACCCACATGCCGCGATACAGCCCGTAGCTGCGGAACATCACCGCGTAGACCAGGAGCACCCAGGCCAATGCGTGCAGACCACTCGACCAGAACGGGGCTGGCACCGGTCCGTTGAAACGGATCACGTAGGCCAGCATCCAGGCCAGAGCCACCGCGCACAAGTCGAACGCAAACGCACTGAACGAAAGCCATCGGGCTTTGAATCTTTTCATTGCGTAGAACCTCAGGATTGCCCGGAACGGGACACATGGCGCCGCCAGTAGCGATCAATGAAAAGCCCGGCGAGCACAAGCACCGCAGCCCATGCGACGACAACAAGCCATTGAAAAACCACAGCAAAACTCAGTGCCCATAAAGCAAGCATTATGCCCGCGGCCATGAAGAAATACCAAATTCGTGCTGTCGACGCGTGCCCGAAACCGCCCTGCACCAGTCTTTGATAGTAGTGTTCGCGGTGCGCTTGCCAAAATTTTTCGCCACGGAGCAGTCGTTTGAGCAGGGTAACCGAGGCGTCGCCAATGAACGGGGAAAAACTGACCGCTGGGAACCAGATCGGCCAGACGCCTTCGCGCCAGCCCCAGTAGCCAAGCGCGCCGGCTAGAAAGCCCAAGGGGACCGATCCTGCGTCCCCGAGGAAGATCCGTGCGGGATGAAAATTGAACAGCAGAAAACCTGCTGCCGCCCCCGCCACCACTAGACATGCCAGCGCGAGCGCGGGGTCCGGATGGGTCGAAATGGACGCGGCGATCGCGTAGCCGCCGAAGCCGAACAGGGCCATGCCACCGGCGAGGCCGTCCGACCCGTCCATGAAATTGTATAAATTGACCAGCCAGACGAGTAAAAACGCCAGTGCCGCCAGGGCCCACCAAGACGCATCGGCCGGGTAGACGACAATCAGCGCAACCACAGCCGCTGCATGGCCGCCGAACCGGACGCGCGCCGGCAAACCACGGCGATCGTCGATTTGCGACAACGCGGCCAGCAGCGCCGCCAACAGCGCAGGCAACCATAGCGTCGGGGCAGCGAGCCAGATCAGGATCACGACCACCGGCACGATGCCCCAGCCACCGACGCGCGGCGTTGGGCGCGTATGCAGCGAACGGTCGTTCGGGATGTCGGTGGCGAGGCGCCAGGCAAGGCCACTTCGGAGCAGACACCACAGAATCGCCGCGCACACACACAGCGCTGCGACGCCCCAAAGGAGCAGGTGCAAGACGGGGGGGGCAAGGAGCGAAACGATCGGCATTGAGGATAGGTTCAGTGCTGTCAGTGCGTTGAGCGATACCAGGCGGCTGTCTCAAGCAGGCCATGTTCGACTGTGTGAGGCGGGTACCAGCCGAGGCGTTCGCAGATGTGGGAGCTGTCGAGGCGCAGTTCGCCGACTAGCCGGTCGATCAGGGCCGAGCGACCGGTCAGCCGGCCGGCAAGGCGCAGTAAACCAACGGGAACCGGTATGAGGCGCCCTGGCACGTGCAGTTGCTTCGCGAGTGCACGTGCAAGTTCCGATACGCTTAAATCGCGACCGTCAGTGACATGGAAGGTCTCGCCAGCGGCGCGCGGGTCGGTTGTGCAGTGCACGAGCGCGTCGGCCAGGTTGTCGACGAACACGAGGCTGCGACGGGCTGCGATTGAGCCGAGCGGCAGCGGAATGCCTTTTGCGATGGCGCTCATCAATTGCAGGAAGTTGGCGCGCACACCCGGGCCGTAGACCAACGGTGGGCGCACGATCACGATTTCAAGGCCTGATTCACGACCGTATTCGATCAGCGCGCGCTCGGCTTCGAGCTTGGAGATGCCATAGGGGTCGGTGGGCGCGGGTTCGTCCGCTTCGGTGATAGGGTGGGCTGCATGGCCCTCCCCTACAGCTTTGATGCTGCTGACGAAAACGAAGCGGCGCGCGCCCCTGTGGCGAGCTGCTGCGGCGACACGCAAGGTGCCGGTGACGTTCGTCAAGCGGTACGCGGCGAGTGGATCCGCCGTCGTATCCCGCATTACGTGGACGCGGGCGGCGAGGTGGATGACTGCGTCGCAGCGCGTTGCCACCGGCCAGCGTTCGTCGATGCCTTCGAAGTCGTTGGCGTCGAAGAGCCATTCGAGAACCCCGTCGGCAGCGGTCTGCGGCCGCCGTACAAGACCAATGACACTATCGCCGCGCTGCAATAACGCACGGGAAACCGCGTTGCCGACGAAGCCGTTGGCGCCGGTAATCAGCACTCTTTGAGTCATCGACGCGCCTCGCCCAACCGCGCGCCTGCCAGGCGGCGGCACATCAGCGCACCTCTCAAGCCAGACGTGTAGCCGCAGTCCCCGATGCGTACCAATCGAAGACAGGAACGCTCTGCGGTAAGGCTTCGCGCGCCGACGTACGGCGGGACAGGTTGATGAGACACGATACAATCTGGCATCGGCAACGCTTATAAGGGAATTCGTCTGGAAAGACGTATTGTATGCGGGCAGCTTCCGCTTCAGCCCGCTTCTCGCGAGCGTTAGGCGCTAAAATGCTTGAGCAGGTAACAGGCTGAAAGCACGGCGGAGGTCTCGGGTCGTGATGATAAAACGGACGAGCCATCCAGGCGTCAGTCCGAACAATTCTTAACATCTCAAACATATTCGCGCATGTGGAATTCGCGGTTTCGATCCGACGTGCTCGACAACAGCACAATCAACTTCGCCCCAGAGCGACGTGGAGCACAACGGCCCTCGCTCTGGTGAGCCAACACTTCGTTACCACTGTTACCGCTGGGCTTTGCATCGTGCCGCATCGCGCACGTCCTGCGACGTGCAGGCCGGATCGCCGCCACGCATCTTACGGATCAGCGTTTCGCGCCGCATGATCGCGAACGCGTCATTGCGCCGGCAGAAAGTGTTGATCTGAATAAACGTTTGAGCAGATAGAGTCCCATCCATGAAAGTGCTATTCGCCACTTACCCAATGGCCTTCCACACCCCGGGAGGCGGAGAAATACAGCTGCTCGCATATCGCAAGCATCTACCCGCGCATGGCGTGGACGTCACGCTGTTCGATCCGTGGAATCCTCGCTTCCTCGAACATGATGTGGTGCACTTCTTCTCGTGTGTCGGTGGGTCGGTCCATTTCTGCAACTTCGTTAAACAGTTGGGACTGCCGTTGGTCGTATCATCCAGTCTATGGATCACAGACACGACCAGGCATCTGTATCCGGTTGGCGAGATCAGGCATCAGTTTTCATTGGCCGATCGCGTGGTGGCAAATTCCGACATCGAATGCGATACGCTCGCGCAGGTGTTCGAATTGCCTCGCGAGAAGTTCGTCACGGTCTATAACGGTGTTGAAGAAACGTTTTACGAGCCTGTGTCGCCAGCACTTTTCCGCGACCACTTCAATATTCGCGAACCCTTCGTGCTGAACGTCGGGAATATCGAGCCGCGCAAAAACCAACTCGCGCTCATGCATGCGATGAAGTCGATTCCGGAACTGAAGGTGATCCTCATCGGCCATCAACGTGACCCGGAGTATGCCCGCGCCTGCCTCGAAGCAGGGGGGGGCCAGGTCATGTATCTTGGCGCGCTACCGCATGAGTCGCCACTCCTGCGATCGGCCTACGCGGCATGCGAGGCGTTCTGCTTGCCAAGCACGCTAGAAACGCCAGGCCTTGCAGCACTTGAAGCGCATGCCTCCGGTACACGTATTGCCATCACACGCGTCGGCTCGACGGAAGAATACTTCGCAGATCGAGTTTCCTATCTCGCACCAGAAGATATCTCCAGCATTGCGCAGTCGATACGGCAGGCGCTGACACTTGAACACGCCGGCACGCTGAGTGAGCGAAATCTCTGCTGGCAGGCCGTGCTTTCGCCATTGAAAGACCTCTATACATCCCTGTCGACGAAATGACTTTCGAGTTTGGCCTGCTTGGCAAAGTTGAACTTACTCAGGATTGCATGGATCCCGGATTAGCGCATGATGTTGATCCAAAGCTTGAACTGACTGGCCAGAAGGGACTGTCAGGATGCATCGTCCGCGCGTCGTTCGACATTGCCCCTAACGCGCGCTCGCTTAGCGTTCGATAATGTCGTCCATCATAGATATATCTACAGCCCGTATCCAACATGAAACTTGAACTGCAACCACTCAGCAACGTTGAAGCATTTTCAGGTGCTGCATACCAATGGACCGCAACGACAAACGATCCGCAGTTTGCCTTTGTTGGCTGGGAACACATGCGCGGACGCACTGTACACCTGTCTTTTTCGCTCACGACAGGCAAGATGCCAAAGACACCTTGCATGATCTATGTTGATAACGGTGACGGAATGTCGGAGCAAGGGGCTGTTTGGCTGCGCCCAGACGCCAACGGAAAGGTGGACCAAACCATCTCATTCCCATGGACGCTCCGTGCGGTACGCTTTGATCCCATCGCGTTTCCGGGGCCATTCTCGCTGAATGACTTCGCGCTGGTCGTCGACGAGAACTCTTTGCCATTCGGCGAGGCGAACCACGCAGCACTTGCACAGGCTGATGCAGCGGCGGCGTCCGGCACTGCGCTTGCTCCTACCTACGAGAATTGGATCGCCCTCAATGAAGTGTCGCCGGATCGCTATCCCAGTTTGGCGGAAGCCACAAGCAGCTGGGATCGTCAGCCAATCATCAGCCTGGTGATGCCGACTTATAACTCACCCGCCGAGTATCTTCGCAAGGTGATCGATTCGGTACTTAATCAGGTTTATACAAACTGGGAATTCTGCATTGCGGACGATAAGTCCACGCAACCCCACGTGAAAGCGATTCTGGACGAATATGCGGCGCGTGATGCTCGCATCAAGGTGACATACCGCCCGGCCAACGGTCATATCAGTGCGGCTAGCAATAGTGCGTTAGCCCTGGTCACAGGCGAATTCACGGGCCTGCTCGATCATGACGATGAATTGCATCCGTTGGCGCTGTACTACGTCGCAGATCTGGCTCGGCAAGACCCGCGAGCCGCAGTGATTTATAGCGACGAGGACAAGATCACAGTCGACGGCCGTCGATACGAGCCGTATTTCAAGTGTGATTTCAACTATGATCTGTTCCTCAGTCAGAACATGATCTCGCATTTCGGCGTGTACAAGACGTCCGTCCTTCAGCAGGTCGGCGGATTCCGGGAGGGCATGGAAGGCTCGCAGGACTATGATCTCGCGCTTCGCGTAATGGAAGCTGTCGGCCCACAGGCCATCCACCATATCCCGCGCGTGTTGTATCACTGGCGCGTACTGCCGGAAAGCACCGCATCCGGTGCGGATGCGAAGCCCTACGCCGTGATTGCCGCCGGCCGCGCCATTCAGGAGCACCTGACGCGCTGCAATATCGCGGCGAAAGTGCAATCCGCCGACGATGCTGTGATGTACCAGCGGGTCATCTATGCTTTGCCCGAAAAGGAGTCGCTCGTCGAAATCATTATTCCGACTCGCGACGCAGCCGGCCTAGTCAAGCAGTGTGTCGACTCCATCAGGGAACGCACCACATACCAAAACTACCTGATCACGATCATCGACAATGGCTCAGAGAAGTCCGAAACCTTTGATCTGTTCAAAAGCTATGAAGGCGACTCACGCATTCGTGTAGTTCGCGACGACGCTCCGTTCAATTACTCTGCGCTCAACAATCGCATTGCACTGGCGAGTGAAGCCGAGTTTATCTGTCTGTTGAACAACGACATTGAAGTCATCACACCGGATTGGTTGAGCGAGCTCGTTTCCATCGCGCTGCAAGACAACGTCGGTGCTGTGGGCGCGAAGCTGCTCTATCCTGACGACACAGTCCAGCATGCTGGCGTGTATCTCGGCATGGGCGGGTTGGCCGGCCACGGCCACAAGTACCTGCCACGAAATGCGCCTGGGTATTTTTGCCGGGCCGTCCTGCGCAATGCAGTCAGCGCGGTCACGGCGGCGTGTCTGGTCATTCGTACGAGTATCTATCGTGAAGTTCGGGGACTTGACGAAGACCTGGTCATTGCCTTCAACGATGTCGATTTCTGCCTGCGTGTGCGGGAGGCAGGCTATCGCAACGTATGGACCCCCTTTGCCGAGTTGTACCACCACGAATCCGCTTCGCGCGGTTACGAAGATACGCCTGAGAAGATGGCCCGCTTCGTCAATGAAATCGAGTTCGTGAAGAAGCGTTGGGGCGACGCATTGTGGAACGACCCGTTCTATTCGCCGAATCTCTCCATCGACTCCACCGATTTCGTGATGACAATGAGTCCGCGTCTTCCGAAGGCTCAATAACACTATGTCACTGACAAAAGACTGGGCAACGGAATGCAGGCATCCGTCTCCGAATGTGCTGTTTGCGCTCCCTAACGCAATCTATTTCCTGTTGAAGTTCCGATCCGACCTTGCGTCCTTTGAACATCAGACCATTGAAGGCCGGATAACGCTGTATTTCTGGTGGAAAGCCTACGGCGAGCGTGACTATCCGGATTTCGAATGGGTCCTCGGTAAGCCCGAGATCGAGTATGCAACGCAGTTGAATGCCGAGACGCTGATCGACAAGTATCCCCGTGCAATCAGTTTCTGGCTTGCCGGCGACGGAGCCGACATTCTGGACGACAAGGCTGTGCTTGAAGTATTGCGTCACAGCGATCTGGCGATCGGACCGACGCGTGCCCGGCTACCACGCTTTATGGCACTCCTCGTCAACGCGCGAGCGGATTTGCGCGCCCATATCGATCTTGAATCCTTCTCGGGACAACTGGCCGCGTTAAGCTGGTGGGAAACGCATGGTCAGTTCGAATATCCCCGGCTGTCATGGTCACCCAATTCAGTATGGGATAGCCTGAACGAATTGGACAGCGATCAGAAGACAACTCTGATCGGCGTTCCGGCATTTCTCGAGCTGCTCGTGAACAGCCGCCATGATTTACGCGCCGGCCTCGACATGACCACGTTCGCTGGACGTTTCGGCGCATTGATCTGGTGGGACGAGCACGGAAAATTCGAGTACCCAAGACTGGTCTGGCAAACCTCGCCCGCCATTCACCAGTTAAACCAGATTGTGCGCGACGAAAACGGAACACTGATCGATGTTCCGCGCTTCCTTGAGCCACTCGTTGGCAGCCGACCGGACCTGAGCCGCGAGATTGATCTCAATAGCTTTCATGGCCGATTCGCAATGCTTCTTTGGTGGGATATGCACGGCAAGCGCGAATATCGTAGGCTGGACTGGCCGACGGCGAAGATATTCGACCGGCTCAACGAGTTCGATGACGGGGACAAGGAAGGACTTTTCCGTGTACCGCATTTCCTGCTGCACCTTGTCAGGAGCCGGCCGGATTTGCGATCGCTGTTCGATTTCGATACGTTTCTGGGTCGACTGAATGCGATGCAGTGGTGGATCAAGCATGGCCAGCGGGAATATCCGAGCCTTCAATGGAAAATCCAGGAAAGTCTGAACGACTTGATGTTAATGGAACGAGCACCTGCCGCGGCGATGGCGCTCCCCAGGCTCCTGCTCTCGATCCGCGAAAGTCGGCCGGATCTAATCGCAGCCTTCGACATTGGAACTACGCCAGGTGCCTTGGCGCTGATCTCATGGTGGCACACGGCCGGCAGGGGCGAATACCCTGAGTTCCGGCACCTTCGCATCGTCCCGGCCGATATCCGCGGACAGGCTCTTGACGCAAGCCTGCATCAACAGGCGAGCATGCCAGTGCGGCCGTTCGGCGTGAACATCGTGGGCTTTCCTCAAGGCGTGCTTGGGTTAGGCGAAGACGCGCGGATGGCCGCGCAGGCAATGCAACTCGGCGGTTTCGATGTCGCTCTGATCAATGCGCCCATGAGCGGGCCGCCTCGACTCGATATGTCGGCTAACCACCTGCTGCGCGACGATCTCACCTATCAAGTAAGTCTGTTCTGCCTGCCACCGCCGGAAATGGTCCGGTTGACGCTCGAGGGCGGCCGTAGACTGATTGAGTCGAATACCTACAAGATTGGCGCGTGGCCATGGGAATTGCCTCACTGGCCGAGCGCGTTCGGGCAAGCCCACGAGTTCGTGGATGAAATCTGGGCACAGAGCCGCTTCGTGGAAGCCGTATATGCACGCCTTGGCAAAACAAAAGTGCGGCACATGCCCATGGCTGTCGTCATTCCAACGCCGCAAGCGATTGACCGCAAGCGCTTTGGGCTTCCCAACGAAGACTTCTTGTTTTATCTGATGTTCGACGGGAATTCCTGGCTGACACGAAAGAATCCCGTGGCAGGGATCATGGCGTTCAAACAGGCCTTCGCCAAAGAAACAAGCGGCGTCGGCCTTGTCATCAAGGCAATGAACGCCCGCGACGACGATCCAACCTGGCGACAGGTCCTAGACCTCGCGGCAGCGGACGATCGCATCCATATCGTCTCCGAGCGGCTGGGCCGCCAAGACACCATCGACTTCATGGCGTGCTGCGATGCGTATATTTCGCTGCATCGCAGCGAGGGTTTTGGTCGCGTCATCGCAGAAGCGATGGCGCTGGGCCAGCCTGTCGTCGCAACCAATTTCTCCGGTAACGTGGATTTTTGCGACGAGCAGACAGCCTTCCTGGTTGACGGCGAGTTGGTGCCGTTGCGCCCTGGCGACTATTTGTTCCACGAGGGTCAATACTGGTGCGATCCTGACGTAGAGATCGCCGCCAGCCAGATTGCCCGGGTATTCGGCGACACAGACATGCGCCAGCTTGTTGCCAAGGCAGGTCGCGCACGCATCGAAAGGGACTATTCGATGGCGGCGGTGGCACGTGCCTATGCGCAGCGCCTGGACGAAATTCGAAAGACGGTGAGCGGACGATGAGACTGCTGATCTATGCACCCGACATCTTCGAAGGCGACGCCGTCGGCAACCATTGCCTGGGGCTGGCTGCCATGGCGGAGCGTTCAGGGTGGGATTCACGAACGTACGCCCAGCACTTCGATGCCTCGGTATCGCAGGTACAGCCGATTGAATCGCTTTTTTCAGAGGCGACAAGCGAGGATCTGCTGTATGTCAGCTATTCGATTGCCGATCCGTTTCTCGATCGACTACTGGCCTTGCCGTGCAGAAAGATTTGTTACTTCCATGGAGTCACTGATCCGGCCCTGTTGCGTGAGTTTGAACCGGTGACAGCCGACCTTTGCGAACAGGCAATGGCGCAATTGCCAAAGCTGGCAGGGTTTGATGTCATTGTCGCCAACTCGATGCATGTGGCACACGATCTCGCTCCCTATGTCAACGTTTCGAGTGTCGTGGTCATCCCACCCGTCTTCGATAATTTGCCGACGTTGGGAAACAACGCGATTGCGCGCAGCAACCCGATTACATTCAACATGCTGGTACTCGGCCGCGTTGTGCCGCACAAGCGAGTCGAAGATGCCATCGAGGTTCTCGCTCGCGTGGTCGACGGAGGTGTCGACGCCACGATGACGATCGTCGGCAGCATGCCGAATTTCGACTACAGCAAATTCCTGCTTGAACGCGCGCGCGCGCTAGACGTACTGACCCGTATCGATTTCACAGGAATGGTCGACGATGCAGATCTGCTGTCGAGTTATGACCGCGCTTCGCTGCTACTTTCGATGAGCCGTCATGAGGGCTTCTGCATCCCTGCACTCGAGGCGATGCACTGCGGCATTCCCGCCGTGGTGCGAACCGGCCATGCAGCCGCTGAGGTGGTCAGTGATGCCGGACTTGTCATCGACCAACGCCAGACAGCGGGCCAGATCGCCGAGCAGATCATCGAGCTGCGCAACGACGCCTCCCGCTGGGACGCATTGACTCACCGCGCGCGCGAGCGTGCGAGCGTCCTGCTGGAACTCACGTCTTCGCAGCATTGGGCGAAGGTGTTCGACGAGGCTCTTCGGAAATGAAATCTCAACCCAAAATCCTCATCACCACTTATCACTCCGCCTTTCTCGTCAAAGGCGGGGGCGAGTTCGAGATCGTCAGTCTGGTTGATAGTCTGAAAAAACAAGGCTATCTAGCGGATATTTACGGTCCCTTCTCGCAGTCGATCGACAACTACGATGTCGTGCTTCATTTTTCGGTGCATGGCGGCGGCCTCGAACTGCTACGCTCCGTCGCGGCTGCTGGCAAGCCGATCGTGTTGTGGCCAAACCTCTGGATCAACACAGAACAGCCGCCACCAGCGGACATGATCGCCGAGCACGTCAAGCTGGCGAAGTACATCGTCTTCAAATCGGTGGCCGAGAAAGAGCATTTCTGCATGCACTTCCCTGCCCCCGAAGACAAGATCCGGATCGTGCCAGCCGGAGTAGACGTCGTGTTCACGAAAAACGCGCCGCCTGATCTGTTTCGCACCATGTACGGCCTCGACGAATACGCGATCTGGTTTGGCGTCATTGAGCCCAGCAAGAATCAACTGGTGGCGATCCGTGCACTGCGCGACAGTGGAACACCGCTGGTATTCGTCGGCCGGTCTCGCAATCGGGCCTACTACGAAACATGCCGTCGCGAAGCACCGGCCAATTCAGTGTTCATCGACGGTCTGCCCTACCGCTCCGAAGTCATGCGAGCGGCCTTGCAGGAAGCAAGCTACTATGTCGAAATCTCAAAGGAGCCGGCTGGATTGTCGGCGATTGCCGCGGGTCTTGCGGGTTGCCGACTGGTGTTGAGCGACTCGGCGTGGGCGCGCGAACACTTCGACGGTTTCGCACAATTCGTCGATCCCGAATCTGAAACAAGCGTGCGTAGCGGCGTAGCGGCAAGCCTTGCGGCGCACCTGAACGTTCCGGAATTGCGCCGGCATCTGCAGAAGCACTGCCTGCCGGACGCCATCATCCCGCTGCTGAGCGTCTTTGACGAGGCGGTAGAGTCATCATGATGCTCTACCTGTTTCGTCACGGGAAATCCCACGCGAATAGCGCTCGGCTCGTGACAGGTACGCGCACGGATACACTCGTCAACGAAGGCCGGCGCCAGGCTGAAGCAATGCAGCGCTGGCTCGATCAGGTGCAACTGGACGCTGATCACTACTTCACCAGTACCTGGGCGCGTGCGGAGCAAACCGCACGCCTCATGTTTCCGCAAGCCGAGTGGCAAATCGACGCGCGCCTCGGCGAGACCGACGCGGGCTCGGTGGCAGATTGGCCGTTGGCGGAGTTCATCGGGAAGCATCCTGATTTCTACAGAAACAATACCACCCCCTACCCCGACGGCGAGTCTCACGAGAACTTGAACCGACGCGTACTGGGCTGGCTCGACGACGTACTGGCCCGTCATACGTCGGACGAAAAAATCGTGGTCGTTGCGCATTCCGGGCCGATTGCGTGCCTGATCCAGCAAGCGCTCAATATCAGCATGGAGCGATTCCCCGCGCTGCTTCCGGCGCATGCGAGCCTGTCGATCATCGAGTATTCCGGTACAAGCGCGCTTAGGGCAACACTGAAGGCCTTCTCGCTGACGCCAGCTGAGACCGCAGCCCCCATGCTGACCCCCACGAGGCAATGAGATTGATGATGAAGGTGTTGGCACTCCAGCGAGTTTCCCATGTCGCGGCAGATGCATTGTCGCTGTCGGTGGAAGCACGTGTCACCGAGGCATTGGACTACCTGACCGATCAGGGTCAATTGGTTTATGCCGCGATCGCTGAAAACCATGATCGCGTTCACGCGGCACTGGGATGGGCCGACGTGCTCATTCTGAGCAAACACAGTTCACAGGCCGCAGTGGAAATCGCCACGCAAGCTAAACGGCGTGGTCTGCGCGTGATCTACGATGTGGATGACTGGATCTTCTCTTTCCCGTCGTACAGCAACGCAAAGAAAATGTCGCGGCAACTGGACGCTATTCAGGCGTTGATCGGTATCGCGGATGTCGTAACCGTCGCGAACAAAAACCTGTATGCCAGCATCAAGGAATATTGCGAGCGCCCCGTCTTGCTGCCCAACGGCATGTATGTCGAGAAGTACATCCCCGAGAAGCGCGGGTGGGAGAATGCCGAATCCGATCCGCCAAGAATCGTGTTCACGAACGCAGATCTGATCAAAGTGCATAACAGCAAGGAAGTGCTGCTCAGAGTGCTGCAGGACTTTTTTCATCTGCACCCTGAATACACGCTGGATTTTTACGGCGACCCGTTCCCGGAAATCTTCTCACTGCCGTTCCTACATTACACGAGCCGCAAGCAATACGCCGACTACGTGCAATCGCTGATCGCGGGCAACTACGCGTTTTCAATCACGCCGCTCGGCGGCGGCGAAGACCCGGAGAGCCTGTTTTTCAACAGTTGCAAAAATCCCTTCAAGTACCTCAACTACGGTACTGCACGGGTGCCAGGCATCTATTCGCGCAGCCCAATTTACGAAGACTGCATCGAGCACGAGCAAACCGGGCTGCTGGTGGACAATACCTATGAGGACTGGCTCGCGGCGATGGAGTTGATGGCGGCGGACGCGCAATTGCGCCGCAGCATCCGCGATCAGGCTTACCAGGACGTGCACGACAAGCATCACATCCGCTTCAGCGCGGATGTCCTGACTTCTGTGTTGTCAAACTGAGCGCGGAGAGGCGAGATGCGCAAATACGGAATGTACGAACCGCTCTATCTGCCCGGCCAGCAGTTGTCGAGCGATGCGTTTCTGCCGTTCGAGATTCGCGATAATCGGGCGGCGGCGTGGCGGGAGTTTCGGATTCTGGTCGATATGTACCGTGACCGCACCTATCTGAAGCATGCGGCAACTGGGTTGTTCTCACCGAAGTTCGCGCTGAAGTCGAAGATTACCGCGGGGAGATTTATCGAGTTCGTGGATACGCGGCCCGACTGCGATCTGTGGTTTATTAATCCGTTTCCACAACTTGCCTATTGGTCGTTCAATGTTTGGATGCAGGGTGAACACGCGCATCCAGGTTTGCAGCAGGCGGCCCAATCACTGCTCGATGCGTCGGGAATCAGCTGGCAACTGAGCGACGTTCCTCGCCAGGGCAATGGCATCCTGTCGTATTGCAATTTTTGGGTCGGCTCACCCCGATTCTGGGAAGCGTACGTCGGCCAGATTCTGCTGCCTATCTCAGATTTTCTCGAGAACAACCCGGATCACCCTGTTTCGCGCTCCGTGATGCGCGACACCACGCACACGGATCCAGCACCGTTCCTGCCGTTCATCATCGAACGCCTGTTCAGTACCTATCTGTCGTTGAATTCGCAGTGCGCAGTGGCGTCGTATGACATTCCGTATGGGGATATCGCCAGCTATTGCATCAACGATTTCGAACGCTTGCTGGTTCGCAAAATGCAACCTTTGGTGGACAGCGCGGAAACGTCGGGCGTCTTCGATCAGCGACTCATCGACCAGATGGACTTCATATGCGCTATCTGGCAGCAGCATTTTTTTGACCTCTACGCGCAAAAGCCACATCCGCATACCGGGCGGCTGATTGATCCGCCTGTTTAGCGCTTCGGCTATGATGAGGGTTCGGTAAGGATCCGGAAGACTTCCCAACGCAGGAGTGCCATGATTTCAGCAGACCGTTCTTCCCTCACCCGAAAGCAAAAGCTTCTCGCCGGCCTGGATCAGAAAGGCAGCCTCGGCCTGGAAATCGGCGCGCTGTGCCGGCCATTTCTTCTGAGAGACGATGGCCCTGTGATCTACGTGGACCACGCCGACACACCCGCGCTGCGTACCAAGTACAAAGACGACCCCGCCGTCGATGTGAATGCTATCGTCGAAGTGGACGCCGTATGGGGCGCCGACACACTCCAGCAAGCGCTAGGCGGAAAACGGGTCGACTATGTGGTCGCCTCACATGTGATCGAGCATGTGCCGGATCTCATCGCCTGGTTGTGCGAGTTGCGCGCCGTTCTGAATCCCGGCGGCGAAGTGCGGTTGATCGTACCGGACAAACGGTTCACGTTCGACTATTTCCGCGAAGAGACCCACATCGCGTCGGTCCTGCACAGCAACTTAATACGCGCCCGGGTTCCTCAACCTGAGATCCTGATCGACTACTGCATCAACGTCGCTAAGGTGGATTGCGCTTCGGCCTGGAGGGCGCCTCTCGACCCCTTCTCGACCGAACGGCATCACGATCTCGAAACCGCATTGAACGTGGCGCGGGATTGCTTGGAAAACGGCGCGTATCACGACGTGCATTGCTGGGTTTTTTCGCCCCGCTCGTTTGCACGTCTGTTTCGTGAAATGGCGGAGCTCGACCTCATCGACTTTGCCTGCGGCAACTTCTTCGACACCAACCGGAATGAAATTGAGTTCTTCGTTTCGCTTCAGCCATCCGACGACAAATCTGAAACCGTGAACAGTTGGCGGCGGATGGAGGCAGAGGCTGGGGACGATGTTCCCGGACGGCCGTTCTGGAAAACCAAGCGAGCGTTGCGATTCGCGGTCAAACGGGGCTGATGCTTGCACGCGGCAGCAGAAAGGCCCGAACGGACCCGTTGCTCACCCGCCTAGCGTAGCGTCGAGCCTGGCGCCTCGGTTGCCACCGGCGAAAACGCATCTGGGTTCGATCCCCCCGGCTGGGCGCTGACCTAACGCGCCACCCTACCTGAAAATATTCCGCTGATAGAGTGCCACGTGTTTGATCTCGACTGCGCCGCAGGCATTCGGGTCGGCAAGGGTCATTTGCAGGCCCTTAACCCGGCCGAGCGTGAGCCATCGAGGATAGGCGTCGATTGGGACAATCAACACCCCGTTGTCCGCCGTGAACATCAATTGGGCTGCGTCGCTCGGACCCGGCTGCTTGTCGCCCCACCACGTTATTTTGAATCTCGGCGTAGCGTGGCGATCCAGGCAGGCAAACTCAAAGCGAAGCAGGCCCGCACCATGGCCTGAGACGCCAAGCGCGGACACGTCGTAGCTCAATTGCGGATTCGCTCCAGTCACCTTGTAGGTACCTGACTCGAGGCTCAGATCGTGCGCGATCGGGGTCAAAGCGTCGAACGTCGCAACCTGAGTCATTTTCTTCGACAATGACTTGTCCGAACGTCCCCAAGCCACCGGAATTTCGGCCAAGTCAGCCGTCGAGAACGACGCATCCTGCAGTGCTGCGCGGAAATCCGCTTCCACAGCCGGCTCGAGCGTCACATCGACAACACCGGGATAACCCGCTTGTGAGGGATCCAGCGGCCCGCCATCAAGCCAGATCACATGCTGTTCCGCGGACAACCTTGTCACCTTACGCATCTCGCCGTTGCGCAAACTGAGGTCCGTACCGACAGTAAACGCGGACATCGGCGTGCCTGCGTCCAGCGACAAAGCGGCATCGCTTCGACTTACGCCCCTATCCCACTTGTCATCCGTCAGGTTTCTCGTCGCGACCGTGATATGCCGGCCCTGATCGGCTGCCATTGCCGGCGTACTGAACCCAAGAATGGTGCCGTCTGCCCATACCGGCGTGTAGTGATCCATGACGAAGCGGTACAACACCGGATCTCGCAACGCGAGGCCGCCCCCGTCATACGTGATGTTGTCTGCCGCCAGCAGAGCGACGCTGGGTAAGTCACGCGACAGCCGTTCTACCGCTCGCTGCTGTTGCCGAACCGGTGCCATGTTGTAGGGCGCCGTGACCGCCATCGTGACCGGGCGACCGAAATAGAAGGTCTGCGCGTTATGAGACGTCAAGTCGAGGTAACCCACGCCTGGTGCCAGCTTGCTATTGAGCAATGCATTGAGTTTGACGAACCGCGCCCATTGCTCGTCTTGCACCATGGCGACCCCCACATTGGGCATTCCCACATCCGCCCCGTATTTCACTGGTCCGATTCCAATCACTGGCGATGTCGCGGATACCGCCGTCGAAAAAGCCAACGTCGTGTAATTCAACGTGGCGCTCATCCCGGCGATGACGACGACCAGGGCCGTGCGGTTGAACGCATGAGTCGTGCGCCATGCAACGATAGGAATCAGGACTGACCAGCCGAAAATTGCCGCGAGGCCGGCGCGTGACATATCACCCGCATCGATTCGACCCATCGAATAAGGCGTCAGTAACAGTGCGAACAGCATCACGACGACAGCCGGCAAAAATACCGCACTTTTAGTGGTGCGATTCTTGACGGTTGAATAGACCATCATCACGCAGAATGCCGGTGCGGCGAGCCACGACATCCGTATCGCTTCGAAAACCAGACCGGACTTCGCACCACCGCGGTTCCAACTCACCTCCCACGGAATGCCATATGCGACCTGATTGATCGGACCATTCTCAAGTACGTAGCGGATCGCACCAATCAGCATGGCTGCCAATGGGGTCGCCAGAGCGAGCACCAGAAACACCGCGCAGACAGCCACGAGCGTTTTCCAACCTTCGCGCTCGCCCCCTCGCCACATGCGCGACACTGCTTCTAGCGCCAATAAGCCGGATGCGGCAGCGAGCAGCAGACCAGCCGGCGGCACGCCCAGCACGACGATCGTCGCCGTCACAAGCCATACCGCGAGCCAGCGAGCAGGCCGGGCCCGCAGGGCGCCGCTGAACCACAGGCACATAAACGGCGTGAAGAACAGAAAGGCCGTTCTGCCGCCGATGAAGAACGTTGAAACTAATGCGAGGCCGAGACTCCCGGTAAATTCGAAGAGCGAAAAGAAAGCAACGAGCGACAGCAACGTCGAACCCAGTCGATTGGCCTCAGCAACGCTGGCCGCCGTTCCGTCATAAAACACGACTGAGAGCAGCCCGGCCAGATCGTCCTCCATGAATCCATGAGGAGAGATATAGCCGACATAGGGAACAACGCCTTTGAGGTATGACCACCAGCCGAGCAAGGTCTGCCCAAACTCGTAGTCATTCGGCGAAAGCGATGGGCCGAGTGTGTTGCCAAATTTGAACGCGAGCAGCAGCCCAAACAACGCGAGCGGCGAGAAGAGCGCCTTGTAGCTCTGATTTTCATCCCTGCGATACCGGACGTACCGCCGCGCCACATCGAAGACACCGGCAAAAATCAGCGCGACGACAAGGACCCTTAATCCCCAAGTGGTCGTATATTTGGTGAGTGATCCGTCTGGCAGTGCCAACCGCGCAGGGTAGAGCGTCAGGAAGAAAAACGGCAGCCCCAACTGGCCGACGAGGATAGCTTGAGGTACGACGCGCGTAAGCAAGCGCGGTATAACGACTGCGATCAAGACTGCTAGAAAAAGAACCCCAATCAACAGAGGCGCCGCTCTGGTGTAGCGTGCAATATCCACCGCGCCGA
Organism: Paraburkholderia sp. D1E; assembly: GCF_052682275.1. Classification (NCBI taxonomy): domain Bacteria; kingdom Pseudomonadati; phylum Pseudomonadota; class Betaproteobacteria; order Burkholderiales; family Burkholderiaceae; genus Paraburkholderia; species Paraburkholderia sp. D1E. Next base: position 8,415,431 of record NZ_JBQYMB010000001.1, read on the forward strand.
CCAGACCGATCGGCGCACGACCAATGACCAGTGCAAGCTCGAGCGGGACCAGTGCCAATAGAAACGACGCAAACAGACTCAGCCCGACAACCGATGGCGAGATCTGCTCCGATTTACCGGCTTGCAACCACGACCACACCGCGAGAATCACCAACGCTGCTGCGGAAACAAGCTGCATCGTGGTGTCGATCGATGTGCCGGTAATTAGTCCCGCGACAACCACGATCGAGGGAATTGACCACCACAGCAGTTGTTCCGAAAGATCTTGCGAGTATTTATATTGAGCGCCAAGGCTCTTTAGCTTCCCGATCTGCGCTGAGAAGAATGCCAAACCAAGGAGTAGCGTGCCAATGAAAAACAGTGGCGCGAAGAGATCCTGGAACTTCGTATTGGCTCCCCAGGTGACGCTTCCGACAATGAAATCCGAATACGTCGGTGGGAGCGTACAGCGCAGGCCAAGCGCGAGAGCGGCAGCAGCCAGGGAGGCCGATGCCACCACCACGCTCATTTTTTCTGTGTTTGTCAGTTGGTTCGGCATTGACATCTCATTCGGTGCAAATCAGGCGCGTGCAAATTGCGCGTTCACTTTACGACGGGTTATAAGCGCCGAAACACGCCTTGAACAGCACCTGCAATACCGACAGATTGCCTCTCACGCTGCTGATCTTCGTGGGCACTTCACCCTTCGGATAACGCCGCGTGGTAGCAAGTTCGAGACAGCGATACCCTAGCTTCGGTGCGCGATACGAAAGATAGGCAAGCAACTCGTACGTCGCGAATACGTCTCTGAACGGCGCGACTTTGGGGTCAAGCAGCATCCTCCTGCTATATGCCCGGAAGCCTTGGGTCGTATCCGTCCAACGAAAACCCGAAAAGAGACTGAGCATCGGCGCATGAATCAGCCGGATGGCCAGATCGCGCGACTTGGGCGTGTTTTCTGCTATCCCGCCTGACAGGTACCGGGACGCCTGGACAAAATCGACGCCGCCCTTCAACGCCTCGATAAAGCGCGGGATAGCGTCGGGGTCGTCTTTGTCGTTTCCGTCGATCGTCACGATCCCCTCATACCCCTGATCCAGAGCGAACGCATAGGCGCAACGCAATTGCGCGCTCAGCTTGCCGGACCCCGTCTTGAGCAACAGGGTCTGAATGCCCTTGCTCTTCAGGAACTCGAGATCGAGCGAGCCGTCGGTACTGCCGCCGTCCACGATAATCACATCAGCCGTGTCGGGAATGCCCAGCGCCGCAATCCGGTCGAGCAGATTGCGGATACGAGCGCCCTCGTTAATAACCGGAATCACCACGCACCACGGATTGCGCGGCTCGGCAGTGAATTGAATCTTGAAAGCGGGAACCTGCCAACCTGAACGGGCTTCTTGGGACATATCGAATTTCATTGAAGTCTGTGATCCTTTATCTCACCCTACGCGAGCAGTGATGAGCGCAACGCCTGCGATTATGAACAAAATCCCCACGCCAACGGTCCAGGGAAAAGGCTCACGAAATATCACCACTGACAATACCGCCACGCTCGCAATGGCACCGGCAGTCAGCACGGGTTGAGCAACGTTCAAAGGCAACCGGCCGAGCGCTGCCGCATACAGCAGGAAGGCCGCGCCGTAGAGCGCGAGGCCCAGCCAGAAGGGTCCGTTCTTCAGCGCGCCCATCGGGTCGCCAAGACTCGGAAACCGGCGTGGCGGCATCATGGCGATCTTGACCAAGACGCTCGCAGAAGCATTCGAAGCAATACCCAGAACCAGAATCAGCCATTTCATGCGGACGCTCCATCATCGGCGCGATAGCATCGAACGGCCTCACTCACGGCACGACGGACCGCGTCCACGGCGGAGCCGGACTTGGGCGCCAGCATTTCGATCGACACCACCTGCTCGGGCATCAACTCTGCCAGTACCTCAGCCACGGCAGCGTGATTCGTCCCGCCATCTCCGAGGGTGACAAGATTGGGCTCACTGGCATGGACATGTCCAATCAACGGCGAGTACCGCGTAACCACGTCCCGAGAGTCTTCTTCGTTGATCGTGACCGCGCCCGTGTCCAGTTGCATGCGGATGGACGGATGGGCTACCGCAGACACGATAGTCGCGGTATCACGGCTGTTGGTCATGAAATTGGCACCATAACAAGGCGGATTGGGCTCGAGGCAAACGAACACGCCATACTCAGCAGCGATGTCGCCCAAGCGGCGAAAGAATGCCACCGCAATATCGTGCGCGGCATCGTCTGCCAGACCAGTGCGGTCACGATTTCGGGGCGACCCGAAGACCAGTCGCGTCGCGCCGAGTCCAGATCCAATCTGGCAAACCGCACGCAGATGATCCAGCATGGCCTGCTGTGATTCCGTGGTGCCGAACAGGTTGAGTCCCGTGGTACCGAACAGCAACGATTGCATGCCCGTGATGTCGATACCACGATCGGACCACCATGCGCGAACCCGTGCAATATCCGTCACGTCAACTACCTTCAGATCAGGAAAATACTTACTGGGCGCAACGTCGATCGCATCTACGCGATGCGAGCGCAGAATGTCCGCCACCTGCTGATCGTCGGCAACTTCCCACGCTATATTGGAAATGGCAATCCTCATGCTTGTCCCTTCGGCTCACCGGCAACCTTCGGCGGTTCAGACTGGGCATAAGACCGGACGGCTTGAATGGTCTCGCGCTTGCTGTACTGATACGGGCCCGTTGCCCCGAACAGGCCGGCATGCTGGGTGCGGAAGTCATAGCTTGCGGGTTGCGCTACGGTCGACTGGCTGAAGGGCTTCCCAAAGCCATATTCCGAGACGTCGCCCACGCTGATCGGCTCGGCTGTCAGATGCACGAGCTTGAGATCGGCGGCAAGTGCGGTCCGAATATCGTGCCAAAGGTTGACCATCGGATAGAACTGAAACGATCCGCGACTATCGATCGCGTGAAGATTGTTGTTGTTCAAGAAGTCGAAAATAACGTTCTTACGCAGGCCGGGTCCCACAAGCCCAGGAAGACGAACGATCAGATGTCTGGGAAAGTGCATCTCGACGAACTTTTCTAACAGACGCCGATGCAAGCCGTAGGCATGGAGACCTTCCTCGTCGACCGGCGTGCTCTCGTCGACGCCGACAGGATTTCGAAACACGTCAACGGTGCTGATCAGCACGAATGTGCCCGCCTGAACCGTTGACAGATGTCCAATCAGACCATCGATCTTTTGGCGATCCGCTTCAGGTTCCGCGTTCGCAATCCACTTCTGCGCCGGTGCGCCCGCGCCGACGATGAGATCGAAGGACGATCCGCGGATCGTCTCGATGTTGGTGGAACGGAATTGCGCATCGAAATGTTTTTGCTTCAACAGGGTCGATCCCACAAACCCCGTGCATCCAATCAGTGCATCGTTCATTTGCCTGTTCCCAATACCGTTTGTGTTTGCGAAGAAGAAACGAAGGTTTCCGCGTCCAGCTTCTCAAGCACATCGTAGATGTTGTCGATCTTGCCCCCAAGGATCGAATAGAGACCATTCGATGCGGGGTGTTGCTCGAACAATATCGGACGACCGTCATCTCCTTCGTTTTTGACGAGGACCGTTTTGACCTCGAACAGCGATTCGACGTAACGTCCATCATAAACTGCGGGGAAGTAACGCCCCACGTCGCGCACCATGCGGTCCACCCGGCTGGCACGATCGTACTGATTCAACCTCGCGTACGGGTCCTCGCCCGGTGCGTCCATCCAGCTTGAATGCGGCGTATAACGCACGTGCGAGAGCGTGTGAAGGCCGCGTGCAGGAAACGGCATCATCGAGAAAAACGGGCCGTCCATCACGGTTACGCCAAGCCCACGCAACTCTGGCACGGTCTCGACAAGCGCCATCTCGGTGATCTCGTGCTTCAGTCGGGTTTGCGTTCCGCGAAAGTCGCCGTCGAATTGATTCAGGCCGCTGTACGTGCAGTTAAAGACATACCTTGCATGTACCGCCGAACGGCTGACATCGTCGCACTCCAGCACGAAGCCGTCTGTCTGCAGTCTAATGTTCTCGACTCGCGTGTTCAGCCTGACATCGACATCGAGCTCGGCCAATTCGCGCCGCGCCCAGTCCGCCAACTTCGTGGAATCGAACGCATACTCTTCCACGAGGAACACTTGCTCGATCAAGCGCGGTTCGAACAGGTCACGTATCTGCTGAGGAGCGGGCTCCAGGCTCGCTCCAATCTCACGGCAAAACCGCTCGAACTGCCTTGCCGTCACTTTGGAGTTGCGCCGCGCTATTGCGTAGACCTTCGTGAAGTCCCGCTTAACCACCTCTGGGAAATCCCGAACAAATCGGGGCAGGTTGACACGGCTGCGGAACGCGGTCGTGAAGCTACGCGGATAGTGGTAGCCATTGTGAACGCGTGCCTGGTTGTTATAGGAAGCGCGAGCCAGCAATGCTGGCTCGCGCTCGATCAACGTGACCGTTTTCAAGCCTCGCTGTTTCTTGAGGTAAATCGCGATCGCTGTTCCGTAGAAGCCACCGCCAATGACTACAGCATCTTGCATGAGCAGATCCTCCCGTTCACTCAGGAGGAATGCATCGAGTCGTTCGCATCCGCACGATGTTTCTCAGGCAATCTGACATCTTCGATATTCAACTTCTGACGACGCGTCATCACGCTGCTCGTGAATTCCTGCGCAACATGGTACAGAGGACCTTCGTTGCTCAACCGCGCCATCTGAAGGATGTACTCGCCGAGCACCAGGAGCACGAGCGAGATGAGAAAAAACATGCCGGATTGTTGCAACGACAACGTCACCCAGCCGGGTGCCACGTTCGACTTCAGAAGACCGATCGCGATCACATACACCGAATAGATCAGGTTCGAAACAGCGCCGAACAGCGAGAGCGCGGTGACGAGGCGCATCGGTGCCTTGGTAGTCGACACGAGCAGGCGGATGCCGCGATCGATACTGTGTGACAGACGCTTTGCGTGTGCGGCTTTGGGGGCCGCACTGTAAGTGAGGTTCACGCGTGCAAAGCCTCCAGTTGCCGGCAGATATCGGTAAGTCATTGCGGGCATCGGATGCTGAAGCATGAAATTGATCACACGTTTGCTCAGCAGGCGGTACTGAGGTGCATCTTTCGCCAGGTGCACACCGTTGGACCATTTGTATAAGGCGTTGAATGCGGTGAGGCAGGAACGGTAAGCCCAGCTTTGCACCGGCTTCTGCTCGTTCGCGGCAAAGACGACGTCTGCACCACTTGCCGCCTTGTCGAGCATGGTCGGCAAGAACCGGATGTCATCCACCAGCGGGTCGACCACAGCGACGAAATCACCAAGGGCATTTTCCAGACCCACCCACGAGGCGGTGTCAGAATCGACCTCCTTGGTCAAAGCGTACACCTGCAGATTCGGCAAACCTTGTTCGCCTGCGAGGCCCTTCAGTACGGCTACGCTCTCATCCTCGGACGCGTTGTCCACGACAATCAACTCGTAGTCGCTGACGAGAGTACCCATGACCGCAGCAGCATCCCTTAGGATTGCTTCGATATCCCTCGATTGATTACGAACGACAAAAACAACGGACAAAAACACCGGGAAAAACACCACCTGCCCCCTTGGCAAAAAACGTAGCCTGCGCGAAATACTTGTGCGGATATCCGACTGCGTTTCGCGCAAAACATATGAATGGCAAGGTTCAACAGGATTGCCCAGCCGTCGGCCAAGCGATGCAGGACGTTACTACCAGCCCCTGTTAAGACTGCATGACAGATCAACCGACTTGGAAATCATCCGGCACACCGGGTCCTTCCTCAGTCGTGCTGCTATCGGCGCCCGCACTTACTGGATCATGTGTGAGATCGGCTGGAACCCAGTAACAACTGCGTCTTGAACGGGAGCGATTGCCATCTCGACGGGAATCACCGGGCTGTGCGCCGCACAATACCCGTACGAGTTACTGTGAGCTCGGCAGCCCCATCAAACCGTACACTCTGACGCATGCCGATTTGAGGTGTTGCTTCTGAGACCTTGCCAGATTACAGAAAATGAGCCCAACTATGCCGTTACAAGTTATTTCTGGCAAGTTGTTTCAGTCTATAAGCATTTCTGGCAGGAATCACAAGCCGCGAATGGGGCGTTACAACCCCAATATCTCTTCGTAAAGCCCCCGGTACGCATTACCCAACGCCGGCCCAGAAAACAGTCTCTCATACCGCTCACGCGCCGCCAGGCCCATCTTTTGCGCCAGCGTCCCATCCCGAACCAGTTCATTAACCGCCGCCGCAAACTGCACCGGCGCTTCGGGCGGCACAACAAACCCGGTCACGTCATGCTTGTTCACATAGGACGTCCCCGAGCCCATCTCGCAGCAGACCATCGGCTTGCCGAACATTTCCGCTTCGACCAGCACCATGCCGAACGCTTCCGAACGCAGGTGTGACGGCATGACCAGCGCACGGCAGCCGCTCAGCAACGCGACCTTTTCTTCGTGCGACACCTGCCCCGCAAACACGACGTTCGACGCGCCAACCTGCTTGGCAAGCTCGGTCAGACGCTCCATTTCCGGGCCAGAGCCGGCAATGACGATTTTCGAGGCGATCGATGGCGCCGCCTCGATCAAGGTGTGAAGCCCCTTGTAGTACCTCAGCACGCCTAGCGCCAGAACGTACGGTTCGTTGCCGAGCTTCAGCCGGTCCAGGCATTCAGGCGCAAAGCGGCCGAGTTGGGGATCATCCCGGTAGTCGATGATGCCGAGCGGAATGGATTTCAGGCGCGGCTGCTCGACGACGCTCGTCAGCACCGCACTGCTCTGCGCATAAACAGCTGACGTGGCCACAACCGCCGACATTGATCGCAACGTCGAACGCATCAACGGCCCGTACACATATCCCAGCGCCCGCTGGCGCACCACGTCCGAGTGGTATGTCATCACGGCTGGCTTGTTGGCCCGCCCAAGCAGGTGCAGCACGTCCGCGAACGGCCACGGGAAGTGAAAGTGCAAAACATCGGCCCACTCGGCCTGCGCGCGGTAATGCCGCAGCGAGTCGAGCCCACCGAGGTCGCAAGAAGCTGGTGCCGCCCATGACCGCGAGCGCGTCACAATACCTTCCGGAAACTCAATATCCCGCGGCACTGGATTGGGCGACAACGTGAAAATCCGCGGATCGACACCGCAAGCGCGAGTGGACAGGCTGATTTGTCGGATAGCCTCCTGGAGCCCACCGGGCGGGTCTGGGAAATACGTGCGATAGATATGGAGAACTTTCATGCGGCCACCCGCACGGCCGCTGATGGAACACTGGCAAACGCCATTTTGTAAGTCATGGTCTTGATGATCACGCAACCGCACCCAGCGAGCCCGGCTTACCGGCCCCGTCCCGACCATCGCTATGAAACGTGATGCCAAGCATCTTGTCTAGCCGACGTTCCCAAGTGTTTTCGCCCACCGCCGCGCGCGCCTCATCCGCGCTCAACTTGCCGCGGGCCAGTTGCTTCTCGATCGCCGCGACGAAAGCGTCGAGATCACCGCCCACTTCGAGCCCGGCACGCGGTTCTTTCGCAAAGTCCAACGGCGTCGACACCACCGGCAAGCCAGCGGCCAGGTATTCGTAAAACTTCATCGGGAACATCGAACGGGTGTACTCGTTCAGCAAGGTCGGGAGGCACACCGACCTGCATGCCGCGCATATAGTGCGGCAAGGTCTGATAGCTGCGATAGCCGAGAAGATGCACGTTCGGCAAACGTGCCAGTTGCGCGAGCAATTCGCTGCGCTGCCCTTCACGCTCCTCGCCAATGATGAACCACTGCCATTGTGGCCGAGCCTGCGCGGTCTGCAAAAGCAGCGGGAAGTCGACCTTGAAGTCGGACAGCACACCGTGATACACCAGCCGCGGCTCCGGAATCGCGGCAAGCTCCGGCGGCAACGGCCCATCAGCATGCGCCTCGCCGAAGTGCGCATCGTCCACCACGTTGCCGAAGTAGTGCGTGTTCGGGTTATACGGCAGACAAGTCTCTTGCAGCGATTTTGCAGTCGTGAAGACTGCGTCGCAACGCGCGAGCAGTGCTTGCTGTGCATTATTGAACGCTGTCACGTCAACGCCAGGAATCGCAGCGATATCGTCGACGCAGTGATACACGAGCGGCCCGCGCGGCAGCGTCGCAATTGCGTCGAGCATGTACGGGTGATAAGTCCAGACGACCGGATCCCTGAAGCGCCGCGACTTCGCGAAACGGGTCACAGAAAACCGCAGCAACGCCTGGTTCAGCGCTCGCACGAACGGTAGATGGTGCCCAGCCGGCACCATCAGCGGCGATAGCACCCAGACGTTTTCAGCGCGCTGCGGCGGCCCGATTACGAGCGACTGCACGCCACGCCACAGACGGCGCCACAAGCGGGCCCAGTCGCGCCCGCTGCCGACTTTGGGCGAGCGGAAACCGACGCTCTCCACGTAAAGCACCCGCCAGCCGCGCGCGGCCAGAATGCTCGCCGTATGCTGTTTGTTCGTCCAATACGGCTCGTCCCAATCGGCGGTAGAAAACAACACGCAGTCTCGCGCGGCAGGCGTCGTGTCCTTGCGTTCAACCACTGAACACCTCGACCGGCCGGCCCAGCAGACTATCGAGAATGCGCTGCGAGGCCAATCCGTCGCCGTAAGGGTTCGCGCGATTACGCAGCGCCTCTCGACGTGCCGGATCGTCGAGCCAGCCCATTACCGCGCGCTCGATATTGTTCGACGACTGACCGGCCAGCGTTGCAAAGCCCGCGTCAACACCTTCGCGCCGCTCAGTGTGATTGCGCATCACGACGACCGGCACGCCGAAGGTCGGCGCTTCTTCCTGAATGCCACCGGAATCGCTGACGACGACCGCGCTGCCGCTGATCAGATAGAGACTGGTCGGATAATCAACCGGCTCGATCAAAGCAAGATTAGGGATGCCGTTCAGTTCACGCAGCACCGGTTCACGCACGGCCGGATTCAGGTGCACCGGAAAGATCCAGCGGTAATCGCTATAGCGCTGGCAAAGGTCGCGCAACACGCGACAAATGTCTTGCAACACGTCACCGAAGTTTTCGCGCCGATGACAAGTAACGAGGATGTGCTGCTGCTCGGCGCCCGTCCATAGCGGCAGCGGACTCGCCGGAGGCGTAACGTCCCAGCTCCGGCGCACTTCGGCAATCGCATCCACTACTGTATTGCCGGTGACGATGATTTTTTCCGCAGCAATACCTTCGCTCAACAGACTCTGGCGCGCGAGCTCGGTTGGCGCGAAGTGCAGTGCGGTGATGTGGCTCAGCAGGGTGCGATTCGCTTCCTCGGGGAACGGGCTCTTGAGATCACCGGTGCGCAATCCGGCTTCGACGTGGCCAACCGGAATCCCGCGATGAAAAGCGGCGAGACCAGCGCAAAATGCCGTGGTCGTATCGCCTTGCACGATCACCCAATCCGGGCGCACCTGGTCCAGCGCATGATCGAGCGCCGACAAAAGACGCGACGACAAAGCGTTTAGCGATTGCCCGGGACTCATCGTGTCGAGCGTAATGTCCGGTTCGATGCCGAAGAACTCGAGCGCTTGCGCAGCCATGTCCTTGTGCTGACCGCTCGCGCAGACGACGGTATCGACTTCGGTGCGCAACGCCCGTACGACCGGCGCAAGCTTGATAACCTCGGGCCGCGTGCCCATCACCACCATGACTTTCATTGGAATGATTTCCCTGCCTCGACTTGCACGTGAGCACCGCGAAACTCGACGCCAAGCGTCAAAGGCGACGCGCCATTCGACGGTGTCAGAATGCGGAACGTCCCGCCCTCTTCGATCACCTGGGCCAGCGACCTGAACTTGAGAAAATCGAGCGCCGCTTCCTCGTGCATGAAGATCGGTTTTTGCGCCTTGCTTCTGATGTACGCAATGAATTTCTCGTGAGCGTCGATGCGCAATGCCTCATCCGGCCAGCCATATGCATAGCGCTCAGAGAACGGATGGTCCAGATAACCAAACAGCGTGTTGGTGACGTAAGCGCCGTCAAAGGCCTGCTTGAAAATGGCAAGCTTGTCGCCCTCTTTGAGCATACATTCGCCGTGCAGCATGCACTGCTGACTATGTCCGATAAAGCCTGCCGGCAAGCCGGCCAACGCGCCGCCACGCGCCGTCAGGAACTCCGGATCATTACGGATGATCCCGCCGATGCAACCGTCATAACCGGCGTCGGCAAGGCCACGCATCGCGTAGGACGGCGACTGGTGAAACGGCGACACCGCGTAGCGCACCGGGGTGCCGGTCACCGCTTCGATCAAGGCCGCCGAATGGGCGCCCTCTGCGAGGGCCGTTTCATAGCTGCCACCCCAGTTCGGCGCATGGGTCGCCGTGTGCGACAGCACAGCACCCTGTTGCCGGTCCGCCAGCAGCTCACGAAGAATGCCGTGATGCTCCTCGCGATCCAGGTTCTGCGTGTGCACCGCCAATGTGAAAGGCACGCCCAGACGCTGATAGGCTTGCCACAACGGACGCGCCGACTCGACGTCCTCATCGCAATCGAGCCGCGATGTGATCGCCGCGTCGTAACCCCACGGCAACTCGCTCAGCACCGGCTGACACGGCAACGCGTCCGGCCGATAGCCCGACAGAAAATTCTCGACCATGCGCCATTCGAACGAGTCACACGGGCCGACCGCACGGTTGAACCACAGTACGCTCGACGTGCCTGTATCGGACAGCGCAGCATACGAGAACTGTCGCTCCCCGGCCACGAAGACAGCCGCGAGTTCCGCTTCGGCAGGCACCTGGACCGCTTGCCCAACCGACCAGATCGAACCGTCGCCGCGAATCGCGCCATAGCCGAGGTTGTTCCACTCGTCGGCGAAGTCGAAACGCTCGAATGGACGCTGCCAGGATTGGCCGTCCAGCGACTGCGCCAACGCGCCGTAGCGCACCACCGCCGCGCTCTCGCGCGCTTCGCCCGACGGCGCTGGCGCGCTGCGGCTTGCGGTCTCCAACCCGGCCGGCCAATCCGTCGTGTGATAGCGCAGATAATCCGCGAGCGCTACCGGCATGTGGCCGAACACCACGAGCTTGCGAGGCTGGGCACGCAACCACTCGATCAGGTCCGCGCTCCACCCATCGGGTGCGTCGACTGCGACGACCACATCCGGTGCAATCTCGCGCAGCCTGCTGCGCGAGATCGATTGCGCCTGGGTCGAGCTGACCGAGCGCCGTACCGCCGCCAATACATATTGGCCAGCTTCTGCCGACGCACCTGAGAACAGAATTCCAATCATGCGGTCACCACGTGACGAAATTTAGCGCGGCTACCGACACGCACCAGATCGTCGTGCCCAACATAGTCGATCGTGAAAGCATCCTGCCAGAAGTGGCGTAGCTTGTTCGTCGTTTCTTCCGCGTTTGCAGTCGGTTCAAGCACGATTCGCAAAGTGGGCGGCGTGGTTCGCAGATCGATCTGGAACTCCTGAATCCCACCGACGCGATGATCAAGCATGTCCTGAATATGGTGTGTCGGGTGCGCCACGCCGTTGATCGGCACGACGTCATGAATCCGTCCGACGACGTCCGTCAGGAAGAAGCCCTTCTCGGTCTCCTGCACGCGCGCAAGGTCGCCCGTCGCGTAGCGGATCAGCGGCATCAACCGGTTGCGGAAACCTGTGAAAACGAGCTCATGCGCGCCATCGGGATTGCCTTCCGAGACACGGCTTTCTGGCCATCCTTCGGACTCGAGAATCTGGAAGCCGCCTTCATGGCCATCAAGTTCATAGGCCATCACGCCGAGCTCCGCTAGACCGTAGCGATCGATCACCCGGCACCGCAATGCCTTCGCAATCATTTCGCGCGCATGCGGCTCAAGCAATTCACCGCTCGACTCGAACACGGCAAACGCCTTGCCGCCACCGTATTTGCGCTGCACGTAACACGCGAGCGCATACATGGTCGACGGATGCGAGTGGGCGAGATAAGGCTTACGACGCTTGAGCGTCTGCCACATTTCCTCGAGACCCTGGTCGTCGATCCGGTCGAAGAAGATGTTGCTGCGATTCATCGCGAAGCATTTGAAGTCTTCGCGCGACGGCCATTCCGGAATCGCTTGATCCGGGAAACGGCAGGCAAAGTGAAGTTCCGAACGATGGCGCAACTTACCGATCCGCTCGCGTGCGTAGAACGTGACGGCAGACGAGTAGTCCGCGCCTTGCTGATCGTAGTAGATCGTGGTCGACAATCCCGTCGAGCCACCAGTCTTGCAAATGTGATGGCGGCCTGCTTCGAGCGGTATCGACAACATGCGCGGACCCTGCTCGCGAATGATGTCCTTGGTCAAATAAGGGAGATCTTCCAGATAGCGCGAGTCTTGCTTGACCTTTGCAGGATCGAACTGCTTTGCTTGGAACAGGTCACGATAGTACGGCACCTGGGCACCGGCGAATTCGAGAATGTTGGCGAGCCGCTCGAGCGCAATGCGACGGCGATGCGGCATCGGCAACGCGTAGTGCTGCCGCAACTCTTCGATCTTCGGACGTACGCAGCGCTTTTCGCGACTCTCGGCGATCGGATAGGCAATATAGCCACCCGCGAAACCCTTTAGCGTGCGAAAGGGCTGCCGCACAAGCAGTGACTCGGAGTACCGCAGAAATGGATGATTAGCTCGCATGAATTCGAACCTTGTTGTGCCTGTGTGGCTCCCGCCGAACGCGCTGCTGGAGGTCCGCAGCCGCGTTCAGTGGCACTGTTGTATTGGGCGAGAGGCCTGTCTACCGGCCGAAGCTCGGCACCCGCATCACACATTTTCGAATGTACGCATCAAGCTGTGCCGTGATCATCCGACTGGTTCACGCATGCCCGCTTGCCGCGTCAGTGCGGTAACCGCGCAGAGTCACTGATCAACGGCCCGTCACTGACTTCCGGTGCGATCACCGGTTCGTCGGAGACCATCTTGCCGTGCTCCATGGAAATCTTGCGATTACACACCCGTGCCACCAGCTTCGGATCGTGCGATGCAACGACCAGCAGCGATGCCTTGCCCACCAGGCTCTCGAGACGTTCAGCCGCCCTGATGCTGAATTCCGCATCACCCACGCTCAGCCATTCGTCCATGATCAGAATGTCGGCTTCGACGCTGGTCGAAATGGCGAACGCAAGACGCAGCATCATCCCGCTCGAATAGGTGCGCACCGGCAGATTCAGGTAGTCGCCCAATTGGCTGAAATCGGCGATTTCGTCGATCTTGCTACGGATACGCGCCGGTTTCAGGCCGTCGAGAATGCCACGCAGATAGATGTTCTCAAAGCCGGTTGCATCGGGGTCGAGGCCCATCGACACATCCAGAAGCGAAGCAATCTTGCCCTGCACCTTGAGTTCGCCGCGTACCGGCGCGTACACGCCCGAGAGCGTGCGCAGCAGGGTTGTCTTGCCCGAACCGTTGTGGCCGATCAGACCCACGCGCTCGCCTTCGGTAAAGCTGAAAGTGAGGTCGTCGATCGCTTTAACGATCGCGTGACGACCCGCATCCTGGCCGATCCGGCCACCCGTCGTGAGATTCAGCACCGCCTTTTTCAATGAGCGATGGGAGTTCTCGTAGATCGGAAATTCGACGGAGATGTGACGAGCAACAATCGATGAGGAACTCACAATATCAAAGCCAGTAAGGAACGCGATTACGGAAACGTTTCATCAGGAATTGCGCGAAGGCAAAACCGACAATTAACAGGCCGATCGACCACGCCCACGACTGCCAATGAGTCGGGCGACCGGTCAGCGGCGCACGCACGGTCTCGATCAGGTGATAGAGCGGGTTGTATTCGGCGACCCACGCGCGGTCCTTCAGAATTTCAGGGGACCACATCACAGGCGTGAAGAAAAACACGACCTGGATCAGATTGGTGACAATCGGCGGAATGTCACGAAAGCGCGCGCACAGCACGCCGAGCGTCACGCCGAGCCAGACGCCATGCAGCAACAGAATAGCGAGTGCGAACGGAACCAGCAGGAATTCCCAGCCCGGCCAGCGCCCGAAAATGAGCAGCAACACCACGACCACCGGCAAGCTGTGCAACAGAATCACAAAATTGCGCCACGCGATGCGACATACGTGGACGGTAAGTGGCAAACGGATCTGCTTGATCAGATAGGCGGCGCCAATAAAGGCAATACAGCCCTCATTTGCTACTGCGGCCAGATACGCCCATACGACCAGACCAACCGCGAGGTACGGAAGATAGTTGGAGATTTCCTGATGCAACAAGGTGGAATACAGCGCGCCCAACACCACCACCATGATGATCGTACTCAACGTAAACCAGAAAGGCCCGAGCACCGAACGGCGATACCGTTGCCGGATATCGTGCCATCCCAGCGTGCCCCACACCCGCACCGACTTCATGCCGACGATCAAATCGTCGCTCTCAGTGTGGCGAGTGAGGTCTTCCGAATCGTTGCTAAAACTGATATCCATCTCAAGTACGTCCGTAAATGTCTTCAAAGCGGACGATGTCATCTTCGCCCAGATATTCGCCGCTCTGCACTTCAATCATCACGAGCTCGACTACACCCGGATTTTCGAGGCGATGTTTATGACCCGCGGGGATGTAGGTCGACTCATTGGTCGATACGAACAGTTCCTGCTCTCCGTTCACGACCTTGGCCATGCCACTGACCACTACCCAATGCTCGTTGCGATGATGATGCATCTGCAAGCTGAGACTCGCGCCCGGCTTGACCTCGATGCGCTTGATCTTGAAACGAGGGCCTTCTTCGAGCACCGAATAAGTCCCCCACGGCCGGTGCACCGTACGATGCACCTTGTACGTTTCGTGACCGCGCGACTTGAGTTCGGCAAAAATCTGCTTCACGTCCTGAGCCCGGTCCTTATCCGCGATAAGCAGTGCGTCCGGCGTATCGATCACGATCAGGTTCTCGACGCCCACCGCGCCGATCAGCCGGTCGCCGCCACGTAAATAGCAGTTCTTGACGTCGAGCAGCAGTGCTTCGCCTTCGACACGATTACCGCTGCCGTCCGCTGGCGAGAGATCGCTGAGTGCCGTCCACGAACCGACATCCGTCCAGCCGATGTCGCAACAAACCACCGCGGCATGCTCACACCTCTCCATCACCGCATAGTCGAACGACACCTCCGGCACCGCGCCAAAAGAGCCCGGCTCGAGACGAACCTGCGCGCCGTCCTTACCCTCGGCGGAGGGCGACTTCTCCATGCACTCGGCAGCCGCACCGAGAATCTCAGGACAATGCTGCTGCATTTCCTTCAAAATCGTGCCTGCGGTAAAGCAGAACATGCCCGAGTTCCACACGAACTTGCCCGAGGCGAGGTACTCGCGGGCCTTCTCGATCGACGGTTTCTCGACAAAGCGCACCACCTTGTCGCCATCAGCCTCGATATAGCCATAACTGGTTTCGGGCGTCTCTGGATGTACACCAAACGTCACCACCTTGCCCGCCAGCGCCAGCTTCTGCGCAGCCGCCACAGCTACGGCGAACGCCTGCTGGTCACTAATCAGGTGATCGGCTGCCAGCACCAGCATGACCGTCTTGTCCCCGTGCACTCTCGCCGTATGCAATGCCGCCATGGCAATCGCCGCAGCCGTGTTGCGGCCGAACGGTTCGAGAATGAACGAGGTTGCACATCCTTTTGTGTTCACCTCGCGGAAATCGTCCTCGGTCTTGAAGAACAGATCGCGGTTCGTTACCGTGAGCACTTCCTTCACGCCCGGCAGCGCAACCGCGCGCAAGAACGCCTTTTGCAGCAGGCTCTCGCCATCCGCGAGGCGGATGAACGGTTTCGGGTGCGACTCGCGCGAGACCGGCCACAGTCTCGAACCCGCCCCGCCACAAAGAATGATCGGTAACAAACTCACAGCGCCCCCTCAGTACCGTATTTATTGCGGAAGTGCCATGACCACGAATAATCAGCACAACCCACAAAATCAATCGGTCGTACAACCATCCGCGCACCCTGAGCATCAACGCGTTTGGCCCAGATAACGGACCAGCGCGAGTCTTCCAGACCGAACGATATTCTACCCCTGCCCCCTTTCACTATCGTCAGACAGCCGACGCACCGCGCCACGTGCCGAGCTTCGGGCAAGGGCGTGTCCTATACGTCAAGAACGGGCTGCAGGCGATCGCGGAAAAGCGTCGGTCAGGCACAGCCTCAAGGCATCGCGCCAATGCGGCGCGGCAAGCCCGAACACCTGCGCCAGTTTCTCGTTCGACATCCGTGAATTGGATGGGCGCTTTGCCGGCGTAGGATAGTCAGAAGCCGGAATCGGCAGTGCCTTCGGTTGGTTCGGCAGGTCCGCGAGTTCGAAAATGGCCGACGCGAAGCCGTGCCACGAAGTTGCATCGCCGGCGCACAGATGATAGATGCCTGAGCGCTCGCTCCACCATGTAGCACTGTCTTCCGCGGCAAAAGTCTGGGCGCTCAGATGCGCCGTCAGTGTCGCAATCGTATTGCTCCAGGTCGGCGCGCCGAACTGGTCGGCAACGACCTTCAACTCGGGCCGATCGGCACCGAGTCGCAGCATGGTGAGCAGAAAATTCTTGCCGCGGGTGCCGTAGACCCAGCTCGTTCGGAGCACCAGATGATTCACGCCGGTCGCGGCAATCGCCTGCTCACCGGCAAGCTTGGTGCGCCCGTACGCATTCTGCGGATCCGTAGGATCGTCTTCAACGTAGGCACCCTCTTTCTCGCCGTTGAACACGTAATCGGTCGAATAGTGAATCAACGCTGCACCGAGCTTTTTCGCCTCTTCGGCCAGCACGCCCGGCGCTTCGCCATTGACGCGCATGGCGAGATCGAACTCCTCTTCTGCCTTGTCGACCGCGGTGTAGGCCGCGGGGTTGACGATCAGTGCAGGCCGCACGTCTCGAACAACGGCACGGACCTGATCCAGATTGGACAGATCCAGCGTGGCGCGGTCAACCGCGACCACGTTGCCAAGCCCTTGCAACGTACGCGCGAGTTCGAAGCCAACCTGACCATTTACACCGGTGACGAGAATCGTCCGCCTGGCATCACGTGCGCTCATGCGGCAACCCCTTACTCGAAGTATTCAGCATCGACAAGCCGCTTACCCGCCGCATCCTTAGCAGCCAGCAACGGCTCGAAGTCGATCGGCCATTCAATACCAATCTCCGGATCGTTCCAGACGATACTGCGCTCGTGTTCGGGGAACCAGTAATCCGTGGTCTTGTACAGAAACTGCGCAGTCTCGGACAGCACGACGAAACCATGCGCAAAGCCTGGCGGCACCCACAACTGCCGGTGATTCTCTTCCGACAGAATCACACCCACCCACTTGCCGAAGTTCGGCGAACTCTTGCGGATGTCGACTGCAACGTCAAACACCTCGCCTTCCACGACGCGCACCAGCTTGCCTTGCGCATGCACGATCTGATAATGCAGACCGCGCAGCACACCGCGTGCGGAACGCGAATGGTTGTCCTGAACAAACTCGACGCCAGCTTCGACATGTTCGGCAAACTCACGACCGTTGAAGCTTTCGTAGAAAAACCCACGTGCATCACCGAACACTTTCGGCTCGATGATCTTGACTTCGGGCAGCGCGGTAGCGGTTACTTGGATGGCCATGCAACGTGGTCCGTAAGAAGGTTTTGCAGATACTTGCCGTACGCGTTCTTCGCGAGCGGCTTGGCTAGTGCAAGCAGTTGCTCACCGTCGATCCATTCCTGCCGGTACGCGATCTCTTCCGGACACGCAACCACCAGACCCTGGCGCTTTTGCAGCGTCGCGATGAACGTCGCCGCTTCGATCAGCGAATCGTGCGTGCCCGTGTCGAGCCACGCATAGCCACGCCCCATGATCTCGACATTGAGTGCGGCGTTGGCCAGATAACGCGAGTTGACGTCGGTGATTTCAAGCTCGCCACGCGGCGACGGTTTGATGTCCGCCGCGATATCGCAAACCTGCTTGTCGTAGAAATACAAGCCGGTAACAGCGTAGTTCGAGCGCGGCTTGACCGGCTTCTCTTCGATCGACAGAGCACGGAACTGCTTGTCGAATTCGACAACGCCGTAACGCTCCGGATCGTGCACGTGATACGCGAACACCGTAGCGCCTTCATCTTTCTCGTTGGCACGTTCGAGCTGCTTCGCGAGATCGTGGCCGTAGAAGATGTTGTCGCCGAGAATCAGCGCCGACGGATCGTTGCCCACAAAGTCGCGGCCAATGATGAACGCCTGCGCAAGACCATCCGGCGAAGGCTGAACCGCGTACTGAATATTCATGCCCCACTGGCTGCCGTCGCCGAGCATGGCTTCGAAACGCGGCGTATCTTGCGGCGTGGAAATGATCAGTACGTCACGAATACCCGCCACCATCAACGTGGACAGCGGGTAATAGATCATCGGTTTGTCGTAGACCGGCAGCAACTGCTTCGATACGACGTGCGTAATCGGATACAGGCGCGTGCCCGATCCACCCGCGAGAATAATGCCTTTGCGCGCCATGCCGTGCCCTTACGCGCGCTGCGCGTAGTTAGTCTCAACCCACTTCCGATACTCACCCGAAGCGACTTCGTCAGACCACACCTGATTGTCCAGATACCACTGAACCGTCTTGGCGAGGCCGGTCTCGAAGGTCTCCGCCGGCTTCCAGCCGAGCTCGCGCTCGAGCTTGCGGGCGTCGATCGCATAACGACGGTCATGACCCGGACGGTCCTTCACATAGGTGATCTGATCGCGGTACGAAGCGCCCGCCTTCGGACGCAATTGGTCGAGCAGATCGCACAGCGTATGCACGACGTCGAGGTTCTTCTTTTCGTTCCAGCCACCGATGTTATACGTCTCGCCCGGCGTGCCGCGCGCGAGCACTTCGCGGATCGCGCTGCAATGGTCGCCGACATACAACCAGTCGCGCACGTTCTGACCGTCGCCGTACACCGGCAGCGCCTTGCCGCCGAGCGCATTGGCGATCATCAGCGGAATCAGCTTCTCGGGGAACTGATACGGGCCGTAGTTGTTCGAGCAGTTCGTGGTGAGCACCGGCAGACCATACGTATGATGGTAAGCGCGCACCAGATGGTCGGAACCCGCCTTGGTGGCCGAATAGGGGCTATTCGGCGCATACGGCGTGGTTTCGGAAAATTGCGGATCGGTAGCGGACAGCGAGCCGAACACTTCGTCGGTCGAGACGTGCAGGAAACGGAACGCAGCCTGGTCGGCCTCGCCGAGCGCATTCCAGTACTGACGGGTGGCTTCGAGCAACGTGAAAGTGCCAACCACGTTGGTCTGCACAAAATCAGCCGGGCCATGGATCGAACGGTCCACATGGCTTTCAGCGGCAAAGTGCAGCACGGCACGCGGCTTGTGCTCGGCGAAGAGCGCGTCAAGCGCGGCACGATCGCAGATATCGGCTCGCACGAACACATGCCGGGGATTGGCCTGTTGCGACTTGAGCGTACCCAGATTGCCCGCATAGGTCAGCTTGTCCACATTCAGCACCGCTTCGTCCGACGCATCGAGCCAGTCGAGCACGAAATTGGCGCCGATAAAGCCGGCACCGCCCGTTACCAGAATCATGAAATTCCCTTCTAGATGTTGGTGGCAGATCGGAATCAGCTCGCCGATCTACCCACCTCGCGTTGTGGTATCCGATTCTTGTCAACGCCCGCCGCCGCCCCTCGCACCGCGGGCAGGCGCTCAAACGCCAATCTTATGAAGCCCTGATTATAAAGCCGCCCTGAGCAAAAACTAGAACCCTAACAACTTGAAACAGCTTGACAGGTTTGGTTTCCATTGATTTCCGAGGGGGTGGCTTGACGGCGAGTGCCGCCACCAGAGGGCGTGTGCGCAAGCGGACCGACCGGCCCGCTGCCCGGGCGGGTAACCGGGTTGCGGCGCCGCACGGTCTGCATGAGACACGACGACGCGTGGCACCGGTAGCCGCTTAGGCCTAAGCGCGCCACCATGCGACCCCGCATCGCGAGATAACGGTAGATACCCGCAGATACCGTCGGATGCGCTAGTTAAGCCGCCAACATCCAGCGCAGTGTGTCCATGAACGGAATCGACTCGACCTTCGGCACCAGCGAGCGCAGCTTGGCCGGCGATCCGGCCAGCATCTTCACGTCGCTTTGTCGTACGAAAGCGGGATTGATCTGAATCTCGAGTTCATGCCCGGTCAGTTCGCTTGCTGCCGACAGGATCTCCCGCAGCGTGTAGGGCGTACCGGTACAGACGTTGACCGTTTCAGCCGCGGCCGCCGAGTCGAGCAAAGCCTCATAGGCGCTCGCCACGTAGCGCACGTCCGAGAAATCACGCGCCACGTCGATATTGCCCAACTCGATAGTCGGCTCACGCCGCGCGAAATGCTCGACGATCTTCGGTACGAGGAAATTCGATGCCTGGCCGCGGCCGGTGTAGTTGAACGGCCGCACGATCAGAATCGGCAAGCGGTCGAACCAGGTCCGCACCATCGTTTCCATTGCCGCCTTGCTGGCGGCATAGTGGTTCACCGGCGTGACCGGGAAGGTTTCGTCGATGGCATCGCTGGTGACATTGCCGTAAACGTTCGCGCTGCTCGCAATCAACAGCTTGCGCGGCGTATGGCCAACAGCCGCGCAGGCCTCCAGCAGATTCAGCGTGCCGATCACGTTGACGCGGTAGAAGTCGAGCGGGTCGTTATGGCCGACGAAACTGATCGCCGCCAGATGCACAATGTAGTCGGGCCGCGTCATTTCGATCACGCGGCGGCAAGCGTCGGGCGAGGTGATGTCGAGCCGCAACCGCGTCGGCGTTTCCGGTTCGTCGCGGCCACCCACCGTCTCGATCACGGTATGGCCGCGGCCGAGCAGGTTCTCCACCAGATAGCGGCCGGTAAAGCCACTCGCCCCGGTAACGAGGGTGCGAATAGGTTGCGTCGCATGGGCAGACGACATGCTTTCTCCGTTCACGAGGATCTTCCTGTTGTATTGCAATAATGCACCCGCCCTTGGCGGTCGTGCTGGCTAGCGGCCTCTGACGGCGCAATGCCCGATATTAGCGCTTCAAACCGGATATTATGTCACGCTAGCATGTTGCACCGCCCAACGCGGCACGTCTCGTGCGTACCTGCGTGTATCGATTTGCACCGACTCCCCGATGACAGCACCTACCGCCTTCACTTCCCCGACCCAGCCGCATCCGCTACCGCTCGCCTTCGGCGACCTGCAAGGCTGCCGCACGCCGTTCCAGCAGTTGCTGGCCAAGGCCGCGCCGCCCGATGGCACGCCACTGTGGTTCGCGGGCGACCTGATCAACCGCGGGTCCGAATCGCTCGCCACGCTGCGCGACATCATCGCGCTGGGAGATCGCGCCGTACCGGTGCTGGGTAACCACGATCTGCATCTGCTGTCGGTGTCGGCGGGAATTCGCAAGTCGAAGAAAGGCGACACGATCGACGATATTCTCGCCGCGCCGGATGCGGCCGACCTGCTCGAATGGGTCCGCCACCGTCCGCTCGCGCATTTCGACAACGGCATGCTGATGGTGCATGCGGGTGTTTTGCCGCAATGGGACGCCGCCCTGACGATGGAGCTCGCCGACGAACTGCAGCGGGCTTTGCGCGCGCCGAACTGGAAGGAAACGCTCGCGGGACTCTACGGCAACGAGCCGAATCGCTGGACGCCCGATATCAAGGGCATCGACCGGCTGCGCCTGACGTGCAGCGCATTAACGCGCATCCGCTTCTGCAATGCCGAAGGCGCGATGGATTTCAGCAGCAGCGGCGGGCTGAATTCCGCGCCGCCGGGCAGCATGCCGTGGTTCGACGTGCCGTCGCGCAAGACCGCGAATGTCACCGTCGTGTTCGGCCATTGGGCCGCGCTTGGCTTGACCTTGCGCGATAATCTGATCGGCCTGGATTCCGGCTGCGTATGGGGCGAGAAACTTTCCGCCGTGCGTCTTGCGCAAAATCCTGCGGAACGTACGCTGACACAAGTCGACTGTGAAACTTGCCGCGTGGCAGGCGGCGGTAACTAAGCCGCCCCGTTAAGCCGACCGGCCGGACTGATCGACTGGTTCGATCAGCGTCGGGGAAACGCTGGAGGCGTCAGACGCGTTAGGCAATGAAATCGACGCAGCGATCGCAGCACCGGACCTCGTCATGCCGCCCTGCATCTCCCGCAATGCCGCTGCAATCACCCCTTCCGCCTCCGCCGCCAGCGTGCGCCTGTCCGCACCCGGCGCAAGCGGCGCGCCGACATACACGTGTGCTGTCAACGGACCGCCGCGCAGCAACATATTCAGCGAATCAGCGAGCGTCAGATCGTCGATATACGCAGGCGCGGTGGATTGCCGGCCCTGCGTATCTTCATACATGATGCAAAGCGGCTGCACCGGCGCCGAGGCCGACACGGCGGCCTGGAACATATTCGCGTGAAACGGCAGCAGCGCCAGACCACTTGACGTCGTCCCTTCAGGAAACACGCACATCAGCTCGCCAGTGCTCAGGCGATCGGACAGTTCATGCATGATCCGCTTCGCGTCGCTGCGCTTCTCGCGCTGGATGAACACCGTGTCCAGTTGCTGCGCAAGCCAGCCGACCACTGGCCACTGCCGGATCTCAGCCTTCGACACGAACGGCGTAGGCCGCCACGCATTGATCACGTAGATATCAATCCACGAGATGTGATTGGCGACCACCAGCGCGCCGCGATCGAGTCGCACGCTGTCGTTATGCACGACGAGCTGCATGCCGCACAAACGCAGCATTTTCAACGACCATTCGCGGTTGAGCGTCTGCCGCCCATCCGCGCCGGCCTTGGGAAAGCGAGTCGCGACGATCCACATGCCGTGCAGCAGATGCGCGATGAGACGGGCCTTGCGTAGCGCGAGCTTCATTGTCGGAGCTTTCCGTAACTGGGCAATGGCGCGGATATTAACGCTGTTCGAATGCAACGTGACCGGACACGATGGTCGCTCGCACGCGCGCCGGCAGTTCATAGCCGAGGAACGGCGTGTTGTGCCCCTGGCTCTTCAAGGCACGCGGCTCGACGCGCCAATACGCGTTGCGGTCGAACACGCAGAGATCGGCAACGGCGCCCACGGCGATGCGTCCGGCCGCCTCAAGCTTCAGCACGTCGGCCGGCGCTGTGGTGATGCGGTTCAGCGCCTTTGCCAACGGCACGCCCGCTTCGTCGGCCCATTTGAGCGTCAGCGACAGGAACAGCTCGAGGCCCGTCGCACCCGGCGTGGCTTCGGCGAACGGTAGCAGCTTTTCGTCGTCGTCGACCGGCGTGTGGTCGGAGCAGATCGCGTCGATCGTACCGTCGACGAGACCCGCGCGGATCGCTTCGCGATCGCGCTGCTGACGCAACGGCGGGTCGAGCCGGAATTGCGCGTCGAAGTAGCCGATGTCGACGTCGATCAGATGCACATGGTTCACGGTGACGTCGCAGGACACCGGCAAGCCCTCGGCCTTGGCCGCGCGCATCAACGCAATGCCCGCCGCCGACGACACATGCGACAGATGCACCCGCGCGCCCGTCACACGGACCAGTTCGAAGATCGTGTGCAGCGCGATCGTCTCGGCTGACGCCGGCACGCCAGACAAACCGAGCCGCGATGCCAGCGCGCCGCTCGCGGCCACGCCGCCCTTGCCGAGATACGCATCGACCGGACGCAGCCACACGGTATAGTCATAGGTCTTCGCGTACTGCAACGCGCGCATCAATATCTGCGTGTCCACTACCGGCACGTCGGCCTGCGAAAAACCGATACAGCCCGCTTCGGTCAGCTCGACCATCTCGGTGATGACCTGGCCTTTCAGGCCAACGGTCAACGCGCCGAGCGGATACACATGCGCCTGGTTCAGATTGCGCGCACGGAACTTGAGCATCTCGACGAGCCCCGGTTCATCGAGCGTCGGATCGGTATCCGGCGGACAGACCAAACTCGTCACGCCGCCCGCGAGCGCCGCGGCCATTTCGGATTCGAGTGTCGCCTTGTGTTCGTAGCCTGGTTCGCGCAGGCGCGCGGACAGGTCGACCAGGCCCGGCGCGATATGCAGGCCTTTAGCGTCGATCGTCTTCGCTGCGTTGAAATCAGCAGGTGCGTTGCCGATGGCGACGATCTTGCCCGCTGCGATAAAAATGTCCTGCTGTTGTTCGGTGCCCGCTGCCGGATCGATCAGCGTGCCGCCTTGAATATGAATCTTCATGCGCTGCCTTATTGTGTAGCCAAGCGTGTGTAGCCAAGCGGTTTAGTCGTGATTACCCGCGACGATCCCCATCACCGCCATGCGCACCGCGATACCGAACGTGACCTGGTTCAGAATCACCGATTGTGGACCGTCGGCCACCTGCGAATCGATTTCGACGCCACGATTCATCGGGCCTGGGTGCATCACGATCGCATCAGGTTTGGCGAGCGCGAGGCGCTCCGGCGTCAAACCCCAGCTCTTGAAGTACTCCTGCGCCGACGGCAGCAGCGCGCCGCTCATCCGCTCGTTTTGCAGACGCAGCATGATGATCACGTCGACGTCTTTCAGGCCTTCGTCGAGGTTATGGAATACGCGCACGCCCATTTGCTCGAGACCGCCCGGCAGCAGCGTGCGTGGACCGATCGCACGCACTTCCGGCACGCCGAGCGTGGTCAGCGCATGAATGTCCGAGCGCGCGACCCGCGAATGCAGAATGTCGCCGACGATCGCCACGCGCAGATTCGTGAAGTCCTTCTTGTAGTGGCGGATCGTGTACATGTCGAGCAGACCCTGGGTCGGGTGTGCGTGACGGCCGTCGCCGGCATTGATCACGTGCACATGCGGCGCGCAGTGCTGGGCGATCAGATACGGTGCGCCGCTCGATGCATGGCGCACAACAAACATGTCGGCATGCATCGCCGAGAGATTGTTGATCGTGTCGAGCAGCGACTCACCCTTGCTCGTCGACGAAGCATTGATGTTCAGATTCAGCACGTCCGCCGAAAGACGCGTCGCGGCGATCTCGAAGGTGGTACGAGTGCGCGTCGAGTTCTCGAAGAACAGGTTGAACACCGACTTGCCGCGCAACAGCGGCACCTTCTTCACTTCGCGATCGGTCACGCTGACGAACTGGTCGGCGGTATCGAGAATGTGATTGACGATCGCCTTCGGCAAGCCCTCGATCGACAACAGATGTTTGAGCTCGCCGTTTTTCGTGAGCTGCGGATTGCCCTTCAGGAAGCCATAACGGAAGCGCTCGGTAGCACTGTCGGCTGAATCCTGGGAGGCCTGGGTGGCGGTGTTCATGGTGTACCTGCTTCAAATACGGGCTTCAACGTGTACGACGTCGATGCTGACTGCGTGTGACGGCTCAATCTGCGCGTTCAGTGCCGCAGCGCGTGAACCCGCTTTGCTGGATATGCGGAGTCGCGTTCAATCAACGCGTGCTTCAGTGTGGAACGTGAAATGCGGGTTGCCATCGACTCCACCTTGTTCGCGGGCAAGAACAAGCGTCGCATCGGCCGGCACATCCACCACGCCGCCGACGAATCGCGCCGCCACCGGCAGCTCGCGTCCACCGCGATCGGCCAGCACCGCCAGTTCGACCGATGCCGGACGGCCGTAGTCGTACAGTTCGTTCAACGCCGCGCGAATCGTGCGGCCGGTGTACAGCACGTCGTCCACCAGCACGATGCGGCGCTTGTCCACGGAAAACGGCAGCGAGGTTGGGCTCGCCTGCGAGTGCAGGCCTTTTTTTGCGTAGTCATCGCGATGCAGCGCGACATTCACCACGCCGAAGCTCGGCACCTGCAGGTCGCGCGCGAGGCGCTCGGCAAGCCACGCACCGCCACTGTAGATACCGGCCAGCACAGCGCCTTCGGCATCGTCTTGCCCGGCGCAGAGTTTGTCACCATAAGCGGCACGAATCTGTTCGAGCAAAGCGCCGTAGAGCGCTTCGGCATCAATGGAACTCATGATCGTCGGAAAGTCCGTCTAGATATTGCTGGAGGATGATGCTGGCGGCCTGGGCGTCGAGCATGTCGGCGCGGCCGTTGCCGGCGCGGATTTCCGCCTTTGCCTCGACCGACGAGTAGCGCTCGTCGATCCATGTAACCGGCAGATTGAAGCGGCCATTCAGCTGATTACCGAAGCGCTTCGCGAGTTGGGTCATTTCGTGCGGCGTACCGTCTGGATGCATCGGCAAGCCGACAATCAGCGCGTCCGGCTTCCACTCAGCAATCAACTTGCCGACCGCCTCGAAGCGGTATTCGCGGCTGCGGTTCTGCACGATCACGAGCGGCCGTGCGCTACGGGTGAGCGAATTGCCCACCGCCACGCCGATCCGCTTTTCACCATAGTCGAACGCAAGCAGCGTCGCCTCACGTCCGGCCGGCAGGCTCATGCGTGACCTGCTTCGCCCGACAGCATCGACAGTGAAATGCCGAGCAGCGCGAGCGCCGCTTCCAGGCGCTCTTCCGCGGGCACGTCGAAAACGATTTTCGGGTCGGCTTCAACGGTGAGCCAGCCGTTCTTCGAAATCTCTTCTTCGAGCTGACCCGCGCCCCAGCCGGCATGGCCAAGCGTGAGCAGGAAGCGCTCCGGACCGGTGCCGCTCGCGACGGCTTCGAGCACGTCTTTCGACGTGGTCATCTCAAGCCCGCCTGGCACCGACATTGACGACGTATAGGCATTGCCGTCTTTCGGATCGTGCAGCACGAAGCCACGCTCGGTTTGCACCGGGCCGCCGAAATACACGGGCACATGAAGAAGGGGTTCGATCTCGAGCTTGAGATCGATGCGACTGAAGAGCGCTTCCAGGTCGATATCGGTCGGCCGGTTGATCACGAGGCCGAGCGCGCCGCGCTCACTATGATCGCAAAGGTAGACCACCGTCCCTGAAAACGTGGGATCGGCCATGCTCGGCATGGCGATCAGGAACTGGTTAGTCAGATTGATGCGATCGGTACTCTTGGACATAGTTCGGATTTTAGCAAAGACGATGCAGGATGGCGGGCTTTGAGCGCGGGACCGCGATGTGCGCGATGAAGTGCGCCGCGAGCCATCGACGGCGAATCAAGTTCCACTCTATCACGCACGCAGGCCTTGTCCACGGTGCGGGTTAGCGGTGTTTTACGACACGCATATCGCGTGCCTCCGGATTCCATCGTTGCTGCTCCTTGCTGCCGGCATGAGGATGCTTACCGGCGCATAGGACGTGATGCTGATATCGCAGCGGCTCAGGCGCCGCCCTCTTCGATCGAACGCGTCAATGCGGCCAGCGCAGCGCTGCTGCCTGTCGGCGCGACGCCCGCAGCCACTTTGTGCAGCATCGCACGCAAAGCTTCGGCCGCCTGCTCGAGCGTGCTCGCCGCCGGCGCGCCCACGATGACGTGGGAACGCACCGCCGGCGTGAATACGCCGGCGTGTGCGCGGCGGCGCCACGCAAGCCCCAGCGCATCGGCGACCAGCGCGATGTGACCGAGGCCCAGCGCGCATGCGGAGGCACCGAGCCGGTAAGCGGCGTCGCCCGCCTGCAGCGCCTCGCTCGGATCGGCTTTCTCGGGCTGATCGGCCGCGCGGGCATGCTCGGTCAGCGCCGAAATCGAGGCATCCGCCGTCTGCAGGAAATCTTCATACGCGTGCGCGTTGACGGTCAACACGCCCAGCTCGCGCGTCAGCGCGCTGCGGGTTGCACTGATCGTCTGTGCCTGCACGGCGCCAGCTTCCCAGAGCATTTCCGATGCCTGGGTGCCCGCCACGTGCCAATCGACCGTCAGGCCGTAGTCGTGCAGCACTTCGACATGATCGGCGTCTTCCGCCGCAGCGCCGAACAACGCGTAATCGCGCCACAGCAACGCCAGCGTCGTGCGCACCAGCGAACGCGGCGCGCGCTCGATACCGCGCGCGTGATCGGCCAGCGCGAGGTTGCAGCGCGCATAGAAACGCCGTGCGTCGGCTTCTCCGGTGGCGCGGCCGCCGACGCGCAGCGCCTTGGCACAGGCTTTGGCGAGACGCCAGAAATCATAGGGGTCCGGACCGGTGAGTTCCGTGAGGACCGCGTCCAGTTCGTCGAGCGCCGCGTTTGTGAAAGCGAGCGCTGCGCCGCTGCTATCGGGCTGCGAGCGCAACACGGGCAGCAGCGCGCGTTCATAGCGCGCCCGCAAATGGGCCAGTTGATCCGCCGACTGGGCGTGCAGCGATGCAGGCGGCACGGGGCGCGCGCTCAGCGCGAGATCTTCGAAAGCGACAGTCGAACCGGGCGTGTGCTCCGACAAATGGGTACAGAGCCCGCGATAGTGATTGAACAGTGTGGGCGAGCAGGACAGCTCGCGCAGATTGTGGCGCTCAAGCGCTGCGCGGAAATCGTGCAACGCGGCGCCGAACACGGCCCGTGCGCTGTCCGCATCAGCCAGATCGCCCTCGCTCTCGGCCAAAGGCGAAAGCCGCACCAGCGCGTCTGCGAAACGTTGCGCGCTCAGCCAGCCGGCTTCGCGCAATGCGTGCGACGCACACAGCAGCGCCGAGGTGCTTTCGCTGTGTTGTTCGAACGCTAGCAACGCCTCGGCCAGCGCCAACTCGGCGGAACGGACTGCGCCGCCGCGCGGATTCGGCAAGGCATCGAAGGAATCGGGTGCAGCGGATCGAAGAGTCATGGGCAGGCGACAGAAAGCTGACGGGCCGCCGCTCAGCGTCGCACGAGAGACTGATCGGCTAACGCGCGAACTGGCGACAGGACAATGACAGACTACCGCTGCGACGCGATGCAACCGGAGACATTCCGCGTCGACGCGTTGGGGCTATGTTCCGAGCGCGTGAACCGCGTTCGATCCGGCCGACGCTGCCTGCAAAACGCCGCGCCGCAGTCACGCGGCGTGGCACTCCGCCGGACACCGCCACTTGCCCCGAACCTCAGATCTGGACCATCTCGAAGTCTTCCTTGCGCGCTCCGCATTCCGGGCAGGTCCAGTTAATGGGAACGTCCTCCCAGCGGGTGCCCGGCGCAATGCCTTCGTCCGGCAAACCGGCTTCTTCGTCGTAAATCCAGCCGCAAATCAGGCACATCCAGCTTTGATATTCCATTCTTGTGTCGCGTCGTAGAGTCCGTGGAAACGGGAGCCATGATGGTACCGTGTTGCCGCCCCAATGCCTAGCAATCAGAAACGCCCAATCGCAGTGTGCGACGGCCTTTGGCTAGAGGTTTGCGTCGGTTCGCTCCGTGCTTGCGGCGTAGTGTCGCTGCGTGGCTGCAGCTTACATCGCCTCCTGCTTGCCACAACATGCCGAAGAATGCGAAAAACCGCCTTCACAACGGTTTAGGCCGCATAATTGAGTCGATTGCGCACTCTCTGCGCCTAAATACAGCTCCTTTTGTAAATTTTCATGCCCAGCGACACACCCCCGATCGTCCTCACCTTCGGCCTTTCCGATCCCACCGGTGGCTCCGGACTGCAAGCCGACCTGATGACCCTTGCCAGCATGGGCTGCCATGGTGTTTCCGTGCTCACGGGCTATACCGTACGCGACTCGGCAAGCTGCGATGAAGTCACCGGGCTCGACCCCGAAGTAGTCGCGACCCAGGCCCGGATGCTGCTCGAAGACATGCCGATTGCCGCGTTCAAGGTCGGCGCATGCACGCGCGCGGAAGTCGTAAGCGCAATTGCGGAGGTCGTAGCCGATTACGACGACATCCCGCTGATCCTCGCTCCCGACTTCACGCTTGACGACGAACATGTGCTCGCCGCCGACGAACTACGCGAAGCGATCGCCGACCTGCTGGCGCCGCAAACCACCTTGCTGGTCGCCGATTCGGCCACGCTGCTCGCCCTCGCCCAGCCGGACGGCGACGCCGAAGCGCCGAGCCTCGATGCGGCGATCTCGCATCTGCTGTCGCAGGGCTGCGAGTACATTCTGTCGACGGAAACCGGCACGCACCGGCTCGTCAACACGCTGTTCAGCGAAGACGGCCAGCTGCGTCAGGATATGTGGGACCGCGGCAGCCACCGGATCATGGGCATCACGGATACTCTCGGTGCTGCGATTGCCGCCTTGCTGGCCAACGGCCAGGAGCCGGCGGAGGCCGTGCGCGAGGCGCAGGAGTATCTGTATCAGGCGATGCGCAACGCATTCCGGCCGGGAATGGGCGCGTATCTGCCGGACCGCTTCTTCTGGGCCCGCAGCAGCGACGACGAAACGCCACCCGCGGCCGGTAAGGACGCGGCGCCGGGCGAAGCACGGCATTGATGGTTTGATCGGCTGGGGCGCGACTCCTTCACGCCCCAGCTCAGAAACTGCTCGCACAGTCTCGCTGACCGGCCTTGCCCGCAGGCGAGGCCGCGCGCTCCAACCTACTCCCTGTGTGTATCAAGCCAGCCACTTCAACTGCCGCGCGCCTTCGCGCAACTGACCGACGACGCCCTCGCATGAGCCAGTCGACGCATCGGGACATTGATATCCCGATGCGAAACACATGACGTTCTCCCTGTTAGTTGCGGCTGTCCCGGGAAGGGGCCTTACTCAACTCCAAGCCGCAAACCGTGCGCCGACACATTACCGTCGTAATTAAATGTTACTGAAGCATCGTCGTCATGGAAGTAGGATGGTCATTTCATCTTTACGTATATTAAATCCATGCGTCCGCCGATCTTCTTCATCCATCCACCTAAAAGTGGAGGATCCACGGTTATCTCTTTTTTTGATTTAAATAAAGGAAAGGATCAATTCGTCAATTTCGTGTGGGAAAAGGACAATAATTGGGACAATAGCCGAGCCAAACTCTGGGAATCAGGTGTTGGTGGCGGGCATCAGATCTATGGCATTCATCGCGGCCTGAAAGCGCCGCTGACTTACTGCACGATCTTGCGCGATCCGCTTGCCCGGCAAATGTCGCACTATTGGTATGCGGTCAATGGCAAAAACGGGGAAGTCGGCCGCGGCGCCAGTCTTTCTGCGGTCGAGGCGCTAGCGGGCTGCGGCGAGATTTCGCTAGATGAGTGGGTCAGCGAATCGTATGGCGGCCGAAATCTCTTCGTTCATATGCTCAGTGGCCACCCGACGGTAGACGCGAGCAGCCTTGAGGCTGCTCGATTCAATCTTCGCCGCCACATCAAGGTGGCAGGTGCATGCGAAGATATGAGCGGCTTCTTGCTGCGCTTATGTGGAAAGACAGACTTAAAGCTGCCCTTTTATATCGAGACAAACAAGACCGGTAATTCACCGCGAGACAGGAGCAAACTGAGTGAATGGGCGCGACAGAAATTTATAGAAGAAAACCAGCTCGATTACACATTATTCAATGAAGTCACGAAAGACATCGACCGCGAGGTCCAAGCTGCCGAGGGCCCTTTCTCCAACGCCATAGAATTAGTGCGTAGCGTACAGGCCGAGATTAACAAACTTGAGAATCCGTATCTTCATGCGTCGACAATATTCGGCTTCGATGCGGGGTACCTGGCCAAGGTACGAAACGTCATTGCCGAATTCGATCTGCGGCTAATCGAAGAATACATAGCGTTCGAGCGGGGCCGCGAGGCGGATCTGTTCGACATGCATGAGGGATTTGTCGATGCCGTTCACGACGGCGTCGTATCGGGTTGGGCGGTCAACCTACATCACCCCGAGGAAAAAGTGCTCATCGAAGTCCGCGTAGGGGACGAGGTCGTGGCCACAGGGTGGAGCGGCGCGCATCGGCCTGACGTGTCCGAAGCCGGCTACGGCACTGCCTACGCAGGATTCTCCGTTCGATTACCGGACCAGGCCCTGGATGGATTTCACGTGACCATCGCGCATTCTCACGAGCCGCTGCACAACGGCGGGACTTGGCGGCAAGGCTGGCATCCCGCTTGATCCTTAACAAGGCGCCCTGAAGAACAAGGGCATAAAAAAACCCGCATTTCTGCGGGTTTTTTCATTTGGGAAGCACGCCTCACGGCGCACTTCCCCATGTGTTTCCAACTGAGCCTCGAACGAGGCCCAACCGAAATTACATGTCCATGCCCATGCCGCCCATGCCGCCGGGCATACCGCCGCCCATCGGACCATCTTCCTTCGGCAGTTCGCAAACAGCTGCGTCGGTGGTCAACAGCAGGCCAGCGACCGAAGCTGCGTTTTGCAGCGCCGTGCGCGTAACCTTCGTCGGGTCCACGACACCTGCGTCAACCAGGTCGACGTACTCGCCGGTTGCCGCGTTGTAGCCGTAGTTGCCCGTGCCAGCTGCAACAGCTGCCACCACGACGCTGGCTTCTTCGCCACCGTTCGTGACGATCTGGCGCAGCGGCTCTTCCATCGCGCGCAGCACGATCTTGATACCGGCGTCCTGATCGGCGTTAGCGCCCTTCAGACCAACGATAGCCGAACGTGCGCGGATCAGCGCGACGCCGCCGCCAGCAACGATGCCTTCTTCCACAGCTGCGCGCGTTGCGTGCAGTGCGTCTTCGACACGTGCCTTCTTTTCCTTCATTTCGACTTCGGTCGCAGCACCAACCTTGATCACTGCAACACCGCCAGCCAGCTTGGCGACGCGTTCCTGCAGCTTTTCACGGTCGTAGTCCGACGTAGCTTCTTCGATTTGCGTGCGAACTTGCTTCACACGTGCTTCGATGGTTGCAGCTTCGCCAGCGCCGTCGATGATCGTCGTGTTTTCCTTGCCCACTTCGATACGCTTCGCTTGACCCAGTTCAGCCAGCGATGCCTTTTCGAGCGTCAGGCCGGTTTCTTCAGCGATGACTTGGCCGCCGGTCAGGACAGCGATGTCTTCCAGCATGGCCTTACGACGATCGCCAAAGCCCGGAGCCTTGACAGCAACAGTCTTCAGGATGCCGCGGATGTTGTTCACAACCAGCGTAGCCAGCGCTTCGCCTTCGACGTCTTCTGCGATGATCAGCAGCGGACGGCCAGCCTTGGCGACTTGTTCCAGTACCGGCAGCAGATCACGGATGTTCGAAACCTTCTTGTCGTGCAGCAGCACGAACGGGTTTTCGAGCACAGCAACTTGCTTGTCCGGGTTGTTGATGAAGTACGGCGACAGGTAGCCGCGGTCGAATTGCATACCTTCGACAACGTCCAGCTCGTCTTGCAGCGACTTGCCGTCTTCAACCGTGATCACGCCTTCCTTGCCGACCTTGTCCATCGCTTCAGCGATGCGGTCACCGATCGACGAATCGCTGTTTGCCGAAATCGCGCCAACTTGAGCGATTTCCTTGTTGGTCGTGCACGGCTTGCTGATCTTGCGCAGTTCTTCGATCGCGGCCGTCACAGCCTTGTCGATACCGCGCTTCAGGTCCATCGGGTTCATGCCCGATGCAACGTACTTCATGCCTTCGCGGACGATCGACTGAGCCAGAACCGTTGCGGTCGTGGTGCCGTCACCTGCGTTGTCGCTGGTCCTGGAAGCCACTTCCTTGACCATTTGCGCGCCCATGTTCTGGAGCTTGTCTTTCAGTTCGATCTCTTTCGCGACCGAAACACCGTCCTTCGTGATCGTCGGGCCGCCGAAGCTGCGTTCCAGGACAACGTTGCGACCCTTCGGGCCCAGCGTGACCTTCACAGCGTTCGCGAGGATGTTCACGCCTTCAACCATCTTGGCACGGGCGGAATCACCGAATACGACGTCTTTAGCTGCCATCTTCTAACTCCTTGAATTCTTGGGATATAGCCGGGGAAGTAGCGACCAGCGCTTACTTCTGCACCACGGCCATGATGTCTTCTTCACGCATCACGAGCAGTTCGTTGCCGTCGACCTTGACGGTCTGGCCTGCGTATTTGCCGAACAGGACGCGGTCACCAACTTTCACGTCGAGTGCGATTTGTGCACCCTTGTCGTCGCGCTTGCCCGGGCCGACTGCCAGAATTTCGCCTTGATCCGGCTTTTCTGCTGCGGCTTCGGGGATCACGATGCCCGACGCAGTCTTGGTTTCTTGATCCAGACGTTTGACGATCACGCGATCATGCAAAGGACGAAGGTTCATACATACTCCTCTCTTGATTGAGACTGAAGAACGCTGAGAAAACCCGGCTGGCTGAGCCAACCGGCGATGTTGTTAGCACTCTCGTGCAGCGAGTGCTAATTATATGGACGGGTGGTGACAAATTCAAGAAGGGATCTCGCTTTGGTTGTCGATGTCGAGATTCGCTTAACTTTGGACTTTGTTCACTTAAGTTTGAACTCGGAACATACATTCCGACACGGCGGTGACACGCATTTTTCATAACAAACAACCACTTAGCATCGAAAATTCTATTTCGTGGTAGCCCGCGTGCCATACGAGACTGAACAGCAACCGGTCACAAAACTTCACGATCAACGTTCAACTTAGGGTAAACCCTGAATCGGTCACATTCATCAGTCACGCTCTGGAAACTCGAAAACCATGATACGGCCAGCGGCCGCCATGCTACCGCCCTCTGTGTCAGAGCAGATCACCGTTCAGTTGCTCGATCAAGTCATCACCGCGGAATGGTAACGGTGAATCATGCCGGGGTAGTTCACGAATGGATCCAGTACGCCGGCGATGAACTGGTCAAATGCGCCGCGAGATCGGGACGAACTTCAGAACGACGATGACCGCCAACCCCTACGAACTCGGCAGCATCTTTGTGCAGCATCCAAAGACGGGGCACTGGGTTTGCGTCCCGGCCAAAGACGAGGAATACGCAACAGGTCTTTCTCGCACCCAGCACCGGCTGATCCGCGCGGCAGCAGGACAGAAGCTGACAATAGCAAATGCGGAAAGGAGACTCCGCCGCGCTCGCCTCGAGTTGCAGGATCACTGGGCGGCAGCGATTCGCAGCGGAAGGAAAATCAAACGAGGGGCTCGTGATCTGGCGCTGTTCCAAGGCCTGAGCTCATCAGTTTCGTCGAGGCAGGCTTCCGACCGCTCGTTGCAGACGGACATGTCTTCAAGGCTCATCTCCGAAGACGATGCGATCGAACTCGACAGGCCCATCCCGACTTTTGAAGCTTTTTCCGAGGAGGCAATATGAGCTACAGCGACAAGGCGCTCCAGGTCGGCACGCTAATTTCCCAGATCAGGGTGCACCACACATCGTTCAAGGAAACCCTTGATGGCGACGGACGGATTATCCAGCTTGGAAACCATTTGCGGCAACCAGTCGGGGCAAGCGTAATTGCGCCAGCCGGCGCTGGCAAGTCGCTCCTTATCGAATGCGTTCAAAAGAATGTGTGCTCATGGTCTTTTCTCCGCGAGAACAGTGTGCTCGTCGCATCATTAAAGGAGGCGCCCACGGTGGCGCAAATCCAGGACGATCTGCTGGAAAACTTCAGTTATGCCATTTCACCACGCTCGCGGTCGCAAACCAATGCAGTTCTCTTCAATGTGCTCGCAGAAGCGATCGACCAGCACGACATCCGTCTGATTGCCCTCGACGAATATCAACACGTTTTCCTCGCACGCAAAGTCGAGGTTCACGTGGCAATCTTTGACTGGACAAAACGCCTGATGTCCCGAACGAAGCGGCCGGTATTGCTATCAGGCACGGAGACACTGCGCGCAATCGAGACGGCCGATCCGCAATTGTCTACCCGGATCCCAACCGTTTTCAGTTGTATAACGACGCATTTTTTCGCCTCGCAATATGCCCGTTTTGCCCCAGTGCTTGGGCCCCAAAGTCGCTCGACCCAACTGGGACAACCGGTGTCCCTGTGGTCGATGTCCGTTCTTTGAGTGCAAGTGTCATTGAAGACTCGCGTGAGCCTCCGTTACGCCGCCATTTTTCTTCGCCCCACAAAACGGAGCCGGGAGTAATCCGGACAGTGTATGTCACGATCATGCGAGATCAACGGTACGCACGAACTTCAGCAGTTGGTCGCTGACCTCGGCGGCGGCCTCATGTTGTACCCAATGCCCCACGTTATCGAGTTCGAGTCCTCCGACAAGGCCCGGTAAGCCGGCGCGAAGGTCGTCGATGCTAAGCGGATATAACTCTCTCAGACCGTCCGCCTTGCCCCAGATAAAAAACGACGGCTGAACGATCTTCGCGCCCTTCCACGGAGCGGACAAGGCGAAATACGGCTCCGCCGCGCGGTAGTAATTCAATCCTCCGTGGAAACCGGTGCGCTCAAATTCCGCGATGTTATGCGCGACGTAGTCCGTGGGCGCCCACGAAGGCAACGGTCCGGGGGCTGCACGATAAAGACTCCGAGCCGGATCCATTGGACTCCACTGCTGGCCGGCTGGCGCAGTACCCGATGCCCAATACAGAATGCCGGGAATGGTCACCGCGGCGTTGGCCCAGATTTCGTCGGCGTCAGGCCGAATTTGCTCGAACATATAGAACTTGTTCTGATGCCCTGCCTTTCGCATTCTGTCGAAAACACTGACGTCTCCGCGCGGCACGAAAGGGACACTGAGGCAGAATACCGCCGCGAATCGGTCCGGGCGCATCAACGCCGCGTTCCACGCATGCGTCGCACCCCAGTCATGACCGACAAGGATGGCGCGGGGAATCTCCAGCGCATCGAGCAGACCGATCAGGTCGCCTGTTGTGTGCAACGGTGTGTACAGGTTTGCGTCGGCCGGAGCCGAGCTTCGCCCGTAACCACGCATATCCGGGGCAATGGCCCGATATCCCGCCGACGCAATAGCCTTCATCTGCCCGCGCCACGTATAGGAGGTGTCCGGAAAACCGTGGCAAAACAGCACGGCTGGCCCCTCCCCTTGCTCCGTCACGTGCAAGGTAATGCCATTGGTTTCGATGTCGTATTGCTTGATGCCATCGCTGTTCGATGCGTTCATTTCATTCAACTCCTTTAGTCGATGTGTAGGACCCGCTGCGGGTCAGGATGTGTCCGTGATGGCTACGACAGTGCCTTCGCCTCGAGCCAGGAGCGGATTGCCTGGACGAGTTCGACCTTGCGTTCGAGCGGAAGCCAGTGGCCTGCGTCCAGCGTCGCCACAGACAGATCCGAGCAGGCGTTTCGCATGGGGCCGCCGAGCGCGCTGCGGGTGATGTCGCAGATGCCATCGAATTCGCCGTTCACGAACAGAACGGGCTGGCTCAGGCGGCCGCTGTCGGGCGCGGTTCGAGCGTAGGCGATGTTGGCGTCATCGTTCAGATACCAACTGTTACCCGGACGAAAACCGGTCACACGGAACGCATCAACCAGGGCGTCGAAATCAGCGGACGGCCAGAGCGCGGCGTCCCGCGCCACCGCCGGCGCGCGATGTGCCGACCCGAACCAGCCTCCATTGCGCGAGACCAACGCAGAGCGATAAATCTGGCCCACGGACTTCGGGTCTCCAGACCGATAGATCGCCGCCAGGGACGCCGCTATGTCGGCGTTGAAGTCGGTCACGGTCTGATCGAAATGTGTGGGATAGAAGCGGTAGTAGTCCCATTGCCCGTCCGGATACTGGTCGGCGGGATAGAGCGTCCGATCGACCAGGGGCAGCAGACTGCGCAACCCGAAGCTCTCGGGCATATACGGAACGGAGACGAATACAACCGCACGGCTGCGCTTCGCGTGATGCGCAGTGAGCGCCCCGGCCACCGGGCTTCCGAGGTCGTGTCCCACCCATATTGCCGGACTCGCGCCCAGATGGTCATGAAGCTCGACCATGTCGTCAACGATCTCTTTGAGCGCATAGGCATCGGGCGCGCCCGGTGTCGACGAGCCGCCGTATCCGCGCATGTCCGGCGCAATGCAGCGCCAGCCCTCCGACGCGAAAGCCTCGATCTGCACGCGCCACATCAGACCGACGCCGGGCCAGCCGTGAAGGAAGATCATCAATGGTCCCTCGGCGGGTCCGGCCTCCCAATAGCGCGTGGAATGGCGGGGTGAGGCGAAGGTGTGGGCGATCATGGCAGGAGCATTCTCCGATGTGCGGTCGTCCGGGAAGGACGCGGTCTTCGAATCCGATTTGCAACGTGCGTTTGCGGTCGCAGCTTAACGCGCTTGCCGCCCGCGTTGAGCGCGACATTCTGCAAAAGACTAGGGCGAAACTATCATCAATCCTCGATCAGGATTACGACTATACTCCAGTTCAGATCCGGTGACCGAAGTGTTCATCACCGTCCCAGTTAATGAATTGAACGGAGCTTTCAAATGGCTTTTCGTAAATTTTTTATCGCAGGTGCGACTGGCGACACGGGCGGAGCAGCGACAACCGCCCTTTTGGCTGCAGGCGAACAGGTACGAACCCTCGTTCGACGCGAGGACGCCCGTTCAGAGCGGCTACGCGCACAGGGCGTCGAAGTGCTGGTTGGCGATCTCTCGGATATCGACGACGTCTCACGCGCTCTTCAAGGCATCTCATCGGCCTATTTCGTTTATCCGATCGAATCGGGCGGGATAGCGGCTAGCGCTTCGTTCGCACAGGCTGCCCGCGAGACCGGAATCGAATCGATTGTGAACATGTCGCAGATTTCGGCCCGTCGTGAAGCGAAAAGCCATGCCGCGCGAGACCATTGGGTCTCGGAGCAAGTGTTCGACTGGGCTGGCACGCCGGTCACGCATCTGCGCCCTACGTTCTTCGCCCAATGGCTGACCTACCCGGGTCAAGTGGCGAGCATCAAAAACGATGGGGTGTTGCGCCTGCCCTTCGGCGATGGGCGCCACGCGCCGATTGCAGCCGAGGATCAGGGGCGCGTGATTGCCGCCATCCTTCGCGATCCGGCACCGCACGCGGGCAAGGTATATCCGCTGTACGGACCGATCGAGATGAATCACCATGAGATTGCGGCAGAGATGAACCTGGCGTTGGGCCGGACGGTGACATACCAACCGGTCGATCTCGACCTGTTCAAAAACCGCCTGGACACCGACGCAAAATTTAGCGATACCTTCACGCAGCATCTGCTGTCGGTTGCCGTCGATTACCAGGAAGGCATTTTCGCCGGCACCAATTCCTTCATTGAGGAATTGACCGGCACTCCGCCAATGACGGTTCAGGCATTTATCAGGAAGCACGCGGCGCTGTTTGCCTGACCGCGGTTCCACAGCAGAGAAGACGAACAAAAAAGGAGCTTGTCATGCAGTCCTCCCACATTGATGCAGCCAGTGAGATCGCAACCGAGGAATACCTCGCCAATCCCGTATGGATCGCCCTGACCGAGTCGCCTCCGGCCTTCGTCGAGCGTCACGAAGGGGGTGCCCGGTATCGCCCGGAATTTGCGCCGTTCGGGGCCGCGCAGAATTACACCGCGCAAAACGTCTCACAAGTTGCAGCGATGCTCCAGCCGGGACAGCGCCTTTCATTCTTCACGGCGGACAAACCGGACTTGCCGCCCGGCTTTGACGTGGTGCGCGAGGCGTTTGCCAATCAGATGGTTGCCACCAGGAGGTTCACCGTATCGTCCGATAAGCGGATCGCGCGACTCGGCGTCGACGACACACCTGATATGCTCCGGCTCGCCGAGCTGACGGAGCCCGGACCATTCAATCCCCGGACCAACGAACTAGGCCACTTCTTTGGCATCAGGGAAGGCGGCCAGCTGGTGGCGATGGCGGGGGAACGAATGACTGCCTGGAAGTACGTCGAAATCAGCGCCGTGTGCACGCACCCGGGGTGGCGCGGCCGAGGGTTGGGTCGACTGTTGATGGAACATCTGTCGGCAACGATCCAGGAGCGCGACAAAGTGCCATTCCTTCACGTGTTCACCAGCAACGTTTCCGCGGTTCGTCTGTATCGGGAGCTCGGCTTTCGCATTGCCAGGACGTTGCAACTGACGGCAATCGTGAGGTCGTCGGCTGACGCAAACTAATCGCTACGGTGGAAGGGCCGCGCGAGCGGCGTTGCCGATTGACTCGCAGCACAATGCATCTTTGAGACTGAAAAAATGGGGCACTCACAAGCTGACAAACTGGCCACGCATCAGCGGATTGTGCAGCTCGCCGCACGTCGTTTGCGCGAGCGCGGCATTGACGGGATTAGTGTCGGCGACATCATGAAAGAAGCCGGCTTAACCGTCGGCGGCTTCTACAAGCATTTCGAGTCGCGCGATGCGCTTGTGACGGAGGCTTTCATCCTGGCGTTGCAGGACATCGAGCATATTCAGGACACGCTCAAGACGGCGCCTCAGCGTGCGGTGAGCACCTACGTGTCAGGAAGTCATCGGAACAACGTCGGCAGAGGTTGCCCGATTTCGGCGTTGGTCAACGATATGGCGCGCGCTCCCGATGCAACCCGTGAGGTATTCACCGAACGTGTAAGTGAAATCATCAATCTGCTTGCGCAGTCTTTTTCGGAGCCGGACGCTCAGGATAAGGCGGTGATGATCTTCAGCACCTGCGTCGGTTCAATAGCACTTGCTCGCGCAGTGAAGGACCAGAGTCTGTCGAACAGGATAATCGAAGGAGCACTGGCAGAAATGCTCAAGATGTACGATTGATGCAGTGCGTAAATATCAGGTCTTATCGCACGTTTGCTCATCCCCACTTGCTCGTTGGAGAACTCGAACTCACTGTGAGCTCGGTTCGCGATAGTCGCCCACGCTACACGTGGCATCACCGAATTCGGTGATCGCACCGATGGGGGCATCATCCCCCACCAACTGCAGTTTCAGGTCCCGTCCCGAAGAGGCGAGAGGTCGCGGGGCCTCATTTAAACCGCCGGGCCGGGAGACCATAGAAAATTTGCCTATACGGACTCCCTCATCGAGCGGCTACGGCGTCTTCCGACTGATAGGGTCGGCCGAGAAATATCGCATTTGAACGGTTGGTCGACATGACGCTAAGCTACTCAGCATCAATTTACAGGCTGGGGCTGCGCGGCAACCCATTTTTCTTTGAGAATTTCAGCATGCGGGCGATAAAGCCGAAGCGTGTAGTTCCAGCAGTTCATCGTCGGCAAGCAGTTTGGGACCTTGCCATCGCAACCGCCGAACTGGACGATAACTGAGTCGTCAGCATCTTTTTTAGAAGTGGTGTTATTCAGCGAATAAGCCTTGTACTCGTTTTTCTGAAAGTAAAGGCAGCAAGTTACAGCTATCGATCACGGGCGCCGAGGCCGGGCGTTTCGCTCCGATGCGGTACGGTCGTCCGCCCGTCCTCACCATTCAACTAGGCATAGAAGGTAGCTCCATCGATATCCCGCTCGCTTCGATTCAGTGGAGACGAGGACTGACATATCTCTAAATCTGTGACGGTCCGTTGGATCGCTGCCACTACCCAGTGGGACCGTATGGATACGGCTCGCGCCTGCCCCCTTTCAAATCGGATACAGTCCATCCACGGCTACAGCCAAGCAAAATACATGAGGTCAACAACTGAGTGGAATCGCCGCACCCCGGTCCCTTCGGAGCGTTTCCGCAAGCAGCAACAGCGCAGCAGCCGAAATAGCCGCGGACCCCACCATAAACCAGGCAACCGACGACCCCTTCCCGGTAGCCGACAATAGAACCATCGTGACGATCGGCGTCGCCGCGCTGCCCAACAGTCCGGACAGCATATAGCTCACCGACAGGCCGGAATACCGGATCTGAGCGTCGAACAGTTCCGCGAGAAAGGTGGCGATCGGCCCGTAGTTGGCGGCGAATGCCGTCATCATCAGCAGGTACCCTAAAAGTGCGAAGGCATACTCGCGGGTGTCGAGTAGCCAGAAGAGCGGGAAAGCGAGCAAGGCTTCGGCGATGATGCCGCCGACAATCACTGGCTTGCGGCCGACCCGATCGGATAGCCGCCCGAAGGCTGGGAGCATCACGATGCAAAGTGCGCAGGCGATCAGCGCGATAGACAGCATCGCGTTGCGCGAAAAGCCCAGCGTTTGCGTGCCGTAGGTCAGTCCAAACGCAACGATAAGGTTGAACGACGTACCGGTCGACATCGTCGCGATGCCCCCGAGTACCACCTGTTTCCAGCGCTTGCCCAGCAACTCGGCCAACGGCACCTTGACCTGGGCGTGCGCGCTCCTGATCTTGCGGAACGACGGTGTTTCCGACGTGTTCAGTCGAACGTACAGACCGACGCCGACCAGCAGCACACTGACGAGGAACGGGAGCTGTTCGACCGCTCCCGGCGCCCGATGGAGCTCACTTCATTGGGCAAATATTTTTATCCGCGGGCGAAAGAGTTGCTGTCCCATGCGGGACGGCTCGACGACGAGACGAGAGACATTGCAGCGGGCAAGCGCGGATGGCTGGGCATCGGCTTTGTGCGATCGACGACCTTCTCCGTACTCCCCACCGCAGTGAGGAAGTTCCGGCAAGCGCTAACAAAAAGCGGGGCGAAGTAGTTGTCCATCGTGCGAGCCCGACCCCGGAGGATGAAACGTGCGCATGGGCCCGGAGTGACGTCGCACCCTCGCGCTTGCAGCCGTAGCTCGGGAGATCAAGTTCACGATGGCTCCGTTCGGCGTTGTGTTTCTTACTAGCACTCGTCGCGAGCTTCACCGACTTCGCATCCATGTCGAGTCTCTAACCACGTGTGAATATAGGAAAGCGGACATCGCGCACATAAACGGATTTGCTTGCCAGAGATGTTCGCCAGCGAGGAGCGTATGGCGACCGCAACCGATGTGCGAAGGTCCGCTGCCAGAGGACCTCGGTCGTCCGAATGTCCGGGCGAATGTGCGGATCAACGTCCGGAGTTGGCCGAGGGTGTGTGAAAACGCACTCATCGCCTAAACCGAATCAACGCGTTGAGACCGGGTGACTCATGAAGCGATTCGTTGAAGGCGATGACCGCAAGCAGGCCGCACTGCTTCCCGAATGCGTCGATGACTACATCGGACAAGACAATCCGGTCAGGATCATAGATGTCTTCGTCGACGAACTGGACCTTGAGGAACTCGATTTCAATAGCGGCATGCCCGCAGTCACAGGTCGCCCTTCCTAGGGAGAGCTTCGATTGTCTCCAACAGGTATGAAAGTGGCGAAATCGTGATCAGACTTCTGGGAATTTTCGCGCGGATGATCGGCCTTGCCGGCTGCATCGCAATTTTGCCGCATGGATCCGACTCGGCGGTTGACGACCTGTCTTCATTCGCAGCCGGCTACAAGGCGGCGCCCGCAATCGGGATCGGACCTGAACGCAATGGGCAGCGTTGGCACCCCTGAATCAGATCCTGCGACGCCATGCCCAACTGGGTACCTCAGTTCATGTCATGCTGTGGCAAAAACTGTTATCCCGCAACAGATATGGGCTTGCACCATTCCAACCACGGCGCCGTTCCGCGTAGTGCGGCACTTTCAGGCCAACGAGGACAATGGACAGTCGCGCAACGCCGACGGTGACGTATCCGCCACTGGACACGATGAAGGAGGTTGGGCCGGACGTCTGGGTCGTGGACGGCCCAGCGATCCGGTTCGGCGTGCCGTGCTTCAGGATGGCGTTTCCGACCAGGATGACGATCGTGCGAACTGCTGGGCGGAAACTGTTCATTCATTCGCCCACCCGGCTCACGGCTTCCCTTCAAGCCGCAGTGGCGCAGGTTGGCACACCGCGCTGGCTCATCGGCCCCAACCGATTACACTCCCGATGGCTTCAGGACTGGGCAGAGGCGTATCCAGACGCACTGGTATATGCGGCCCCAGGTGGCGAGGATAATATGTCGCACCCGCGCGGCAACCATCGTCTGCCATTGAACGGCATCACCGACTACGAATGGGAGCAAGATCTGGTCACCTTGCCGGTTGCAGGTCGTCATTTTACGGAGATCGTGTTCTTTCATCGCAGCTTGCGAACCCTGATCCTTACCGACCTGATAGAGAACTTCGAAGTGGAGAGGCTTGATTCTCGTGTTGCGCGTGTTTTGACGCTCGTCAGGGGGGTGCGACATCCCGACGGGCAGATGCCGCGCGATATGCGGCTCATGTTTGCGCTTCAACCGAACAGAAACGATCTTAGACTCGCCGTGGAAAAGATGATCGGATGGGACCCGGAGCGTGTCATCCTCGCGCACGGCCGCTGGTATGGCACAGGAGGGGCTGCGGAGCTGAGACGAGCGTTCCGGTGGTTGATCCGTCAGGCATGAGGTCACGCGGAGGCGGAGGTGGGGGTTGACGCTGACTATCGCGGTTTCGCGCTCCAGCCAGTGCCGAAACCGTATCCCTGTAGTCGCTGGTGATCCTGTAACTGCTGGCGTTCGTAGCGTCGCAACGCGGGGAAATAGGTAGGACCGTTGATAACAGAGGGCGAGCGGTATCGTCCCGGACTCACGGCGATGTTTTCAATGTTGCGCCGGCTTAGGGTTGATTCAGCTGGAACGCCCCCCGGACCACTGGACTCCAGCATTGCAACCCGCACGACACCTTGCGCGCCTGCGACGGCCGCAACCGGTAGGACTGTCGCCGACGCGGCAACGAACGCGCATGCAAAGTAACGAATCATCTACTGCTCCCACACGGGTGGATGTCGAAACTGCCCGAACAGACAAATTGGACAGCACGTTGACACCAGCCTCCTCGGGTTCAGACGTTTTAAAATTCTGTAAATGCCGACAGCATATGGGCACAGCAAACGGTTGCTGATTTCCGCATTCGCTGCCGCACTGCAGTATCTCGCGCACCGTATCCGGGCACGTCAATGTCACCTTAAATTTTAGGCACAAGGTGACATATTTTCAACGGGTTATCGAATTTTATGGAGGTGGGATGAGCTTCCCGCAAAGGCGCTATCGTCAAGACACCGGGCAAGCAGGATCTGGAGGCGATGTCCGAGTTCCGTTACCAGCTACGGCAGTTTCTCCGGTTCTCGGAGGAGATCACGCACGCAGAAGGCGTCACGCCGTTGCAGTATCAGCTACTGCTCCATGTCAGAGGGTTTCCGGACCGGCAATGGGCGACGGTTGGCGAGCTTGCCGTGCGCCTGCAGGCTGCTCCGAATGGAACTGCCGCACTGGTCTCGCGCTGCGAAGCGGCCAGCCTTGTGGTTCGCAAGCCAGACCCGATAGATCGTCGTCAGGTCCAGGTGCATCTCACCGCGAAGGGCGAGCGCTGCCTGCTGAAACTGGCTGCGTTGCATAAGTCCGAGATGGAGTCGTTCGGATGGGTATTCGGCGGCGCAGGCAGGCAGTAAGCGCCCCTTTTTACACTTGCGCAGTTTGCCAGGTGGTCGCGACCACCTGATTGCATATATGTCACAGTGTGCCAGATCGCTTATACTCAAACATT
This sequence comes from Paraburkholderia sp. D1E, assembly GCF_052682275.1. Lineage (NCBI taxonomy): Bacteria > Pseudomonadati > Pseudomonadota > Betaproteobacteria > Burkholderiales > Burkholderiaceae > Paraburkholderia > Paraburkholderia sp. D1E. The sequence continues at coordinate 8,460,404 of NZ_JBQYMB010000001.1, forward strand.
TGCGGTGGCAGAATGCGCATAACGGCATTGATCGATAAACGCGCAATACAGCACGCACGGCGGCTGTGGTTGCATTACGGCGTGTTCTGGCTGGGCGCCATCGCGACCGGGCTCGTCGCGGTTTTCTACGCGAAACTGATCGACTTCGGCTATGACGCTTTCCTGCGCTATGCGACGCGGTACTGGTGGCTGCCGCTTCCTGTCACCCCGGCAATCGGCGCGCTGGGAGTGTGGCTGACCAGGCGCTACTTTCCCGGTTCCGAAGGCAGCGGCATCCCACAGGTCATCGCCACACTCCATGACAGTGGTGATCTTGCGCCACGTCTGCTGAGTATCCGGATCCTCATCGGCAAGATTGTGGTGTCATTCCTCTCGATACTCGGGGGATTCACGATCGGCCGCGAGGGGCCGACGATCCACGTGGGCGCCGCGCTCATGTTCAACCTGCGACGCTTTTACCCACAGAGATTCCGGGCCATACGGGGCATCGAACTGGAACGGCGGTTAGCCCTCGCCGGTGCCGCGGCAGGTCTGTCGGCAGCGTTCAATGCACCACTCGCCGGTGTCGTCTTCGCGATCGAAGAGTTGACCCGCAGTTTTGAGCAGCGCACGAGCGGCGTGCTGATTACTGCGATCATCTTCGCCGGTATCGTTTCACTGGGCTTGCAGGGCAACTATACGTATTTCGGAACGATCGATGTCGGCAGCGGCTTTCCAGATCTGCTGGCGGTGGCGGTGGTGTTGATCGGTGCCGTGTCCGGCGTTGCCGGCGGTGTGTTCTGCTGGCTGCTGCTGAATACCCACCGCTGGATGCCGTCGCCGGTGAGCGCCTGGCGCCGTAGCCGGCCCGTGGCATTTGGTGCAGCGTGCGGTCTGGTCATCGCCGTGATCGGTGTGGCGTCGGGCGGCCACACGTTCGGTAGCGGTTACGCCGAAGCACGCGCGATGCTGGAAGGACGCGCGCAGCTGGGCGCTGCATATCCTGTGCTCAAGATGGCCTCGATGGTGGGATCGTATCTGCCAGGTGCGCCGGGTGGCCTGTTTGCGCCATCGCTCGCGATCGGCGCCGGTATTGGCAACGCACTGCACCTGCTTTTTGGTCAGATGCAGTTGCCGATGCTGATCGCCCTTGGCATGGTGGGTTATCTGGCAGCGGTCACACAAAGCCCGATTACCGCTTTCGTGATCGTAATTGAGATGATCAATGGCCACGCGCTCGTTATCTCGCTGATGGCCACTGCACTGATCGCCAGCCAGGTGTCGAAGCTGTTTGCGCCTGCACTTTACGAGGCGTTGTCGGAGCGCTACAGCAGGCCCCACGCGGTGCCGGATGCCGTGCCGTCCGCCCCAACCGGGGAGCGTTCAGCAGGGAAGCTGCCCGGCCAGTTCTGACTAACGGGTTGGTTTCTGCAGCAGGAATAGCTTGGCAAAATAGGAGGCGGCCGGAACGTAATCGGTTCTGGCTGGGTCTTTCCAGATCGCAATAAAGCTGGGCACGATGTCCGGAACGGCCGGCCAGAGATGCATGACATAAGCAGGTCCACCATGTAGTCCTTCTGGGGACGACAAGCCATGACGGGCGAACCTCACCGGCCTGACCAGGCCGCAGATAGTGATGCACACCACGTGAAGGTCGCGCCGGTACAGCCGCGCGCGGTCGCCCATGTCGACGACGATTCCGTCATGCCGGTCGCCCTGTACTCGTTATGTTTCCTCGCATTCATCGTCGGTATCGTCACTGGCCTGGGCGCGGTCGTGTTCCGGGGACTGATTGGACTGGTGCACAACGCGTTCTTCCTCGGGCATCTTTCATTTGCATACGACGCCAGCCACTTCACGCCCGCTGCCCCGTGGGGCATGTTTGTCATTCTCGTGCCTGTCGTGGGCGGACTCGCGGTCACCTGGATCGTGAGTACGTTTGCACCAGAAGCGAAGGGACACGGCGTGCCGGAGGTGATGGACGCGATTTACTACAAACGCGGTGCAATCCGCCCGGTGGTGGCCGTTGTGAAATCAATCGCGTCGGCACTGGCGATCGGCTCCGGCGCAGCCGTGGGGCGCGAAGGGCCGATCATCCAGATCGGCTCGGCGCTCGGTTCGACGCTCTGTCAGCTGGTGACCATGACGGCCGGCCAGCGTATTACGCTGGTCGCGGCGGGAGCCGGTGCCGGCATTGCCGCGACCTTCAATACGCCAATCGGCGGCGTGCTGTTCGCCACCGAACTGATGATGCCGGAAATCAGCGTCAACACCTTTTTGCCGGTGGCGATTGCAACTGGCACGGCGACCTTTCTGGGCCGGCTGTTCTTCGGTGACGCGCCTGCGTTCTTTGTCCCCGCGCAGCTGGGTGCCATTCCGAACCAGCCGGGCAGTGCCCTGACGCTGGTTCTCTATGCGCTACTCGGCGCCGTAACGGGAGCCGCAGCCGCGCTGCTGATCCGTGCGCTGCATTGGGCTGAAGATGGATTCGACCGGATACCGGGACGTTATGGGCGTCACGCCTTCGGGATGCTGATTGTCGGCGTGACGATGTATCTGCTCTGGCGCTACGCGGGCCACTACTACGTGGAAGGTGTCGGTTACGCGACCATTCAGGCCACGCTGTACGGACAGTTGCAGGGCGGTGCCTTCCTGCTGTTGCTGGCGCTGTGCAAGACGCTGGCTACATCGGTCAGTCTGGGTTCGGGTTCGTCGGGTGGCGTTTTTTCCCCATCGCTTTTTATCGGTGCGACGCTCGGGGCGTCATTTGCGTCCGTGGTTGCCATGGTATTGCCCGGGGCACCCGTCAGCGCACCCGCCTTTGCGATGGTGGGCATGGGTGCAATGGTGGGTGGCGGCACCGGTGCCGCGATGACCGCCGTGGCAATGATCTTCGAGATGACACGGGACTACGACATCGTGCTGCCTATGATAATCGCGGTGGCCTTCAGCCTGGGCGCACGCCGGCTACTGTCGCCTGAAAGCATCTACACACTCAAGCTGGTACGGCGCGGACACCCGATTCCCAACGCCCTTCATGCCAACATGTTCCTTGTACAGAGCGCGGCGCAGGTCATGGAAACGGATGTCTTCGTGCTTGATGAGCACGTGCCATTTCACGACGTGCTTGCCCGTGCGGAAGGCGTCGCTTTCCGGCATGTGGTGGTCACCAGGGCACATGAAATTTACGGGGTTCTGCGCATCAACACCGGGCTGCGCCGGGCGGTGAGCCAGGGCGCTCCGGACATCATGCTCGGCACACTCGCGCAGCGCAACTTCATCGTCGTCCAGGCAAACGACGTCGCGTTCGGGGTCATTACCCGGCTGTGGAAGCAGCACGCGGCGATGGCGGTCGTGGTGGGGCGACAGGAAGGACGCGGCCCCGTTCGTGTGCTCGGGGTGATTGCCAAGGAGCACATTGCGGATGCTGTTGCGAGCAGCATCAGGATATTTCCGGGGCAAGCCGAAAGCCAACCCCGTCGAGGCGCAGTGCGCTCGTTTGACAGGAAAGGAAAAAAGAAAAAGGACGACGGCGACGCCAAAGGAGCTGGCAATGAAACTGACACATGACCTGGACGGCCTTCGCAGGCGTATCGGCAAGGCACTTCATCTCGACTACCTGAAACAGGTTTCAGGAGGGATGGGAGTGGGAAAGCCGGAACCGGCGCCAGAATGGGTGATCGTTTACCGCACGGCGCACGGCTTCTGCTGCATCTATCATGGCGAACCCGTCGAATTGCACGAAATGCTCGACGTCCAGATCTGGGCTGAGGAGATGGATGTCGAGACCTGGTTCATCGGTCTTTGACCGCGGGTTATGTTCCATGTCCGGCCACGCATAACCGGACTTGCCCGCAACAGCCGGCACTCACGAACGGGGCTCGCCGCACTAGCGGTAAACCAGGTCGGCACGCCGGTTCTGTGCCCACGACGCTTCATCATGGCCCATCGCCAGGGGTTTTTCCTTGCCGAGACTGACCGCTTCCAGTTGCGAGTCGGGTACACCCAGGGTCTCGAGTTCATGGAGCACGGCTTCGGAGCGTCGTTCACCGAGCGCCAGGTTGTATTCCGTCGTTCCCCGTTCGTCGGTATTACCCTGGATCAGTACGTGCCGGTTTGGGTGGCTTCTGAGATATTGGGCGTGAGCCTGCAGAAGAGACTGATAGTCGCTTTTGACGGTGTAACTGTCGAAGTCGAAGTAGACGCTGCGCTTCGCAAGCGGCCCGTTGGGGTTGTTGAGTTCGTCGATCTGAGCTGGCGAGACATTGGTCGTTTGCGCGCCTGCCGTGCTACCCATACCAGTGCCCGCTGCCTGATTCAGTTTTGGCCCGGAATGACACCCCGCGAGGCTTGCAATCAGCAGCATTGCGATGCCGAGTCTTGCTCCTGTCATGACATGCCTCCTGGATCTGGCGAATCCTCGCGTGGAGAAACTGCTCATCCTCAATGCCGGTTCACACACCAGCCGACGAGAGCATCTGGACAATGCGCGATTTCCTGCGCGTCGATGTCTTGGTCCGACACGTGATCCGGGTATGCCCTGTGCCGCGTCACCCGGCGAACATAGACCTTCTTACGAAAAACGCGTAACACACCAAGCCGTACCGTTTGGCTCGCAGGCGTCATGCGGGCTGACCGGCCACCTGTAGAACCGGTCAGCTAATCCAGCCAATTAAATTCAGGCCGTCAAAGTTGTAGCATGATATGCCATATTTATAGCATGGTGTGCCAGATTTTCGCGTGTCTACGCCATGTAGCACCGTGTGCGACAGTCGTGCGAGTGAGTGACACTGTTGCGCGAGAGAATTTAAGCTTCCTTTAAGAAAGATCGAATACGCTGGCCCGCAATCCAGACGCCTCCGGATGACGGAGCGTTTTGCTGGATGGCGGCAGCGGGTGCGAGATGAGCTACCGAACGGAATCAAAAGTTTTTTGCGGCGCCTCTACTTTCTGTGGTTGCAAGGAAGTCGAATGGTCCATGAAGTATGTCAGTAAGGGGCGTCCATTACGTCCAGTCGTTCCTGCGTTGCGCGGGGTCGACCTTCCGGGGCCCGGCTCTGTCGCCGGGCCTTCCTTTTGCGCGGTTCGTGCAGAGCGGAATAAACCTGCACCCAGACGAATCGGGCATTACCTGTGCAACCGTTTCGTGTGAGATTCTGGAACGCAAAGAGGGACGCTGGAAGGCGCGGCAGATGATATCGACTGTCATCCGATCTGTTGCGTGCATGGCAGTAAATAAAGGCCTGTGCGCGTCGGCGCTGGTGGCATCTGTGTTTTGACCAGGCGACGGTAGGAAAAGAATTGCGCCGTCTTTATCCAGTGCGCCGTGCCGGGTGCCGGCCGCCCACTCATTCGAAAATTGCACTCGATGTCCAATCCATCCGCAACATCTTCACGCATGAGCGCGCCTGAGTTGCGCGCGACCGTATCGCTCGCTGGCGTGTTCGCGCTGCGCATGCTCGGCTTGTTCATGATCATGCCGGTGTTTTCAATCTACGCGAGAACGATCCCCGGTGGCGACGATGTCCTTCTGGTCGGCATCGCGCTAGGCGCGTACGGCGTTACGCAATCGCTGCTATACATCTTCTACGGCTGGATATCCGACAAGGTCGGCCGTAAGCCAGTGATCGCCACCGGCCTTCTGATCTTTGCAATCGGCAGCTTTGTCGCGGCCGGGGCGCACGACATTACGTGGATCATCGTCGGACGGGTGATTCAGGGAATGGGCGCGGTGTCTTCAGCGGTGCTCGCCTTCATCGCTGACCTCACCTCGGAAGAGCATCGCACCAAAGCGATGGCAATGGTGGGTGGCAGTATTGGTCTTTCGTTCGCAATTGCCATTGTCGGCGCGCCGATCATGTTCCAGTGGGTCGGCATGAGCGGGCTATTTTTTCTGGTCGGCATTTTCTCGATTGTGGCGATTGGCGTGGTGCTGTGGGTCGTGCCGGATGCGCCGAAGCCTGTACACGTACGCGCCCCGTTCTTGGAAGTGCTGCACAACGTTGAACTGCTGCGACTGAACTTTGGCGTGCTGGTGTTGCATGCAACGCAGACAGCACTGTTTCTGGTCGTGCCGCGCATGCTCGAAGCAGGCGGCCTGCCGGTTGTGTCCCACTGGAAAGTGTATCTGCCGGTCATGGGCCTCGCGTTCGTGATGATGGTCCCGGCAATCATCTCGGCCGAAAAGCGCGGCAAGATGAAGGCCGTTCTGCTTGGCGCGATCGGTCTTGTCCTGATCGGACAGTTGCTGCTGGGCACAGCACCCCATACGATTACCAGCGTGGCGGCGATCCTGTTCGTCTATTTTCTCGGCTTCAATATTCTTGAAGCTTCGCAGCCTTCGCTGGTGTCGAAACTGGCGCCGGGCACGCGCAAGGGTGCGGCCACCGGGGTGTACAACACCACGCAGTCGATTGGACTGGCGATGGGCGGGATAGTGGGCGGTTGGCTTCTCAAGGTCGAGGGCCAAAGTGCAGTCTTTTTTGCGTGTTCGGGGCTGGTGTTGTGCTGGCTTGTAGTCGCCGCGAAGATGACACCACCACACAAGAAGGCGCAACAGGCCTGAGCCGGCGAGGTACAGATCCGCGCAAGCTCTGACGCAGCCCCGTCTCCATGCAGGATATCGGGATTCAGGTCGTACTACGCCAGACGTCAGCACTGGGCTGGTCGGAAATGTTTCCACAGCCGTCGACTTTTCGATTACAAACCCTTCGTATTGAGTCCCTCTGGATAGGTGCCGTCGATGATAGATCGCCCCTCCGCGAAACCGGCCTGTTCAGCCGCTTCGGCAGTAAGCAGATCGGCGAACGGATGGGCAAAGCTCACCTTCCGCGGTGCGTAGCGAACGTCGGCACCAGGGCGCGCGACGTATCCCGTATAGGCAAACGGGATGTTTGGCGGGTGAGACGAATACTCGGGGACGGCGATGACGAGAATCATGAAACCGTTGTACTCCTCAAACTGTTCCTGTCCCTCAGCCATATCAGTCTCCATTTTTATATGCATGGAAGCGCCGTACCCGATGCATCTCCAGTTCTGTCGCGCTATTCGATAAAACACACCTTTACGCAGGGAATTCTATCGGTCCCGTTGAGCAACGGCTCGATGATCGATGCGGGCGGCGGCCGTCATACTCGCGCTATCTGTGCCTGGCAGATCCGGGTTCAGTTGCTCAACCAATTCATCATCGAGCAATGCGATAACGACGGCGTAAAGATACGAGATCTTCTTTTGCACATTGAACGCGGCGTCGGACTGTGAGAATGCCTCATTTGATGCCCCTTTTCATTACTACCTTGGTCGACGGGCAACGCGCTCCCCGGTAACACATATGACCATTCTGTCGAACTGGTAGTAGTGCTTTGCGGCTTGCTCGTCCACGAGACGACAGACGTCCGTAGCGGACGTCTATTGCGCAATGGACGGATCCCCCATCAGCTAGAACACGAATCGACCAGGCGAAACGATGCCGTCAAAAACCCGATCGGACCTGTTGAAGCGGAACTTGCACTGATTGGCCTGCGATCAACTTCCGTGAATATCGATGTCGAAGTACTTCTGCTCAATGCGCTTGTACGTGCCGTCTTTCAGCATCGAATCAATTGCCTGATCGACCTTCTGGCGTAATGCAGAGTCGTTCTTGCGAAAGCCAATACCCGCCCCTTTGCCGAGTGTTTTCGGATCGCTAACACCTTGACCGGCAAAACCGTAACCGCTGCCCTGCGGTGTCTTTAGAAAGCCGTTGATGCCTGCAAGCGCATCCGTGAAGGTCGCATCGATGCGACCGGAGCGCAGATCCGGATATACCTGTTCCTGATTCGCGTACGACACCACGTTGATGCCCACCGTCGCCCAGTTCGCCTTCGCGTACGCTTCCTGTGTCGAACCTTGAGCGACGCCAACGGCCTTGCCCCGTAACGACTGAACGGTTGGTTGCAAACCGGAACCATCTTTAGCGATCAGGCGGCTCGGCGTGTTGAAAAGAGGCTGGGAGAAAGCAACCTGCTCTTCGCGCTTCGGCGTAATCGACATCGCCGACAGGATTGCGTCGAATTTTCTGCCTTGCAGAGCAGGAATGATGCCGTCGAAGCCTGTTTCAACCCATACGCAATGCATCTGCAAGCGCTTGCAGATTTCGTTGCCCAGATCGATCTCAAAGCCGACGAGTTGCCCAGAAGGCGATTTCGATTCAAACGGTGCATAGGTTGGGTCGACGCCAAAGCGTAACTCCGTCATATCCTTTGCCTGCGTGGCCAGCGCGGCAATTGCCAGCACGGCACCCAGAATGATGCGTTTCATATGCGCTCCCGTTCGTGTGTTACACCGTGGACGTTTACCGCCGGTGGGTGGGGTGAAAGAACCGTGTAGTGCGAAAGTCTTCGCGGACTACATCTTCGTCAGTGCGTCGAGTGCCCGCTGCCAGATCTGCCGCGTGCGCAGCGCGATCAAGTCGCGCCAGTCGGCGTCAGCGGGATAGAAGTGTTCGAGCAGCGCGGCCTTGATCCGGCGCCCCGTCGCATCGAAAGGATCGCCGTGCAGATGCAGCCAGTGGTCGTCGCGCAGTAAGGTGTGTCCGCGCGCGCCGTCGTATGTACCGCATTCGATCACGAGTGGCATCAGGTCCACGTCGGTAAGCTGATCGATCAGTGCCTGCGAGGTATAACCGGTCGCCGTCGCTGCGACGCCGCTGTCGGACGACGCGTCCGCCGCAGTGAGGATCGTGTACAGCCAGGGCCCATACAGCGATTGCGCGGTGTCGTGAGCAGACACCTTGCGCTCGGCAATTGTCATCAGCATCGGATGTCCGTACGCGCCCGCACCGGTGTGCAGATCGAAGGCAATGGCAGTGCGCGCACCCGCGACATGTGCCTGCATGATCTGACGCACCGTGCGGTTCGTCCACGTCTGCTGTGTGCCGCCAAAGAAGATGCCATCCGGATGCCGGTACTGTCCCGCTTCGGTGATATTGCGCACGCGCGCTTCCCCGAGATTGCGCATGTGCATGGCGAGTTGCTCATCCGCGCGCTGACGCTGCGGTCCGTCGAGATCGCGGCATAGGTAGATCTCGTGCAGCGTTTCGTATGCGGTATTCGCCGGCGGTGCGTGCGTAAAGTCGATGTAGTTGCGGTTGACGTCAGCGTTGTCTTCATTCACCCGACGCAGCCACGCCGTGCCCCACGGGTTGACGAGGTGCACGAGCACGACACAGGTGTCTTCAGGTAAGGCGCGATCCCGTAGATTTTCGAGCAACGCGATCTGACTGTCGGAGCCGTAATAACCCTCCACGCCATGAGTTCCCGACAGCAGCACGAGGCGCTTTTGCGCACCGGCGGGGCCGACGATCGCGACGTCCGTGGAGAGCGCCTCGCCGCGCGGCCCGTACATCGGGTGAGGATAGGCGACATGATTGGCCTTGACGCGCGCAGCGGCCTCGAGAAAGCGCTCGCGCTGATTGGCGAAATTCGTCGAGAGATTCATCGCATCACCTCGCCGGTTGATCTGTTGCCGGAGTCGGCAAACGCACAAGCGGCGCAGGTTCCGACGCCGCATGCTCGGCGTCGATTAGCCGCTGCACACCGCGACGGAACCTGAGTGGACCAGCGTCGATTCCAAGGTCGAGATTCGGCGTGCGCCGGTTTGCCATGCCTTCATGCACGGCTTCAAGGATGGCGCGGTCCTCGTCGAACGCGTGGCGCACGTCCTCATTGAATTGTCGCGATACCGCTTCGTCTTGCTGATCGAAATTGCGCATCTGAAACCAGAAGTAGCGCGTATGCGATTCGTCGATCGGCGTCATGAAGTTGTATGAGTTCATCAGGAACACGTGGTCGTGCTGCGAGCCGTCGTCGGTACCCGTACCCGCCGGCGTGAAGATTGCCTTGATGATCGCGTGTGAGGGAAACCGAACCTCATAGTGCTGCTTGCGGTCGCAGCGTCCGGAGAATTTGACGAACTTCGCATAAAACGGTGCGACATCGACGTCACGCATCCAGCGTGAAACGGTCACGCCGCCATCGTTTGCAACGGTTTTCAAGGGCTCGGCTTCGCACGCGGCGTTGCCGAACGAGCCCGGATGTACCCACGCGACGTGTGACGGATCAAGCAGGTTGTCCGTCACGTAGAGATAGTTGCAAGCTACCGTCATCGCGTCGCCTTCGTTCACGCCCCATGCCGGATCGCCCCATTCTGGAACATCGAAAATCTGGGCCGTATCGGCGAGTCTGGCCTCGCCCATCCAGATCCAGACGAGACCATAACGCTCCTCGATAGGATAGCTGCGTACCTGCGCCGCCCGCGGAATGCGCGACAGGGCCGGTGCGCGCACGCATGCCCCGGCGCAGTCAAAGGTCAGGCCGTGATATCCGCATTCGATTCGATCGCCAAGCAATCGACCCATCGACAACGGCAGCTTGCGATGCGGACACGCGTCTTCGAGCGCGACCACCACCCCATCCGGGGTGCGAAATAGCACGACCCGTTCGCCGAGCAATTTCAACGGCATGAGGCACTGCTGGACTTCGGCGCTGCGCGCCGCGACGTACCACGCGTTTCTGACGAACATCGCTGTTTCCTCTTTTCATTGCCACCGGCCCTGCGCGCTATCCCACACAGCCTTTGCATCGACTGTAGAAAGTCAAAATAGAAAAGAACAGCACTTGGAAAGTGCGATTTACTTTAGAATTTCTAAACTGTCTTTGTCGGCCAAACTCGATATGAACACGCTCGCACCGCTTCGCGCGATCCAGATTTTCGAAACACTTGGCCGCTGCGACGGCCTTGTCGAGACTGCGCGCAGACTCGATATTTCTCCCGGTGCGGTCAGTCAGCAAATCAAGCTGCTCGAAAATGCGCTCGGCGTGAAGCTCGTCACTAAGGAAGGCAAGCGGATGCGCTTGACTGCGACGGGCCGCCGATATCATGAGAGTTGTCTCGCGGCGTTCGAAACTTTGCGCATCGCGCAGGACGATATCGAGCGCTCAAAGAACATGCGCAGCCTCAATGTCAGCGCCTTGCCTTCGCTGCTATCGAAGTGGCTCGCGCCGCGCATCAATGCCTGGCAAAAGGCGCATCCAGACATCAGCGTCTACCTGGATGGCTCGCATGCGGAGCCGTCGCCGGATGTCTACGAGATCGACTTTCGAATCAGCTACGGCGATCGTATCGACGACGCGGGCACCTCCATCGAACTGTTCCGCGATAGCGTCGTGCCGGTATGCAGCCCGCAGATCCTGCCGCGCAAGGGCAAGGTCGCGCTTAAGCCTGCTGATCTCACCGCGTTCGAGTTGATCGCGGTTGACTGGCTGCCAAAGTTCGCTTCGCCGCCGTCCTGGCGCGACTGGTTCGCCGCGAACGGTGTCGAGACAGTCACACTGCGCGAACCGCATCAGGTGCATTCCCTGTCGAGCGTGGCGATTCAGGCTGCGATCGACGGCCATGGTTTCGTGCTCGCCCAGTGCTCGATGGTCGCAGACGATATTGCGGCGGGGCGGCTCTCGATGCCCGTTGTTTCGGCCATTCCGTTGCCGTGGCCGTATTTTCTTACCTGGCGCGAAAGTACTTTCGATCGTCCTCAGTGCCGCGCCTTCCATCGCTGGTTGCTCGCGAGGGCAAGGGAACAGCAGCGCAGTATCGATCTGTTAGCGCTTTCTTTCCGCCAAGTCCAACAGCCTGCGAATTAACTTGCATCCCGGCCGAATACTGTATAAATTTACAGTACTGTTTTTATATACAGGATCGGTCATGAACCAACTCATCCGCATCTTGAACGACGGTGATCGCGAAACGCTTGCGTGGTTGCGCAAGCATGTCGGAGACGTGCGTGTGGCTGTCGCTGCGCGGCATCTGGGCAGCAACGGCAAACCATATCTGTCCGCGGTGTGCCGCTATCTCGGCGTACGTCCGCCAACGCCTCATCAACATATCCGACCTGTTGGCGACTGTACGGTTGGCGATAACTATCTTGCCCAGATCCGCCAGTTGTTGGCACAGCGAAGCCAAACGTTGTTGAAGCATCAACTTTGATGCTGGGAATTGCCGCGAGTCTTCAGGAAGATAACCGTATGACTAACAACTCCGCTCTTGATATGGATGTCCACGATATCAATCCTGTCAACCTCGAACGCGCACTTCGCAGCGCGTCGCTCGACCTCCAGCAGATCATTGCCACGGTCGCAGGTCGTTACCTTGCCAATGGCCGTCGCCGTTACTCAAGCAGCGCACAATTGCCGACCTGGCGCACGCTGCTGACAATCGACGAACAGGTCTTTGAGAATCGGGGCTTCCTGGCGAAGCACGATGAGACAGTACGCTCGACGTTTGTCCGGTTTGAGGAAAGTCGTTTGTCCGGGATGGATCTCGACGAACCTGTCGACTGGCGACGTGACGACGACAATTTGCCAGCCGTGTATTTGCTCGTGCGCGCACTGGTACAGGCCGACGCTACCGACGTGGCCAATCGGGACTAATTCGCCGATATCGGCGGCCGTTGGCCGTTATAGTTTTGAATGCGCTCCAGAACGTTCAAAGTTAAACGAACCACACTCCCGATAGTTCAAACTTAAGTGAACCGCGGGTTCAGAGTTGGCTGAGCAGCACGCCCGAAAGCCTCATCTAGGCGTCGAGATCGTCCGCCTTGGGCAATCCTTTGATCCACTAGCAATGGAGAGTATTTCGCTCCTACCTGGACAGGACACGATGCCCGTACGGTTTGGCGTCACATGCCCAGGATGCCCTCGATCTCCGCGACAGCGGTTGCCGCTCCGGTCTCCTGCGCCATCTGTTTTCCTAATGCCGCAGCCCGCTGTCTCGTCTCAGCACGCTGCGCAAATCCGATCGCCTGTTTAAGCTTCTCGCGGTCCAGCTTGCGCGTTGACACTGCACGGTCCGCTACGCCCAGGCGGTTCAGTTGATGCGCCCAGAACGACTGGTCTCCTGCAAAAGGCAACACGACCGATGGCACGCCAGCACGGCACGCCGAATGGGCCGTGCCACTACCACCGTGATGTATAACCAGCGACGTGCGTGGAAATAGCCATTGATGTGGTGTTTCTTCGACGATGAAGAAATTTTCGGGCAGCACCATGTCAGGAATACCAGACCAGCCCGGGTACAGGAGCACCCGGAGTCCTTCCATTGCGTCTATGAAAACATTGAGCACTGCTTCCCGGTCGAATCCGACCATGCTGCCAAATCCCAGATAAACCGGTGGTTCACCCGCATCCAGAAATGCCTGAAGTGCAGCTGGCGGTGCCCAGGAATCCGCGGGAGCCAGCCATTGCCCGCACAACCTGGTGTGCGCGGACCAATCCCGCGGTTCGGGCACCAGAGAAGGCGAAACGCCGTACAGCATAGGGTGCGCCGTCCATAGCTTCTGGCGTGGTGGCAGTCCCAGCACGCTTCGTCTCGCCTGATTTGTGGCTTTGCGGAAAGCGTGCCACAGCAGCCCATTCACTGCTTGATGGCTTGCCCGGTTTAACACTGCGGGGACCCACCGAGGAGGCAGGAACGGCGAGGCAAATGCATGTGTCGGTGAGATGGGTATCAGGCCAGCGCCGATGACTCGTATGCCCAGATGCTCGGCTACCGATAAGCCCACGAAAGCGGCCAGGCCCGATACGATCAGCCCGTCGCAGCCTGCCGCAGCTTGGGCGGTCTGTTGCATCCAACTGTGCGTCTGGGCGTTTGCGATACGCGCCAAACCCGCCGCCGTAGCGCTCACGCCCTTGCCGCTGGACACCAGGACAGCCAACTCGTCTCTCATGTTTCCGCTCAACGCCGCATGGGGAACCCCCAGGGCGCGAGCGCTCCCCAGCGTTCCCCCATCGGCAAGCAGCGTCACTTCGTGTCCTGCATCCATCAAGGCGCGGCACAGTACAGCCAGAGGTCGCGTGTCGCCTTCGGTGCCGTAGGTCAATGCCAGGAGTTTCATCTGGGTCCCTCTTATTGTCGGCTCGGCATCCGCGCGCTGCCCTGCAGGAAGACATCGATCGCCAAAGCAAACTCATGGCGCAGTTCAAGATCGGGCAGTGCGAGCCAACGCATCAGCGCGCCCGGGCCGCGCGCGCTGATCGGAAGTGACCACACAGAAGGCTCCGCTGAACGAAGCTGAGATGCGCCTCTGGCGCACGCGTTCATGCCAACGAAGTCGAGCCCGCTTAGTGAGCGTGTGACCTGCGTGGGCAGAAGTTCGATATGTGCCGCGTCGGAAACGACGTCGAGTGCTAGAAGATAGTCAGGCGAGAGCATGGGATGTTTGACGACACGCGGTTGGTTAATTGGAGCTTTTTTTGACGACCGCCACGGCAAAGAAGCCGTAGATCGCAAGGTCGAACCATTCAAGCACATTGCCGACCGCCTCGCTACGTTCGACCTTCGTAGCAAAAATTAATCGCCTTTGGCAGGCATGCATTATTTTAATTCATTGCCTCACGCGCAAAGCGAGATTAAATTGCTACTTAATGAGTGCCTGGAATCAAGATGCGCAAGTTCAAGATGCCTAACATGGGCGCGTTGCTCGCGTTCGAAGCAGCCGCCCGCCACGAAAGTTTCACGCACGCGGCAAAGGAACTCTTCCTGACGGAGAGCGCAGTGTCGCGCCAGATCGCCACGCTCGAAGCGAATCTCGGCGTGCATCTGTTCGTGCGCGCGAAGCAGCGCGTCGTGCTTACCCGAGCTGGCCGCATCTACGGAACACAGGTACGCCGCTCGCTTGAACATCTGGACCGCGACACGCTGTCGATCATCGCGCACGGCGGCGGGGGCGGCTATCTGGAACTGGCCGTACTACCCACGTTCGCGTCGCAATGGCTCATCCCTCGCCTGAAAAACTTCTACGACCGTTCGTCGGATGTCCGCGTGAACATGGGCGTGCGAACCGACACCTTTTCGTTCGAGGAATCGCACTTCGAAGCCGCGATCCATTACGGCAAACCCACCTGGCCGGGCACGTCGTGGGACTATCTGTTCGGCGAGGAAGTCGTGCCGGTCTGCGCGCCATCGCTGCTCGACAAACCCATCGAGAAAGCACACGAACTGCTCGCCTATCCATTGCTGCATTCCACCACGCGCCCCGACGGCTGGGCACACTGGTTTTCGAGTCTCGGCGTCGAGGACAGCAGCACCATGCAGGGCGTGCGCTACGAATTGCACAGCATGCTGATCAGCGCTGCGGCGGCAGGGCTCGGCATTGCACTGGTGCCGAAATTCTTCGTCGGCAACCAGTTGAAGCAGCTCGGCCTCGTGATCCCGTTCGATAGCGCCACCACGGTCGATTCCGCGTACTACCTCGTCTACCCCACCGAACTGAGCCATGGCAAACCGCTGGAGCTTTTCCGGACATGGCTGCTCGAACAGGCGAGCGCGTATAGCGCGGAAACGGCCTGACCACACTGCTGAAAGCGTTGTGAGCGTAAGCGGCTACGACGCGGTGTCAAGCCGCCCTTGCCGACGTCTATACGCGCGCTGTACAAACCGTTCCAGACGGCAACCGCCGGATAACGTCGACAAGCAAAACCAAACTCGGGGCCTTCCCCCGTGACAACTATTATTCGAAACAAAACGCAAAGCCTTAACGCCCATGCTCTGCCAGACGTGCAACCCTGCGCACCTGACGCGGCAATACGACGTACATTCCCCAGACAACGAAGAGCAGCACGCGAAGCACATCGGCGACGCGATCGGGGAAAGGAACGACTACGCCGGCGATCATGAGACTACCGGGCAAAGACCACACAAACGTGGTCAAGCCGAGCAGCGTCGCGCGGCTGACATTAAACCGCTTAGGCCCGGGCAGTGCGTGCGAGGCAAGTGCACTCCGTACCGCGTATCCCACGAATGGCAGGCTCAGCAGCGTGTAGATCAAAGCGGTCAGGATGATCGGCATCGCTCCGATCGCAAGAGCCAGCATGACCGAAATCATTCCCGCGCCTGGTTTGATCAGGCCCGCCGACAGTTTCACGATAGGCGCGGCTGCCTTCCGATATAGAAACAGGAAAGCCACCAGACCGATGATGGTGAGCAGAATATTCGCAAGCCACTGCCGCCAGGCGCAGGACCACCATACATACAGACGCTGCCCGAAAGTCATTCGTACAGCGAACCTGAAGACAGCCCAGCGATCGCGGAAAGCAGCGACGCATACCAGCACCGCGAACAGAGCAACGGGAAGAACGAACGCGTAGGGATTCCACAAGAAAATTGCCAGGTGATGCCCAGCAGCGATCGAGGTGGAGGCTGGAGCCGGCGAGGACGGGGCGAAATTCTGCAAATGCTGCGCGACGTAGTCCGAAGGATTCATCGCACCCGAAGGTGCATGCGTTGCCGTATCCACTGAGTAAGGCCCTATCGCCATGAATGCTCAACAGAAACTCGCAAAAGAAGAAATGCAGTCCAGGCGATTATTTTCTGTTTCGCGAGCACGGATGGCACACTCGGGCCGAAGAGCAGATTGCCTCTCCAGTCGTGCAACAACTAACGCCGGGCATCGATGAGTACGGCGGCGGACTCGCGGTGCACAGTGTGAGAATCCTTCATGCGAGCGGCGTCTCCTGGTCGCCTATAGAACGCCCCGGGCTATGACGGGCGCGTTGGTCGCTAATGTAGGGCAGCGCAAACAGGTAGAGCCCCGTGAGCAGCAAGAGGGCCAGCGGCACCAGCGGCGCGTAGGTGATCCAGGGCGGCGGCGGGCCGCTTCTCAGGGCCATGGCGACGAAGTTGGAGATAACCGTCAGCGTGAACGCGATGGATACCCACCGGTGAAATCGGCGAATCCAGGTGCTGGTGTTCATGTCGTGCTCTTTGGCGCCTGGATCATCTTCCAGCCGTTGCCGGCAGGGTCCCGAAAACCGGCATCGACGCTGCCGAAGCGGTCTATCGGCTCCTGGGTGAATTCCACGCCGCGGGCTTTCAGTTCAGCGTAGCTGGCACGACAGTCGGTCACGGAGAGGACCAGAGGCGGCATGGCCCCCTTGGCGACCATAGCGCGCAGGGTTTGCGCGGTAGCCTCGTCGTGGATGGGCGGGCCGGGTGTGAACAGGCCGAGCTGGAACGAGGGCTGATCCGGATGCTGGACGGTGAGCCAGCGGTAGGGACCGTTGCGCACATCTGTGTGGACACGGAATCCGAGCTTGTCGACGTAGAAGCTGAGCGCCTCGTCCTGGTTATCGACGTACAAGCCCACCACATTGATACCCTGGTTCATGACACCTCCTTGGTTGATGGCCTGAATTTATCCTTGGCCACGCGGCGGCGCTTCTCCAAAACTGCGATGTTGAGATCGGGGCGCTGTGCGGCCTTCAGGACGCAGGCCGGCACGCGATCGAGTTGAGGCATGTTGGCCTGGGCCTCACGGCGCATGGCGGTGGGGCTTTGCCCGGTGATGTCGCGGAAGATGCGGCCGAAGGTGCCCAGGCTCTCCCAGCCGGTGGCGAAGGCAATTTCCGTGACGCCGAGCTCGGTGTCGCGCAGCAGAGTGGTGGCCTGCTCGATACGCCGTGTCAGCAGGTAGCGGTGCGGTGGCAGGCCGAAGGCCCGTTTGAAGGAGCGCGCGAAATGGGCTTCGGAGACGCCACTGACTTCGGCCAGGCGCTTGACCGGCCAGGCCTCGTGCGAGGCGGCGTCCATGCGGTCTTTAGCGCGTAGCAGGCGGCGCAGCAGGGCCGGGTCTTGCAATGCCTCGACGCCGACCGGCGTGGGGGACGAGGCAAGCGGCTGACCTTTATGGTCTTCGCGAGGGGGCATAAAATCCCAAGGGGCTGGCAATATGCGGGGAGTTTAGGCCCAACACCGTTACCCGCATAGCGGCGCACTGGCGCTCACCGAGGTGATAGTACGTGTTCGCTAACAGCCAGATCCGGCGTCCATCCTTCCTGATGGAGGCGTCAGGAAGGACGGGAAACTGCGGGTACTTTCGTTACCTTACGCCGTAGTCGACACCAGGCTCCCAACCGTTTGCATATGCGAGTGCCCCTTGAGATTATTCGCGAGCGTCTGCACAAACGACTGCAACGACGTGCCCGAACTGCTATCGCCGAGTGAGCTCAACAGCGCCTGGAAATCCGTCTGCAGCGTCGACGTCTGCGAAGAAGACGAAGAAGCATCGCTACTTGTTCCCGCAGTAGCGGACGCCGCACTCGAACTCGTCGTGCTGCCGGACCCGAGTTCCTGTGCGAGCGCATTCAGCGCCCCGCCAATATCTCCATAGGAAGACGTCGCGACCGAATTCGTCGAACCGCTCGTGCTAGTAGACGTGGAGGCGTCACTGTTGCCCGATTGCTGAAGCGACCCTAGCGTCTGAAACAGCGCCCCGAGAAAAGCCTGCAGCGCTCCGGATACCGAACTGGTTGACGACGAATCGCCCGTGGACGAGGTGGAAGAGACCGCGGTGCTGGACGAGCTCGAAGAAGCCGCCGTGCCCGACGTACCTGACGCAGCCGTGGTCGACGCCGTGCTGCCAATCCCAAGCGCCGACAGCGCCGCCTCAAGTGCCGACAACAGCGGGTTCGCGTCCGTCGAACTGGTCGACGAAGACGACGAGGACGAGGACGAGGAAGACGCCGCTTTTTCGCAGCCGCCGCCCGAGCGGCGAGTGGCGCCGACAGAAAGCAGGTCAGTGCCGGTTTGCGAACCGCTTACACTTTGTATGCTCATGATGCTTGATCTCCTTACGGGTTGAGCATTCAGCGTAAGCGATGAAAACATTTCCAAATGCCTGGTAAGGGGTGGATTTCCCATCCATCTCGGCTATCGGTAAGGCACGGAAAGTTTTCGTTCAAAAAGGGACTGGGCAATCCGCAGTCCGCCGCGCGGCGTTCAGGGAATCCCCCTATGCTTTCGCGCCCTTTCACACTATTTCCCGCCCTCTCACACCAAGGTGGCTTGATTCGACTGCAGGATGGCGTTTTCGCGCGCTATGCGGCGCCTTCCGTCGACAATGCCAGGTGTTACGCTGAAGAGAGCAGCCTTCGCGGCAGTGAGCCGCCGTTCAGCGGCAAAATCAGCAACCACGAGAACGTACCGCGAAGCGCGATTGCCGGCGAACGGCGAAACATCGCTGCGGGAGCGACTGCGATGGGAATCAAAACATACACGGCCTTGACGCTATGGGTGTTTAGCAGTGCTGCCTTCGCATGGCAGCCGCTCACCTATCCGATCCGAAGTCAAAGCGCCTATCAGCGCAGCATCGACACCGCGATGTGCTATGCCACGGCCAACAAGCAGACCAAGGTCAACATCGCGCACGAATCGCAGCTTCCGCCGCGCAAACCGGCGGCAACCAAGACTTCGTCGACCGGTGTGCCGTCGCGGCCACCTTTACCCCCCAGCAGTTTTTCAGCAGCGCCTCCGGGCGCAAGCATGCCCGCAGCCGCGGCCGCGCCTGCTGCAAGTGAGCCCGGTGTGAGCACAGCAACAGCTAACGCAACGACCGCTGCGGCGACGAAGACAGCCAGTTCGACCACGGCGACAACCGCAAAGGCGGCCACCGCAATGGCGGCAAGCGCGACTACCGCGGCCGCCACGCCGGCATCGGCAACCCTCGCGGATAACGGCGCCTCGGAGACAGCAGCAGTGGGCGCGGCATCCGGCGTGAAGCTGCCGCCGCTGCCGGCACCCGAACCGCCTATGACACAGTATTGGGCCGCGTATGGCGCGTGCATGCAGGCACGGGGTTACGTCGTCACACAGTAATCCCGCTTGCAAGCCTCGTTGCGGTGCCTTGTTCTTCCTGATTGTGGCGCCGGCATTCGACGCCCATTTGCGACACGGCAATGCTTAGCGACGCTACTTCCGATCAGCATGATTACTTCCAATGCGAGCACTGCGGTGCGCCGCTAGCCGGTCGCTTTACGCCGTGCACCGAGTGCAATGCGCGTCCGGTCGATTCGTTCGGCGCGCGCGCCACGCGGCCCTCTTCCCTGAACATGCCGTTCGGCGACACCAAGCCGAAGCTGGCAACCCGGCTGACGACGCCGCGAATCTGGCGCCCGTCCTCACGAGATCTAACCGATCCGTACGCCGTCATTCTTGAGCCGCAGGTCACCACTCCCGTCTCGCAGAGACTGCGCCAACCGATAGCACTCGGCGTGTCGGTGTTGGTCGTGGCATCCGCGGTGTACCTGGGCTTCCTACACAGCAACGACTCGGTCGACGGCACTCCCATCGCGGTATCCGGTAAAGTGAAGACCCAGAACGTCAGGCCGCCGGTTGCCGTCGCCCAGCGGCCAGCGCCCGTGTTCGTCGCTCAAAGGCCGGCGAGACCCGCGCTCGTGCGATCTCCCCCTACTCCGCCGCTGGCTGCTACGCCGCCAGCGTCACGGCGCATGATCGTGGCATCGACTGAGGCGAAGCCCAAGCCAGTCGGCCAGACCAGCAACCCGCCCGATAGACCGCGCGTGAATACCTCGAAGCAGATCAGAGCCGCCCGCGCCAATCTGGAGCAGAACAATCTGTCGGCGACGAAAGTGCGGTTGGCGGCGGCCATCGCGGCACAGCCGGACAACCCCGACGCACTGCGCATGCGAGCAACCGTGGCCGCACGCGAACAGCAGCGGGATGCTCTGCTGAGCGTGGCACGAGGTTGCGGCTATATGGCACGATGGGCATGCGTCTGGCACAAGGCCGACGACGCGCTGCTGGTCGATTCGAGCAGCAAGGAAGCTCAGCGCCTGCTGACAATCGCGATGCACGAATCCGAGCTGGCGAGCGCATGGCAACCGACACCCGCGCCCGAGGCGACACCCGACAAACGCGGTCTCGCCATCAGCCACCATTGAACTCGACGTGTTACGTGCAAGAGGCGCTGCCTGGGCAAGCTAGCTGATCGATACGGCCAGCCGACTAGCGCTGACTTGATGCGCGATTGCCCGATAGCGGGCCGCTGTATCCCTGAGCGTCAGGCCGGCAAGCGAGCGCTGCGCCCGCGCCTGCCCTAATGCCTCGACAACGGCATCCGCATAGCACGGCACATTGTCGGTATCGACCAACTGCACGCCGGGAAATCCGCTAGCGAATGCAAACGGCTGAATCCTGCTCGCGACGATCGGGATACCGGAGGCCAACGCTTCGAGAAACGCCACGCTATGTCCCTCGAAGCGCGAAGGCATAACGAACACATTCGACTCCGACAACACGCTCGCCACATCGGTGCGCGGACCGGCCACCACGACCTGGTCCGCCAGCCCCAATTCCCGCACAAGGTCCATGACCGCGCGCTGGTAATCCGGATCTTCGATCACGCCGTAGAGCACGAGGCGTGCGTCTCTCACTCGCTCGAGCACCGCGCCGAAAGCGCGCACCGTCAGAAGCTGATTCTTCACCGACGTATATCGCCCAATCTGCACGACCTGAGGCGCACGGCCGCTATGCGCCGCGCCGTCGGTAAACGCGAAGCGCCCGAGGTCGACACCGTTTGGCACCACGGTCATCGCAGGGTGCGGCCCGACGGCCCGCACGTAGTCGGTCACGCCTTGTTGCGATACGCCGATCACCATCCGGGCACGTCCCGACAGGATGTGCTCGACGCGCCGGAACAGCGGCCGCTCGAAATCGTTGGTCGCCGAATGCATGACGTAGACGACCGGCACGCGCAGCGGCAACGCGCGCGCATAGAACGAAGGAATCGCCGCATGCGCGAAAATCACGTCTGGGCGAAAACGCCGCACTACGAGGAACAGGTTCCACAATTTGCCGGCAAGGCGGTGACGCCGCAGCGGAAACCAGCACTGCACGCCGTGCTTCTGCAGATCGACCTGCAAAGGCATGAATTCGGCATGTACGGGCAGCAGCGAGGCCACGCACACAGCCATGCCCTCCGCGCTTTGATCGATAGCGAGGTCCCTGGCGAGGATTTCGGCGCCCGACAAACGCGGCGCCAGAACCAGATGTAAAACACGAATCATGGCGTCCTTGCGGTCAGCGTCCTGAACAGCATCCACGCCGCGGCGCAGCCAAGGCCAAGGGTCATGGACCAGGCAATGCCCGTCACGCCCCACCAGTGAACCGCCGCAGGCGCACTGACCAGCAGCACGACGACCTGAATCAGCGACGCATGCACGGTCGCCTTCGCATCACCCACCGCGCGCAGATAAGCAACCAGCACGGCGATCAATGCGCCGATCGCCATGTTGATCACCAGAATTCTGAACAGCGGCACCGCAGGCAACCAGGCTGCACCGAGAATCAGCGAGAAGAGCGGCTCGGCGACCAGTCTCAGCACCTCGACGAATCCCGCCAGCCCGATCGCGATCACGAGAAGATAAATCTTGATGAGCCGCGACGCCGATTGCGGATTGCGGCGATGGCGCGCCGCGAAGGTAGGGAAGAGATATTGCGACATGGCGATCGCGGCATCGGCGAGCAGCATCTGCGCGAGCCGCGACGACATCTGATAAGCGCCGAGTTGCGCCGGGCCAAGCAGCTTGCCGACTACAACCTTGTCGAACTGGTTGAGCAGCAGATTGATCACGCTGCTCGCCCAGATCCAGCGGCTGAAGCCCACGTAGTGACCGATGCCCGACCACACGGCGCGGATCGGCGGCCGCGGGTTCATCGTTGCCCAGGTCAGGGTACTTTTCAGACTTTCGCCGGCTACGAGGCCGATCAGCACCGAGGCCGCACCGGCGCCGAAATACGCGAGCCCCAGCCCCACCGAACAATCGACGAATGCCGCCGCAATCTCAACGCCGGCAATATGCTGGAAGCGCCGCTCGCGCTGCACGAGGTAGTACGTTGGCGATGCCAGTCCACGCAGAAGCGGCAGCAGCGCGGCAAGCTGAATCAGCACCAGCGAACCGCTCAGATGAAACTGACTGCTCAGCAATGGCGCGAGCGCGACCAGCAGCAGTGAGATGAGCACGCCGCGCGCGGTCAGCGTCGTCCATAGCGCGCCGAGTTGCGAACGTGTCGGCGGATGTTCGCCCTGAATAACCGCTTGCGCGAGACCTGTATCCGATAGCGCCTCGGCAATCGCCACTGCGAGCAAGGCCACGCTCACGCTGCCGATCGCGGCCGGCCCGAGCATCCGGCCAATCGCCAGAAACTTGACCGCTACGAGTCCACGCACGGCGAACTGCTGCAATAGCACCCAGGTCGCCGCGCTCGCGCCGAAGCTGGACGCCATGGAGAGCGCCGGAAGCCTGATCGCCCGCAAGCTGTATCTCCGTCGAATCGGAACGCCGTTGAATCGGCCACACACAGCGATTGAATGCATCGCTGCGAAACGCCGCCGGCGCATAAGTAGTTAGGTCGCACCAGCGAACTGGCGAGCTTTTTCATCGAACGCTATATACGACCTTACCGCGAGACAATCGGCAACAACCGCCATCAGCTAGGCCGGTTCAGCCGAAGCTATTGCGCACTAGTACGTTTACCCACAGAACGGGTCAAATAGACGGGTCCCCTCACGTCGCCGATGCTAACGTTGTTCAGTTAGCGCTCCAGACAACCGGCGCGAGGTTGCTTTTCCACAACGCATTCGACCACCGAGGACCATTGAATCGATGGAACAAGACTACGTTCTGATTGTGGAACCCAACCTCACCGGCCATCGCTGGCGCTATGTCGAATGGACCATGCAGGCCTGCACGGAAGCAGGCTATCCATGCATCCTCGCGACTGAATCCGCCAACGAAGACCATCGGCTCGCCAGACAGATCGTCGCCGCGAACCGTGCGGATCTGCAGATCGCGTTCGTCGATCCCGAGGAGCGGCCACGCGGGCTGCTGCGCCAGTCGAACCAATACTCGCGCTTTCACCGCTATTTCAAGCGCGTCTGCCGGATCGTCGGCCGCGCGCAACCGGTCAGGCTGGTGGTCGTGCCTTACGTCGATTACTTCTTCTACGCGTTGCCGTTTCTCGGCTCACCGTTCGGCAAGACACCGTGGATCGGCATCACGATGCGTTCGACCTTCCATCATCACAAGGTCGGCATCAAGTCGCCTGATCGACCGATCGTGAATGCGGTCAAGGCGTTGCTTTTCAAGCGCGCGATCCGGACCGCCGGACTGCGCACACTCCTGACGATCGACCCCACCTTGCCGGAGTGGGCGGCACGCAGCGCCTCGAAGACCAGCGCGGCCATCGCCTATGTGGCCGATCCATTTCCCGACGAGCGTGCGGAAAACCCGGTACAGGCCCGCGAACGACTCGGACTGGACCCCACACAGCGTTATCTGCTGGTGTACGGCGCGATCACCGAACGCAAAGGGATCTATGAACTGGTCCACGCATTGACCCGTCTGGAGCATGCGCCTACGCTGATCGTCGCGGGTGAGCAGGACGCGGGCACGCGCCATTTCATGCGCAATCATGTACGTAGCCTGACGCCCGCGCCGCTGGTACTCGATTCGTTCATTGCGAACGATGTCGAGCGCGATCTGTTCTCCGCCTGCGACGCAGTCTGGCTGGGCTACAAAGGACATTACGGAATGAGCGGCGTGCTTGTGCAAGCCTACCGTTTCGGCAAACCCGTGATTGCAACAGAAGACGGACTGATCGGCTGGTTCAGCCGGCGCTGCGAACTGGGGCCGATTCTCAGCGACCTCAGCTCCGCCTCGATCGGCAAGGCGATCAACGAGACGATGACCTCCTGGCCGCACGCGCCGCAAGCCACTCCTTCGACCCGCGAAGATCTGCTCTCACGGCACACGCTCGGGCAATTTAAGCAGACCTTGCTTCAGCAGATGGCCTGATCCGGCACATCACAAGGTCAGGATAACTGGCCGCCTGTTACGGGCACCTTAGGTACTTCCGGCGCTTCCGCTACTTCCGGCACTTCCGGCACCTCCTCGCGCACCGAACTGTTGCGCTTGGCCGGGAACAGCGCGTTGCGCATCAGCAGGAACGGATACTCGATCGCGCGCGTGGTCACATAGCCGATCGCAATCGCGAAAGCGAACTGCGCGGTAAGCGCCGCCACCCAGATTACGCTCGGTGCAAGACCCATGGCGGTCGCTTTTCGAATCAGCATGTCGCCTGGCGCGAGCGCAAGCGAATGCCAGAGATAAATACCGTACGAATAGAGACCGATCCAGGCAATCCCGCGATACACCCACGACGAACGCACCGATCCGGAATACTCCAGCACGAACACGATCAGCGCGGCGAAACCGATCGCCTGAATCGTATAACCAATGCTTTCGTCGAGCGCCAGGTTTTTCGTCGCAAAAGCGAGCCATGCGCACAGCAGCACGATGCTAACGATCAGCAGCCACTTGCGTTTCGCGATCTGCTGATAGACACCCGGTTTCATCCAGTAGATCGCAGACAGAATCACGCCGACCAGCAAACTGTCGATACGGTATTGCGTGTACGCGAAAGCGCCTTCCAGGTCGCCGCCCGCCACCGCGAAACAGCGCGCAGTGAGCACCACCGCGCAGATGGCGGTCAGCACGCCGACGATCGTCCACGCGCCAAGACGCCAGCGCGCGAATAGCAATAGCAGCGCCGGTAGAACGAGATAAAAGTGTTCTTCGACCGCGAGACTCCAGGTCTGGGTAATCGAGGTGCCCAGGTAGTTCTGCAGGTGGGTCAAATTCTGAATCAGAAACGTATTCCACGGATGGCGTCCGGCCAGCACATGAAACGCGATCAGCACGTAATACGCGGGCCAGATGCGGAAAATCCGCCGGATGATAAAGCGCTTTGCGTCGACGTTCCCTTTTTCGGCGTACTGTCGAAGCAGAAGGCCGCCAACCAGAAAACCGCTGAGTGTAAAGAACAGATTGACGCCTTCGCGCCCGAAACTCTTCAGGGGGTACTCGATGATCTGGATCAGGAAGTTGTCGGTATGAACGGCATGAAAGTGAAATCCCATCACCATGATAATGGCAATACCGCGCACGAAATCCAGTTCGATGGCCCGTCCGGCTGTTACGGATCTCGCCCCGCCGAATAATTTCATGTTGTTCTCCCCTATCGCCATTCACGGGCGCATGTCCCTTTTTGCATCTTCGGTGGGCTCACGCGTGCGTGCGCGCCAACATCAAGACATTGGCCGACAACATGAGCAAGTGTGTGCGCGTCTTGCAGGGGCCGCCCTTGCCACTATCGCCAGAACCCAGGCAATGGGCGACGAAACTGGGCGCGCGGAATTGGCAGGCGGGGATATTCCCGCACAATGACCCGATGCGAGACTGTCCGCTACAGACCGACGGCGGATCGACAGCACGGGGAGGATCAGCAATGCGCCATCAGTATGCGACGCTCTGGATATGGTTTTTTCTGTTACCGCTTGCGCTGGACTATAAGGCGACCAACGCCAACGTAGGCCATTTCGCGCAGTCTGGACTGGTGATCCCGGTAATCGCCGCGGGACTCGCCCTCGTGTTGATTGCACCACGCTTTCGCGACCACTCGCGCTTGCGCTCGATCGTCACCTTCAGCGTGCTGCTGTGCGTGCTCGGCAGCATCGTCGCCCAGTTTGTTCAGGACAACGACGCCGGCAATTATCTGCGCGTTCTGCTCCCCTTCGTACTGTTCGCGCTGGGCTATCTCGTGGCCTGCCGCCCATGGAGCGAATACAGAATTTCGCAGTTCGAGAATGCGCTGTTCTTCGCCAACGTGGTCAGTCTCGTGTTTACCTTCGTCTATGGCATGGCGACGGGGGGCGATCTCGAGGATGTCCGCTACCGCATCATCTCTGTGACGTTGCTCGGGCTGCAAGCCGTGCTGCTGCACGAATTCATCGTCGCCAAACGCTTTTCCTTTTTCACCGTCGCGGTGTTCGCCGGCAGCGTCATCATCGAGTTGCTGAGCGTCACGCGTAGTTTGCTGGTCGGCACCGTATTGCTGTTCCTGATCGCCATGGCGCTATCCGCGCCCTCGATCCAGCAGGTCTGGCGCGCGGCCGCGCGCACGCTAATCGTGAGCGCCGTACTGGCCGGCGTGGCTGGCATCGCGGCGCTGAGCTTTCCGACCGTCGCGGAGCACTGGACGCAGCGCATTTTCGCGTCGGAGGAAACCGTCACCGGCAAAGATCCGACCACCATCACCCGCCTCGCCGAAATGCGCGATCAGTACGACCAGGTGACGGCGTCGCCGGAAACGCTGCTGTTTGGCGCAGGCTACGGGCACTACTATCGCTATTCCCCTGCATATCTGCCGGACCTTGCTGGCCAGATCAGCGAGAAAGACTTCTACGCGATCAATGAATGGGCTGCAGGTCACAACTTCTGGATCTATCAACTTTTCGCAGGCGGACTGTTGTTCGGCATCGCCATGCCTTTGGCTACCCTGGCCGCGCTGGCGATCTGCTTCTTCTCGTATCGCTACTGGCGCTCGGTGGTTCCCGACGCGCCCATGCTGCCGGTGCTAGGACGCGCCATCATGCTGTTTGCCGCGTTGCCGGCCACATCGATCGGTGGCAATCCGCTCGGGCCGCGTTTCTCAGGGCTGATATTCGGCATTGCTCTCGGCTTGATGATCGCCACGCACGCGCGATTGCAGCGGGCATTGCCGGCGCGGGTGAGGCGCGCGCCCACGCCACCGCATTTGCGCCCGGCCGCCATGCCTGAATTGCCTGGCAGAATCCGGCCCGGCATGGGCCGCGCCGATCTCGCGACAACCCTCGGCATGTCACGTGCGGCAACTGCTGCGCCCGGCTCCAGTCACTTCGGCGCCCTCGTGTCGCGCACTACGTCGACGCGACGCGCCAATCGATCGAATATCGTCCGATGAAAATCCTCCATCTGCTTGCCAGCATCGATCCACGCGCCGGCGGCCCGGTTGAAGGCGTTCGCCGCAGCGGTATGGCGATGCAGGATGCCGGACACGAAATTGAAGTGGCCACGTGCGATGCCCCCGGCGACGCCTATCTCGCGGCCTTCCCGTTTCCGGTTTATACGTTCGGTCCCGTCAACAGCCGCTATAGCTACAGCGCGCAACTCGCGCCGTGGCTCGCCGCCAACGCGAACCGGTTCGACGCCGTCATCGTGCACGGTTTGTGGCAGTACCACGGCTTCGCGGCATGGAAAGCGCTGCGCCAAAGCGGCGTGCCCTACTACGTGTACGTGCACGGCATGCTCGACCCGTGGTTCAAACAGGCTTACCCGCTCAAGCATCTGAAGAAGTGGTTGTACTGGCCGTGGGCCGAATACCGCGTGCTGCGCGACGCACGCGCTGTCATCTTTACGACCGAGGAAGAGCGCATGCGCGCCCGTCAATCGTTCTGGCTATACCGGGCACATGAGCGAATCGTGCCGTACGGGACGACCGTGCCACCACTCGAGGCCGAGCCCTTACGCGAAGCGTTCCTGCAAGCCGTGCCCGGTTTGCGCGGCAAACGCATCGTGCTGTTTCTCGGCCGCGTGCATGCGAAGAAAGGTTGCGATCTGCTGATCGATGCGTTCGCGCGCGTCGCGAGCCGCGATCAGTCGCTGCATCTCATGATCGCGGGTCCCGACGAGACCGGCTGGGTGGCAAGTCTGCGCGCCCAGGCCCAGGCAGCCGGCATCGCGCATCGCATCAGCCTGCCGGGCATGCTGCAGGGCGATCTCAAGTGGGGCGCGTTTCATGCAAGCGACGTGTTCGTTCTGCCCTCGCATCAGGAGAACTTCGGCGTGGCGGTGGCCGAGGCGCTCGGCTGCGGACTGCCCGCGCTGATCTCCGATAAGGTCAATGTGTGGCGCGAGATCGAAGCCGACGGCGCGGGGATGGTTGCCGCCGACACGGTGGACGGTACGGAAAAGAATCTCGTGCGCTGGCTCGAACTCGACGATACCGCTCACGCGGCCATGCGCGCTCAGGCGGTCCGCACATTTGAAGCACGCTTCCGGATTGAAACCATGGTCAGCGCGTTGACGGCGCTGCTGGAAACGAAAGGCAACACCGGCGAAACGCGTGAAAACACGCTCACCACGCTGCGCGGGGCTACTCAACCGAGCACTCAACCGAGCCGGTGACAGCGCGCCGCCTGGCGCGCACCATCACCGGCTTCTTCACTGCTCCTTCATCACGGCGCCAAGGTCGAGGCCGCGATCGGCAAGGTTGCGGCTTGAGGCTACCAGGAAACGGGGCGCAAGTTGCCGTCGAACCTCGCGGTGCCGTTCACGGGTATCGCGACCGCTCGCGAAGCGTTACCGTAGAACAGGTTCGTCCGCGTCCCGCCCACGCTGGTGAGCTTGACGGAAGACAACGCCCCGTTGGTCCACGCGAGGTCCACCGCAAACCCGCCTTTCGCCCGCAGCCCCTTGACGCTTCCCGTGCCCCATTGCGACGGCAAAGCGGGCAGCAGCGTGATGCGATCCATCCTGCTTTGCAGCAGCATTTCCAGTATCGCCGCCGGCCCACCGAAGTTCGCATCGATCTGGAATGCAGAAGAATTGCTCGACAACGCGTAGGCATCGAACATGTTGGCAAACGTGCCGTTCACGCCGTCGTTGCCTGCCGAGTAGTTCAGCAGCTTCGGAATCATCGAATAGCAGGTGGCGGCATCGTGGAAATGCGCCCAGCAGGCAATGCGCCATGCCAGCCCCCAACCGAACGAGTTGAAGCCGCGCGCGGTCAGCAGCGCCTTCACGCCGGCTACGAGCTTCGGATCGCTGTCGAGCGTAATGCGTTCACCTTCGAACCAGCCGATCAGGGGCGACAGATGCCGGTGTCCCGTTTCGCCGACAACGCTGTCGCTCATCCATTCCTGAAGCTGCCCGGTCGTCGGACTCACCTTCGGCAGATACAGCTGCGCCTTCATAGCCGCGAGCGTCTGCGCGAACTCGGCATCCCTGCCAAGCAACTGGCTCGCCGCGACCGTGTTGGTGAACAGATCCCAGACGAGTTCCTGCGCGTAGGTAATGCCAAGCTGCTGGTGAGGCCCCTGCTCCGGCGACCAGTCCTTGTCGTCGATGAGCAGCCCCGTCGCGGGGTCTCGAATCAGGCGCGTCTGCCAGAACTCGCTGGCGGACTTCATCACGGGGTAGATGTTCGCCAGATAGCGCTTGTCCAGGGTGTACTGATAGTGATTCCACAGCGTGCGGCAATACCACGCGCTCGCGGGCGGACTCCAGTCCCAGCCGATGGAGCCATAGATGCCGGTCGAAATCGCCACCGTCCAGCCCGCCACCTTGCCGTTCGAATTGCTGTAATTCACGTTGGCGGCATCGTTAAAATGATTCCGGGTGGACTGGACCCACGACGGAAACTGCCCGGTGACGTAGTCGGCAAACGGCTGCTGGCACTCCGGCAAGCCTGCGCGGTCGGCGAGCCAGTAGTTCATCTGCACGTTGATGTCGGTGTGGTAATCGGCCATCCAAGGCGGGTTGTTCGTGGTGCTCCACAAGCCTTGCAGATTCGCGGGCATCGAACCGCGCGACGACGAGATCGTGAGGTAGCGTCCGAACTGCACGTACATCGCTTCGAGTTCGGGATCGGCCACGGCGGCGTTCGCCCCGCGCGCCTGCAAGCGGGCCGGGATCGTCATCGCCTTCTGCGCGGCGCTCGAGGTGCCGAGGTTCAGCTCCATACGCCCGAAGAGACCGCGATAATCCCGCACATGGCGCCATAACAGATCCCAATAGCCCCGAGCCGCAGCGTTCGTCACGTCGGCGATCGCAGCGCTGCGCGGATTGATGCC
Organism: Paraburkholderia sp. D1E; assembly: GCF_052682275.1. NCBI lineage: Bacteria > Pseudomonadati > Pseudomonadota > Betaproteobacteria > Burkholderiales > Burkholderiaceae > Paraburkholderia > Paraburkholderia sp. D1E. The sequence goes on from NZ_JBQYMB010000001.1 coordinate 8,490,942, forward strand.
CGTCAGATAACTGTCGACGTAGCGACCAGTGTAGTCAGTGCGCGCTGCGAAGATGATCGTGAACGCCGGACAGTTCTGCAGCGTGATCTGCGCGTTGGCGGAGTCGAACCGCGCGACGCCCGCATCCGGAATGACCGACAGGTACGAGGCGTACAGCTCTCCGCTACCGCTGACCGAACCCGAAAACGACAGCGCGTGATTTGACTCGCCGATCGTCTGAGTGCCTTGCCCGTCGATCAGTGACACGGTGCCGTTATACGTGCCGCCATCCGAGGTGAGCCGCACGACGATCACATTGTCGGGAAAGCTGCTGAAGATCTCGCGCCGGTAGGTTCTGCCGCCGACGCTGTACTGCGTGCGCACAAGCGCATTGCTGATGTCGAGCGAACGCTGGTAGTTCGTGGCGCCGGCATGACCGGGCAGATCGACATAGAGCTTGCCGAGCGACAGATAGGTGCCCATGCCAGTCGTCGTATAGGACAGGTCGACGACGTCCTTGCTGCCCGACCACAGCGTGATCTCGTTCAGATAAAGCGCTTCCCTCTCACTCGCCCCGCCAGCCAGCGCGCCCAGACGACCGTTTCCGACTGGCAGGCCCTGAAACTGGATGTTGGATTCGACGGCGGGCTGATCGTATTGGAACAGCAGCGCCTGATCGGCGGAGGTGAGCGGTGAAGCGCCCTGTGCGGAAGCGGAGAGTGAATCGGTGGTTGGGGAGGGGCCGGTCTCGCTGGCCTGTGCGGAACGTATCGCGGCATGATTGCCCGCACCTGCCACTGGCAGGATGGCGGCTACACCGCCGAGCTTGAGGAGCCTGCGACGCTTCTGGTTTACAGACGTTTTCATCCTGTTTCCTGGTTCGCGAAGTTTCCCCGAAAATCCACCTATGAATAGTTTGTGCAAATATGCACTTCACCGGGATTCTCCAGACATTAGGTCTTTCCCTCGGTACGCGCGCAGCAAAGCGACGTCAGGATTTGACTATTTGTCTGGCACGCAGACGCATGGGATACGCCCGGCGAGCGTTTTGTGCATCTGCAAATCGGTGGGCGGGGCGCAGGAGGGGACGCAGAAATAACGCAGAGGAGTGCGGGAACGTCATGCGGTATTTCCCGCTATGTGAGCGGGACGGCAATGCGCGTGTGCTCGTGCGCGAGACACCCGGGCATCGAGCCGATAACGGCGCGCCTTCGCGCGCACCGTCACCGGCTGTTCTTCATTGCTCCTTCATCAACGGCGTCAAGGTCGCGGCTGCGATTGGCAGGGTTTCGACTTGAGGCTGCTGCGGCTGCATCGATATCAGCGAACTGTTGGCTGCGTCGCCCCGCATATGGCCGACGATATCCGCGACATCGAGTTGCCGCACCAGATGGCCGGCGAGGCGTAGCGCAAGCGCAGCAATCGTGATGGTCGGAAAGTTGGCGCCGACAGTCGGAAACACCGAACTGCCCGCCACGTAGAGATTGCTTATCCCATGCACCTTGCAATCGCGATCCACCACGCCTTCACCTGGCGAATCGTGCATGCGCGTGGTGCCCATGTGGTGCCACGTGCCCTCCAGTTTCGCCGGCCAGCGCCGGCCTTCGAGCGGCGCATCGAGTTCGACGTCCGCGATGCCGGCCATCTGCAACTCCTGCGCGAGCAACGCGAACGTTCTGTCGAAGGTGCGTTGCACCTGTTCGCCCAGACGCCACTCCACCTTCACGCGCGGCATGCCGAACCGGTCGCGTTTATCCGTCGACAACGTCACCCGGCTATCGGGATCGGGCACCGCCTCGACGATCGCCTGCAACGTTACGTCGGTGATCAGCGCCGGCCATTGCAAGAGTCGCGTTAAGCCATAGCCCACGGTATGCAGCGGGTGCGCGATCATCGTCGCGAGATCGGTTTTCAGGCTGCGCCCCGGCTGGTCTTTCTGCAACAGCGCTTCCTTGCAATGGATCAGTGCCTCGGATCCTGCGGTGCCTTCACCGTACCAGCGCGAATAGAGCCACACGCGCGAATTCAGCAACTTCTCGCGCTCCATCAACTCCTGCTTCGGTGCGAACTGTGAGGATATCTTCGTACCGTGCGCCGACACCGCGGCATTCTGATAGTGATACTTGATGTCATACAGTTTATTGCGAGCGTTGCCCGGCCGAAAACGCACTTTGCCGGACATCATCCGCGGATGATCCATGAAGTAGCGGCCCACCAGATCGTTGGCATTACCGAGGCCCGCCGCGTGCACGTTATTCGAGGCGAGCAGGAGGCGCGCATTCTCGATGCCGCCCGTGGCCAGCACGAAAATCCTGGCGGTCACCGTCATCTTGCGTCCACTGATGGTCGCCACCTGGAGCCGCGAAATGGACGTGCCCTGGGCGTCGGCGTCGATATTCCGGACATTCGCATACAGAAACACGCGCACCCGCGATGAGCGCGACAGCTCGTCGCGATAGGCCTTGCCGAAACGTACAGGGGGGCTGAACTGCGCGACGGTATCGCGCATATCGCCAGTTGCAAGTGGTATGCGGCGCACGTCGTGGCGCCCAATCTCGCGCTCCCAGTAGGCGGGGTCGAAATTCTGCGGACCGAGCTTCAGCAGTTCATGCGTGCGCGCGTAGTACGGCGCCAGTTCTTCGAGGCCGAACGGCCAGCCGCTGTGCGGAATCCAGTCGCGTTTCTCAAAGTCCCACGGATCAAGCGGACGGCACCAGCCGCCCCAGCAGTTGCTGCTGCCGCCAAAGTAGCGGCTGCGCGAGCCGTCCGCGAACGAATAGGGAAGCCCGGCGTTCTCGCCGCGATAGAGGTCGCGGGTTTCGTCATCAGGCCCGAAGCCCCCGCTTTCGAGCATGCAGGTATCGACCCCCGCCCTCGACATCTCCAGCGCAAGCGTAATGCCGGCGACACCTCCGCCGATAATGCAGACCGTCGTTTCAACGGCCGTGTTGTGTTCAACAGTGCGAGTATCGATGAACATCCCTACTCCCCATCTTCTTCATGCATCTCTGGGTGCGTCAATCCGGCTACTCATCCAACCGGGGCTGGCAAGCAAACCACGCACGCGTCGTTACCGAACACCTCATCGGCATCGCCGCGAGTGTCGATCAAAGAATCGGTCGACAATCCCATTGCGGCCGCCGACATTCTGGCTTGTCAACAACCTGGCCTCCCCAGCGTATAAACGCTGCGGTTTTCTCTCTGTGCTTCAGGTCACGGAATCGAAACGGTTCCGGATAAAACGACATGGGTTGCCGCCGTATACGCCCTCTGGATCGAGTGAACGATGCACGACGGACAATGGCGTCACCACGGCTGACCGGCCGATCGTCACACCCATCTGCACAACACATTTCGAGGTGATCCAGACACCGTCCTCGATGACGATCGGCGCGACGCGCAGATCCATCGTGGTGCTCATATCGTGGGACCCGGCGCTCAGAAACGTGCCTTGGGAAATACAGACGTTCGAGCCGATGCGGATCAACGCCTGGTTGTAGATCCAGACGTCGACACCGAACCAGCAGTTATCACCCACTTCCAGATTCCACGGCGACTTCACACGCAATGGATGCACGAAGCGGCAACCCGTGCCGATCTTCGCGCCAAACAGACGCAATAGCCCAACCCGTACTGACGAGAGAGGCAGCAGCTTGTTGTTGATCACGCAGGCTTCAATGACAAACCAGATGAGCTCGATCAGGGCGCCGCGTTTCGCGCGATAGTTTCCCTTTCCAGCCAGGCTGAGATCGATAACGCGGCTATCCCCGCGGACGCCTTCGACTTTCGGCGTGCGCCCGATCTGCGGATCGTCGGCAACATTACCCATCAGCTTTCTCCAGACCACGAACGTGAGTCACTGTCTCCACGCATCACGCTTACATTATGTTTCGACTCCTTACTGAAGCCGGCTTCATGGCCGTACGGGCTAGCGTTTTGGCGGCTACCCACGTGCTGGTTGGCGCACGATAGCTCTATTGAGACCGCATCTCCCCGGGGCATACGATGACCATCTCGTTTCGGCATACGACACGCTCGCTGCTTCTCGCCATCGCCACGTGCGCCGTACCGGCGCTCGCGCAGAACGCGCCACCCGCGGCCGCTGCACCGACTCTTGCCGCCACGGCTGCGACCGCCTACGGCACCCCCACCCCAGCGGCGCGCGCCAACCCGGGCGCCGCGCATCGCAACAGCGAAGCGCAGTTGCTCGGCGCCCCGCACGAATACGGTTCGCCAGACGCGCAGCAAGGCAATACCGCCGACGCCCAGCAGGCGGCGCTGCTCGACGAACAACGCATGACCGTGTTGGGCGGAGGGCAAGGCGGGCAGCCGGCTGTGGGCAAGGGCCAGCGCAACAAGGCGCAGGCCGCCGCCAACGGCAAGGTCCGCGTGGCCGGTCAGCCAGGCGGTCCGAATGCGGCCGACGGCTTGATGCCCGAAGGCGCAGCACGAGCCACTTACGCCGATCCGTACGATCCGGGCAAACACGCCGTCTATCGATCCCCGTGGTGATATTGCATTCATGAGATGGCCGCGTACCGGATCAATCCGGCGCGGCTTTCTCCGTTGTAGCCGGCTTGCGCTGCCGCGGGGCCGTAGCAGTCGAGGGCCTCGGGCCGCCGAAATACGGCACCTCCGCCTTCGCACGCTTGCCATGTGACTCGCGAACCAGCGCCGCGAGCCGCGCTTCAAAAGTGGCGATCGTCGACTCCGGCGACAGGGCGCGCTCTGCATAACTGCGTGCGGCCTTGCCGAGCGCCGCGCGGCGTTCCCGGTCGCTTGCCAGCACCGTGATCGCCGCCGCCAAAGCCTTGACGTTGTCCGGCGGCACCACTACGCCGCGTGGCGACACCGCCTCGTAGAGACCCGTGCCACGCCGCGCCATGGCCACCACCGCACGCCCGCTTGCGAACATGCCGGTGAGCTTCGAAGGCATCACCAGATCCGCGGCATCGCCACGTTGCGGCAGAACGTGAATGTCAGCGAGGTTGAGCAGTTCGTTCAGACGATCCGCCGGTTGCAGCGGAATAAAAACGCAGTTCGTCAATCCCGCGCAACGCTCCAGCAAACTCTCTTTCGCGGCGCCACTGCCACAAAAAACGAAAGTGACATCGGCACGTGCGACAAGCGAAGCTGCCGCATCCGCGAGCGTTTCGATGCCCTGTTTCGCGCCCATGTTGCCGGAGTACAGCACCACCTTCTGGTCAGCCGGAATGCCCAGCAGACGCCGGTAGTCGCTCGCGCGCGTCAACGGGAAGATGGTCGACACATCAACCCAGTTGGGCAGGCACACGACCCGCGAAGGCTCGACACCCTTGGCCACCAGACGTGCGCTCATCTGCTGCGTGATCGACGACACGGTATCGAAGCGCCGCAACAACGTGCTTTCGATCCAGCGTGCCACGCGGGCTGCGCGCGAGCTTTTCAGAAGACCCAGATCGAAAGCGGCATCGACTTCGAAATCCTGAATATGCACCCAGGCTCGGGCACGCGCGATACGCGCGAGCGCCAGCGCAGCAGGCGCACACATCAGGGTCGGCGCGATCAGCATTGCGGCATCGGGGCGCCATAGCACCTGCCGGGCAAGCAGCGGCAACGAGCTCACCGCGAAGCTTGCGAGATGCAACATCCGCTTCAGGCCGCTGGGACGCGCCGGCACCCATAGCGGCGCCCGCCAGATCGTCACACCGTCGCGCATCTCGCGCTGATACCACCAGGACACATAGCCCGTAGCAACACGCCACTCAGGGTAATAGGGTGGCGCACACACCACACGAACCTCGTGGCCGCGGCTGGCCAGAAGCGCGGCCATTTCCGCCGTGTACTTACCCACCCCCGTCAGTTCAGGTGCGTAATTGAGACCGTAGATCAGGATCTTCATTGTGACTGCCAGAACATGTTAGAGCTTCGCAGGCGCGGCGGGCCGTGAGGCGCGTCAGTCGCTCAGCATCAGCGCGCAGCCACGAGCGATATTGGCGGCGGCAGAAGGCGGGTCGAAACGACGGATCACATCCATACAACGGTGCGCGGTGCCGCCGGCGTCGGCGAAAGCCTCCATCGCCTTGAGCATCGTGCGCTGCAATCCGGCGACATCTCCCGCCGTGAATGCGTAGCCGCTCACGCCGTCGATCACCAGCTCAGGCACACAGCCGCAGCTTTCGCTGACCACCGCGGGGCAGCCGTGCGCGAGCGCCTCGTTGACGACGAGTCCCCACGGCTCGCTATAGCTCGGCAGCACCATGCAGGTCGCGCCGTAGTATTCCTGCGTGAGCGGCTCATCCTGCAAACTGCCGGCAAAGGTCACCGCCTCGCCCAGTTCGAGTTCAGCCACCTTCGCGTGCAGCATCTCCGACATCGGCCCTGTGCCGACAATGCGCAGCTTCGCGGCTGGAATACGCCGCCGCAAACCGGCGAACGCCTCGATCAGGGTGCCGATGCCCTTCTCTTCCGAGAGACGTCCCACGTAGAGAAACACCGGCGGATTGCCGGCGCGTGCGGCGATCCTCTCGACCAATGCGCGCTCCGGCGAAAACGATCCAGGCATTGCCGCGGCCTGGCACGGCACGAAAATCTTGTCGCGCTTCGCGCCGAGTGAAAGCAGGTACTCCCGGCTGCGCTCGCCGAAACCGAAATAGCCGTCGCAGAGCGAGAAGAACACGCGCTTCGGAATCGATGTCAGCAGCTTCTTGGGCCTGTCGCGCGCGGTCGAATCGCAGAACACCGCGCGCCGCTTGCCGGTCACGATGCACGCCGCCAGCATCGCCCAATATTCCGGACGGTGGTAGCCCGGCAGAACGATCAGATCCGACTTGGTGCGCAACACTTCCCAGGTGAGCCGCGCGATCATCTTCATGGTCGGCACATCTTCGTAGCAGCCGTCGAACAGTTTCTGCATCGGATAACGATGGTACGAATAGTCGACATCCGAAAAGCCGACACGGTCGTGCTCGGTATCCGCAATCTGCACCATCGAGTAGCGAATCGCGCCGGACGACGAAATGTTATGCAAAGCGGAGAACACGACACCCTTGTGACGCGACCATACGACGTTGTGGAAGATCGTGACTGACGCGGTCATTTTTATGCCACTCCTCGAAAAATCGTCCCTGTGTGCGTTGCACGTCACTCGCGCGCAAACGCCCCACGCATCCCCTCAATTCCAGAACCGCGCTCAACGGCCCTTCAGTGCACGCCTACGCATGCAGGGCGGCGACCGAGGTCGAGCCGGCGTGTAATTCAACGAATTCCCGATACGTGGACGCGATGCCCTCCTCGAGGCCAGTAGTCGCGTGCCAACCCATTTGCGCGAGCCGCGATACGTCGAGCAACTTACGCGGCGTGCCGTCGGGTTTGGACGCGTCGAATACGAGCTCACCCTCGAAACCGGCCACCTTGCAGATGCATTCGGCCAGCTCGCGAATCGACAGGTCCTCACCGATCCCGACGTTGAACAGACCTTCGGTCACGTTGTGCTCGAGCACGAACAGCGTTGCCGCGGCGAGATCGTCGACATGCAGAAACTCGCGGCGCGGCGTGCCCGATCCCCACACCGTCAAGGTTGCGGAGCCGTTCACCTTCGCTTCGTGTGCCTTGCGCAGCAGAGCCGGCAAAACATGGCTGCTGTTCAGGTCGTAGTTGTCGTTAGGGCCATACAGATTGGTCGGCATCAACGAGACGTACTGTGTGTTGTACTCGCGGTTGTACGCCTCGCACAGCTTGAGACCGGCGATCTTCGCAATCGCATAGGCGTCGTTGGTCGACTCGAGCGGCGAGGTCAGCAGATACTCCTCACGGATCGGCTGCGGGCACTGCTTCGGATAAATGCATGACGAACCGAAGAACACCAGCCGCTCGACTTGCGCGCGATACGCGGCATGAATCACGTTGGTTTCGATCACCAGGTTTTCATAGATGAACTCACCCGGCTGCGACGCATTGGCGAGAATGCCGCCCACGCGTGCGGCCGCGAGCAGCACCACGTCGATCTTTTCCCGCTCGAAGAAACCGTTCACCGCGGCCTGATCCGTCAGGTCGACCTCCGCCCTCGAACGCGTGACGACATTGTGGTAACCCTCGGCATTCAGCCGCCGGACCAGCGCGGAGCCCACCATGCCACGGTGGCCCGCAACAAAGATGCGTGCTTGTTTGTTCATCGCCGTTACTCGTGATGTTCCAACGCCGTGAAACCAGCCAGCGTGACAAGTGCGTCACGTCGTGCAATCTGATAATCCGCCCGCACCATTTCCTTGACGAGCGCGCTGAACGGCGTGGTCGGCTGCCAGCCGAGCCTGGCATGAGCTTTCGACGGGTCGCCCAGCAACGTCTCGACTTCGGCCGGCCGGAAATAGCGCGGGTCGACGCGCACGATCACATCGCCGGGCGACATCTTGACCTCGCGCCCTTCCACCTTCTCGACGACGCCGATTTCATCCACACCGGTGCCTTCGAAACGCACGGTGACACCCAGTTCGGCCGCGGCATGCCGGACAAAGTCACGCACGCTGTACTGCACGCCGGTGGCGATGACGTAATCCTCCGGTTGCTCCTGTTGCAGCATGCGCCATTGCATCTCCACGTAGTCGCGCGCATGGCCCCAATCGCGCAGCGCCGACAGATTGCCGAGATACAGTATTTTCTGCATGCCCACCGCAATGCGCGCCACCGCGCGCGTGATCTTGCGCGTTACAAAGGTCTCGCCGCGCACCGGCGATTCGTGATTGAACAGAATCCCGTTGCAGGCATAGAGCCCGTAGGCTTCGCGATAATTAACCGTGGTCCAGTACGCAAACAGCTTGGCGACCGCATACGGGCTGCGCGGATAGAACGGTGTGGTTTCCGACTGCGGAATCTGTTGCACAAGGCCGTACAGCTCCGAGGTCGATGCCTGATAGAAACGCGTCTTGTGCTGAAGCCCCAGAATCCGGATCGCTTCGAGAATCCGCAGGGCGCCGAGCCCGTCCGCATTAGCCGTGTATTCCGGTTCCTCGAACGAAACCGCCACGTGGCTCTGTGCCGCGAGGTTGTAGATCTCGTCCGGCTCCACACGCTGTATCACGCGCAGAATGCTGGTCGAGTCGGTCAGGTCGGCATGATGCAGAAAGAGTCGCTGATCCGGGTCGTGTGGATCGCGATAGAGATGATCGATCCGGTCTGTATTGAACAGCGATGACCTGCGTTTGATGCCATGTACGTCGTAATCCTTGCCGAGCAGCAGCTCGGCGAGATACGACCCGTCCTGTCCAGTGATGCCGGTGATCAGCGCGACCTTGCGTTTCATGGAACTTTCCCCCTCGTTAATCTTCAATGCCAGCGCACCAGCACGATCAGGTGACCGGCCCCGTCATGGAGCCGCCACCTCAACCGGCGATGCTGTCGTATCCGTAATAACCGCCTTGATAGCCCGAACCGAGGAAGGCACCTTCCTGCGGCACATCGGTGAGCAAGACACCTCTGAGCGATACGCCGCCGTTGAGCAGCCGCTTGGCCGTCTCGGCGATCTCGTTCAGCGGATGGCGGCCGTGGCGCACCACCAGCAGCGTCGTGGCGGCGTACTTGCCGATCACCGTCGAATCGGTGACGGCGAGCACCGGCGGCGTGTCGACGATCACGATGTCGTAGTGCGATTTCAATTCGTCGAGCATCGTTTCGAAACGTTTGCTCATCAGCAATTCAGACGGATGCGAGGGCAGCGTGCCCTTGGCGAGCACGTCGAGTCCAGGCAGCACATCGCGCTGGATCATCGCCGCGAGATCGCCGCCGCTCAGCACGTCCGAGAGCCCCGGCTGATGACCGATGCCGAAATGCGAATGAACATCGCCGCGCCGCATATCGCCGTCGATAATCAGCACCCGCTTGTTCGCCGACGCCACCAGCGCCGCCAGATTCACCGACAGGAACGACTTGCCGGTGTCGGGCCGCGAACCCGTGATCATCACGATGTTGTTCTCGGCGTGATCGAGCGATAGTTGCAGCGAGGTCCGCAGATTGCGCACGCCTTCCACGGCGATATCTTCCGGCGCCTGCTGTGCGAGCACGTGAAGCCCGCGACGGCGCAGCATGACGTTTTCCTGCAAACGCAACTGCGTCTGGCTGCGCGGCACGATCGCGAACACCGGTACGCCGAGCACCGCTTCGAGTTCGTCCGGACGTTCCACGCCACCGTACATCGCGCGCTTGAAGAAGGTCAGCATGATGCCGATCAGCAAGCCGCCGCCGAGCGCGATCAGGATCGCCAGCACGCGCTTCGGACGCACCGGTTCGTCAGGCGTTTCGGCGAAGTCCACCACCCGCACGTTGCCCACCTGGCCGGCTTTCGCCACCCGGAGTTGCTGCGCGCTATTCAGCAGATTGGTATAGAGCTCCGTATCGACGTGCACGTCGCGCAGCAGACGCAATGCGGTCTGCTCGGTATCCGGCATCACGGCGACGCTGCGGTTCATGCTGGCCGCCGCACCTTGCAACGCAGCGATCTGTGCATCGAGAGCAGCTACCGCCGGGTGATTCGCCGTGAAACGCTGCGACATCTCCGCGCGTTGCTGCTGCAGATCGAGCAGCTTGGTCTTGTTGTCGACGACCTGCTGGAGCAGCAGGCGGCTTTCTTCACCGAGATCGACCGTACCGTGCGCATTGCGGAATTTGTTATAGCGTTGCTCGGCGTCGTCGAGTTCCTTGCGCAAGCCGGGCAGTTGCTGATCGAGGAAGGCCAGCATGTGCTCCGCTTCGGTCGAGCGGCTTTCCACATCCTGGCGCACGAACTCGCGCGCCATGCTATTGACGATCGCTGCGGTCAGCGCAGGGTCGCCGCCTTCGAGACTCGTGCGAATCACGCCGGACTGCAGCGTGGTCTCCGCAACCACGAGCGCCTTTTGCAAGCGGTCCACGGTGCCCAGCGTCGAGGCCCGCTGCAGCTCGAAACGCGAGCCGGGTGCACCGACCAGCTTATCGACGTGCAACGCGATCGGGCCGTCGGCAGTGTCGGTTTCCACGGTCTCGCCAACATGTCCGGAGAGAATCGCGATACCGTTCTTGTCGCGCAGCACGTACGAACCTGCGTCACCCGCAATCAGCGTGAAGCTCGTGTCGTAGAAATCCTTCGACGTATCGAAGCGCGACACGGCAATGCTCTCGTCACCCCATGCGTAGCCCGACAGATTGATGAACGACGGCAACTTGAAACCCCATTGCCCATTCACCAGGCCGGCGATCATCCCACCGATCAGCGGTATGGTGCGCGGCGACGCTGAAATGTCGAGATGCAGGTTCTTGACCGTTTCCTCGGTGACGAGACGCGACTTCAGCAACTCGATCTCGGCCGCCGTCGATGGCTTGGTGTCGAACATGCCGGTGAGCGGCGGCAAGGAATCCTTGCCGTTCCCGTTGGCGTTCGCCGTCTTGTCCTCAACGTGGAACAGCACGTCCGCGCGATACGTCGGCGGGGCGAGGAAGGCATACGCGCACCCCAGCGCAAGTGCGATCAACGTCACCATCGCGATCGTGCGCCAGCCCCTCACGATCGTGCGCAGATAGTCCGACAGATGCAGCTCGTCCGGTCCGGACACATCGGTATAGCGGTTTTCGAAGTTAATTGCCATTTTCTTCACCCAACAAAGCCCGGCGGTTCAAGGTCACGTTGCACGGTTGTTATTTCGCAAGAACGGCACCCGTCACAGCCGCATTGATCGCCGGCAGCAGCAGGTTCAGCACACGGTTGAAGCGAACCAGACCGCCTTGCCCGACATACACGACGTCTTTCGGCTGAAGCTCGAACTGATTGGCAAGGATCATGGACACCGGCGAGGTCGCATCGAGGTGGTAGACCTGCGGTGAGGCACTTGTCGAATTGCGGATCACGAACAACTGTCTGGCCGCCGCCGTGTTCGAGTCGAAGCTGCCGCTGTCGGAAATCGCCTGTGAAAGCGTCAGCGAGCCGTTACGCATCGGCATGATGGTCGCGGGCTTGTTGACCTCGCCCATCACATACACGCCGCTGTCTTCACGCGACGCCACACGCACCATGTCGCCCGGTTGCAGGTAAATATCCGAAGGATTGCGGCCGCGCTTGATCAGATCGTCCACGTTGAGCGGATAGGTGACGCCGTTGCGGATCAGGTCCACACGGCTGCGGTCCGCGTTCGCGCTGAAGCCGCCGCCCTGGTTGATCGCACTCGTCAACGTCATTGGAATGTCGTTGAGCGACTGGGCGCCTGGCGTGCGCACTTCGCCGTCGATATAGATCTGTGCCGCCCGGAACGAAGCCACCCGCACCGTCACTTCAGGCTTCTGGTACACGTTGCTTAGACGCCTGTGCAGTTCCTTCTGGATCGACGCAACATCTTTGCCAGCCACATGCACCGTGCCCGCGTACGGGAATTGCACGTCGCCGTTTTCGTCGATCAGAAAACCGGGCGCGGCGTCCGACGTCTTCGCGTTCTGCGCGGGCTGGCCGAGCGCGGCGGCGAGTTCAGGGTGGTCCCACACGACGATCTGCAGCACGTCGCCAGGACCGACCTTGTAAGCCGCCGGTTTGCCGAACAACGCGGTCGTCTCCGGCGGCAGCGTCATCGACGTCTGCGCCGCGTTCATCTTGCGCAGCAGCGCGAGGTTGATATCGGTAATCGGTATCTGCTGTTGCTGCGATGCTTCAGTGCTGTAATCCCCACCCGTGTCCTGAATCGCGGCTGGCGTAATCATCTGCTGGCCCGGTACGATCCCGCAGCCGGATAGCAGTGTTGTCAGTGCTGTAACAGTGAAAATCACGAGACTTCCCGTGCGTATACCAAGCGAGCTCATGGTGTTTCCTCCTTGTGCCAGGAAACTGTCCTCGGGGGAGGGAGCGCCTAGCGTGCTTGTTAACTACTTAGTAAGCGTTTCGATGCACCAGTCCGGCAACGATCGTCGCGCCGATAATCCGCATATCGAGCGCGAACGACCAATGCCCCAGGTAGTACAGGTCATGTTCGACGCGACGCTCCATCTTCTCGATGCGGTCGGTTTCGCCACGAAAGCCGTTGATCTGCGCCCAGCCCGTAATGCCCGGCTTGATCCGATAGCGATTGATGTAGCCGGCGACCACTTTCTGATAGAGGTCGTCATGCTCGAGTGCATGGGGACGCGGTCCGACGACCGACATGTCGCCACGCAACACGTTGAAGAACTGAGGCAGTTCGTCGAGGCTCGTGCGGCGCAGAAATGCGCCGACTCGCGTGACGCGCGCATCGTTGCGCGTCGCTTGCCTGAGCGTGCCTTTTTGCTCGATATGCAATCGCATCGAGCGGAACTTGTAGATCGTGAAGACGCGGCCATCCGCGCCTTTACGCTTCTGCTTGAAGAGAACCGGGCCGCGCGACGAGAGCTTCACCGCGACGGCAATGCCGAGCAGAATCGGTGCAAGACCGATCAACGCCGTAGCGGCGAACAGGCGGTCGAAGATTTCCTTCTTCAGCATCGAACTGGCCGACAGGGGTGACGCGACGAGGTTGATCGCCGGCACGCCGAGCAGATCGATCACACCGCTGCCATCGAACAATGCAATGCTGCGCACGTCCGGCATGAAGCGAATATTCACCAGATCGTCGCGAAACTCGCTGATCAGCTTGCAGATCAGGGGCTCTTCGGCAAGCGACAACATGAGCCAAAGCTCGTGCACATCGTTGCTTCGAATGTAGTCCGCAAGCGCATCCACCGTATCGCACACGGGCACCCGCGCGCTGGTCACAGCAGACACGTCCGGGCGCGTGTTGTAGACGGCCGTGGCGCGAAAGCCTGTGCCGGGCGCCGAATCGATCCGGCGGATGATGGCGTCGCATTGCGAGCCGCTGCCGACGATCGCGACCTGATGCAGATTCAGGCCGGCACTACGCGCACGCGCGAGCACCGCATGCGTGATCAGCCGGTAAGCGATCAGCAGGCCGCCCGTCACGGCAGTCCAGTACGAGAACCACAGCCGCGACACGAAGTCGATACGGTGCAGCGAATACATCAGCACAAGCGCACTGCCCTGCACCATCAGCCACGCGAGCGACACCTGCCCGGCCAGCGAGAGCTTGGAGCGGCCGCGCCATGATTCGTAAACGCCGAACGCGGGAAAGATAGCCAGCGCAAAGGCGGCGGAAAACATCACGAGCGCCCAATAGAACCCGGATTGAGCGAGGTAATCGAAGCGGATCTGCGACGCCACCGCCGCCCCCGCGAGCACCAACGCGACGTCGAAAACTCGCGCGAGCAAATCCTGAAACTTGCGCATTTTGCTTACCTCGTTCTTGCCGTTCGTTCTTTTTCCGCAAATGATTCCGGGCACGCGGTTAGGAGCAGCGCCCGTAGTTGTCGTTGAACCTCACAATGTCGTCTTCACCGAGATAGGTGCCTGACTGGATTTCAATGATTTCGAGCGGCACTTTCCCAGGGTTCTCGAGCCGGTGACGTGTGCCGAGCGGGATGTAGGTCGATTCGTTTTCGCTTAGCAGGAACTGTTCTTCACCGCGCGTGACGAGTGCCGTGCCGCGCACGACAACCCAGTGTTCGGCACGGTGGTGATGGAGTTGCAGCGAGAGCTTCGCGCCCGGCGTGACGACGATGCGCTTCACCTGGAAGCGTTCGCCGCGATCGATGGAATCGTAGAAACCCCATGGGCGGCGCACCTTGCGATGCGCATCGGCCTCGGGAGCGTGCTGCGCCTTGATGCGGGACACCAGGCCCTTGACGTCCTGCACATGCGAACGGTCGACCACCAGCACGGCGTCTGCCGTTTCGACCACCACCACATTAGTCGTGCCGACACAGGCGACGAGCCGGCCTTCGGAATGCGCGTAGCTCGACACCGCGCCTTCGAACGTCACGCGGCCGCGCCCGGCGTTACCGTTGGCGTCCTTCTCCATCGCAGCCCAGACGGCGTCCCAGGAACCGAGATCCGACCAGCCCGCGTCGAGCCGCACGACAACGCCGGACGGATTCGCGCCGATCACTTGCGGGTCCGCGCCGGGGGTCGCGGGCGTCTCGCCCGTGGCGCTCGGGTCGCCCGCGTCACCCACGTTGTCCGCGTCAGTAAGACGCTCCATCACCGCATAGTCGATCGAGTCCGCAGGCGAACTCAGGAAAGCGTCCACCAGCGGACGGAAATACGTGCCTTCGGAGCAGCCGTTCGCGAAAGCGTGTTCGCAGGCCGCGTGCATCTCGGGCTGCAGACGTTTCAGCGTATCGAGCCACACACGCGCCCGCACGACAAAGATCCCGGCGTTCCACCAGTACGTGCCCGCCGCGACGTACTGCGCGGCGATTTCCTCGGCCGGCTTCTCGACAAAACCGTCGATCTCATGGCCGCCATCAGGCAATTGCCCGCCGATGCGGATATAACCGAAGCCCGTATCCGGGCGCGTGGGCGGCACGCCCAGCGTGGCGATCGAGCCTCGTTCCGCGTATCTCGCGGCACGTTCCAGCGCGCCTTGCAGCGCGGGCACATCCGCAATCGAATGGTCCGCCGGCATCACAACGAGAATCGGGTCGTCGCCGTTCGCGCATGCGAGCGACGCCGCGAGCGTCAAAGCCGGCGCCGTATCGCGCCGCGCAGGCTCAACGATCAGACGCGCGTCCACGCCGTTTTCAAGAAGCTGCTCGGCAATCACAAACCGGTGTTCTTCGCCGCACACGATGATCGGCGACACGTCCACGTTCCAGCCGGCGGGAAAACCGTCCATCCGTCGCGCGGTTGCCTGCAGCAGCGAGTCGGAGCCGACGACGTCGATCAGTTGCTTGGGATAGTTTTCACGCGACACCGGCCACAGCCGCGTGCCCGAGCCACCGGCAAGAATGACCGGAACGATGCGCGCGCAATGCGCACCGGCTGTCCCGGCGCTCGCGCTGTCCGGGTTCACCGATGCGGCGCTCACAGTTCCCTTGGTCAACATATTCGCATTCCTTACAGTTTTCTGAAGTCGACGAAATACTTACCGAAGTACTGCACGAAAATATTGCGTAGCGAGCGCGCTCAGCCGGCTCGCGGCGTACGCTATCCGCCGACCATACGGCGGCTTTGAATCCGGAACTCTGTCGGGGAAATTCTCATCCGTTTGCGAAAGACCTTTGCGAGACGGTCACCGTTACCCATGCCGGTGCGCCGGGCAATCTTGTCCACCGGCAATTCGGATTCGGTCAGCAGGCTGCAGGTCACCGCAAGGCGCTCATGCAACAGGAAACTCGAGGGCGTGATACCCATTTCCATCTTGAAGCGGCGCAGGAAGTTGCGCTCGCTCATCGCGGCAAACTGAGCCGCGTCGGCGATCGAAATCGACTGCTGACAATTCTCTTGCAGCCAGCGAGCCGCCGCGCGCACTTTGTCGCCAGGGCTCAAACCGCCGTCTTCGCCAAGCAGCGGTGCGAGGTTCGAGCATGAATCGGCGAGCAGGCGCTCGGCCACTGTGCGAGCGGCCGCACCGCCGAGATCGCGCTTGATCATGGCGAGCGCGCTTCTCATCGATTCGAGCCGGTCACCCGCATCGCCGTTCTGCTCAGTCTGGCGCGATGACATCGGCTGCTGCTGGTGGAAATCGCTGCCATCCCTGCCATCCGGCACATAGGCCGCCTCGAGCAGCGCGCGCCCTTCCGCGATCGGCCGGATCATGCCGGTATTGCGGCGAACGCGCCGTAACCAGGCGATCAGCCGCTCGTCGCCGGATGCGGCGAATGCGCCTTTGCCACCGGCGACATACAACGCGTCGAAGCCGCCGTAATGCCGCGCGTCGAGTCCGTCTGTCCAGACCCGCAGCGCCGATGACGAGGTCACCATGCCGCCGTCGGCGGACAGGAAGGAAACGTCATACAACCAGCCGCCCGAACCGGACGATGCCAGTTCGTTCGCAGCCTGGAATACTTCGGCAACCACGCCCGCGCCCTGCAGCGAGCAGTCGTTGAACATCAGTATTGCGATGCGCCGCATTCCCTTATTCGGTGCGTGCACCCAGCGCAACATTGCAGACTCGAGACTCGCGCAGGTCATAGTCATCCTCTCTCACCAGAAAACGGATCTACTTTTAAACCTTGAACGCCCACACAGAGGAATGCTCTGTGCAGTGCATCATAGCCATCCGCAATCAAGCGTTTAGCCGCCATGACCGAAAGTGCAGACATGTTGGCGTTTCGATATGGTGGCCGGCCAGTTATTCCCGGAACAATTGTTCCACTACCATTTCTTCAAAGAATTAAATACCGATTCTGCATATGAATGAATTTACGTTTCGCGAATTTCAATACAGATTAATACGATTTTTTGTGGGTTGGCGCACATACAATCGCCACTCGAAATGCTTGAGTTTCAATTTGATCCGGCCGCCGTTCCGTGGATTTGAAGTGACTTCTTCCTGTCACGTTGTCAGAATGAGGGCAGCCGCCTTACTTGCACCAGCCATTGTTCTAATGGATTCCAGCAGGACTTTCTTCTGACGATATATCCGGCGAGCCAGGATATGAAAAGCAGTTACCAATATAATCAATTTCGCACGTAGCAAAATTATTTAATTCGTTGTTATTGGATCGCGAGAATATAAACAGAACGATTAATGTTTCAAACGTGAAACACAGCAATAAGACACTTTTAGTTCGCCCGGCAATAGACGGGCCAATGGCGGATTCTGTCGGATGAGAGCCGGTGCGATTCCGCCATCGAATTGCGGAAATGGCCTATGCGGTTTCCGCAACAGATTGCGATACGAGGTAGCCTGAGGCGGGTCTGGCCTGGTCAACTAGCAATTCAGCGACGCGTTGTCGCCGGAACATGTACGTCGAACGACACGGGAACCGCATGTCGAATGTACGGGAATATCGCGCACGGCGAACACCAGCCAGCACCTTTGCCGCTCACAGATTAGTGCTGCGCGCCGCTGCCTCGACGGCGGCATTTATCCTGCTGGGCTTCGCGACCTCGCCGTGCAGCGCGGCGGGGGCTTCAGCCGGCTCTGATAGCGCGAGCAGTGCCGATCTGACAGTCGACGGCAGAAAGTGGACACCGTGCGCAGCGGAATACGGCACTTGCCGCTTCAGCGGCACGCGTGACGTGCTGTACGGCACAGCAGAACAGCATGTCGTAAAGACGTTCTCGAACAGTGCCGATTGCAACAACGGTGTGTTTGGCGATCCGGCACCCGGAGTGGAGAAGCGCTGTGCGGTTGCGGCCACCGCGATCTCCGTAGCCGATGCAGGCACAGCAGCGAAGGCTGCCTCGGATAACAAAGACACCGCGCCGGAATCGGCAGCCGCCGTACCCACTGCATTGAAGGCGCCGCCCGGGCAGGGGCTGCGTTGCGCTGCGCCCTCTTCACAGGTGCGCGCGGCCGCGAACGGCGACCTGCTGGAAGCCGACACGCCGAGCGACGGCACGCGCCTGTTCGCAGTAGAGAAGCCGTTCGCGCTCGTCTTCACAACACGTCCGACGCAAAACGACACGCTCAACTGGCAGATCCGCGACGGCTGGAATGCCGTGCGCGCCAGCGGACGTTTCCCCGTTGCGGCGGGCGCCACGCTATCGACGCTCAGTTGCGCGTCGAGCGTTGCCGGCTACTTCGCCGTCTCCGCTTCGCTGGAACGCGCGCACGGTCAACTAGAATCGCGCGGTACACGTCCTGCGGGCATCGCCACCTTTGGCATACTGCCCGACACGTCCACTGCTTTACCAGCCGTACGCTTTCCCTACGAAGACCTGCATCGATTCGGCGGACAGGGCACGGCCTATCTTGCGCCCGGACAGCATTGCTGCGACGGCGACGGCTACCGGCCGGTCTATACGGCGCTTGGCCTTTCGTGGGCCAACGACAACCGCAACTGGTACATGGAAGAGCCAAAAAACTCGGGCACGTTCGATCCCGCGAGCAAACAGTTGCTCCCTTATTTCCGGCGCGGCGACATCATGCGTTTGATCCAGCTCGACGGCATTCCTCAGTGGGCCAGCCCGACCGGCAAAGAGACGCACAGCTATGCACCAACTTCGCTCGCGCAAATGAAAGACTACATGGCCAAGGTTGGCGCCGAGTCCAACCGTACGCGGACGACCTACTTCCCCAAACAGCGCGACAACTACTATCAGGTGACATGGGAACCGGACGCCGATGGCGGCCTGCCCTGGCGCGACTCCGACGCGAATTTCATCGCGATGTATAAGGCCGTGTGGGAGGGCATTCATCAGACGGACCCGCATGCCGTGGTGATGGGTCTGACGTACGCGTCGGTGCAGGCCAACGTCACGTGGATGCGCCGGCTCGGTCCGCTCGGCATCGGCCGCTATATGGACGGCATGACCATTCACGGTTATTACGACATCGGCACGACACCGTCGCATCCCCCCGAGCGCGTCGCCGACCCAGGAAATCCTGGCACGGTGCCAGGCGCGCTGCCTGCCGCGATGCGCGCGCTGCGCCATGAGATGCGTCAGTACCTGAAACCCGGCGCGCCGCTGTTCGTCACCGAAACCGGTATCAGCTACGACATCGGGCAGGCGTACGGCAAGAACTATCCGGGCGCGAACGTGCTGTACGCACAGGCCGCGGTCGTCGCGCGCACGCATCTCATCCTGCTCGGGGAAGGCGCGGACATGACCTACGTGTTCTACCTTGCGGACATGCCGGACGCCGCGCCCGGCTACGGCCTCTTCTTTGAACTCGATCATCCGGACGGCGCCTACGGCGCCGTCCGCATCAGCCCCAAGCCTGCCGCGCTCGCCGTGGCGGCGATGACGCGGATCATCGACGGAACGGATACGCTCGGGCCACTCAAGGGTTTGCCCAAAGGCGTCTACGCGTATGCATTCCGCCGGCTCGGCGGCGGCAAGATCGTCACCGCACTGTGGACGCATGATAACGACGCATGGAATGCCAAAACCGGCTTCAGCGCGAGCCAGAGTGCGGACTATCGTCTGCGGGTCGATGCACCCGGCGCGTCAGGCGACGTCACGGTGTTCGACATGATGGGCAACGCATCGAGCCAGCCGTATCGCGACGGCGTGGCGAGCCTCAAACTGTCTCCGGCGCCGATCTATGTCGTCTCCTCTAACGCCGGCGTGTTCAAGGATGCGGTCACGACCCCGGAGGCTTATATTCCCCGTTAGATTTGCCGTGGATGATGCGCGTAATGATGGCTGCAGGCGCTTCCTTCGATAGACACCGCTCGCTGTCGCGATGTGCCGATACTTCGGCGTGATGTGACAGGGCAGCCCGTGGTTTGCCCACGTAGAATCCAGGCGGGTGCTGGTTCGCGTTCATATCAACGCGCTGGAGCCGGGAAATGAACGGCCTCGCATGGACGATGCTGGTGCTAGCCGCGATGGTCGGCGCGTTTCTCTTCGCCACGCTCGGCGCGATTCTGGTCGCGCTGCTGCTAGCTTCTGTCTCCGAGCGCCTCACCCGGGACGATGAGCACGATCACGACTATTAGCGCCCTAAGGAACATCTCACGATCACCCCGCGCTCACCCGGCGCACGCCCCGCAGGAGATGACATGCTGACCGAGATCGATTTCCTGGACGTGGTGCGCCTGACGCCGCTGGTCGCGATCGATCTGATCGTCAGCGACGCCGAAGGCCGCGTCTTGATCGGCCATCGGCGCAATCGCCCCGCTCGCGGCACATGGTTCGTTCCTGGCGGGCGCATTCATAAAGACGAAACACTCGACGCCGCGTTCGCACGCATTGCCGACGCCGAATTGGGCATTGCGAGGCTAACGCGCTCGGCCGCACGCTTCGAAGGCATATTCGAGCATCACTACACAGACAACTTCGCCGCCGAGCCTGACGTGTCGACGCACTACATCGTGCTCGCCTATGCGCTGCAGTTCACCAGCACCGTCTCAGTCGGCCGGCTCGACCAGCACAGTGAATATCTCTGGCTCGCACCTTCGGCACTGCTCGCGCGCGCCGATGTTCACGAGAACACCAAGGCTTATTTCCGCTAGGGCTCGCGCAAGCGTTAGTGCGAAGGCTGCCGTTAGCGCCAACGGCGCCGGCGCCTGCATGACTCGTTGCCGGCACGCAAAGTGACGCCTACTGTGAGTTCGCCAACGTGGCGGCCCACGCCCGTACAGTATGATCGAGCTCACCGTCAGGGTTCGAATCAACATGCGATCATCGGCAGCCAGGCTCGTTCGCGATTCATCCATTGCTTTTCTAGCGCTACTTTTCTTCGCTCTCCTGCCCGGTTCGGCGCGAGCGGCGAATTGCGGCGCAGGTACACTGGTCACGGTCGTCGCTCACCTCGATGACGATCTGCTCTTCGTGGACCCTGCCATCAGCGAGCGGCTCGACGCCGGCTGGTGCATCACCACCGTGCATCTGATCGGTGGCGCCAACGGTGCGGATTTCGCTTACGTGCAGACTCGCGAGCGGGCTTCGCGGCTCGCCTATGCGCGCATGGCGGGAGTGCCTGACGAATGGATCGAAACGAATATTCCGATCGCTGGCAAGCTCGTACATCAGATGGTGTTGAAGGCGAAGCCGCAGGTCCGTCTGCTCGAACTCCGGCTGCCCGGCGGCGCCGTGCGCGGCGGCCGCGTGCCGCTCGGCCTCCTGTGGGAACAACACGCCACGCTCTCCACCTATCCGATGAACGCCGACGGCTCAGTGCGCGTGCAATACGATCGGGCCGCATTGTCGGCCACGCTGAAAGCGATACTCACCGAGGCCTCGCAGATCTACACGCTCAATCCGGACACGGTGCCGTTTCTCGAGCATCCCGATCACATCTACGCCGCGCGCATCACGCGCCACGTCGCCCAGACGCTGAACAAAAGCGTGCCGATCGAATACCACATCACCTATCCGACCGGCGACTGGCCCGCCAACGTGCCGGCTGCTGAAGTTCAGCGCAAGCGCGATATCGTCGCCAGCTATTTTTCTGTCGACGGCAATGAGTTTACGCATGTATTCGGCGAGTTTCAGTGGGATGGCAATTGGGTCGCGCGCCGCTATGCATTCGCCGATCGCAGCGATCATCGCGTCGCGGATTTCCAGTCGCGTCCCATTCAGCTATTCAATGCAGCGACGAGCCGCTGCCTGACTGCCGCGGGTAGCGACCGGGCACCGACACTCGCCGCGTGCACGGGCTCCTCCGCGCAACAATGGCGCTGGGACCCGCTGACCGTCTATCCGGGCAACACGCGCAACGCCGCGCTTGTCAGCGTCGCGACTTCGCAATGCATCGCCGAACGTGACGGCTATCTGACCTCCGAGACCTGCGATCAATGGGACATGGCGCAACGCTGGACACCATGGGACTTCGGCCTCATCTATACGCCGCAGCGGCACTGTCTCGGCGAAAACGACGGCAAGCTCACCATGCGCGGCTGCACGCAGCTCACCACGCGCTACCGTTGGGCGACTATGCAACACACTCAGGCAACCGATCTTAGGCTCGCTACTGCAATGATTGGCGACATCGACGGCACGGGTGAGCAAGCCGCAGTCTATGTGCAACGACAACACGATGGGCCTGGGTTCAATGTGTATGCGGCGTCGCTTGCGAAAGCGTCGCGTGCTGCGCTTTGGTACGCGAGCACTGTGCCATTCGATCCCCGCGCCACGGCGCCGAGTTGCGCGAATGACAAGCTGTGCTTCGACAGCGCACGCTTCCTGCTCGGCGACTTCGACGGCGACGGCAAAGCGGACTTGATGGTAATCACCGCACGCCGCGGCGGCACGGCGTTCTGGTTGCTTCGGAGTACAGGCGATCACTTCGAAGCGCCACGTCTCTGGCTCCAGACCAGCAGTGCGTTCAAGCCTGAGTTGACACAGCAATACGTGGCAGCGGATTTTAGCGGAACGAGACGTGCCGCCGTGCTGATCGCGCAGAAGCGAACCGACAGCGGGCTCGACCTCTGGATAGCGTCTTCCGCAGGCTCATCGGGCTCAGCGCCGACGCTCATGGCACAGGCGAAAACCCTACGGCAAAACGCAAATCTTCTACCGGTCCAGATGCCAGGGTCACGTGCGTCACTGGTCGCGGTGGATAGCGCGGACGGTCGGCTCGCGCTCACGCAAATCGCCAACGACGACACGCGCATGAGCATCGGCGAACGCAAACTATTGCCGGCGAGTTTCCCACCTGATTTCGTCAAAGTGACAGTGGGAGCCGTGCGCGGCAACGCAAGCAATACGCTGATTCTTTTGACACCGCATCTCGAAGAAACGAATGAGGACGCGGCCATCGACATTGCCACACTCGACACGACGGACGCGACGAGCGTACCAGTCCACGCGGCGACATTGCACGGCATATCATGGTCGGATGTTTTCCCTGCGTTCGTGCGTGACAAGCGCAATGCGGGGCTCGTGCTTTATCGAAGAACCGACGCGACGCTCAGCGATTTCTATTTCACTGGCGGCGCCCCGGCACTGACACGCTATCCGGTAGGCGACGGTTTCGCCTTGGGCGCAGCTCAGGACCTCGGTGAGTTGCCGGGCCTGTTCTCGGAGACGGTGCGAATCGACCGATTGGCGCAGTAGCACGAGTCGGCCGATCCGCTGTAGTTCATGCCGAAACCTGCATCGGCCGGACGAATTGACGCGCGATCGTCATATAACGATCTGCCGTGTCATGCAACGTGTATCCCGCCAGTTGCCGGTTCGCACGCGGCATATCGAGCGCCCCGAGCAACGCACGGCCATAAGCCTCAGGATCGGCCGTATCGACGAGATTGACGCCGGCAAATCCACTGGCAAAACCGAACGACGGAATCCGGCTCGCCACGACCGGAATGCCCGAGGCGAGCGCCTCCAGAAAACCGATGCTCTGCGCTTCGAATCGCGAAGGCATGGCAAAGACGCGCGAGGAGCGAAGGATCGCGGCGACATCCGAGCGCGGCCCGCACACCGTCACGCGGCTGTCCAACCCAAGCTGATGAACGAGCGACAACACGGCCTGGTGATACGGAATGTCTTCGACGACACCACACAGCAGCAAACTCGCCTCGGGCTCGCTCTGCACGACACGCTCGAACGCGCGGACCGTGTCCAACTGGCTTTTCCCTTCTATATAGCGGCCCAGTTGAACAATCTGCCTGGCAGGCACTGCGATATCCGCGGCCGACGTGCCGTTATCTCCCGCGAACAGCGACGCGTCCACGCCATTCGGGATCACGACCATCGCCGGATGCTTGCCGATCTCTCGCAGGTAGTCGTCGATATTTTGCTGCGACACACCGATGATCGCTCTCGCCCGCCTGGACAGCAGGCGCTCAGCCTGCTTGAGCGCACCGTTCTCGAAGTCGTTGACGCCGGAGTGCATCACCCAGGCAATTGGCGTATGCACAGGCAGAAGACGCACATAGAGTGCGGCGAGTGTGGCATGAGCCACGATGAAGTCGGGACGGAACTGACGCACCACCCGATACAGGTGCAGCAGTTTGCCCACCCTGCCGTAGTGGATGCTCGGGAACAGGCAGGTGACACCCGCCGCCTGAAGCTCAGCGCGAATGTCGAGAAAATCGTCCTGCTGTGGAAGCAGCGATGTAATACAGACCTCATGGCCGCCGCGCTGATGATGAATCGCGAGCCCCTTTACAAGTACCTCGGCCCCGGACAGTCGCGGCGCGTGAACCAACTGAAGAATTCTCACGATTTATCTCTCTGGACAACCGCCTTTTTTGCGCAGCGGATAAACGTTCCTACAGCAAGTACCGGCCCCAAAAACCTCGGCCCCTCATCATCGTTTATCTGGCGCGCCCCTTTCGCGGGGCACCGCCTCATCTCCGTAAAACAGCGACAGTTCCGCCGCGAAGTCACTATCGCGAGGAAACCTTACACCGAAGGCCCAGCACTTTTCCGCCATCTCCAAGTTTCCATCGGCTATGGAATGAGCGCTATCGCCCATTACGCTGCGGTTTACACCAATTCGTATAGTTAGGCATCCATTGCAAATCTTTTCGACCCCACTTCTGCTTGGCGGATAAGGACTGGTCTCGCCTTACGTATAGATTGGTGTGATCAATGAAATTAGTACTGCGTTATTGTTCATACGTAACGACTCGTTACTTCTTTTAAACATACTAATGCGTATTGTTGCGGTCGATTCTTCCCATTTGATCCTGCTTTACTTACAGAACAGCAAATAGTTCATTGGCTTGCGCCATGAATTCACGTACTGCGATGTGAACCGCGCTGTTCCCGAAGCTTTTGTTTTTTTCGTCGTACGTTCCCCGGTCGTTCGATTCCGCCAACCTGCCAATACGAGCGGCACGGATTCGCATGACATGTATTTCTCTGCAGAGAAATGCGTTTGGGGCCGACAACCCGGGAAGGCATCACCCTCGCGCAACGAACCCGTTGCGCACACAGGATGGCCAGTGCCGAGGCCTCACTCATCGGCTGGCTTGCAATTGAACCCGGATGTTCGTTCCGCCTCCGGACGCGCTTTGCGCGAAGAGGTGGACGAATGTTCAGCTAACGCATTGGTTACAGATTGATGAAATCGCAACTACTCGTACTCTCAACACTTTCTCTGGCACTAGCAGGTTGCGGCGGCGGCGGTGGCAGCTCCAGCAGCACCGCAGCAACCCAGGCCAACGGAACCGCCAGTTCGTCCAGCTCGACTGCGGCGGGAAACAGCAGCACCGGTGGCACCGCCACGGTGAACGGCGCAGGCAATGCCGTCGCGGCACTCAGCTGTACATCGCCGGCCATCTCGGCAGGCTCCGGCAGCGCCACCATTTCCGCCGATACGCCCAGCTCGGACGGCACACGCATCTTTGCCGCCGGCAGCGCTTTTCAGCTTGCCTTCACCACCAACGTGCCGAACGCCGACACGCTGAACTGGGCCGTCACGGACACCTTCGGCAGAGTAGCGGCGAGCGGCAGCACGGCCGTACCGAGCGGTTCAAAGACCATCACGCTCAACTGCACGTCGACCCTCGCCGGCTATTTCGCCGCGACCGGCACGCTCGCGCAGAACGGTGGCCAGTTGCCGCAAGCGGGCACGCGCCCGGTCGGCATCGCGACCTTCGGCGTGACGCCGAACCTGGCAGCCGTCATTCCCGCTGTCACCTATGCGCATCAGGAACAGCACCGCTTCGGCATGCAGGGCGCGAACGACAACGGTCCGTTGCTTGCGGATCTGGGCATCTCGTCGACGATCGACGACCGCCAGCTCTCGACGATGGAGCCGAGCGGAGCGAACACGTTCAACCCCTCGGCAAACAATCTCGATCCGTTCTACAAGAGCGGCAACGTGATGCGCCTGATCCGTCTCGATGGCATCCCTGCCTGGGCGAGCAGTACCGGTGCGTTCCAGGACGACACGAGCGTGCCGACGAGCCTTTCGTATTACCAGAACTACATGAGCCGCGTCGGCACGGAATCGAATGCGATTCGCGCGGCCTACTTCCCGACCCAGTCGGCGAACTACTATCAGGTGACGTGGGAGCCCAACGAGTTCTGGACCGACACCGACGCCAACTTCATCGCGCTGTATCAGTCCGTCTATCAAGGCATCCACTCGACTGATCCGAACGCGGTGGTGATGGGTCCGACCGACGCGTTCCCGAGCCTGACCACCACGCGTCTGAAGCGCCTCGCGCCGCTCGGTTTCGGGCAGTACATCGACGCCGTCTCCACGCATGGTTACTACGACGCGGGCACGTCGCCGTCGCATCCGCCGGAGCGCTACGACAGCGACCCGTCGACCGCCGACGGTTCGTTGCGCGGCCAGATGCGCGATCTGCGCGCGGAAATGGCCACCGATTACCGTCCGGGCATGAAGCTGTTCTCGACCGAAGCCGGCATCAGCTACGATCTCGGCACCTCGTACGGTCCGAACTACCCGACCGCGAACGTGCTATATGCGCAAGCTGCGGTCGCGGCGCGCATGCACATCATCACGCTCGGCGAAGGCGCGGATCAGACCTACGTGTTCTACGGTGCGGACTATCCGGGTGAAGTCGGCTACGGCACGTTCTTCGACCTGAGCGACGCGCAAGGCGCATTCGGTGCGACGAACATCAGCCCGAAGCCGGTTGCCATGGCGATCAGCGCGATGACGCACACGCTCGACGGCACCCATACGCTCGGACCGGTGAACGGCACGCCAACGGGCGTCTACGCCTACGCCTTCCAGCAGGTTGGCAATGGCGCCGTGATCACCGCCTTGTGGGCGCACAACAACAGCGTGTGGGACGCGAGCGTCGGCTTCAGCTCGACTTATAGCGTGCCGTATAGCCTCGCGGTGGATGCACCCGGCACGAGCGGCACGGTGAAGGTCATCGACATGATGGGCAATGCGTCGAGCGCGAACTACAGCAACGGTACATTGACGCTCAACCTGACCGAATCGCCGGTGTATGTGGTGTCGAACAACGCCTCGGTCGCCAAGGGCAACGCGACAGTTCCGGTGGGATACACCGGTATCTAACTGACGAATGCCACGTCACGCGGCAGATGTAAAAACGTCAGCCGGCTCCAGGGCCGGCTGACGTCATTTTTTTGTGAGTGGCGGCAACTGCCCGCACACCCGCAGAGACTCAGCTTTCCCCCAGTTGCCCCTCCATTCCGCTCAGTTCCTGTTCGCGCTCCTTCGACACCTTGCCGATCGGCGGGCCCGCAAAGCTCTTGCGTACGCCTGCGCCGTACCAGATCGCCAGCAACACCGCGAGCAGACCGACAATCACGTACACCACTTTCTGATTCGGCGGCTGCATGCCGACATAGGCGAGCACGAGTGCGCCGAACACCGCCGCCACCGCGAACGGCTTCGACAGCATGCCTAACTGGAACGGGCCCTTTTCTTTCCACGTACGACCCTCGGCAAAAATGCCGGCCGCAATCGGCATGGCGTACGAAATGAACAGGAACACTGCGCTGCCTGCGCTCAGCACCGTGAACGCATCGCCGTACAACGTCACCACGATCGCCAGCACCGCCGAGGTCCAGATCGCAGCGCCCGGCGTGCGGTGTGCCGCATTCACTTTGCGCAGCCACTTCGAGCCGGGCAAGCCGCCATCGCGGGCAAAGGCGAACATCATGCGCGAGGTCGACGTGACGGCCGCGAGACCGCATACGTAGTTAATAAAGAACATCAGCAATTCGATCAGGATACGCAGCGGTCCCGGAATCGGCGCAAGAATCGCTTCGAAGAACCCGGTGCCCTGCTTCACCCCCGCCGTGATATCCGGCATCACCAGCACGAACGCGCACACCATCACGTAGCCGAAGGTCGTCGACCAGAACACGGAGCCAACAATGCCGCGCGGCACATTGCGCGCCGCCTGATGCGTCTCCTCCGAGGTATGCGCGGAAGCGTCGAAGCCCGTGATCGTATAAGCGGTCAGCAGCAGGCCGGACAGAAACGCCATGGCGATGGTTTGCTTCGGCCACGCGCCGCCGTCGACACCCGTGAAGTTGGTGAAGGTATAGAGCCGCGACAGGTCGATCTTGACCGGCGAATACACCAGCAGGGAAACCACCAACATGACCGTCACCACAAAGATCAGATAGCCTGACAGGTCCGTGATCTTGCTGGTAATGCGAATGCCGCGATGATTCAGGAATGCTTGCGAAGCGGTGATGACGGTCAGAAAGAGCGTCTGCTGCCACCAGCCGAGCGAATCGGGATTCACACCGAACATCGGTGCGATCAGCGTGCGAAAGAACGGATCATAGGTACCGTAATTAATCGCGGCGACCACGAACACGAGACCGAGCAGATTCATCCACGCGGTGAGCCAGCCCCACAATTTGCCGCCGAGAATCGAACTCCAGTGATAGAGGCCACCGGCCGTCGGATACGACGACGCGATCTGCGCCATCGCCGCCGCCACGACTAGCGCGAACAGCGAACCGAGCGGCCAGCCGAGTCCGATCGACGCCCCGCCCGCGGCCGACAAGCCCATCTGGAACGACGTGATGCCGCCCGACAGAATGCAGATCAGCGAGAACGACACCGCGAAGTTCGAGAACGCCCCCATACGCCGGGACAGTTCTTGCGCATAGCCCATCTTGTGCAACAGCTTGACGTCGTTGTCGGCTGGGTCTGCCGACGGCACGGCCGTGTTGATGTCCATGACACGATCCTTTGAACAGGGTTATGACGAAGCGGCTAAGCGATGCAGAGGCGTGACCGCGCGACGAAGGACCGGCTCACGCAGCCGTAAAGCAGTTGTCGACGTACAGGTGTGCGCCGTTGACGAAACTGGCGTCGTCGCTGGCGAGAAAGAGCGCGGCGCGCGCGACTTCTTCCGGCGCGCAAAGACGGCCCTGCTGCACCGAGAGTGCCGCTTCGCTCGCATCGAAGCCATACTTCGCCAGCGCACTGATTTCGCGGCGCCCATGCGGCGTATCGATGAAACCGGGGCATACGGCATTGCAGCGAATACCACGATCGCGATACTCGACGGCAATTGAGCGTGCGAACATGGCGCACGCACCTTTGGTCGTGCAGTACAGCACTTCGAGCGGCGTGGCCGCCACCGACGAAATCGACGCCGTGCATACGATCGAACCGCTGCCCACGGCAAGCATGTGCGGCAGGACCGCGCGTGTCATCATGAACATGCTTTTCACGTTGACGTTCATGAGCCAGTCGTAGTCGTCGTCGGTGGTATCGACGAACGGCTTCACGACGATGCTGCCGGCGTGGTTGAAGAGCACGTCGATGCGCCCGAAGCGCGCCATGATGTTCGCCACGGCGGCGTCCACGGCTGCACGCTTCGACACATCGGCGGCAAACAGTTCGGCTGTTCCGCCTGCCGCGCGAATGCGCGTCACGACTTCTTCGCCCGCATCGGTATTAATATCGACCACGGCGACCTGTGCGCCTTCCTGCGCGAACAGCAGCGACGCCGCGCCGCCCGCGCCGGTTGCGCCACCTGACACGATTGCGATCTTGCCTTCCAGCCTGCCTGCCGATCTGCTCATGCGCGACTCCCGTTCCAGTGTCTGATGCATTGCGTTGCGCTACGTTATGCACAAAGTAGGGGCGGCAAAAAGCGGCGACTATCCAAAATTGGCAAAAAGTAAAAATCCCGTAAAAATCCGGCTTACTGACAAATGCATTACATCTTGAGCTGAATGCTTGCTGTATCTGGCCGCCACCGTGTTCGCGATCTGTGCGGACTCGGCGCAGGAAGCCGCATGCGTGCCCCGGATGGGTCGCTCCAACGCTGCGACGTAAATTTTTTTTCGCATACACTGATCGGCACGAGGCTTTCGGGGAGCGCCAACAGAATCGGGAGAAGCTATGCAGGCGGTCAATCAGACACGCAGCGCCGTCGAGATTCGCTGTTGCCGGAACATCGACGAGCAGGCGATGTTGCTCGATGCGTGGAACCAGAGCTATTGCCAGATTTCGCGCGGCGCCTTCGACGGCTCGGTGAGTTCGTTCGCCGCGGGCGGCGTGCGGGTGTTGGTGGAACGTCTGAACCGCACGGTCTATCAACGCGGCCAGGTGGCGCGATCCAAGCTGGCCGTCGGCATTCCATTTCAACTCGAAGGACATGCGCTGCTGTGCGGGCAGACGAGTCATCGCGACGGCTTGCATGTGTTTTCCGGCGATGGCGGGTTCGAGTTTTTATCGCCTGACAAGCACGTGGTGGTGAATCTGGAGATCGAGCCTGGTGCGATTGGCGATGAACTGGTGCGCTCGCAGCTCGATGGAATTACGCCGATGCTAGGCGCGAGGCCTGGCGTATTGAATGTCGATCCTGCGAGATTGCAGGGTTTTCGCGAAGTACTCAAACAATTGCTCGACGCAGTGGCTGCAACGCCGACTTTGCTCGATGACGTTGGCGTGGCGGCGTCGTTCGAGAAGTCGGTGATATTCGGTCTTGCCGAGGCATTGCAGGGGATGCGAAGTGCCGATCCGCACGGGAATGTCGAGGCACGTACGGCGCGGAACTGGCAACTCGTGCGCGGGGTTCGCGAGCTGGTTGAAGAGTCGCCCGATTGCCCGCTGTCCGTGGCGGAATTGTGTGCCCGGTTTCGCGCGAGCCGGCGCACATTGCAATATGCATTTGAGGATACGCTTGGGGTGAATCCTTCGGCGTATATGCGAGCTGTTCGGCTCGATCATGTGCGGCGGGAATTGCGGGGTTCCGGGTCTGTTACCGAAGTCGCTACGCGGTGGGGGTTCTGGCATTTTGGGAATTTCTCCAATGAGTATCGGGGGCAGTTTGGGGAGTTGCCATCGGAAACTTGGCGGCGTAGCAGAAGCCGCGCAGGTTGAAGTTTGGTTTGTGCCTGCGCGGCGCTTGTTCACCTGTGCGCTTACGGCTTTGGCCGTTCCTTGAATTGTTAGTTTAGTGGTCTATTAGCGTCGCCCCTGTGCAGGGCAATGCTCTCAACTGATATGACTTTCCGTGTCAATCGGGATCGGTTTTCGTTTTCCATCCATAGGCGCGTAAATTTCCTGAGGGCGACGTAGCAGTAAGTCTCGACGGTGAATCACACTGATATCCGCGGGTTAGTCACCGCATTACAGAGGTCCGTCTCATGAGCCTGCCGCTTTCTTAAGTCGCAAATCGGGCGGCGCCCGTTGCGAAGTTGAGCCTCGGGTTACTCGGGTACCGGGCTACGCCGCCTTCAGGAAACTCCTCCAGATGTTCTTCAGCCGTTCAATGATCGCGCGCTTACGCTGCCTGTGGGGTCCGCGGTATGGCGAGCGACATGGCCAGCCTGTTGATGTCCCACATGAAACCGGCCAGTTCCCGGGTAGCGCGGTGCATCACGACGGGCCGTCAAACCCGCGCCGTTTTGTGTAACGGCAGGAACAATGTAAATCACCTGTTTTTGGGGACGATCAACCAAACAGGCTAGACACGCGAACTATAACCAATCTTTACATTTTCCCCGCGGACGGTGTGCGCCTGCGCGGGTCGAGCAAATCGCCAAACGCATCTTCGATACTGAGTATGTGTTCCTGCGTCCCTTTTTCCCGGCCACAAAAACCAGAGCAAACGCACCTTTAATCGGGTTTACAACAATCCCGCCACCATCTGTAACGTTTCATGCAATTGCTCATGCGCCCTGAATCGCATTGTTATCTTTTCGGATCTGTCTTATGGCAGTCGCGTTCAAACGCAGCGAGTCTCGGCAAATTGGTCTTGTTCAACCACTAGCAGGAGACAGCACATGAAAGATAAGCAGAGCAAAGAAATCAAATATCTGTTTGCGACGATTGGTTCGTTAACCGCCCGCGGAGGACGTGTGACCACAGCGACAGGCGGGGCGTCTTACTGCGGCCTTGGCCTGGCTTGTGTCGGCGATATTGTGACATACGCCGACGGCAGCGAGGCGGTGATTGTGGACGGCGCGGGTTTTATGTGTGTGATGGATGGTCGCCCCGCTGCATTGGTCGGAAGTAGTCTGAGCAATGGTGACCGCATCATTGAGACGCTATGGGAAAACGCCTATTTCACAGTACCCGAAGGCGAAACCATCGCAGGTCTGTTCGATAGCGACTATGTTCCGTCACCTGATACCGCACCACTCTGGCGCTTTGCAGTCACAGGAGCAACAACGCGTCGAGGCGGTGTGCTGCGCGAGGTAACTAGCACGTTTGAAGTCCGCGATACCAGCCGCAAGGCGGCATGTACGGGTGACTTCATCGAATACTCCGATGGCACTCGCGCGCAGATTATCACGGGTGTCGGCTTACCGGACACGCCTCACTTTCGACCGCTCGCAGTAGTGGGAAGCATGCTGGACAACGGCGACGTGATTACTGACAGCCCGCACCGCGACGGGCACGCGACCAGCTTCGTGCCGATGTACGCAGACGTCGTCGCCGCCACTCACTACCCGGTCACCGGAGAGACCGGCTTGTTCGTAGGCTACAGAGCGGAGGTTTAACAATGCCCATCTATTACGCGGTAGTCGAAGGCGATCCACTTGATAACGGCGGCAGCAGTTATGTGGTTACGGGCAAAGACAATTGCACGATCACGGACGACAACGGACGATCCAGGCGCGTGACCTACATTGGACATGAGGCCTGGTGCGACAAATGTAAAAGTGCGGGGAGGATCGTTTCGGGCGTGTTCCCTGTTTCAGTCAGGCGTCCATACAGCAGCGAACTAGGGCAAGACATGGCCCTTGGTGGCGACCATGTGCTGTGCAAATGCATGCCGCATCCCCGTATCGTTTCCGTTTACGGACGGCGCTCCCGACTCATCGACGAAGGAAGGCCCGATCTTACAGGCGTTGCGCGCTCAGAAGAAAACGGCAGCGCATGCACCGGCCACCATGACGAACAGTTCGTGCTGAAGGATACGCACGGCCAGCCTTTGCCAGAGACCTACTACTCGATCCGTCTTCCGTCTGGCGAGTTCCAGCATGGAGTAACCGACTCGCAAGGGCGAACGGCGCGCTATCGGACAGACCACGCAAGGAATATCTCTATCCATCTCGGCCATTTGCAAGGTGCTCAATGACTCAACCACTTGCAACTGTAGTGACGAACACAAACCCAAGCTCGTCTGTCACGGTCTACACCCAGCGACTGGGCAAGCCATGGGTAGTGTCCGATGACGGGCTTTCCTTTATGGCAGTGTGGGAGTCCGGCATACTGAATGGTACAAATTTTCAGGGGCACCACGTTACAGATGGATTTATTCTAAAGGCGTACCGCGACAACGTTGGAATTCCAACGGTCGCCTGCGGGCATCGCATCGTGCCATCGGACCATATCGAGGTCGGGCAGACAATTTCGCTTGAGCGCGCGCGAGACTTCAAGAAACACGATGTAGCGCGAATGGAGCGTCGTTTGAACGACGACGTGCGTGTACCCCTCTTTCAATTCGAGTATGACGCTCTGGTAAGCATCGTTTATAACTGCGGGCCAAATTCTGGAGCCGATGAGATAATTAGGAAGATCAACACAGGAAATTACAGTGGAATGTTCGATTTCATTCTAACGTATCGCATCGGCAGCAATCCGGGGCTTCCTCCGCGCCGTTATTCGGAAGCGCGCCTTTTCGCATCGGGGATCTATGATGCATCTCACTAGGCAACTCTCCGCAGTTATTGTCCTCGCCATATCTTCTCACTGGGCATTGGCGAAGACAGACCCAGAATGTTTGAAGCACTTGGGCGGTGGCTTTTCCGATGCGCAATGCTTCGCCGGTTTGCAAGCGGATATGGTTGAGGAAAACAAACTGTTGTACAAAAAAATACGTTCAAAAATCCCGGCCGGCAACGGGCACGCAGAAGTGCTTGACGCCTATATGGCGGCGCAGGATGACGGGGTGAAATTCTGCGAGTTGCAGCGCGACGCGGGCGCAGGATGGGAGACTAACCCAGACGGTTCCATGTATCCCGCGTTATACCAACAGTGCGTATTCGACCTGCGCAAAGTTCAAAACAAGTTCCTCACGGATCTGCTAACAATGGCAAATTGGTAGCAGAATTTACCCCGCTTCGACCAGACGAAAGCGCCGCACAGGCAAAAAAACCAAAATCCCTCCCATAAACACAAAATTCAGCGCACACTATCCTACTGCTCCCTCTCGGAGCGATAAAAGCCTATTGGGGAGCCCATCATGGCAAAAGGTCAAATGCGCAGTAACCGCGAAGTAAAGAAACCGAAGCAGGCCAAGAAACCCACACCGGCCACGACGCCGTCGGGTGCGCCGCCGATCCGCGTGGCGCCGACCGTTTCGGCAACCCCAAAGAAGCACTAAACGAGCAAGCCCGCCCCGCCAAGCGGGCATCGCCCAACAGCAAAGCACTACCTCGAAATATCCTCCAGCGCGACATCCCGTGTCTTCGGCCCAAGGGTTCCGATGGCCACCATCACCACCACCATCGCTCCTGAAATAAACACGAACACCCCGTTCACGCCAAAGCGGCTCAAGCATCCCGCAATCACAAATGCGGAGAACATCGCCGAAATCCGGCTCCACGAATAAACAAATCCTACTGCCCTCGCCCGAATGCTGGTCGGAAACAGTTCCGCCTGATACGCGTGATAGCTGTATGAAATAATATTGCCCGCCAGCACAAGACACACCCCAAGACTCACAAGCAGCACCGTCTCCCTCGCCTGGCTGAACAGCAACCCGCACACCACGTTCACCGCCGCCATGCAGATAATCACCGTCTTACGCTCGAAGCGGTCGGCAATCAGCATCCCCAGCAACGGTCCAAGCGGCGCCGCGATCGCAATGATGCTCGCGTACATCAAACTCGTCGTGACGGTAATACCCTGCTTGATCAGCAACGTCGGAATCCAGTTCGCGAAGCCGTAATAGCCCATCGTCTGGAACACGTGGAAAATGATCAACATCAGCGTGCGTTTTCGATACGGCGGCACCAGCAAGTCGCGAAACGCCGCGCGCGCACGCACCGGTTCGGGCAACGCCGGCTCCGGCAAAGGCCGTCCATATTCGCGTTCCACACGCGCTTCGAGTCGCTTCATCACGGCGTCGGCTTCTTCGATGCGGCCTTTCTGTGCGAGCCAGCGTGGACTCTCCGGCAAACGCAAACGAATCCACCACACCACGATCGCGCCCGTCACGCCGGTCAGCACGACCAGACGCCAGCCATCGAGGCCGAAATAACGGTGCGGCACCAGCAAATAGGACAGAAACGCGACGATCGGCACCGCGCAGAAACCGACTGCTTGCGAAAAGGCCGACGCGCGGCCGCGCACGTGCTTCGGTACGAGTTCGGAGATGTACGTACCGATCGTCACGATCTCCACGCCGATACCGATCCCCGCGATGAACCGCCAGAGATTGAGCCCAAGCGCCGTGTCCTGGAACGCCATGATGATGTTGGCCGCGGTGTACCACAGCAGCGACCATGTGAAGATTGCGCGCCGGCCGAAGCGGTCGGCGAGAAAACCGCATGCCGCCGTGCCGATAAAGAGGCCCGCGAATAACGCCGCGATGAAACTCGCCAC
Organism: Paraburkholderia sp. D1E; assembly: GCF_052682275.1. Classification (NCBI taxonomy): domain Bacteria; kingdom Pseudomonadati; phylum Pseudomonadota; class Betaproteobacteria; order Burkholderiales; family Burkholderiaceae; genus Paraburkholderia; species Paraburkholderia sp. D1E. The sequence goes on from NZ_JBQYMB010000001.1 coordinate 8,526,773, forward strand.
GCCGCTGGTGCCGAACAGACCATGCGTCGTCGCGGTGAGAATGCCGCTGCGCACGAGGCCCGGCGCGATGTAGCCGGAGAACATCAGGTCGTACAGTTCGAAGAACAGGCCGAGGCTCAACAGCATCACCAGTTGCCAGATGGAACGCGTGGCGGGCAAGCGGTCGAGCCGCGCGGAAATGCGCGCACCCTCCAGCACGATTTCATCAGCGCGGGCGCCTGCCGGTACATCGACGCCCGAGGGTACATCCCCCAGCGTGCCTGCATCGCCGACCGCTGTCGCATATACCGCATGATTCGACGATTTCATCGTCAGTCTCCGTTGTCGATCGGAGTTAGCGCTTTAGCGCTTACTCCGATCCCATGCAAAATGGTTGCTGAATTCCGGTCTGACGCCGGATGAGATTTGATTAACTACGTTCGACACATCGGGCCCCTGCGACGCAATGGCGCTACGCCCAATCATTCGCGCGGGCGCTTTATGGGCCGCTGCTTCACGTCTCTTCGGCCGCTACAGACATGCAGCTTTGGGTGCCGCCCCAAGAATTGCTACCCTCACGCCGCTTCCCGCGGCGTTTGCGCCACGCCGCCGCCCAACGCCGCGATCCGCGCTTCGTCGTAGCCCAGACCACGCAGCACGTCGGCGGTGTGCTCGCCGATCTTTGCGATCGGCTGGCGCGGTTGCAGGCGAGCGCCATCCATCGAAATCGGCAGCAAGGGCATCGCGGTTTCGCTTCCGTCGTCCAGGGTCAATCGCGCAAGGCCACCGCTCTCGTTCAGATGCGGATCGTCGAACAGGTCTTCGGGTTTCGTGATCGACGCGAACGGAATGTGGTCGCGTTCGAACAGCGGCACGAGCGCCGCACCTTCGCGGCGGCTCAAGGTTTCGCCAAGCGTCTTCAGCAACCATTCGCGCGCCAGCACGCGCTCGTTGTTGGTCGCGAGGCGCGGGTCGGCCAGCAGATCGGCGCGGCCAAGAATCGCGCACAGCGCGCGCCACTGGCCGTCGCCGGTCGCGGCGATAAACATCTGCTCGTCGTTGGCAAGCTGGAACACGTCGTAGACAGCCCATGCGCTGATGCGCTCAGGCATCGGCGCAGCGGGCACGCCGGTCGCGGCGAACTGCTGCATGTGTTGCGCGGAGAGCAGCACGCAGTTTTCGAACAGGGCGCTCTGCACTTCCTTGCCGCGTCCGCTCGTATGCCGTTCGTGCAACGCGGCAAGCACACCGATCGCGCCGAACATGCCGCCCATGATGTCGTTGACCGAACTGCCCGCGCGCAACGGACGGCCTACCGGTCCCGTCATGTAGGCGAGGCCCGCCATCATCTGCACGACTTCGTCGAGCGCGAGACGATGTTCGTATGGACCGTTCAGAAAGCCTTTGTGCGAGACATAGATCAGCGTGGGATTGCGTTCGTGCAGCGACGCGTAATCGAGACCCAGGCTCGCCATGCGTCCCGGCTTGAAGTTCTCGACGAATACATCCGCGGTGTCGACCAGCTTGTGCAGCGCTGCCAGCCCGGCTTCGCTATCGAGATCGAGCGCGACACTCTTCTTGTTGCGGTTGAAGGTGCGAAAGAACCCCGCCCCTGTGCCGAGCAAACGGCGCGTACCGTCGCCGCGCGGCGGCTCGACCTTGATCACTTCGGCGCCGAGGTCGCCAAGAATCATCCCGCACGTCGGCCCCATCACCATATGCGACAGCTCGACCACGCGAATGCCAGCGAGCGGCAACGCGCCCTGCTGTTCCGCCGACGAAGCAGGTGCGGACGAGGTTGACGTAGAAGAAGCAGGTGTCGAAGGAGCAGACGTAGAAGAAACCGGATTCATTGCAGCACCTGTGATTCGGAAGATTCAAAACGTTGAGCAGCGGCACTGAACTGCTTCGGCAAACCGGCACGCGCCAGATAGCCGTACAGCGGTTCGCCAGGCAATCCATCGGCGAGGACGTCGCGCGACGCGATGAGTCTGGTGAGGTCGATGCCGGTGTCGTAGCCCATGCTGTCGAGCATGAACACGAGGTCTTCGGTGTTCACGTTGCCGGTCGCGCCCGGCGCATGCGGACAGCCACCGAGGCCGGCCAGCGATGCGTCGAATTCGCGGATGCCGTGCTGCAGCGCCATCAGCGTATTCGCGAGACCGAGGCCGCGCGTGTCGTGGAAATGCAGCGAGCGCAGCTTGCTGCCCGCGACCTCCCGCACCAGTTCGATGATTTCGCCGACCTGGCGCGGCGTTGCTTCGCCGGTGGTGTCGCCGAGGGCGATGACATCGGCGCCCGCCTGCAACGCGGCACGCGCAATCGCGGCGATGTCGGCATAAGGCACCCCGCCTTGCAGCGTGCAGCCGAACACCGTCGATAGACCGGCGATCAATTCGACGCGCCGCGTGTTCGCGCTAGCAGCGCAATCGATCAGTTCGCGCATCGCGGCAAATGCCTCGATCATCTCTGCGGGCGTCTTACGAACATTGGCAAGGCTATGCGCCGTGCTCACCGAAATCGGCGCGACGATCCGATGCACGCCGGAGTCGAGCGCACGTTGTGCGCCCTTCAGGTTCGGCACCAGGGCCGTCACGATCAGATCGTCGTAGGTGAGCGCGTGGGCGATCACATCGTCGGCGTCGGCCATTTGCGGCAGCAGCTTCGCCGGCACGAACGACGCGACCTCCATATGCCGCACGCCGGCAGCATATGCGGCGTCGATCCAGCGCCGTTTGAACTCGGTGGGCATCGTGCGAGCGATGCTTTGCAGGCCATCGCGCATGCCGACTTCGGTCACGACGACGCGTTCCTGGGTGTCACTCATGGTCTTGAATCCCGGTCTCGAATCTTGCGTGGAATGCGGAAAATGAAGCAGCTGAGTGACAGCGTGCCCGCGTGCGGCCGCGCAGCAAAGTCTGCGTTGACGACGCACTCCATCGCCACGCGCGATGGCGGCAGAGGCAAGCGGGACGGGCGTGCGCCGTAGCAAAGGGGAAACCCTTAAGGGCTTCTCAGAGGGTGCCGGGAGGACGTTGTGAGAGCCTGCAGAGAACGGCGGGGAACGTCAGGGCGTGCTTGGGAGGGATGCTGGAAGAGCGCTCAGCAGGCGTTCAGAGGACGTCCCGGCTGCGCCCAGAAAACAAACCGTAGCCGGCGTTCAGACCGAGCGCAGCAAGTGATCGAGTAAATGCGACACCGTCAACGTCAGCGCATTGCGATCGCGCATGCAGATCACGAAGCGGCGCTCTGCCCATGCTTCCTGCAAGGGCACGGCGACGATGCCGTATTCGTCGGCGGCATGCCTGGGCAACGCTTCGCTCGGCAGGATCGCAACGGCAAGGCCTGCCTGGATAAACCGATAGGCGGCATCGAAGGTCGATACATAGGTTCGATAGTTGAGCTCGCTGCCTTTTTCCACCGCAATGCGCTGCATGAGCGCGTTCACCGACGCGTTCGATGCGAGCCCGAGATGATCGAATGCCAGGGTTTGATCGAAACCGATTGCTGCCTCACCGGCCAATGGATGATCGCGCGGCACAATCAGCGCGAGATGATCGGAGCGGTACTGCAGCACATCGAGACTGCCCATCGGCACCACATCGCGGCAGATGCCGAGATCGGCCACGCCCTCTTCCAGACCGCGTACGATCTCGGCGCTGACGCGCTCCTCGACATCGACGCGAATCTGCGGATTGGCCTTCAGAAATGCCGACAATGCCTCGGGCAAAAACTCGACCATCGACGACACATTCGCCAGCACCCGTACATGACCGCGTGCGCCGGCCGCGTATTCGCTGAGCTCCGCCTGCAAACGCTCGTGGCCGCGCATGATGAGCCGCGCGTGCCTGAGCAGCGCCTCGCCGGCCGCGGTCGCGCGCACGCCGCGCTGGCTGCGCGAGAGCAGCGCAACGTCGACCAGCGCTTCGAGATCCGCCAGGCGCTTGCTGACCGCGGAGGGTGCGATGAACTCGCGTTCAGCCGCGCGCGCGATCGTGCCTTCTTCGCAGACAGCGATAAAGAGGCGCAACGTCATCTGATCGATTTGCCACATGAACGGACGTGCCCCGGGTGTTTGAAGTGGGAAAATTATGCCCGAGGAAGGCGGCTGCCGAGTCCGCCCCAGGGTATCCACGGCCCGCACGCTGGTTTGTCCCGTCGATCGCGTGCTGAGTTGCGAAGGTCGATCATGTGCCGAACGGCATAGTTCGCAGTTGTGCCAGGGTGTGCTGCCTGATCCTCGCAGCCTTGCCCAGGATTTTCGGTCTGGCTATGCTTGAGGGCGCGTCAGCGTGACGCCCGCCGGCAAGCATGCGAAAGCGCAGCACGCGCGACTATACCCACGAAGCAGAACAACCGATAAAGGCTGTCCCATGTCCACCACCAGTCTCTTCGTCACCTCAGCGGGTGTCGGCCTCGCGATTGCCGCGCCGGTCGGGCCGATGGGCATGCTTTGCATCCGCCGCACGCTGACCGGCGGTCCGCGTGCGGGGCTGGCGATCGGCTTCGGCATCGCGAGCGGCGATGCATTCTATGGTCTGATCGCGGCACTCGGTCTGGTCGGCATTTCGCAGTTCATGCTCGCCTACGACCGACCCTTGCATCTGATCGCCGGCCTGTTTCTGCTTTATCTCGGCGTGCGTACGCTGCTGCAGAAACCGCCCGCCGACGCAGCAAACGACAACGGCGACGGCAAGCTCGCACAGGTGGGCCGCGCCGGCGCACTGCGCGCGTATGCCAGTTCGTTGCTGCTCACGTTGACCAACCCACAAACCGTCATCATGTTCGCCGCGCTGTTCACGACGCTCGCGCCGCGGGGCGCGTTTTCGTCGAGCATCGCGTTGACCACCGTAGGCGGCGTGTTTTGCGGTTCGATCGCGTGGTGGTGTTTTCTCGTGACCGTGGTGTCGCTCGCGCGTCATGCGATCGGCAGCAAGCTGCGCGTTGCGATCGACCGGATCGTCGGGATCACGCTGGCGGCCTTCGGCATCGTCGAGATTCGACGCGCGCTTTGAGTGGGATTCAGACGCTTGCATACGCAAGCTCGGCAGTTTTGCGACAATAGCGGCTTTCGCCGCGCCGCCACGGGCCTGTCGTCGACATTCGCCGACACCCGCAGGCAAGCGCGCGCCGGCCTTGCCGCCTAACCTGTCCAACCCACCCGACCGTCAACGGTCTGCTCAATGGCTCTTCCCCACATCGATCTGCTGTACTCCGTCTCCGGCCTGTTCGTCGGCTTTCTGGTCGGACTGACGGGCGTTGGCGGCGGCTCGCTGATGACGCCGATCCTGGTCCTGTTGTTCAACGTGCATCCGGCCACCGCGGTCGGCACCGATCTGCTGTACGCAGCCGCCACCAAGGCGACCGGCACCCTCGTGCACGGCCTGAAAGGCTCCGTCGACTGGCAGATCACCCTGCGCCTCGCGGCCGGCAGCGTACCTGCGGCGACGATCACCTTGATCCTGCTGCATCGTTACGGAATGGACACCCCGGGCACGAGCCGGCTGATCCAGATCGTGCTCGGCGCGGCTCTGCTGGTGACAGCCGTGGCACTTATATTTCGTCCGCAACTCGCGGCGCTCGGCACGCGCCGTCAACGCGCTCCCAGTCAAGGGCGCACGCTCGCACTCACCATGCTGACCGGCGCGGTGCTGGGCGTACTGGTGTCGCTGACGTCGGTGGGTGCGGGCGCCATCGGCGTGACGGTGTTGTTGCTGCTGTATCCGCTGCTGCCGACCACGCGCATCGTCGGCTCCGATATCGCACATGCGGTGCCGCTCACGCTGCTGGCGGGCGCGGGGCACTGGCTGCTGGGCTCGGTCGACTGGTCGATGCTTCTGTCGCTGCTGGTGGGGTCATTGCCGGGCATCGCGATCGGCAGTTATCTGTCGTCGCGCGCGCCGGACGCGCTGCTGCGCAATGTGCTCGCCGCCACGCTCACGCTGGTCGGCGTGCGCCTCGTGCTGGCGTGAAGCGGGAGTCCTGACCGTCGGTCCTGACAGGCGCCCTTGGCAGGTAGTTTGCGTAGGCGGCTTGAAGTACCAGCCTGAGGCGCTGACAAAACGCCAGCACACCCAGACCACGTCTATTTGAAAAACCTGCAGGTCAGATCGGTCTCGAACTGCCTGACCCATTGGCCGTGATGGTCGTGATAGCACTGCGCCCAGCCGCCGCGTCGAATCGTGACAAGGCGCTCGTGCGCGGCGTCGCCCGGGTCCGGACAGGCGCTGATGTCGAAATGCGCCGGCGCGAAACCGTGCCGCGCGCACACCAGTTCGAAAGCCGCCCGATCGCCGATCGGCAGATCGGTATACCGCAAAAGCGTGGTTTCCATGGCGTTGACTCCGGTTCCACTTGCATCACAGTACGCTTCGCGACGCGTCAATTGTGTGTCACAGCGTACAGACGGACCGTTGCGGTGCAGGGGTTCAGCACGGAACGGGTCTGAACCATCATCATCGCTTCAAAAATCACCGCCACGAAAAATAAAGCGAAAAAAAAGGGCTCTGGCTATTCGCCGGAACCCTCGCGCTGGCATGCATCACGATGGCGCATAGCGATATGCGTGATGCATGCACCTTCCGATACAGCCCTGAGCGCCTGCAGGCGCCTCACGCGCTCTGGCAAGCGGCTTAATGGCAGACCGCTTATCGCGGCCTGCTCACTGCTGCCGTTTTATTGCTGAACAACGGTCAGCTTGTTCGTCACCGACGTCACGCCGGCAACGCCCTTGGCCGCTTCACCGGCAGCGTCGATCTGACCTTGGTCAGGCACCGAGCCCGTCAGCGTCACCGCACCGCCACGCGCACGCACGGCGATGTTCGAGACGTCGATGCCTTGCGCCTTGGCAAGCGCGCTGCGCACCTTGCGACCCAGTTGGCTATTGGCCTTCTTGCCGGCCTTGGCGCTTGCAGCCGGCGTTGCGGTCGTGCCCGTCGCCGTTGCATCGCTTGCCTGAGCGTACACATTGCACGCCACCACCATCGCCACGACCGAGCCCAGCGTTTTCAGAAAACCGACCGATTTCATAGTTTCTCCTTGGCTACACATTGGACCGCATGTACAAGCGGTTTCGTTACGACTACGGGCGACCAGGCTGCGGACGCGGCAAAACGCGGCCCAGCGACGGCCAACTATGGCTGCAACACGGTGTGCGAGAGGCGAGAGAGGCCGGCCGCCGTTAGTCGCACGATGCCACGCATGCGATGCGGTACGAGAGCCGGCAAGCCGCGAAGTCTGCCAGCGCGCCCGGTTCTTGTCTGTCTTGCCGGGTCACGCCGCGCAAACGTCTGATCGCGGCAGCGATCCACAATTTAATCTAGCCGCGCCAGAAGCGCAAAGGGTTTAGTCATACTGCGGTGTTGACTGCTGCTTGCCGTGGGGGCCCGGATCGGGTTTTTCATGCGCCGTTCATATTTGGGTCCGTGGCGGGTTCATCCGCCGTTCATGGGCCGTTCACGCGTCGTTCACGCGTCGTTCACGAATTGTTACGGGTTTGACGGCGCCCGCCCAGGCCGGACACTGCGCCGCCGCGCGATTCTCAGGTACCATCGGCGCGACATGCCCTGCCGCGCGGCTTGTGCGTCTTATGCGTATTTTGCCGCGACCTGCCCGGCACGGCGCAGAGGCCTTGCCCCGGTTCGCGCGCCGCAGAGCGCCGCCACCCTGTTCACTTTCGACCGTAGCCGTCACGTCACCCGATGAAGCCAGCCACCGGCCGCAAACGCCCTCCCCGTCTCGTCGCCCGTTTCGTGGCGATCTCCTGGCGCGATCTGGCGGTCTCATTCGGACCGATCCTGCTGATCGCCGTCGCGGCGATCTGGGTCGCCGTGCGTCTGATCCAGCCCGCCCCGCCCAGTACGCTGACGATCAGCGCCGGCCCCGAAGGCAGCACCTTCTGGAATGCGGCGCAGAAGTACAAGACGATTCTGGCGCGCAACCGTATCACGCTGAACGTGTTGTCCTCGGAAGGCTCGCTGCAGAATCTCAAACGGCTCTCAGACCCGAACTCGAACGTTGACGTCGGCTTCGTGCAGGATGGCGTCGCGCCCGGCCCGGTGAACGAGGGCTTGATGTCGCTCGGCAGCGTGGCCTATGTACCGCTGGCGATCTTCTATCACGGGCCGACGGTCGCGCGCCTCTCCGAATTCAAGGGCTTGCGGCTTGCCGTCGGCGCCGAGGGCAGCGGCACACGTGAGCTGGCGCTCGCGCTGCTCAAGGCAAACGGCATCGTGCCGGGCGGCCCGACCAAACTGTTGCCGCTCTCGGGCGACGACGCCGCCCAGGCACTCGTCGCCGGCAAAATCGACGCGGCTTTTCTGGCCGGCGATTCGGCGCAACCAGCGGTGATGGGCAAGCTGTATCGAACGCCGAATGTGCAGTTCTACGACTTCACCCAAGCCGATGCCTACACGCGTCGTTTTCCGTATCTGACGCAGCTCGAGATGCCGATGGGCGCGTTCGACCTCGGCAAGAATCTGCCGTCCGCACCGATTCATATGGTGGCGCCGACCGCCGAACTGGTGGCGCGCGACTCGCTGCATCCCGCGCTTTCCGATCTGCTGATCGAAGCGGCGCGCGAGGTCCACGGCAAGGCGAACGTCATGCAGCGTGCCGGCGAATTCCCCGCGCCGCTCGCGCACGATTTCCCGATCAGCGACGACGCTGCCCGTTACTACAAGTCAGGCAAGAGCTTCCTCTACCGGGTCCTGCCGTTCTGGCTGGCAAGTCTCGCGGACCGGTTGCTGGTGGTCGTGGTGCCATTGATCGTGCTGCTGATCCCGGCGCTGCGTCTCGTGCCGGCGCTATATGCCTGGCGGGTGAAATCGCGTATCTACCGCTGGTACGGCGCGCTGATCGCGATCGAACGAAGCGCGCTCAGCGAGCACTCGGCCGCCGAACGCGCGTCGCTGATCGAGCGGCTCGATACGATTGAAGAGTCGGTGAACGGTCTGAAAATGCCGCTTGCCTATGCGGATCAGTTCTACGTGCTGCGCGAGCATATCGGTTTCGTGCGCGAGCGGCTCACGCATAACCGCGAGGCCCAGCGCGAGGCAGCAGCCGAACCCGGCGACGGACCGCAGCCGCCCGAGGCCGGGCGCGCATCAGAAGACGATGACGCCGCTGAATCACCTGAGGCGCGCGGAGCCGCCGAGGCAGACGAGCCTCCGGCCGGCCGCCCCGCCTAGGGACTCAATCGACGACCCCGCACAGTCGGATTCCACGTCTAGCTGGAATGGCTGCGCCGAGCCTGATTTGACATCGGCCGCGACGATGGCGCCGCAACCGGGCGCGACGTCCGCCGTACCGGCCGTCGCCGGCCAGAAACCAAACGGTGCAAGCGGCGGCCGCACCGCGTAAGATCATTACAATTCCGACGGTCCAGCAGACGGCACCGGTCGGAACGGGCAATTCGGGAGACATTTATGACCGTTGGCATCGACGCCAGGCAACCGCAGTGGTTTTACGACTTTGTCTCGCCGTTCACCTACCTGTTGCTCGAGCAACACGACAAATGGCCGGGCTTCGACTTCGCGTTTACGCCGGTCGTGCTGAACGACCTCTATCACCACTGGGGCCAGCGGCCCGCTTACAGCGTGCCCGCCAAACGCACCTTTCTGTATCGCCACGCGCTGTTTCGCGCGGAGCAACTCGGCATTCCGTTCAAGATGCCGCCGGCCCATCCGTTCGAATCGATGAAGCCGCTCCTGCTCGCCACCGCGGAGAAGGGCGACATCAGCTTTGTACGCGAGATTTTCCGTTTCATCTGGCGCGAAGGCCGCGATCCGTCGAGCGATGCAGCGTTCGCCGAGCTGTGCGAGCGCGTCGGTATGCCGGATGGCCCGGAACTCATCAAGAATGAAGAAGTGAAGGCGCAATTGCAGCGCAACACTGCGGATGCAATCGATCTGGGCGTCTACGGCGTGCCGACCTTCCGTCTGAACGACCAGTTGTTCTGGGGCGAAGACGCGTTGCCGATGGTGCTGTATTGCGCACGCACGCCGAACTGGCTCGACTCGAAGGAAGTGAAGCGGATCAGTTCGCTGCCGTCGGGTCTCACGGATAATTAACGAAGGCAAACCGTAAGATTCGTGCAAGCACGCATGCCTCGCTTGCGTCTTCGCATGTCTTTTCAGACGTGATTGCGTCAAAAAGGGCGTCCTGATGCCGGCCATACCGTGCCCGCTATGCCGCCACACTGCAAACGGGCCTAAGGTTATAACCTTTGCGCCCCACACTCGCGATCTGACTCGCGGGCGGCTCCGACCGACGCTTCATCCGGGCCCGACCTGCTTGCATCGCCTCGCCTAAACCATGGACGATTCCGCCGCCTCCCTCGATATCTGGCTCGTGCGCGTGCTGCGCACGCTGATCGTCGAGCGCAGCGTCACGCAAACCGCACTGCGTCTGAATCAGACCCAGCCCGCCATCAGCACCGCGCTGCGCAAACTGCGCGAGACGCTGAACGACCCGATCCTCGTGCGCGGCAAATCGGGCATGGTGCCGACCGAATACGGCGAATCGTTGCTAGCCTCGGCGCAACGTGTGCTGCGCGAAGTCGATTTCGTTGCGACGCCGCACGGCGACTTCGATCCCGGCCGCTCGCGCCGCACCTTCCGCGTGGCCGCGCCGGATTATCTGAACGACTTCTTCATGCCCACCGTAATCGCGCAGTTTCGCGAAGCGGCGCCGCATGCGCGTCTGGAGATCGATTCGCTAAGCCCGATGCTCGACCATTCGGCCGCGCTCGATGCGGGCGAACTCGATCTGGTGATCGGCAACTGGCCGAAGCCGGATCTGCGTTTCGAGCGCAGCGACCTGTTCTCCGACACGGTGGTGTGCCTGATGCGCGCCGACCATCCGCTCGCACGCACGCCGATGACGCGCGAAGCGTATCTCGCCGCGCCACATCTCGCGCCCACGCCTTATAGCGGCGCGAGCGGCGGCGCCGTCGACATCGGATTCGCACGGGCCCGCGCCGAGCGGCGCATCGTCGCCACGCTGCCCTACTTCGGCCTCGTACCACAAACGCTGCTGCAGTCGGATCTGATCTTCACGACCACACGCCGTTTCGCGATGCACTATGCGAGCATCCTGCCGCTTGCGGTCGTCGAAGTGCCGATTCCCTTTCCCCGCATCAAGTGTTATCAGCTATGGCATCCGCAGCCGGACCGGCCAAGCGATGTTGGCTGGCTGCGCACGTTGATGTCTCAAGTGTCGGACGGATTGGTCGCGCAGAAGGTGCGGCGCGCGAAACGGCCGGCGAAAAAGGAAACGTCAGCCGCGACGGGCTGACGTTATGGTTCGAAGTCTGGCAGGGCGAGCGCTCTACATGGCGCGCCTTTATCTTGAGCAATTCAAGTTACCGGCCCGACGTCGAACTCCTTACGCCAGGCACTCGCTCTATCTACTCACACGCTCGCGTAAAGCTTCTGCGTCACTGCCTGCGCCGCGGCCTGCCGCGTACGAATCTGCAGTAATTCAGCGCACACCGCAACCGCGATTGCCGCTGGCGCTTTATCGACAATGCCGGTCACGCCGATCGGACACGTCATCTCCACCAGCCGATCCAGATCCACGCCGCGATCCAGCAAACGACGCTCGAATTTCACGCGTTTGGTCTTCGAGCCGATCATGCCGAAGTAGGTGAAATCGCGCCGCCGCATGATGCGTGCGGCGAGCGAAAAATCGAGCGCGTGGTTATGCGTCATCACGAGGAAATACGCGCCGGGCGGCGCCGTGTCGACGATTGCATCGGGCGTGTCGGTTGCTTCGACCTGCACGTTGGCCGGCGTTTCGTCGGGGAACAGTTCGTCGCGCTCATCGACCCACTGAACCACGCACGGCAAGCTGCCGAGCAGCGTGACGAGCGCATGGCCGACATGCCCCGCGCCGAACAGCACGATATGCATCGGCGCTGGTCGCGGTGCTTCCACGGCGCTGCGCCGGCCGATCTGAACGGAAGAGAAGTCGTTCATGGCGATCATTCCAGTTGGTTTCAATATTTGCACGCAACGCCTACTGCCGCGCCGCCGCGACGGCCGCCCGTACTGCGCCGACTGCCTTCAAGATTTCCTCGCTGGTCGCGGGCGCATTCAGCGGCGGATTGACCTTGTGGTCACCCACGGCCGACACGGCATCGCGCACAGCAAAGAACACCGAGAACGGCAGCAGCAGCGGGGGCTCGCCGGTCGCCTTCGAACGGTGGATGCTGTCCTCGGCATTGCGGTTCTTGAACAGGCGCACACGGAAATCGGGCGGCGTATCGTTGACGGTCGGAATCTTGTAGGTGGACGGGGCGTGCGTCATCAACTTGCCGCCGGTGTTCCACCACAGTTCTTCGGTCGTGAGCCAACCCATGCCCTGAATGAACGCGCCTTCCACCTGACCGACGTCGAGCGCCGGATTCAGCGATGCGCCCACGTCATGCAATGCGTCCGCGCGCAGCACGCGCATTTCGCCAGTCAGCGTATCGATCACCACTTCCGATACGGCCGCGCCGTACGAGTAGTAGTAGAACGGCCTGCCTTGCAGCTTCGATTGATCCCAGTAGAGCTTCGGCGTCGCGTAGAAGCCGTCCGACCACAACTGGACGCGCGCAACGTAGGCCTTCGCGATCACTTCTTCGAACGGCACAATCATCTCGCCGACCACCACACGGTCGTGAACGAAACGCACTTCCGAGGCGCTCACCTGCCCCGCGCCGAAACGCTCGGCGGCAAAGGCCGACAGACGTTCGCGCAACTGGCGCGCAGCATCTTGCGCCGCCTTGCCGTTCAGGTCCGAACCGGTCGATGCAGCGGTCGCCGACGTATTGGCGATCTTGCTCGTGTCCGTTGCCGTGACGCGGATGCGGTTAAAGCCGATGCCCAGTTCATGCGCAACAACCTGCGCGACCTTCGTGTTCAAGCCCTGGCCCATTTCGGTGCCGCCGTGGTTCACCAGCACCGAACCGTCGGTGTAGATGTGCACCAGCGCGCCGGCCTGGTTGAAGTGGGTCACGTTGAACGCGATGCCGAACTTGACCGGCGTCAGTGCCAGTCCCTTCTTCAGTACTTCGTTGTTCGCATTGAACTCGTTGATCGCCGCACGGCGCGCGCGATATTCGCTGGTGGCTTCGAGCTCGTCGATCAGTTCGTGAATCACGTTGTCTTCGACCACCTGACCGTACGGCGTCTGGTTGCGCTCGGTCTTGCCGTACAGATTGCGACGGCGCACGTCGAGCGAATCTTCGCCCACCGAACGCGCGACGTTGTCCATGATGTACTCGATCGCGAACGCGCCTTGCGGGCCACCGAAGCCGCGGAACGCGGTGTTCGACTGCGTGTTGGTCTTGCCGCAGAAGCCGTCGATCGTCACGTCGGACAACCAGTACGCGTTGTCGAAGTGGCACAGCGCGCGCGTCATCACCGGACCGGAGAGGTCGGCGGAAAAGCCGCAACGTGAAGTCATGTCGACCGTCACGCCGTCGATCACGCCCGTGTCGTCGTAGCCCACTTCATACGTGTAGTGGAAGTCGTGACGCTTGCCGGTGACCATCATGTCGTCATCGCGGTCCGGGCGCAGCTTGACCGGGCACAACAGCTTCCATGCGGCCAGCGCCGCGCAGCACGCGAACAGACCCGATTGCGATTCCTTGCCGCCAAAGCCGCCGCCCATGCGGCGGCATTCGATCAGCACGTTGTGCGACGCCACGCCCAATGCATGCGCAACCATGTGCTGCATTTCGGTCGGGTGCTGCGTCGAACAGTAGACGTGCATGCCGTCGTCGTCCTTCGGCACCGCGTACGAAATCTGGCCTTCCAGATAGAACTGTTCCTGGCCGCCGAGCAGCATCTCGCCAGCTTCGCGACGCGCCGCACGCGCGATCTTCGTGCCGGCTTCGCCACGCGCGAGTTTCATCGGCGGCAAGACGTGCTGATTCGCGGCGCGGGCCTGTTGTGCGGTGAGAATCGCAGGCAACTCTTCGTAGACAACTTCAGCGCGGCGCGCAGCCAGACGCGCGGTTTCATGCGAAATGGCGACCACGATGAACATCGGCTGGCCGACGTATTGCACGAGGCCGTCCGCGAGAATCGGATCGTCGCCGTGGATGATCGGGCCGACGTCGTTGACGCCGGGGAAATCCTCGGCGGTGAAGATCGCGACCACGCCAGGCGTGGCGCGCACTTTGTCGAGCGACATCGAGACGATCTTCGCGTGCGCTTTCGGCGACAGGCCGAGCGCGGCGTGCAGCGTGCCGGCGAGCGTCGGGATGTCGTCGGTGTAAGTGGCGCGGCCGCTCACGTGCAAATGTGCGGACTCGTGCGGACGCGAGACGTGGACCTGGGTAAAGTCGTCGAGATCCTGAAGGTCTTTCAGGAACGGTTCGGCTTGCTGATTCATTCTGGTGTTCTCCGTATTCTTTTAAGAAAACGCTGGGCCGCCCCAAGTTTTCTTATTCCCCCTCGGGGGGCCTGGCGCATAGCGCCAGGGTTGGGGGCGCTCCGCCCCTTCTCAGGCGCTCGCGCCAGCCGGGGCGCAGGCAGCGGCAACTGCACGAACATCCAGCGCGCTCCTGGGCAGCGGATTGTTCGGACGCGTCTCGAGCCAGAAGCGGTACAACGTGTTCTTTGCCGCTTCAAGGCGGTAGTGGCTGGTCGCGCGCATATCGCTAAGCGGCGCGTAGTCGTTGCCGAGCGCGAGCATCGCGGCCTGCGCCGTAGCTTCGTGCCATTCGGCGTCGCGCAGCACGGCTTCGGCATGCGTCGCACGCTTCGATGTGGCGGCCATGCCGCCGAACGCGATGCGCGGCTCGCGGACCACGTTGCCGTCGGCGATAAAGGAGAACGCGGCGCACACCGCCGAGATATCCGAATCGAAACGCTTCGACAGCTTGTAGGTGCGGAACTGCAGGTTCTTACGCACACCGGTGCGGGTCGGCACCTTGAGGCCGACAACGAACTCATGCTCCGCCATGTCCCTCTTCTGATACGCGAGGTACAGGTCCTCGAGCGGCATTTCGCGTTCGATCTCGCCGCCGCGCACGATCACATGCGCGCCGATCGCGATCAGGCCAGGCATCGAATCTCCGATCGGCGAGCCATTCGCGATGTTGCCGCCGAGCGTGCCGGCATTGCGGATCGGCAGCGACGCGAAGCGTTGCCACATTTCGTTGAGTTCTGGATATTGCTTCGCGATTTCCGCGTACGCCTTTTCCACGCTGACGCCCGCACCGATCTCGATCCAGTCGTCATTGGTTTCGAGCTTTTGCAGCTCGGCGATCTGGCCGACGTAGACGATGTTGCCCAGCTCACGCATCAGCTTGGTGACCCACAGGCCGATGTCCGTGCTGCCAGCAAGAATACGGGTGGCCGGTGCGGCTTCCTTGATCTTCGCGAGTGCGTCGACGGTGCGCGGCGCGGCGAACTGCTGGCCTGCGTGCTGGTAGTTGAACGTGTCCTTGCGTTCGAGCGTGGCGAGCGTTTTCGACAGGGCTTCGACATTGACCGGCGCTTTCGGCGCGGGAGCTTCGAACATGCGAACGGCGGCGTCGACGATCGGACGATAACCGGTGCAGCGGCACAGATTGCCGGTCAGCGCATTGCTGATGTCCTCACGCGACGGCACAGTCTTGTTCGCGCAGCTATGTTCATGACCGTGCTTTTCGTACAGCGACCACATCGACATCACGAAACCGGGCGTGCAGAAGCCGCACTGCGAGCCGTGGCACTCCACCATCGCTTCCTGCACCGGATGCAGCGAGCCGTCAGGCTGACGCAGGTCTTCGACTGTGAAGAGTGCTTTGCCGTCCAACGTCGGCACGAACTGAATGCAGGCGTTAACCGCCTTGAAGTCGACGCCGCCCGCCTCGTTGCGCTCGCCGATCACGACCGTGCACGCGCCGCAGTCGCCTTCGGCACACCCTTCCTTGGTGCCGGTGCAATGCACGTCCTCGCGCAGATACTGCAAGACGGTGCGGGTGACGGGCGCATCCTTGATCTCACGGATCGCGTTGCGGTGGTAGAAGCGAATCGGCTCAGTCATGTCTCGTTACTCTCAATGTTCTGTGTCCGTGGGGACGTGCTGCGATGATGGTTCGAAAACTATCACCGTCAATAAATACAACCCATAGCAGGGATCGCATGCGGGACATATCCGCGAAACGATATAGAGATAGTTTTGAGGACCGGTTGGCTTATGTTGACGTGGCCGTTTTGCCATATTTTTATATGAATTATAGATTTATAGCCATTAACGACTGTGGTCACTTCACCCGAAGCGCATCAAACGATCGCTCGCAAAGGGTAAAAACCGACCACTATAGAGATCCGGCACCTTTATTTGGGCGCCAAAACTATTAAGCAACTCCTGCAAGAGAATCGGTTCCATGGGAAAATCACGCCTTTCCGCCGTTTTCAAGTCTCGTTTTCCCCATGTCCACCGACTCAGCGACACCTCGCAGCGAATTTTCGACGACCATGCAGATCATTCCGGTCGTTTTTTTCACGTTTCTTTGCTATCTGACGATCGGGATTCCGCTTGCCGTGTTGCCTGGCTACGTGCATGACGATCTGGGTTATAGCGCGGTGCTGGCCGGCGCGGCGATCAGCGTGCAGTACCTGGCGACGCTGGCATCGCGGCCGCTGGCCGGCCGTTCGGCCGACACGTTGGGGCCGAAGCGAACGGTATCGATCGGCCTGCTGGGTTGCGGCGCAAGTGGGATTTTGTTGCTGCTGGCCGTATTGTGCGAGCGCTGGCCGGTGTTGAGCTTGGGATTGCTGGTGTGCAGCCGTCTCGTGCTCGGCTTCGGTGAAAGCTTGTGCGGCACCGGCGCAATTTTGTGGGGTATTGGCCGGGTGGGCACGAGCAACAATGCCCGGGTGATTTCGTGGAACGGTATCGCGACCTATGGCGCGCTCGCGGTCGGCGCGCCGCTCGGCGTCGCGATCGCGCACACGATCGGGTTCGCCGCACTGGGCATTCTGGTGATTCTGCTGGCGGCACTCGGTTTTTATCTGGCGCGACCAATCGCCCCTGTGCCGATCGTGCATGGCGAGCGGATGTCGTACCGGAGCGTGTTCACACGGGTGCTGCCGCATGGCATCGGGCTGGCGCTAGGCTCGGCCGGTTTTGGGTCGATTGCAACGTTCATTACGCTGTTTTATGCCGCGCGTCATTGGCCCAATGCAGCTTTGTCGTTGACTGTTTTCGGCACGCTGTTCATCGGCGCGCGCCTGTTGTTCGCCAACACGATCAAGGCTTACGGTGGGTTCCGGGTCGCGATTGCTTCGTTTTCGTTTGAATGCGCCGGGCTGTTGTTGTTGTGGCTGGCGCCTGAGCCGCATATCGCCCTCGCGGGGGCGGCTTTGACCGGGTTTGGGTTTGCTCTGGTGTTCCCTGCCCTGGGCGTTGAAGCCGTGGGGCTCGTGCCGCCCGCCAGCCGTGGCGCAGCCTTGTCGGCCTATTCGGTGTTTCTCGATCTGTCGCTGGGGATTACCGGGCCGTTGGCCGGGTATATCGCTGGGGAGTTTGGCTATGCGCAGGTGTTTCTTTTTGCAGCGGTAGCTTCCGCGCTGGCAGTCGTGCTGTCGACGATGATGTATCTGCGCAATTCGCGAGCGCCGACTGCACCTGCTGCGCTGTGACTTTTTTTTGCCCGCCAGGCGGGTTGTTTGTCTGTTTGCCTACGGCGGTGGCCTTTCCTGGATCTGACTTTTGGCCTTTCCTTGAATTCATAGTGGTCTATTAGTGTTCGCCCCTGTGCGGGGCGGCACTTACTTCTCTTTGCCGCCGCAAAGAGAAGTAAGCAAGAGAAAGCGGCTCACCCCGCTAATTCTTAAGCGGGTCCCCCGCACAGCCACGGTAGTGGTGCATCTGGAATCTGTGTTCCCGCACATTTTGCCTTGGTGACAAGGCAGTCATACTTCCGGCGGCGCTGCGCGCGCCGAAGCGCACCTCTCAAAACCGATTGCTGTGTTTTCGCACTCGTGCCTCATCGGCATTTTGCCGAGACGAAGCCGATGACTTCCTCCGTGCTGAAACGAAGCCCAGGTTTCTCACACAACTCCGTCGTCGCCGAGGCGAAGCCGATGGCCACCACCACGCCCAACCGAAGTGCCTGGTTTCCCATGCATACCCATCCGCGACGCACGCAGTGCGGAGTGGGAGCTGATGACGGCTTGGTCACTGACGCGAAGTGTGCGAGGGCACGGATTCCAGATGCACCACTACCGCAACTGTGCGGGGAACCCGCTTAAAAATTAGCGGTTTGAGCTGCTTTCTTTTGCCTACTTGTATATTCCCTCCTGTGGCGTCGACCCGATCAGTTGTCGCCACACGGACAGTCAGCTCGTCTGCCTACAGTGCCTCGAGCCCGCAGAAAAGCCTGAGCGACTGTCCTTTTTATCCTCGTAACCCGAACAGTTGACTGAGCCTCGAGCTCGTATTTTCCTGCAAGTATGGGTACCGTGATGAACCAGACTTCCTCTTCCGTTTATATCGGCATCGACGTCAGTGGTAGCACCCTCGACGTTGCCATCCACGACACTACCGAACATTTCAGTGTCGACAATGAAACCGCCGCCATCGACCAGCTGGTCCAGCGTCTGATGGCGCTGAGCCCCACACTGATCGTCATGGAGGCCACCGGCAAGCTCGAACTCGCCGTGCTCAGGGCACTCTGTGAAGCCGGTCTGCCCGCTGTCGCAGTCAATCCCCGACAGGTGCGTGACTTCGCGCGCGCTACGGGGCGACGCGCCAAGACCGACCGTATCGATGCCTTCGCCATTGCCCATTTCGGCGCCGTCATCAAACCTGTCGTGCGCCCGCTCAACGATGTGCAGACCGAGCAGTTGCAGGCCCTGCTGCTGCGCCGTGCCCAGCTTATCGACATGCTGGTGGCGGAAAAAGCCCGCCTGGAGCGCGCCCACGCCGCAGCTAAGGAAAGCCTGAATGACCATATCAAATGGCTCAAACAGCAGCTCACCGTCGCTGATAAGGACATTGATTCGTTCATGCGCTCTTCGCCCGCCTGGCGCCAGAAGGAGGATCTGCTGCGCTCCGTGCCCGGGATCGGCCCCGGTGCCGCGGCCACACTGATCGCCTTCATGCCACAGCTCGGTTCACTGAACCGCCGCGAGATCGCCGCACTCACCGGTGTCGCGCCGTTCAATTGCGACAGCGGCAAGCACATCGGCAAGCGTCGCATTCAGGGCGGTCGCGCCATCGTGCGTCGCGCGCTTTACATGGCCTGCATACCTGCGCTGCGCTTCAATCCGGTGATCAGAGCCTTCTATGACCGTCTGCGCAAGGCCGGCAAACCATTCAAGGTGGCCATGACCGCGTGCATTCGCAAGCTCATCGTGACGCTCAACGCCATGGTCCACAACGCCACACACTGGAACGCATCGATGAATTGACCGGCGGTATAGCTTTGCCCGGATGCTGTGCCTGAACGCGATCACTCGCGTGGTCTGCGCTCGCCTGTACGGACTGGCGAACCACCCTGAGAATCCAGCACCCGGGAACAGCCTGTTGCTTGACTTCCAATACGGTTGCTTTTCTTTGCAGCAGGCAAAGAAAAGTAGGTGCCTGCCCCGCACAGGGGCGACGCTAATAGACCAATAAGTAATCAAGGAAAGGCCACCACCACAGCCAAACAAACGAACAGACGAACAAAGCGCCGAGCAGGCAAAAAACCTCACTTCCCTCCCGACAACCCACGTTCAAGCGCTGCGACACCAGCCGGCAATTCAACCTTAACTCCAAGGTCCACCATCGTTCGCCCGAGCGCATGCAATGTTCTGAACAGGTTGTGCTCGCGGCACTGCTCGCCCATCTGTCCAATACGCACGATCGGCAAACCAAACGAACCCGAGATTTCCACCTGGTGATGCCGCGAGATGTGACCGCAGATGTCGGCAGGACTCAACCGCTCCGGCACAACGATACCGACAACTGAATTCAGGCGGCAAGGCGCGGGGGCATAGAGCTGCAAGCCCAGCGCAGTGATCCCTGCCTGAAGCGCGACTGAACACTTCAAGTGCCGCGCAAAGCGCTTTTCAAGTGTCTCCGCACACACGAGACGCAGCGCCTCATGCAACGCGAGCACACCTGATACCGGCGCCGTGTAGTGATAGCCCGCGTTGTGCCAAAAATTCTCTGCAAGCGAGGCATCCAGGCACCAATGCGCATTCGGCGCCGTGCGGCCCTTCACTCGCGCCCACGCCTCATCCGAAAACGCGATCAGCGAGACGCCCGGGATCGAAGACAAGCCCTTCTGCCCGCCCGTAATGACCGCATCGATACCCCACGCGTCCATCTCCAACGGCATCGTGCTTAGCGTACAAACTGCGTCGACAATGACCAGCGCACCGGCTGCTTTCGCGAGCGCCGCGATGTCCTTCAAATGATGGTTCCATACTGTATTGGACGTCTCACCCTGCACGATCGTTACGATCTCGGGACGTTCGCGGCGGATCGCCTCAGTCACGCTTTCGAGACTCGCCACCGCGCCGTCCTCGACGTCGAGCGTGCTCACGTGCGCGCCGACGCGCCGTCCCATCTCCGCCATCCGCTCGCTGAAAAAGCCGTTCCTGATGCTCAGCACTCTCGTGCCTTCCCACGCGAGATTGGAGATCGCCATTTCCATCGCGGCAGAACCCGGCCCCGCGACACCGAGCACCCACTTCGAATTCGTCTGGAATACGTAGCGTGCCATGGTCTTCACCTGGCCGATGACCTTCACCATCGTGGCGCCCAGGTGATTGATCACCACGGTGTTGGCCTTCGCGACGGCGGCAGGAATCGGCACGGGGCCGGCGCCCATCATCAGCAACGGTTCTTCGGGAAGGATGGCGTCGAGTGATTCGACAACCGGACAGGGCACTGCGAGAGGAGTAATGGTCGCCATGATCGATAGGATGAATTCAAGGTGCAACGGCCTCGCCAACAATGACGCTGGCAAGGCCGGGTTTTCGATCATTCACCGATCAGGGAAATTACGCAAGTTTTTTAACAGCGCAGGCTACAAGCTGTTGCAGTCGTTTCGTACGGCGTGTCCATCCGCAGAAATGACAGCGGGATAACGCTTCATCCGATATGAGATCGCGCTGTCACCGGCAGCGTTTCAATACCCGTCAGTTCAACTGAACTCGGGGTGTCATATCGGCACTACATGCCCAACGAACTGCCAACGCCAACGAACGGAGCGGGGTGAGCTTCGCAGCCCACCCGTCAGTTGCCGCGCGTTACTTCACCTTGGTCTTATCGAGCTTCTTGCCGGTCGCCGCGTTGAAACGCTCGACGTACTCTTCGATCAGCTTGCGCATCGCACGTCCAATCTGCCGATAGTCCGACTCATTCAGATTGGCCAGCGACACCCGTCCCGATGGATGCTGCGTACCGAAACCACGTCCCGGCAACAGCACCACCCGCGCTTCACGCGCGAGGCGGAAGAGCAATTCGGACGGCTCGGTGTTCTTCAGCAGCCACTCGACGAACTCACGCCCGAACATCCGTTCGCCCAGAAACTCGATATCGAGAATCGTGTAGTAGTCGACCTGGTTCGGATCGTCGTCCTCGAATGAAATACCGACCTCTTCGTACAGCGCCTGCTTGCGCTTGCGAATCAGGCGCTTCAACGCATTCTTGTACGCGTCGGGCGTGTCCATCAGCGAAAACAGCGAGAACAGCACCATCTGCACTTGCTGCGGCGTCGACAAACCCGCCGTGTGATTCAGCGCGACCGTGCGGCTGTCGGCCACGAGGCGATCGATGAACTTGAGATTTTCCGGCTCGGTCGTGATCGACTCATAACGCTCGTGCAGTTGCTTCTTCGCGTCTTTCGGCAGTTCGGCGATCAGCCTGTCGAGCACGTTGTCGCGATGCGTCGCGATCGTGCCAAGGCGCCAGCCGGTCGCGCCGAAGTACTTCGAATACGAGTACACGAGGATCGTATTCTTCGGCGCGAGCGCGAACAGCGAGACGAAGTCGTCGGCGAAGGTGCCGTACACGTCGTCGGTCAACAGAATCAGATCGGGGCGTTCCTTCACGATGTCAGCGATGTATTGAAGGCTCTCGTCGCTGATCTTCACCGAAGGCGGATTGCTCGGGTTCACGAGGAAGAACGCCTTCACCTTCGGATCGCGCAGCTTGTCGAGTTCCTTCTTCGAATACTGCCAGCCGCTTTCCACCGTGGCTTCGAGATTCACCACGTTCAATTGATAATCATTGAGGCGCGGAATTTCGATGTACGGCGTGAAGATCGGCATGCCGAGCGCGATCGTGTCACCCGGCTTGATCAGGTGATTCTCGCGCATCGTGTTAAAGATATACGTCATTGCCGCCGTGCCGCCTTCCACCGCGAACACGTCGAACTCGCCGACGAACGGATGATTGCCGATCATCTCCTTGCGCAGATACTGACCGACGATCTGTTCGGACAACTTGAGCATCCGGTCCGGCACGGGATAGTTCGACGCGAGAATCCCTTCGCACATTTCATAGAGAAAGTCGCCCGCGGAGAGTCCCAACTGATCGCGCACATACGACACCGCGCCGCGCAGAAAATCGATACCGGGCACGCCCTTGTTTTCACGCAGGAACAGATCGAAGCGCTCCGTGAGCCCTTCGCGGCGCGGGAAACCGCCGACACCTTCGGGCATGAATGCAAAAGAACGCTCTGACTCGCGCATCGCAAACAGGCCGAGCTGCCAGAAACCGTGGCGCGGAATCGTCGCGAGGAAGTTCGGGTTGCCGCGCCCGGCGTTGAGCATCGATGCATTAGCGGGGCGATCCACCGCGCCGCCGCCCGCCGCCTTGATCAGTTCGTCCTTGAGTTCGAACGGGCTGAGCGCCGCAAAGCCGGCTTGAGCCATGTCACCTTGTTTCTTGCCGCTTTTCTCTTTTGCCATGATGCGTTCTCCAATGTGCAAGTGAATGACGCCGGCGGCGTGAGTAATCGTTCAGTTGCCGCCGACGTAAGAGAGATTGATAAATACGTGCGCTAAACCAGGCTAAACCAGTCCGACCACAAGCGGTCCGAGCAACGTCAACGCGACGTTTGCAATCGCATAGGTGATCGCGAACGGCACGGTCGGCACGGCGCTTTCCGCCTTGTCGAGCACGCCGCCGAACGCCGGGTTGGCACTCCGCGATCCGGACAGCGCGCCGGCCAGAATTGCCGCGTTTTTGTAGCCCAGCACGTAGCGGCCGAACAGCATGGTCAGCAGCAGCGGGAACAACGTAACGAACACGCCGAGCAGGAAGATCGTCATGCCGCTTGCTTTGACCGTCACGACCGCCTGCAAACCGGAATTCAAACCGACCACCGCAACGAACGCCGCGAGACCGAAGTCTTTCAACAACTGCGAAGCCGCCGTCGGCATCACGCCGTACATCGGATGCTTGCCGCGCATCCAGCCAAACAGCAAGCCGGCCAGCAGACAGCCGCCACCCGAACCGAGCGTGAGTGGAATGCCGCCCACGTTGATGACGATCAGCCCGATCAGCAGACCTAGCACAAGGCCCACGCCCATATAGATGAAGTCGGTCTTGTTGCTGTACGGCAGCTCGTAGCCGGCTGCATCGACGGCGCGCTTGGTGTCTTTAGGCGAACCGTAGAAGGTGATGACGTCGCCGTGCTCGAGCCTGGTTTCGGGCAGAATCGGCAGCGGCTGGCCAGCACGCGAAGCGCTCTGGATATAGACGCCGTGGCGCATGTCGCGATCCACAACTTCGCGTGCAGCGGCGATTGTCGTGTGGTTCATGCCTTTGCGCGCGAACACGCCTTCGCGTGTCTGCATCACGACGCCAATATCGTCGACGTTGGCAATCTCGTTGCCGTTCGCGCCGAATGCGACCACTGCCTCGCGGCGGCCCACCACCAGCACTTCGTCGTTGAGTTGCAACGTCAGATCGGGTGTCGGCTCGAGGTTCTTACCGTCACGCTTGATCCGCTCGATCGTCAACATGTCCTGATGCTGGGTCTCGATTGCCTTGACCGTTTTCCCGGCGCTGACATCGATCTTGTACGCACGCCCCACCAGTTCGGGTAAAGCACGAATTTGCCCCGCTCCGAGTGAGGACGGACCTGAAGACAGTTCCTTTTCCGCTTCGATCGACGCCTCTCTCAAACCTTGCCCCATGAACTTCGGCAGGATGTTCACGCAGACGATGATCGCGCCGAGCGAGCCGAACACGTAGGTCACGGCATACGCGATTGCCACATCGGATTGCAGCGACTTGACCTGATCGGCTGGCAGACCGAGACGCGCGATGGCGTCGCCGGCCGTGCCGATGATCGCCGACTGCGTCAGTGCGCCGCCCGCAAGCCCTGCGGCGAGGCCCTTGTTCAGATGGAACAGCTTCGCGCAGATCACCACGGTGACCAGTGCGGAGACGGCGAGAAAAATCGCCATTGCGATCTCACGCAGCGTTTTGCGGTTCAGCGAATTGAAGAAACCCGGCCCGGAGTCGTAGCCGACGGCGTAAATGAACACGGCGAACATCACCGATTTCACGCCATTGTCGATCGTCACACCCGCCTGACTGATCACGACCGCGGCCAGCAATGAACCGCCTACGCCGCCTAACTGGAATTTGCCGAAGTTGATCTGCCCGATGAAGTAGCCGACTGCAAGCGACAGAAACAGCGCAATCTCGGGTGATTTCTGAAAAATGTGATGTAGCCAGTCCATCGTGCCCTCGCTAGATAGTTTGCGATACTGAGTACTGGGTGCTGCACGTGCATGCGGACCTCATCGCATCCGCATGCGGTCGGTTGCGCGCCACGTCGCGCGCAGCCCATCTGCCCGTCTAGCCAAATTTCCCGGCGAGACCGACCACGACCGGCCCCATCAACGGCAACAGAATGTTCGAGAGTGCATAGGTGATCGTGTAGCCGATCACGGGCGTCGAATTGCCCGTCACGCCGACCAGCGCGCTGATCGCCGGCGTGCTGCATTGCTGCCCGGCAATGGCGCCGAGCAGCATGGGTGCTTCGAGTTTGAGAAACACACGGCCGATCCAGAGCGACAGCAAGCCGGGCACGAGCACCATCAGAATGCCGGCGACAGGCAGCGCCAGACCGTATTCGCGCACCAGCTTGATGGCATCGGGTCCCGCTGACAGACCGACCGCCGCGATGAAAGTGGCAAGACCGAAGTCCTTGAGAATTTGCGCGGCAGCTGAAGGCAGCGAGCCGACTAACGGATAGCGCGAACGGATCCAGCCGAACAGCAGCCCCGACAGCAGGCAGCCGCCACCCGTTCCGAGCGCAATCGACACGCCGCCAATGCGTCCGCCGAGATGGCCGATCGCCATCCCGACCAGCACGCCCAGACCGAGATAGACGAAGTCGGTTTTCTGGGTCGCTGCGAGCACGTAGCCGAGGTGCCGCGCGCCGCGCTCGACGTCGGACTTCGCGCCCACCAGGGTCAGCACGTCGCCGCGATTGAGCTCGGTGCCGGGCAGCGCGGGCACGGTGGTTTCGAGCCGCGTGACGGCCGCGATATAGACGCCCCGGCCCTCTTCCGGCTTTGCCCGTTCGCGCATCTGCGCGACCGTTAGCCCGTGCGCCTCGCGGCGCGTCAGCACGACGTCGAGCTTCTCGGCAACGAGCTGGCCGAACCCAGCGCCGTCCACTTCTTCGCCGAGGCTGACAGCCGCTGCGACGATCGCTTCGCGCCGCCCTACCACGAAGATGAGATCGTCGATAGCCAGCGTCAGTTGCGGCTCGACCGGCACGGCCGCCCCGTTGCGCTGGAGCTGCTCGATCGTCAGATTGAAGCCATGCTGCTGTTCGAACGCCAGGATCGTCGAGCCGGCCGCCGCGCCGACCCGAAAGGCGCGGCCGACGAGCGCCGGCGCGGCGGAACGCTGTCCATCGCCGAACGCGCTGTCGCCACCGAGCTTGTGCCACACGCGCTCAGCTTCTTCGCGCAAATTGACGCGCAACAGAAGCGGGGCGAACTGGCTGGTGAACAGGACGATGGTGATCAGGCCGAACAGGTAGCTCACGCTGTACGCGGTCACGATGTTGGCCTGCAGACGCAGCGTCTGAGCGTCGCTGAAACCGAGCTTGGCAATCGCCTCTGAAGCCGTGCCGATCACGGCCGACTCCGTCGCGGCACCAGCGAGCAGGCCGGCCGCCGTGCCGGCGTCGAGCCGCATCGCGAAGACCGCGATCATGATCAGCACCAGCACCGACACGATCTCGACCACCGACAGCAAGCCGTAGCGCCAACCCCGGCCGATGTTGGCAAAGAACTGCGGGCCGCCGGTGAAGCCCAACGCGAAGATGAACAGCGCAAATGCGATGTTCTTCAAATCGGGGGCCAGCCGCGCGCCCGTCTGGCCCAATAACAAGGCCACAATCAACGTGCCGCAGACGCCCCCGAGCTGAATCGGCCCAATGCGAAACGAGCCGATGAAATATCCGATTGCAAGGCTTGCGAACAGCGCGATCTCCGGTTGAGACCTCAGCAATTCACCGATCATGTTGGCTCGCCGATTTACGGTTTATTGGCAGAAAGCTGAAAAATCTCTCTGGCATTTGAAAAGCATTCGATCCGATTCGCCATCACACAGCAATTACGCATCCGGCATAACTGGATGCCATTGAATGGAAAGTTTATGGCAATGACATGACGCTCCAGGCGCCAAAGAAGATATGCCGCGGTGCAGCGACGATAGATAGTGAAATGTTTTTCAGCAGCTCGACAGTCACGCATTCCTCGCGAAGTTGACCCAACACCTTGAAAAGGCTGCTCTGGTGGTGGCCGGTCTTTTTGGCACGATATGTACATGCATTTTTGGTACTGCTTTTTTTATAATTATTGTAGTTTGGCATCGCTGTCAATATGATTTTCGAGTGCGGCCCTTTCCACTTCGCAAAAAATGATCTTTAGTAAAGGCTGAAATGATTTTCGGACAGTGCATCGCAAGCGGCGGTCATTACGATAAAGAGCCGATATACTGACCTGCCCCTATGCCACGCGTGAGTCGGCATTCACCACGCGGCACGCCTCTTTCGGAGCCCTCCATGCGCATGATCCTGTTCAGCAGCCGCCAATACGACAGCGATACGTTCGGCGAAGCCAACGGCACGCATCGCTATGAATTGCACTTCCAGGAATCGCATCTCGATGTCGAAACGGCGATCCTCGCGCAGGGCTATGAAGTGGTCTGCCCGTTCGTCAACGACAACGTCGACGCCGCCGTTCTGGAACGTCTCCATGCCGGCGGCACGCGCATGATTGCGCTGCGCTCGGCGGGCTTCAATCACGTCGACCTGGCCGCGGCCGAACGCCTCGGCATGACAGTTGCGCGGGTGCCAGCCTACTCGCCGCATGCGGTTGCAGAACATGCGGTCGGTCTGATTCTGGCGCTGAACCGGCGCTTGCCGCGCGCGGTCGCGCGCACACGCGAAGGCGATTTCTCGCTGCATGGCTTGCTCGGCTTCGACCTGCACGGCAAGACCGTGGGCGTGATCGGCACCGGCATGATCGGCCGCGTGTTCGGCCGCATCATGGCGGGCTTCGGCATGCAGGTGCTCGCCCATGATCCCGGCACACCGGCGGAGGATCTGCTCGCGCTTGGCGCGCGCTACGTGCCGCTCGACACGCTGCTGGCGGAAAGCGACGTCGTCAGCCTGCATTGCCCGTTGGTGCCCGGCACGTACCATTTGATCGACGGACCCGCACTCGCGAAGATGAAGCATGGCGCGATGCTGATCAATACCGGGCGCGGCGGCCTTGTCGAAAGTAATGCGCTGATCGGCGCGTTGAAGGACGGCCAACTCGGCCATCTCGGCCTCGACGTGTACGAGGAAGAAGGCGGCCTTTTTTTCGAGGACCACTCGAATCTGCCGTTGCAGGACGACGTGCTGGCACGTCTGTTGATGTTCCCGAACGTGATCGTCACCGCGCACCAGGCATTCTTCACACGTGAGGCGATGAACGAGATCGCGCAGACCACGCTCGAAAACGTCGCAGCATGGCAAGCAGGCACGCCGCGCAATGTCGTGCGGGCGCGAAGTTAGGCGTTGCTGCCACCGTCCACCGTGGTTGGGCGGATTGCCGTACGGGCGTCATCCGCTGCACCGCAGAGTTCGCGCAGCAAGCCTGCCTCGCGCTCGTGCACTTCCACCGGAACCCAGCGCGCGCCCGCGTCGGCCAGATAGCGCGCGCGATGCTGCCCGTTGCGAAACGCCACCACGCCCTCGCGCTCGAGACCGAACCAGCCCAGCAGACCCGGCGCGCGACGCGTCGAGATCGTCACGTACGGCATCGGCGGAATGCGCGGATTGTCCGGATCGAGAAACTCGCGAATGCCACGCACCTTGCCCGAATGCCATTCGGCGACCGGTTTCAGCACGTAATCGGTGTTGTCGCGATCCGCGCAGGCAAGCAGCTTGCGCACGTCGACAAGAACCACTTGATGCCGCGTGCCGTCCGTCACGAAGACACGTTTCAGGCGCACATGGTCGTACCATGAATGCTCATGCAAAGGGACGATCCAGACTGTCTCGGCGCAGGCCGGCGCGGCTGCAGGCGATGAATTGGACAAAGGCAAAGGCAGGCTCGATAAGCTGGCTAAACAACGCCAGCGCGTTAAAAGAGCGCTAACGCTACGAGCAGATTGTGAAAGATGCATGACAACCAACGGTATTAATCGCAGCGCATGAATACCCGGCATGTGCGCCCGGACGCGAACCTTTACGGACACAACGATGATAACCACGCAAAGCCTGAATGAACATGTGCGCATCGAAGCCAACGAGGACACCGGCGTCGCCACCATCGTGCTCGAACGGCCCTTGCGGCGTAATGCCGTCGACCGTCCTACCGCGGAAGCGCTCAACGCCGCCTTCCGCCGCTTCGAAGCGGAGCCGGCATGGCGCGCGGCGGTGCTGTTCGGCGCGGGTGGCACCTTCTGCGCCGGCGCGGATCTCACCGCGCTCGCCGACGAGACCCGCCGTAATGAACTGCACGCCGACGGCAGCGGTCCCGGCCCCATGGGACCGACGCGTATGAGCTTCAGCAAACCGGTGATCGCGGCAATTGCCGGATATGCGGTCGCGGGCGGACTCGAACTGGCCGCGATGTGCGATCTGCGGGTCGTCGAAGAAGATGCCGTACTCGGCGTGTTCTGCCGGCGCGTGGGGATTCCGCTGATCGACGGCGGCACGATCCGCTTGCCGCGTCTGATCGGGCTGTCGCGGGCGCTCGATCTGATCCTGACCGGCCGCGCGGTTGACGCACAGGAAGCACTCAGCTTCGGTCTTGCCAACCGCGTCGTGCGCAAGGGCGAAGCCCGTGCGGCGGCTGAACAATTGGCCGCTGAACTGGCTGCCTTTCCGCAGGCGGCGCTGCTGGCTGACCGTCGCTCCACATTGGAAAACAGCACGCTCGATGATCTCGCCTTCGCGCTGCGGCGCGAAGGCGCGGGCGGCTATCAAGCGGTATTCGACGAGGGTGTCGCAGGCGCCTCACGGTTCACCGAAGGCGCCAGCCGTCACGGCAATATCTTCAGGTCAGACGAAAGCACGCCATAGAACAGTGCCATTCCGATAGGTGATGCGCGGCAAAGCGGCACTCCGAAGTGCGCGCCAGGGTGGCGCTCAAAACCGCACCCCAAGCGCGGCTTTCAGCAAAAAACAACAACCCGCTTGACGCTCAGCAAGGCGGTTTTGACTTAGGTAGAATCCCCTACTGTTTTCCCCTCGCATGGCGCATGCGTTCTCGCCCCGAAAACGCGCGCCTGCCGCACGACGCTTCCCGTCGCGCCGATTCACGCTCTGTCACCATGCCTTTACCCCTGCTCGCCCTTGCCATTGCCGCCTTTGGAATCGGTACCACCGAATTCGTGATCATGGGGCTGCTGCCCGATGTCGCACGCGATCTGTCCGTGTCGATCCCTGCGGCCGGCATGCTGGTGTCGGCTTATGCGCTCGGCGTCACGATCGGCGCACCGATCGTTGCGATCGCCGTGGCCAACATGCCGCGCAAGAAGGCGTTGATGAGCCTGATTGGCGTCTTCATCGTCGGCAATCTGCTGTGCGCGATTGCCCCGGGTTATGCGGTGTTGATGGCTGCGCGCATCGTCACGGCGTTTTGCCATGGCGCGTTCTTCGGTATCGGTTCGGTGGTCGCTGCAGGTCTCGTCGCGCCGAACCGCCGCGCGCAGGCCATCGCACTGATGTTCACCGGCTTGACGCTCGCCAACGTGCTCGGCGTGCCGCTCGGCACAGCGCTGGGTCAGGCGGTGGGCTGGCGCGCCACCTTCTGGGCGGTCACCGGCATTGGCATTCTCGCTGCTGGCGCACTCGCTGTCTGCCTGCCGGCGAAGATAGAAATGCAGAAGGCGAGCCTCGTCCATGAATTCAGCGTCCTGAAGAACCCGCAAGTAATGATGGTGCTCGGCATCAGCGTGCTCGCATCGGCCAGCCTGTTTTCCACCTTCACCTACATCACGCCGATTCTCGAAGACGTAACCGGTTTCACGCCGCACGCGGTCACGTTCGTGCTGTTGCTGTTCGGCCTCGGCTTGACGGTAGGCAGCACGCTCGGCGGCAAACTTGCAGACTGGCGGCTGATGCCCTCGCTGGTCGCGTTTCTGCTGGCGATCGTTGTCATCCTGACCATTTTCGCCGGCACGATGCACGCTGAGATTCCCGCGATGATCACGATCTTCGTATGGGGCATTCTGGCCTTCGCGATCGTGCCGCCACTGCAAATGCTGATCGTCGACCGCGCGAGCCATGCGCCGAATCTGGCATCGACCCTGAATCAAGGTGCATTCAACCTCGGCAATGCGACAGGCGCATGGCTTGGCGGCATGGCGATCGGCGCGGGCGCGCCACTCACTACGCTGCCGTGGGTCGGCGTGGCGACATCCATCGGCGCGCTGGTATTGACGCTGTGGTCGGTGTCGATCGACCGGCGCGCGCAGCGGATGGCGGTGGCGGGGTAAGGTCAGGTGTGAGCACCACAGCGACCCGTTGACGAACGGCGGTAGCGCAAAAGTTGAGCGGTACCACGGCTGGCTGAGAGAGAGTGCGCTCGCCGCAAGCCACTCCAACCTGGCGTTCGCGTTGCCTTCCTCAGAAACGCGGCGCGCGTCCGCGTTTATCCAATCCGCACAAAGATGCGAATGACTCGATGCCGTAGTAGCATCTCGGCCGATGAAAGTCATCTTCACACGAGATTTCCTCGCACTCATTCTCAGCGTCGCTGTCGTCGGACTCGGCAGTGGCGCCACGCTTCCCCTCACTGCCCTCGCGCTGACGCAAGCCGGCTATGGCACCGACGTGGTCGGCCTGCTGACCGCCGCGCAGGCAGGTGGTGGTCTGATCGTCGTGCCATTGGCCGGCTGGGTCGCGGCGCGCTTCGGCAGCCGCCAGGTGATCGTCGGCGCGGTGCTGACGGTTGCGCTCGCCACCGCGCTGATGCAACTCACCTCGAACCTGTGGCTATGGGCGATGTTGCGCGTACTGTGCGGTGCGGCGCTGATGCTGCTCTTCACGATTAGCGAAGCATGGGTCAACCAGCTCGCCGACAGCGCCACCCGCGGCCGGGTCATCGCGATCTACGCGACCAACTTCACGCTGTTCCAGATGTCGGGCCCGGTGCTGGTGAGCCAGATCGCCGATTTCACGCATTGGCGCTTCCTGATTTGCGGCGCGATCTTCCTGCTGGCTTTGCCGGCACTCGCTAGCATCCGCAAAACGCCGCAAGCGTCGGAAGACGAACACGCGGCGCACGGCAGCTGGCGCCATGTGCTTCCGCAGATGCCGGCGCTCGTGATCGGTACGGGCTTTTTCGCGTTGTTCGACACGATCGCGCTGTCGCTGCTGCCGCTCTTCGCAATGGCGCATGGCATTACGAGCGAGGTGGCAGTGCTGTTCGCGTCGGCCCTGCTGCTCGGCGACACGACGATGCAGTTTCCGATCGGCTGGCTTGCCGACCGGCTCGGCCGCGAACGCGTGCATATCGGCTGCGGCGTGATCGTCGTGGTGCTGCTGCCGTTTCTGCCTTGGGCGATTAATTCGCCGTGGCTGTGCTGGCCTCTGCTCTACGTGCTCGGCGCGGCGGCCGGGGCGATTTATACGCTGTCGCTGGTCGCTTGCGGCGAGCGTTTTCGCGGCGTCGCGCTGGTGTCGGCGAGTTCGCTGGTGGGGGCGTCGTGGAGCGCGGCCAGTTTTGGTGGGCCGCTGGTGGCTGGCGCGTTGATGAAGGGAGTTGGCAACGATGCGATGGTCGGCGTGCTGCTCGCTGCGGCGCTCGCGTTTCTGGTTGCTGCCTGGTGGGAAAGGCGGCGCGCGCTAGCGCGGGTTGTTGGTTGACGGTCGCGCTGGGACACGATAAGGCGCGAATGCGTTGCAACATGTTCGGGTGACGATACTCAAACGGGGAAGCCGCGATAGCTTTCCCGTTTTTCGTTGTGTGCCCTTCCGCGTTACTTCTACCTTACTTCCGCGCCGGCAATATCTCCCCAACACACGTCCCAAAGCCCACGCGGTACCCATCGCCCTGGCACCAGCCAGCCAGCGTCAGTTCGTCGCCGTCTTCGATAAACCCGCGTGTGCCGCCTTCCTTCAATTCCAACGGATTCTTGCCGTTCCATGTGGACTCGAGCAGGCTGCCGCATGAGTCGGCTGTCGGGCCGCTGATCGTGCCCGAACCCATCAGATCGCCGACCCGCGTATTGCAGCCCGATACCGTGTGATGCGCGAGTTGTTGCGCCATCGTCCAGTACATGTGCCTGAAGTTGGTCCGCGAGATCGTGGTTGCCTGCCTTGCCGTTTTCGGCCGCAGCGTCACTTCCAGCGAAATGTCGAACGCGTGCTTGCCGTCGTGGCGCAAGTACGCCAGCGGTTGCGGCTCCTGCGCCGGCTGCTCCACGCGGAACGGTTCAAGCGCGTCGAGCGTCACGATCCAGGGCGAGATCGTTGTCGCGAATGTCTTCGCGTTGAACGGGCCGAGCGGCACGTATTCCCATTGCTGAATATCCCTCGCGCTCCAGTCGTTCAATAGCACCATGCCGAAGATGTGCGCTTCGGCATCCGCACAGGCAATCGGCTCGCTCAGCGTATTGCCGCTGCCGATCACGAAACCCGTCTCCAGTTCAATATCCAGCTTGCGGCATGCGCCGAACACCGGACGCTCCTGATCCGGCAGTTTCAGCTGTCCATTAGGACGCCGCACCGGCGTACCGCTCACCACCACCGACGATGCGCGTCCGTTGTAGCCAATCGGCATCTCCGACCAGTTCGGCAACAGCGCATTCTTCGGATCGCGGAACATCGAACCGACATTCGTCGCGTGCTCCTTCGACGAATAGAAATCGGTGTAACCCGGGATTTGCACGGGCAGATGCAGTTGCGCATCGGACTGGCGCACCAGTGCTTTCAAACGTAAGGCAGCATCGTCGCGCAAGGTCGCGGTCTCGCGCGCCAGCAGATTGCTCAGTTGGATGCGCACGCTGCGCCATGCATCGCGGCCGAGCGAGATGAAATCGTTGAGAGTATCGCGTGCAAAGACATCAGCCTTCGATTGCACCTTCAGCAAACCTGCTGCTTGCAGCGCCGCCAGATCGACGATCTCATCGCCGATCGCCACACCCACGCGGTGCGCGTCATTGTCCCTGTCGCTGAAAATACCGAACGGCAGGTTCTGGATCGAAAAATCGTTGGTCGAGTCGTTGGCCGACTCGACCCAGCTCTTGCGCGACGGATCGAGCGTCGCCTGAAGATCGCTCAATGCGTTCATCGTTGCTCCGGGTTGAAGTGTTTTTTAAGACCTTGCCAGCACTCGTAGTAATGCGCCTGCAATTGCGCCGTTTCGAGCGCGAAACGGGTCGGCTTGATCAGCGTGCGCGTTTCGAACATGAAGGCCATCGTGTCGCCGACTTTCTTCGGCGTGGACGTATCGCTATGCGACGCTTTCTCGAAGGTGTCCGCGTCCGGCCCATGACCCGACATGCAGTTGTGCAGACTCGCGCCGCCCGGCACGAAGCCCTCAGCCTTGGCGTCGTACACGCCGTGCACGAGGCCCATGAATTCGCTCGCGACGTTGCGATGGAACCACGGCGGGCGGAACGTATCTTCTGCCGCGAGCCAGCGTGGCGGGAAGATCACGAAGTCGATCGTATCGACGCCCGGCGTATCGCTTTGCGATTGCAACACCAGGAAAATCGACGGGTCCGGGTGGTCGAAGCTGATCGAGCCAATCGTGTTGAAGCGGCGCAGATCGTATTTGTACGGCGCATAGTTGCCGTGCCATGCCACCACGTCGAGCGGCGAATGACCGATGTCCGCTCGCCAAAGATTGCCGTTCATCTTGGCAACGAGTTCGAAGTCGCCCTCACGGTCTTCGTAAGCGGCATGCGGTGTAAGGAAGTCGCGCGGATTGGCGAGGCCGTTCGAGCCGATCGGGCCGAGATCCGGCAGTCGCAGCAGCGCGCCGAAGTTCTCGCAGATATAGCCACGCGCGATGCCGTCCGGCAAGCTCACCGCAAAGCGCACACCACGCGGGATCACAGCGATCTCGAACGGCTCGACGTCGAGTTGACCCATTTCGGTCGCGATATGCAGGCGGCCTTCCTGCGGCACGATCAGCAATTCACCGTCGGCGCTGTAGAAGAAGCGATCCTTCATCGAGCGGTTCGCTGCGTACAGGTGGATCGCGCAGCCGTTCATCGCTTCGGCTGAGCCGTTGCCCGCCATCGTCACCCAGCCGTCGACGAAATCGGTCGGCTCGGTGGGCATCGGCAAGGCATCCCAGCGCAGCTGGTTCGGCGGTGTCGGGGGCACCTCGGCGAAGTTGGCGACGAGCCGGTCCGAGGCCAATTGCGTGAACGGCTTATGGACTGCTGCCGGACGAATCCGGTACAGCCACGAACGGCGGTTATGGCCGCGCGGCGCAGTGAACGCGGTGCCCGACAGTTGCTCGGCGTACAAGCCATAGGCCGCGCGTTGCGGTGAATTGCGACCTTCGGGCAACGCGCCCGGCAAGGCCTCCGTCGCGAATTCGTTCGCGAAGCCCGACAGATAGCCCGGCTCGATTTCGAGCCGCGAACTGACGGTATTCGGCGTGCGTGTCTGGGTATCCATGCAAGGTTCTCCGTTAATACTTGATCTGTCGACGTGCACTGACTGTCTCCGGCCGTATGCGGCTCGGATGGGCGGCAACGCGACCGCCATCGCAGCTTTTCCACAATTTACGTATGGTAAAACTAATTACGTATAGTGAAATTAACGTATACCCTGGAAGCTAGCCGGGAAAACCGCGGCAGCCCGCAGTGACAAGCATTCGGCCGATAACGTTATGAGCATTTTGTTCAAGTGGGCGCGGTGGGGACTGCTACCATCAATGGATGCGGCAACTGAGTCGCGTTGCCGAGCGCTGAGTGCGCGCCTATTGCCATCCATTTGCCTACATGATTCCGCCGACCATCCCCAACCTGATTAAACGCGCCGCCGATCACCCATTTCTCGGCGAACATCTGGCGATGGGAACAGGCGTGCATAGCGAGATCGCACTGGCGCAATTCGACGGCGTCGAACTCGCCAGTGCCTATGAGCCGATCTTCGATATCAGCGTGCATGCGCTGGCGCAGTCGTTGTCATCGGGTGCAGAAGGCGTGGATCGTTTCGGCGATGAACTCGGGTTTCAGGCGATCACGCAGCGCCTCGACGGCGCGCCCTTTGATGTCTTCGATCCATTCGACCGTGTCGCCGACGATCAGGAACTGGTCGCACTCGACCGCATGTCACGCGCGCTGCACGCGATCAATTTCTTCGGTGCACAACGCCACGGGCTGCTGTTTCTGCGTGTGCACGAGCGGCTGCTCAAGAGCGTCAAGTACGACCACGGGCGGCATTTTTCGACCGTATTGGTGTCGTTCGGACTGAACCCGTCGCGAGTGGTGATCGAGTTGCCGGCGGCCGCCGTCGCGCATAAGACATTCCTTGGCTACCTGACCAAGAGCTATCAGCGCTACGGCTTCAAGGTGGCGGGCAATCTGTCGAACGCCGGGCAGATTCTGTCGGTGTCGGAAACGGCGCGGCTCGACTTCATCAAGATGGATGCGGCGATCGCGTTGCGCGATGCGATGGTGAAGCCGCTAGTCGGCTATGCGAGCCGGCTGCGGATTCCGCTGATCTTCAATCGGGTGGTGGATGAGCCACAGTTCCTCGCGCTGCAGCAGTACGACGTGCGCTTCGTGCAAGGGCCGTTGTTCACCGCGCATTATCATGACCGGGCGGTGTGATTGGGTTAGGTGCTACTCCGCCTCAGCCGGTATCCCCCAGGCGGCGCGCTAACGCTTTCAGGCGCGGCGCCACCGTTTCCCTAAACACCGCCTCTCCCATCGACGACGCCGGCCCGCTGCAACTCAGCACCAGCCAGCGGCCTTCGCGCGGCTCGCGAAACGGCACTGCAACCGCATTCACGTCGTCATGCCATGCGCGAAACGAATAACAGCAGCGTTCCTGCGCGAAGGCTTCGATCTCCTTTTCGGCATCGGCCAACAGCGCCGCGCCCTCTTTGCCGGCAGCCTTCTTAAGCTCGACCAGCAATGCGGCGCGCACGTCCAATGGCTGCACGGCCAGGTACGCACGCCCCATTGAACTGGTCAGCATCGACAGTTTCGAACCGGAAGCGAGCCCGAGCGTCAGCGCGGTCTCGCTGCGGATCGTCTCCAGATAAATCATGTCGAGCCCGTCGCGGCAACCGAGCGACACAGCCGCGCCCACTTCGCGCGCGAAAGTGCGCATATGCGGACGCGCGAGTTCCAGCGTATCCGTACCCGAGAGCAACGCGAAACCGAGCGACAGCACGCCGGCATCCAGCGCATATTTGCCCAGGGTTTCGTCGAGCCGCAGATAGCCGAGCACGGTCAGCGTGTAGGCCAGACGGTTGACGGTCGCCTTCGGCAAACCCGTGCGCTCGACGAAATCCCGATTGCCGAGCATCGTTTCGCCCGGCTTGAACGCGCGCAGCAAGTCCAGCCCGCGTGCCAGGGCGACGACGAATTTGCGCTCATCGAGCGGGTCGGAGAGAGTAGATATGGGCGTCATGGGGTGGTACACTCGGGCATGGTTTGCAAAACATTGTTTCGCATAGCGGAACTTAAGTCAAGCTCGAGTAAGTTCTAGTCAAGCAAGGAATCAGGAGATACGTCATGGCAGAGGCCGCGCAGTTTCACTGGGAAGACCCGTTGCTGCTGGATCAGCAGCTCACGGAAGACGAACGCATGGTGCGCGATGCCGCCGCCGCTTATTCGCAGGACAAGCTGCAACCGCGCGTGCTCGAAGCGTTCCGTCATGAGAAGACCGACATTGAGATCTTCCGCGAGATGGGCGAACTCGGCCTGCTCGGCCCGACGATTCCCGAGCAATACGGCGGCCCCGGCCTGAACTACGTGGCGTACGGTCTGATCGCGCGTGAAGTGGAGCGCGTCGATTCCGGCTACCGGTCGATGATGTCGGTGCAGTCGTCGCTCGTCATGGTGCCGATCTATGAATTCGGCTCGGAAGCGCAAAAGCAGAAGTACCTGCCAAAGCTCGCTACTGGCGAATGGATCGGCTGCTTCGGCCTGACCGAACCGAACCACGGCTCCGATCCGGGCAGCATGATCACGCGGGCGAAAAAGGTCGACGGCGGCTATTCGCTGTCAGGCGCGAAGATGTGGATTACCAATTCGCCGATTGCCGACGTGTTCGTCGTCTGGGCGAAGCTCGAAGAAGACGGCAAGGATTCGATTCGTGGCTTCATTCTCGAGAAGGGGTGGAAGGGGCTGTCGGCGCCGACCATCCATAGCAAGGTGGGCTTGCGCGCCTCGATCACCGGCGAGATCGTGCTCGACGAAGTGTTCGTGCCGGAAGAAAACCGCTTCCCCGAAGTCAGCGGCTTGCGCGGTCCGTTCACGTGCCTGAATTCGGCGCGCTACGGTATTGCCTGGGGGGCGCTCGGCGCGGCTGAAGCGTGCTGGCACACCGCGCGTCAATACGTGCTGGATCGCAAACAGTTCGGCCGGCCGCTCGCCGCGAACCAGTTGATCCAGAAAAAGCTTGCCGACATGCAAACTGAAATCACGCTCGGCCTGCAAGGCGTTTTGCGTCTCGGCCGCATGAAAGACGAAGGCACGGCCGCTGTCGAAATTACGTCGATCATGAAGCGCAACTCGTGCGGCAAGGCGCTGGACATTGCACGGCTCGCGCGTGACATGCTCGGCGGCAACGGTATTTCGGACGAGTTTGGCATCGCGCGGCATCTGGTCAACCTGGAAGTCGTGAATACGTACGAAGGTACGCACGACATTCACGCGCTGATTCTTGGGCGCGCGCAGACGGGGATTCAGGCGTTTTTCTGATGCGCTGATTGCTTCGATGGCGGCGCCTGGTCCTGGCTGCTGAATCGAAAGGTAAAAAAGGAAAAGGCCGGTTCTTTTGAACCGGCCTTTTTTATTGCGGCGCCGCGATGAAGCTAGCGGCGCGCTTTGTGACGCATCAACCGCTTACTTGTTCGGCTGCGGTGTCATACGCAGGTACGGACGCAGCGCCTTGTAGCCCTTCGGGAATTTCTGCTTGATGATTTCTTCGTCCTTCAACGACGGCACGATCACCACGTCATCGCCCTGCTTCCAGTTGCCGGGCGTGGCGACCGAGTGGTTGTCAGTGAGTTGAAGCGAATCGATCACGCGCAGCACTTCATCGAAGTTGCGCCCGGTGCTGGCCGGATACGTAATGATCAAACGCACTTTCTTCTTCGGATCGATCACGAACAGCGAGCGGACCGTGAGCGTTTCGTTGGCGTTCGGGTGGATCATGTCGTACAACTCAGCGACCTTGCGATCACCGTCGGCGAGAATCGGAAAGCCGACATTGGCCGCTTGCGTCTCGTTGATGTCCTTGATCCATTCCTTGTGCGACTCTGCGCTGTCGACCGACAACGCAATCGTCTTTACATTGCGCTTCTCGAATTCGCCCGCCAGCTTCGCCGTCAAACCCAGCTCGGTCGTGCAGACTGGCGTGAAATCAGCAGGGTGCGAAAACAGCACGCCCCAACTATCACCCAGCCATTCGTGGAACTTGATGCGGCCGACACTCGACTCCTGTTCGAAATCGGGTGCGATGTCGCCAAGACGTAGACTCATGATGCAGCTCCTTGATTGTATTCGGACATTCTGCGCGAGCATTCGCGCGCGACGCTCTACGAAAGCGCGCCTCACCACAGTACAGCATACGGGAGTGACGGCCCATAACGAACGAACATCGCGTCACTACTTTATGCGTTTTTGTAATTTTCACCGATTTAGTGGAAACTTTGCGGGACAGATCAACTCCATCTTAGGCAAACTTTGCTGCAGGCTGCAGCAGATATGGGGTTTCTAAGGCTTGCTCCAACCAGGAACGGTTCATGCGTTCATTTTCATGAATCGAGCACTGCGCTCGCCAGCGGCCGTTTCTTTGGTTACGATTCACGCGTGGCGTGAGACGAAGGGGAGCTGTCAATGTCGGAAGTCAACAAGGAGAGATTGATGTCGGATATTAAAACCGTCCTCGCGGACGCTGAAGATTTGCTGAAACAGGCCGCGAGCGCCACCGGCGAGCGCGCTTCGGAACTGCGTGAAACGGCGCTTACGCGCCTGAAGCAGGCCAAAGAGAAGGCGGCTGACGTCCAGGTCGTCGTGGTCGAGAAAGGCAAGAAGGCCGCACGCGCCACTGACGACTACGTGCATGAGCATCCGTGGGCGTCCATCGGCATCGCCGCAGGCGCCGGCGTACTGCTGGGGCTGTTGATCAACCGCAAGTAACACGGATGATGGAGCCGGGCGTATCACGTCCGGCGCATCAGCGAATCGAGTTGACCGGCGCGCGTATGGCCGGTCCGCTTCTCTTGGCGCGCTCGTTTTCACGCGCCAGTTAGGTCTTCACGCGCAACGCCCAAAGCCATGACGATAGAAACACAATCGCAGCACGGCGAACATAGTCCGTTGCGCCGTATCATCGGATCCGTGTTTGCCATTCTGCAAACGCGGCTTGAACTGGTCGGCATCGAACTCGCCGAAGAAAAAGACCGTCTGATCGGCGTGCTGTTCCTCGGCCTCGCGGCCATGATGCTCGCAACGATGGCCTTGATCGCATTAACGGCGCTGATCGCCATCGCGTTCTGGGACACCTACCGATGGCAAGCACTCGCCAGCATCACGGCGGTTTATGCCATTGCAGGAATAGCCTGCGCACTGAAAGCGCGCAGCGGTTTGCGCAATGCCCCAATAGTGTTCGAAGCCACCCTTGCTGAGTTCGAAAAAGACCGCGACCTGTTCCGCAAACCGTGACACCGCAGGCACAACAGGGTCATGTGCGCACCGAAAACGCCCTGCGCCTTCACGAACACTTAGCATTAGCAAACACCTTGAGCGATTTGCAGCACTGATGTACAGCCCCACTTCCACTGCCGCCGACACGCCATGAGCCAAACCCATTCCGATACCGCATTTCGCAACAAGCGCCACCAGGCCAAAGATCTGAGTGCGCCGCACCTTCGAGCGCTGCGCAAGGAATTGCTGCTGGTGCGCGCGGATGTCGAGCGCATGGAACTTGCCCAAGCGACTATCGAATTGCGGCAGGCAGTCACGCACTTCAGCTGGCTCAAATTCATCGTGCCAGGCTTCGGTGGCATGCGTATGGGCAGCGGATCGAAGGCACACTTCCTCAACGCGGGGAGTATCGGCGCACTCCTCAAACAGTATCCGCTCATCAGTTCGATCGCTTCGCTGGTGTTGGCCAAGCCGCTGCGCGCAACCATTGCCGCGGGTGCAAAACCTGCGCTCAAATGGGGCGGCCTTGCGCTTGCCGGCTGGGAAGCGTATCGAATCTGGCAGCAGATGAAGAACGAATCCGCAGCCTCTACCAACAAGGAACAGGCTGTCGATAGCGGTTACTGAAACTGAGCCGCCAACACGCTTCAACTCGCCGACGCCGCGTTCTCCAGGAGCGCTAGCTCGTATTCCAGCATTCGCCGCTAGCCGGTGCCGTACCGTTCGTGTCACGTCTATTGCCTCGCAGCCCTGTTGCATCCAGGGTGAAGGTACCGCAGGCATCGTCGCGCATAGGGCCGATTTCGATCGGCGCTGCCTCCACCGAATAGCCACCGTTCGTGTCGTCCGGCGGCAGCACGTGCAAGCGATAGATTGGTGTGCCGAACTGCGGCGCCTGATCCAGACCCGGCGGCAATGTCACGGTGCCATCGCTTGCCGATCCTTCGACGAATTGCGCTGCCCGATAAAGGGCGGATGCCGCGTCGATCCGGTGTGTCCGCGCGACATGGCTCCGGTACGAGGGCACGGCAAACACGACCAGCGTCGCAGCTATCGCCAGCACGATCATCAGCTCCAGTAGCGTAAAGGCGGATGTGTGCAACCTTGTCATGTCCCCCCCGTCAAAATGGGCGTGCGGCGACGCGACGCCAATGGCGTTCGATCTGCTCGCCAGTGATCACGAGTTCCATCTGCAACCACACCTGCGACTCCTTGGTCCGGCCGAAGCCACGCGAAGTCAGTAAATAGGCTCGCGCATCAGCGCGAGCCCCCAGGCGCCACGCTTCGATCAGACATTGTGGCGCTCGCAGCGATCCGGGCCATCGCGCGACAGCCGCAACGGCGCCGGCTTCGAACGCGGCTTCGTACTTCCACTGCGTAGGCTCGCCGGGCGGGAGCGACGCCACTGGCTGCGACTCGAAAGCTGCCGCAGCGACCACATTCCGGGCGCATAAGGTCAGTGCCGAATCCGCGGCATGAAATGCCTGCAAATAGTCACGCACGTTGCCGGCACCGCGCGCCGCCGCAAGCGATGTTTCGAACCACGCCGCGGAGGTGGTCAACATCATCGCGGAAATCAGCAGGACGATCGGCAGGACGGTACCGCCATTGCGAGCGCGTGATCCGCGACTGGCGCGGATAAGACGTGCCAAATGTCTGGGTTGCTCCCGGCGCGGCGAGCGCTCCCTGCATACGAAGCGTCCCCGGCATACTCCGCGGGTCAGCCGCACGAGACGGCGCTGCATATTTGACACGCCTGAGCACTCCAGTTGCGTGATGCCCCCTCCGCTTTCGCTTACTTTCACGGGATGAACATCTGGATTTCGCTGAGCCGAGGCCGCCCGGTGCATTGCATTGCAAGCTCCTCCGGTCACAGGGAATCCTCCGCGTGATTGCGTATCGCGACCCGCCGCCAGAAAGCCTGACGCGCCCGCATATCGGTGCCGAGCGCGCTCACACCGTCGCAATCGACATAGCGCACGCGCCGCCCTCCCGGAGCCCCGCGCACGAGCACGCAGAGATCGACGGCGACAATCCTTGCCCATTGATCGGCCGTCACTGCCGCCGCATCTATTGCGGTCTGCCCGCCGGCCAGCCAATACTTGAGTCGCACACGCTCGACGCCTTCGACCAGCGGCTGCGCGGACCCCGCCTTGCCATTGCCTTCGCAGTAAAGTTCCGGCTCGCCCGTCGACCCGCTGACCCTGGCGAAGTATCGGTTGACCACCAGCACGCCCTGTCCGCCGAGGGCCGCATTGTTGTTCGTTACAGCCTGGCCGAGGCAATCGGTCGATTGGCCGGTGGTTGACGGCCACGTCGAAACGTTGTCCCCGACATAACGAACCGCGATACCGTCCGAGCGGCTCGGCAAGGCCTCGCAGGCAACGCTATCGTCCGCACCGATCGGGCGGCCACCCGAACAACCGAATAGCGGCGGCGGACTATTGAACCTTACGACGTCTGCTGGCACGAAGCCGGCCATTTGAAGTTGCTGGCCCATCAGCGTAAGCGCGGTCAGGCCCGCTTCGCGGATCCGCATCGCATCGGCCGAGCGCTCGAACACGTTACGCTGCGTTGTATAAAGCGAGACCGCGCCAACGGTCACCACCAACCCTAGCGCAATTGCGATCACGAACTCAACGAGCGTATGGCCACACGCGATATACATGCGTTGCGTCATTTTGCGAACGCCAGTGCAACGCAAGAGGAGCCTGTAGGAATATCCGCAGCGCCGCATGACTCGGGCTTGTCGATGACATCGCCGGCACGCGGCATGTCACGCAGCGCCGTCCACGTGACACGTGCTACCGACACACCGCTGCTTTCCTCTACCGACGCTTCACCGTGTGGCAACAGGG
Organism: Paraburkholderia sp. D1E; assembly: GCF_052682275.1. Taxonomy (NCBI): domain Bacteria; kingdom Pseudomonadati; phylum Pseudomonadota; class Betaproteobacteria; order Burkholderiales; family Burkholderiaceae; genus Paraburkholderia; species Paraburkholderia sp. D1E. The sequence continues at coordinate 8,569,921 of NZ_JBQYMB010000001.1, forward strand.
CCGTGGCACGCGCGCTCCATGGCCTGATTGCAGAGTCACCCGCCGAAGGCTCGCGCATCGCTTCGGCAACGGAATCGGCTATCCATGCTGCGTGCTCGCGCATTGCCATCGCACGGGCCTCGCGCGCAGTCCACAATTGACCGGCGATCAACCCGAGCGCCGTCACTGCCATCAGGGCAACGGCTAGCATCACTTCAATCAGCGAACTGCCTCTATGCGTTGCCAGGCGCCTTGCCGGGTAACTATGCGCCCGTGCATTCGACGGATATCGGCTCACAATCCTGCTCCACATGCGCCTTCGACAATCCGTGCACGCCCGCCCGCCGCGATGCGGATGCAGCGCCGCCATCTGTCGCCCTGAGTCGCTTTCGACGGCACGCGCGGCGCAATATCAAAGCTGCGAAGTGTGCCGATCAACTGTCCCGCCGGCGGCGTAAACGTGAGATTCGTCTGCGTCCCCGTGATACTGACCGCTGCGAGCAAAGGATGCGCGCGCAGTAGCGAGAGCGTGCCATCTCGGTCAGTCAATACGGCCCAGCCGCACGACCAGTCGGTGACACCTTTGCCGCATGCTTGCCCTGCGGCAAGACAATGCCGCGCTGCGTCGATTCGGCACACCGTGACGCGAGCACCGCGGCGCAACGCTTCGCTGCGCGCATAGGCGAGCGTCGAAACGAGCGCTTTTGCACGCGCGTCGACCTGGTCCCGCAGGTGCCAGGCAACGAACGACGGCGTTGCCATCACCGCAATAATCGCCAGCAGTGTGACAACAGCCAGCGTTTCGACAAGCGTAAAGCCGCGGCATGGCCGCAAACAGACTGCATCCCATTTCATCTGCATCCCTGATCGTTTCAAAGAATGCAGTCAATCTAGCGATTCGCAAACGGGCCAACAATCGGCCGAATGGCCAGGTGGCATTCAGGCGTTATCCCGCGCAAAAATGCACGCGTGACGAACCATAACGGGAACGGAGATGCAGATGCGCGAATCAACGCGGCGGGAAACAGAAGCTGGGGTGCAACTTCCGGCGCGACGACAGTCAGCGCTTGCGGGTCGGCTTGGGAGGAGAAGAGGCGCGGCGAAATTCTTCGATCACGTCCTCGAATTCGGAGACGTCTTCGAAGCGCCGGTAGACAGAGGCGAAACGAACATAGGCAATCGTATCGAGTGCACGCAACTCGTCCATCACGAGTTCGCCGAGGCGCTCGCTGCGCACCTCACGCTCACCGCTACCGAGCAGTTGATACTCGATGCGGGCAACTGCCGCGTCGATCGCGTCCGCTGCCACCGGGCGCTTGCGCAGCGCCAGTTGCATGCTTGCGATGATCTTGCGACGATCGAATTCCGTGCGGCTGCCGTCCTTCTTGACGACCGACGGCAACGCCAGCTCGACCCGCTCATACGTCGTGAAACGTTTGTCGCAGGCCGGGCAGCGGCGGCGCCGGCGAATCGTCGCGCCGTCTTCGGATACGCGGGAATCCACAACTTGCGTATCGGCGTGACGGCAGAAGGGGCAGTGCATGGTGGCTTAGCGGTAAACCGGGAAGCGCTGGGTCAACTCGGCGACTTGCGCACGCACACGTTCGATCGTGGCTGCGTCTTCCGGGTTGTCCAGCACGTCGGCGATCAGGTTACCCACCTGCTCCGCTTCCTTGACGCCAAAGCCACGCGTAGTCATGGCCGGCGAGCCGAGACGCACGCCGCTCGTGACAAACGGCTTTTCCGGGTCGTTCGGAATCGCGTTCTTGTTGACCGTGATGTGCGCCGCGCCGAGCGCAGCTTCCGCTGCCTTGCCGGTGATCTTCTTCGCGCGCAGGTCGACCAGCATCACGTGGCTCTCGGTGCGGCCCGACACGATGCGCAGACCGCGCTTGACCAGCGTTTCAGCCAGCACGCGCGCGTTCTCGACGACTTGCTGCTGATACGTCTTGAATTCGGGCGACAGCGCTTCCTTGAACGCGACGGCCTTGCCGGCGATCACGTGCATCAGCGGACCACCTTGAATGCCCGGGAAAATTGCCGAGTTGATCTGCTTTTCGAATTCAGCCTTCATCAGGATCACGCCGCCGCGCGGGCCGCGCAAGCTCTTGTGCGTGGTGGTGGTGACGAAGTCCGCGTGCGGCACCGGGTTCGGGTAGACACCCGCAGCGATCAGGCCGGCATAGTGCGCCATGTCGACCATGAAATACGCGCCGACCGACTTGGCGATCTTCGACATCCGTTCGAAGTCGATGCGCAGCGAAAACGCCGACGCGCCGGCCACGATCAGCTTCGGCTTATGTTCTTGTGCAAGTTTTTCAGCCGCGTCGTAGTCGATGTCTTCGGCTTCGTTCAGGCCATAGCTCACCACGTTGAACCACTTGCCCGACATGTTGACCGGCGAACCGTGCGTCAAGTGACCGCCATGCGCGAGGCTCATGCCCATGATCGTGTCGCCCGGCTTGAGCATGGCGAAGAACACGCCCTGGTTCGCCTGCGAGCCGGAGTTCGGCTGCACGTTGGCGGCTTCAGCGCCGAACAGTTGTTTGACACGGTCGATCGCCAGCTGCTCGGCGATGTCGACATATTCACAGCCGCCGTAGTAGCGCTTGCCCGGATACCCTTCGGCGTACTTGTTCGTGAGTTGCGAGCCTTGCGCAGCCATCACGGCCGGGCTCGTGTAGTTTTCCGACGCGATCAGTTCGATGTGCTCTTCCTGACGGCGGTTTTCCTGCTCGATGACCTTCCAGAGTTCAGGATCGACGTTGGCGATGGTGCTTTGGGCTCTATCAAACATACGGATTCCGTTGAGTGTGTTCAGGTTGACCGGATCGTGCGCCGAATCTTGCGTAGAGGGTACGCAGCGCTGCTGGCGGCTGGGCCAGCCCTGACGTGGCGGATAGAGAGTCGCCGCACACGCGAGGCAGGACAGCCACCGTCAGCGCAGATAAATGCGCGCGGATCACGGCTGCCCAGGCGAACGGCAAAACGGCACCCTGCGCTTCACGGTGGGTTGTTCCACCTTGAACCCGATTGCTTGAATCGGTTCTATCGCCAGTCACGCAGGGATGAGCGCGTTAGTTTATTGGAAGAGGATCGAATAGGCAACCGGCTTCCTGCCGGGCCGGTGGGCGCTCGGAAAGCCGGTTATGGCGTCGCCGCGAGCGGCGCGCAAACATCTGACGAAAGCACACCCGGAACCCGTTTCGCGTCCCTGCCGCAGGCGCTCGTACGGCTGGTTCATCCTTGCCGCAGCGCCGCATTGGAAGTAGGCTTGGGGCCTTTCTCTCCTACCAACCAGGAAACTGCAATGATCGTGTTCGTCACCGGAGCGTCCGCTGGATTCGGCGCCGCTATCGCGCGCGCTTTCGTCAAGGGCGGCCATCGTGTCGTCGCCACCGCGCGCCGCAAGGACCGCCTGCAGGCGCTCGCCGACGAACTCGGCGACGCCCTCCTGCCGTATGAGCTCGACGTGCGGGACCGTGCCGCCGTTGAAGCCGTGCCGGCCTCGCTGCCCGCCGATTTCGCCGCGCTCGACGTGCTCGTCAACAACGCCGGCCTCGCGCTCGGCGTCGAGCCGGCGCAAAAGGCGAGTCTGGACGAATGGAACACCATGATCGACACCAACTGCACGGGCCTCGTGCAGATCACCCATGCACTCCTGCCCGGCATGGTGGAGCGCAACCGCGGCCACATTTTCAATCTGGGTTCGGCGGCCGGCCGCTGGCCGTACGCTGGCGGCAACGTCTATGGCGCCACCAAGGCATTCGTGCGCCAGTTCAGTCTGAATCTGCGTGCCGATCTGGCCGGCACGGCGCTACGCGTGACTGACATCGAACCGGGCCTGTGCGGCGGCACCGAGTTCTCGAACGTGCGTTTCCGCGGGAATGACGAAAAAGCGGCCAAAATGTACGAGAACGTACAAGCGCTGACACCCGAAGATATCGCCGACTCGATCTACTGGATCGCCACCCGGCCTGCCCATGTCAACATCAACACGATCGAGCTGATGCCGGTGGCCCAATCGTTCTCCGCTTTGTCGGTTCATCGCGGTTGAAATTCCAGCTAAGACCCGCCAGGCGGGGCGCACATCTTGAAACAGACCTCGGGGTGTGGGTTCCGGTAAAATGCGCCGCATGAATATGTCGACCAGCCAGCCCGGCACGGAAATCGGTTTCACATGGCCAATCCGCGTGTACTACGAAGATACCGACGCCGGCGGCATCGTGTTTTACGCGAATTACCTGAAATTTTTTGAGCGGGCGCGCACTGAATGGCTGCGCGCGTGCGGCGTCGACCAGAACCGGCTCGTCGACGAAGTGGGCGCAATCTTCATTGTGCGCAGCACCGCAGTCGACTATCGGGCGCCGGCCCGGCTCGACGACGTCGTCAATGTGGTGAGCCGAATCGAGCGTCTTGGCCGCGCATCCGTCGATTTCGCGCAGGAAGCGTGGCGTGACGGCACGCTGCTTGCTTCCGGTTCCATCCGGGTCGGCTGCGTCGACCGCATTGCGCTGCGGCCGGCCGCGATTCCTCCGCCGGTTCTCGCTGCTCTGCGGCGCGGACCGAGTGCGAACGATGGCGGCATGTCAACGGACAACGACTGAACCCCGTTGTTACGGGGCCAGTGAACTCATATCGATCAAGCAACACAAAGCATGGTTCGGCTTGCAATATCGCCGATGCTTCCGTTTTGCTTACGGCAAGCTTCGAGTGACCTTGCAGCCGGACGCCCCCTTCCGGGACGTTAAAACGAACCTTTATGAACACTACACAAGATCTGTCGATCGTTTCACTCGTACTCAACGCGAGCCTGCTGGCGCAGGCCGTCATGGCGCTGCTGCTTCTGCTGTCGCTATTGTCGTGGACTTTTATCTTCCGCAAGTGGTTTGCGATCCGCCGGGCCCGCGCGCAAACTGAACGTTTCGAACGCGATTTCTGGTCGGGTGGCGACCTGCAGGCGCTCTATCAGAGCGCCGCGAACAACCGCCACACAATCGGCGCACTGGAACGGATTTTCGAGTCCGGCATGCGCGAATTCCTGAAGGGCAAGGAAAAACGCCTGAACGATTCAGGCGCGATTCTCGACGGTGCTCGCCGTGCCATGCGCGCTGCATTCCAGCGTGAAATGGACGTGCTCGAGGCAAACCTGGCGTTTCTCGCGTCGGTCGGCTCGGTCAGCCCGTATATCGGTCTGTTCGGCACGGTGTGGGGGATCATGAATGCGTTCCGCGGCCTCGCCAACGTGCAGCAGGCTACGCTTGCGAACGTCGCGCCGGGTATCGCCGAAGCGCTGACCGCCACCGCGATCGGCCTGTTCGCCGCGATTCCGGCCGTGGTCGCCTACAACCGCTACGCGCACGACATTGATCGTCTCGCGATCCGCTTCGAGACCTTCATCGAAGAGTTCTCGAACATTCTGCAGCGTCAGGCACAGTAAGGAGTCCACGATGGCAGGCTCTTCCTCCAGCATGCGCGGCTCCCGTCAGCGCCGCGCAATGGCCGACATCAATGTCGTGCCATACATCGACGTGATGCTCGTGCTGCTCGTGATCTTCATGGTGACCGCGCCGCTCGTCGCCCCGTCGATCGTCAATCTGCCGACTGTCGGCGGTGCTGCGCCGCAGCAACAAACCCCGCCGGTGATCGTCAATATTCGTGCGGACGGCAATATGAGCGTCAAATACAAGGACGACGCGGGGGCGCAGCAACAGGAAAACATGACGAAGGCCGACCTGCGCGGCTTCATCTCCGACCGCGCGCAATCGCATCCCGACCAGCCGGTCGTGATCGCCGCCGACAAGACCGTGAAGTACGAAGTCGTGATGAATGTGATGTCCGAGCTGAAAGCTCAGGGCGTCAAGCGCGTTGGACTGCTCGTCAAATCGCAATGATCCGCCAGAATTCCGAATATCCGCTCCAGCCACCGCGTGAACGCGGCACCGGGCGAGCCTTTGCGTTCGCGCTGGTAATGCATGCGCTGCTCGGATTCTTCCTGTACCACGGCATTCAATGGCAGAACAGTACGCCGGCCGGCGCGGAAGCCGAGCTGTGGACCGAGGTGCCCGATACGGCCATCCCACGCCAGCCGCCTCCGCCGCCCGTGCCGGTAGCGCCTGCCCCGCCGCTGCCGGACGAACAGGCCGACATCGCACTGCAGGAAAAGAAACGCCAGCAACAGGAAGCGGCGCGCGAGGCACAACTCGCTGAGCAGCAGCGTCAGCAGAAGCTGCAAGCCCAGCAGGAAGCCGACGCGAAGCGTCAGCAGCAACTGGCCGCCGATCAGGCAGCGCAACTCGCCGCGCAAAAAGCAGCGGCGATCAAGCAGAAACAGTTGCAGCAACAGCAAGCCGATAAACAGAAGCAGCAACAATTGGCCGATCAGCAAAAGCAGCAGCAGTTGAAAGAACAACAGCAGCAGCAGGAGCAAGCCCAAGCCGACGCGCAAAAGAAGGCTGATGCGCAGAAAGCGGCGAAGGCCAAGGCCCAGGCCGATGCTGCGGCGCAAGCAAAGAAGCTGGATGCGGAACGCCGGGCGCGGCTTGCCCAGATGCAAGGTTCGGCGGGCGAAAGCTCCAGTGGCAATGGGCTTGCGAAGAGCGGCACGGGCAGCGGCTCGGGTGGCACGGCGACATCGCCGGGTTACGCGGACAAGGTGCGTCGTGTGGTGCGCCCGAACATCTCGTGGGGTGGAGAAACGGAAGGTCTTGAGACCGTCATCTCCGTACGCTGCGCGCCGACGGGCACGCTGCTGGATGCGCAGATCTCGCGCAGCAGTGGCAACCAGGCGTGGGACGATGCGGCACTGCGGGCGGTCCAGCGTTCCAATCCGATGCCTCAGGATATCGATGGGAAGACGCCGACCAGTTTCAAGATTACGTTGCGCCCGGCAAGTTGATTGCAACAGTTTGACAGTCAGTTGACAGCAGACGCGGTGCCCCGCCCAGCGCGGCGCGCCCGGGAACGAATTAGATATTTGCGGGTCTCTCTGCTGTCATGAAGTGTTAGTAAAACCGTTTTTGGGGAAACCATTCAGCATGAGTTTGATGACCAAGCTAGGCCTGCGGACACTTGTAGCGTCGTGCCTGATCGCCGTCGGTGGCGCCGCCAACGCACAACTCAACGTCCTCGTCACGGGCGTGGGGTCCACACAGTTTCCGATCGCAACGGCGAATTTCGCCAATGAAGCGAACTCGCCGCAGCAGGTCAGCACGATCGTGCGTCAAGATCTGCAACGCAGCGGCAAATTCACGAATATCGACGCGGGCAGCACGCCGGTTTCCGAAACCGACTCGGTCGACCTCGGCAGTTGGAAAGCCAAGGGCGCAAATGCATTCGTCTCGGGCAGCGTGAACCGCCTGCCGAACGGCCAGTACGAAGTGCGCTTCAAGCTGTATGACACGGTCAAGGGCGAAAGCCTCGGCGGTCTCGTACTGGTGAGCCCGGAAAGTGGCTTGCGCATGAGCGCACACAAGGTCGCGGACTATATCTACGCCAAGCTGATGGGCGGCCGCGGTGTGTTCGCCACACGCCTCTCGTACGTCATCAAGACGGGCGGCCGTTATCAATTGCAGATTTCCGATTCGGACGGCCAGGACGCGCACATCGCGCTGTCGAGCCCCGAGCCGATCATCTCGCCGGCATGGTCACCTGACGGCACCAAGGTCGCTTACGTTTCGTTTGAAAAGAAGAAGCCGATCGTCTACATCCACGATCTGCCTACGGGCCGTCGCGTGGTCGTATCGGACCAGAAGGGTAACAACAGCGCACCAGCATGGTCGCCGGATGGCCGCACGTTGGCCGTCGCGCTCTCGCGCACCGGCAACACGCAGATTTTCGCCGTCAATGCGGACGGCAGCGGCCTGCGTCGCCTGACGCAAGGCAGCTCGATCGACACTGAACCGTGCTTCTCTCCTGACGGCCAGTCGATCTATTTCACCAGCGACCGTGGCGGCCAGCCGCAGATCTACAAGATGTCGGCCCAGGGCGAGAACGCCGGCGCCGCGCAACGCGTGACCTTCACGGGCAACTACAACACCAGCCCGCGCATCAGCCCGGACGGCAAGCAGCTCGCTTACATCTCGCGTGTCGGCGGCGCGTTCAAGCTCTATATCCAGGACCTGCAAGGCAACACGGCCACGGGTCTGACGGACACCACACATGACGAATCGCCGAGCTTCGCGGCGAACGGTCAGTACATTCTTTACGCCACACAGGTGAACGGCCGTGGCGTGTTGGCCGCAGTATCGACCGACGGTCGCACTCGGCAGGTCCTGTCCGTTCAGGGCGGCAGCGTACGCGAGCCATCCTGGGGCCCGTTTATGCAGTAACGTTGATGCAATAACACAAGGAGAGTAACAAAATGACGTCAAAACTTCGTTTCGCATTTGCCGTATTGATGGTCGGTGCGCTGGCAGCATGTCACTCGGGCGTCAAGCTCGACGAAAACGCTAACAAGGGTGGTGCAGTTTCGACGCAACCGAATCCGACTGATGTCGCCCAGGTCAACGTCGATCCGCTGAACGATCCGAACAGCCCGCTCGCCAAGCGCAGCATCTACTTCGACTTCGACAGCTACTCGGTCAAGGACGACTACCAATCGCTGCTGCAACAACACGCGCAATACCTGAAGAGCCATCCGCAACGTCACGTCCTGATCCAGGGCAATACCGACGAACGCGGCACCAGCGAATACAACCTGGCACTCGGCCAGAAGCGTGCTGAAGCTGTCCGCCGTTCGCTGTCGCTGATGGGCGTGACGGACCCGCAAATGGAAGCCGTGAGCCTCGGCAAGGAAAAGCCGCAAGCGACCGGTCATGACGAATCGTCGTGGGCACAAAACCGCCGCGCCGACCTCGTGTACCAACAGTAAGTAACGGGTGATTAGCCGAATGACGCATCGTTTCTCCTGGCTGCGGTTTGCCGCAGCGGCCTGCGTCGCGGGCACGGCCTTCGTGGCTGTGCCCGCGCATGCGGGCATGTTCGACGACGATCAGGCCCGTCAGGCCATTCTCGATCTGCGTTCGAAGACCGATAGCCTGTCGAGCCAGCTGTCGGCCGCACAGCGCACGATCCTCGATCAGTCCAACCGCCTCGATCAGCTGAATCAGCAGGTCGCGACGTTGCGTGGGCAGAACGAAGATATGGGCAACCAACTCACCACGCTGCAAAAACAGCAGAAGGACTACTACACCGATCTGGACACACGGCTGAAGAAATTCGAGCCGCAGCAACAGACGGTAGACGGCGTCCAGGGCGAGGTGCAGCCGGGTGAAACCGATTCGTTCAATGCGGCTTCCCAGCAGTTCCGCAACGGCGACTTCAAGAATGCGGCGGCGTCTTTCCGCAGCTTCATCTCCAAGTTTCCGAACAGCCCTTACCAGCCGACCGCGCAATACTGGCTCGGCAATGCGCTGTATGCGCTGCGTGACTACAAGGGCTCGACTGCGACCTGGCAAGGTGTGGTGAAAAACTACCCGCAGCATCCGCGTGCACCAGACGCGTTGCTCGCAATTGCGAACAATCAGCTCGAGCAAGGTCAGAAGGCTGCGGCCAAAAAGACGCTGGAGCAGATCGTCGCGCAGTACAGCGGCTCGGACGTCGCGCAGTCGGCTCAGAGCAAGCTGTCGCAGATCAAGTAGTCGTACAAGGTTTAGCAGTTGACGTAACGCGCAGTGGCCGTGCAGCTTCCAAATCAACAGTCACGCGCGCCTCTCGCTGGGAAGCCCGGGGTGGCAATACCCCGGGCTTTTCACTATCTGAAGTGCTGATAGCTCGACTAACCACCATGGGTTGACAGCCCGTAGGTGCTATCGCTATAATCTCGCTTCTCTTTTGGGTCGTTAGCTCAGCTGGTAGAGCAGCGGACTTTTAATCCGTTGGTCACAGGTTCGAATCCCGTACGGCCTACCAAAGATATCAAAGGGTTACGCGCTGCGAGGCGACGTAACCCTTTTTCATTTGTGTAATTCCTGTGTAGTCGCGTCAGTGATTCTTCGCCCTGTGTAATTCGCTAGGCGAGATTCAACCGCTTTTGCAGCGTGTCCATCGCGTCGGCAATGTGCGCCCCGTTCGCGTGTGCGTAGCGCTCGACCATCGCCAAAGTCTTGTGTCCGCTGATGCGCTTGACGGTCACAAGATCGACGCCGCTTTGTACAAGATGCGTGATCGCGCTGTGCCGCAACGTGTGCCGGATGATCTGATCGGGATCGAGTCCCGCCGCCTTCACGACCCGGCGATATGGCTTGCGAATCTCCACCATGTGACCGGACTTCGATGAAGGCGACGGAAAGAGCCACGGCGAACCCGGCGCGTAGTTCTTCATATGTTCGCGCAGGAAAACAGCAAGGTCTTCAGTGATCGGCTGTTCGCGTGCACCCGCCTTGGCTTTCGGGATGAAGATCACGCGCCGCTCAAGATCGACGTTGTTGCGCTGGATCGACAGAATTTCGCTGGCGCGCATTCCCGTCGAAAGGCCAACAATGATGAACGGGTAGACGGACGGGTTGTCGTCAGCCTTCGCATACTCGACAAGCCGCCCCATCTGCGGGACAGTCAAGTACACGATGCGCCCGCCATCTTCCTGTAGGCGTTTGATCTTCGCCGGACGTGCGCTTATCCATCCCCATTCCACGGCCTTGTTCAATAGGTGCGACAGGCACGCGAGTTCGCGGTTGACGCTTCCCGGCGATGCCTTCCTGTCGTCGCTCGCCGCCTTGCGCGCCCCGGTCTTCGCCTTTTCGCTTACCCGGTCGCCGCCGCGCAATGTCGGTTCCGACAGGCGTTGCTTCTTGTATCGCTCGACGCCGAAGCTGTCGATCTTTGACAGTGGTGTATCGCCAAAGAACGGGACAAGGTGCAGCGTAAGCCGCTGGCGTTTCGCAACCAAATCCTTTCCGCCCTCCTGTTCGAGCTTTGTCAGATACTTGCCCGCGGCGTCACGAAACGACAACGCGACCTTGCGCCCTTTCGGGAGCGCAAGCCGGTCGTGCTTCGCATCGCTCTTAACCTTCGCAACGAATTCCTCGGCCTGCGTGCGCGTCGTCCCATCCGATTCGCGACCGACGACCCGGTGAATTCGCTGGCCGTCCGCCATCACGTTCACGGTGAAAACGCCGTCGCCAGTAGGCAGGCGTTCAAAGGTGATCCCGTGCTCAGTGAGCTTGCCGCCTACCGCAAGTTTGCGCATGGTCGGTCGCGTCAACTTCGAAAACTGCTTCACTTCATCACTCCTCCGTCGCGTCGCTCGCGCCGTCAACATACGTTGCCCATCGCGAGCGCATCAACGGAAAATCGAGCTTATCGCCCTTCTTCCATACGTCCGCGTCTTCACGAATTCGTTTCCAGACAACCTGTTCGTCAAAAGTCAGTAGCGACGGAAGTTGAAGCGCCAATTTCACGAGTCGGTCTGCTTCATCAACATCCCAAAACACATCCGCTGCCTCACCAAGAGTCAGATCGAGGTACGTTTTGTTTCCGTGGCTGTCGATGCTCGCCTGACGCCTTTCGATCACGCACGCATTGACCGCCTGCTCAGCTGCCCACTCGAGAAACGATGAAACGGTGCGCCGCTGTGTGCGTGCCGCCAGTTCGATCAGATATCGCAACTTCGGATCGAATCGAACCGTGGTGACTTCGCTGCGCTGCAGCTTCGATGTCTTCTGCCGTGCCATGTGTGTCCCTTGCTTCGCAATTTCTGGAAAGTTCTATCGAATTCTAGGCCAAATCGTATTCTATTGCAATTCATAGATTGCTTTCGTATTCTTGGAATGCAATCCAATCATTGTCACCTGATCGGGAGTTCCATGCATGGCCGCCTTAAACATCACAATTCTGCCCGATGGCCGCATGAACTCGAAGGACGCAGCAACCTACACGGGCTACGCCGATAAGACGCTCGCGATCTGGCGTTCGCAGGGAATCGGCCCACGCTTCACGAAACGTGGGCGCATCTGGTATTACCTCGATGATCTGGACGCGTGGCTGCGAGGAGGATCGGCACGCAGTACAGCCGAAGCGCGCCAGAACTCGACTACTACTGGCAGCACGCTGAGTCTGACGTCGAAAAGCGCTTCAGCCGGCAAAGCGTCCGGTACGAGACCGCGCGAGTCGAATCGGAGCAGAAAAAGGCACCCTACGAAACGCACATCGGCCACGTCGTCTGATGCCAACGACGAAAGCGTCGACGCGGGAGCCACCACTGTCGACAAGGAGTTGTTGCCATGAACCTGCAATTCCTTGCGGTCTGGTCGGTACCCAACCGAGCGAGGTTCAAGCGCAGCCTCATCACACTGTTCTGCCATCGCGTGCTCAGCGCGCGAATCGTTGCTTGGTACTTTAGGCAATTCGGTTTGGAGGCCCTATGACCGTACTGACTATCGATTCACTGGCCATTGGCGCTCACCGCATCGAATGTCCGGGTTGCGGGCGCGGGCCGAAGGACCGGACGATGGGTCTGAAGATCTGGGCGGACGGAAGCGCGATGTTTCATTGCTTCCGATGCGAAGCGAGCGGTGGTCTTAGTCCGGACAATCGACTCGATCAGCAGCGCGTTCGCAGGCCGTTAGCGCCCTTGCGCGCTGACCGTCAGAGCGCCGCACTTGAATCGAATTGGCGCTCCTATTGGGGCCGTCTGAAGCCGCCATACGGAACCGGGCTCGCGTACCTCACGGCGAGGCGGTGCGCGATTCCGCCTGGCGATGGCGATCTTCGCTATTGCGACGCCTTACGGCATCCGAGCGGTTACACCGGCCCGGCGCTGATCGCACAGGTGACTGACGTCCTTACACGCGAACCCATCTCGCTGCATCACACGTGGGTTTGCAGCGATGGCAGCAAGCCGAACATCACCCCACCCCGCCTTCTACTGAGTGGTCATCGCAAAAAAAACGGCGTAATCAGGCTTTCCCCAGATGAGGCTGTGACCAACGGGCTGGCGGTTGCCGAGGGCATCGAGACGGCGTTGAGCGTCGCGCACGTTTTCACACCCGTATGGTCGTGCATTGACAAAGGCAACCTCTCTGATTTTCCCGTGCTCGACGGCATCGAGGTGCTGCTGATCATCTCGGACCATGACGATGTCGGCTTACGTGCTGCGCACGTGTGCGCACAACGCTGGATTGATGCGGGGCGCGAGGTTCGTATCGCGTGCTCGCCAGTTTCCGGTGAAGACTTAAACGACGTCGTGCGGAGACTGCGCCATGCCTGACTGTTCGGATACTTTGCGGGACATGATCGATAACGCACCGGCCTGCAAGCATCGCGATGATCCGGCAGATCGCGTCGTCAAGCCTGCGTGGCCGCTGCTGCGGCCATTGCCCGAGCGGGCACTCGCCAAGGTTCAACCGTTCGATATGGCGCTCCTTCCTACTGCCCTCCGGCCGTGGGCTGAAGACATTGCCAATCGCATGCAGTGTCCACCTGACTTTGTGGGTGCCACAATCATGGCCGCGCTTGGGGTTGTGATTGGCCGGCGTGTCGGCGTTCGACCGAAGGCAAAAGACGACTGGACCGAGTACGCCAATCAGTGGATCTGCATTATCGGTCGGCCTAGTGTCATGAAATCGCCCGCGATGGCGGCGGCACTCGCGCCGCTCAAGCGTCTGGAGGCCGAGGCGATCAGGGAGTACGACTTCCAGATGGAGAGTTATGATGAGATGAAAGATCTTCACGAAATGCGCGTCGAGGCAGCGCAGAAGAAGATCAGAGACGCGCTCAGGAAAAATCCGCAGGCAGCGGTGGAGAGGACCGAGATCGAGGCGCCGGACCTGCCGTTGCTGCGTCGATACCTCGTCAACGATGCGACCGCCGAGGCGCTGCTCGATATCTGCGTGGAAAACCCGCAGGGTGTGGGCGTCTTTCGCGACGAACTTGTAAGCCTGCTCAAGAGCATGGATCGCGAAGGACGCGAGGAGTCGCGCGGGTTCTACCTGACGGGCTGGAACGGCAATGAGCCGTACACGGTAGATCGCATCGGACGGGGCAGGAACATTCGCGCCGAGGCCGTCTGTATCTCGCTGATTGGCAGTACGCAACCTGGCCGCATCTCCGAATATCTGCGCGAGGCTATCGCGGACGGAGCCGCTAACGACGGCTTGATGCAACGCTTTGGTTTGCTGATCTGGCCGGATATCTCACCGGGCTGGACCGACGTGGACCAGTGGCCAGATGGGGACAAGAAGCGAGTCGCGTTCGAGGTTTTCGAGAGACTCAATGCAGCTGACCCCGTCGACAATTGGGGTGCGGAGATCGTCACGGACTGCGGCAAACCGGATGCGAGCATGCCGCCGTACCTGCGGCTGGACGATCACGCACTGACGATGTTCCGGGAGTGGCGTACTGAGTGGGAAACGAACCTGCGATCAGGCGACCTTCACCCAGCGCTCGAATCTCATTTCGCGAAATATCGAAAGCTGGTTCCGAGCCTGGCTCTCATTTGTCACCTCGCGGACGGCGGCAAGGGTGCGGTGAGTGTGGAGGCGATGACGCGTGCGCTGGCATGGGCCGAGTACCTCAAATCTCATGCAGAACGCGCGTACGGAACAGGCCTGACAACGCCGATGGACCGTGCGCGCGCACTCCTGAAAAAGATTCAGGACGGCAAGCTGCCGCCCGAGCCTTTCGCACTCAAACACGTCTACCGCCCCGGATGGTCGATGCTGACGACCCGGGATGAAGCGGACGAGGCTGTAACCGTCCTGATTGAGCATGGCTATCTGGTGGCACTCGATCTCATCGGGAAGAACGACACCGGCGGACGCCCGAACGAGTCGCGCTACGTCATCAATCCGGAGGTCGCGAAATGAACAAGTATCTGGAGATGCTGAAATCTGGAAAACACTCCTGTGACGAACTGCCAAAACTGCCCAAACCCCATTTGAGCACTTTTGGCAGTTTTGGCAGTACCCCGGGTGGGCACTTTCCGAAAATTCATGCGGTCGAAGTCGCCCCTAAAACCGTACCCGATGATTGCGCCGGCGCGCTCCTCGACCGGGACGGCGGTTTGTTTCTGCCATGGGGGCCGCGCCTAACTGCCGAAGATGTGCGGCGGCTGCGCGACGCGCTGATCGACCTGATCAGAGAAATCGCGAGGGTCGAAGGCTGGTCCTGCGACTTGCTAAATGATGTGCTGGAGCGCGCCACGTGCGGGCCATTGAGTGACCTGTTGCCGAACCTGAACCACTTCATGGCGCGGCTGGCCGAAATCGATGCGGCGCGCGAAGCACAGGAACTGCTCGGGCGGCACACCTGGCTCTGCGAAGGGCTCGACAATCGGCGCTGGTGCGCAGGCTGCGACGGTTCGTGCATCGGTACGTCGAAGCGCTGCGCGCCTCACCAGACTCAGCACCTTCCGAGGCATGGAGAGAGCCCGGAAGAGATGTGACTCAATCCACGGTTTATCGTGCTTGCATGTTGAAGCGCACGCGGCGCACCCAGAGGCGCTACTAGGCAAGAACGGGGTAGTTGACGGCAGCAGCCCGAAAAGGCCCGTAAACGCAGGGGAAATCTAGAAACGGTTGTCGGCGCGCGATTGGCGGGGCAAACGCGGCGTTCGGGTGAAACCGTTGTCGGTGTGCGCCGAGTGGCGGAATCACCGGCCAGCGCGAGGAATTGCCGGTCAGCGCCGTGTGGCGGGGGAATGCGGTCTGCCCA
Source organism: Paraburkholderia sp. D1E (assembly GCF_052682275.1). NCBI lineage: Bacteria > Pseudomonadati > Pseudomonadota > Betaproteobacteria > Burkholderiales > Burkholderiaceae > Paraburkholderia > Paraburkholderia sp. D1E. The sequence goes on from NZ_JBQYMB010000001.1 coordinate 8,585,551, forward strand.
GAGTTGAGCACACCCCTGCGGCGAGGGCCGTCTGCGGGGGGCTAGTTGTCACCGGCGCGGAGAATCAGAATTTACATACTGCTTGCCGGCGGCAGTCCGAGCAGCGCATCGCGGACGCCAACGATCAACGGCTCGAGGACGGCCCCGTCGAATTCGTTATCCGGATCGGCGACGTCCAAAAGCTCAGCCACGAACACCATGAGGAAATCGCGTGCCGCGTGGTGCGTCTCGCCGCTAATGTGCCTCGACTTGAGCAAGAATTCGCCGAGGCAACTGGGCGAATTCCACTCGCTGCGCTCGTACTTGTCGGTCGGTGTGATGCCGAGGAAAAGATTATTCAACGCTCGGCATCTGAAATCGAGCTGGGCCATGAAATCGTCGCGCCCCAACAGCGCGAAAATCTCGTTTGTGAACCTACGAACGATCCCATCTACTACGTTCGCCGAAGTAAGCGCGGGGCGAGGGTCAGTGCCTGACTGCCGGCTGTCCTGCGGATCCGGCTCCCGCGGCTCGTGCGTCATGTCACGTTCCTATTTGCCGCACGCTGGCGGGCGCGGAGGATGCTCTGCCTGGTCGTGCCGTAGTCGCGTGCGAGCTGCGCAATCGTGTCGCCTGCCGCGAGTTGCTTGAGCGCTTCGGTCTGCTCGGCTAGCGTCAGCGCGGGGCGTCGGCCCAGCTTCTTCCCTTCGGACCGCGCGCGGGCGAGACCGGCCTGGGTGCGCTCGATTAGCAAGTCGCGCTCGAACTCGGCGACCGCCGTAATCACACCCATCGTCATCTTGCCAGCGGGCGAGGTCAAATCCGCACCACCCAACGCCAGGCAATGCACCTTGATCCCCGATTCTGCGAGCCGCTCGACAGTCTGACGCACGTCCATCGCGTTGCGCCCGAGCCGGTCGAGTTTCGTCACAAGCAGCACATCGCTATCCTCCATCCGGTCGAGCAGCTTGGCGAACTGTGGGCGCTCGCTAGCTGCGACCGATCCCGAAATGGTTTCGGCAACAATCCGCTTTTTGTCGACCGTGTAGCCAGCGGCCTCGACCTCTTTGACCTGGTTCCCGGTGGTCTGGTCCGCAGTGCTGACGCGGGCGTAAAGAAAAACTCGCATGTTGGTTGGCCCCCTCTGGATCGTATGGGTGTTTATGGACCGTGCGTACGGAATGGGTGCAGGCAGCATAAACATCGTACGAAATTAGTAAAGCCTATTTTTCGTACATGTCTGTCGAGGGGGTACTTAATCGTTCGGTTTCGTACGGGGGCCGCAACCAAACATCGTTCAGGGCGTCACTACGGCGACATGTGCGCTAGAGCCCACGGCGGCGGGACAAACAAACGCGACCACTGTCCCATCAGCTTAAGGCTGCTCATGGTCAAGGGCGCGTCACCGGTTCGTCCCGGTACTGGGCATCTCAGGAAAAGGGGGGCGACGGACGTCAAGCATCTGCAATGTACGGGTTCCCATGTCGCCGATCGAACCTGAACGGACTTTCAATCCGCCAATGAACGGACTATCAACGGTGCGTGCGCGGGCGCCGACTCGTGTTGAAGCGGCTGTTTGTGCGTCTCCCAAGGCCGCACCAGCGTATTATGGCAATAGCCTCGAATCGACACCAATTTAAGAAAAATGTCCAATGACCAGATGAAATCGGAGGTTACCGTGGTTTTCCGGAAAGATCTTCCGGGGAGTTTGCCGCAGGTGATGTCTGCGCACTTTCGCCGGGCCAGCGCGCCTGTGACGACATGTGCTGTGGGAACAGCTCTCGATGGGCTGGCCATGCTCAACCGCGTAGCCTTCGCGGAGGATACCGGTACTACCGCGTCCTTTTACATAGAGGAGGACGTCCGCTCATTCAAGCTTCATATTGAGAGACGGAACAGTACGCAGTTCAGTTCATTCGAAAACGAGCTGAAAGAAATGAAAGAAATCGTCGACAATGCGATTACCGGAATGTCACGGTTTGCAAAAGCGCGCAAGAACGGCATCGCAGATGTCAAAGTGATTATTTCGTGCGGCGACGTACAGATGATCAGCGCGCGTCGTAAAAAATATAGGGAGCGGCTAAAGGAGAGCGTTAAGGCCAATCTTGCCGCGAAAGTAGCTACGCCGTTTGGGACGGCGGTGGTAGGCTTGGTGTTTACGCAGGATGCGACAGGGGCGCTCAAGGCGTTCTTCACTGGTTGTGCGGCCGTCATTGTGGCCTCACTTCTCGAAGCGCTAATGGCGGATGCTTTTAAGTACGAGCGGAGTTGATATGGAAAGGGAAGACACACTAGTCCACCTCTTGGGGGAGGAGCTTCGGCGTCGGCTCGGAAGCGAGTATGTGGTGAACCCCAACTTCCTGTCCGGTCCGATGGAAGAGAGCTTTACGGCGCGTCCCGACCTAGTCATTCGATCGCGATACGAGTCTCGCAGAGTCTATATCGTCGAGGTGAAGCTGGCATCGCGAAGCAGCTTTGACTTGCCTCTGGCGACGGCGGGGCAGACAAAGCGCATCCTACAGGCCAATACGCCTCAATTTGACCCTGTTCTGATCCTCGCGACGAATGCGCATGTCGGCAACGTTCTGGCGTCCGAACTCGAGGCCCAAAACGTTGAGGTCGTCCAGACGGGCGAAATGACGAACATGGCAAGTGACATTGCCGACAAAATAAGAGCTAAAGAACGACAGGTTGCGGATGCACGTGTGAGCCAGCACTGAGCGTTTCTTGCTATGACTGATATGAGACTCAGGGCGCAGCAGGCGGAGCAACGGGCGCTGCCGACGGTGGGACCAGCGACGCTTTGTATTTGGCGATCAGGTCGTCGATGATCTCGAAGCACAGGCTCTCGTCGTGTCCCGTGCCCATGTAAGCGCCGCGTTGCGCCATCCCGGCGACGCGGAAACGATCGTCCGTGAACGGTCCGCCGCTATTGCCGGGGCGGATGCTGCCGGCACCGGTGATCGTGAAGCTGTTCATGCTCGCGTGTGGGGACGTCCGGTTCAGCACCTTCTGGTCGTTGAAGTCCGGCAGCGTCCATTGTTTCCAGGCCGGATACCCGATCAGCACGCCCTGCGCACCGGGCTCGATCGGGGCATCCATCGCTGAAAAGTACCGATGCTGAGGGGGCTCCTCGGCAAACGCCAGAATGGCGAAATCCATCGGTTTGTCACGGAAGAGAACCTTCGCCGGCCACGACTTTTTCGTTCCCGGCTGAATTAGTTGCAGGATCTTGTTCGTCAGGTACTGGCTTTCGTAGTCGATCACCGTGTCCAGCTTGCTGACTTGCCCTTCCCACTCGAAGACGTGGTTGCACGTGATGATCAGACCGAGCTCTCGGTAGACGAAGGCGGTCCCTTGAGCCATCAGCGTCTCTTCGCCGAGGGTGGGATCCTTGTAGTCGCCGTACCAGTCAACAACGAAGCACGCGTCCAGCGCAGTTTCCTTGTCCCGCACAACTGGCTCGACCGGCAACGTCGGCGCGGAGAACGGCCCGGCCGCGGTGGTGGTGGCGACCACCGCGTTGTAGCGCTCCGCGAGGCGGGTGTAGATCAGATCGTCCTTCCCGCGCACCATGCGCAGGTAGAGCAACTTTCCCCATAGCACGTTCTTCAACGCAGGCGCCTGTCCGGTCCGGGTTCGACGCTTCCACGGTTTTTTCTCGTAAGCGCCAGTGGCGGCTGCGGTGACGCGAGCCTGCCATGCCTTGTCTGCCTGGTCGTAACCGTGCTTCTCCCAAGCGTTAAGAGCCCCACGGATGCGGTCGATGAAGACCCGCGGCACGTTTGGAAACCGGTTGATCGTCAACCCGGTGACCTCCATCCGACGCGTCCGGTCGCTCAGACGCGTCTTCGCCGAATTGATCTTGAAGTGGTGCTTGTTGACGATGACATCGTGCAGTTCCGTCCCGATCACCAGATCGCCATCGGCATCGACGGAGCATACGGCGGCCGGAAGCTTTGACGTCTTGCTCACGCGGAACGAGAACGTGATGTCGTCGGCGTACCGGGAATAGCGCGCCAGGCTGCGGCGAGCAAGGTCTGTCAGGTCCCGGTCCATCGTTCGGCACACAAGGTTCGACAGGAACGGCGACGTCGGTGCGCCTTGCGGCAGCACATTGTCCAGCGTGCAGATGTGCGCGATGACCGTCGCCACCTGATGGGAGAAGTGGAACGGGTGGTGCAATAGCACCCCGCGCACACGGTAGAACGTGATGCTGGGGAAAAAGTCTTCGAGGTCGATGTTGAAGACGTGTTGGGTCTTCGGTGAGCAATGTACCAGCGCGTTGGTGAGGATGCTGCGCTTGGCAACGAACCCGTGCACCGCAGGCTTCAGTGGCGACGAGCGCTCTTTGAGGAAGGCCAGCACCTTCGCCTGAATGATTTTCAGGGGCTTGCGCGGCTCGTGAATCGTCCGGTCGGTACCGTCCCGCTTCTTGATGGTGAAGCTCTGGTACGACGGGCGGGGGTAGACGATCGCCTTCAGGCGGTCGTACGACATACCGAGCACCCTACGGGAGAAAAACGACGGGTTACTCCGGACCAGAGCCTCGATGATCTGATCCATGTTCGGAAGGATTGCCATGTGAACCCGTGCGTAGAAATCGGATGTCGCCCCCGTCCGTCTTTCTCCTGTATCCAGGGATCGTCGCGGAAAATCTGCAAATCGGCGATCCGCAGCGCGCGGGGTTACCTCGTGAGAAGCCTGCGTTAACGCGGGCCCGGTTAAGCTCCGTCGGGGGGCGACGAACGATTGTAAGTGGCCGCCCCGCAGATGTGCAACGTCACCCAACAGCGTTTTGCTTGCGGAGCGGCGAGGCGCGATGGCGGGCGTTGTCGAGCACCAGGTCCCGTTGCTCGGACGTGAGGTCTACCAGCTTAGTCTGTGATGCACTGCGCTCCGGTCTTTGCTGATCCCTTCGATCATATAGCGGTCATTCGTCGAAGATAAGCTGAACGACCGCTTTGACCGATGACGCGACGCGGGCTCTCGGCGATCGAGTGACCGCCCCCCGTCACGGCCACTCAGCATCGATCGATTCATGTGACGGCTTCCGTCCAACAATCGGACATTCGGAGCGATCCTTTAGCCTACTCGCTCAGGCTCTCCAATGCTCTTCAACAGAGCGTTATATTGCACTTTGTCGGCCGCGTAAATCTTGTCCAAGACGTAGTTAGCTACCTTGGCGATCTCAGGAATTTCCACGGGCTTAAAGCCTCTGTCTGGGACGGCTTCCAGGTGCGAAAACTCGTTGTTAAGGCGGTTGACCAGTGCAACTGCCGTATCTTCCTCTTCCCCGAAGAATTTCTTGATCCGTTCAAAGGCGTCGCTCCTATCATCATGATAGGGGTACTTGAAGAACAAGAAGGCTTCTAGGAATTTTCGCAGGTTGTTGCCAAAGCCGAAAAATGGTTCATGGCTATCTGCTGCGGCAGCTTGATCTTTGCACTTGTAAATCTGATGAAAGAGGTAGTGAAACTCAGTTATGTAGTCTTTAAGATAAGACGGCATGAGCAAGATGTTGCTTGATGCGCCGTTGCGCTCAATCATGAAATGCTCGTGATCATCGGCACTTTTCGTCTTGCCTTCACCAGCAGGGATTTTCTTCTTCGGAATGGAGAGGCGCTTGAGGTACTTCAGGAAGTCCAGATTATGGGTGGAGATAAAAAGCTGCTTGTAGCGGTAGGCGTTTGAACCGTCAGCATTCTTGATCGGCTTGGCGATCAAGCTCTCAATCAAGCTGAACATGAAGAAGATATGGTTTCCGTCCAGGCTAGAAATTGGATCATCAATGTAGATGATCAGTTCTTTGTCTTTGCTCTCAGGGTCGTCTAGCTTGGCAATGAAATAGCAGAAGGCAATCAGGCTGCACTCGCCTTCGCTGAGGTTGTACGCGGCGTTGCCGTTTCGTGTGATTTCAAACTTGACTGTGGCTTTGTCTACGCCGTCACGGGCCTCAAGCTTGATACCGTCGTGGCCGAAGAAGTTGTTGAGCAGAGAATTGACTCGCTCGGCCCCCTTCCGCTCATCCTTTTGCTTGGCTCTCAAAGTTTGGACTTCTGCCTCGGCGTCACGGATCTCTTTTTCCGCGTCCGTATGGGCCGTGCCAGCCGTGTCGGCGTCGGTCTTGAGGTTAGCTATGCGGGCAACCTCCTTGTCATAGGTGATCGCATTAGCAAACGCGAACACGTCAGCCAGGCGAAGTGCATCCCTGGCAGCGGTCTTGTCTTTTTCTAGGGTCTCCGTCTTGCCGTTGCTCGTGACGATCAGCGCATTGATGTCCTGAACATGCTTCTCGATCTCCTCGGCGTCATGCGAAGGGGCCTTCACAAGCACGGGCTGGAACAGGTTGTTCTTGCGAGTCTCAAGCGACTTCTTAAGGGCTTCCAAGTCTTTTTTGTAGACACCAAGTGCTTCCGATAGCGCCTTGCTGCTCGCTTCAAACGCGGTGCGCTCATCCGCATAAAACTGAGCAGCTGTGAAGGTATTGAGTCCAGTAATGGACTTGATCTCGTCCGTGACTGACGCTATAGCCGAATCCAAGGCCGTTTCGAGGTCGCCCGACTCTTTGCTGAAGTGTTCGTCCAGCACCTGCCAAATGTCGTGCGGCAAGTCCTGTCGGCAGAAAGCACAGGTGTCCCGTTTGTCCCGGTGGTGCTGGATACCTTGCTTGACCCAAAGCTGCAAAGCGCTGTCCTTGAGCAGTTCTTCAATCGCTTTGGTAGGCGTTATCGCCTTGGACAGAAGAGGTTCAGCAGTGGCCTTCAGCGACTCCAGCTTGAGGGTGATGGCCAGAGTGCCTGTGATGTCCGGTAGGGCTTCCTGCTTGAGCAAGGCGAGCTTGCCTGCTTGTTCCTCGGTGGTCAGTGCGATGAAGCCGGGGTTACTGGTGGAAGCAATGTCGCGTCTGATGTGCTCGATGGTGTAGACGGGCGCGCGGTACTGGGGATTTTTCTTGATCTTCTCAGCAGCATGCGAGCGCAGCTTGTCTTCCAAGCCGTTCAATGCCGTGCTGTGGGCAGCCTTGGCGCGACTGCGCTCTTTCTTCGTGGCCTCCAGGTCAAAGCGCAGTCCAGCTTTGCCCTCCACACTGCCAAGCTTGGCCTCGATGGCAGCAATGGCGTCGTCAATCTCCTTGTTCTGCTCACCGACGATGGCGAAGGTCTTGATAACGCCGCCGATCTCCTGATTGACTAGGAAGCTCAGGTTGTCGGTCACGAAGTCGCGGTTATAGACCCGCACGTCATAGTTGTGGGTCAGCAGGCCAGCATCGGTGACTGCACCTTTTTCACCAGTCACGGTGAAGGACGAGCCCACATAGTTCAGGGGGAGCTTGCGCGTCTCCAGCGCACGAAAAACACGAGAGAGAGTCGTCTTGCCAGAGTAGTTGCGTCCGTAGATGATGTTCAGACGCTGGAAGAACTTGACGTTTTTGCCGTTGTCCCGAACGGTCTTCTTCCACTCCAGACCTTGGAAGCTACCAAAGCTTGCTATGTCTATCTGATTGATCACCGGCTGAGTCCCCTATAGTGGCCCTCACAGTCTACAAGGCTCAAGGGCTGCCTGCTCTGAATATGCGTACCAGAAGCGTTAGAAGTAATCTGAGTCGAGATAATTTTTTTGCATCCAATTCGTCTCCCAGTGGCGGAAGCGACGTACACCGTTCTCTACATACCGCTCATCCGCCACATAGCAGAGCCTGCTCTGTGACAGTCATCGAATTGAACTGTGAGGAGGCGTGCTTCGCGACGACGAAGCTGCAGGCGAAACAGACTTATCGTTTTCTGCCGTATCGGCATCGGATCTATCGGCCAGGTGACCCTGCAGCGTCGGTCTAGTCCAACGGGCATCTACCAATACAATGCAGAACTTGTTTTGTTGCGATCGCCCGTTGCGGGGACTTGGAGGAAACTATGAAGCGCAGCGAGTTATACGAAGAGGTCTGGTCGGCGCCGATGACCAGGCTAGCCAAGCAGTTGGGAATATCGGACGTGGGTCTAGCCAAAGCTTGCCGTCGTCATGACGTGCCTGCCCCGCCTCGGGGTTACTGGGCCAAACTCACAGCTGGGCACAAGCCTCCGCGAACTCCACTGCCAAACCCGAAACATGATGTCGAGGTGCATTTCACAACCCTTGATCCCAACCAACTGGCGCGCAGAAGAGCCACTGAGAGTCGGCGCGCGGAGTTGCCACCAACATCGGATGCATCGGCGAAACAACGAGCACCGATTGTATTCGCGGCTGACCTCGAAAGCGCACATCCGTTAGTTAGGGCTACACGCCGGTACTGCGATCGCCTTCCGCGCTTGATCGAGCGCGTCACGCGCAACCGGGGCAAGGGCTGGATGGATACAAAGCAGGGGGATCGCCCACCTCCTGAGCAGCATGGCCGGTACCATTTAATCCACGAAGGATGCCTCGACATCAACGCATCGCTTGCATCCATGGACTGGATCCTGCGGTTCCACGCCACGCTTTTACGCGGCCTGTCAGACGGCGGTATGAAGATCGTGAGGCTGGAGAATACCGAAGCAACGTACGCTCGGCGCCGCAGTGAAGCGGTAGTTGAAATGAGACTGGGAGATGAGACTTTCTTGCTCAAGTTTTCCGAGGGCTACCGCCGTATTCGGCTCTCCCCGGCAGAGGTAGCGGAGAAAAGGAAGGAATTGTCATGGGCGAGCGAGTATGAAACGAAACCGTCCGGAAATTTCACCTTCAGCATTCAGGGAACAGAGTATCAGGCCAGCAAAACCTGGCAGGGCACGCAAGAAAAACTGCAAGGGCTTCTCGACGAGATCGTGCGAACGGCATTGCTGTTGCCCGCGCTGCAGATGCGGTTGAGAAGAGAGCGAAAAGCTAGCGAGGCCGATCAACAGCGCGCAGCGGAGGCGCGAGCACGAGAGCAGCGACGAAACGAAGCCCAAGCGGAACAGCTGAAGCAGGCTTTCCTCATGATGGAGGCGGACGCACGTGTTCAGCAGCTAAAGAGCTTTCTGGATCGGCTAGAACAGAGAGTCGACGATTTTCAGCCTCCCTATGACGACCGGGTGAAAATATGGCTAAAAGTTGTCAGGAATGAACTCACCGCTCGAAATCCGGCAGACGAGATTTTGTCTCGATGCGTTGCTGTTCCGTCGTGGACGACCTGGCCACCGGCGTGGTGGCCGACCGATACCAAGCTCGATATCGTCGATTGACTTGGCGCAAGCGGACACTCGATATGAGTTCGGGAATGGCTCTTCCTGGCCGAACCCGAAAATACGAGGTCGGCTCGAACACCACAAACCGTGGTTGAGAACCGAATTCCCGTAGACGACGCGAATCCGGCATAGATCACTCCCCCATCCGGTCAGCGACGGCTTGCGGCTGAACCCGGCACGGGTAGTGAAGGAGGTAGCGCTACCGGTGGGCGTCGAGTTCGAAAGCAACCACGATGAGCAATACAAACAGTGCCAAAGGGATCTGCAGGACAAACGCGAGAGAGCCTCGACCGGGGCGCCATGGCTGCTGGATGATGACGTAGAGCACCAGAAGCACCAAGCCTCCTGCGGCCGCCGGTCCTGCGATCAGGAATAGATCGAAAAGTTGGGTGATCGCGGCATCGCCCTTGCCGCCGAAGAGTAGCGCGCCCGCCCCGATGGCTGCGGAACCCCAAAGTCCGATCCCTGAAAGAAATAGCAATGTCGTTGTGAGTCGATTGCGGTATGGGGAGGGCGAGCCTACGAGCTCAGGTTGTTCGACCTGCAATTCTGTCGGCACTGCGTTGCCGGTGTTCTTGTCGTTGTCTTGCACTTCAAGATCTCGCAGATAGTTGGCCTGTTCAAAAAAGGTGGCGATTTGACGGCTTCGAATACCGGAACGGGGAGGAGCTACGTTGTGAAGATCCCTCAGTTGCGTCGAAGCCGTCCTCTGCACCGGCGAACTCAACTTATGTTGTTGGCGCTTACGCAGTCGGGACGTACGCCAGAGACTACGCCAAATTCACATGTTTCGTCGATCTGGACCGTAGGCGGCAGCGCGTTCGGCTGTCCTTGGCAGATCGACAAGTCGGTCACTGCTTGTTCATGTCGGGCACGTTGGAATTTGGTCATCAATGTGGAATCCTCGGTACTACGCTTCGGTAGACATCATGTTCTGCGATGCAATCAACCTGGGCGGCGGATGGCAACCGCAGATACACAGATCATTGCTTAGGGCTGCATGTCTTCCATCAGGTGCAATCATCATCTGACGGGGACCATCGCATTGGATTTTCCCGGTCGTATTGCAGGCCGGACACGCCACGCTGTCCCCTTCGTGTGCAACGTCCCGCCCGCTCAGTTGAATCGTGGCTGGCGTAGCGTGGACTGTGCCGTTAGCTGTGGTCCTGTCGCCATTCAGGATCAGATATCGTTGCATAGTTTGAGCCGTCGGTTTTACCAATGACTGCGCGGTGCATCGTGCTGGTTATCGAGCAATGTCCTGTTTTTGCATCCACGCTTCGGTTGGTGATTTGCCCACACGCGCGTAGCGAATCCGCATCCATCCGGTACCCTGCTCGCCGATCACAGTAACGCGATCGCCCCGGATCAGATAGCCGTGCCTGATGCTTCCCACCGACGGCCGCTCATAGAGCCAGGCACGCTCACTCTGCACTGTCCATTGTGGCAGATTGCTAGCGTCGGGCGACGGGGAGGGCTGCACATCAACCAGTGGCAAGGCACTAGCCTTCGGTGACGCTTTCTCGTTGCCGAGCACATCCTTAATTTGCGCATAATAGCTGGCGTTTTCCGCGTCCGGCGGATCGCACGCGTTGATATTGCTGAGTCCCAGTGCGGCGCGCAGGAAGGGTCTGATGTCTGAGCTCTTTGCGCGGCTGTATTGAGTCCATATCGCTTTTGCAGTTGGCTTTGCCAGCGTATTCATCGACTGCGAGTCAGGGCGGCCCGAATCTAACTGACTGTGCCAGATCTCGCTTTTGCTATCCCACGCTCCACCGCAGATGCCACCCGCATAGTCGCGCGAAACGCACCCAGTCACGGTATCAAGTATCGGGCAGAACTCGCGGCTTGCCGCCACGGACTGGCCTGCCTCGTTTTCCGTGATACCGGTGCGCGTTAGATCGAGAACCAGGTATCGTCCACCGGGCGACAATGCGCGGCTCCCGACGGTGGAAAAAATGACGCCGCCGTTATCGGTCAGCAGCTCATCGGGGATTAGAGATAACTGCGTGCCATCGGGACGCACGAACGTGAGCCGCGACCATCTGGGGCCAAATTCCTGGCTTAGCGCCGACGGCACGGGAGTCGAGAAAACCAACCGCGCGTGATTGGGAAACACCATAATCGATTGTTGGTCGGAGCACCATACCTCTCGGGAAACCAGCAATGCAGAAATAACGAAACCGAGTCGTGCCGCTCTGCGCATGTTCAACCGTAGATACACAGATCTTCACGGAGGGCAGCATGTCTTCCGTCCGGTGCGGTCATCATCTGTCGCGGTCCATCGCACTGGACTCTCTCCGTCGTGTTGCAGGACGGACACGCCGCGCTGTCGCCTTCATGTGCAACGTCCTGTCCGTTCAGTTGAACCGTGGTCGAGGTGGTTTGCACCGTTCCGTTAGCAGTCGTCTTGTCGCCGTTTAGAATCAGATATCGTTTCATGGATGATTTTCTCGCTGGCGCTGCCTGAAGGTTTTGACAGCAAGCAGCGCAACGGACAGTGACCAACACAACAAGCTCGCGGAAAAATTAATGAGCCACGTTACCGGTCACGTTCCAAGAGCGGATCACATTACCGCTTGATCGCCAGTTGATCGGCCTTGATCCATCGAAGCAGATGCTTGCCCGAACTGTTGACGTAATCAACATATGCCCAGTCGGGCGGCGACTGCTTCAATATCGTCACCGCATCGTTCTGAACAAGGTAGGCTGGGCTCAGGTGGGCATCATCGGGCGCCGTATAAAGCGACGCTTTTTTCGCCGATACGGTCGCGCGATGCTCGGTTTCCACGGCTGTCCGCGTTGGCGTACCCACGGTCCCGCCGTCCGCCTTCGACAGCGCGGCGTCGATCAATCGCGCATCGTTGTCCGCACCTGCCGCATGCAAAGCGGTCGCAATCTTCAGATACGCCGCACGATTGGCCGACGACGGTGGATCGCAACGCAAGAGATTGTCGGCACCCGAATCGTTGTCGACTAATGCCCGTGACGGTTGACCCGCGCTGATAAAGTGCAGCAACCGGTTTGCCGACGGACGGTCGCCCGTCAGCATCAAGTTCGTCTGATCGTTCGTTCCCCACTGTGCGCGCTGCCCAGCCTGCCAGCCAGCACCGCATATCTCACCCGTTTGATCAGCAGTGATACATCCCGTGCGAATCTCAATGGCGGAACAATATTCGCGGCTCGCGTCGGCCTCCGCCTGTCCTGGCCCCGACGATACCGATCCCGACTCGATTCGCCCGATGACAACGTATCCACCGGATGGCGAGATATTGCTGTCGCTCGGCGGCTCCATTTGTGTACCGCCCGCTCCCTGCTCGCCAGCTCGTGGCAATAGGCTGAACGTCGCGCCGTTCGGGAATTGGAATATGGCTTGTTGCCATGCACGTTGAGACAATGGCGCTTGAGGGTTTGAAGCCTTGCCATAAAGAATTGCCGCCCCGCCCGGTAAAGTGAACCGAAACGTGGACGACGGCGCGGCAGAAAGTGCGGGCGCAACAGCACCGCAAGTCAGCAGCAACGCCGTCGCGATCACCGCGCCGATACGAGCAGCTTGCGTGCGAGGCGAGCCAATTCGAACCGGCGCAACTCTTGCCGTCGTAAATTTGGAGGTTACATTTTTCAAGATGGCATTCCCAGGATTTGAGCCAGATGAGCGTAACGCTGCGGCGCGACCGACACGCCATTCACTTGTGCCATATAACGCGATGGGCCGTAGTCTTGCAGAATGCTGGTTTCGTACGCTGCCCTGTTCGCCCCCCATTCAGCGGGATTGCGAGAAACATGCGGATTATGTTGAAAAAAATGATCTAGCGAAGCTTTCATACTGTTGGCCGTCGCACCCGGCGCATTGACGTCCTGATCCAGGACGGTCGCGCGGCCGAGCGGCGACTGCAAATAGTCCTTGATCTCGTAATCATAGCCACTGGGAGTCTTGCCAATAGCATGATTGAGACGATCGACGAAATCTTTGACCTGCAACTCTTGATATAGCGGCGACGATACGGCATGAGCCATCGATGCGACTGGTGGACATTTGACCGGCTTGCCAAAGGTGTCGATCGAACAGTCGCGCCGAAGCGCAGTGAAAAGCTCGTCGCCGATGATCCGAACGCCATTCGTAAATGTCGAATCCGCATACCCCAGAGCCGCATCGCCGCCGGAACCGGTGACGGTCCATCCACAATTGGAAAAATACCGTTGGTAATCAGCTGGATGCGCGTCTCGAAAAGAGGCGATCTGAGTGGCTAACTCGCCCCGGCTTTCCGCGCCCCGAATGGTCTTCTGCATTGCACCGGCGCTGATAATTGCCTTGTCGATCGCCTGGACCGTATCGACCTTGCCTTCATTCTGAGACATGGCGCGCAGAATCTTTTCTTCGATCTCGCTTAATGTCCCGTTGGCCCGCATCGTCGCCAAAGCCGGACAGGTACCCAACTGAATCGAACCCGAATGCTGCGGCCCGTACCAGAACGTATTTGCATCCTTCTTGAAGCGTGTTCCCGTGACTTCCACGCAGCAGCCGCAAGCACAAGCGTCGGGATCAAAGAAATTGCCCACGATGCCCAGAGGATGCACATGGTAGACGTTCGCGCTCGATGGCCATCCTGTCACTCCGCTGATGCCTGACCAATATCGAAGCGCATCGATCCGCGTCTTCTCCGCCTGCCATACAGGTAACCCAGCATGCATATGCGAGTCCAGCGCATCCCACTTGCTCATCTCGCCGCCCCACTCGCTCTCGTACCGAACGATCAGGTGATCGATGCGATCTGCGAGCCACGGCTTACCAAGCGCCAGTTGCAGTTCCCGCGAGGTGATCTTGCCATCGTGCTGTCCCTGCCCGTCGATCGCGTCTTCGAGTTTCCGGATGGTTTCGTCCGAGCGGGCGGTGTTGAACGAATCCTCAAAACTCGCGATTTCATCCGGTGTTCCGGTATCGGCGACAAACAGTGCGCGCTGGAACATGTCCGACACCGACGTGCCAAGATTTACCATGTCAAACCCTGGCCAGTCCCACGGAGTTTTCAGTTCGACTAGCGGATGCCCGTGATCGCAGACCCAGCCGTTGACTTGCGCGTTATTTTCATCTGCGATGCTCACTGTGTACCACGTCTTGCCTTCTGCTTCGGAACAGTGCTGGCCTGATCCCGTTGCCACCACACGCGTCCAGGCTGCGGCCGGGCCACTTGCCGAATTTACACTGAGCGGAAAGTGACTCCATGCCTGACGATCCCCCGAGCCTTGCAGGTCGGTCCGCGCGATCCAGAGCGCAGCCTGACCACTGAGAGGATGCCCTGCCGCATCGACCTTTTGAACCTTGCACCATGGCCCGCTGTCCGGTGAATCAGCTGTCGCCTTGACCGCGACACCAGCGCCGAGAGAACTGTCCGCTGTAATGGGCTGCACCAACTTTGCGCCCTTTGAAATCAGCAGCAACGTGCGCGATTTCGCGTCGAGTTGTTGCGCTCGGGTTCGGCTACGTACGATGAACGCATTCAGATCGTCTCCCGTGAACACCTCCACATGGAGCAGTGGACGTTCGCCGAGTTTGGGAGGCAACGTGTGGTGTGCGCGCGCCTCCACAAGCCGCTGATATTCGCCGATCCAGGCAACAGTCTCCCCCGCCGCGATTTTGTGGGGCTTGGGCAAGATATAAATCTGGTCGACTGCCGATGGCTTGCTTTCCTTGTCCATCTCGCCGACATAAACCCAACCTTGGGCCGCACCAGCATTCAGCGTTTCGCCCTGTTTGTGGGGCTGCGCTGTGCCAGCCACGAAGCCGGAAATTTTGCCCCAAAGGCCGTGCTTTTGCCCGATCTGGATTTTCGTGTCTCGCCGCAGCCATCCGATCACGGCGGCGTGCCCCGAATGCGAGGCGCGCACGCGCAAACCTGCAGTCGTGCTGTCGGGCTGGCCCGTCGCCTTCAATTGCGGGTCTTGCGCTTTCGTCCCCACGACATACGTTTCTGTCGCGCCGTAATAGGCGGGCAGCGTCTTTGCCGGACCGTAGCCTTCCAGCGGCAGCGTGTGCATGTAGAGGCTGAAGAACGTAAGCACATCCTGGGCGGGCGGCGTGGTGTTCTGCGCAGCGGGTGGTGTCGTTGCCGGTGCGTTCTGCGGTTGGGCGTTGCCGTTCGTCGGCTGCGGAGGCGCCGGAGGGAGAACGAGCCGATGGCGCACCAGCGTGAATCCCTTCGAATAGCCCGCCTTGACCGCGTCCGGATAAGCGACTTCCTGGAGCTTTCCATCCAGGCGGAACGCGACGACCTCGCCGTCCGCGATGCACTTCACGCCGCCATCCTGCTCGAACTTGCCTGCGGTCTGCGCGCCGAAATGAATGCCGCCGTGCCAGAGACCATTGGCGCCGAGCGGATAAAAACCGTCCTCGGCCACCGCGAGCGCTCGGGGATAATCCTCCGGCGCGAACGTGATGTTCGCGGTCTTCAGAGGAAAGGGGTAGGCCCAGCGTTCGACTTTTGACGGTTGTTCTGATTGTTGTGCCACACACAATCCTTGTTTTTGTTGGCTGTTGTCAGACAGGTTCGGTCGTTCGCGCGATCAGCCGGAAAAATCGACTGACCGGCTCGGCGTGCTGTCATTCCATGACGGAAACTTTTCATCGATCCGGGTCGGGCCGTTGAAGCTGTGCTGCGCGCCCTTCACGTCGATGTTACCTGGAGCGTGAATCTCGATGTTGCCGTCCTTGAGGCGGATATACGCGCCCCCTGAGGTCAACAGAATTTCGCCCTTGGCGATAGCCTGAATCTGATCGGTCGCTGAAACAAGCTTGACGCTTTTTTGTGCGGTGAGCTCGATGTTGTCGTTGTGCGCCTGGATCTCCACCTTGCCTTTCGCTGCGAACAGTTTCATCCCGGCGTTCTGGACGAAGAAGCTCAGCTTCTGCGCGACGCTCGCGATCAACGATTTGCCAGTTGCGATGTGCGTGCTCTGTCCGCTCACGAGGTTGGTCTGTGCATCGCTGGCGATATGCACGGACTGCTGCGTGGACAAAGCAATGCCGGAAGGGCTGCCGAACAGCATGAGCGGTTCTCTGAACGCATTTGCGCTTCCTGTTCCACCGCCCGCGGTGTTTCCGCCTGTCGATGAACCCGACACGTTGTTCTGTGTTGCGTCGGTGAAAGACTTCAGCGAGTCGTAGCCGTCCTTGAGACTTTCCGCCTGGTGCGTGGTGCTGGCGTCGGACATCGATTCCAGCACGCTTTCGGAATTCACCAGTTGCGAGGTTGTTTGCCGCGCATCCAGCGGCTGGCTGGTTGCCGGATAGGTAGTGACATACAGACCTTGGCCCGCTCGCACTGCACCGTAGGCGTCAGACTTCAGATCGAAGCCGCTGCCCAGGTATGATCCCCGCGTGTTGCCGCTCTGGGCGATGAGATAACCCAGGTGCAAATGCGCATTCGTGCTCGTGGAGTACAAATGAACGCGGCTCTGGCCTGTCGAGTCATCCATCACCATCTGGTTGTAGCCGCTGCCCTGATATTCCTTGGACTTGTAGCCAGAGAGCAACCCGTTGGAATGCCAGTGCGGTTGTGTCGCGCCGTTATAGACGCGCCCCGTTACGAGCGGCCTGTCGCAATCGCCGTCAACCCAGTTAATCAGGACCTCTTCGCCGACCCTTGGGACATGCACACCGCCGTATCCGCCACCCGCATCGGACATGGCAACCCGCACCCAGCATGATGCTTTTTCGTCGCCGTCATTGAGTCGGTCCCAATGAAAGCGGACCTTGATGCGATTGAGTTGGTCGGTATAGACCTCTTCGTTTGCCGGTCCGACAACAATCACTGACTGCAGATGCATTACCGGCTTGTGATGTTCAAACGGGCTACGATACGGCACAACTTTGCGCTGCGCTTCTACTTCAACGAGGAAAAAGCCTTCGCTGCCATCAGCGTGTCTGACCTTCAATCCCTCTTCAGAGGCGTGACTCGATCTGACCGTCGTCAGTTCGCCTTTCAGGCTGTGCGGAAAATCGGCGTCCTGACTGGACACCGGCAGGTTGTTTGCAATGAACCATGTCACCTCGATAATGGCGAATTGCCGGTTCTGCCCACTATCCGTGGCGTGGTCAGGGTGGTCATCCAGTTCAAACCAGCGACCGGCATCCATCCGCCGCACACCGCCGGAACCGTAAAAACGCTTCGCCCGTGATTCCCATTCTTCCATCCGGATTTTTGAGAGGGCATCACCCCGGTCCTGGCTACCGTAGGTGTAGGCACCGGTGTATTCATATACCTCGGCTTGCTGGGGCAGGTTTCCCTGCGTGGGAAGCGTCGGGATGTTTGTGCCTTTTGGATTAGCAGCGGAAGCCGGTGCCTTGTAATCGAAGGTACGGGTCGTGAGTGTTGTGCTTTGAAGTGTTCGTGTGCCCGACCACTGCACCAGGGCATCAGTTTCGCTATTCGTGCCCGCGCGATAGAACTCGACGGTCTGGGGCGAAAGCGGCTGGAATGTATCGAGGCTGTCTGTGACGACAAGGGTATGCGACTTGCCGTCGCTGGCCTGCTCGAAGTAGCCGAACAGCCCTTCGCTTTCCATCAGCCGGTGGACGAAATGCCAGTCGTCCTCGTATTGCATGCAGAATGAGCGCGACGGCAGCGGCTTGCTCAACGCAAACCGAAATGCCCCTTGGGCCTGCGGGTGCATGTTGAATACATCAGTCAGGATTTCGTCGGCCGGCTTGTCCTGCCAGATTCGCGCATCCTTGCGAAAGCGCAGAAAGTGCATCCACGATGCATAGCCGATCTGATAACTCGTGAGCCCGCTGTCCGACCCGAGACGGCGGGCGGTGTGAACATAGCCGTGCTGAGGCAGATAGGACCTGCCAGTCTGCTGCATCCAAAGCGTGACAGGCTGGGCGATCAGCGTTTTGAGTTCAACGGTGTCGGAGGTGGAAACAACATCAACGGTGAATTCGAAATGGCGGCCGATTCGCGAATGACCGACAACCCGCTGGGGCACAAGGACATTATTTCCCAGTGCAGTATCCAGCTTCAGCAGGCGATCACTCTGGACGAGTCCGCCAGTTATTGCCCCGATTATGTCCTGCGCACCCATACTGCCTCTTCTTTCTTGTTAGCTGACTGAGCGACCGCGCTCTGCGCGATTTTACGAAAGTTCAGATGAATCGGCCAGCTATTCAATGTCAGTAAGTGTGAGGCGACATGTAGTTTCGAACCTGAATATGCGAGTGGCATATCTCCAAATTCTGTCAAATAACTTCCCGGATATTCTTTCAGTTTGACAAATGGATTACGATGCCCGGTTTTAAACGGCGGCAATCAGATTGCCCAATCCATGTCACAAAATCGCAAGAGGCGATCCGCAGGGAGTCAGTCGGGCAGAAAGCCGCTTGGCAAGACCATGCTATTGCCGCACACGGCTACTTTTGTGCGCGAACAGTCGCTGCACTGGCACCTCGCCCTGGCAGCATTTCAGGCTGGCAAGGGCAACGGCGATCTGCTGGCAGAGCTGGTAAAGGCGCTCTATCTTGCCTGGTATCTTCAGGAGGCTGGGTTCGGTGCGGCGGAGCGTGAACTGTATCTTGATGCGGAACGCATTCTGGATGCGGCGGCCAGAAACGCGAGCAAAAACATCTGGCTCATCGAAGCAGCCGACTGCTTGCCGATTACCGGGATTCTCGATTTACACGAACGGCAGTTGCAGCGCGCCTCCGTTTATGCAGTCGGTGAAGCCCGGCAGCGTGTGCTGCATTTCGGAAAGAGCGACAAGCGGTCACCGTGGTGACCTTTCAGCTTTTCTTGAGATGTGCGCTTCATTGGGCGCCGAGTGTCTGGGAGACAGCCGGTGCACTGGTCCGGTTCGAGGCCGGCACCGCCTCCTCAACAACGGCGCGGCGCAGCTGTTCTGTCGGGCGCCAGTGCCGCGCCAGGGTGTGGCCATACGGACTGTTCTCATGCTCGCAACCGAGCCGAAAACGCTCGGCGACCGCCGCGCATAACTTTTCCTCGATTTCCACAATGCGTTTGTCGAGCGCATGCATGGCGTCCTCCTGCTCCCCACGCGCGAGGGCTCGTTCGGTATCCTGTACTGCCTGGGCGGCGTGCTCACAGGCCCGCCCTGCTTCCTCGACCCTCGGCTGAATCGCGGCAATCAACCCCCGAAGGTCTGTGGCGTCGGCGTTCGCGGTGGCCAGGCGTGCGCCCGCCACGTGCTCATCGAGTTTGCCGGCGCGCAGGTCGGCCAGCGCATCTGCGTGTTTGGCCTGAGCGTCCGCCAGTCGCGCCTCGAGCGCATCAGCTTCGGCCCGGACTTTTGCCGCTGATGCCGCTGCGGTCTCGAGGGCTGCGCGGGCACCCGCGAGGCGGTGTGCATGCTTTTTGATCGTCATCAGATATCCTCAAATGTTCTCAATGTCGAATCGGGCGAGCAAGGTTCGCTGGCGTTCGTCGGCGTCGCCAACGATGCGCTCGGCCTCGGCCCTGATCCGCGCGGCGGTGATATCGGCGGCGGCCTGAGCCGCACGCTTGTCGTCCACTACGATGCGTGCGGCCTCGGCCTCGAACAGGCGCAGTTCGGCGCGCAGCGTGGTCGTATCGGCACCGCTCGCCAGCGCCCGATGCAGTTGCTGCCGTGCCTTTTCCAGTCGGGTTCTCAACGGTCCCTCCGCGATAGGATTGCCAGCTCTCGCACCAGCCGGTCAAACGCCCCTTGATGTTTCCGGCTGCCGAAGTCGCCCGACGCCCTGACCGGTGCCGGATGGCTCACGCGCGCGCCGACGGCGCGTTGCCACTGGCCACCCAGCGACTTCGAGAGCGGCTCGCCGCCGAAAATGCGCTGAAGAAGCTCCTTTTGTGGCGCAAGGCCCATGCTCAATGCCGCCTCGACCCTCGTGGCCTCCGTGCCTGTGATGCGCCCGGCCGACAGTGCCGTCAGCGCCTTGGCAAGCACTTCCTTCTTCAAATGCGCTGGCGTGTACGCCGAGATCGGCGCCCCGGACTTCACGTATAGCGACGCTTTTGTGGGCTGGTTCATTGGGATATCTCCCTCGCGCGAGGGCGCGTTGCGATCCAGTGATCGACTTCTGGATCCAGAAATCCGATGCAATGCTGGGAGAGGCGAACGGGTGACGGAAACGCGCCAATTTTGATCAGCCGGTTGAAGCTGTTTTTCGACAGGCCTGTGCGTCGAATCACGGCCCGCATCCGGCTGATGCCGTCCCGGTTCGGTGGCGACTGGCTTGACATAGGCACGGGTGATCCTGCATGAATCCGCGTGGCCGCAGACTGGTTTCCAGCATGCTGTCACGACCAGAGCCGTGCGAGAGGTCGTGACGGCACCCTCGCGTCATGGACGTCAAATACTTCGAATCGCCGGTTTTTCAGGGGATTTTGCTATTCCGGTGTGAGCGATTGCGCGCGGATATCACGGCGCAATGCTGCGGGCGAAACTTCATGGCTGCGACTGCGCTGGCGTGCGTGGGTTGTCCTGTCGGTCTACGTCACGCTGAGGCGCTTTCATCTGGCGCGAAGGAAGAGAAAGGCGCCTCTCGCTGGAATGCCGGTGCTCCGCTCGCCTGTGTTCGATGCCGGCGCGACGGCACGACCGCCGGTGCACGTCTGGTCGGGCGTTTCCGATTGGTGCGTAGTCGCACACTATGCATGACCTGTTACAACCGCGAGCGGGAATTCCTGCACGGTAAAAACGCGAAAGGTGGAGCGCCGATCAAGTGGAGCGGCCTGCGCCAGGCGCACGTGGAAATCCAGTTGCATGGCAAGCAGCGATGTCTCGACATTGGTTTGCGTTCGGGCAGAGCGGAAGCTGAGCGTCTTGTCGCACGCTGCTGGCCTGAGGCCACCGTTACCCGGATCTGGCTGGGCGCCGAACCGTCACCTGTCATGCCCACGCACCACCCGGTCGCCGCGACGGGCGCGAGCGCATGGCACGCAGCAACACCAGAGATGGCACGCTAAGGTGGCTTCCAATTCGTGAATGAGGGCGCGTAAGCTGACGACTTTCGATATGAGATGCTGGATTTCCCGATCTGATTCGAACTTGATCACGTGCTTGAGCCGCATAGCCCCCCAGTTCATTGGTCGATGGCGACCAAAACTCGGGCAGTCGGGGGCGCGGCATGTCTGCTCTCAAGTGCTGTATGGATATACAGTACAATTGAGTTGTTAGGGCGATAACCTCGCTGTTGCGAAAACTGGGACGCTTAAGCACGACTGGTATGTTCGGCTTGATATCTCTCGTTGGCGGATCGTTGACCCCGGCAATTGCTTCCGACTTCCGCGTTTTTGCGCCTAAGTTACAATCCGCACGGTCGGCTAAAGCCGCATCTTGCTGGTACCGCTTCGCAAAACGGGCACGCGTGCTGAGAGACCGCGTGCAACAGAAGATAGATCGGGGTAAATTTCCAGTGATACCTGCCTTCAATGCATCGATGGTGCTGCCGCCGTTTATAGGAGACTCTCCGACGGCGCGCGCGGCCGGTTTCTCCATACACTGCGTCGTTCTTTGAATTTGCGGTGAGATTCGGTCAGTCAGAGGCCCGTTGCGCAATATTGCGCGGCCTTCATACGTATAGATCCGAGTTGCGAGCCAATGGTTTTGTGGACGGGTTCCAATGGCTCGATGGCAGTTTCTCCGAGGACGTGGAAGTGTCGAGGGGACGACCTCCCGGCGACGTGGATGTGGTGACGTACGCGTATAGACCTGCGCACTTGCAGGACCAGGGTCAGTTTGATGAGTGGTTCTTTCTAAATCGCTCCTGGTTCAATCCTGCAGGGTTGAAGAAAAGACTGCACTGCGAAGCGTTTTTTATTGATATGCAGAAACCTCCTCACATGCTCGTGGACGATGTTCGCTATTGGGCAGGTTTGTTTTCGCACCAACGGGACACGTTCTTGTGGAAAGGCATGGTCCGGGTTCCTCTGGTCTCGGACGATGATGATGCTGTGGTTTTGCTAGGTTAGGAGGAACAATGCTAAAGAAGCTCGAACGAGATGCGTTGGCTGCCGACCTCGCTGCCGTACAGAACATCCTTGACGCGCGATCATCGGACGACGATCCGATTGGGGTTTATCAGTACGAGATGCGTAAGGCCGATCTCGAGGAGAAGCTCAGCCATATTGAAACGAAACATGACCCACACGCCTCGCTAGCGGTTTTCTTTGGAGGTGGACCGGTTCAGGGATCGCGCGGCATTAATGCGGATTTTGCAGGCGGTGCGCTCGAAGACGTACAGGAATTGATTAAGAGATGCCTTGCGACACGGGAAATCGGACCCCTTGCTGAGCGCGGTCGTGTTCCACTTCGTGGAAATGCGCAAATGCTGGTTACTGACGTGGCTCGCGGCTCTTTCGGTTTTCTGCTGGAAGAAGCTGACGGCGATATTCCTCTCATCGATACAGTGTTGAAAGACGTTGTCGATGAGGTTGCCGAGTTGGTCAGTCGCATAGCGTCGGCGGATGAACCAGCTTTTGTTCAAGCGACAGAGTCACTGGACGGTCGGATTTTGCTGTCGTTGCGCCAATTTTTTCGTCGGTTGGATGAAGGTGAGGCAACGGTTAGATTCGTCGAGGACGATCGAGATTTCCTCTTGGATCGATCGGCAGTGAGTCGTGCGCGGAATCGGACTGAAGCTATCGATATCGATGAGAGAGGGCAGGAATTTGAAGGGACACTTTTTTTGCTCCCCGACTCGAAGAGATTCGAGCTGCACACGATGGTTGAGGGGCAACACGTTACGCTGAGCGGCCCGGTGAGCCGCGATGTGCTACGCCAGTTGGCCGGCGAACCAGAACTCGACGCTGCTCCAATCGATCCTCGAGACATTCCACGCGTGAAGTGGAAAGTGATGGTCAAGGTCCGTCAGATCAGGGAACGCGGTCGCGCGACGCGAACAGCGTATACGCTCGTGAAACTGATAGAGCCGCAGGCACAGTCGACGTTCAATGCATGATTGAATCCGTTGTCATATTGCCCTTTGCGATCGCAACAACTGAACGGTGTCTTTGTGCTGTCGGCCAGTGGCGTGGGTTGAAAGAAAGCATCGTCTCTCGTTCGAATCTTCTGGATAACTGCGAATATCTGCTCGATGTGTATAAGTGACTACTGGGGCGCGGCAAATCTTTGGACGGTCTACGGGCACAGTCAATTCGACAGTGTCGCCATCGTTAGCGTTGGCCGTCGGGATTGGCCACTCTGCTGCAGGGACGCCGGAATCACGGCGCAAGCGCACGGCGAATAACTATCCCCGCGGATCATCCTGTGTAGTGACCGACCAGATGCTAGTGTAATTCCTGTGTAACCGTGCCCAGAAAATTACACAAAAACGCGGAATTACGTAGAATGTTGCATCGCAATATAAATTGCCAAAATCCTTATTGGATGTGGCTTTCCGGAACAAATCGGAACTCTCCAGAATACCCACCACGATTCCTTTTAATCCGTTGGTCACAGGTTCGAATCCCGTACGGCCTACCAAAAGATTCAAGGGCTTGCACGCGTCAGCGTCGCAAGCCCTTTTCTTTTTGCGGCCCGCGCGCCGCCCTCCCCGCTCGATCCCCCGAATAGTTCGACACCCCACAGACCGCCCGCGTCTTCGGCAAGCATGATCGTTTCACGGTGCCGGACGAGCACCCCAAAAAGACCATAAGACAGGGCTGCCAGGCCAACGACCCCGCTGCCCATCCGCCCAGGGGGCGCCCATGAACACGGCAAAAGTAATCTGGGTAGTAGGTTTGGCGATCTCGATCGAAACATCGCATGCTCAGGAAATATTCCTGGAGGGCGGGACGCTCGGTGTCGGCATCGGCGCGGCGCTGAACGTCACATCCTGGTTCGGCATGCACGCCGACTTCAACGCAATCAACTTCTCGCATGACTTTACGGTGGGCGGAAATCGCTATGCCGATGGCGTGCGTCTTCGCCAGGGCGGCCTCTATGGTGATCTGTTCCCGTGGTCGAACAGCGGGTTTCGGGTCACCGCCGGTCTTCGCTTCACGGACGATGAGGTCAGCGGCAATTCCATTCCCACAAACGGCACCTACACATTCAAAGGCAAGACCACACCCGCCTTTCCGGGCGAATATGCGACCGCCACCGTCAAGTACCCGACCGTGATGCCTTATCTGGGGGTGGGCTATGGCTTGCAACCCACGGCCAAAGGATTTGGCCTGGTGGTCGATCTTGGCGTCGCTTATGGCCTGCCGCACTCGTCCTATACGTTGTCACCGGCCCTTGCGCAGGTCGCGGGTCCTGCAATGAGCCAGGAGATTATCGCGACCGGCTTGCAACAACTGAGGGACAAGGCCTCGCCCTACCGATGGTATCCGACGCTGCAAGTTGGTCTTTCGTACCACTTTTGATCGTGCAGGCAGACGCACTTGCCGTCGCGGCGGCTTTTCGTACGGTGCGTAACATTCTCACAGCGCAAATCACAATGACCCACGCGACCACCAGCCCCCTCTTACATAGCGCCTCTTAGATACGGAACAGATACAACGGACTCCGAACATTGATATTTATTGAGACATAAAGACGTGCAATGATCGCCGCCGGTTCTGCGAATCACGCCGCAACCCTGCGTGCGCAGACGCCCTGGCAACGCCACAGATCCCTGCACCTTCATTCCGTCATCATGTCCAATTTTCTGTTCGACCTCGTCTCGAACCTTGCTTTGCTGACTATCGTGCTGATCGCGTGTCATCTGTGCAACCGGCTCGTGCCCGGCGCCGCGGTCAATGGCGCGCATATTTTCGTCGCACTGGTTTTGGCCGCCTTGCTGCTCGATGCCGCGCTGACCTTTCTCGTGTTCGCCGATGCGCAGAGCCGCTATGGCAAGTTCAGCACGTCGAGTGCATTCTTCGAACGCGCCAGCGCGTACGTCCTGGCAGCCATTGCCGCATTGGCGTGGCAGTACGCAGCACGTCGCACGCGCCCCGCCAAAGCTAACAACGAGAACGCCCTGATCATTCGCACGTCCCCGTATTCCGAATCCCAACTGCCGATGTAATCCCACGCGATCCGGACACGGGATTTCGTCAGCGACAAACCCACGACACGAGCGCGTGCCGAAGAGCGCCGAGGGCGTTCCAATATCCCTGGGAAGGGCACGTCTCACCCTTCCAGAACGCCGCAATATGCGGTCCGTTTTCTCTCTTCACGCAATCCGCATCATCATCAGGAACGGACCTTGCGTATGGACGCGCCGTCGCCTATAACTTCCGAAGACCGAGAGTTACCGTTTGCGCCCGCCACCGGGGCATTTGCCGCTGTATTGCGCTACCGCCGTTCAATCAGTCGAAGGCAACTTAACCAACGAGGAACATCTTGGATCTCGAAACCGTACGCGTGTTCATCATGACCCGAGGCATCGACCTCGGCACCAAGGTACTCGGCGCGATCGTGTTGTGGATCGTCGGCCGCTGGGTCATTGGCCTGATCACCGGCTTGCTTCGCAAACTGCTATCGAAAAACGGCCGCGTCGATCCAACGCTCGCTCATTACCTCGGTTCGATTCTCGGCGCACTGCTGAACCTGATGCTGATCCTTGCGATCCTGCAAGTGTTCGGCGTCCAGACTACCTCGTTCGCCGCCTTGCTCGCCGGTCTCGGTCTCGCAATCGGCACTGCGTGGGGTGGCTTGCTCGCCCACTTCGCGGCAGGCATCTTCATGCAGGTACTGCGGCCGTTCAAGGTGGGCGATTTTGTCACGGCAGGCGGCGTTACCGGCACGGTCTCCGAGTTGGGTCTGTTCGGCACGACCATCGTGACGCCGGACAACGTGACGACCATCGTCGGCAACAACAAGATATTCTCCGACACGATCTCGAATTACAGCGTACTGCCAGTGCGGCGTGTCGAGTTGACAGCGAAGATCGCCAACGGCGTCGACCCTACGGATGCGATGAGTCGGCTGAAGGCGGCCATCACGAAGATTCCGAACGTGGTCGAAAGCCCGGCGCCGGATATCGAAGTGCTGAGCTTCACACCGGAAGGACCGTTGTTGTGCGTGCGGCCCTATACCAGCAATGAGCACTACTGGCAGGTCTACTTCGACACCAATCGTGCGATCGTTCAGACGTTCAAGGAAGCCGGCTATCCGACACCGGAAACGCCACTTGCGCCGCGTGCGGTGACGTGAGCACGACCGGGATTCAGGTCAGCAGCCGGTCGTGACTTGCCGGGACGACAAGCTTGCTCACAACTTTCAGGGTCCGGCTCAACGGAATCAGGACCGTAAAATGAAAACGGCGTCGCGAGATTTGCGACGCCGTTTGTTCATCTTGCTTCGCACTACCTGATGCCTCAGCGGCTACCGGCCTTGGACGCGTTCTTACGCGTCATTTTCCATACAGCACCAAGCACAACCGGCACCACGGCCGCGCCGATACCGACCAGCACAATCAGATTCAGATACTGTCGGATGAACGGAATGTTGCCGAAGAAGTAACCAAGCAACACCAGCAGCAACACCCAAAACAACGCACCGAGGATGTTGAACAACTGGAACCGGCTAACCGTCATCTCCGAGGCGCCAGCAACGAACGGGGCAAAAGTCCGCACCACCGGAATGAAACGCGCCAGCACGATGGTTTTGCCGCCATGCTTTTCATAGAAGTTATGAGTCTTCTGCAGCGCGGTACGGTCGAGGAAGCGCTCGAGAAAGGGGATGTGTGAATTGAACACCCGCGGCCCGATGGACCGCCCGATCATGTAGTTCACCGTGTTGCCGGTGACCGCCGCGACGAGCAGCAGCACGATCAGCAGACCAAGGTTCATTTCACCGGTCGCGCAAAAAGCGCCGCCAATGAACAGCAGCGAATCGCCAGGCAGGAACGGCAGAACGACCAGCCCCGTTTCGCAGAACACAATCAGAAACAGCACCGCATAGACCCAGGCGCCGTACTCGTGAATGAAGACGCCCAGAAACTTGTCGATGTGCAAGACAAGGTTGGCGAACTGTAGCAGCGTGTCCAAAAAGCGTCCTTTATTAAGCGAATGTGGGTGTGGCGGGAACGGCCGCGTGAGCAGCCTTGCGGACGACGAGCAGCGAACGCATGCTCGCTGCCGGAAATTGACCGCGTCATGATACCGAAAGTGCCCGGGTGCGATTAAAAATCTGCCACGCGTGGGCGATTTCGACGTCTTGTGTTCGTCCGGCAATTCGGCTGCCGGCGGCCGCAAGACCGCGGCGATCCGTGCTATCGGGCCACATCCAGCCTGCTCGCGCCGAATCGCTATAATTTCGGCATGTCAGAATTCTCCGAAACGCCTGCCAGCACCGCCGACACGGCCGCAGTTTCCGCCGCCGCGCCCGCCCCACGCCCGTTGCGGGCGATCCTGCCCCTTCCGGATCAGCTGATCAGCCAGATTGCCGCTGGCGAAGTGGTCGAGCGGCCGGCCTCAGTGGTCAAGGAACTGCTGGAAAATGCGCTCGACGCCGGCGCGCAGACGCTGCGCATCCTGCTCGACGAAGGCGGCGTCAAACGCATTTCAATCACCGACGACGGTTGTGGCATCCCCGAAAACGAACTCGCGCTCGCGCTGATGCGTCACGCGACCAGCAAGATCCGCTCACTCGCCGAACTGGAAGCGGTCGCCACGCTGGGGTTTCGCGGCGAAGCGCTGGCGTCGATTGCGTCGGTCGCGCAGATGGCGATCACGAGCCGCACCGCCGAGGCACCACACGCCGTGCGCGTCGACGCGCAAACCGGCGTGCTAAGTCCCGCCGCCGGCACGCAGGGCACTACGATCGAAGTCCGCGAGCTGTACTTCAATACGCCCGCACGCCGCAAATTCCTGAAGAGCGAGCAGACCGAACTCGGCCATTGCCTCGAACAGATTCGTCGCGCTGCGTTGGCGCGGCCGGACGTGGCGATTTCGGTCCTGCATAACGGTAAAGCGGTCGAACACTGGAACGCCAGCGAGCCGCCCGCGCGGGTCGCAAAGATTCTTGGCGAAACCTTCGCGACGGCTCATTTACCGCTCGACGAATCCGCCGGACCGCTTGCTGTCTACGGCTGCGCCGGCCTGCCGACCGCGAGCCGCGGACGCGCCGATCAACAGTATTTCTTCGTCAATGGCCGGTTCGTGCGCGACAAGCTGCTCACGCACGCCGTGCGCGCCGCCTACGAAGACGTACTGCACGGCGACCGCTATCCGTCCTACGTGCTGTTTCTCGACCTGCCGCCAGAAGCGGTCGATGTGAACGTGCATCCGTCGAAAATCGAAGTGCGGTTTCGCGATTCCCGTTCGATTCACCAGTTCGTGTTTCACGCTGTGCAGCGCGCGTTGGCGCGGCATGCGGGTGCGTCGCCGGAAACGACTGCGGGTGGGCATGCTGCGCATCTGGCAGCATCGGCGGGACCTGCTTCGTTTGGAGCGACGCCACTGGGTGGCGCGGGGGCGGGAAGCGGCGCGGGCTTCGGTGCAGCGATCGGCGCAGGCGGCCCTGGCGGCGGCGTCAATAGCGGATTCGGCTCCTCGCAACCGGGCAATACCTGGATGCGTCAGGCGCGCATGACGCAGGGCACGCTGCCGGTTGCGCAACCGCTGGCGTTCTACGACGCCCTCTTCGGTCGTCGGGACACGAACATCGGCACAGCGGAAGGTGCAACGCTGTTCGAAGCGCGCGACTCAGCAGCGGAAGCGCCGTCCCCGTACAACACCTCAGGACCATACGCATCGCCTGCGTTCAATGCCTCAGACGAGCAGCCGCTCGGCTTCGCCCTCGGGCAAATTCACGGCATCTATGTGCTCGCGCAGAACGCGCATGGACTCGTGATTGTCGATATGCACGCCGCGCACGAGCGCATCCTGTACGAGCAGTTCAAGAACGCCCTGGCCGATCGCACGATAGCCGTGCAGCCGCTGCTGATTCCGCAGACGATGCAGGCCGATCCGATCGAAATCGGCACAGTCGAAGAAGAGCACGACACGCTGGACGCACTGGGTTTCGACCTCGCGGTGCTGTCGCCAACTACGCTCGCGATCCGCGCCGTGCCTGCCTTGCTGAAAGACGCCGATCTGCAGGCGCTGGCACGCGCGGTTCTCTCCGACCTGCATGCGTTCGGCGGTTCACGCGTGTTGACCGAGCGCCAGCACGAACTGCTCGGCACGCTCGCGTGCCATCACGCGGTGCGCGCAAACCGGCGTCTGACGCTCGATGAAATGAACGCGCTACTGCGCCAGATGGAGGCGACCGAGCGCGCCGACCAATGCAACCACGGGCGTCCGACGTGGTATCAGTTGACGCTATCCGATCTCGATCGGCTGTTCATGCGTGGGCAATGACGGTGCGCCTGGTTACGTTTCTCCGGCGTGCGCCGTCTTCTCCATGACTTCACGCACGCCCCCGCCGATCCCCTGCCTGTTGGGCCCGACCGCATCCGGCAAAACCGCTGCCGCGCTGACGCTGGCCACACGGCGCCCAGTGGAAATCATCAGCGTCGATTCGGCATTGGTCTATCGCGAGATGGATATCGGCACGGCCAAGCCGACGGCTGAAGAACGCGCGGTGGCGCCGCATCATCTGATCGATATCGTCGATCCGGCGGACGCGTATTCGGCGGCGGAATTTCGCAGCGACGCGTTGCGCCTGATCGGCGAGATCAGCGCGCGCGGGCGGCTGCCGTTATTGGTCGGCGGAACGATGCTGTACTACAAAGCGCTCACACAGGGGCTGAATGACCTGCCGGCCGCCGATGCCGACGTGCGTGCGACGCTCGATACCGACGCCGCACGTGATGGCTGGCCTGCTATGCACGCGCGGCTTGCCGCTGTCGATCCGATTACGGCTGCACGCCTCGCACCGAACGATTCGCAGCGGATTCAGCGGGCGCTCGAAGTTTTCATGCTGACTGGGCAAGCGATGTCCGCTTTGCTGGCCGCCCCCGCTCGAACGGATGACGCCGCTTCAGCGTGGCGCTTCGTGCCTATTGCGTTGGAGCCTTCCGACCGGAGCGTGCTGCACGCGCGCATCGAAAAGCGCTTCGATGCAATGCTGGCCGATGGTTTTATCGACGAAGTGGTGAGATTGCGCGAACGCGGGGATTTGTCGCCCGAGATGCCGTCCATGCGCTGCGTGGGATATCGGCAGGTCTGGGAATATCTCGACGGAGCGGTCGATTATTCGACCATGCGGGATAAGGGGGTCTTTGCTACCCGGCAATTGTGCAAGCGGCAACTCACGTGGTTGCGCAGCATGACAGAGCGGGTTGTTGTTGATTGCTGCGATCCCAACGCGACTGCGCAGGTCGTCAGCTTGATTGAAACGTTGATTTGAGGTTTTTTACCCGCGCGGCGTTTTTTCTATACACCGCGCAGGCAAACCAGCCCTTGGTCAGGCTGGCTGGTTAGACCACTACCGTCTGAGCTTCGCCGGCCGCGCTTTCGCGAATCACGCCGATCTTCCAGACCTGTTCACCGGCAGCCGACAACAGGCCGATCGCTGCGTCAGCATCAGCAGCAGACACAACCACCGCCATCCCGATCCCGCAGTTGAACACGCGGTGCATTTCCGCATCCGCCACGCCGCCGTGCTTCTGCAGCCACGAGAACAGCGGCGGCATCGGCCAGCCACGGTGATCCAGCTCAGCCGTCAGACCTTCGCGCAAAACGCGGGGAATATTTTCGACCAGCCCCCCCCCGGTGATGTGCGCCATACCCTTCACAGCGATCTGCTGCATCAAGGCCAGCAAAGGCTTCACATAAATATGCGTCGGCGCCATCAGCGCATCGGCCAGCGAGCGGCCATCAAAATCCGCATTCAGATCAGGCTGCGCGCGCTCGATGATCTTGCGCACCAGCGAAAAACCATTCGAATGGATACCGCTGGAAGCCAGACCCAGCACCACGTCGCCCGGGGCGATCGTGCTGCCGTCGATAATCTTGCTCTTTTCTACCGCACCGACCGCAAAACCGGCCAGATCGTATTCACCGTCCGGATACATGCCCGGCATTTCAGCCGTCTCGCCACCGATCAGCGCGCAGCCGGACAATTCGCAGCCATACGCGATACCCTTCACGACCGTTGCCGCCGTAGCGACGTCCAGCTTGCCGCAAGCGAAATAATCGAGGAAGAACAGCGGCTCTGCGCCTTGCACCAGAATGTCGTTCACGCTCATCGCCACCAGATCCTGGCCGACGGTGTCGTGTTTGTTCAGTTGAAACGCGAGGCGCAGCTTGGTGCCGACACCGTCCGTGCCCGACACCAGCACCGGTTCCTTGTACTTCTTCGGCACTTCAAACAGCGCGCCAAACCCGCCGATGCCGCCCAGCACGCCGTCGCGCATCGTCTTTTTGGCAAAGGGCTTGATCGCGTCAACAAGGGCGTCGCCCGCGTCGATGTCCACGCCGGCGTCGCGATACGACAACCCTTGGGCGTCAGGGGCGGATTTCGGTTGATTCATGGGGAAGGGCAAGAAGGTCGGTAAAATGCGATTTTACCCGATGCCGACCAGAGTTGGCGCTTCAGCGCTTACTCTGGTCCCATACAGAGTTGCCGGCCGTCTGGCTGGAATTTGAATCATCCTGAATCTTCCGGTCGGGACGACACCTGGGAAACAACTTTGCAACAGAACCCCTCGATCCTGACGCCTGTGCAGCGCCGCGCCTTCATCTGGCTGGCGATCGCGCTGGGCGTCGGCATTCTGCTCTGGCTACTGAGTCCGGTCCTCACGCCGTTCCTGCTCGGTGCCATTCTCGCGTACATTCTGCAACCGGGCGTCGCGTGGATGGTGCGCCGGCGTGTGCCGCGCGGACTCGCCGCCTTGCTGATGATGCTGCTCTTCTCGTTGGTAATGACGCTGCTCGTGCTGCTGGTGCTGGCCGTCATCCAGAAAGAAGGTCCGCAGTTGCGGCAACAGGTGCCGGTTTTCTTCGCGCATGTCAGCGCCTGGCTGCAACCCAAGCTCGCCATGCTGGGCCTCGCCGACTCGCTCGATTTCGCCAGTATCCGCGATCTCGTGATGGGGCAGCTGGAAGGCAGCGCGCAAACCGTCGCGCTGTATGCATGGACCTACATCCGCACCAGCGGCAACGTGATGATGACGGTGGTCGGCAACGCCGTGCTGGTGCCGCTCGTGCTGTTTTATCTGCTATACGACTGGAACCGCATGCTCGCCCGCATGCAGATCGTGGTGCCGCGCCGCTGGCTCGACAAGACGCTGCAACTCGCGCGCGACATGGACCAGATGCTGTCGCAATACCTGCGCGGCCAGTTGCTCGTGATGGGGGTGCTCGCAGTCTATTATGCGATTGCGCTGACCATCGCCGGCTTCGAAATCGCGCTGCCGGTGGGTATTTTCACGGGCCTCGCGGTGTTCATTCCGTATATCGGTTTTGCAACCGGTCTCGCGCTGGCGCTGCTCGCGGCACTGCTGCAGTTCGGCGACTGGTACGGCTTCGGCGCGGTCGCGTTGATTTACGGCGTCGGCCAGATCGTGGAGAGCTTTTATCTCACGCCGCGCCTCGTCGGCGAACGGATTGGCCTGCACCCGCTCGCGGTAATCTTCGCGTTGCTCGCGTTCGGTCAACTGTTCGGCTTTTTCGGCGTGTTGCTGGCGCTGCCGGTCAGCGCCATTCTGTCGGTAGCGATGCGCGAGTTGCGTCAAAGCTACCTGGAAAGCACGCTTTACAACAACTGAGTCACTGACTGCTCACTGACTGTCCATTCACGTTTTAGGGCCCGAAGTCTGGGCCATTTGCGGCCTAAGCCTCATTTTCGGCATTAACTTACTGTGCTTCGTCAACTGACGCTCGATCTCGGCACCCCGCCGCCATCGACATTCGACAATTTCTTCTCTGGCGCCAACGCCGAGCTGGTCACGCGGCTGCGCGAGCTCGATACCGCGCTCGCGGCCGGGCCGGTGGCCGATCGCACCTTCTACATCTGGGGCGAAGCCGGCAGCGGCCGCACACATCTGCTGCAGGCGCTGGTCCACGAAGCGCCGCCGGGTCATGCACGCTTTGCCGGTCCACAAAGCAGCCTCGCCGCCTTCACGTTCGACCCGCGCGTCGCGCTGTATGCGATCGACGATTGCGACAGCCTGTCCGCGGCGCAGCAGATTGCCGTGTTCAACCTGTTCAACGAAGTGCGCGCGCACCCCACCAGCGCGCTCGTCGCCGCGGGCAACGCGCCGCCGATCGGCATGACAGTGCGCGAAGATCTGCGCACGCGCCTCGGCTGGGGGCTCGTGTTTCACCTCGCGCCGCTGCCGGACGAAGGCAAAGCCGCGGTGCTGAAACACGCGGCGCGTGAGCGCGGCATCATGCTTGCCGACGACGTCCCGGCCTACCTGCTGACACATTTTCGCCGCGATATGCCGAGCCTGATGGCGTTGCTCGACGCGCTCGACCGCTTCTCGCTCGAACAGAAACGCGCGGTCACGCTGCCGCTCCTGCGCACCATGCTGGCCTCGCCCGACGCCGATGAACGGCGAACCGCGCCCGCCTCATCCGTGTCGGCAGCCGCTTCATCTGCGTCCCCCGACGCCGCTTCAAGTAAAATAGGCCCCCATGGCTAATCTCGCACTCTTCGACCTCGATCACACGCTCATTCCCACCGACAGCGACCACGAATGGGGCCGCTTCATGGTGAAACAAGGCATGGTCGACGCCGAAAATTTCGCCCGTGAAAACGACCGCTTTTTCGCCGACTACAAAGCCGGCAAGCTCGACATTCATGCTTATCTGATCGCCATGCTCACGCCGCTCGCCAAGTACACGCGTGCGCAACTCGCCGATCTTCACGCCCAATACATGCATGAAGTGATCAAACCGGCGATCTTTCCGGTCGCGCTGGAACTGGTCAGGGAGCACCGTGAAGCCGGCGATCTCTGCTGCGTGGTCACGGCGACCAACGAATTCATCACCCGCCCGATCGCTCAGGCGTTCGGTGTCGATGCGCTGATCGCCTGCGAGGCGGAAACCGTCGACGGCCAGCCGCATTCGCCGTACACCGGCCGCCCCACCGGCACGCCCAGCTACAAAGAAGGCAAGATCATCCGTACCGAGGCGTGGCTGGCATCGCTTGGCAAGACCTGGAGCGACTTCGAGCACAGCTATTTCTATAGCGACTCGCACAACGACATCCCGCTGCTCGAAAAGGTCACAGATCCGATCGCGACCAATCCCGACGACACATTGCGCGCCCATGCGCAGGCCAAAGGCTGGCGCATCCTCGAACTCTTTCAACCCTCGTGATCAAAAAACTTATACGCAAGCTATTCGGCCAGGACTCGGCGCCCGCTGACAACACCACGCCCGCCGAAGCCGAATCAGACGAAGCCGGCGAGGCACCGGCACGCAACGCGTCTGGCGCCAGCAAAGC
The DNA here is from genome assembly GCF_052682275.1 of Paraburkholderia sp. D1E. Classification (NCBI taxonomy): domain Bacteria; kingdom Pseudomonadati; phylum Pseudomonadota; class Betaproteobacteria; order Burkholderiales; family Burkholderiaceae; genus Paraburkholderia; species Paraburkholderia sp. D1E. Next base: position 8,620,056 of record NZ_JBQYMB010000001.1, read on the forward strand.
GCGCCGCAAACCGGCCCGGCCGGCCGTCAAAGCCGTGCGGGACCCCGACGTGCCGATCATCATTCCGCACGACGTGCACGGTATCGATCAATCGCTGATCTCGAGAAACGCGATTCGCGTCACCGAAGGTCTGCAGGAAGCCGGGCATCGCGCGTTTATCGTCGGCGGTGCGGTGCGCGATCTGCTGCTCGGCATCAAGCCGAAAGACTTCGACGTTGCGACCGACGCCACCCCGGAACAGGTGCAGAAGCTGTTCCGCCGCGCGCGCATCATCGGCCGCCGGTTTCAGATCGTGCACGTGCAGTTCGGCCAGGAAATCATCGAAACCTCGACATTCCGCGCGCTGGTCGATCCACCCGCAGCCGACGCCGCGCCGCCGCGCCGTCTCAAGCGTGACGAGCTCGACCGCCGCACGCATGCGGTGGATGCAAGCGGCCGCGTACTGCGCGACAACGTCTGGGGCGAGCAGCACGAAGACGCCACCCGCCGCGACTTCACGATTAACGCGATGTACTACGATCCGGCCACGCAAACCGTGCTGGACTATCACAACGGCATGGCCGACATGCGCGCGCGTCTGTTGCGCATGATCGGCGACCCGGCCACGCGCTATCGCGAAGACCCGGTGCGCATGCTGCGCGTAGTGCGTTTTGCCGCCAAGCTCGACTTCGAGATCGAAGACACGACCCGCGCACCGATCGCCAACATGGCCGATCTGATCAACAACGTGCCGGCCGCGCGTCTGTTCGACGAGATGCTCAAGCTGATGCTGTCGGGTCACGCGCTTGCCTGTTTGAAACGTCTGCGCCGGGAAGGCCTGCATCATGGCCTGCTACCGCTGCTGGACGTGGTGCTGGAGCAGCCGATCGGCGAGAAATTCATCACGCTCGCGCTGACCAATACGGACTCCCGCGTGCGCGCCGGCAAGCCGGTTTCGCCGGGCTTCCTGTTCGCCACCCTGCTGTGGCACGACGTACAGACGCGCTGGCAACAATTTGAAGCGAACGGCGAATATCCGGTTCCGGCCCTGCATCGCGCAATGGACGAAGTCCTCGACATGCAAACCGAGAAGCTCGCGATCCACAAGCGCTTTTCGTCGGATATGCGCGAGATCTGGGGCCTGCAGTTGCGCCTCGAAAAACGCTCGGGAAGAAGCGCGCTAAAGCTGCTGGAACACCAAAGATTTAGAGCGGGGTATGATTTCCTCCTGTTGCGCTGCGAATCGGGCGAACTCGATGAGTCGGTCGGTGCGTGGTGGACGGAGTTCATAGAAGGAGACGTCGCTGCGCGTGAGACATTGCTCACGCAAGGCGGGAGGGACCGAAGCCCCAGAAAACGACGGCGGCGCAGCAGTGGCGCCAGGACCCGCAAACCGGGCGACGGAATGGAGGGCGGTTCGCCAGAACGCACAGCCAACGACGCGGGCCATGACGGCTCGCACGAAGACTGACGCGGTGTTGGCTGAAGCCGTCGAACGATAGTCGCAGGAAGTTATGCCATGACGGTTGCTTATCTCGGCCTCGGCGCGAATCTCGGGGACGCGCGCCAGACCCTGAAAGACGCGGTGGTGTGTCTGGCACAACAGCACACCATCAACGTGCTCGCCAAGTCGAGCCTGTATCGCACCGCCCCGATCAACGCGGGCGGCGACGATTATTTCAACTGCGTCGTGAAGGTCGAGACGACGCTCCCCGTGCGGCATCTGCTCGCGCTGTGCCACAAGATCGAGCATCAGTTCGGCCGTGAGCGGCCGTTTCGCAACGCACCGCGCACGCTCGATCTGGACATTCTGCTATTCGGCGATCAATCGATCGACGAAGCCGATCTGATCGTGCCGCATCCGCGTTTGATCGAACGCGCCTTTGCACTCGTGCCGCTGGTCGAGATCGACGCCGCACTGATCATCCCGCAACACGGCCGTGCCGAGGCCCTGCTTGACGGCGTGAGCGATCAACGCATCGAAAAGGTGAAGGGCCCCTGCCAGTGTCCAATGCTCAATGCATTGACCGCCGGCGCCCCTGCCGGGGACAAGGGCCATTGCGAATGAATTCGCCGCCACTCACCGTCACCGCGCCGCAATTACGGCCGCCCTTCGGCTATCTCGCGATCGAAGGGCCGATCGGCGTCGGCAAGACCTCACTCGCACGGCGGCTCGCCCAGCGCTGGTCGATGCAGGAACTGTTCGAGCGGCCACAGGACAATCCCTTTCTCGAACGCTTTTATCGCGACACCGCGCGTTATGCGTTGCCCGCGCAATTGCATTTCGCCTTGCAGCGCGCGCAGCAGGCCCAGGAAGTGGTGGCCGCGCATGTGGCGGGCACATCGCTTATCGCCGATTTCATGACGCAGAAGAACGACATCTTCGCGCGTCTGACGCTGCAGGAAGACGAGTGGCAGTTGTATCGCGCCCTCGCCGCACGACTCGACGTGAGCGCACCGGCGCCGGATTTCGTGGTCTATCTGCAAGCCAGTCCTGAAGTGCTGTTCGCACGCATCCAGAAGCGCGCCGTGCCAATGGAATTGCAGATCTCCGATGCCTATCTGCATGCGCTCTGCGACGCCTACAACGAGTTTTTCTATCACTACGACCGTGCGCCCGTGCTGACGGTCAACGCTGAACATCTAAATCCGCTCGACTCGGACGCGGACCTTGCGCTACTTACTGAACGCATCGAAACGATGCGCGGCCGCAAGGAATTCTTTGTCAAAGGCACGTCGCTTTAAGCGGCGCGGCCTCTCTTTTTTCCAACGGATTTCCCCATGACCTATTTGCAGGAAGCGAGCCGGAACGCCATCACCGTGCCGAAACTGCAGGCAATGCGCGATGCCGGCGAAAAGATCGCCATGCTGACCTGCTACGACGCGAGCTTCGCTGCGCTGCTGGATCGCGCGGGCGTCGACGTGCTGCTGATCGGTGACTCGCTCGGCAATGTGCTGCAAGGCCAGACGACGACGCTGCCGGTATCGCTTACCGACATCGCGTATCACACGGCGAGCGTCGCACGGGTCAAGCCCTCGGCGCTGGTGGTAGCTGACCTGCCGTTCGGCACATACGGCACGCCGCAGGACGCCTTCAGGAGCTCGGTGGAACTCATGCGCGCCGGCGCCCAGATGGTGAAGCTCGAGGGCGGTGAGTGGCTCGCGGACACGGTGCGCTTTCTGGTCGAACGGTCGATTCCGGTGTGCGCGCACGTCGGTCTGACGCCGCAATCGGTGCACGCGTTCGGCGGCTTCAAGGTGCAGGGCAAAACCGACGCCGGCGCGAGCCAGGTACTGCGCGACGCGCTTGCCGTGCAGAATGCGGGTGCCCAATTGATCGTGATCGAAGCGATTCCGACGCTGCTCGGGAGCGAAGTCACGAAGCAATTGCGGATTCCGACGATCGGCATCGGCGCGGGCCTGGACTGCTCGGGTCAGGTGCTGGTGCTGCACGACATGCTGGGGATTTTCCCCGGCAAACGGCCGCGCTTTGTGAAGGATTTCATGCAGGGACAGCCGAACATCCAGGCTGCAGTGGAAACGTATGTCCGCGCCGTGAAGGACGGCTCGTTCCCCGGTCCGGAGCACACGTTCTGAACACGTGATCTGATAGCGGACTCCATCGAGCGGGCGCAGTTGCGCCTGTTTGGGACCCGTCTGATATCGCCTGAGAACCTGGCACCGTTGAGCGGCTACGGCGGCACGCAACGCTCTCAAGACCGGTAGCGCGGCGCGCCTTCAGCTTTAGCCTTGGCCCTTTCTTAGTCCAGCACGTGCGCCGGTACTGCACCTCGCAGGGCGTTGCATACCAGCAGCGCTTCCGCATTCAGCACATCAACTCGTGTCAGCACGCGTTCAGCCGCGTGAAGACCGGTATCCTCCAGCAGCACACCCCGCATGATCCCAGGCAGCACACCTGACTTTAACGGCGGCGTCCACCACTGCCCCGCCAGCTTCACAAATACGTTCGACCGGCCCCCTTCGGTCAACTCGCCGCGCTCGTTAAAAAACAATGTGTCGAAAGCACCCTTCGCTTCAGCTTCGCGCCAGCCGCAATCGTATTCAGCGCGGCGGGTGGTTTTATGGCGCAGCAGCGGATCGTTGGCGTCCATCGCGGGGAACGCGTGGTCCGGCCCAAGCAGCACGCCGACGGTCGAACCGGCCAGTGGCGTCAGAACCGCTGTGGTTATTTGTACCGTGCCGCTTTTGCTCAACGCGAGGCGCATGCGGTGTGGGGTTTGCGCCGCCAACGCCGTACATTTCTCCGCGATTTGTGCTTGAATTTCGTTTTCGCCGTCGAGTTTGAAACCCAGCGTCGCGGCACTCGCTGAGAGTCGCGCGAGATGGCGCGATAGATGCCGCACGCCCTCTTCTCGCGTCGCATACATCGTTTCGAAGAGTTCGAAACCCGGTTCGGCACCGGTCAGAAAGCTGGCCTTCAATTGGCACTCCGCATATTCGTCCGCGGCAACGCTGTCGAGCACGATGCCCGCGCCGACGCCCATCTTGCCTTGCAGTTCACCCGACTGCGGGGTCGGGCTTAAGGTCAATGTGCGGATTGCGACGGATAGGCAGAAGTCACCGCAGGTGTTTTCGCTTGCAGTCGCTGAGCGCGTATTGGCAGCGATGGCCGTAGGGGCGGTGGCGGCAACTGGGACTACAGCAGCATCGATGGCAGCGGTGGCATCGTCTGAGACGCCAGGGGCGTCAGAAGCAGCAACGACATCGACGGTAGTCGCAGGAGCGTCCAGCCAACCGATCGCGCCCGTGTAAAGGCCCCGCGGCGTGCTTTCCAGCTCCTCGATCAACTGCATCGTGCGATGCTTCGGCGCACCGGTGATCGAGCCGCATGGAAATAGTGCGCGCATGATCCCGGCGAAAGATGTGCCGGCGCGCAGCGTCGCATGCACCGTCGACGTCATCTGCCAAACCGACGTATACGGCTCGACCGAAAACAGCGCCGGCACATTGACCGAGCCCGTTTGCGCCACGCGCGACAGATCGTTGCGCAGCAAGTCGACGATCATCACGTTTTCAGCGCGATTCTTCGGGTCGTTTGCAAGGAACTCGGCGGCATGCCGATCGGTCACGGGATCGGATGATCGCGGCGCCGTGCCTTTCATCGGCCGGGCGCGCAACATGACGCCTTCCTTCTCGATGAACAGCTCCGGCGAGCACGACAACACCCAACTGCCGCCCGATAACGCGATCAGCGCACCGTACGGAACCGGCTGACGGGCACGCAGACGTCGATAAAGTGCGGTCGGTGAGCCGAATACATCGAAACCAAGCCGGTACGTGTAGTTGACCTGATAAGAATCGCCCGCGCGCAGGGAGGCATGGATTGCGTCGATCGCTTCATTGAATTGCTTAGGATCGACGCTTGCGCGCACGTTCGCCGTGCCCGCCACCGACGCCTCGGCCGCGCCGCCGTCGCGTTCCATGAGCCACACGTCCACCTCGTCGCGTGACAGTTTCTCGCAACGTTCAAACAATAAAAAACGCAGCGTGGCATCGCCAAGCTGCGTTTCTTGTAATGCCCGGTGAGCAAGGCCGCCGTCGAGAAGATGCCGGCCAAACTCATAATCGGCGAGCACAACGGCATGCAAACCACGCTGTGTATCCGCGGCTACGGTCTCGCACACGGCTTCGAGTTGCGCGGCATCCGCGCAAGCCCGTTCGTGCACAAAACCCGTGTACAGACGACTCGAACGACGCGCCGCCGTCGCGTCGCAATCGTCGAGCAACGCGAAAACTGCGTCGCGCTCATCTGCCGTCATGCTGACCACCAAATCAAACCGCTATTAATCGAAGAAGCTCTTCACCCGATCAAACCAGCTCTTGCTCTGCGGGCTATGTCGCGCACCGCCTTCCACGAGCGCCTTCTCGAATTGCTGAAGCAACTCGCGCTGCGGCTCGGTGAGCTTGACCGGCGTTTCGACTTGCACGTGCACGTACAGATCGCCGGCAATGCTGGAACGCAGCCCCTTGATACCCTTGCCACGCAGACGGAACGTTTTGCCCGACTGCGTGCCTTCCGGCACCGTGAAGCTCGCGCGGCCCGCGAGGGTCGGCACTTCGATTTCGCCGCCGAGTGCCGCCGTGGTGAACGGAATCGGCATCTGGCAATGCAGGTCGTCGCCGTCGCGTTCGAACACCGAGTGTTGCTTGATGTGAATCTCGACGTACAGATCGCCCGACGGACCGCCGTTGATGCCCGGCTCACCGTTGCCGGCCGAGCGGATGCGCATGCCGTCGTCGATACCTGCCGGGATCTTCACTTCCAGTGTCTTGGTTTCCTTCACCTTGCCCGCGCCGTGGCAATGGCCGCACGGTTCAGGGATATAGGTGCCGGTGCCATGGCACTTCGGGCAGGTCTGCTGGATGCTGAAAAAGCCTTGCGACATCCGCACCGAACCCGAACCGCTACAGGTCGGGCAGGTTTCCGGCTTGGTGCCGGGCTTCGCGCCCGAACCGTGACAGATTTCACACGACACCCAGCTCGGCACGCGAATCTGCGTGTCGTAGCCGTGCGCGGCCTGTTCCAGCGTGATTTCCATGCTGTAGCGCAGATCGGCACCGCGATACACCTGCGGGCCGGCACGGCCGCCACCGCCGCCGCGTGCGGCACCGCCGGCCGCCTGGCCGAAGATGTCGCCGAAAATATCGCCGAACGCATCGGCAAAACCGCCGAAGCCTTGCGCACCGGCTCCGCCCATGTTCGGATCGACACCCGCGTGGCCGTACTGATCGTACGCAGCACGCTTTTGCGAGTCCGACAGCATTTCATAGGCTTCCTTCACCTCTTTGAAATGCTCTTCCGCATCCTTGTTGCCCGGATTACGGTCGGGGTGGTGCTTCATCGCAAGCTTGCGATAAGCCTTCTTGATTTCGTCGTCGCTCGCGTTCTTTGCGACGCCCAGAACCTCGTAGTAATCCCGTTTCGCCATATCGGTTCAACGCCACTCGCGCAATGGGGCGCGGTGGCTCCTCTTGAATGCTGGAGTCTTGCGACTCGTCCGGCCGCTGTTCACACCGTTTTGACGCGGTTCAAACAACGCCCTCCATAAAACAAATGTGCCCGGAGAGCCCAAAAAGGCTCACCAGGCGCGATAACCGCTTTGCAGGTTCATGCACCCGGATGGGAGCAAACCGTTTTGCAGCCAGGCCGCGCACATCGCTGTGCGCGGCTTTACGGTCAAGTTGCGACCCGGCTTTAGTCTTTCTTCACTTCCTTGAAATCAGCGTCGACCACGTCGTCCTGCTGCTGGCTCGCGCCACCCGCCGATGCACCCGCACCTGCCGCGCCCGCTGCCGCAGCTTCGGCACCTTGCGCAGCCTGCATGTCGGCGTACATCTTCTCGCCCATCTTCTGCGAGGCCGTGGCCACCACTTCGATCTTGGCTTCGATCGCTGCCTTGTCGCTCGAACCGCTCTTCAGCGTTTCTTCGAGGTCCTTCAGCGCGGTTTCGATCGTTTCCTTCTCGGCGGCGTCCAGCTTGTCGCCGTATTCGGTGAGCGCCTTCTTCGTGCTGTGGACCAGCGCGTCGCCCTGGTTGCGGGCATCGGCCAACTCACGCAGCTTGTGATCTTCTTCCGCGTTGGCTTCGGCGTCCTTCACCATCTTTTCGATTTCGGCTTCGGACAGACCCGAATTCGCCTTGATCGTGATGCGGTTTTCCTTGCCGGTCGCCTTGTCTTTCGCGCCGACGTGCAGGATACCGTTCGCGTCGATGTCGAAGCTCACTTCGATCTGCGGCGTGCCGCGCGGTGCCGGCGGAATGCCTTCAAGGTTGAACTCGCCCAGCAGCTTGTTGCCCGCTGCCATTTCGCGTTCGCCCTGGAACACCTTGATCGTCACGGCGCCCTGATTGTCATCAGCCGTCGAGTAGACCTGTGCATGCTTGGTCGGGATCGTGGTGTTCTTGTTGATCATCTTCGTCATCACGCCGCCGAGCGTTTCGATACCGAGCGACAGCGGGGTCACGTCGAGTAGCAGAACGTCCGTACGGTCACCCGACAGAACCTGGCCTTGAATCGCGGCGCCAACAGCCACGGCTTCGTCAGGGTTCACGTCACGGCGCGGATCCTTGCCGAAGAATTCCTTAACCTTTTCCTGCACCTTCGGCATGCGGGTCATCCCGCCGACCAGAATCACGTCGTCGATTTCGCCGACCTTCACGCCTGCGTCCTTGATCGCCGTACGGCACGGTTCGATCGTGCGGTCGATCAGTTCTTCGACCAGCGCTTCCAGCTTGGCGCGCGTGATCTTCAGGTTCAAGTGCTTCGGACCCGATGCGTCGGCCGTGATGTACGGCAGGTTGATTTCGGTTTGCTGGCTCGACGACAGTTCGATCTTCGCCTTTTCAGCCGATTCCTTCAGGCGTTGCAGCGCGAGCACGTCTTTCGACAGGTCGACACCTTGTTCCTTCTTGAACTCGCCGATGATGTAATCGATGATGCGTTGGTCGAAGTCTTCACCGCCGAGGAACGTGTCGCCGTTCGTGGACAGCACTTCGAACTGCATTTCACCGTCAACGTCAGCGATTTCGATGATCGACACGTCGAACGTACCGCCGCCGAGGTCATACACCGCGATCTTGCGGTCGCCCTTTTCGGCCTTGTCCAGACCGAATGCCAGAGCGGCTGCGGTCGGTTCGTTGATGATCCGCTTTACTTCCAGACCGGCGATGCGGCCTGCGTCTTTGGTGGCCTGGCGCTGGCTGTCGTTGAAGTACGCGGGAACCGTAATCACCGCTTCCGTGACCGGCTCGCCGAGGTAGTCTTCAGCGGTCTTCTTCATCTTGCGCAGCACTTCTGCCGAGATTTGCGGCGGAGCCAGCTTGTCGTCGCGCACCTGGACCCATGCGTCGCCGTTGTCGGCCTTCATGATCTTGTACGGCATCAGACCGATGTCTTTCTGCACTTCTTTTTCTTCGAAGCGGCGGCCGATCAGGCGCTTGACGGCGTACAGCGTGTTACGCGGGTTCGTGACTGACTGACGCTTAGCCGGCGCGCCGACGAGAATCTCGCCGTCTTCCATGTAAGCGATGATCGACGGCGTGGTGCGCGCACCTTCCGAGTTCTCGATCACTTTGACCGAATTACCTTCCATGATCGCCACGCACGAATTGGTCGTGCCGAGGTCGATACCGATGATTTTGCCCATTTTTACTAATCTCCTGACTTTGATCGCTGCGGGAATCGCCGTTTTTTGCCCATCTGGCGGTACGGCGATCCGCTCTGAATTCCTACCTGCACTCAACATAAGTGCGTCCGCATCGTTTTCAAGACCTCTTTTACGATGCGGTCTTTAATTTTTTTCAATCGGCCACGCTTTTGCCGCTTTTTTCACCATTTGTCGCGCTACCGACCGCATTGGCCACCCGGATCTTGTCCCGCGCGGCCGCAACCGCCGCCTCGAACTGCCCAAGACCGTGCCAGCCGGTTGCCCGGCCGAGCCGTTTGCCTCGGTAAAAGAAGAACCAGGTGGGCACGCCGTGAAGCATGAAACGCCTGCCCAGTTCGCGATGCTCGTAGACGTTGCTGTGAAACCATCTGAGACCGAGCGCACGAATCGCGTCCGGCTGAGCCAGCATCGCCTTTTTGGCGATCTCGCAGTTGAAGCAGTCGAGACCCCAGAAAAACACCACGGCCAGCTCATCACCGGCTTCGGCGAGCCCCGCGTCGAATGACTCGGGGCTGAGCTCCTGCATGCCAAAGACGGTGAACGCCGTGGCGTCGACGGGAATGTTGGCCATGACGGTACCTGTCAGGCGAAACGGCTGATAAGCGCAGCTTGTTATGCTTACTTCGGCGCCGCGACGGTCACGAGGGCCGGACGCAGCACGCGGTCGGCGATCACGAAACCTTTTTGCAGCACAGCAACGACCGTGTTCGGCTCCTGATCGGCCGGCACCATCGAAATGGCCTGGTGACGGTGCGGGTCGAACTTCTCGCCAACCGGATTCAGGGCGACGACACGGCCCTTCTCCAGCGCACCGCTGAGCTGGCGCAGCGTGAGTTCGACGCCTTCGCGCACTTTTTGCAGGTCGTCGGACGAATGGGCGACCGCTGCTTCGAGGCTGTCGACCACCGGCAGCAAATGCTCAGCGAAGCTTTCGATCGCGAACTTGTGGGCCTTGGTGACATCTTCCTGGGCGCGGCGGCGCACGTTCTCAGTCTCAGCCTTTGCCCGCAGGAAGCTTTCCTGCAGCTCGACGATCTTTGCTTCTGCTTCGGCCAATGCGGCTTCCGCACCGGTTGCCGGCGCTTCAGGAGCAGCGTTTGCAGCCACATCATGCTGGGATGCTGCGGCCTCGGCGGCCTGGCGCGCGGTTTCGTCGGCGGGCGTGGGATTCTGGCTCGTCGGGTTCTCTTGCGTGTTTTCCATGTCGCTGAAAGTCGTTAAAAAGTTAAAGCTAACGGTGGCGGGAACGCTTCAAAAACTGTCGCAATTGGTGCGTTGCAAAATAGCGACAGACAACTTGATGCGTTAACGCATATCGAAACGGCAGATGGGGCCGGAAAGGCCCAATTCAAGCGCCTCTCCCGGAATTTTTCGCACCACGAGCGTGCGGCAGAAATGCCCGGTTACAACCATTATTGCGCCGCAATCAGATTGAGATTGAGTGCGCCCGGCAAGTGGCCTATGCTCCATTAAAGCATCGGAAAAGACACGTTAACCCTAACCTGACGTAAGCCTTACCGAGATTCTGCAATTCCACCTGATCTGATTAGCCTGTTTCCATCCTGAATCTTCCCAAGGGGAGTACCGTGAAACTGACCTTTGCAATATCGGTGGTCGCATTGGTACTGATCGCGGGCACCACGACCATCTGCATGTCCGGGGCCGTCAACGATCACACCACCGAGTACGGCGGTGTGCACGCGACGATGGAACAACTGTTCAATCCCCACCTGAAAGTTTGTCGATAGTGCGCCGGTCGCGCTTGGTCGGTCTGCCGTGTAAAGCGGCAGCCGGTTCGCGGTACGTCTTGCGCCGCTCCTGCTCGACCTGCCGCTTCACCTTGCTCTCTTCGGTCTCCGCATAAAGCGTCTGCGCGATGCTGGCTGGGCCACGCACGTCACAAACGCCCAGCACTTCCACCTGCCACACAATCCGCTCAATCTCGATCTCGACGAGGTCGCCGACACGCACATCTTTGGCCGGCTTGACGCTCGCACCGCCGATGCGTACGTGTCCTTTGTCGACGGCGTCCGCCGCCAGCGAGCGGGTCTTGAAGAAGCGCGCCGCCCACAGCCATTTGTCGATGCGCAACTTCGCGCCCGATTCAGTTGAAATCCTGTAATTCATGAGCCTGCTCAAGCCCCGGTCGTGTGCGGCACCGGCACCGCTTGCACGGGCCAGCCCTGCAGATTCTGCGCGACGATTTCGCCTAGCGCGGCGATCCACGCGTGTGAAGCGTTCACGCAGGGAATCCGATGAAATTCCTTGCCGCCCGCCCGCAGGAACTCGTCACGTACTTCCATCCCGATTTCTTCAATCGTTTCAAGGCAATCGGCGGTAAAACCCGGACAGAACACGTCAGCACGCCGCACGCCCGCCGCGCCCAACTCCTTCAGCGTGGGTGCGGTGTACGGCTGCAGCCATTCGGCCTTGCCGAATCGCGACTGAAACGTGATACGGCATTCCACCTGCGTCAATCCCAGCGCCTGTGTCAACAACGCGCCGGTCTGCTGGCATTGCTCGTGGTATGGATCGCCGAGATCCATCGTGCGCTTGGGCACCCCGTGAAAACTCAGCACCAGCTTGTCGCCCGCGGCGAAGTCCGGCCTGCCGTACTGATGCCAGTACTGATGCACCTGCGCGGCGAGCGCGGCGATGTACGCCGGATGATCGGCATACTGGCGCACCGTGCGGATTTCCGGCTGATTGCGCATGCGCTTGAGGGCCGAAAAGGCGTCGTCGAAAGCCGTGGCCGTGGTCGACGACGAGTACTGCGGATACATGGGCACCAGCAGCACGCGCTCGGCGCCCGCCAGCTTCAGCTGGTTCAGCATGGCCGGAATACCGGGCGTGCCGTAGCGCATGGCGTAGTCGACCAGCACCGTGTAGTCGTTCAATTGCAGAAGATGGCGCAAACCCTCCACCTGCTTCTCGGTGAAGACACGCAGCGGCGAACCCTCCGGCATCCACACGGCCGCATATTTCTTCGCTGACGAACGGCTCCGGGACGGCAAAATCAACAGCCGCAGAATCACCTGCCAGAGGAGTGCCGGAATTTCGACCACGCGCGGATCGGACAGGAACTGCGCAAGATAGCGACGGACCGCACGCGGCGTCGGCGCGTCAGGCGTGCCGAGATTGATCAGCAACACGGCGACACGGTGTGACGTGGCGTTCTGTGATGGCCGCTCGAGGTCGAAGCGCATAGGGAGCAGGTATAACCGCTTTAGGCGGAAAGTCGGTTCAGGTGGGATTCATTATAGCGGCGCGGTCCATTGCAAGGTCCGCCAGGGACCCCTGGCCATTCGGCCAATTGGCAAGCCGCGCGCCGTCGCGCATCATTTGCAGCACGCGGTGTCGCAGCCTGCAGATACCGCCGGTTATTGCTGGTTACTGCTGAGCGTCAGGGAAAGCAGCCGCGCGGTGATATCCACGATTGGAATCACGCGGTTGTAGGCCATGCGAGTCGGCCCGATCACACCGAGCGTGCCGACAATCTTGCCGTTCACCTCATAAGGCGCGGTTACCACGCTCATTTCCTCGATCGGCACGAGATTCGACTCGCCGCCGATGAAAATCTGCACGCCCGCGGCGTGACTCGATACGTCGAGCAACTGAAGGAGACTGGTCTTTTGGTCGAATACATCGAACAGTTTGCGCAAGCGCGCCATGTCCGACGAAAGGTCGGCGACTTCGAGCAGGTTGCGCTCGCCGGAAATCAGCACGGTCTCGCCGGTGTCGGATTCATCCGTGCTGGCCGTGACCGCGGCGTGCATCAGCGTGGTCATATCGCCGCGCAGCTCGTCGATTTCTTCCCGCAGGCGGCGGCGCACGTCGTCGAAAGAGAGGCCCGCGAAGTGCGCGTTGATGTAATTGGAGGCTTCCACCAGCTGCGACGGCGAAAAGTCGCGCTGGGTCGCCATGATGCGGTTCTGTACGTCGCCCTCGGGCGTCACGATGATCAGCAGGATGCGCTTGTCCGACAGGCGCATGAACTCGATCTGCTTGAACACGTGGCTGCGGCGCGGCGTGAGCACCACACCGGCGAACTGCGACAGATTGGACAGCACGCTGGCCGCCGCGGCGACGACTTTCTGCGGGTCGCCCGCCTGCAGCGTGGTCTTGACGATGCGCATCACCGCTTCTTCGTCTGCGGCGGATTCCACCGTCAGCATGGTATCGACGAACAAGCGGTAGCCGCGCGGCGTCGGAATCCGGCCCGCTGAAGTATGCGGACTAATCACGAGCCCCAGGTCCTCGAGATCGGACATCACGTTGCGGATCGTTGCCGGACTCAGTTCGAGACCGGAATAGCGCGACAACGTGCGCGAGCCGACCGGCTGACCTTCGGCGATGTAGCGCTCGATCAGCGTTTTGAGGAGGGTTTGTGCGCGAGGATCTAGCATGACGGAAAATTTTAGCTTAATGACGCGACTACAGCGAGCGCTAACGTCGCCGACCCCTGACTATCGTGCCACCGGTCGGCGGGGCGGCGCCTGGTATTCTGTGCGGCGCCTTGACCGGCGCTGTGTCCAGCATTCTTGCCGGCACCTCGTCCAGACCCAGGCCCGCCGCCTCGCCAGCCGCCCGTTCCACGAGTCCGCTGGCCGCACGCCGCCGGACTACAACCGGCGTGCATGTCATCAAAGCTTCACCATTCTAACGATAATCGCCCAACGCGCTGACAGCCCGTCTGCACAGGCCCGCCACCGGGTCTGTCTGCGGTTCTTTTCAGGCCCTACCTATGGTGTAATGCCGGCATGCAAGTGACTAGCCAGTTCAAGACCGTCGCGCTCGTCGGGCGCAACAATACGCCGGGCATCGGGGAGCCGCTAACCGCGCTCGCCTCGTGCATCGCGAAGCGCGGCTTCGAGGTCGTGTTCGAAGCCGACACCGCCGCCGAAATTGGCGTCACCGACTATCCGGCGCTGCGTCCCGCCGAGATCGGCGCGCGTGCCGACGTTGCCGTGGTGCTCGGCGGCGACGGCACGATGCTAGGCATCGGCCGCCAGCTTGCGCCCTACCGCACGCCGCTGATCGGCATCAACCACGGGCGGCTCGGCTTCATTACCGACATTCCGATCTCCGACATGCGCGAGATCGTGCCGCAAATGCTCGCCGGCAACTTCGAGCGCGAAGAGCGCATGTTGCTCGAAGCCCGCATCATGCGCGGCGGCGCCCCGATCTATCACGCGCTTGCTTTCAACGACGTGGTGGTCAACCGCAGCGGCTTCTCGGGCATGGCGGAACTGCATGTCTCGGTGGACGGGCGCTTCATGTACAACCAGCGCTCGGATGGCCTGATCGTCGCCACGCCTACGGGTTCGACCGCCTACGCGCTGTCCTCGCAGGGGCCGATCCTGCATCCGCAACTGCAAGGCATCGTACTGGTGCCGATCGCGCCGCATGCGCTATCGAACCGCCCAATCGTGCTGCCGGACAACTCGAAGGTGAGCATCCAGATCGTCTCGGGCCGCGAAGTGAACGTCAATTTCGACATGCAGTCGTTCACTTCGCTGGAATTGAGCGACACGATCGAAGTACGCCGCTCGCGTCATACGGTGCCGATGCTGCACCCCGTCGGCTACAGCCACTACGCCACGCTGCGCAAGAAGCTGCACTGGAATGAATATCCGTCGCACGAAGAAGACCCCAAGCCCTAAGCGGCCGGACCGCCGGAACACCGGAGTGCCGGCCACCGGAGTGCCGGCCACCGGAATGCCGGCCACCGGAATGCGAACGCCGCCGCTGCCGAACCCTGAATCTCAAGCCCAACTGACGACCTCCATGCTTCGCCACCTCTCGATACGCGACTTCGTCATCGTCGCCGCGCTCGATCTCGAATTCGACAGCGGCTTTACCGTTTTCTCCGGCGAAACAGGCGCTGGCAAGTCGATCCTGATCGACGCGCTGGCCCTCGCGCTCGGCGCCCGTGCCGATGCGAGCGTGGTTCGCACCGGCGAGAGCCGCGCCGACATCACCGCGGAGTTCGAGACGCATGCGCAAGTCGAGCAATGGCTCGACGAGCAGGCGCTCGGCACGACCGCCGACGAGGGCCATCACGGCAGCACCGTCATGCTGCGTCGCGTAGTGGATGCGAACGGCCGCTCGCGTGCCTTCATCAACGGCACGGCGGCAACGCTTGCGCAGTTGCGCGAAGTCGGCGAGATGCTGGTGGATATTCACGGGCAGCATGCGCACCAGTTGCTGATGCGCCCGGACGCGCAACGCGAATTGTTCGACACCCATGCCGGCCTCACGGAAACCGCAGCGACCGTCGCGCGCGCATGGCGAACGTGGCGCGACAAGGTTCAGGCCGTCGAGCATGCGCAAACACGCGACCGCGAACTACAACTGGAGCGTGAGCGCCTCGCCTGGCAACTCACCGAACTGGACAAACTTTCGCCGCAACCCGGCGAATGGGAAGAGGTCAACAGCGAACACCGCCGCCTGTCGCATTCAGCCAATCTGATCGACGGCGTTCAAGGTGCACTCGGCGCGCTATCCGAATCCGACGAGGCGATGATCACGCATCTCGCCTCGATCGTGTCGAAGGTGCGCGACCTGGCCGAGATCGATCCGGCGCTGAACGATGTGCTGGCAGCGCTGGAGCCGGCCGAGATCCAGTTGCAGGAAGCGGCCTATTCGCTCAGCCACTACGCGCAGAAACTCGAACTGGATCCCGACCGGCTCGCCCAGGTCGAAAAGCGTCTCGACGCACTGCACTCGGCCGCGCGCAAATTCCGCCTGAAACCCGAGACGCTGCCTGAAGAACACGAAGCGCGTCGCGCGCAACTTGCCGCGCTCGACGCCGCAGCCGATCTCGACAGCCTGCACGCGGCCGAAGCCAAAGCTAAAGAAGTCTTTCTCACTGAAGCGAAAAAACTGTCGAAGGCGCGCGCCAAGGCCGGTAAGGCTTTGGGTGTCGCAGTGACCACCGGTATGCAGGAACTGTCGATGAAAGGCGGCAGCTTCGAGGTGGCGCTGGTACCGTTGCCGGACGGTGGTGCGCACGGACTCGAGCAGGTCGAATTCCGCGTCGCCGGCCATGCTGGAGTGCCGTTGCGGCCGCTCGCGAAGGTTGCCTCAGGTGGCGAACTGGCGCGGATCAGTCTCGCCTTGGCTGTCATTGCGAGCGCCGCGAGTCCGACACCGACACTGATCTTCGACGAAGTGGATACGGGGATCGGCGGTGGCGTCGCCGAAGTGGTTGGACGGCTGCTGCATCAACTGGGACAAGCGCGTCAGGTGCTGTGCGTCACGCACTTGCCGCAAGTCGCCGCGCGCGGCGACCATCATTTCCAGGTGGCGAAGGCGGGCAATGGCAAGGGCGGCACGGTTAGCAGCGTGACCTCGCTCGACCGCGCAAGCCGCGTCGAAGAAGTTGCGCGGATGTTGGGCGGACTGGAAATCACCGCGACCACCCGCAAGCACGCGAAGGAAATGCTGGCGGCCTAGGAACCCGGGCAGGGAATCGTCGCGGCCATCTGCGAACGCAAGGCAAGGGCGGCGCATGCTGCTCCGTGGTGCGCGCCGCCGCTACGGGCAACAGTGCCGACCGAATTCAGCGAACTGCGGCGACCCAGGCAGCGCGACTGGCGCGACACCTGCCACACCTCGCCCCTTCAACCTCAGCCAAACACCCGCTTCCAAAGCCCCAGCACCGCCTCTCGCTCGGTCACCACCAGCGCCGGGTCGACGCGCGCCTTCTCCATCCCGTCCAGCCGCAGCTTGTGCTGCAACTTCCGGTAGGTCCGATAAGCCGCGCCGACGATCTCCGCTTCTCCCTCGCTCATCAAGCCGAAGCGCGACACTTCACGCAGCAACGCGATGTTGCCGGTATTGCGGATCAGTTCGGAATCGCTTGCCGCATGCAGCAGCACCCAGTACTGCACGGTGAATTCGATATCGACCATGCCGCCACGATCGTGCTTCAGGTCGAACAGCGCCGTATGGTTCGGATGCCCCGCCTCGACGCGCTCGCGCATCTCGACGATTTCCTTGGCGAGCGGCGCAGCCTCGCGCGGCGTGGTCAGCACCTGCTCGCGAATCTGCTCGAATTTCGCGCCGATTTCGGCATCGCCCGCGCAGTAGCGCGCGCGGCTCAATGCCTGATGCTCCCACACCCACGCTGTATTGGCGGCATCGCCTTCGCGCAGTTGATAACGGCGGAATGCGTCCAGATCGGTGACGAGCAGACCCGACTCGCCGTTCGGCCGCAACCGCAAGTCGACATCGAACAGGGTGCCCGCGCCGGTCGCTGTCGTCAGCCAGCTAATGAGCCGGCGAGTGTAGGTGGCGTAGACGTCGGCGGCAGCATCGTCCGGATCGTCGTAGAGGAAGATGATGTCGAGGTCGGACGCGTAACCGAGTTCCTTGCCGCCCAGCTTGCCGTATGCAATCACCGCAAACTTCGGCACCTCACGGTGGCGTTTAGCCAGTTGCTTCCAGACGGCTTCGAGCGTCACGTCGAGCACGGCGTCGGCGAGCTCGGACAGGCGGTCGCTCACATGCTCGACACTCAGCTTGCCGGCCAGATCGATCAGCAGGATGCGGAACACCTCGGCCTGGTGCGCGTGGCGCAGCAGATCCATCTGTTGTTCGACGCCATCCGCCGCGGCCAGACGCAAGCGCAGCGTGCGCTTGAATTCAGGCCAGTCGAACGGACTGTCCATCGCCTCGTCGTCGAGAAGTTCGTCAAGCAATTGCGGGTGGCGAATCAGATAGCCGGCGGCCCAGCGCGAACCGCCCAGCACCGACAGCACCCGATGCAGCGCCTGCGGATATTCGGTCAGCAGAGCAAGGTACGCGCCGCGCCGGCTCACGGCTTCGAGCAGGTCGAAGAAGCGCGCCACCGTATCGCCGCGCCGCTCGGGCGGCTCCAGCGTACGCGCGGCTTCCAGCGCACGCTGCGCGACGATGTCGAACCGTTGCCGGCTACGCTCGGCGAGCCCCGCGTAACGCGACGACTGCCACACCGCACGCAACCGTGCCAGCAGTTCGCCCGGCTCGGGCACGCCCAACTCGATGAGGCGCGCGCTGAGGCGCGCGCGCAGCGCCTCGTCAGCACTGTCGTCGGCGAGCGCACTGCTCCATACCCACGCCGCCGCGCCGTCTTCCGGCGCGCCGCAACCGTCGCGGCCACTCACCTTGTCGGCGAAAATCTGGTCGAATTGCTGTTCGACGAACTCGCGGTGCGTGTCGAGTTTGAGCATCAGCTCCGCATAGTCATCGCAACCCATTGCGCGCGCGAGCGCCACACGCTCCTCAGGATCGACCGGCATCGCGTGGGTTTGCGCATCGTTGCGGTATTGCAGGCGGTGCTCGAGTTCGCGCAGAAAACGGTATGCCTGAGAGAGCTTCACGCAGACCGAGGTGTCGAGCAGCCCGTGCGTGGCCGCGTGCCGCAAAACGGCGAGCGTCGGACGCACCCGGAAGCCGGCATCCTGCCCACCGCGGATCAGCTGAAATACCTGCGCACTGAATTCGATTTCGCGGATGCCGCCGCGGCCCAGCTTGATGTCGTCGGCCTTGTCGGGCCGCATCGAGGCGCGCCGCTGCGCTTCCTGGCGAATCTGCAGATGCAGCGCGCGAATCGCGCTGATCACGCCGAAGTCCAGATAGCGCCGATAGACGAACGGCGTAACGATCGCGTCGAGCTGCTTCTGCAGCCGCTCCGCCGCCTCGCTCGCGCCTTCGGACACAAGCCGGCCCTTGATCCACGCATAGCGCTCCCACTCGCGGCCCTGCACGTAGAAATACTCTTCGAGCATGCCGAGGCTGCAGACAAGCGGCCCTGAATCGCCGTTCGGCCGCAAGCGCATATCGACCCGGAACACGTAGCCGTCGGCGGTCACCTCGGCCAATGCGCCGATCAGGCGCTTACCCAGACGCGTAAAAAAGTCCTGCGTCGCGATCGGCGAACGCTGACCGCCCGCCGTCTCACCGTCCTCTTCGTAGATGAAGATCAGGTCGATATCCGACGACACATTCAGCTCGCGGCCACCCAGCTTGCCCATTCCGACCACGCCGAGCGCGAGCCGTTCGCCCTGCGGTCCGCGCGGCTCGCCGTAGAGCGTTTCGAGCTCGGCGGACAGGACCGCCAGCGCACGCTGGATTGTCGTCTCCGCCAGATCGGTCATCGCGCCGGTGACTTCGGCGACATCCGCCTCGCCCGCCAGGTCACGCTCCATCACGGCGCAAAATACCTCAGTGCGCAACTGACGCAAGGCCCGTTTGAGTGCATCCTCGCTCAATGGGCCATCGCCCCCGCCGGCCGCCTCGGCGCACAGCGCGTCAAAGCGCGCGTCGATCCGTTCACGTGTCAGGGGGGCGGACGCGAGCGCCGCCACATGCGCCACGATTTGCGGACGAGCCGCCGCGGCGCGCGCCGCGTAATGTGAATAGTTGGAACTCAGTAGAGTGGCGTCGGTCATCAAGGCTCTGGCTCGCTCGTTGCTTTATCAGCGTTGTTCAGTTCGCCGCAACACACGGGTCCGGTGGCCTCGCGCAGGTCGCGAGACGGCATGTAGAAAGGGTTTGCCGGAAGTTCGCCGACCCTTTCCCGTGTGTTACATTTCGTCGTTAATTCGCAAAACTACCATACGCCCACCCGCCGCAGCATGTCCGAGCGAAACGAATCCGCCGATCCGCACGAAACCAGGCAGGTCCGGCCCGCGAGCGGAAGCGCCCACGTGCTGCTGCATCGGACGTCCCACGTGGTGTTGGCGCTCGCGCTCGCCTTCTACTTCATCGCGGCAGGTCTCTTTCTCGGCTTGCGCTACGTGCTGCTGCCGCGCATCGATTCGTTCCGGCCGCGCATTGAAGCCACCGTCTCCGGGAAGCTGCGCACGCAGTTCACCATCGGCAAGCTGGCGCCGCATTGGAGCGGCTTTCAGCCAGGACTCGACGTCACCGATATCGTCATCCGCGACCCTGAAGGCAAAGCGGCGCTGACCATTCCGCACGCCACCGCCACACTCTCGTGGAAGTCGCTTTGGCAATTCCACCCTGCGCTTTCCAGCCTGATCGTCGATCAGCCCGACGTGCTGGTGTCGCGCGGCAGCGACGGCGTGATTTCGGTAGCGGGCGTGCCGGTACCGACCCGGCACAGCGGCAACGACACCCTCTCCACGTGGCTATTGCGGCAACAGGCGATCGTGGTGCGCGGCGGCGTGCTGCGCTGGCGCGATGCGCAGCATGACGCACCAGAACTCGCCCTGCGCGACATCCGGATCGCGATTCTCAATGACGGCTACGATCACCGGCTCGCGTTGCAGGCGCCCGCCGACGGCCACGTCTTACACGGCCCGATCGATTTCCGCACGCATTTCAAACACGCCCGGCTCTCCGCGATCGGCAAACCCGTCAACTGGGCCGGCCAGGTCTATATGTCGACCGGTCCCGTCGATCTGCCGACCCTCGCGCGCTACATCAATTTCCCGATCGAGATGTTCGCCGGCCGCATCGACAATGCGATCTGGGCCGACTTCGCCGATGGCCACATGAAGTCCGCGAGCGGACAACTGGCCGGCATGGATGTCTCAATGCGGGTGCGCCCCACCCAACCCAAGCTGATCGTGCCGGTGGCCAATTTCGCGTGGCGCCTCGAAGCAGACCAGGGCGACTACAAGCTGCAACTGAACGACTTGCACGCAGAACTGGGCCAGCCGCCGCTCGAAGACGGCACGCCGCTCACTCGCACCCTTGCGCTATCCACGCTGAACGGCCGCTACCGGACGGCTTCGCTGCAACATGGCCAGCTCGTCAGCGTCAGCGGCGACCGTGTCGACCTCGGCATCCTCGCCGAATTCAGCCGCGCGCTGCCTCTGCCATCGCGTTTGCTGAACAATCTCGTGCGCTTCAATCCACGCGGGCTGGTGGCGAACTATGTGATCGAGGTCGAGCGCGGCAAACCGGAGTCGGGCGAAGCGGGCGTCGAGCATCCGCCAAGCGGCGCCGAGCCGATCGAGCGCTATCGTTTCAAGGGCGACCTGCAGGGCATCAGCGTCGCCGCGCAGGAACCGCCACCGGGGCTCACCCCGCTGAATCACCCGCGCGCGGGCATTCCCGGCATCGAAAATCTGTGGGGCAGCGTCGACGCCGACGAAAATCACGGCACGGCCATACTCGACACCTCCAACGTCGCGATTACGCTGCCGGGCGTGTTCGACGACCCTCGCCTGAAACTCGATCGTCTGCATGGCCGCGCAGACTGGACCATCACGCCGAAAGCGCCGGG
This sequence comes from Paraburkholderia sp. D1E, assembly GCF_052682275.1. NCBI lineage: Bacteria > Pseudomonadati > Pseudomonadota > Betaproteobacteria > Burkholderiales > Burkholderiaceae > Paraburkholderia > Paraburkholderia sp. D1E. The sequence continues at coordinate 8,641,466 of NZ_JBQYMB010000001.1, forward strand.
AGAAAATCACCCTGCCTTCACCGTCAAGCTGGCCGATTTCGGTGTCTCGAACGCGGACGCCGATGCCACCGCGACCGCCGATTACCGCAACCCGGGCCACGGGCGCGGCTCGCTCGACCTGAAAGCCGACTTCCAGCGCGCGCAGGTCACGCGCATCGTCCGCTATCTGCCGACCAGCATCAGCGAAAAGCTGCGCATCTATCTGGGCCACGGGCTGCAAGCCGGCGTATCGCGCGGCGCATCGATCGAAATACACGGCGATCTGACCAAATTCCCCTACTCGCGCGCGCCTGAGGCCGGTATCTTCCATATCGTCGCGCCGTTCAAGGGTGGCAAGTTCGACCCATCGCCGTACCCGCCGCGCAAGATGAAGAACGGCACGCCGAACGTATGGCCGCCGCTGGATGGCATCGACGGCGTGTTCGAACTCAAGGAGAACCTGCTGCGCTTCGATATCGACCGCGCCCGTTACAAGCAGGTTGCTTTAAACAAGGTGAGCGGCAGGATCGACGATCTCGGCACCAAGGCGTCCAACCTCGTCATCGATGGCAACGGCCGTGGGCCGCTTGCCGACATGCTCGACTACGTCAACGAAAGCTCGCTCGGCATCATGGCCAAGCACGAGACCGAGAAAGTGCGGGCCGAAGGGTCCGCCTCACTGGCGCTCAAACTGACCGTGCCGCGCACGCCGCAGCCGCATATCGGCGTGGAAGGCGCGGTCGGCTTCCAGAACAATCGTTTGACTGTCGATAACGTGCCGCCGCTGTCGCAACTGAACGGCAAGGTGCGCTTTACCGAACATACGGCACAGGTCGACCGGCTCTCGGGCCGGTTCCTCGGCGGCGACGTGCACGCGAACGGCGGCCTGAAGCAGGACGGCACGTATGCGCTCGACCTCGGCGGCCACATTGCCGTCGATGCCGCGCGCGGCCTGAATCTGCATGGTCCGGCCGCGCAGGTGCTGACGCGCATGAGCGGCAGCGCGCCCTACGCGTTCAACGTGCGCGGCGCGAAGGGGCGGTTGCCCGAGGTCACGGCGAACTCCGATCTGACCGGCCTCGCGCTCGACTTCCCCGCGCCGTTCGACAAACCGGTCGGCACGCCAATGCCGCTGCACTTCGCGGTCAGCCCGTCCACCGACGCGAGCGAAGCCGGTCTGGAACGCGCCGACCTCACCTTCGGCCCTATCGCCGCCAGCTATCTGCTGCGTTACCAGCCGAAAACCCCGCCCACGGTCGTGCGCGGCGCGATCGGCGTCAACAGGCCCGCTGACTTGCCGTCCGATGGCGTAATCGCCGCCGTCGATGTCGAAGCGTTCGACGCCGATGCCTGGCGCGCGCTCGTCACGCAGATGCGCAACAAGGACGCGCCAACGCCTGCGCCCGCTGCAGCCGCAGCCGCGCCGGCTGTGCCGAATCCGACCCTCGCGCAATTCCTGCCGAGCCGCTTCGCGCTGCACATCGGCACGCTGACGTTGCTCAAGCGGCACTGGGACAACGTGATCGTCGGCGCGTCGCATGCGGACAATAAATGGCAGGCCAATATCGCGTCGAACCAGGTATCGGGGCACGTTTCCTGGCTGCCGGGCGCCACCAGGGAATCTCCCGGCACGCTGCAGGCGCGTTTTGCCCGCGTGGTGATTCCGTCGGCCACCGACAAGGACCTGCTCGGCCAGGCCATGTCGGCGCCGGCGCAGAACATGCCGTCAATCGATCTGGTGGTCAACGAGTTGATCGTGCGCGATCGCAACATAGGCCGGCTCGAAGTGGACGCGCACAACTTCGAAGAAGACGGCGTGCCGGTCTGGCAACTCGACAAGCTCGACATCACCAATCCCGCCGCCACGCTGACCGCCACCGCAAACTGGCGTACTTCGACGGGCCTCGGCAACAGCGCCGACGAAACGACACCGCGCCGTACCGTGTTCGATTTCAAACTCGATATCAAGGACGCTGGCGGGCTGCTGGAGCGTTTCGGCCAACCACACACGCTGAAGGCCGGCAACGGCACACTGTCAGGCAAGGTGGTGTGGCGCGGCGGCCCGACCACCATCGACTATCCGACGCTCAATGGCAATCTGGCCGTCGATCTGCGCCATGGGCAGATTCTCAAGGTCGACCCGGGCGTCGCGAAACTGCTGGGCGTGCTCAGCCTGCAGAGCCTCGAGCGCTTTGCCACACTCAATTTCCGCGACGTGGTCGGCGAAGGGCTGCCGTTCGAACACGTCACCGGCACGGGTCAGATCCACAACGGCATTGGCCGCACCGAGAACTTCGAAATGGTAACGGCGCCGGCCCGCGCTGAAATGAAGGGCTCGGTGGATCTGGCGCAGGAAACCCAGGATCTGCACGTGCAGATCGTGCCGACCGTCAGCGCCGGCGCCGCCGTGATCGCCGCGACCGTGATCAATCCGCTGCTCGGGCTCGGCGCGCTGGTGGCCGATCTGGCGTTCAGCAAATCGGTCTCCACCGCGTTTGCGCGCGAGTACGCGATTACCGGTCCGTGGTCGAAACCGCACATCGAGCGGGTGAAGAGCGATCGCGGTAAGATGGACGCTCCAGCTTCGACCGTGGAAGCGCACTGAGCTCGATCCGATCCTGTGTTTGATCAGAAGAGCGCCGTGGCGCGCCGCAGGTCCAAGCCAGCCTTGAACGACGTATGCGGTACCAGCGGTTTGCGCCGCCGCCTTGCCGGGAGTTTTTCGAAACGCTCATGAGCGAAACACACGTCTTTTCATCCTCGTCCACCGCCTCGCCCAATGCGGCATCCAGCGGGTCTTCCGAAAGCGCGTTCCGGGTTGCCGCGCTGCAAATGGTGAGTACGCCGGATCGCGAACGCAATCTGGCCGAAGCAGAACGCCTGATTGCCGAAGCCGCCGCCCGCGGAGCGCAACTCGTCCTGCTGCCCGAGTACTTCTGCTTCATGGGCTTCAAGGACACGGACAAGCTCGCCGTGCGCGAGCCCTACCAGGACGGCCCGATCCAGCGCTTTCTCGCCGACGCCGCGCGCCGCCAGAAGGTGTGGGTGATCGGCGGCACCTTGCCGTTGATGTCGCCGGAGCCGTCGCGCGTGCTGAACACTACGCTGGTGTTCGACCCGCAAGGCAACGAGGCCGCGCGCTACGACAAGATCCACCTGTTCAACTTCGAAAAGGGCGAGGAATCGTTCGACGAGGCGCGCACCATCTGCCCCGGCGGCGAAGTCCGCACCTTCGAGGCGCCGTTCGGCCGGGTCGGCCTGTCGGTCTGCTACGATCTGCGCTTTCCTGAGCTGTACCGGCGCATGGGCGACTGCGCGCTGATCGTGGTGCCGTCGGCGTTCACCTACACCACCGGCCGCGCGCATTGGGAAATGTTGCTGCGGGCCCGGGCGGTCGAAAACCAGTGTTACGTGCTGGCCGCCGCGCAAGGCGGAAAACATGAAAACGGCCGCCGGACATGGGGCCACAGCATGCTCATCGACCCGTGGGGCGAAATCGTCGCGGTGCGCGACGAAGGCGCCGGTGTGGTGGCCGGCAATCTCGAGCGTGCGCGCATCGACGAAGTGCGGCAGAGCCTGCCCGCCTGGCGTCACCGCGTGCTGAGTTGCTGATGTGTTACCTGACATTGAAAGTGCGGCGCCTGTCACCCATATAGTGATCGTGGCGCTAACCGAATCCTTCGTATCGAGCAGAACATACTTCGCATGAACATCATCGAACCCGGTATCCGTAATCTCGCCACCGCCAAGGACATCCTCCTGACGCCCTACGGTCTCGACGAATCCCTGCTGACTCGCACGCTCGCCGAAATCTTCACGCACAAGATCGATTACGCCGACCTGTACTTCCAGTACACGCGCAGCGAAGCATGGAGTCTCGAGGAAGGCATCGTGAAGTCGGGCAGCTTCAGCATCGACCAGGGCGTCGGCGTGCGCGCCGTGTCGGGCGACCGCACGGCCTTCGCCTATTCGGACGACCTGTCGCCCGAAGCGATCCGTCAGGCCGCGATCGCCACGCGGGCGATCGCCAAGGTCGGCGGCGGCAAGCAGAGGATCAAGGCGGCCTCGTCGCTGACCGGCATTGCCGGGCGCGATCTGTACCTGCCGTCCGATCCGCTGCATTCGCTCGACGCAACCGCCAAGGTCAAGCTGCTCGAGCGCATCGAAAAGATGGCGCGCGGTCGTGACCCGCGTATCCAGCAAGTCATGGCAGGCCTCGCCGGCGAATACGACGTGGTGCTGGTGGCGCGCAGCGACGGCGGTTTTGCAGCCGATATCCGTCCGCTGGTGCGTGTGTCGGTCACGGTAATCGCCGAACAGAACGGCCGCCGCGAAATCGGCAGCGGCGGTGGCGGCGGCCGCTTCGACTACGGGTACTTCACCGACGAAGTGCTGTCGAGCTATGTCGACGACGCGGTGCATGCGGCGCTGGTGAACCTCGATGCCCGCCCGGCTCCGGCCGGCGCGATGACCGTCGTACTCGGACCGGGCTGGCCCGGCGTGCTGCTGCACGAAGCGATCGGCCACGGCCTCGAAGGCGACTTCAACCGCAAGGGATCGTCGGCGTTCGCGGGTCGAATCGGTGAGCAGGTTGCCGCCAAAGGCGTCACGGTCGTCGACGACGGCACGCTGCCGAACCGCCGCGGCTCGCTGAACATCGACGACGAAGGCAATCCGACCCAATGCACGACACTGATTGAAGACGGCATCCTGAAGGGCTACATCCAGGACACGCTGAACGCGCGCCTGATGAAAATGCCGGTCACCGGTAATGCGCGTCGCGAGTCGTACGCCGCCCTGCCGATGCCGCGCATGACGAACACGTACATGCTCAACGGCGACAAAGACCCGCAGGAAATCATCGCGTCCGTGAAGAACGGCTTGTACGCGGTGAACTTCGGCGGCGGCCAGGTCGACATCACGAACGGCAAGTTCGTGTTCTCGGCGTCCGAGGCGTACATGATCGAAAACGGCAAGGTCACTTACCCGGTCAAGGGCGCGACGCTGGTCGGCAGCGGCCCGGAATCGCTCAAGTACGTCAGCATGATCGGCAACGACATGAAGCTCGATTCGGGCGTCGGCGTGTGCGGCAAGGAAGGCCAGAGCGTGCCGGTGGGCGTCGGTCAGCCGACGCTGCGCATCGACCGGATGACGGTCGGCGGCACGGCCTGATTTGGATGTAGACGCATACTTCGTGCACATAATGCACGAAGTATGCGGTTTTACCGCATTTTTGCACCCTGCAGCTTGCCAGCCAAGCTTGCACGGGTTATAAAGTCACTCACCCTTTTTGACCAGCGACCTATTTCGCCATGTCCGCCAAGTTTTACTTTTACTTTTTTTGGCATCTCAGACCGCTGGCGGATCGAGAGGGGTGTTAGTGCACGCAAGACACCCAGAATTCACGAAAACCGCCAGCTAGCCTGGCGGTTTTTTTTCGCCTCATGCCTTTGAAACTTTGCCGTTGAAACCTTTTTGATTGTTGTCCGCCCTGGCATCGCTGCCTGATTGTTGTCTGATCGCAGCCTTCGTTGCCCGCGCGAACACGCTACGACCCGATTCAGGAGAACAAGCATGCCCCCGCACAACACCGACGATGTCCGTATCCGCGAATTGAAAGAACTCACGCCGCCCGCTCACCTGATCCGCGAATTCGCTTGCGATGAAACGGTGTCCGACGTGATCTACAACTCGCGCAACGCGATGCATCGCATCCTGCACGGCATGGAAGACCGGCTGATCGTCATCATCGGACCGTGCTCGATTCACGATACGAAGGCGGCGATGGAATACGCCGGGCGCCTCGTCGAGCAGCGCAAGCGCTTCGCCGGCGAACTCGAAATCGTGATGCGCGTGTACTTCGAAAAGCCGCGTACGACGGTGGGCTGGAAGGGTCTCATCAACGACCCGCATATGGACAACAGCTTCAAGATTAACGACGGCCTGCGCACCGCACGTGAATTGCTGCTGCGTATCAACGAACTCGGCCTGCCGGCCGGCACCGAATATCTCGACATGATCAGCCCGCAGTACATTGCCGACCTGATCTCGTGGGGTGCAATCGGCGCGCGCACGACCGAATCTCAAGTGCATCGTGAACTGGCTTCGGGACTGTCGTGCCCGGTCGGCTTCAAGAACGGCACCGACGGCAACGTCAAGATCGCCGTCGACGCAATCAAGGCCGCGTCGCAGCCGCACCATTTCCTGTCGGTCACCAAGGGTGGCCACTCGGCGATCGTCTCGACCGCCGGCAATGAGGACTGCCACATCATTCTGCGCGGCGGCAAGACGCCGAACTACGATGCGGACAGCGTCAATACGGCCTGCGCCGATATCGGCAAGGCGGGTCTCGCGGCGCGTCTGATGATCGACGCGAGCCACGCGAACAGCTCGAAGAAGCACGAGAACCAGATTCCGGTGTGTGCGGACATCGGCCGCCAGATTGCTTCGGGTGACGAACGGATTGTCGGCGTGATGGTGGAATCGCACCTGATCGCGGGCCGTCAGGATCTGCAGGAAGGCTGCGCGCTGACGTACGGCCAGAGCATCACTGATGCGTGCATCGGTTGGGACGAAAGCATCGCTGTGCTGGAAGGTCTCGCCGAAGCGGTCAAGCAACGGCGTGTGGCACGCGGCAGCGGCAACTAAAACCTTGCTACGCGCCTCTGCGCGATTGCTGAAGTTGGCTCAACGAAAACCCGGCTCAAGCAGCCGGGTTTTTTGTTAGCCGAACGGACGAATGGTGCGCCATGAACCGCCTCTGTACCGTAACAACTCGTTGCCGGGTCGGATACGACTTGACCAGGCTGGGTGTTACGTATAATATTTTGTACATGAAAGGCGGCTATGGAGCAGGAAAAAGAAATGCGCTGGATGGGTTCCGGCTATCACGACTTACTCGCCTTTCCCGAAGAGCCGCGTCGTCGAGCCGGATTTCAGCTTGGCAAGATTCAGGCAGGACTGGACCCCGACGATTGGAAGCCGTTTGATTCGATCGGTGCCGGAACGCGCGAGATTCGCATCAAGGAAGCTGACAGCATTTACCGCGTGATGTATGTCACCAAGTTTGTAGAAGCGCTGTACATGCTGCATTGCTTTCAGAAGAAAACGCAGAAGCTAACGCCGCAGGATAGAAGGATTGCCGAGACCCGGTACCGCGCCATCATCAATGACAGGAAAACTTAGCAAATGACGACCGACACAAAAATCCGTCACGTAACAAAACCCGGCGCAAACCTGTTTCTCGAACTCGGTTTCCCCGCCGCAGAGGCGAAACGCTTGCACGCCGCGTCGCAAAAGCAGATCAACGATACGCGGCTGCTCAAGGAGCAGTTGATGACCGAGCTGTCCAGCTGGATCGAACAGCATCATCTGAAGCAGGCCGAGGCAGCCGAGATTCTGATGGTGTCGCGTCCGCGTGTGTCAGACGTGGTCAACAAGAAGACCATCAAGTTTACTATCGACACCCTGGTCGAGATGTTGAGCCGGATTGGCAAGCCGGTTACGCTGGTAGTCGGGTAGAGCGCAGAGGGTGTCCGGAATTTTGTGTAAACGGGTATTGATTTAACCCGGTAACAGGCGGTCTTCGAACTGGATAGTGAAGCGGTTCAGGGCTGCCTTCCAGTCCCGGATCGGCATCGACCACTTCTTGCTGATGTTGTTAAGTGCCAGGTAAAACAGCTTGGTCACGGCCTCGTCGGTCGGGAACGAACTGCGGGTTTTGATCACCTTGCGCAGGCTCATGTTGATCGATTCGATGGCATTGGTGGTGTAGATCACCTTCCGGATCTCCGGCGGATAGTCGAAGAACGGAATGACGCGTGCCCAGTTGCGCCGCCAGCTCTGCCCGATGGACGGATAGTCCTTGTCCCACGTGGCTTCGAAGGCACTCAGCTTCTGCTCGGCCAGCTCGACCGTCGATGAAGTGTAGATCGTCTTCAGGTCGGCGGCGACCTCGCGCTGCACCTTCCAGGACACGAAGTTCAGACTGTTGCGCACCATATGCACGATGCACAGTTGAACTGCTGCCTTCGGATAGACTGCTTCGATGGCTTCGGGGAAGCCCTTGAGCCCATCGACACAGGCAATAAAAATGTCCTGCACGCCGCGCGTTTTCAGCTCGGTCACCACCTGCAGCCAGAACTTCGCGCCCTCGGTCTGGGCGATCCACAGCCCCAGGACTTCCTTGTGGCCGTCCATGTTCACGCCGATGGCGAGATAGACCGCCTTGGTCCGTACAGCACCGCTGTCGCGCACCTTGACGTGGATGCAGTCGAGATAAACGATGGGGTAAAGCGCGTCGAGCGGGCGGGCTTGCCAGGCCTTCACATCCTCGCTCACCGCGTCTGTTACGGCCGAGATGAGCGTGGGCGACACCTCGGTACCGTACATTTCTTCCAGATGCCCCTGAATCTCCCGCACGCTCAGGCCGCGGGCATATAGCGAGATGATCTTGTCGTCAAAGCCCGACCAGCGCGTCTGATGACGACTCACCAGCTTCGGCTCGAACGCACCCTGACGGTCACGCGGGATATCGAGCGGCAACTCGCCAAACTCCCCCTGCAACGTCTTGGCGCTATGGCCGTTGCGGGTGTTGCCCGTGGCATTGGTGACCGCTTCGCTCTTGCCGTGGCCCAGGTGTTCGGACATCTCCGTCTCTAGCGCCCGTTCAACCAGCATCTTCGTGAGCTGCTTGAGCAGGCCGTTCTCGCCAATCAGGTCCTCTGGTTTCTGGTAGTTCGCCAGCAGGCTGTCGGCCAGCTTGACGAGCTCAGGGTCGGGTTTCACGCGTTTGTTGCGTTTCGCTACGGTCATCGTCGCTCCTGATTACTGGCAGTCTCCTGCCAAATGACCGTTTACACAAAACTAATTACACCCTCAGAGCGCACCACCCGCCCCTGCCTGCTTTCACACTCGGCTTGCCATGCGCCCTCGCTTCACTGCACCACGCCTGAACCAAACACTTCGGTATGAATCCGCGCCGCATCCACACCGAACGCGGCCAACGCCTCGCATTGCGCACGCATGAACGGCACGGGCCCACAGATGTAGTAGTCCGCATCGGATACGATCACTTTATCGGCGATTTTCGCGAGATCGAGGCGGCCTTCGAAGTCGTAGTCGGTACCAACGCGATCCCCTGCTTCAATGGCTTCGTAGAACACCACACGCGTGACGTTGGGATGCGCCGCAACCGTATCGTTCAGCCACGGTCGGAACGCATGCACGCGGCCGTTGCGGCAGGCATGCACGAAGGTCACATGGCGCTCGCTCCGATCGGCGAGTAACGTAGACAGCATCGAGGTCATCGGGGTCACGCCTACGCCGCCGCTCATCAGCACTACGGGCGTCGTCTTTTTGCGGTCCAACGTGAAATCGCCCATCGGCGCGCTGACGTGTACCACCGCACCCACTTCCACATCATCGTGTAAGAGATTCGATACAAAGCCGGGCGCCGTGTCGTCGTGACCGGCCTCGCGCTTCACCGAGATACGCAGCCAGTTACCGTTCGGCGCATCCGACAAGCTGTACTGCCGCGGCTGATCGACGCCGAGTTCATCCACGAAACGCTTCACGCTCAGATATTGGCCGGGCTCGAAGCCGCCCGCCGGCGAGCCATCGGCGGGCGTCAGATAGAACGACGTGATTTCATCGCTCTCCACTTCCTTGCGCGCAATCTTGAACGGCCTAAAACCGCTCCACCCCGCACCTTCGTAGAGCTTTGCCTCCGCGCCGATGAAGATATTCGCGAGCTGCCCATATGCGGCTTCCCATGCGCCGAGCGTCTCCTGATCGACTGCGTCGCCAAGCACATCAACGATTGCGCCCAACAGGTGGCGTCCCACGATCGGATACTGTTCCGGCCGGATATTCAGACTCGCGTGCTTGTGAGCGATTCGCGAGACGGTCGGCCCCAGCGCGCCGAGGTTATCGATATTGGCGGCATACGCATACACCGCCTTCGCCAGTGTTTCCGGCTGATTGCCGCTCTGCTGGTGAGTCTGGTTGAACACGTTCTTCAACTCAGGATGGTGCGCGAACATGCGCGTGTAGAAGTGTTTGGTGATGGTCGTGCCGTGTACGGCGAGTACGGGAACGGTGGCTTTGACGCGGGCAATCTGGTCGGCGGTGAGAGCGGGCATAACAACTTCTCCTTAAAGATGTATTTACAATACATCTTTAAGGAGAAGTCTTGCACCGGACAGATTGTCACAGCGCTTAAGGGGACTAAAGCGCCGCGTTAGCCGACGCTACGATCGTGCCGCCATAACACGTCGCTGCCGCCGTCCGCGCGATTGAGTACGCGCGCGAGCACGAACAGCAGATCGGACAGCCGGTTCACATATTGGCGAGGCGCCTCATTGATCGCCTCGCCTTCTCCGAGGGCGACGATCGACCGTTCGGCCCGCCGGCACACCGTACGGCACACGTGCGCAAGCGCGGCCGCGCGCGCGCCGGCCGGCAGAATGAATTCCTTCAGTGGCGGCAGGGTCGCGTTGTAGTCGGCCAGCCAGTCGTCGAGTTGACCAAGATGCTTATCCGTAATCATCGTATGGCCGGGGATGCAGAGTTCGCCGCCAAGATCGAACAGGTCGTGCTGAATCGCAATCAGCGCTGCCCGCACGTTGTCGGGCAGCATTTCGCACAGCAGCACGCCGAGATTCGAATTGAGTTCATCGACATCGCCGATGGCGGCAATGCGCGCGCTGTCTTTGCGCACGCGGCGGCCGTCGCCGAGTCCTGTGGTGCCGTCGTCGCCCGTACGGGTAGCGATCTTGCTCAAGCGGTTGCCCATGATGTCTCCGATCCATTCATTCATTGACGATGCGCCAGCGCGGCGCCCGTGAATCCATCCAGCGAATCCGGCAAGTCAGCCGCCGCGTTTATCCATATTGCGCGCAACGCGGGCGCGCCGCCATTATAAAAGCGGGCAGCCGCCTCCAACGCCGGTCCGCGGGCGATCGGCGTAAAATGAAGCACAAGCTGTAGAACAGCTCCGCCTCAATTATCAGGAGACATGCGTGAATCATCCCGTGCCGCCGGCCCCGTTGCGCCGGCCGTTTCCCGCCGAGTTGCTGACTGCACTCAAAGCCGCTTTCGGCGAACGTGTGTCCACGGCAGAAGCCGTGCGTGCCCATCATGGCCGCGACGAATCGCCGTTCGATCCCCAACTGCCCGACGCCGTCGTATTCGCACGCAATACGGAAGACGTGCAAACCATCGTCAAACTGTGCGGCCAGTACAACGTGCCGATCATCCCCTACGGTAACGGTTCGTCGCTCGAAGGACATCTGCTGGCGGTGCAAGGCGGCGTGTCTATCGATCTGTCGGAAATGAACCGCGTGTTGTCGATCAACGCCGAAGACCTGACTGTCACAGTCGAACCCGGCATCTCGCGCAAGCAGCTGAACGAAGCGCTGCGCGACACCGGCCTGTTTTTCCCGATTGACCCGGGCGCTGACGCGAGTATCGGCGGCATGTCGGCTACGCGTGCCTCAGGTACCAATGCCGTACGCTACGGCACGATGCGCGAAAACGTACTCGGGCTGACGGTGGTTCTCGCCGACGGCCGCGTGATCAAAACCGGCACGCGCGCGCGCAAGTCGTCGGCGGGTTATGACCTCACACGTCTGTTCGTTGGCTCTGAAGGCACGCTCGGCGTGATTACCGAAATCACCGTCCGGCTGTATCCGCAGCCCGAGGCGGTCTCTGCCGCGGTCTGCACGTTCCCGTCGATGGGGGATGCGGTGCGCGCGGTCATCGAAACGATTCAGATGGGCGTGCCGGTTGCGCGCGTCGAGTTCGTCGACTCGCTCGCGATCCGCTCGATCAACCGCCATTCGAATCTGACCTTACGTGAGGCGCCCACGCTCTTCTTCGAATTCCACGGGACCGAAGCCGGCGTGAAAGAGCAAGCCGAACTGGTGCAGGAGCTCACTGCGCAGAATGCCGGCGAAGGCTTCGAATGGGCGACCCGCCCGGAGGACCGCAGCCGCCTGTGGAATGCGCGTCACAACGCCTATTTCGCGATGCTGCAACTGAAGCCCGGCTGCCGCGCCGTCACGACCGATGTCTGCGTGCCGATCTCGCGTCTCGCGGAATGCGTGGTGGAAACCGAGCAGGATCTGAAAGCGTCGCCGCTGCCCTGCCCGATCGTCGGCCATGTCGGCGACGGCAACTTCCACGTCGCAATCCTGATCGATCCGAACAAGCCGGAAGAACTCGCTGAAGCTGAGCGCCTGAACCACCGCATCGTGCAGCGCGCGCTGCGCATGGACGGCACCTGCACGGGAGAACACGGTGTCGGTCTGCACAAGATGAATTTCCTGCTCGAAGAACACGGTGAGGTCGCCGTCGACACGATGCGCTCCATCAAGCATGCGCTCGATCCGCGCAATCTGATGAACCCGGGCAAGATCTTTTCCTGGGCAGCTTGAGACGTCATCAAGACCGGGTTACGGCAGCGGTAACGCCTGCTGCTGTATAACCAGGCTTGACCGGGCACGCACGGTGAAAGACACGAGGAGACAAGTCATATGAACGCACCCGTCGAACTGACGGCCGAAGTTCTTGCCCAGCGCCAGCGCGAAGTCGTGCAGGCGCTGATGGCCGTGCTGCCGACCCACTGTCTGTTGTATCGCGAAGAAGACACTGTCGCCTACGAGTGCGACGGCCTCGCCGCCTATCGGCGTCTGCCGCTCGCGGTCGCATTGCCCGAGACGGAATCGCAGGTGCAGCGCATCGTACAGATCTGTCACCGGCTCGACGTGCCGATCGTGCCGCGCGGCGCGGGCACCGGTTTGTCCGGCGGGGCGATGCCGATTCGGCACGGCGTGGTGGTGTCGCTCGCGCGCTTTCGCAAGATCGTCGAAGTCGATTCGTACGCCCGGACCGCCACGGTGCAACCGGGCGTGCGCAATCTGTCGATTTCCGAAGCCGCCGCACCGTACGGCCTTTACTACGCGCCCGATCCGTCGTCGCAGATTGCCTGCACGATCGGCGGCAATGTCTCCGAGAATTCGGGCGGCGTGCACTGTCTCAAGTACGGCCTCACCGTACACAACGTGCTGCGTGTACGCGCCGTGACGATGGAAGGCGAAATCGTCGAATTCGGTTCGCTCGCGCCCGACGCGCCAGGGCTCGACCTGCTCGCGGTGCTGATCGGCAGCGAAGGCATGTTCGCAATCGTCACCGAAGTCACCGTCAAGCTGATTCCGAAGCCGCAAACGGCGCAGGTCATCATGGCCAGTTTCGACGACGTCGTGAAAGGCGGCAACGCGGTTGCCGGCATCATTGCAGCGGGCATCATTCCGGCTGGATTGGAGATGATGGACAAACCGGCTACGCGCGCCGTCGAAGAGTTCGTCAAAGCCGGCTACGACCTCGACGCGGCGGCAATCCTGCTGTGCGAATCGGACGGCACGCCGGAAGAAGTGGCCGACGAAATCGTGCGCATGACCGCGGTGCTGCGCGAACAGGGCGCAACGCGCATCCAGATTTCGCGTTCGGAAAACGAACGGCTGCGTTTCTGGTCCGGGCGCAAGAATGCGTTTCCGGCGGCAGGCCGGATTTCGCCTGACTACTACTGCATGGACGGCACCGTGCCGCGCCGCAGTATCGGACCGCTGCTGGCGCGCATCGAAGTGATGGAGAAGAAATACGGCCTGCGTTGCATCAACGTATTCCACGCCGGCGACGGCAATATGCACCCGCTGATCCTGTTCAACGGCAACGATAAGGATGAGTGGCACCGGGCCGAAGCCTTTGGTTGCGACATTCTCGAAACGTGCGTCGAACTGGGCGGTACGGTGACCGGCGAGCACGGCGTGGGCATCGAGAAAATCAATTCGATGTGCGTGCAGTTTTCACCGGAGGAGCGCGACGCGTTTCACGCGGTCAAACGCGCCTTCGACGCGCCGGGCCTGCTCAATCCCGATAAGGGCATTCCCACCCGCGCCCGCTGCGCCGAATACGGCAAGATGCATGTGCGTGGCGGCTTGCTGCCGCATCCGGACCTACCCCGGTTCTAAGGCGTCTACGGGCTATGCACGCACCGCGCATAGCCCGCCCCGGACCCTTTTCCCAGCACCCACCCTGATTACCCGATGCGGGTCCGCTCCGGGTTGCCAGCGCGCCGCCGCCCGGTACAATCAATCGAAACACAACGAAGCAGGACACCATGGAAGAGGACGACATCGTCGCCGTTTGGGCTGAACGCGTGCGTTCAGCCAGCGCCGAAGGGCGCACATTGCGCATCCGTGGCGGCGGCACCAAAGACTGGTACGGTCAGACGCTGGAAGGTGACATCCTCGACACGCGCGCCTATCGCGGCATCATCGCCTACGATCCGGCCGAACTGGTCATTACGGCGCGCGCCGGCACGCCCCTGCTGGAAATCGAGGCCGCGCTGGCCGAACACGACCAGATGCTCGCCTTCGAGCCTCCGCACTTCGGGCCGCAGGCTACCTTCGGCGGCTGCATCGCGGCGGGCATCGCCGGTCCGCGCCGCCCGTCCGCCGGTGCGGCGCGCGACTTCGTGCTCGGCGCGGTCATCCTGAACGGCCAGGGTCAGAAGCTGCATTTCGGCGGCCAGGTGGTGAAGAACGTCGCCGGTTATGACGTCTCCCGTTTGATGGCGGGTTCGCTAGGCACCCTCGGGCTGATCCTCGAACTGTCGGTCAAAGTACTGCCGCTGCCGCAGGCCGAAGCCACGCTCAAATTCGATATGAACGGTACCGACGCGGTCCGCAAGCTCAATGAATGGGGCGGCCGCCCGCTGCCGATCACGGCGAGCGCATGGCGTCACGGCACGCTGGCCGTGCGCATGGCCGGCGCGGAAGCCGCGGTCAAAACGGCGCGCACCGCGCTTGGCGGTGAAGTCGTCGATGCCGTGGAGGCTGAGCGCTTCTGGGCCGGCCTGCGCGAACAGACCGACTCGTTCTTTTCGGCCATCCCGCCGAAAGCCGCGCTGTGGCGCCTCGCTTTGCCGTCGATCACCGAACCGCTGCAATTGCCCGGTGCGCAACTGATGGAATGGGGCGGCGGCCAGCGCTGGTGGATTACCGACACCGACGCGCAAACCGTGCGTATCAGCGCCAAACAGGCCGGCGGCCATGCCACCATCTTCCGTACCGGCCACGGCTACGACCGCAGCGCCGGGGTATTCACACCGCTGCCCGCACCGCTGATGAAAATCCATCGCGGCCTGAAAACCGCCTTCGACCCGGCCCGCATTTTCAATCGCGGCCGCCTCTACCCCGACTTCTGAGCGACGCGATGCAAACCAACCTCGCGGACTTCATTCGCAACACGCCCGATGGCGACGAAGCCGACGCCATCCTGCGTAATTGCGTGCATTGCGGTTTCTGTACGGCGACCTGTCCGACGTATCAGATACTGGGTGACGAACTCGACGGCCCGCGCGGCCGCATCTATCTGATCAAGCAGATGGTGGAAGGCGCCGAGGTCACGCGCAGCACTCAGGTTCACCTCGACCGCTGCCTCACCTGCCGCAGCTGCGAGACCACCTGTCCATCCGGCGTGCAATACGGCAGGCTGGTCGAGATCGGCCGCAAGATCACCGAGGAAAAAGTCACGCGGCCGTTCGGTCAGCGGATGATGCGCCGGCTGCTCGCGAGCTTCGTGCCGAACAGCGCGCTGTTCACGCCAACCATGCGCATCGGCCAGCACATCCGCCCGCTCCTGCCCAAGAAACTGCGCGACAAGGTGCCCGCGCGGCAACGTCCGCTCGAATGGCCGACCGCGAAACATCCGCGCAAGATGCTGATGCTCGCGGGCTGCGTGCAACCGTCGATGATGCCGAACGTCAACGTCGCGACGGCGCGGGTGCTCGACGCACTCGGCGTGGAAACGTTGATCGCACCCGAAGCAGGCTGTTGCGGTGCGATCCGCCTGCATTTGGGCTACAACGACGAAGCGCTTGACGACCTGCGCGCCAACATCGACGCGTGGTGGCCGTATATCGAGCAAGGTGTGGAAGCGATCGTGATGAACGCGTCCGGCTGCGGCGCGACGGTCAAGGAGTATGCGCATCTACTGCGCAACGATCCCGCGTATGCGGAGAAAGCACGCCGCGTGACCGAGCTGACACGCGACGTCGCGGAGATCCTGCCGGAGTTCGAAGAGGCGCTCGTGGCTGTGACGCGCCGCCGCGCAATCCATACGGTGGCGTTCCACCCGCCGTGCACGTTGCAGCATGGTCAGCAGATACACGGCAAGGTCGAACATCTGCTGGCGGCACTCGGCATTGAAGTGCGCCTGCCCGCCGACAATCATCTCTGCTGCGGCTCGGCCGGCACGTATTCGCTGACGCAGCCCAAGCTCTCGTACGCGCTGCGCGATCAGAAGCTCGAGCGGCTGCAGGCGCAGGAGCCGCAAGTGATCGTATCGGCGAACGTCGGCTGCATTGCGCATCTGCAAAGCGGCACGTCGACGCCGGTCGCGCATTGGATCGAACTGGTGGAGCATATGCTGTCCGCCTGAGGCGATCCATTCTTGACGCAAGCGCGACACGTGGCTTGCTGCCCGCCACGGTGTCCGCTTTCGCCACCCCTGCCGCAGGCCGTAACCCAGTTGCGCAACTGCGTTCATGAAGTGGTTGGCCACATTGCCGATCAGGCCGCAACGGCATAGGACGGCGGCGTCCGTATAATTCATACATTGTCTCTCGCTGGACTTCCGGTTCCGCCCCATGCCCGATCTGATCCACAACCTCGAAGCGGTGCAGCAGCGCATCGCCCTCGCCGCGCAGGTGGCCGGACGCGATGCGCGTTCGATCGCCCTGCTCGCGGTCTCGAAGACGTTTCCCGCCGAAGACGTGCGCGCCGCCTACGCGGCCGGCCAACGCGCGTTCGGTGAGAACTACGTGCAGGAAGCTGTCACCAAAATCGAAGCGTTGGCGGATCTGCGTGCGTCGATCGAATGGCATTTCATTGGGCCATTGCAATCGAACAAGACGCGGCCGGTCGCCGAAAGCTTCGACTGGGTGCATTCGGTCGACCGCCTGAAGATCGCGCAGCGGCTGTCGGAGCAGCGCCCGGACAACCTGCCGCCGTTGAACGTCTGCCTGCAGGTCAACGTTAGCGGCGAAGCGTCGAAAAGCGGCGTGAGCATTCCCGAGGCCGTCGAGGTCGCGCAGGAAATCGCCGCGCTGCCGAAGCTGAATCTGCGCGGCCTGATGGCGATTCCGGAACCTGCCGGCAACATCGAGGAGCAACGTGTGCCGCATCGGCAATTACGCGAGCTGTTCGAGCGGCTGCGTAACGACGGCCTTGAGCTCGACACGCTCTCGATGGGTATGTCGAGCGACCTCGAAGCCGCTGTGCTGGAAGGCGCAACGATCGTGCGCGTCGGCACTGCGATCTTCGGCGCGCGAGATTACTCTAACTAAGCGTTTCGGGCCTTTCCTTTCCTGACACCTCACGGGACATCTTTCGGAACATCATGAAAATTGCTTTTATTGGCGGCGGCAACATGGCCGCCGCGTTGATCGGCGGCCTTATCAAGCGCGGCGTCGCGCCCGCTGACCTGTACGCGATCGATCCCAACGAAGACGCGCGCAAGCGCAATGAGCAGCAATTCGGCATCAAGACCGGCGCGGCCGCGGACGCTGCGCTCGCGTCGTACGACGCCGTCGTGCTGGCGGTGAAGCCACAGATACTGAAGAGCGTCGCCGAGGCGCTGGCGCCGCATCTGCAGGCGTCGCAGCTGGCAATCAGCATCGTCGCGGGCATTCGCATGGATGACATGTCGCGCTGGCTGAACGGCCACGCGCGCATCGTGCGCGTGATGCCGAATACGCCGGCGCTGATCGGCATGGGCGTGACGGGCCTCGTCGCGACCGGCAGCGTCGACGAAACAGGCCGCGCGCTCGCGTCGCAAGTGTTGGGCGCAGTCGGCCAAACCGTCTGGTTCGACGACGAAGCGAAGATCGACGCTGTCACAGCGATCTCGGGCAGCGGTCCCGCTTACGTGTTTTATTTCATCGAGGCGTTGCAGGAAGCCGCGCGTCAACTGGGCATGGATGAAGCACAAGGCCGCGCGCTGGCAGTCGCAACCTTCACCGGAGCGGCGCAATTGGCTGCGAACTCGGACGAGCCGCCGGGCTTGTTGCGCGAACGTGTGACGTCGAAGGGCGGCACCACGGCGGCCGCGCTGGCGTCGTTCGATGCAAGCGGAATCAAGGACGCGATCGTGCGCGGCGTGCTCGCCGCCGATGCGCGCGCCAAGGAAATGGGCGACGAGTTCGGCAAGCTGTAAGCACGATTAGCGGTTAGCGGTTAGCGGTTAGCGGTTAGCGGTTAGCGGTTAGCGGCCGGGAAGAGACGACATGGAACGACGCTGCGCCCTGGATCAACCGGGGGCGGCGTCCGCAGTGCAAGAGAGACGGCTGGGCGCGCTTCAAACCGAAGCGGTTTATATGGCCGAGGTGCAAAGAAGCACGGAAGAATAAAACCAGCCAGCTTCTGTACTACGGGCCATGAAGAAACGCGGAAGCATTAAAACGAAGCCGCTGCGTAATGCGCTGCAATGCCGGCAAACAACGCGCCGCCCAACCAGTTGTTATGACGGAACGCCGCGAAGCACGCCATCCGCTCGCGGTTTCGGATCAGCATGTAGTGATAGATCGCGCAGCCTGCCGCTGCCGCCCATCCGAGCCAATACAGCAGGCCGAAACCAAGCATCACGCCGATGCCGGCGTAAATCCCCAGCGTCGCCGCATAGCACAGCATGATCGCCGCCACGTCGAAGCGGCCGAAGGTCAGTGCCGAGGTGCGGATGCCGATCTTGATATCGTCGTCGCGATCGACCATTGCGTATTCGGTGTCGTACGCCACCGACCAGAACACGTTGGCCAGCAACATGACCCAGGCAAGCATCGGCACGTGATCCTGAATCGCGGCAAACGCCATCGGAATGCCGAAGCCGAACGCAATACCAAGATAGGCCTGCGGAATCGCAAAAAAACGCTTCGTGAACGGATACGAACCGGCGACGAACAGCGCCGCCACCGATAGCTCCTTGGTCAGCGTGTTCAGCGGCAGAATCAGCAGAAAGGCCAGCAGCGACAAACCAGCCGCCAGCGCCACCGCTTCCCATGCCTTGATTTTGCCCGAAGTGATCGGCCGGTTTTCCGTGCGCTTCACGTAGCGATCGAAGTCGCGATCCGCGTAGTCGTTGATCGCGCAGCCCGCCGATCGCATCAGCACCGTGCCTACCGTGAAAATCACCAGCAGCAGCCACGAAGGATGACCGTCGGACGCAATCCACAGCGCGTTGAGCGTCGGCCACAGCAGCAGCAGGCTGCCGATCGGCTTGTCCATGCGAACGAGGCGCAGATACAGAGGAAGTCGGGCGAACATGGGCGAATTCGGTGAAGTGCAGACGGTGCCGCTATTTTACGGGATGCGGGCGGCAAGCGACCTCCGGGCGGGCGGGGCTGATGGGCTGAGCGCCGAAACTGAGGCCGCTGCGGGAACCACGATCAAGGCCTGAGCGGGGTCCGAAACCAGCTCCGGGACCGAAGCCGAGATCAAGACCACCGCAAAGTCCGGGTTCAACTCCGAAGCTCGCCTCCGAAAACCGCGCCGCAAAAAACAAAGCCTCCCGCAGAGGGAGGCTTTGTTCATACTGCCATTCAGCGCGACGCTCAGGCGTCGCACTGAAATCCCGGGCACTACGCCCGGAACATCAAGGCATTTAAGCGAGCATCGAGCGCAGCATCCACGCGGTCTTTTCGTGCGTTTGCATGCGTTGCGTCAGCAGGTCGGCGGTCGGCTCGTCGTTGGCGGCTTCCGTCGACGGGAAGATCGCGCGCGCGGTACGCACCACGGCTTCCTGACCCTCCACCAATTGGCGGATCATTTCTTCTGCAGCCGGCACGCCGTCCGCTTCCGGAATCGACGACAGCTTCGCAAATTCCTTATAGCTGCCCGGCGCATGCACGCCCAGCGCACGAATACGTTCAGCGATCGAATCGACCGCGAGCGCCAGCTCGTTGTACTGCGTTTCGAACATCAGATGCAGTGTGTTGAACATCGGACCCGTCACGTTCCAGTGGAAATTGTGGGTCTTCAGGTACAGCGTGTAGGTGTCGGCGAGCAGACGCGACAGGCCTTCTGCAATCTTCTTGCGATCCTTGTCGCTGATCCCGATATTGACGTGCTGTACGGCTTCTTTCTTGGCCATGATGACTCCTTTGAAGAGTGATACGAACCGGTCGGCAAAGTGACGGTGTGCGGCTGGCAAACCCGACACAACGAACGTCCGCCAGTTTATCTTAGAAAGCTGCTGCGTTCGTGTGACGCGTGGTCGCTTGCCGCACCCAAAGCCTTCTGCCCGATCACGCGCCAAGCGCGTGTTGCAGGGCCTGCGTAACAATCACCACCAGCCCGCTCGAGACGATCGCGAAACCCACTGCCTTGCGCAGCATCAATGCTTGCTGCTGTTGCGCGCGGCGTGCGGCAGACGAGCCGCCAATGGTGGACATCATCATCTGGATCATGATCGTGTTCTCCCGATTCGTATCAATACCGGCGGGGCGCCGAGGCGCCCCGTCCTGTTGCATCAATTCACTTCAACTGCTTACTTCTTGCCGCCTTCAGCGAGGTCGGCGATCGCGGCAATCACGCCTTCCGCATAGGCCGGATCGGCGCGCCGGAAATGCTCGATCTGACGCGCAACGATGTCTTGCGGCACACCGTTGATATGGCGAGCGATATTGCCAAACAGCCGCTGACGTTGTGCTGCATCGAAAAGTGCGAACAACATACCCGGTTGCGTGTAGTAGTCCTCGTCCACGCGATGATCGTAACGATCGACCGTACCCGCTGCGAGCGGCGGCTCCGACGCGTTGGTGTCCTGCGCGAAGTCACCCAGGCGGTTTGGCTCGTAGTTCAGGTTGCCGCAAAGGTTGCCGTCGGTGCGCATCGCACCGTCGCGATGGAACGAATACGGGCTCGCCACACGCGACGCATTCACCGGAATCTGATGGTGATTGATACCGAGCCGGTAACGCTGCGTATCGCCATACGAGAACAAACGGCCTTGCAAGAGACGGTCCGGCGAGAAGCCGATACCCGGCACCACGTTAGCCGGCGTGAACGCTGCCTGCTCTACGTCCGCGAAGTAGTTCGCCGCGTTGCGGTTCAACTCGATCGTGCCGACGTCGATCAACGGGTAGTCCTTCTGCGACCACACCTTCGTGATGTCGAACGCATTGAAGCGATAGCTCGCCGCTTCCGCTTCCGGCATCACCTGGATAGCAAAACGCCATTTCGGGAAATTGCCTGCATCGATGTTGCCAACCAGATCGCGTTGCGCGCTTTCGCGGTCCTGCGCCACAACCTGCGCCGCTTCGGCATCGGTAAAGTTCTCAATGCCTTGCATCGATTTGAAGTGGAACTTCACCCAGAAACGCTCGTTGTTCGCGTTGATGAACGAGTACGTGTGCGAACCGAAGCCGTGCATCTGGAGGTAGTTCTGCGGAATGCCGCGATCGCTCATCAGGATGGTGACCTGGTGCAACGACTCCGGATGACGCGACCAGAAATCCCACGCTGCGACATTGCTGCGCATGTTGGTGTACGGATCGCGCTTTTGCGTGTGAATGAAGTCCGGAAACTTCAGCGGATCGCGGATGAAGAACACGGGCGTGTTGTTGCCGACCACATCCCAGTTGCCTTCTTCCGTGTAGAACTTGATCGAGAAACCGCGCACGTCGCGTTCAGCGTCGGCGGCGCCGCGTTCGCCCGCTACCGTCGAAAAACGCATGAAAAGCGGCGTGTCCTTGCCGACCTGGGCGAACACCTTCGCCTTCGTGTAACGCGAGATGTCGTGCGTGACCGTCAGCGTGCCGAATGCGCCCGAGCCTTTGGCGTGAACGCGACGCTCCGGAATCACTTCGCGGTCGAAATGAGCGAGTTTTTCCAGCAGCCAGACGTCTTGCAGAACGACCGGACCGCGCGCGCCGGCGGTCATCGAATTCTGGTTGTCGGCGATGGGCGCGCCGGCTGCATTGGTGAGCTTACGTTCGGACATGCGTGACTCCTGAGTGGCTTTATCGGAAACAGAATATGGGGAGAGGCGCGGCGTGCTGATGCCTATGGCTTAAGCGGACAGAGCCCGATCGACCAGCAAGGACAATGCAACCGTGCGCATGCTGCTCAGCGAGGCGGCAAAGGTGCCGGTCGTTACGCGAGGAGATTGAGTGGCAACGGTTTGGACTTGCTGCGAGTTCGATTGCGTCATGATTTCCTCCGGGTCTTATGGGATCGGGCGATCCATGGAGGAAACTATAACAATCCTATTGAATTTACGTGGTTGATTAATTTTATCTATTCGATAGGGATTGCCACTATCGGCGCCTTGGCGGTCGCCGGGCCGGCCGCCGACGGTACACGGCGGGCCGGCGTAGAGCATGGGAAACGCTCTTAATTGACGGCGACGGGCAGATCGAGCTTTTTGACGCCCGTCAGATCGCAAGCGTTGATGGCATCGCAGATGGCTTCGATAGCGGGCATCCGCGTGAAACTCTTGCGCCAAGCGAGCACAACACGGCGATCCGGCACCGGCTCGCCAAAAGCGACGTAGCTGAGCAGACCCGCGTCGATGCCGCCCGCATGGGGCTTGACCTCATGCACCGACATGCGCGGCAGCACGGTGATCCCGACGCCGCTCGCCACCATATGACGAATGGTTTCCAGCGACGACCCTTCGAACGTCTTCTGGATGCCGTCCGCGTTCTGCGAGAAGCGCATCAGTTCAGGGCAAACGCCCAGCACGTGGTCGCGGAAGCAGTGACCGCTGCCGAGCAACAACATGGTTTCCTGCTTGAGATCCTCGGCGTCGATCTTCGCGCGGTTTTCCCACGCGTGACCGGATGGCAGTGCGACGACAAACGGCTCGTCATAGAGCGCGCGTTGCATCAGGCCCGTTTCCGGAAACGGCAACGCCATGATGGCGACGTCGATTTCGCCCTGCTTGAGCAGTTCGATCAGTTTGATCGTGTAATTTTCCTGCAGCATCAGCGGCATCTGCGGGACACGCTTGATCATCTGCTTGACGAGCGTAGGCAACAGATACGGCCCGATCGTATAGATGACGCCGAGGCGCAACGGCCCGACCAGCGGATCTTTGCCCTGTTTCGCGATCTCTTTGATGGCGAGCGTTTGTTCGAGGACGCGCTGCGCTTGCGTGACGATCTGTTCGCCGATCGGCGTGACACTGACTTCGCTGGTGCCGCGCTCGAAAATCTGCACGTTGAGCTCGTCTTCGAGCTTTTTGATTGCCACCGACAGGGTCGGCTGGCTGACGAAACACGCTTCGGCGGCCCGGCCGAAGTGCCGCTCGCGGGCAACCGCGACGATGTATTTCAATTCGGTGAGCGTCATTGGGGGACCAATCAGTACGATGAGTTCGATAGGTTCTAGTTATACACCTATAGGGTCGGTTCGCCAACCTTTTGGTCTTTTGCCGCCACCAAAGGCACGACCCTAGGCCTTCAGATATTGCTCTCGAGTCCCGAGCCAACGGGCCAGATGCTGCATCACCACCTCGGGATACTGCTCGAGCAAAGCCGCGGCGGCCTCTCGGGCCGGCTCGATTAGCCACTGATCATTCTCAAGATCGGCGAACCTCAACATGGCCGCGCCCGACTGCCTCGCACCCAGAAACTCCCCCGGGCCGCGAATCTCAAGGTCGCGCCGTGCGATTTCGAAACCGTCCGTTGTTTCCCGCATGGTCTGCAAGCGCGCCCGGGCCGTCATCGACAGTGGCCCGGTGTAGAGCAGCACGCAAACCGAAGCCGCACTGCCGCGCCCCACCCGCCCGCGCAACTGGTGCAACTGCGCGAGGCCAAACCGCTCGGCGTGCTCGATCACCATCAGCGACGCATTCGGCACATCCACACCCACTTCGATCACCGTCGTCGCCACCAGCAACTGGACTTCGTTGCGCGTGAACGCATCCATGACCGCAGCCTTCTCCGCCGGCGCGAGACGTCCGTGCACCAGGCCGACATTCAATTCGGGCAGCGCGGCCACCAGCGTCTCGTAGGTCTCCACCGCGGTCTGCAACTGCAAGGTCTCGCTTTCCTCGATCAGCGGACACACCCAGTACACTTGCCGCCCCGTCAGCGCGGCCTCGCGCACACGGCCGATCACCTCCTCGCGCCGTGCATCGGAGACGAGCTTGGTCAGAATCGGCGTGCGCCCCGGCGGCAGTTCGTCGATGGTCGAGACGTCGAGGTCGGCGTAATAGGTCATCGCCAGCGTGCGCGGAATCGGCGTGGCGGACATCATCAATTGATGCGGCTGGAAATCGCGCGCACCGTCGGCGGCGTTCTGCGCCTTCGCGCGCAAGGCGAGACGCTGCGCCACGCCGAAGCGATGCTGTTCGTCGACGATCACCAACCCCAGCCGCGCGAACTCAACCGCATCCTGAATGATCGCGTGCGTGCCGATCACAAGTTGCGCCGTGCCGAGCGCCGCCGCTTCAATCGCGGCACGCTTTTCCTTCGTCTTCAGGCTGCCGGCGAGCCACGCGACGCTCACACCCAGCGGCTCCAGCCAGCCGCGCAATTTGCGCGCGTGCTGCTCGGCAAGGATTTCGGTCGGCGCCATCAACGCGGCCTGGTAGCCAGCGTCGATCGCTTGCGCGGCGGCCAGCGCGGCCACGATCGTCTTGCCGCTGCCGACATCGCCCTGCAGCAGCCGCTGCATCGGATGAGGCTGCGTCAGATCGAGCGCAATCTCGCCACCCACGCGCTCCTGCGCCGCCGTCAGCGAAAACGGCAACGCCTTCAGCAAACGCGCCACCAGCGCCGATTCATCGCCCAGCTTCCGGCGCGGCATGGTCGGCGCCGCACGCGTGCGTCGTTCTTCATGAGCGCGCTTCAACGACATCTGCTGTGCCAGCAATTCCTCGAACTTGATCCGCACCCACGCCGGATGCGTGCCGTCGATCAACGCGGTTTCATCGGATTGGACGCCCGGATGATGCAGCGTGCGCACCGCCTCCATCAGCGCGGGCACGCCGAGCGGCCGCAAAAAAGCTTGCGCGATCGGCTCGGGCAGCAGCTCCGGCAACGACGTGCGCGACAACGCGTTGTCGATCGATTTGCGCAGGTACGCCTGGGTCACGCCCGCGGTGCTCGGATAGACCGGCGTCAATGCCTGCGGCAGCGGCGTGTCTTCGTCGACCACACGTACCGCCGGATGCACCATCTCCATTCCGAAGAAGCCGCCACGCATGTCGCCGCGCACTCGCAACCGCGCGCCGATCGCCATCTGCTTGACCTGCGAACCGTAGAAATTCAGAAAGCGGAGGACGAGCTCGTCGCCGGCGTCGTCGCGCAGTTTCACCAGCAACTGGCGGCGCGGACGATAGGCGATCTCGTTGTCGAACACCACGCCCTCGGTCTGCGCGATGCCGCCCGGCAGCAGATGCCCGATCGGCGTCAGCGAGGTCTCGTCTTCGTAGCGCATCGGCAGATGCAGCACCAGATCGATGTCGCGCGTGAGGCCGAGTTTGGCGAGCTTGTCGACGGGTTTGGCCGCGGCCTTGGCAACAGGCTTTCCGGTGGCTTTGCCCGCGGGTTTGCCAGCGGGCTTGTCGCCGAATGGGTCAACAACTTCACCTTCACGCGCGGCCTTGCCGCTCTCTGGCGGGACACCCGCGCCGAGGTCGTTTAAGTCCGCCGCCGCTGCTTTGCCCCGCGAGACGCGGCGCTTCGGCTCGGCGCTCACTTCATCGGTGGCGGAGGGCAATCGGCGTTCGGACAAAGGCATGGGTTGCTTCGCAAGTACAATATCGGCTGTCAAAGGTGTCGCCGCCAATCAGCGCGCGGGCTCGCGGGCCGCTCTGGCGTCCCGCAATCATAGCCGCCCGGCTCCGGCTTCGGCTCAATTCAGTCCCAATTCGCTTCCAGTCGTCCGCATGTTTACGCTTTCTGATTTCGATTTCGATCTGCCACCTGAGTTGATCGCGCAAGTGGCGCTGCCCGAGCGCAGCGCCAGCCGTCTGCTCGACGTGGCCAACCCGGCCGATGCCACCGGCGCAGCGCGCCTGATCGACCGCCGCTTTGCCGAGCTGCCCGAGTGCATCGCGGCCGGCGACCTGCTGGTCTTCAACGATACCAAAGTCCTGAAGGCGCGCTTCCTCGGCCAGAAGGCCAGTGGCGGCAAGATCGAAGTGCTGGTAGAGCGTCTGACCGGCGAACGCACCGCGCTCGCGCAGATCCGCGCTAGCAAGAGCCCGCAGCCGGGCACGACGATCCGCCTCGCGGATGCATTCGACGTGACGATCGGCGAACGCGTCGAGCCGTTCTACACGCTGCATTTTCCCGACGACTGTCTGACGCTGATCGAGCAATTCGGCCGCCTGCCGTTGCCGCCGTACATCGAGCACGATCCCGACGCGACCGACGAAACCCGCTACCAGACAGTGTTCGCGCAAAACCCCGGGGCGGTGGCCGCGCCCACCGCGGGCCTGCATTTCGACAACGCGCTACTCGCACGGCTCGACGCCCGCGGCGTGGAGCGCGCGACGCTGACGCTGCACGTCGGCGCGGGCACCTTCCAGCCGGTACGGGTCGAGAATCTGTCCGAACACAAAATGCACAGCGAGTGGTATCACCTGCCGCAATCGCTCGCCGACAAAATCGCGGCCACGCGGGCGCGCGGCAATCGCGTGATCGCGGTGGGCACGACGTCGATGCGCGCGCTCGAAGCCGCCGCGCGCGATGCGGATGCGGCCGGCCGGCCGCTCGGCGCGGCCAGCACGGAAACCGACATCTTCATCACGCCCGGTTATAAATTCCGCGTAGTCGACCGGCTCGTAACCAATTTCCATTTGCCGAAGTCGACGTTGCTGATGCTGGTATCGGCGTTCGCCGGTGTCGGGACGATTCGCGAGGCTTACCGCCACGCGATCGAACAGCGTTACCGCTTCTTCAGCTATGGCGACGCGATGCTGCTCACGCGCCGCGACGTTTGAACCGTTTCGTGTCGCACGGCGATATCCCGTGCGATAGCGTTGCGCGACGGCAGCGCGCGCGGTAGTCTGCCGCTCCTTGCCACGTTGATGCAGAGGCAGTCGTTGCTGCACCCACGTGCAGCGGCAGATCGGCGCCGCATCTCAAGTTTTCTTTACCCAGCCGCCGTGGCCTACCCGGCGGCGTTCATCGTTTGCGCCGGACTGTTCTCCGGTAGCACAGGAGTCCCCCATGACCGACGGTCATAGCCACGATACAAGCAGTACCTGCAATACCTGCGCGCACACTCCTGAGCGCCCTGACAACGGCCTCAAATTCGAACTGCTCGGCACCGACGGCCAGGCGCGGCGCGGTCGCGTCACACTGAATCACGGCGTGGTCGAAACCCCGATCTTCATGCCGGTCGGCACCTACGGCACGGTGAAGGCGGTCCAGCCGCGCGAGCTCGAAGAAATGCACGCGCAGATCATCCTCGGCAATACGTTCCACCTGTGGCTGCGCCCGGGCCTGGAAACGATCGAGGCGCACGGCGGCCTGCATGGCTTCATGGGCTGGAAGAAGCCGATTCTGACGGACTCGGGCGGGTTTCAGGTGTTTTCGCTCGGCGATCTGCGCAAGATCACCGAAGATGGCGTCACGTTCGCGTCGCCAATCAACGGCGACAAGCTCTTCCTGTCGCCGGAAGTGTCGATGCAGATCCAGAAGGTGCTGAACTCGGACATCGTCATGCAGTTCGACGAGTGCACGCCGTACGCGACCAACAACGTGCCGACTTCGCATCAGGAAGCCGCCGATTCGATGCGCATGTCGATGCGCTGGGCCAAGCGCTCAATCGACGAATTCAACCGCCTCGGCAATCCGAACGCATTGTTCGGCATTGTCCAGGGCGGCATGTTCGAGGACCTGCGCGACGAGTCGCTGGCGGGTCTCGCGGCGATGGATTTCCACGGTCTCGCGATCGGCGGCCTGTCTGTTGGCGAGCCGAAAGAAGACATGATGCGCGTGCTGAATCACATCGGCCCGAAGCTGCCGGCCGACAAGCCGCACTATCTGATGGGCGTCGGCACACCGGAAGATCTGGTGGCGGGCGTAGCCGCCGGCGTCGACATGTTCGACTGCGTGATGCCGACCCGCAACGCGCGCAACGGCTGGCTCTTCACGCGTTTTGGCGACATCAAGATCCGCAACGCCGCGCACAAGAACTCGCTGCGCCCGCTCGACGAGCAATGCGGTTGCTACACCTGCCGAAATTTCACCCGCGGCTACCTGCACCATCTGCATCGTGTAGGGGAAATCCTCGGTGCGCAGTTGAACACGATCCACAACCTGCACTACTACCTGGAACTGATGCAGGAAATGCGCGACGCGATCGACGCAAAACTGTTCGAGCCTTTCCGCAAGCGCTTCCACGAGAACCGCGCGCGCGGCATCGACTAGCCGGCAATCGGCAATCAACTGACGAATTTGCTGGAGGAATCCGTCGGCTCGGCGCAGAAAACCTTACAATTAACTTTCGTTGACGGTGAAAAAGGCTTTAAACGTTTGATCCCAAAGCCGATTCGCCGCGCCGACGCGCGCAAGGCCGGTGGTAGAATAACCGGCTGATTTTTTTGATTGTTTTGATTTATAACGGAGAGACCAACGTGTCGTTCATTACCGATGCCTTTGCCCAAGGCACAGCAACAGGTGGCATTGAATCGAACCTGATGAGCTTCCTGCCGCTGATCCTTATGTTCGGCGTGCTGTACTTCATCATGATTCGCCCGCAAATGAAGCGCCAGAAGGAACATCGCAACATGCTCTCCGCGATGGCGAAGGGCGACGAAGTGGTCACGAACGGCGGCATCGTCGGCAAGGTGACCAAGGTGGGTGAGGCTTACGTCGGCGTCGAAATCTCGGAAGGCACGGAAATCACCGTGCAAAAAGCGTCGGTTACGACGATTCTCCCGAAGGGCACGATCAAGTCGCTGTAAGGCCTGCTCTCTCGCGTCCGGCGCGGCCTCGCCGGCGGTTTTCGCAGAACAACGCTGAACTGCCCGCGCTCATCGCCGGACGCATCGCTTCCAAGCCAACCTTCCCGTTGGACCACTCATGAATCGTTACCCCCTCTGGAAATATGCCGTGATGCTGGTGGCTCTGGTCATCGGCCTCGTGTACACGCTGCCCAACCTGTTCGGCGAAGCGCCGGCGGTGCAGGTGTCGAGCGGCAAGGCAACAGTCAAGCTCGACTCGACCACGCTGTCGGCAGTCGAAGCGGCGCTCGCTGCCAATCAGATCAAGCCTGACGAAGTCACGTTCGACAATTCGTCGACCAACGCGAACATCCGCGTGCGCGTTCCCGACACCGACACGCAATTGCGCGTGAAGGACCTGCTGCAAAAGTCGCTGAACAGCGACCCGACCGATCCGCAGTTTGTCGTTGCCCTGAACCTGCAAAGCGCGTCGCCGCGCTGGCTGACCGCAATGCACGCGCTGCCGATGTACCTCGGTCTCGATCTGCGCGGCGGTGTGCACTTCCTGCTGCAGGTCGACATGGCAGGCGCGCTGAACAAGAAGCTCGATTCCGACGCTTCCGATGCGCGCACCATGCTGCGTGACAACAACATCCGCGACGGCGGCGTGAACCGCGTCAACCAGACGGTGGTGATCAATTTCGCCGACCAGGCCACGGCGGACGCAGCGATCAAGCAACTGGGCCGCGGCATCGGCGAACTCCAGTGGGCCTCGCAGGCGAACCCTGACGGCGGTGTGCAACTGGTCGGCACGTTCACGCCGGCGGTGCAGAAAGCCGTGCAGGACGCCGCGCTCAAGCAGAACATCACCACGCTGCATAACCGCGTCAACGAACTCGGCGTGGCCGAGCCGGTGATCCAGCAGCAAGGCTCGGACCGTATCGTCGTCGAACTGCCAGGTGTGCAGGACACGGCGAAGGCCAAAGACATCATCGGCCGCACAGCAACGCTCGAAGCGCGCCTTGCCGATCCGGTGAACACGCATCCGAATCCGTCCGATCCGGTGCCGCCGGGCGACGAGCTGTTTACGCAAGGCAACCAGACGCCGGTGCTGTTGCGCAAGCAGATCATCTTCACGGGTGACCGCATCATCGACGCGTCGGCGGGCTTCGACGAACATCAGCGTCCGTCGGTCAATATCCGCCTCGACTCGGCGGGTGGCCGCGCGGTGCGCAGCGTCTCACGCGACAACATCGGCAAGCCGATGGCCATGGTGCTGTTCGAGAAGGGCAAGGGCGAAGTGCTGACGGTGGCGACCATCCAGTCGGAACTCGGCGACCGCTTCCAGATCACGGGCCAGGCCACGCCGCAAGGCGCCGCCGACCTCGCGCTACTGCTGCGCGCCGGTTCGCTCGCCGCGCCGATGGACATTATCGAAGAACGCACGATCGGCCCGAGCCTCGGCGCGGACAACATCAAGAAGGGCTTCCACTCGGTGGTATGGGGCTTCGCGGCTATCGCCGTCTTCATGATTGCGTACTACATGCTGTTCGGCGTGATTTCGATGATCGGCCTGTCGGTCAATCTGCTGCTTCTGATCGCCGTGCTGTCCATGTTGCAGGCCACGCTCACCTTGCCGGGTATCGCGGCTATCGCGCTCGCGCTCGGTATGGCGATCGACGCGAATGTGTTGATCAATGAGCGCGTGCGTGAAGAATTGCGCCACGGCGCGCCGCCGCAACTGGCTATCCAGAACGGCTACGCGCATGCATGGGCGACGATTCTCGACTCGAACGTCACCACGCTGATCGCCGGTCTCGCGCTGCTCGCCTTCGGCTCCGGCCCGGTGCGCGGCTTTGCGATGGTCCACTGTATCGGTATCCTGACCTCGATGTTCTCGGCCGTGTTCTTCTCGCGTGGCCTCGTGAACCTCTGGTACGGCGGCAAGAAGAAGCTCAAGTCGCTGGCCATCGGTCAGGTGTGGCGCCCGCAGCCGGAAGGCATCGACGGCGCTGCCGCCTACCTCGGCAACGAAGATGCCGCGACCGACACAGCGCGAGCCGTCGCCGCGGCCAGCGCCAAGCCGAAGGCCAAAGCTGCGGCCCAGGCGCGTAGCAAGCCGACCGTGCGCCGCCGTGACGCGTCCAATACGCCGCAGAAACCGGGTTCATCCCGCTGAGTCCCGGAGAACAAGACCATGGAATTTTTCCGTTTTCGCAAAGACATTCCGTTCATGCAGCGTGCGTTGCTGTTCAACGCAATCTCGCTGCTGACGTTCGTCGCTGCTGTGTTTTTCCTGCTGCATCGCGGGCTGCATCTGTCGGTGGAATTCACCGGCGGTACCGTCATCGAA
This sequence comes from Paraburkholderia sp. D1E, assembly GCF_052682275.1. Taxonomy (NCBI): domain Bacteria; kingdom Pseudomonadati; phylum Pseudomonadota; class Betaproteobacteria; order Burkholderiales; family Burkholderiaceae; genus Paraburkholderia; species Paraburkholderia sp. D1E. Next base: position 8,672,763 of record NZ_JBQYMB010000001.1, read on the forward strand.
GTGCAGTATCCAGGCGCCGCACCGCTCGAACCGGTGCGCGGTACGCTCAACAAGCTCGGCTATCCCGACGCGCAGGTGCAGAACTTCGGCACCTCGCGCGACGTGCTGATCCGTCTGCCGCTCAAGCAGGGCTACACGTCGGCGCAACAGAGCGACCAGGTGATGGGCGCGCTGAAGGGCCAGGATCCGCAGGTGCAGTTGCAGCGCGTCGAGTTCGTCGGGCCCCAGGTCGGCAAGGAACTCGCTACCGACGGCCTGATGGCGCTGGCTTGTGTGGTGGTCGGCATCGTGATCTATCTGTCGTTCCGCTTTGAGTGGAAATACGCGGTGGCCGGCGTGATCGCGAACTTGCACGACGTGATCATCATTCTCGGCTTCTTCGCGTTCTTCCAGTGGGAGTTCTCGCTGTCGGTGCTGGCGGCAGTGCTCGCGGTGCTCGGCTACTCGGTGAACGAATCCGTCGTTATCTTCGACCGGATTCGTGAAACCTTCCGCCGCGAACGCAAGCTGACCGTGATCGAGGTGATCAACCACGCGATCACCAGCACCATGTCGCGCACGATCATCACGCACGGCTGTACGCAGATGATGGTGCTGTCGATGTTCCTGTTCGGCGGCCCGACGCTGCACTACTTCGCTCTGGCACTGACGGTCGGTATTCTGTTCGGTATCTACTCGTCAGTGTTCGTCGCCGCGGCGCTCGCCATGTGGCTCGGCGTGAAGCGCGAAGATCTGGTGAAGGACAAGAAGGAACGCACCGATCCGGACGATCCAAACGCAGGCGCGCAAGTCTGATTTTGCTGTCGATCGCGTCGCAATGAAAAAAGGCCGGTTCTCTCGAACCGGCCTTTTACGTTTACCGCTTTTACCGCACGACTCTGCTCTAACTTGCTGCTCTCGCGCCCTATACGCTCGCCGAGCCCTGTCGCGCAGCAGGATAACGTGGCAACGTGTTAGCGGAACCCAAGCTTGCGCCGCGCCGCCATTAGCGCGACCAGGCTAACCACCGCGGCAAAAATCATGTAGTAGCTCGGCGCGGCCTTCGAACCTGTAAAACTGATCAGCCACGCGATGATGAACGGCCCAAAGCCGCCGAAGATCGTCACGGCAATGTTATAGGCCAACGACATGCCGGTGGTACGCGTCTGCACCGGGAACATCTCGGAGAGCAAACCCGGCAGTGCCGCGAAGTAACCTGTCATCAGAAAGCCGAACACGATCTGCAGCACCATCAGCGTGCCGAAGGTCGGATGCGCGACCAGATACACGAACGCCGGATTGATCAGCACGAGCAGCAGGAGTGCCGATATCAGCATGATCGTGGTGCGCCCGTGACGGTCAGACAGATGGCCGACCAACGGCGAAAATACCATCTGGATCAAACCGGTTAGCGCAATCGCCGCGAACGCGACCGAAGGCGCCAACCCCAACTGCTTCACGCCGTAGGTCGGCATGAACAGCACCAGATAGGTCGACACCGTACCGAGCACCACCACGCCGATCGCAATCACGAGGCTCAGCTTCTGGCTGGCGAAGGTATCGCGCAGCGGCGTCGTGGTGGTTTCCGCTGCGAGAAACTCCGGCGTTTCGTCGAGCTTGGTGCGGATGTACCATGCCACTGGTCCGATCAGAAGACCAAAGAAGAACGGCACGCGCCACCCCCACGAGCCCATCTGCTCAGGCGAAAGCTTGCCGGTCAGCAGCACGCCGAAGCCGGCCGCGAGCAGCGTGGTGAGTCCCTGGCTCGCGACCTGCCAGCTCGCGAAGAAACCACGCCGCCCCGGTACGTGTTCCGCGAGAAAAGCCGTGGCGCTGCCGAACTCGCCGCCCGCCGAAAAGCCTTGCATCAGACGCGCCGCCACGAGAATCACGGGCGCCGCAATGCCGATGCTTTGATACGTCGGCAGCACCGCGATGATGAGCGTGCCGCACATCATCAGCAGGATCGACAGCGTGAGCGCCGCCTTGCGTCCGGCGCGGTCGGCGTAAGCACCGATCACGATCGCGCCGAGCGGTCGCATGAAGAACGACACGCCGAAGGTGCCGAGCGTCAGCAGCAGCGAGACCGTGTCGTTACCCGCCGGGAAAAACAGCTTCGCGATGATGACCGCAAAAAAGCCGTACACCACCAGATCAAACCATTCCAGCGCGTTGCCGATCGAGGCGGCGACCACCGCGCGCCACGAATTTTGCCGGCTCCCCGCCAGGCTTGCCGCTGTCGTTGCATTCATGCAGATCTCCAATGCGCGCTAAATATTATTAACGTAGGCTTGACGCGCCCACTTTGCCGAACCGGATGCGCGCACAGCCAATACGGCGTCAGCGCTCTATGTACCTGAAAAATTAAAACGAGGCGAGCGACAAATGGGCGATGACGGCGGCATAGGGCTTCCAGCGCGCCGAGCAGGCAATAAAAAACCGCTTCATCGCAAAAGCGAATGAAACGGTTTTTGTTGCGACGCAACGGCAGCGCCGTGAGCGGCCTTAAATACAAATACGTAAAAGGCTCACTAAAGCGCTTATTGCTTGATGCCCTCAGATTGAATATGCAGCTTGGTATCCATACTGAAACCGTACTTCGCGCCGAAATCCATACCGTAGTCGGCCCGGCTGAAATGGGCGCTCGCTTCCACGCCGCACACTTCGCGCTTGAGCACCGGGTGCTGCATGCACTTGAACGATTCGATCTTCAGATTCAGCGGCTTGGTCACGCCACGAATCGTCAGGCTGCCGACCACTTCGACCGGCTTGTCGCCGTCGAACCTGATATCGGTACCTTTATAAGTCACCGACGGATACTTGGCGACGTCGAAGAATGCGTCCGTCTTCAGATGCTCGTCGAGCTTGCTGTTACCGGTATCGACCGAAGCCGGGTCAACCGTGACGTCCACCGTGCCGGTTTTCGCCGCGCGGTCGAGCGTGACCGTGCCGGAGCTCTTGGTGAACTTGCCGCGCCACACCGAGAGGCCGCCGAAGTGATCTGCTTCGAAGCTCGGATAGGTGTGGGTCGGATCGAGCTGATAGGTATCGGCAGCAGCAAACGCGCCGAGCGAGAAAGAAGAAGCCAGTGCGCCGACGGCGATCAACAGGGAAGTTTTCAATTCATGCTCCTTTGTTCTGGAAGGAAAGCTGCTGCGCCCGAACGGCGGCACAGCGTACGTCACTTGCGTGCTGCAACGATATGAAACTTGATCACCACGTCATCGGCGACCACCGAGGTGTCTTTCCATTCGCCAGTGCCGATGTCGAATTGCGAACGCTTGATCGACAGCGAGCCGTCGAAGGTTTGCGTCGCGCCCTGCTGGGTGACCGTGACCGGCACCACCACAGTTTGCGATTTACCCTTGATGGTCAGCTTGCCGGTGACCTTGAACTGGTTGCCGCCGGCCGGCGCAATCGCGCTCGACACGAAAGTTGCAGTCGGATAGGTCTTCGCGTCGAACCAGTCCTTGCCGCGCACCTGGTCGTTGTAACTTTCGTCGCCGAGATCGTAACTGCCGACGTCAATGCTCAGTTGGGCACTGCCGTCGGCCGGCTTTGCCGGATCGAACTTCACTTGTGCGGTGAATTTACCGAATTTACCTTCCACCGGCACGTTCATCTGCTTCGACGTTGCCGTCACCGAGCTCTTCGAGACGTCGACCTGCGCGAGCGCACTGCCGGCGGCTGTCAGCGAGGCCGCCGCAAACGCGGCGAGCATGTAGCGATAAAACGAGACTTTCATGGTTATCCTTATTTGATGAAAGGGAGCATGCGCGACAGCAAGCCGTCGCGGTCCAGCCATTGATGCTTGAGCGCCGCCGCGACGTGCAGCGCGACCAGCACGAGCAACGTGTAATTCAGCGTGATATGGACGTTCTTCAGCAACTCCTTGAGATGCGGGTCCGGCGCGATCAGGCGCGGCAGCGGGATCAGTCCGAGGTACACCACCGGCACATTGGCCGCCGAGCTATACAGATAGCCAGATACGGGAATCGCGATCATCAGCACGTAGAGCAGCAGATGCATGAGATGCGCGGCGGCGCGCTGCCAGGACGGCATGCGGCGCGGCAACGGCGGGGCCGCGTGGGTGGCGCGCCACAGAATGCGCAGCACGGCGAGCGCGAACACTGTCACACCGATCCATTTGTGCCAGGAGAAGTAGCGCAGCTTGGTGGGCGTGATGCCGGGAATGTCGGTCATCACCCAACCGAGCGCGAAGCCGCACACGATCAGCAGCGCGATCAGCCAATGAAAGGCGATGGCCGTCCGCGTGTACGACTCCCGGCCACCGAAAGAAGGATTGAGTGCCATGACAGGTCAGCGCAAGTTAAGAGAGGTTAACGGCGCAGCCGGCCCTGCTATTCCACGCTGCCAATGCATGTTGCATCGTGCAACTCGATAGAAAGCATGGCGGCCGCGGCACACGCCAAGGCCGCCATGCTACCCCAAGCGGAAAAAGCTGGCTGTGTCGACCAGAGTTAGCGCTTCAGCGCTTACTCTGGTCCCATGCAAAGCACTTACTCCGATCCCATGCAAAGCGCTTACTCTAGTCCCACGCAAAGCCGCAGGCCCGAAACGCGGCTAGACAGAAAGTTTTCCCGCGTGCAGTACAGTATTGAACAATTGGGGACGGAATCTGTCAGAGCCCATTGATTGTGTGTAAGACTAGTCCTGATGCCCGCGCCGCCTGCCCCACGGCGGCGCCAGGCGCAATGGCCTGCCCAGCGGCGAAGCGCGTTTGGTACTATTGCTCCACGCTTTCTGCAGCGCGGCCCTAAAACCGGCATCGCACGCCTCCCCTCATGTCGTTAGCTCTTCTGCCGTATGGAACATGACAACCTGATCGCGTGCCATGAATGCGATACGCTGTTCCGCAAGCCCCGGCTTGTCGGGCGAGCGGTCGCACGCTGTCCGCGCTGCGGCGCAACGCTCTATCGCGGCGTCTCCCGCAAGCTCGACAGTATCTGTTCGATGACGTTGGCCGCGCTGATCACCTTCCTGATCGCTCAGGGCTTCCCGATCGTCGAACTCGAAACCAACGGCATCACCTCGCAGACCACGCTGTTCGGCGCGCTCGTCGCGCTGTGGGGCGAGGACATGCAGATCGTCGCGGTCATGGTGTTCTGCTCGACCATCCTGTTCCCGCTAACCGAGCTGGTCGCGCTGCTCTACGTACTGATCCCGCTGCGCGCCGGCTACGTGCCGCCCGCCTTCAACCGCGTGTTGCGCGCCGTTCAATTCGTGCGGCCGTGGGGCATGATCGAAGTGTTCATGCTCGGCGTGCTGATCACCATCGTGAAGATGGTGAGCCTCGCGCGGGTGATTCCCGAAGCAGCGCTGTTCGCCTTCGGCGTGCTGACGCTGATGTTCGCCGTGGTTGTCACATTCGACCCGCGCATTCTGTGGGACCTCGCCGACGAACTGGGCGCGCGCAGCCAGAGACCGCTGCCGCGCACCTCAGCGGACAGCGCGGCGGTCGCCGTCAGTTCGCTTGACGACCCCGCGGTGCAATCCCCATTGCCGCCAGACGCGCCGCCGGCGCCGCATCAGGGATGAGCGCACGATGAAATACGTCACCGCAAAGCGCGCGGGTCTCGTCTCCTGTCACGCGTGCGGACGCGTCGAGCCGCGAATCCGCTCCGTCACACCGCAGCACTGCAGCCGCTGCGGCGCCGCCCTTCACGTGCGCAACCCCGATAGCCTGATGCGCACCTGGGCGCTGCTCATCGCGGCGGCGTTGCTGTATATTCCCGCGAATCTTCTACCGGTCATGCACACGTCGTCACTGCTCGGTTCGGAAGACGACACCATCATGAGCGGTGTCGTGTACTTCTGGACCTCGGGCGACTGGCCGCTGGCCGTGATCGTGTTCATCGCCAGCATCATGGTGCCAATGCTCAAACTGAGCGTGCTGGTGCTGCTCACCGCCACCGCGCAGCGCCGTTCGCGCTGGCGGCCCGAGCAACGCACCACGCTCTACCGGATGGTCGAGCGGATCGGACGCTGGTCGATGCTCGACGTATTCGTCGTCACGCTGACCGTTGCGCTGGTACGTTTCAAGTCGCTTGCTGTGATCACGGCCGGACCCGGCGCGATTGCCTTCGGTTCGGTGGTGATTCTCACGATGATGGCATCCATGCAATTCGATCCACGGCTCATCTGGGACAACGTGGAAGGCCGCACTCAAAAACCTCAGGACCTCAACCATGACTAGCCCGCAAGGACCGACGCCCGCCTCCGATGCGCCGCGCAACGATTCGAACGGACCCAGGCTGCCGCCCCAACTGCCGGATCCCGACATCGAGCCGCGCAGCCGCTGGCTGCCCTCGCTGGTCTGGGTGATTCCGCTGATCGCCGCGCTGATCGGCCTCGCGCTTGTGATCAAGTCGGTGACCGAAAAAGGCCCGACCATTACGATCACGTTCGTCAGCGCCGAAGGCCTCGAGCCCGGCAAGACCAAGGTCAAGTACAAGGACGTCGACGTCGGCTCGGTGAAGACCATCACGCTGTCGAAGGATCTCTCGCACGTGCTGGTTCAGGTGCAGCTCACCAAGGAAGGCGAAGACTTCGCGGTGAAGGATTCGCGCTTCTGGGTGGTACGCCCTCGCGTCGGCGCGAGCGGCGTGTCGGGACTGACCACACTGCTCTCGGGTGCGTACATCGGCGCGGACGCCGGCCATTCACCAGACACCGAGAAAAACTTCGTCGGCCTCGAAACACCGCCGCCGATTACGGGCGACCAGAAGGGCCACCAGTTCATTCTGCACGGCGAGTCGCTCGGCTCGATCGATATCGGCTCGCCGATTTTCTACCGGCGCGTGCAGGTCGGTCAGGTGGTCGGCTTCTCACTCGACAAGGACGGCACCGGTGTGACGATGCAGGTATTCGTGTCGGCGCCGTTCGACCAGTACGTCGGCACCAATTCGCGCTGGTGGCATGCAAGCGGCGTCGATTTGCGGCTCGACTCGAGCGGCTTCAAGCTGAATACGCAATCGCTTGCGACGGTGATCGTCGGCGGCTTGTCATTCCAGTCGCCGCCTGGCCAGAGCGTGGGCGCGCAGGCGCCGAACAACATGACGTTCCGCCTCGCCCCGGATGAATCGGACGCGATGCGCGAACCGGACGGCGTGCCATTGCGCGTAGTCATGAACTTCAATCAGTCGCTGCGTGGCTTGTCGGTCGGCGCGACGGTCGATTTCCGCGGCATCGTACTGGGCCAGGTGACCAATATCGGCATCGACTACGATCCGAAGACGCGCAGCTTCACGATGCCGGTAACGATGAACCTGTATCCGGACCGCCTCGGCAAGCGCTTCCGCGAAACCGCGCCGACGCCGGGCACCCTGGCGGGTCAAAGCCTGCTGCAACAGCTCGTCAAGCATGGTTTGCGGGGCCAGTTGCGCACCGGCAACCTGATTACGAGCCAGTTGTACGTGGCGCTCGATATCTTCCCGAAAGCGCCGCCGGCTACGGTTGACGTAACGGGCGATCCACTCGAGTTGCCGACCATTCCGAACTCGCTCGACGAACTGCAGGTGCAGGTTGCCGACATTGCGAAGAAGCTCGACAAGGTGCCGTTCGATCAGATCGGGACGAACCTGAACAGCGCATTGAAGAATGCCGACCAGTTGTTCACCCGACTCGACAAGGAAGTCGTTCCGGAGGCGCGCGACACCCTCGCTGCGGCGAAGCAGACCTTCGGTTCGGCCGAGGCAACGTTGCAACAGGACTCGCCGTTGCAGTCGGATGTTCATCAGGCGTTGCAGGAACTGACACGCACGCTGCAGTCGCTGAATGCGCTGTCGGATTATCTGGAGCGTCATCCGGAATCGCTGTTGCGCGGTAAAACAGGAGATAAACCATGATGTTTGCCCGGCTCCCCCGCCCGCCGCGCGGGCTTGTGCGCGGCGCTGTTTATGTCGGCGCTCTGGCCGGACTGGTGGCGATGGTGGCGTGTTCGTCGCCGAGCAGCCGCTTTTATACGCTCGGCGCGGATGGCGCACCTGCCGGCTCGGCAGCGCCGGTAAGCGCCCGGACGACGGCCGCGCCGGCGTGGCTGATCGAAGTCGCGCCGATCGACGTACCGCCGCAAGTGGCGAAGAATCAGCTTGTCGTGCAGACGGGCCCTACGCAGGTCCAGGTGCTCGAACAGGAGCGTTGGGCTTCGTTGCCGGGCGATGAGATCCGGCGGGCTTTGTCGACCAGTCTCACGCAGCAACTCGGCACGATCGATGTGTACGGCACGGCTTATCCGGATGCGACACCTGTGTATCGGGTCAGCCTGAATGTGCAGCGGTTCGAGTCATGGCCGGGGTCGCATGCATTGATCGATGCGGTCTGGAGTGTGAGGGCTGTACGTAGTACTGCTGTGATGACCTGTCGGAGCGTGGTGAGTGAGCCGGTTAGCGGCGGGTATGACGCTCTTGTTAATGGGCATCGGGTGGCGTTGCAGCAGATTGCTTTGCAGATTGCTGCTGCTGTGCAGGGGATGGCATCTGTTGCTCCGCAAGGGAAGGTTGGGGGGAGCGGGAAAGGGGCTGTTTTTGCCGTGCCGGCGTGTCCTTCTGCTGTTGTGGTTGGGGCTGCCTCTGCCGGTAGTTAATGGCTTTTTTTTGCCTTTGCGGCGCTTTGTCTGTTTGCTTATGGTGTTGGCCTTTCCTTGAATTGTTATTGGTCTATTAGCGTTCGCCCCTGTGCGGGGCGGCACTTACTTTCTTTGCCGCCGCGTAACTATTCAGCGCTTGTAAACTGCTACCAGGCTGTGCATAGTGAAGGACATGACGAAGATGCCTGACATCAAGGACCTGACACCGGAGCAGAAGGACGCACTCATCGTTGATCTGGTGAGGCGTCTGAACGAGCTTGAGGCAAAGCTTGAGAAGGACAGCCATAACTCCAGCAAGCCGCCGTCAGGCGATGGGCCGCGGCGCAAACCGAAGTCATTGCGTGGCACGAGCGGCGCCAGGCCCGGCGCGCAACCCGGGCACAAGGGCAAGACGCTCAAACGCGTGGCTCAGCCTGATCACATCAAGATTCATCCGGTGGCGCCGGTGTGCGATGCATGCGGCCAGCAGATCGAATCCGCCCGCATCACCGTCTTACCCGAAGGCCGTCAGGTGATCGATCTGCCGCCCACGCGTTTCGAGGTGACCGAGCATCGCGTCCAGGTCGCGCAGTGCGCCTGCGGCAAGCGCCATTCGGGGATGTTTCCCGAGGGCGTGAGCCAGGCGGTGCAGTACGGTCCCCAGATCCGGGCGGCGGCCGTCTATCTGACGCAGTACCAGCAGTTGCCGGTGGCGCGTACGGTTCAGGCACTGGGAGATCTGTTCGGTCTGCGCGTGAGTACGGGCACGGTGCAGCAGAGCATCGATGAGGCTGCCCGCCTGCTGGCGCCGGCAGTCAGGCAGATCAACGAGGCGTTACGCGAGCAGCCCGTGGTGCATTTCGATGAGAGCTGCATGCGCGTCAGTCGTATGCCCTACTGGCTGCATCTTGCCTCGACCCGTACGTTGAGTTGGTATGGCGCCCATCGCAAGCGCGGTCGCGAGGCGCTCGACAGCTTCGGCATCCTTCCCGGTTTTAAGGGCGTCGCGGTACACGACGGCTGGAGGCCATACGCTGCCTATGAGTGCGAACATGCGCTGTGCAACGCTCATCATCTGCGCGAACTGGTGTTCGTCGCGGAGTCGACGCAACAACCCTGGGCCCAGCAGATGATCAATCTGCTTTGCCAGGCCAAACGCGAGGTCGACCGCAGCGCGGCCTGCGGCAACACGGCGCTGGATCCATCGCGGCAACGCTATTACAGGCGACGCGCTCGGGCCCTGATCGCCCAGGCGCGCAAGCTTAATCCGACACAGGCTCGCGCGCCTGAACGCGTGGAGTTGCGCGGCAGGATCAGACAAAGCTTTACCTGCAATCTGGTCCGGCGGCTGCATCTGCAGGCGACCGAGGTGTGGCGCTTCATTGCCGATCACCGGGTGCCGTTCGACAATAACCAGGCCGAACGCGATATCCGCATGCCCAAGCTCAAACAGAAAATCTCCGGCTGTTTCCGCTCGGAATCGGGCATGCAGGCGTTCTGTACGATCCGCTCCTACCTGGCCACTCTGCGCAAACAGAACCGTTCGCTGATCAATGCGCTGGCGTTGAGCTTTGCCGGATTCGTCGTTTCGCCTCTGACTGCCGCTGAATAGTTACGCCGCCGCAAAGAAAGATAAGCAAAGAAAGCGGCTCACCCCGCTAATTCTTAAGCGGGCCCCCCGCACAGTCGCGGTAGTGGTACATCTGGAATCCGTGCCCTCGCACATTCGGCCTTAGTGACAAGGCAGTCATACTTCCGGCGACGCTGCGCACGCCGAAGCGCACTTCTCAAAACCGCCCTCTACGTCTGGGCTCTCACGTTCTACCCAGTATCGTCACTCGTCATTGCTTCGCCACTGCGGTTCCAACTCCAGTCGTAGCCGTGTGGCTGTGGCTGTGGCTGTGGCTGTGGCTGTGGCTGTGGCTGTGGCTGTGGCTGTGGCTGTGGCTGTGGCTGTGGCTGTGGCTGTGGCTGTGGCTGTGGCTGTGGCTGTGGCTGTGGCTGTGGCTGTGGCTGTGAGTGCGACATTTCATTTGAAGTGAGGGTTCGCGCATGACTGCGGATGCGCTTCGCCGAGGCGAAGCCGATGGCCCCCAACGCACCCAAACGAAGCCACTGGTTTCCCAGGCATACCCATCCGCGACGCACGCAGTGCGGAGTGGGAGCTGATGAGCGCTTTGTCACTACGGCTGAAGGTGCGGGAGCGCGGATTCCAGATGCACCACTACCGCAACTGTGCGGGGGACCCGCTTAAGAATTAGCGGTGTAAGCCGCTTTCTTTGCTTATCTTTCTTTGCGGCGGCAAAGAAAGTAAGTGCCGCCCCGCACAGGGGCGAACGCTAATAGACCACTAACAATTCAAGGAAAGGCCAACACCATAAGCAAACAGACAAAGCGCCGCAAAGGCAAAAAAAGCAAAATAATGCAAAACATTAACCAGCACAAAAACCACATGCCATATCCTTCCACCTAACCAAACCCCAAGCGCCGCAGGCAGCCCCCCGTAGGGTAAAAAACCAAATGCTCACCTCAATCAAAAGATTCATAAAAAAATGGCGCGCTTCCCGCGACAGCGGCCACCAACTAGACGCGCTGCTGGCAATCGCCGATAAAACCGCCCCCTATCCAGACCGCAGTGAGTGGCTGATCGAACTCACCCACTGGATCCGCCGCGGCCGCGCAGTCCAACCCGGACAGCTCGAAAACACCGTCGAAGACAACCCATCACGCTCAACTCCAGCGCACACAAGAATTCGCTATCTCCTCCACGTGCTGGACCGTAACCCTACCTGGAAGGCCAACGTCGCCGGCATTCTCCGCGCGCTGCTCCGCGAAAGCGACGGCCTCTCACTTCTCTGCGATGCGGGCATGCCCGTGCACTCAGGCTTCTTCGGCGCACTCTTCGAGCGGCTCGAAGCCTCGCTGATTCCGCCCGCGCCGAACCGGCGCGATCTACGAGCGATCACCACACTGATGTTCAGCCAGGATCGCGATGCCGAATGGATCGCCAATCTGCCAACCGATCTGCTCACCCGCATCCGGGCCCTCTTCGACTACGAACAGGACGAGAACGAACAACGCGACGCCACCCCGTTCTCGCTCGACCTGCTGGCCGCTCTGCACAACCTCACCTGCCAGATCAGTTCAACCGGTCTGTCGCAAACCGTCCGCAGCCGTCTCGGCGAAGTCGACATCCGTGATGCCAGCGATGTACGCGTCGCCATGGAAAAGCAGCCGTTCTACCGCCTCACGCGCGCCATGCTCGCCGTCGAAGCGGCCCACCAGGCAGTCAGTGCAGGTGCCCCGCAAGACAAGCTGCTGCATGAGGTCAACTATCTGCGCGCGCTGCTCGACGAATGTCGCAGCGCCACCGACAACGTCTTCGCCCATCTCTACCGCAACGGCGTCAGTGTCGATATCGTGTTCCAGGTCGAACGGATGCGGATGCGCATCGTGCGCGCTGAGCACCTGCTGAACGCCTGGATGGCGCAGGACGATCCGCACGCCGGCGCGCGTCTCACCGCCGAACTGGTAAACGCCAATCACGCGAGCCAAAGCGTCGCGCACCTCGTGCGCAGCAATTTCTCGTTGCTGGCGCGCAAAGTCGTCGAATACAGCGCGGACACCGGCGAGCACTACATCGCGCGCGATCGCGCCGAATACCTGAAGATGATGCGCATGGCGGCCGGCGGCGGGCTCGTTACCGTCGTCACGGTATGCGTGAAATTCGCCATCACCGGCGTGCATCTGCAGTCGATGTTCGAAGGCGTGCTCGCCGGCATCAACTACGCAGCCAGCTTCCTGCTCATACATTTCCTGCACTTTTCTCTCGCCACCAAACAACCGGCAATGACGGCGCCCACGCTCGCCCGCGAATTGGACGGCGTCGGCACGCCGGCGGGCGTCGACAGCTTCGTGAGTTCGGTGACCGCATTAATGCGCACGCAGGCAGCCGCCGTGCTCGGCAACGTTCTGCTGGTGTTTCCCGTGTGTTTCGGCGTGCAATTGTTGTGGCATGCGCTGTTCAACGCCAACATCATTTCGCCGGAGAAGGCGCACGCCACACTGCACTCGTTCTCGTTGATGGGACCGACGCCGTTCTATGCCGCGCTGACCGGCGTGCTGCTGTGGTCGTCGAGTTTGTTGTCAGGTTGGGCGGACAACTGGTTCGTCCTGCATCGTGTGGCGGACGCGCTCGCCTATAACCGGCGCCTGCGCATGACGCTCGGCGCGGCCGGTGCCGCCCGGCTCGCCGCGTTTTGCCGCTCGAATGTGGCAGGCGTCGTGGGCAATATCACGCTCGGCCTGATGCTCGGGCTCGTGCCGGCGATCCTCACCGCCTTCGCCTTCACGTTCGAGGTGCGTCACGTGACGCTCAGCGCCGGCTCGATCGGCGTGGCGATCGGCGTGCTCGGCATGGACGCGTTGAAATTGCCGGAGCTGTGGTGGGCGGTCGCGGGCGTCGGCAGCATGGCGATCCTCAACGTGGCCGTGAGTTTCGCGCTCGCCTTCTACATGGCGGTGAAATCGCGCGATTTGCGGCGCAATGCAGTGCGCTCGCTGCGTGGCGCGATCTGGCAACGGGTATTCCGGCATCCGCTGGAGCTGGTATGGCCGGCCAAAGCGGCCCCGCACCCCGACCGCGTACAATAGCGCCTTATCTAACGCCTTCCGGCAACCTCAATGTCCTTCGATTTCTTCCTTCCCTGTCCGCGCGGTCTTGAAGCCTCGCTCGCCACCGAGCTCGCCGAAATTGCCGCGAAGCACCTGAACGGCGCGCCGTTCACGGCCGGCGCGCAAGTGCCCGGCGGCGTACATTTCCGTGGAGGCTGGGCCGCCGGCATGGCCGCCAATCTGCACTCGCGCCTCGCGAGCCGCGTGCTGCTGAAAATCGCGCATCGGCCGTATCGCAGCGAACAGGACGTCTATGCGCTCGCGGTCGAACAACGTTGGGAGCAGTGGTTCTCGGCGAACGAAACGCTGCGCGTGGATGTCACCGCGATCAAATCGCCGCTGCGCAGCCTCGAATTCACGACGCTGCGGGTCAAGGACGCGATCTGCGACCGTCTGCGTGAAGTCAGCGGCGCGCGTCCGAACATCGACACCGCCATGCCCGACGTGCGCGTGTTCGCGTTCCTCACCGCCACCGAGTGCACGCTCTATCTGGACACCTCCGGCGATCCGCTCTTCAAGCGCGGCTGGCGCATGGACAAGGGCGCGGCACCGCTGCGCGAGAATCTCGCGGCGGGCATCCTGCGTTTGACCGGCTGGACCGCCGGCATGCCGCTATACGACCCGATGTGCGGCAGCGGCACCTTCCTCGCGGAAGCTGCACAAGTGGCGTTGAATATCGCGCCAGGCGCGGAGCGCCGCTTCGGCTTCGAGAATCTCAAGCAATACGACGCCAAGACCTGGCAAACACTAAAGGCCGCCGCGCTCGACGCGAAACACGCCGCGCGCAATTCGCGCGCCGATCTGCAGATATTCGGCAGCGATATTTCCGGCGACATGCTCGACAAGGCGCGTGCGAACTTCCAGCGGGCCGGCCTGCCATCGATTCCGCTCAAGCAGGTCGATGCACGCGGAATGACAGCGCCATCGTCGGATGCGGGCATCCTCGTCGCCAACCCGCCGTATGGCGAGCGGATCGAAGTGCGCGGCCGCAATGCGCGGGGTGAAATCCGCGAAGGCCGGGCCACGCGTGAAGGCCGCGACGACGAAAGCTTCCACCGGGCTCAGGAAGAGGCACCGGACAGCGAATTTTTCCAGTCGCTCGGCGATGCGCTGAAGCAGCGCTTTACCGGCTGGCACGCGTTCATCCTGACATCGGATCGCAAGCTGCCGGGCCAGCTGCGTCTGCGCGAATCGACCAAGACGCCGCTCTTCAACGGCGCGCTCGAATGCCGGCTGTTCCGCTTCGACCTGATCGCGGGCAGCGTTCGTCAGCGGCCGCAGAACAACGACACGCCAGCAGCTTAAGCCGGCGCAAAGCAGCATCGAAAAAGCCGCGGATCCAGGTCCGCGGCTTTTTTTCGCCGGTACCTCGGTAGTCGGCCGGCGCCCGAGCGCACTGATCCTCCGCCACATCCTTTTTCCACCTCCGGCAACCCCTACTGACACTACGCTGTCAGCAGCCCCCACGCACACTCCTTCTCACGCCATCCGGCGCTTTGCACGGCTTACCGCCATCCACAGGAGAGTGTCATGTCCGCATCATCCAAAGTTGTCGCATGGTTCGAGATACCGTCCGTCGATTTCGAGCGCGCTGTCCATTTTTACGAAACCGCCCTCGACGTCAAACTGAATCGCCAGGAAGTCGGCGGCCAGCCGATCGCTATCTTCGGCTACGAAGAACCGGCCACCGGCGGCGCAATCGTCCATAGCCCGTCGACGAAGCTGACCAACGACGGCGTGCTCGTCTATCTGAACGCGCAACCCAACGTGGACGCCGTGCTCGCCCGCGTCGAGCAGGCCGGCGGCAAGACCGATGGTCCGGTGATCAAGCTGCCGCAGGACATCGGCTATATCGCGTTCTTCACCGACACGGAAGGCAACCGCCTCGGCCTGCATTCGCGGACCAACGGCTAACTCGCGACACGGCACACAAGCGCGGCGGCCGGCCGGCATCGCGCGGAACACCGACCGGAGCGCGGCATGCGGCGCTATCATCGCGGGACTGTCCCCGTCCTTTTTTACAAGACGCCCACGATGACGCGCCGCGCCGACCGCCTGTTCCAGATCGCCGAACTGTTACGCGGACGGCGTCTGACCACCGCGCAACAACTCGCCGACTGGCTGAATATCTCGCTGCGCACCGTCTATCGCGACGTGCGCGATCTCCAACTATCAGGCGTGCCAATCGAAGGCGAAGCGGGCATCGGCTATCGGTTGAGTCGCTCGGCGAGCCTGCCGCCGCTTACCTTCACCGCCGATGAACTGGCCGCGCTCGCAGCGGGCGCGCGGATGCTCGAATCGTGGGGCGGCGCCGGCTTCGCGAGCGGCGCGCGCGGGGCGCTGGCGAAGATCGCCTCGGCAATGCCCGCCGACAAACGCGCAACGCTCGAACGTCTGGCAATCTTCGCGCCGTCGTTTCACATCAAGGCAGATTTTTCGGCGAAGGTGGACGCGCTGCATCGGGCGATCGATGCACGTCAGGTGGTGAGCTTTGCCTATACCGATGCGAACGGCGCGGCGACCGAGCGGCGCGTGTGGCCGCTGGCACTGGCTTATTGGGGCGCGCGCTGGACGCTCGGCGCGTGGTGCGAATTGCGAGGCGATTTCCGCAATTTCGGGCTGGAAAAAATCCAGAATCTTCACGCGCTCGAACCGTATCCGGATCAGGAAGGCAAACGGCTGGCGGACTTGCTGCGGCACGTGAATGCGAAGTCGCGGTAAAGATGCGGATGCGGCTGTGAGACGCGTCCGCACGTCCAGGATTTGACACTCGACCTCACGTGCCGGTGGCGGGATCGTGACCGACGGTTCACCGCCCGCCGCAAGGCAAGCCGCGAACCGCCGAGGTACGTTACTCCACTGCCTTCACCATGTCCTCGATCACCTTCTTCGCATCGCCGAACACCATCATCGTCTTGTCCATGTAGAACAGATCGTTGTCGAGACCGGCATAACCCGCGGCCATCGAACGTTTATTCACGATGACCGTACGTGCCTTATACGCCTCGATGATCGGCATGCCCGCGATCGGCGACTTCGGATCGTTCTTCGCCGCCGGATTCACCACGTCGTTCGCACCGAGCACCAGCACCACGTCGACCTGACCGAACTCGCCGTTGATGTCGTCCATTTCGTAGACCATGTCGTAGGGCACTTCGGCTTCGGCGAGCAGCACGTTCATGTGCCCCGGCATCCGCCCGGCCACTGGGTGAATCGCGTACTTTACCTCGATGCCCTTCTCGACCAGCTTGTCGGTCAGCTCTTTCAAAGCATGTTGCGCACGCGCGACGGCCAGACCGTATCCCGGCACGATCACCACGGTTTCGGCATTGCCGAGCATGAACGCCGCATCGTCGGCGGAACCGGATTTCACTGGACGTTGCTCCGCCGACCCACCCGCTGCCGCCGCGCCCGCCTCATTACCAAAGCCGCCGAGAATCACGTTGAAGAACGACCGGTTCATCGCGCGGCACATGATGTACGACAGGATCGCACCGGACGAACCCACCAGCGAGCCCGCGATGATCAGCATCGGATTGTTCAGCGAGAAGCCGATCCCCGCCGCCGCCCAGCCCGAATACGAGTTGAGCATCGACACGACCACCGGCATATCCGCGCCACCGATCGGAATGATGATCAGCACACCGAGCACGAACGCGATCAGCGTCATGATGATGAACGGCAGCCACGATTGCGTGAGAAAGAAGATCACGCCGAAGCCGAGCATCCCGAGCGCGAGGAACAGGTTGATCAGGTGCTGTCCTGCATAAACGACCGGTGCGCCCTGGAAGAGCCGGAACTTGTACTTGCCCGACAGCTTGCCGAACGCAATCACTGAACCGGAGAACGTAATCGCACCGACGAACGTGCCGATGAACAACTCGACGCGATTACCGTACGGCAGGAAGCCCGGAATCGCATTCTCCGGGTCGACCAGGCCGAACGCGGACGGCTCCGACACCACCGCATACGCAATGCACACGGCGGCAAGACCGATCAGCGAGTGCATCGCCGCGACCAGTTCAGGCATCTTGGTCATCTCGACGCGCGCCGCGACGAACGCGCCGATCGCGCCGCCGATCACCAGCGCGACCAGCAGCAGGCCGAGCCCCAACCCAAGATTCGAGCCGAGCGCATTAGCCTGTTTGACGATCAACGCGATGGTGGTGAGGATCGCGATCGCCATCCCGGCCATGCCGAAGGTGTTGCCGATGCGCGCCGTCTTCGGATTCGACAGCCCTTTGAGCGCCTGAATGAAGCAGACCGACGCGACCAGATAAAGCAGCGTGACAACATTCAGACTCATTACGCGTTCTCCCTGGTCGTCTTATCAGCGATAAGCTTCTTCGGCTCTTTCTTCCTGAACATCTCCAGCATTCGCCTTGTCACAAGGAATCCGCCGAACACGTTCACCGCCGCGAGCGCGACGGCCAGCGTGCCGAAGAACTTGCCGGTGTCGCCCACGGTGAGACCCGCGGCCAGCATCGCGCCGACGATCACGATCGCCGAAATCGCGTTGGTCACGGCCATCAGCGGCGTGTGCAGCGCGGGCGTGACGTTCCAGACGACGTGGTAGCCGACATAGATCGCCAGCACGAAGATGATCAGATTGATGACGGTGTGGTTGATGACTTCCATCGCCGTTCTCCTCTATGCCTTGCGGGCGACTTCGCCGTCACGGGCCAGCAGCGTGGCCGCGACGATGTCGTCCGCGAGATCGATGTTCAGGGCGCCTTCCTTGGTGATGATCAGCTTGAGGAAGTCGAGCAGGTTGCGTGCGTACAAGGACGACGCGTCGGCGGGCACCATCGAGGCCAGATTCGTATAGCCGACGATCTGCACGCCGTTTCGGGTAACGACCTGGTCCGCTTCGGTCAACGGGCAGTTGCCACCGCGCCGGCCTTCGTATTCGGCGCCGCGTCCTGCGGCGAGGTCCACCAGCACGGAGCCGGGTTTCATCGCCTGCACGGTTTCGACCGAGATCAGCGTCGGCGCGGCGCGGCCGGGAATCAACGCGGTGGAGATGACGATATCCGCCTGTTTCGCCCGCTCGTGGACCAGTGCCGACTGACGTGTCAGCCACGAAGGCGGCATCGGCCGCGCATAGCCGCCGACGCCCTGCGCGGCTTCGCGCTCCTCGTCGGTTTCGTACGGGACATCGAGAAACTTGGCGCCGAGCGATTCGATCTGCTCCTTGACCGCCGGACGCACGTCGGACGCTTCGATCACGGCGCCCAGGCGCTTGGCGGTCGCGATGGCCTGCAAACCAGCCACGCCCGCGCCGAGAATCAGCACACGGGCCGCTTTCACGGTGCCGGCCGCCGTCATCAGCATCGGCATGAAACGCGGATAAAGCGTCGCCGCCAGCAGCACCGCCTTGTAGCCGGCGATGTTCGCCTGCGAGCTCAAGACGTCGAGGCTCTGCGCACGCGTGGTGCGCGGCGCGGCCTCTAAAGCGAACGCGGTAACGCCGGCTGCCGCGAGCTTTGATGAGTTTTCGGTATTAAAAGGATCGAGCATGCCGACCAGCGTCGCGCCGCGCTTGAGCAGCGGGAGTTCGGCATCGGTCGGGGACTGGACTTTAAGGACGAGATCGGCGCCAAAAGCAGTGGCCGCGTCGACGATTTCCGCGCCGGCCGCTGTAAAGGCATCGTCAGGGAAGCTCGCGCCGGTGCCGGCGCCGCTCTGGATCGTGACCCGGTGGCCCTGGGTCACGTACTTCCTGACCGTTTCGGGCGTCGCGGCGACGCGGGTTTCGTGCGCGCGCGTCTCGGCTGGCACTCCGATGTGCATCGTTGTTCCTCCTCGACTTCCTGTTTTACGACAGATGCGCCGACGAGGCACGCCGGCTTGCAAGTGCAACGGCTAACCGCGTCACTTTAACCGAAACCTGGGGGTGCGCCGAAATCGGGGACAATCCGGGGGTCGTGGCCCAGCAAGGGCGCCTTGCAGGATGCAGACCGTGGGCGCCGCGCGTGCGTTGCCTGCTTATCGGGCCGGTCAGTGCCCGCCGCAGCCTCGGTAGCCGCCCGTCAAGGCCGGGCGGCCCTGCCAGTCCATACCCGCTGCCGCCCGCTTCCCGGCAGCCCAGGCCCATAAACGGTAAAATGCGCACCCATGAAACCGGAATCCTGGCTGCCGCACGTCACCGTTGCGGCCATCATAGAGCGCGACGGGCGTTTTCTCGTAGTCGAGGAACATACCGCCGAAGGCCTGCGCCTGAATCAGCCCGCCGGCCATCTGGAGGCGGGAGAAACGCTTCTGGAAGCGGTCATCCGCGAAACGCTCGAGGAAACCGCGCATCCGTTCACGCCCGAGGCGCTGGTCGGCATGTATATGACGCATTTCGAGCGGCCCGGCAGTGAGGGCGTGACGTATTTGCGCTTCACCTATTGCGGCACGAACGGCGAAGCGGACGCTAAGCGCGCGCTCGACCCCGACATCGTCCGTGCGCTGTGGATGAGCGCCGACGAGTTGCGCGCCTGCCCCGAACGGCATCGCACGCCGCTCGTCATGCAATGTCTCGACGATTACCTCGCGGGACGGCGTTTCCCGCTCGACTTCGTGCACACGCATTCGGTCGGACGCAAGCAGACGTAAGCTGGCCTGGCCAGACCTGACCAGTCATAAGCGGGCCTGATCCGTCACGAGCGGCCAACCAGGCAACACGGTCAACCCACGATCAATGAAGTCACGCAGTACCCAGTGAGCACCTTATGAGCAAGCAGAAAGTCGTAGTAGGCATGTCGGGCGGCGTCGATTCGTCGGTTACCGCGTGGCTGCTGAAGGAACAGGGCTACGACGTGGTCGGCCTGTTCATGAAAAACTGGGAAGACGATGACGACAGCGAGTACTGCTCGACGCGGCAGGACTGGATCGACGTCGTCTCGGTCGCGGACCTGATCGGCATCGACGTCGAAGCGGTCAACTTCGCCGCCGAATACAAAGACCGCGTGTTCGCCGAGTTCCTGCGCGAATACTCGGCCGGCCGCACGCCGAATCCCGACGTGCTGTGCAACGCCGAAATCAAGTTCAAGGCCTTCCTCGATCACGCGATGTCGCTGGGCGCGGAAACCATCGCGACCGGCCACTATGCCCGCGTGCGCGAGAACAACGGACGCTTCGAACTGCTGAAGGCCTTCGATCATACGAAGGACCAGTCGTACTTTCTGCATCGGCTGAACCAGGCGCAGTTGTCGAAGACGCTATTTCCTTTGGGCGAGATTCCGAAAACCAAAGTCCGCGAGATCGCCGAACAGATCGCGCTGCCGAATGCGAAGAAGAAAGATTCGACCGGCATCTGCTTCATCGGCGAACGGCCGTTCCGCGACTTCCTGAACCGCTATCTGCCGACCCAACCCGGTCCGATGAAAACCACCGAGGGCAAAGTAGTCGGCGAACACATCGGCCTCGCGTTCTATACGTTTGGACAACGAAAGGGCATCGGCCTTGGCGGCAGCAAGGACGGCAGCGGCGAGCCGTGGTTTGTTGCCGGCAAGGATATTGCGTCGAACACACTGTACGTCGCGCAAGGCCACGAACATCCGTGGCTGCTGAGCCATACGTTGAGCGCGGGCAATACGAGCTGGGTGGCGGGTGAAGCGCCAGCCGACGGTTTTGCCTGCGGCGCGAAAACCCGTTACCGGCAAGCGGATGCACCGTGCACGTTCCGTGCGGCTGCAAGTGCGGCTGCCAGTGAGACAGGTGTCGACGAAGGCCTTTTCGAACTGAACTTCGACGCCGCCCAATGGGCTGTCACACCAGGGCAATCTGCGGTGCTCTACGATGGCGACGTGTGTCTCGGCGGCGGCATCATCGAACACGCGGTAACCGGACAACCAACGGTGCGCCAGCCGCAAAAGGCAGCGCTGCTAACCGCCCGTTGAGCGATGAGTTTATCGTGCGGCAACGCCTTGGCGGCGCCGCACGCGCTTCACTTTCATGCCCCATCTTCAAGCTTCAGACTTCACGCTTCACCCACGCGTTTCATCTTCGAGGCGCAGCTAGCTTCACCATAACAAGCAGGTGTTCGTTCCCCTTCGCGGCGGATTCCGTCTGCGCCGACAGCGTCGACGATCCCTCCGCGACGATCCCCACTGCACTGGAGTCCCCATGTTTTCTCGACGTTATCTGGCGATGTGGTGCACAGTCGCTCTGCTCGCCGTCTGTGCGGCGCTCGCCGCGGCGCATCACATTTCGTGGTTCTGGATCATCGTGCCGGTGGCGCTCGTCGCGCTTGGCCTGTTCGACCTGACACAGGAACGCCACGCGATTCTGCGCAACTACCCGCTGTGGGGCCACTTCCGCTTCCTGTTCGAATTCATCCGCCCGGAAATCCGCCAGTATTTCGTTGATTATAGCCGGCGCGACATTAGACGAGTATCCCAAAACCCCACAGCATAAGCGTTTCCATTCCATCTAATATTACTAGCAATAGATGGAATACGTTTGACGGTGCGGTGGCCACCTATTCCATCTAATACACGTCGTGCTTCAGTCAACCAGTCGACGGCCAAGTTAGGACAACAGCAGCCACTCCCCCCCGCCCCTCGCCCGAGGCGAGGGGAGCGCTCCCGCCGGGCCGCTGAGCCCTCGAGGCAGCCGGGTAAGGGCCTAGCGGCCCTGACTCCGGCCACCCCGAGGGGGAGCCTATCTTCCCTCAGACGCCTCAATGGCAAGCCCCGTACTCGCCCGTTCGGTGCTCGGCCTCCGGCCTGTGCTCCGC
This sequence comes from Paraburkholderia sp. D1E, assembly GCF_052682275.1. Classification (NCBI taxonomy): domain Bacteria; kingdom Pseudomonadati; phylum Pseudomonadota; class Betaproteobacteria; order Burkholderiales; family Burkholderiaceae; genus Paraburkholderia; species Paraburkholderia sp. D1E. The sequence continues at coordinate 8,694,728 of NZ_JBQYMB010000001.1, forward strand.
TGCGGCCTCCGTGCGGGGTCAGGGCGTTGCCCTGACCATTGACCCGTCTAAAATCATCCGATGCCTTCGATGCATGCGGGTCCTCGAACAGTTGCTGTTCGCGGCGGTGGCAACAAGAAGCCGGTGGTGCGCAAAGTTCGTCTGCGAATGGCCTGTCCAACAGCTTCATCGTCGCCAACCAGCAAGACGAGCTCACGCCCTCGCGTAATCGCGGTATAAAGCCACTCGCGTGTAACGAGCGCAGAACGTTCAACCACGACCAGCACTGTTTGGGCTGAACTGCCCTGTGCTTTATGGCACGTGATGGCATAGGCCAGTTCGATGTCACCCTCAGCCTCTCGAGGCAGAGCTCGGGCGTCCGTCTCACCATCCCACAGGACAGTGACTGTCGGGCCATCGATAGATGTGACGACACCAAGCAGTCCGTTGAAGAGACCGTCCTGGTAACGATTTGCGGTTGTTACAACGGGGTCCCCGACGGCAACGGACGCGAGCGGGCCCAGTCGACGCGTCGGCGTGGTCAACTGACGAACTCGCAATGACTGGGTTTCGTTGATATCTGAGACGGTGGCTCGGGTAGCCGCCACCAACATCATTTCAGATTTTCCTCGCAGCCGAAGCTGGACTGAATCAAGGTCAGCTGGTGGCACGAGATAGACGCCCCGGGCCTCGCCGTGCCAGTTGGAAAGTTCCGGAACTCTGCCATCTCTCACAAGCGCCGATATGGTGGGAATTGCGCTGTCCTCCGCCTGCCGAAGCACCTTGGTCAACCGAGCAACACGGCTCCCCTCCGCTACGAGGTCATGGAAGACCTTGCCGATACCAACTGGCGGTAACTGTCCTTGGTCGCCGGCAAAGAGAATTCGCGCTCCGGCTGGCAACAAGCTAAGCACTCTGCGCAAACTCGGCGTGTCCATCATCCCTGCTTCATCAATCACTAGCAACGTCCTCGCCGTGAACGCGATGTCTGTGGCGGGACGCTTCGCTTCCCGATTAGAGTCTTGTTCACGCTGCCGCTCGAGCATGCCTATGAGCCGGGCAATGGTGTACGCCAACCGAGGCTGGTTGTGCGACGATGCACCACGGGAGAGAGTCAGCGCAGCCTTGCCGGCCAACGCGCCCATCACTACTTCGCCTCCAATGTGTTCCCATGCGGTCGCCAGGACTTTCATAACAGTCGTCTTACCGACGCCTGCACCACCTTGCAAGGCGGCCACAGGCATCGTTAGCAAGCTCACGACAGCGCGATGCTGTTCATCCGTCAACGCCAATCCGACCGTGGCTTCCGCCCCGAGCACAAGCAAATCAAGCTCCTCCGGGGAAGGAAGAAACACGGCAGGCTCACGCTGCTCCATGGCCCCAAGAGCACTCGTTACCTGGTCTTCCAGCCATGCCGCACCAGGCACTCTCAGCAAGGAGCCTGAGCGCCGTAAAAGGCTGTTGTCTTCCGCGTAACGCAGAGCCGCATGTGCATTGACAGCTCGCGATTCAAGGAGGCTAAACACGCGCTCGGGTGTCGCGGCTGTGTCCCCATCGTTAAGAAGTTCTCGCCAGACGCTGCTGAGCGCACCGGCCAAACGAGCAGGGTGCTCATGGAGGTCCGCGCGAGTGTCGCTGGACCGCAAGAGTCGTTGACCGACGCGGTCGGCCACCTTCCAATCGATGAGGCTTGCTGCGACGTACGGATTTCGATGCAATCGGTCTACCGCATCCGTTCCCGCCATCAGACGCCACAGTTGGCTCGCAATGCGAGACTCGCGAATACCCAACCGCTCAAGGAACGTAAGGAATTCGACTTCGGCGAGTTTGACGCTACCTGCTCCGGTGTCTATAGCCATGGCGGCGTAAAGCTGTGCCGCGATTCGAGACGCAAGAGCTGGCTTGTCAGTATCAATAGCAGCCGAAACGTCAGCCATGCGACTTGCGTCCCGAAGTACATCGACCAACTCGTGGCCGAACTTATCGAGGAGCCGTTGGGCACGGCCCGGGCCGATATTCGGCAACCGTTGTAGCCATGGTCCGAGAAGTTGCCCCCGACTGACTGTTCGCCTCATCCGCTTGCTGTCTACCTGCGGAACGTTCTTCCCGAACCGGTCTCGGTACGTGGAGAGTAGCCCTCGCACGACGAATGCATCACCCACCAAGGGTTGTGTGTCTCGTCCACTGAACTTCACACGGACGATATCTCCGTTTTCACGGCGACCGGTAAAGATGCACCCGCTCTCCATCTGCGAGAGCACGCGTTCCACGACCACGGTGCATTCAATGTTTTCGTTCACTCCTCGACCCTCACGAAGAGGCCAGCATGCATGGCATCCACCTGCGCTCGCATACGTAGATTTTCCGCGCGAAGCGATTCGATTTCTGCTGCGGCCTCCTTCAGTCTCTCAAGCAATTCAGCCTGAACGGCCTGGGCTTCAACGGCCGCTTGCTCCGATGCCTTGGCAGCCTTCGCCTGCCGCACCATGCGTTCCCTGAGAGCCTTGTCGCCCGCTTCCTGCGTAAGTCGCGAGCCGATTGGTAACAACCCCTGCCCCTCGGCCATAAGATTGATGAGCTGGCTTAACTCCTCGCGTTCGTAAAGGTACTTCTCCTGCGTTTGCTTCAATTCGATAGCCTGAGCGATAGCGCGTACATTGACTTTGCCATCAGGCGTCGCAGGAAGAGTGGGGAGCCTGCTCATCTCAGGCAACGCGAGATATTCGGCTTCCCGCTCGTTGAGATATGTCTCAAGTCGAAGCCGAACCTGAGGTATTACACTAGGTCGTGCCACGTTCAGTCCTTTTTCTTCGGGAGGGGCACAATCTTCTTGTGACCGGATTGCGCAAGTGACTGTCGCAACCCTGCGTTTTCGTCGCGCATACGCTCAACCTCTTTCCTGGCCTCCGCGAGTTCAGCTTCCGTTTGCTGTAGCTCAAGTTCTGTATCGCGATGCGACTGTTTGAGGCCTTGGTACAGAGTCTCCCAGTCCTCCAGCCGTTCCGACAGAGCTCGTCGGACACGGCCTTTCCCAACGATGTGGGAAGCTTGAATCTTTTCTACCCATTCCTTGACATCCTTGCCCAATTTCTCTTTTTGCGCTGGGCTGTAAAAGGTCGTTTCGTGAACCCCAGCTCGGCGCGCAAGCTCCGCTGCCGATAATGCCCCGCCGTTGTTCGGGTAGATTCCCTTGTTAGCTGCAATTTCTCCGTCTATCGTCGCCATCACTTCACGCACGTGCTTGTCCAACGCGGCGGAGCGCTCCTTTCCTCGCTCCGATGCGCTCTGTTGCATAAGTGCTCGCGTAGCCGGAGAGCGTGTTGTGCCTGTTGACTTCGTAGTTTTGCTCACGCGCTGACTCCTTCAGATTCCTCCTCTGCGAGGATACGTTGCACGACTGGGTCACTCAGCCATTTATGCTTGATGTCCTCGAACCGGACGAGATGTGCGCGGATTTGCCCCGCCCACAAGGCCTGAACCAGTAGCTCACCGGCCTCGCCAGCGTCGATATACGCTGTTACGGAATCTCGAATTGCGCCGTCAACGTCCTCGCGCAAGAATTTCTCTTCGAGGCGATGTCGACAGTGAGTTTGGCAGCGGGCGGGCTCGGGGTGCCCCTTGCTCTTGTTGCAGGGACCCGACTCTGTCCCGGGGAATTTCGTACAGATGACGCCGGGTCGAACGAACTGCCACGCCTTTCCCTGGAGCGTCAATATTTCTGCCAGTTCCACCGCGTTAGCTGCACCCCATTCCTCCCCCGACCGATGCAAGCCTTCTTTCTGCATGTCGATAGCTCGCTGCATCGCAAGAGCCGCAGGTCCGCCGTACCCCCCTGTTGGAACGGCACCTGATACAGCATCTTCGTTGGCGACCATCTCCTCGATGATTTCCGTTGCCCGAATGATTCGAAGCTCTCGGGTTACGCGCTCGATTTCCGCCCGTAGCTCCTTATCGGTGAGGATGTAATACAAGGTCATCTCGAGTGACTTGTGACCGAAGACATCCATGAGAACCTTCGGGGCCTGCATGAGAGCCAGCGCAACCAGTCGTGCAATGGTTTTACGAAGCCTATGAGGCCGTATATTCTGGCCTCCGGGCTGCGGGTCCATGCCTAGAGTCTTCGCGAATTGGATAAGTGCCTTACCGAGAGTCACCAAGCGTTTTGTTCTGTCTGCGCCGCCATGTCCAGACTGCGCCCAAAGATGACGCCCTGGCAGTTGAGGCGACTGGGCGATTTTCGACTCCGAACGGTCGGGCTGCATGCTGCCAAGAGTCTCGAGCAACCCAATGAGACGAACTTGCTGTTCAATGGCATTTACGGAGACATCAGGCAAGACCCAATCCCGTATGGCCCCGTCATGGCGCTCAACAAGTTTGAAAGTTCTGCCGTCTGCGTATGGGAAGCCGTCCGCCGCGTACTGCACGCAGGAGCGCTCCAAGGTAACAATCTCTGACCGCCTTGCAGCCATCGGCAGCGCGACGACAAACAGGTGCGCGAGCTGTACCGCGTGCGCAAGCCCAAAAATCTCGTGCGCCGTATGAGGTGGCCAATTTATGTCTTCGAGGCCCTCGCCCTGCTCATCGAGGCTACTGTTCAGCAACTCGTCGTCTGACCGTGTTTTGCCTGGCCCGCCTATTCGACGTACGTATAGCGGGAACGGTGGTACGTCAATTAGTTTACCCGCGCGGTCGCGCCAACCGCACTTCTCAAGGTAGGCCTCCACCTTAGTCCTGCGACGACTTTCCACCTGGGTTGGTTCCAACGATGGGATGTCCGTCTCCCGCCATATCCTCTGGAATTCCTTCAAAATCGGAAACAGATTAGGCGCGATGGACTCGATTAGCCAAAGACTACGGGAACCCATGTCGGACACATAGTCGTCCGGCAGCGGCAGGTGCGGCTTTGTCTTGCTCTCGCCTTCCTTCGGCACCGGGTCCCCCGCGACGGCCGTGACAGCGTCGAGCTGTTCTGACAGGATGGGTACGTCATTCCAATATCCCTTCAAACCCAGAACAAACATTCGCTGGAATTCGAAAGTCGTCTTCTTCCGCCCCGTCTTACTGAGACTGTCAAGATGGTCGCGTGGCACGTAGCTCATGTATCCGGCAGCCGGAACGGAGTCAGTAGCCTCGGCCACGTTGCCGGACACGGAAGCGTCGCCGAACATCTTCGAGACGCACGCCGCGAACAACCTCGGGAGGTTGTCATACGCCAGAGTACGTACTGTTGTCGGGTCTAGAGAACCTCCCTTGCGTTTTCCCACGAACGCAGCGGGCCCCATTCGAAGCAAGATTAGATACCGCGTGAGGGAAAGAACGGCGCCCTCAATCAGCCAGTTAATCCGCGCCACATCCGATAGTGTCCGGTCACCGTCAACGGACGAGCTAGTGCCTTGTTGAAGCGGACCTTCATTGGCCTCCTTCCACAGCGGCAGAAGCGCGGGTTCGAGAAAGTCCGCGATGCGCTTCCGCAGGTCAATGTTGATGCTCGCAGTTCCATGCTGTGCCGGCGCCCATTCTTCCGGCGTCTTCCAGAAGCCGTATCGGTCACCGTGCCCGAGAATCGTCTGGACCGTTATCAGGCTGCGCGAGTCGAGATGCTGAACATTTTCGGCAGCCGTGTGAAGTAGCGCCGTATTGCGTGTCTTACCAATATCCTTTTCTGCAACGGGAACGGTCGGGCCGGTAGTACTCGGCGCGTTGACGACGATACTGGCTTTTTTCTTCATGCTTTCGCCCTTTGGACACCATCAAGGTCCACCACCCGGTGCGTTCCCGAGCGAATTTTTTGCTCCCACTCAGCTATAAGAGAGGCTACCTCTTGCTGGTCGTAGTGCTTGAGTGCGAATTCGGTGTTACGCATTTCCTCGCCGAACGATGACTCAAGGAATGCTACGGCCGACATGTTCGCCTCTATGTGCCGCAGTTCCGCCATCCGCTTGGCGAGGCCCGGAAGGCTATCCGGGAAGATGACTGCACCTTCGAGGCAAAGGGTACATCGGTGAACTGAGCACATTGATTTGCCGTCGACGACGAAATCAGGGGCAATGTGCTTTGGCGGGGAAGTCGGGGTCTTGCAACCTACTCCGATACGGCTTCGACGGAGAGTGCGATATTCTTGGAGACGGCGGCGCTCGTCATCCGTGACGCTCCCAGCTTGCGACCGTTGCGCCAGGATAGTCGGGTCAACACGACCGTGTACCCTAATCTCATCCCAAAAAGACTCGCTAAACATCCTATACAGCTTCACACTTTCTTCGTTGATAAAAGTATTGTCTAGGTAGGCCAAGGTTGTTTTTAGATGTTTGTGCCGCAACACCTTCATCACGTACAACACCATGCCGCCACTTACGCGATATGCGTAACCCGCGAACGCGTCGCGGAAGTCACCCGCTTTGAGCATCGAAATCTGTTTGTCGGACGGCTGCCGTGCATTCAGATTCGTGATGAGTTCCGCAAGAAATCCGCCGCGAACCTCGCGAGTGAGTCCACGGCTGTAGTCGTCAGTGCTGGCCAACCACTCAACCGACGTTGTCCCGGGGGTCACATATAACCATGGAGACCGCACGCCTTGCTCAAGACTGGCTATTCGCTTCCAACAAGCTGCTCGAAGAGCTTCGGACGCCCCGTCAGCATGCAGCCGCCCATATTCGAGCTTGAGAGCATTCAACTCTTTCATTAGGTGTTCGCGTAGTGGCTGCGTCCGGGCAATGAGAGTTTGCAGAATCACACCCGCTGAACCTTGCGACTTAAATAGACCTTCGGAGACATGTTCGGAGTGACCGCGATTTTTATTGCCGCGAAGAAGATAACGGCTAGGGTCTTTCGGATGCGGTTCGACGATATCCTGATTCACATCGAGGTCGAGCAAGACCGCCGCATTCCACCCCGTATTGGCGAGACACAAGTGGAATGCAACCCGGATGTCATATGAATCCGGATAGAAACCTCGAAGCATGTCGGAGACACTGTAACCCCGGTCGGTGAATGTGGTGCGCGGCACGTTCCCGTAAATGGGCTCTGCGGATGGCCTGGGCAACTTCGCAGCCTTGGCGACCATGCGAAACCGTCGATAATTTTTTCTGAGCCTCCGCTCCTCGCTGTTCAACGGCTCGTCGCCACGTAGGAGTTCGTTTGCTTTCTGCCATCGATGCAGAGCACGGAACCAAGCATGCTTCAATTCGAAACGTATTTCATCGACCTGCCAAGGCGGAGGCAAATGCCGTTTGCCTCCATCAGTGCCCGGTGTTGTCCAATAGAGCGGAGGCCGCTTGTGGACCTTCAGCGCCAAGTCCACAATACGAAGAAAGAAACGGAAGTTAAGGGCCGACAGCCCTTCGTCGAATGCGCGCTGTCGATGCAATTCCGTTAGGTCCGATATATCCGCGACGGGGCGAAGCGGGGAATCAACGGCTACCGCCTCCATTCGGTGAAATAGGCGCCACCAGGCCCTCAGCGCGGAGGTGTAATTCTGAACACTGTCCGGTGCGAGATACTCCACTAACGACCGTATCGACGGCGCCAATTGGGCTATTAGTTCGGGACGTCCTGAGAACGGACCCAACCAACTTCCGCCCGGCCTAGATGGCTGAAGTTCGCCATCGGCGAATACTGTAAGGTCGACGAATGTCGGTTTTTCGTGAATGGTCCAGAATCTCAACGGGTCATCCGATTCCGGGCTTCTTGTCGCCGATTCTGATACCAGCTCCGGCGACGTGGCAAGCTGCTTCAGATGGTCTTTGTTGTGTTTTCGGATGCTCATTCAGTACTCATCTCACCGTCGATGGCCGGAAGCTCAGCTTCGTAATCGATGGACAGGTTGCTCGCAATCATGTCCGTAAACCACTGAAGGTAAATCATCGTGGTGTCGTCGCTCGTATGCCCCAACTGCGGTCGGATTATGAAACGTATAACGGTCTGCGCTGCCGATTCGAGGTACGGCTCGAGCCTGCCGTCTTTAAGTGGTCGCAACTTTTCCCTTTCTTGCACTTCTTTCCAAAGCGTGGAGCATGCCCACCAATCGCGGCCGAGGTGAGGCGACCATCCCTTATAAGGAAGTTCGACGCCTGTCCAAGCGTGATATAGCTGTTTAGATGAGATTCGTTCGCCTGTTGCTTCATCCAGGAACAGATGGACTGCGCCAGCTATTCGGCGGTGTTGCTCTGCGAGCGTGGATGCACCCTTTACCAATCGCTTTAAAGCAGCATTCCGACCATTCTTCTTTTTTCGATAGTCATCCAGCCGCTCTGCGAACGCGAAAGGTACCCAGAGCGACCGCTCGGGACCAATCTTGTCGCCGTGGTCAGTCCCATAGTCCGAACCCTTGGTCCCGAAGCGAATTGTCAGCAAAACTCGTTGCTCAGACTTTGGCGCCTCCGGATTATTGACGTGCCAGTCTTTTTTGTCCTCAGGCAGAGTATCTACGCGCCAACATGCAATCTCCTCGCGCCGCATGGCCGTCAGCAGCACCGCTTCACACATGAGACCCTTCGCGAGACCAAACCGCTCGTACACTCTGTTAAGCCACGCCCAGAGCTGTTCATCGCTCGGCATGCGCAGCCGTCTTTTGTTTTGCCGGACCTTCCCTTGTCGAACTTCCTTTGCGGTACCCTCGTGTCCGACAGAGCTGGTCGCTCGCCTCGATTTGACAAAAATGGTCTCGGTGGCAATGTCAAACGGCTTCCTGAGGCCCTTATCTGCCATCCACGTAAGAAAATCACACGCTTGTTGAACACGCAGATTGACTGTCGTCGGGCTCAGGCCGACACCGTCGCGTGACCAAATTCCCGAAAGCATTTCCTTCTGATAGCGTTGCTGAACGTGTGCGGCATATTCGCAAGTGAGAAGGTCGACCTTTCGTATCTCCGCCCACTCCAGGAAATTTATGAGCCAGTCCGCGTAATTCTTGATGGTGACGTCGCTCGGGGCGGTTCCCTTCATGCCGTCTCCCCGGGATACCGGGTCCCATATACCAAGTCCACGGTCGATTAGGTAGCGGCTGGAAGGCCTGTGATACCCAGGGCGAGAATCGAGTATGAAGGGCAAGTGAGCAACCTTGCCGAAGCCAGCACGTGTTGTGACTGCCGGGTCGCTGTACTCAACCTTCCATGCCATCGAATGTTTTTCCTTTTATCTATATTCCGCTTAAGGTAAAAGGCTTTGCGTGTACGCGCAACTTCGTCTGTTGTTTTTTTGCGTCGCTATAACGTCGAAGGCGACACCGACGAGAAACCGTTCTCGCGCGCGCAACGCAGCATCGTCTATCAGCGCGCGAAGAACGACGTGGACAGCCGCCCGTACGGCACCGAACTCGACGTCAAAGCCGTTGCGCACGAATGGATCAGCCATTCGCTCGCGCCGACCACGCTCGATAACCACGACTTCCGTATCGCCGTCGGGCCGGACCGCGCGCAGCCTTATTCGATGTCGATCTTCAACGTCTCCGCGATGAGCTTCGGCTCGTTGTCGGCGAACGCGATCATGGCGCTGAACCTCGGCGCGAAGAAAGGCAACTTCGCACACGACACGGGCGAAGGCTCGATGTCGAAATACCACCGCGAACATGGCGGCGACATCATTTGGGAAATCGCCTCGGGCTACTTCGGCTGCCGTAACGACGACGGCACCTTCAGCGCGGAGAAGTTCGCGAAGCAGGCCGCCGAGCCGCAAGTGAAGATGATCGAAGTGAAGCTCTCGCAAGGCGCGAAGCCCGGTCATGGCGGCGTGCTGCCGGCCGCGAAGATCACGCCCGAGATTGCGGAAACGCGCGGCGTGCCGATGGGTCGCGATTGCATCTCGCCCGCCACGCACTCCGAATTCTCGTCGCCGCGCGGTCTGCTCGAATTCGTCGACCGTTTGCGCACGCTGTCCGGCGGCAAGCCAACCGGGTTCAAGCTCTGCATCGGGCATCCGTGGGAATTTTTCGGCATTGCGAAGGCGATGCTGGAGACCGGAATTCTGCCGGACTTTATCGTGGTCGACGGTGCGGAAGGCGGCACAGGCGCAGCACCGCTGGAGTTCACCGATCACGTCGGCGTACCGCTGCAGGAAGGCCTGCTGCTGGTGCACAACACGCTGGTCGGCATCGGCTTGCGTCAGCGCATTCGCATCGGCGCGAGCGGCAAGATGATTACTGCGTTCGACATCACGAAGACACTTGCGATCGGCGCGGATTGGGTCAACGCGGCGCGCGGTTTCATGTTCGCGGTCGGTTGCATCCAGGCGCAAACCTGCCACACCGGCCGCTGCCCCACGGGCGTTGCGACGCAAGATCCGGTGCGTCAGCGTGCTTTGGTGGTGCCGGACAAGGCCGACCGTGTATTCAACTTCCATCACAACACGCTGCATGCGCTGAAGGAAATCATTCAGGCCGCGGGACTCAAGCATCCGGCGGAACTGCGCGCGCATCACATCGTGCGGCGCGTGTCGTCGCATGAGGTGCGGTTGATGTCGGAACTGTTGAAGTATCTTGATCCGAACGATCTGCTGAACGGCAACTATCGCTACTCGTTGTACGAGAAATATTGGCCTATGGCGCAAAGCGATTCGTTTGCACCGAAAATCGAACTGGCCGCGACGTAATCCGGCTACCGCGATGATCGGCTTATGAGTCGATCATCGCGGAGTCTTAGGTTTTGACCGCGAATTCTTGAAGAAAAATAAGAATCCTTGAGAGCTCGTCTCATATACAAGGACAGCGGCGAACCGTACATTTGCGTGATCTCTTTTCCCGCTCAATGTCCATGGTTACACCCTCCTTTGTTCCACTGCCGCTCGGCGAACACACGCAACTCGTCCAGACTCGCCATGGCTGGATGCTCGCCAATCCGAACGACTTCTATCTCGGCCGCGCACTCATCGAATACGGTGAATGCAGCGAACTCGAATCTGCCGTGTTGCGGCAGTTGCTGGTGCAGCCCGGCATCGTCGTGGAAGTGGGTGCGAATATCGGCGTACATACGATCGTATTAGCCAAGGAAGCGCAGGCACGCCGCCAGGTGCTGGTTGCTTTCGAGCCGCAGCCGGTGATCTTTCAGAACCTGTGTGCGAATCTCGCGGCCAATGGTCTGCGTAATGTGCTGGCTTGGCCGTACGCGTGCGGGGCGACGGCAGGGACGCTGCATTTTGCGCAGCCGGACTACGATGCGCCGGGCAACTTCGGTGGAATTTCGATGCAGACGGAGGCCGCGGCAGACACGCTCCCGGTTCCGTGCGTGCGACTGGACGATGTGCTGCGCTCGCATATGGTGGGGCTGCTGAAACTCGACGTGGAAGGGTTCGAGTTGAACGCGCTGCTAGGTGCGGAGGAAACGATTGCCCGCTCTCGGCCCGTGATTTACGTGGAGAACGACCGGCTCGATCGGTCGCAGGCTTTGATCGAGTGGTTGTGGTCGAAGGAATACCGGATGTGGTGGCATTTGCCGCCGTTATTCAACTCCGGAAATTTCTTTGGGCGGACGGAGAATATTTACGGTCGCGTGGTGTCATGCAATATGCTCGCGCTGCCCCGGGAGTTGGAGATGGAGATTGACGGGTTTGTCGAGGTGACGGATTCGGGGGCGCATGCATTGATGGGGTTGAGCTGTTAGCCGATGAACGCATCCTGAGGCGCAAACGACAACGGGCCGCGTTAAGCGGCCCTTTGTCGTTTAAAGAGCGCTCCAGGTTCGTCCGCCCCCCCATCAAAACGGACGCCCCCCTCCCTTTCCGTTAAAATCTACGGTTTAGCACTTCGCTCCACGGCCAGCTCGCGCGCTTCGGCGTTTGCGGCGCGGCCCTATGCCCGAAAGGCACTTCATGCTCACGTTTCAGCAAATCATCCTGACACTGCAGTCCTACTGGGATAAGCAGGGTTGCGCGTTGCTCCAGCCGATCGACATGGAAGTCGGCGCGGGCACGTCCCACGTCCATACGTTCCTGCGCGCGATCGGTCCGGAACCGTGGCGCGCCGCGTATGTGCAGCCGTCGCGCCGCCCGAAAGACGGCCGCTACGGCGAGAACCCGAACCGTCTGCAGCATTACTACCAGTACCAGGTCGTGCTGAAACCGGCGCCGGAAAACATCCTCGATCTGTACCTCGGCTCGCTGGAGGCCCTCGGCTTCGATCTGAAGCAGAACGACGTGCGTTTCGTCGAAGACGACTGGGAAAATCCGACGCTCGGCGCCTGGGGCCTCGGCTGGGAAGTGTGGCTGAACGGCATGGAAGTGACCCAGTTCACCTACTTCCAAGAAGTCGGCGGTCTGGATTGCAAGCCGGTGCTGGGTGAAATCACTTACGGTCTCGAACGTCTCGCGATGTATCTGCAGAAGGTCGAGAACGTCTACGATCTGGTCTGGACCGAGTGGGAAGAGCAAGGCCCGAACGGCCCGGAACTCCGCCGGCTGACTTACGGCGACGTGTATCACCAGAATGAAGTCGAACAGTCGACCTACAACTTCGAGCATGCGAACGTCGATCTGCTGTTCACGTTCTTCAACAGCTACGAAGCGGAAGCCAAACGCATGATCGAAGCACAGATCGCGCTGCCCGCTTACGAGCTGGTGCTGAAGGCCGGCCACACGTTCAACCTGCTGGACGCCCGCGGGGCGATCTCCGTCACGGAACGCGCGGCCTACATCGGCCGGATTCGCGCGCTGTCGCGTCTGGTTGCGCAGGCTTACTACGACTCGCGTGAGAAGCTCGGTTTCCCGATGCTCGGTAATCCGGTGCACGGCGTGCCCGGCCTGACGACCGACGCACAAGATGCTGCAATGCCCGCGTGGGCGCCGCCGCTGAAAATCGAACGCAAGATCGATCCAGACTGACGAGAACACCTAGAAATGACTCAACCCCATCAAGCTACCCTGCTCGTCGAACTGCTGACCGAAGAACTACCGCCGAAAGCGCTCGCGCGTCTCGGCGACGCCTTCGCTGAAGGCATTGCGCAGCGCCTCGCGGCGCGCGACCTGGTCGAAGGCGAACTGTCGTTCGAACGTTATGCGACGCCGCGCCGCCTCGCCGTCACGATCAGGAATGTGCGTTCGGTCGCGCCGGAAAAACACGTGCGCGAAAAAGTGCTGCCGGTTTCCGTCGCGCTCGATAAGGACGGCCAGCCCACCGCGCCGCTCGCCAAGAAACTGGCCGCGCTCGGTTTCCCCGATTTTTCGGTGAACGACCTCGAACGCGCGCAGGACGGTAAGGCCGAAGCCTTCTTCCTGCGCTACGCCGCGCCGGGCGCCACGCTCGCTGAAGGCCTGCAAACCGCGCTCGACGAAACACTCGCCAAGTTGCCGATTCCAAAGCCGATGACGTATCAGCGCCCGGACGGCACCAGTGTGCGGTTCGTGCGCCCGGCGCACCGTCTGACCACCTTGCACGGCGAACAGGTCGTGCCGGTCACGGCACTGGGCGTCGATGCCGACGACACCACGCTCGGCCACCGCTTCCTGTCCGAAGGCTTCGTGCAGATCCAGCACGCGGATTCGTACGCCGACACCCTGCTGCACAAAGGGCATGTGGTCGCGAGTTTCGCCGACCGCAAGGAAACCATCCGCACGCATCTGCTCGCGCAAGCCGACGGCGACCAGGTCGTGATGCCTGAATCGCTGCTGGACGAAGTGAATTCGCTGGTCGAATGGCCGGTGGTCTACGCCTGCCGCTTCGAGGACGAATTCCTGCAAGTGCCACAGGAATGTCTGATCCTGACCATGCAGACGAACCAGAAATACTTCGCGTTGACGGATGCGAACGGCAAGCTGCGCTCGCGCTTCCTGATCGTGTCGAATATCGAAACGGCGACGCCGGGCGATATCGTCGAAGGTAACGAGCGCGTGGTGCGTCCGCGTCTGGCCGATGCAAAGTTCTTCTTCGAGCAGGACAAGAAGAAGCCACTCGCCGATCGCGTGCCGCTGCTCGCCAACGTCGTGTATCACAACAAGCTGGGTTCAGCGCTGCAACGCGTCGAGCGCGTCGAAACGCTGGCAGGCGCGATTGCCGGACTGATCGGTGCAGATGCGGCGCTCGCGAAGCGCGCAGCGCGTCTCTCCAAGGCCGATCTGATCACCGACATGGTCGGCGAATTCCCCGAGTTGCAAGGCACGATGGGCACGTACTACGCGCGCCACGACGGCGAGCCGGAAGAAGTCGCGCTGGCATGCTCGGAACACTATCAGCCGCGTTTCTCCGGCGATGCGTTGCCGACCACGGCAACCGGCACCGTCGTCGCGCTCGCCGACAAGCTCGAAACGCTGGTTGGGATCTGGGGCATCGGCCTTCAACCGACCGGCGAGAAAGACCCGTTCGCGCTGCGCCGTCATGCGCTGGGCGTGCTGCGGATCCTGGTCGAGAAGCAACTGCCGGTGGATCTGGTCGAACTGCTGCGCACCGCTTACGCGCAATTCGCCGCCGTGCCGGGCGTCGCCGATTCGACGCAAGCGATCTACGAATTCAGCATGGACCGTCTGCGCGGCCTGCTGCGCGAACGCGGCTACGCGCCGGGTGAAATCGACGCAGTACTGGCACTGAACCCCACGCGCCTCGACGACATCGTCGCGCGTCTGGATGCAGTGCGTGAATTCGCGGCGCTGCCGGAAGCGGCATCGCTCGCGGCAGCCAACAAGCGCATTTCGAACATCCTGAAGAAGTCGGAAAGCGCCACGAACGGTGGCGTGCAGGTCACGCTGCTGACCGAAGCGGCGGAAAAAGCCTTGCATGCACAGCTCGAACAGGTCGCGCCGCGCGTGCAATCGCAACTCGCCGCACGCGACTACACAGGCGCGCTCACCGCGCTCGCCGCGTTGCGCGAACCGGTCGACACGTTCTTCAACGACGTGATGGTCAACGCCGAAGATCCGGCGTTGCGCGCCAACCGTCTGGCCTTGCTCGGCGCGCTGCATCAGCAGATGAATTGCGTCGCCGACATTTCCCGACTCGCCGCCTGAGCCCCGCGCCATGCCGACCAAAAAAGTGGTGATCCTCGACCGCGACGGCGTGATCAACGTCGATTCCGACGCGTTCATCAAGTCGCCGGACGAATGGGTTGCCCTGCCCGGTTCGCTCGAAGCGATCGCGCGGCTGAACCAGGCGGGTTATCGCGTTGCTGTCGCGACTAACCAGTCTGGCATCGGCCGCGGCCTCTTCGACATGAACGCGCTCAATGCAATGCATCTGAAAATGCATCGCATGGCGGCAGCGGTCGGCGGTCGCATCGACGCGGTGTTCTTCTGCCCGCATACGGCGGAAGATCACTGCGAATGTCGCAAGCCGAAGCCCGGTATGCTGAAGATGATCGCTGAACGTTTCGAAGTCGATCCGCAGAATACGCCAGTGGTCGGCGACGCGATGCGCGACCTGCAAGCGGGCGCGTCGCTCGGACATCCAACTCATCTGGTGCTGACCGGCAAGGGCCGCAAGACGCTCCAGGCCGGCGACTTGCCAGAAGGCACGCGCGTGCACAACGACCTGCGCGCGTTCGCCCTCGACTTTCTTTCCGACGCTCAAGAGTGATGCGCACCACGCGCGTCCCCAACCCTCACTGACCACGCCGATGCGCTTCATTCGTTCTTTGCTGCTGCTGATCTACTTCGTGCTCTTCACGGTGCCGTACGCGACCGCCTGCTTCATCGCGTTTCCGTTCATGCGCGCCGACAATCGCTACTGGATGGCGGCCGGCTGGTGCCGCGCCACCCTCCACACCGTGCGCTGGCTGAATGGCATCCGCTATAGGATCGAAGGCTATGAGAACCTGCCCGATGGTCCGGCCGTGCTGCTATCCAAGCATCAATCGGCTTGGGAAACGCTGGCGTTTCCGGCGCTGATGCCGCGGCCACTGTGCTACGTGTTCAAGCGCGAACTGCTGTTTGTGCCGTTCTTCGGCTGGGCGCTCGGCATGCTGAAGATGGTTCACATCGACCGCAAGGAAGGCAAGTACGCGTTCGATTCAGTCATCAAGCAAGGCAAGCAGCGCATGGCAGAAGGTGCCTGGGTGATCATGTTTCCGGAAGGCACACGTACGCCGACCGGCAAGCAAGGCAAGTACAAAACCGGCGGTGCGCGTTTCGCGATTGCAACCGGCGCGCCGGTCGTGCCGATCGCGCACAACGCCGGACGTGTGTGGCCGCGCAACTCGTTTCTCAAATATGCGGGTATAGTCACAGTGTCGATCGGCAAGCCGATCGACACGACGGGGCTCACGCCCGACGAAGTGAACACGCGCGTCGAAAAGTGGATCGAAGCTGAAATGCGTCGCATCGATCCTACCGCGTACCGCGCGGCGGAAAGTACTTCCGCCGCCGCACCAATCTGACGCGCCCGCGCCCTCGAAGGCGCATTTGCGCGAAGCCGAATCCGATGCAGAAGTCTCCTACGTCGCAGCCCGCTGCGGCGCTCGATAACCGGCAGCTCGATCTCCCGCTCTTCGCCGAGCCGGGGTCGACGTCGTCGTCCCCTTCACCCTCCGCACCCTCAACGGGTTCGCAAGGAGGGCAGCAGCCGGCCGTGCCACTCGCACCGGACGGCAGCAAACTGCGCAGCCTCACCATCGGTTCGCGCACGCTGCACTATGTGCTGAAGCGTTCGGCACGCCGTTCGATCGGCTTTGCGATCGACAGCACCGGCCTGATGATTACCGCACCACGCTGGGTCACGCTCGCCGATATCGAAACCGCGATCACCGAAAAGCAGCGCTGGATTTTTACGAAGCTGATCGAATGGCAAACGCGTGTCGAACAGCGCGCGTTGCCTAAGGTCGACTGGAAAGATGGTGCGGAAGTGCCGTATCTTGGCCAGCCGGTGCGCGTCAAGCTCGGTTCGCCGCAAGGCACGCTCGCGTTCAGTGCGGATGAAGCCGCACTGCAAGTGCCGCTGCCGTTGCAAGCGGACCCGCAGCAAATCAAGGACCGTGTGCAAGGCTGGCTGCAAGGCGAAGCAAAACGCCTGTTCGGCGAACGCCTCGATATCTACTCGGAGAAGCTGGGCGTTAACTATCGCGCGTATGCACTCTCTTCGGCGGCCACGCGGTGGGGCAGTTGTTCGAGCGATGGCAAAATTCGTCTCAACTGGCGGCTGATCCATTTCCCGCTGTCGATCATCGATTATGTTGTCGCGCACGAGCTCGCGCATCTGCGCGAGATGAATCACAGTCCGCGCTTCTGGCAGACGGTCGAATCGATTTTTCCGGAATTCCGCGAAGCGCGGCAGACGTTGAAGTCACATCCGCCGGAATTGCTACCGACGCTTTAAAGCCTTCGGGCTTGCTTCGGCCGTTCAAGACTTCAGTCTCCGGCCTTCCGCTATGAAACCGTG
Source organism: Paraburkholderia sp. D1E (assembly GCF_052682275.1). Taxonomy (NCBI): domain Bacteria; kingdom Pseudomonadati; phylum Pseudomonadota; class Betaproteobacteria; order Burkholderiales; family Burkholderiaceae; genus Paraburkholderia; species Paraburkholderia sp. D1E. Next base: position 8,711,988 of record NZ_JBQYMB010000001.1, read on the forward strand.
AAACCCGGCGCCTCAACTCGAAGCGCCGGCCTTCTGAAACCCACCGCTCATTCCGCGCAGAAAGTTTCCTGCAGGTGACGCCACGTTACCTTGCCGTGCGCGTCCAGATCCATCACCGCAGTGGAGCGCCGCACGTTCGCATTGCCCGCTTTGTCGCGCTGATACTCACGATATTTGACCACCGCGCCCGATGGATATTCGGACACGATCTCCATATCGCGGATCGAGATTTGCGAGCCGGGACGCGCGCCGTTCAGCTTCGCAAAAGTCTCGCGCAAGCTCGTGTGATCCAGTGCGAGACCGGACGGCATGACCAGCGTGAACTGCGGAGCGAAGCGCGCCATGATGCGCTCCAGCGCGCCGCGATCCGCAGAACCGTCGAACAACGCCTGAATTTCGACGTGGATGTCGTCAAGTTCTTTGAAGTAGGGATTGCGGTTATTCATTGCTTGTCCTCGCCCAGCCGCCTGCGTCATTTTTTCTTCTGGATGAATTCGATCTTGTAGCCGTCCGGGTCCGTCACGAAAGCGATCACGGTGGTGCCGTGTTTCATCGGGCCGGCTTCGCGCACAACCGTGCCGCCTTGTGCCTTGATCTTGTCGCAAGCGGCATAGGCATCGTCGACCTCGACGGCGAGGTGACCGAAGCCGGTGCCAAGGTCATACGACGGCGTATCCCAGTTGTGCGTGAGTTCAAGAACGGTGCCGTCGCGTTCGTCTTCATAGCCGACGAAGGCGAGCGTAAACTTGCCGTCCGGATAGTCATCCCTGCGCAGCAATTTCATACCGAGCATTTCGGTGTAGAAGGCAATCGAGCGGTCCAGGTCGCCGACCCGGAGCATGGTGTGAAGCAGGCGCATCGTGTACTCCCTAGTGCGTGATGTCGAGAACGACAATGTACCCGGAATCACGCCACGCTGCAGAGCGCGCCACACGCGGCGAGACGCGTGGCACGCCCGTTTTCAACCCGTCCTCTTCGCCTCGTCGCGCAATGCGCGCCGCAAAATCTTGCCGACATTCGTCTTTGGGAGTTCGCTGCGGAACTCGATGATTCTGGGCCGCTTGTAACCCGTCAGTTGTTCCTTACAGAATGCAAAAATGTCCGCATCGGTAAGCGCCGGGTCTTTCTTCACCACGTAAAGCTTCACCGCTTCGCCCGCTTCAGCGTCCGGTACGCCGACCGCCACCACTTCGAACACGCCCGGGTGTTTCGCCACCACGTCCTCGATTTCGTTCGGATAGACGTTGAAACCCGACACCAGAATCATGTCTTTCTTGCGATCGACGATCTTCACGAAGCCCTCGTCCGTCATCACACCGATGTCGCCGGATTTGAAGAAGCCGTCCGGCGTCATCACCTTCGCGGTTTCATCGGGACGATTCCAGTAGCCGGCCATCACCTGCGGCCCGCGAATACAGATTTCGCCGCGCTCGCCGAGCGGCACTTCGTTACCGTCGTCGTCGCGAATTGAAATATCCGTGGACGGCAACGGCAAACCAACCGTCCCGGTGAAGGCGGTGGACGTCGGCAGATTGGTGGTCGCGCACGGCGAAGTTTCCGAGAGTCCATAACCTTCGACAATCGGCACGCCGGTCAGCGCCTGCCAACGTTGCGCGACGGCTTGCTGCACAGCCATGCCACCGCCGTTCGATTGCAGCAGCTTCGAGAAGTCGAGCGTTTTGAAGTCAGGTTCGTTTAGCAGCGCGTTGAACATCGTGTTCACGCCGGGAAACGAGTTGATTGCGTAGCCTTGCAAGACTTTGATCAGCCCCGGCAGATCGCGCGGATTCGGAATCAGAATGCCCATGCCGCCACAACGCATTGTCAGCAAGCCGCAGATCGTCAGCCCGAAGATGTGATACAGCGGCAGTGCGACTACCGTGATGTACTGCTTGATGTCGGTGCGCCCGCGATAAACCGGCTCGCGCCACAACTCCGATTGCAAAACATTGGCGATCAGATTGCCGTGTAGCAAGGTGGCGCCCTTCGAGACGCCGGTGGTGCCACCGGTGTATTGCAGCACTGCCACATCGCTTTGCGCCAGCGTGACGGGTGTGAAGCCCGCGTCCGAACCACGCGTGATCGCATCGTTCAACGCAATGCGCGACGTTGGCGGCACATTGTCCGCAACCTCAGGACTTCCCGCACCGAGCATTTCGCCGATCGAGGTCAGTACGACATGCCTGATCGACGTATGGGCCTGCACGGCCTCGAGCGTCTTCGCGAACGGTTCGAGCAGCACGATCGCTTCCGCGCCGCTGTCGTTCAACTGATGCTCCAGTTCTCGCGGCGTGTACATCGGATTGACGTTCACCAGCACGTAACCGGCACGCAGGATCGCCGCCATGACCACCGGATACTGCAACACGTTCGGCAGCATCACGGCGATGCGCGCGCCGCGCGCGAGGCCCAGCCATTGAAACCACGCGGCAAGATCGCGTGACTTCGCATCGAGTTCGCCGTAGGTCAGTTCGCGACCCATGCAGACGAATGCGCGGTCTGCCGCGTGCGTTTGGAAGCTTTGCTCCAGCAAGTCGCCAACGGAGCTGAACTGCGTAGTGTCCACCTCCGCCGGGACGCCCGGCGGATAGGACTTCAACCAGATTTTTTCCATGTCTCTTCCCTTGATTTCGCATCGCGATGCGCCAATGCACGATGTGCCGCTGCGCCGACGCGCCAATGCGAGCCGCGCTGCGTCTATCGCGTAGTAAGCGCGGGCATACGCCGGGTGGGCCGGTCAAAGCAATCGAAGAAGCTACGCAACTGATCGACCGTGCCACGCTCCAGCATTACTGTGCCGCTCTCGAGACACTTCGGCAACTGCGTCGCCATGTTGTTCAGTATGCTGTACAAGGTGCCGGTTTCAAGCGCGAGTTGAACGTCGATCGTCGAGGGTGTGCGTTCGTGAATCTGCAGCACGCCGCGCCGTAGTTCGAGCGCGTGCGTTTCATTGCGATCCGTCACGCGGAATGCGAGTGTCATCCGCACATCGGCGCAGCGTTCCGGATCGATATTCACGCTGAAGCGCTGGAACACATTGCGCAACGGTTGGGCGCGCAACACATCTACCGAGGCGAGACTCGAGCTGCCGCCAAACGGCAGTTCGTCGTAGGCATGTTCGAGTTCGCGCGCCGCGCTCAGATACCAGTTGCGCCAGTTGGTGTTCACCGTGCGGTAGCCCAACTCGCGCAGCGCACTCGCCTTGATGCTGCGAGCGTCGGCGTCAGTTGTATCGAGGCGCACCAGCAGCGTGGCGAGTTCCGCGGCCCAGCGCCAGTCGCCGTCACCCAAAGCGATACGGGCAGCGGCGCGCACCGCTTCCACGCCGCCCATCATCTTCACCATGCGCTGCGAACGTTCAGCACGCGGCAACGGATCGAGCGAAGCCGGATCGCCATCGAACCAGCCGAGCTGACCGCTATACACCTGGCGTACCGAATGCTTGACCGTGCCGTAGTACTCGCCCAGCCACGCATGCTCCGCGAGGTGCGGCGGCAGCGCGGGAATGGCCTCAGCAAGTTCGTCCGGGCTCAAGCCGAAGTTCATGTGGCGGATGGTCTGATCGTGGATGAACTGGATCGCATCGCGATACACGCACAGCACCTCGGCGACATACTCCGCGCCCGATACCGGCCGGCCATGCGCCGGCACCATATGCGCCGCGCTGAAGCCGCGCATCATGTCGATGGTCTGATACCAGCGCACCGGATCGCGGTAACGTGTACCGCGCAGCGTATGCACGTTCGCGAGACACTCGCCCTGAATCACTTCCGCCGACAGCAGCACGCCGAGTTCGGGTAGCCACATGACGATTTCGTCGTCGGCTTCCGAAGGCGCGTAGCGGAACTCGAAGCGCACGCCCGCCAGCACGATGTCGAGCTTGTCGTCGAACACGCGGGTCGGTGCGAAGAAACTCGCCGGCTCGGCGATCAGCACCGGTCCGATGCCCGCGTTGACCTTGCCGGTCGCGCCGGGCGGCAGCAGCGTGCCGAAGCTGTAGGCCGAACGCGTGGCGAGAATCGGCGCCACAAGGTTCGCGTTGTTGATCACGGTGTCCATCAACGAACGGTGCGCGATGATCTCGACGCTGCCAGCTTCGAGCGCGGCCTCGTCGACGAAGGCGCGCACGCCGCCTGTGTGGTCCGTATGGTTGTGCGTGTAGACCACGGCCTTGACCGGCAGCCCGGCGTGCCGGGGATCGATGGCGCAGAAGTCCTCATAAATGCGTTTTGCCGCGGACACCGCCTCGGTCGCATCGATCACCACGATACCGTCGTCGCCCACCACGAAGATAATGTTCGCGATCGCGTAGCCAACCGCGCAGTACACGCGCTCGGCTACGCGATAGATGCGCTGCGCCATGCGCTGCGAGTGTTCAGTAAGACGCAGCGGCACGGTCGGCGCGGCAATGGCGAAGGCGAGATTCACGCCGGCGTCGAACGCGACATCGAGCGGTTCGCCGATATGCGGCGCGTCGAAGGCGGGATTACGGACCAGTTCGGGGCAACATGAGTTCATGCGGTGTCTCCTTGAATATTCGGCTGCGCGCAGTGGGAATCGCGCTGCACCTGGATCGATCTTCGATTGATAAACCGGAATCTTGATTCCGTTTTTCAGGTAAAAAAATCAGCGGTCCGGCAAACCGAGACAGCGCCGCTGCCGGATTTGCAGCCACGTCCGCAGTTGCCGGCTGGAGAGCGATAAAGGACCGGGGTCGTTCAGCACGCTGTTGACCAGCATGCCGAGAATCATTTGCAGGGTGGCGCGCACTTCGAATTCGAGCGACTGGGCAGCGTTGCCGGCAGCCTTGATGCCGCGCGACTGCGCCAATGCGCTGACGAGACGCGGCACGATCAGCGCCAGAACCTCGTGGTTGGTCGACTTCACGGCGTCCCAGCTGGCTTTGCGCTGCGACGCCCGCAGCAACGACGCGTGATACAGCCCGCGATTGCGCCGGAACGTCGCTACGTAAAACGAAATGACCGCATCGGCAAGCGTGCCCGCGTCGTTCGACCGCCAGGCCGGATCACGCTCGACGGTCTCCCGCACGTGCCCGAGCCCCTCTTCCATTGCCGCGTTCTGGACGACTTCGAAGAAGCTGTCCTTGCTGTCGAAGCGCCGATAGAACGCGCCAATCGACGTACCCGCACGTTCGACGATATCGTTGATCGACAGATCGTCGAGATTGCCGCTCGCTTCGATCAGCTCGCGCCCGGCGAGCAGCATGCGAACGAGCCCCTGCTGGCTGCGCGTCTGACGCGGCGCCGCGATGGCGCTGGGCTGCGCTTCGCGCCCGCGTGGTGAAGTCGTCGTCATGCGGTGTTCAGCTTCGGTTCGCTGCTCTGAGGAAATGAAGATTCACGACAAACCGGAATCTGGATTCCGGATCGTCCGCGATCAGGATTGCCTTGTCAACCGCACTCAGGGTAAACAAGGGGGCCGGTCACGCGATTAATCAGCCGGCCGCACAGCGGTCCCTTCATGGGGCCCGCGAGTCGGGAGGCAACAAGCTCTGCGCGGCGCGGTTGGCGCTCTCCATCACCTGTTCAGCGAGTCCCAACGCAGAATATGCAGCGGGCGAAGGCGTGCGCTCGGCCAGATACACCAGCGCGAACTCGAGCGCGAGACGCGGCGGATTGGCGAGCGGGATGCGCGCCAGTCGCCGCGTCTCCAGATCGCGCCGCACCGCGGACGCTGTGGCGAACAGCACGGCATCGGTCTGCGCAACGAAGTCCTTCAGTACTGTCACGTCGTTGCATTCGATCTGAAACGGAATCTGCTCGTGCGCGCGATACTTGAGCAGGCGATGCAGGGCGTCCTTCATGAACGCGGGCAAGCTCACCGACACCAGTGGGAACTCGCGCAACGCCGTAAGCTGCACCGTGTCGCGCCCAAACAAGGGATGGTCCGGCCGCGCAAACCAGCCACCCTCGTGACGCGGCAGACGTTGCAACGTGACATCGGGCGTTACGGGCGGCACACGGCGGTCGGCGACCATGAAGTCGATCTGTTCGGCGTGCAGCTTGGCAAGCATCGCATCGCCTTCGCCGAGTTCGATCGACACCTTGATCTTCGGAAAGCGCCGCGCGAACTCCACCAGCAGGTCCGGCAGCAGCACGACGGCCGCATAGGGCCCGAGGCCGATGCGGACCTCGCCGAGTTCGTGCGCCTTGAGCAGTTCGACGTCGCGGAACAGACAGCGCGTTTCGAACAGCACGCGCCGGGCGCGCTCGACCAGCAGCCGCCCGGCCGCCGTCATCGCGACGCCGCGCGCCGCGCGGTCGAACAGTTTCATGCCGACTTCTTCTTCGAGCGCCTGAATGCTGCGGCTCAATGCCGGCTGGCTCAAATGAACCCGCTCCGCCGCGCGCGCAAAGCTACCTTCCTCCGCGAGCGCGATCAGATGGGTAAGGCGGCGGGAATTGACCTCATGCATAGTTTGCAAGCTCCCGATAACGAGAATGCACTTGAACAATTCACTTATACCACCTCAAATGGGCGAAAACCCAGCGCGCCGCGCAAGAAATGGAGACACGCTTTGCCCACTTTCCTCAGCAGCACGAAACGCTGCACGGCGCTTGCCGAAACGGCGCCGACTCATCCCTCCCAGGCACGTGAGCGTGCGCAAGGTCACCGCTGGGTAATCGTCGCCTCGCTGTTCCTGTTCATGCTGATCAACTTCGCCGACAAGGCCGTGCTCGGTCTGGTCGCGATTCCTCTGATGCACGACATGCAGCTGACGCACGGTCAATTTGGCCTCGTCGGCAGCGCATTTTTTGTGTTGTTCTCGATCTCGGGCATCGTCGTCGGCCTGTTCGCCGACCGCGTCAACATGAAATGGCTGCTCGCCGCGCTCGCACTGATCTGGGCGGTGGCGCAATTGCCACTCGCATGGCCAACCAGCTTTGCGGTGTTGCTGCTGTGCCGCGTCCTGCTGGGGGCCGGCGAAGGACCGGCTTCGCCGCTCGCGCTGCATGTGGTCTACACCTGGTTCGACGACGGCGAACGCAATCTCCCTACTGCGATCGTTCAGCAGGGGGCGACTGCGGGCGTCATCATCGCCGGACCGTTGCTCACCTACATCTCGCAGCGGTGGCACTGGCACGCAACGTTTCTTACACTCGGCGCCGTCGGCATCGGCTGGACTGTCTTGTGGCTGTGCCTGGGCAAGACGGGCAATCGTCAGCACAACCCATCACCCACGCTTGCAGTCGAATTGGCAGGCCCTCGTGCTGTGTCATTGCGCTTCCGGCGCATGCTGACCGACCGCACCGTCATTGGTGTGATGCTGCAATGCTTTGTCGGCTATGCGGTAATCGCGATCGGCTTCACCTGGGTGCCTGCATATTTCCGGCTTGGCCTGGGTTTTGCCGCGACCCAGGCCGGTTGGCTGTTCGCGCTGCAAGTCGCGGCGCAGATCCCGCTCGGCATCGCGCTCGCAGTGGCATCGCATCGAATGCTCAAGCGCGGTGTGCCGTCGAAGGTGGCGCGCGGCAAAGTGATCAGCGCGGCATGCGTCGTGAGCGGGTTTGCGTACTGCTCACTGTTGTTCGGCGCGCCGCCGTTCGTCAAAGTCGCCTTGATGGGACTCGCCAGCGCGTTGGCGATCCAGACTTTCACCTTCGGTCCGATGCTGGTCGCCGAAGTCGCGCCGGCGGCACGGCGCGGGGCGCTGCTTGCGGTCACGAACTCGATCGTCACCACCGCCGGACTGATCGGACCCGTCGCGATGGGCAAGCTGCTCGGCGTGGCAGGCGACGCGCGTGGCTATGAGATCGGCTTCGCGGTGACCGGCGTGTTACTGCTGGTTGTGGGTATAGCGGGGTTCGCATTGATCGATCCACAACGGTCGAAGCAGCGCATGGAAGCCACGCCCGGGTGAGATTCGCGGGTGCCCTTTTTGCCTGACTTTTGCGCGGCTTTCGGGCCCGCTCGCGGCAGCGTGTTCGCCACGCGAGTTACGCCATGAATGTGAACGGCGAGCGTCGCCGCACGGCGGCGGGTAATCTGGGCGCGCGCTGGCGTTGATAAGGGCTCAGAACTGGTGCCGTATACCGGCCATCAGGCCGATCTGACTACCCTTCTGCGCAAGACCGACACCATTGACGCCCTGCAACTGCGCCCCGATCAGGTCGCCCCGGTATAGCGAGTAATCGCCTTCCAGATAGATATCGGTGCGCCTCGACAGGTTGTAGTCGGCGACCAGTTGGTACTGCCATGCCGAACCGTCCTGCGCGGCGGTCTTGCCGTCCTGCAAAGTACGCCAGACATTCGCGGCGAAGTGCCACGTGGTGCCGACCTGCTGCGTGATGCCGCCCATGATCATGCGACGCCGCGAAAAGTCCGTGTACTTGAGTGCAGCCAACGCGGGCGCGGTGAACGGCCCGTTGGCGAAATTCGAAAAACCGGCGTCATTCTGATCGACGATATAGCCGACGGAGAACCGGGTCATGTTCCACGTGTACGAACCGCCGAAGGTCCACGCTTTCGCGGCTGCGCCGTTGACCGAATCTTTCGACTCCTGATACGCGCCGCCGAAGGTGAACGGGCCACCCGGCGCGTAAGCAAGCGCCAGGCCGACCTGGCTGCCGTACGAATTGCCTGCGTTACCGCCGAATGCGTAGCCGGCGGCAAGATGGAAGCCGGCATATTTCGCCTGATACTGCACCTGGTTGCTGGTCCAGATACCACCGGTCATGGTCACTTCCGGCTGAAAACTGAAATCGTACGGAATCCAGAGATTACTGCCGTAGCCGCCGATGGTAATGCCCTCGATCATCACGTTGTACTGACGGCCGAGGATCACTTGACCATAGGAGTCCGAGCGCACGCCCACTTGCGCCTCATTGAAGAACGGCAAGGTGGGATCGCTTTGGCCGCCGTTCATGTAGAAACGGTTCTCGAGCTTGAAGAACGTAGACCAGCCGCCGCCCAGATCCTCGACGCCCCTTATGCCCCAACGGCTCTCGGTCATGCCGCCGTTGCCGAGCCCGATCGACGAATCGCCGGCTGTGTTGGCGTGGGTCAGATATCGCACACTTTCGTCGATCACTCCGTAGAGCGTCACGCTCGATTGAGCATGCGCCATATGGCACGCCAACGCTGCGGGCACAGCTGCCATTGCCCACCTGGATACGTTCTTCATATTGTCTCCTCGTACAGGTTTCCGCTTTTCGCGGATATTTCGACACCGTCACGCCTGATGCAAAGTACCGGCACGCTGCTCATTGAGGCCGCGCAGATCGACGGTCAAGGTGAAGGGCCCACATAGAACCCCTGCACGACGGCCAATGCAGGCCGTTTGAATGACCTGATGAAATGCACGTGGGTGAACCTTAGCGCGAAACCGGGACCGTAAGAAAATAGACTGAAGTAAGTGTTGTTATGTCATCGAAGTGCTTGCAGCTTGCAGGAAGCACGCGTAGACGGTGGGGTCATCGCATCCCGGCGCGGACGATTTTGATATCGTATGAACTATCGCTGCTCTTCTGCTCCTGTTGAGCCGGTTTAAAAGTCAGACTAGCCATTCGGCCGACTACCGCGATCCGTGCCGCGACCGCATACTGACCGCCGACCCTTCACACCGCCCGCTCTTTTCGTCACGCCACAAACCCATGAGCACCACCGCCCTGCCCGCGCGCCGCACTCCAGATAGCTTCGCCATCCTGTTGATGGTCGGCTTGTGTGCGATCTGGGGACTCCAGCAAGTCGCGATCAAGAGCACCAACGCAGCACTGCCGCCGGTATTCCAGGCGGGCCTGCGCTCGGCGATCGCGGCCTTGCTGGTATGGGGCTGGGCACGCTCACGCGGCACGCCGCTCTTTCGCGATGACGGCACATTGGGCGCGGGCTTGCTCGCGGGCGTGCTGTTCGCGGGGGAATTTGTATGCATTTTTCTCGGCCTGACGCTGACCAGCGCGTCGCGCATGGCGGTCTTTCTGTACACCGCACCGTGCTTCACGGCGCTCGGGCTGCACTGGTTCGTCGACGGCGAGCGGATGCGGCGCATTCAGTGGCTCGGCATCCTGGTGGCGTTTGCGGGTATGGCGCTGGCGTTCGCGGACGGCTTCCTGCATGGGCATGCGGCGCAGGGGGCGACGCTGACGGGCGTCGCCGGTGACGCGCTCGGCGTGCTGGCCGGCATCGCATGGGCCGCGACCACCGTGGTGGTGCGCGCCACACGCCTCGCCCAATCGAGCGCCAGCAAAACGCTGTTCTATCAATTGACGGTGTCGGCGGTCGTCCTGCTCGCACTTGCGCTCGGGCTCGGCCAGGCGCACGTGGCAACCGTCACCCCGCTGGCGGTGGTGAGCCTCGCGTATCAGGCGGTGGTCGTGGCGTTCGTCAGCTATCTGGTGTGGTTCTGGCTGTTGACGCGCTACATCGCGTCGCGCCTGTCGGTGTTCTCGTTCCTGACACCATTGTTCGGCGTGACCTTCGGCGTGCTGTTGCTCGGCGAGTCGTTCAGCCTGCGCTTTCTGATGGCGGCAGTGCTGGTGCTGACCGGCATCGCGCTGGTCAATGCACCGGTGAAGCGGCCAGCGGTTTAGAAGAGTGGGTGGGATTTCAAGCGCGCTGCAGGGCGCAGCGCGCTTGCTTCAAGACCGCGCAACGCAACTCAGGCGTCGTCAGTCCCAGTTTCCGCGGCCGCTGCGCCGCGCGTCGGCGAAGCCGCCACGATCTGCGCCACACGCACGTACTCAGCCACCGGCACGTCTTCGGCGCGGCGTTGCAGATCGAAGCCTAGCGCCTCGAAATCCACCGAGTCACGAAACGCGGCCAGGGTGTTGCGCAGCATCTTGCGCCGCTGCGAGAAGGCCGCCGTCACCACTTCGCCAAGTACACGCTGGTCCACGGGCGGCAGTTCATGCAGTTCGTACGGGATCATCCGCACAATCGCCGAATCAACCTTCGGCGGCGGGTTAAATGCTTCGGGCGGCACGTCGAGCTGCTTGTCGATCACGTAGCGGTATTGCAGCATCACCGAAAGGCGGCTGAACGCCTTGGTGCCCGGCTCCGCCACCATGCGCTCGACGACTTCGTTTTGCAGCATGAAATGCTGATCGATCACGCGATGCGCGAACGCGGTCAGATGAAACAGCAACGGGCTCGAAATGTTGTACGGCAGATTGCCGACAATGCGCAGCGACGCCTTCTCGCCTGGTGCAGCCAGCGTTCCGAAGTCGAACGCGAGCGCATCGCCCGCATGCAGTTCGAGCAGGTCGCCGAATTTTTTCTTGAGGCGGCCGATCAGATCCCGATCCAGTTCCACCGCGTGCAACGGCGCCTCGGGCGTCGCCAGACGCTCGATCAGCGGCTCGGTGAGCGCGCCGAGCCCCGGCCCGATCTCGACCATGCGCTCGCCGCGCTGCGGCCGGATCACGTCGACGATCGAATCGATCACGCCCGTATCGACCAGAAAATTCTGTCCGAAACGCTTGCGCGCGATATGGCCTTGGTGCCGGCCCTGCTGCTGTCTGCTGGTGGACATCGAAGAAACGCTAAGAAAGAGAACTGCTTAAAAGAGAGCAAGCGGAACAACCCGCAATCGCGGCAAACGCTGATAAAACCGTGCGATCTCGCCGCTGAAACGGCCTGCCCGGCAATGCTACGCCATCGACGCCGCTGGATCAGACCGCTCGGCGGGAGGACGCGATCGACACGGCAGTATCAGCCCGCGCGGCGGTGCTGCGCCATCGAAATCGCCGTATCGATCGCGGCGATCAGACTGCCTGCGTCGGCACGGCCGGTGCCGGCCAAGTCGAGCGCTGTGCCGTGATCGACCGAGGTGCGGATGATCGGCAAGCCGAGCGTGACGTTGATGCCTTCGCCGAACGTTGCGTATTTCAACACCGGCAGGCCCTGATCGTGGAACATCGCCAGCACGCAGTCGGCCTGTTCCAGATAACGCGGCTGGAACAATGTATCCGCCGGATAGGGGCCGGGCGCGTCGATACCTTGTTCGTTCGCGAGCTTCAGTGCGGGAGAAATCACCTCGATTTCCTCACGGCCCAGATAACCGTTTTCGCCCGCATGCGGGTTCAAACCCGTCACGAGAATACGCGGCGCGGGCAAACCAAAATGGTGACGCAGATCGTGATCGACGATACGCAGCGTCTCAACGATGCCTTCGATCGTCAGCGCGGCGGAGACGTCTTTGAGCGGCAGATGCGTGGTAGCAAGCGCAACGCGCAACGGGCGCCTGCCGGTGCCGGCCAGCATCATCACCACGCGCGGCGTGTGTGTGCGCTCGGCCAGATATTCCGTGTGGCCGGTGAACGGCACGCCGGCATCGTTGATGGTGCTTTTTTGCAGCGGCGCGGTGACGATCGCGTCGAACGTGCCGGCCACGGCGCCGTCGATCGCGCAGTCGAGCACATCGAGCACGTAGCGGCCGTTGGCGGCGTCCAGCTTGCCGGCCAGCGAGGGTGCGCCGAGCGGCCGATGCTGCACCCGTACGCGCTTGCCGTCCGCCACCAGCGCAGCCCAATCGACGCCAACCGCGCGCGCGCGTTCAGCCAGCAAATCCGCATCGCCCAGCACGGTGAACTGTGCTCCCGGCCAGTGCGCCGCCGCGCCCGCCAGCGCCTGCGCGGTCAGTTCGGGGCCTACGCCGGCTGGCTCGCCGGTCGTGATCGCGATCTGCAACGGAAGGCTGGTGGACTGCGCGGCGGTTGTCATGATGCTTATTGCGAGCTGGTCAGAGTGGGCTTCACTTCCACGTAGGCGGTGTCGCGCAGTTCGCGCAGCCAGTCAGCGTAAGCCTGTTCCGCCTTGCGCTGACCGATCGCCTGACGGGCCAGATCCATCTGCTGTGAAACCGAACCTTCCGATTCGCGACGGCCCAGCACCTGAATCAGGTGATAGCCGTATTCGCTGCGCACCGGGTCGCTGATCTGACCGTCCTGCAAGCTGTTCATGGCACGCTCGAATTCCGGCACCGTCTCGCCCGGGCTGATCCAGCCGAGGTCGCCACCTTGCGACGACGAACCGTCTTGCGAGTAGGTGTGCGCGAACTTCGCGAAGTCGCCACCTGCGGCGATCTGGTTCTTGATTTCGAGCAGTTTCTGACGTGCCTGCGGTTCGGACATGCCGTCGCCGACGCGCAGCAGGATGTGGCGAACGTGCGTCTGCACGAGCTTCGGCGCATCGGAGCTGGTGCCCTGGCCCGCGCGACGATCGACGAGGCGCACAACTTCGAAGCCGTCGTTGGTGCGGATCACATCCGGAGCGACCTCGCCCGGGCGCAGAGCCGAGGCGGCCTTGACGAACTCAGGCGGCAGCTTGGACGGCGGCAGGAAACCCGTATCGCCACCTTTCGACGCATCCGGCGCTTGCGAATTCGACTTCGCCAGTTTTTCGAAGTTGGCGCCGCCCTTGGCTTCAGTCAGCAGGGCCTGAGCCTTTTTCTGCGCGGTTTCGATGTCGGTTTCCGAGGCGTTCAGCGGCGCTTTCACGAAGATGTGCTGAAAGTGCAGATCGCTCGTCAGGCCGGAGTTCGGGCCGCGCTGGCTGGCAATGTAGTTCGCGACTTCGGCGTCCGACACCGTGACCTTGCTGTCCACTTCCTTCTCACGCAGACGCGAGAGCGTGAGCTCGGTGCGCGCGTCGTTCGTGAAGGTGGTCCAGGGCACGCCTTGCGCCTCGATACGCGAGCGATACATGTCGAGCGACATGTTGTTCGCCTGCGCGAGCCGCTCGAGCGTTTTTTGCACGGCGGCGTCGTCGATGTTGATGCCGTCTTCTTTCGCCTTCTGCAACTGGATGCGTTCCAGCACCATCTGGTTGAGCACCTGCTGGCGCAACTGGTCCATCGGCGGGACCGGTGCGTTCTGCTGGTTCAGCCGGTGGGTGATCAGGCCGATGCGCTCGTCGAGCTCGCGCCGCGTGATGACACCGTTGTTGACCACTGCGGCAATAGTGTCGACCGTCTGGCCGCTATTGCTGGAGAGCGCCTGCGCCTGAACCGGCGCAACCGACAGGAAAGACGCCACAGCGGCAAAACCGGCCGCAAGCGTTGCCAAGCGAAGCTTTTTCATGATTGCCACAGATACTCCAATGATGTCGGGCGCGCCTGGCCCGTCTTTTCGCATTCTATAAATGATCGGGCGAGCGTCATTCGTAATTGGTGAAACGCGCTTCCGGCGGCGGCGGCGGCGGCAACGGCGTGTACCCCGCCACGCTGGCGCGGAACGCGGAAATCAGCCCGTTGTCGACGCTCGACAAGCCCTTGAACGTCAACTGCGCGAGAAACCGCGTGCCTGTCTGTTGCTGGGAAGAAGTGTTCACCCCGTTCGCATAACGCTGAATCCCAGCGCCGAGCGTCCAGCAGTCGGCGTCGTATTGCAGGCCGATCAGACCGTCGACGATCCGATGGCCGCCCAGGTCGTAATTGAAGCGGCCTACCCCGTACACACGGTGCGTCAGCGGCCACTGCCCCGAGATCAGCACCTGATTGATCGGCTGGTTGTCCAGCGTGGTGTTCGCGCGGGTGTAGCGATACGCGACATTGATCACCTTGCTGGTAGCCGGACTGAACCCGAAGCCGATGCTCGTCTTCGTCAACTGGTTGTTGTCGGCATTATATTGGAACGCCGTTTCCGACGCGAAACCGGCGCCGAGCTTGAGCGACGCACCCACGATCAGGTCCGAATGCGTGGCCTGCGTGCTGGTCTGCGTAGGCAGCAGCGTGACGCGCTGATCCTGAAAGTAATACTGCTGCGCGATCACGAAGCGCGCGCGTTCGTCGCCCGTGGCCGGGTTGATGAAGCGCGTGGTAATCGCCGCGGTCAGGCGGTTCGCGTCGGCGATCCGGTCGTTACCGACGAATGTGTTCGGCGTGAAGATTTCCGCCAGCCCGAAGTCGGAGTCGGCCGTATCGAACAGCGGCGCGTTTTCCTGGTTGCGGTACGGCGTGTAGACGTAGTAGAGCCGCGGCTCCAGCGTCTGGATGTAATCCTCGCCGAAGATCCGCACCGAACGGTCGAAAATCAGCCCGGTGTCGAAGGAGAGCGTCGGAATCGACTCGGTGAAATTCTTCGGCGTACCGGGTGTAGCGATATTGTTCAGGTTGTACGACGCAAAGTGCCACTGCACCTTCGGCGTCACAAAGTAACCCGGCCCGACCACCGAATACGACAGGTACGGGTTGAACATCACCCGCTGACCCTGGGTCGTGTCCGCGGTAGTGATGCGGAAATTCGAGTAGTCAGCTTCCGCGCCGTAGTCGAAGCCGCCGACGTTGTACTTCGCGTACTTCACGTTCAACTGCGGCTCGCGGCCGTATGGCGCCACCGAAGGCGTCAGCGTCTGCCAGTGCTGTTCGCGGGCGAGCACCGACCACGGGCCGTTGTTGTACGTCAACCCTGCTTCCTGTTGATACAGGAGCTGGGTGCCGTTCATGAACTGGCTGACCGACGACGACAGATCTTCCGGATACGTGTTGTCCGAGACCTTGTTGTAGTAGATATAACCGCCGAACCCGTTGCCGAAGTTCTGGTTGTGCTGGATATACAGCGCGTAGCGGTTGGTGTGGGTCAGGTGGTCGTCCGGCAGATACTCGCCGGTGATCGAACCGGAATACGTGGGCGACAGGTAGCGGAACGTGGTCTGCAACTGCACACCGCGCTTCGAAATCAGGCGCGGCGTGACCATCAGATCGCGATTCGGCGCGATGTTGAAGTAATACGGTACCGACAGTTCGAAGCCGTTCGACGAACTGAGCGAGAACGTGGGTGGCAGCACCCCGCTGCGCCGTTCGCCCGACAGCGGGAACGACAGCCACGGCGACGCGAATACCGGCACGCCCTGGAAGAACAGCACGCTGTTATACGCGACGCCTTCGTCCGCGCCGGTGTCGAAATCGAACTCGCTGCCCTTGATGTACCAGGCCGGATTCTCCGTGCACGAGCACGCTGTGTACGTACCCTTCGTGAACACCGAGCGCTCGTTGTCGAGCAGGTCGACGCGCTCCGCGCTGCCCGAGCCACCCGTTACGTTGAAGTGGTACTTCGGCGCGGACATGAAACCTTCGCTCGAGTCCACCCGCATATGCGCTTCCGGGCCGGCGAACGTGGCGCCGTTGTTGTTCAGGTGAACCCGGCCATATGCGTCGGCCATGTCCGTGTCCTGATCGTAGTGCAGCGCGTCGGCCTTGATCACGAAAGTGTTACGCCGCACCTCGGCCGAGCCTTTCGCGGCCATGTCCTGGTCGGTGGTGCCGCTCGTCGTGTCGCCGAGCACGAAGGTGGCCGGCTTCTGGCCTGATTGCAATAGATGTTCTTCGAGCTGTGGGGCAAGCTGCATGCCCCAGGGCGCGTCGATAGGTTGCGGCTGCGCGGCTTCCCCCACTAGCTGGGCGTGGGCAAGCGCGGGCATCAGGCCCGGAACGGCGATCAACGCCGCTACGAGCCGCCTTTTGCGCGGCACTACGGCACAAGAGGGAGTCGTTTGGGAAAGCTGTCTAGGCGGCATGTATCGTTTGGCGAATCGACCCGTCCATCAGCTCCTGCAGTCACGATCCACCGCCTGCACATCCCGACCGTGACAGTCGGCTGTACATCAATGTTTACAATCTGTCGAACGATGAGGCGGGCGGTAAAGCAGAATGCGCGAAAACTGGCGTGAGTCGCGTCAAAAAAGTCGTGGGGTATTATATGGCAAGACGTTGCCCCTCTGAATTTGCTGCCGGTTTTCATGACGCTCCCCCCTTCCAAAGACACTACCCAAGATTTCACCGACAGCCGCCTCGAACTGCTCAAGGCCTGGCTGAACGCCCATGCAGCGCGCTATGCGCTTGATCTCGACACGCTTCTCCCGGCTTCGTCCGACGCCAGTTTTCGCCGTTATTTCCGGCTTGCCGGTAAGGCGGCGGAAGGTGAAGGCATCGGCACCCTGATCGCCGTCGATGCCCCGCCGCCCGAAAAGTGCCGCGAATTTGTGCAGATCGCGCAATTGCTCGACGCTGCCGACGTGCATGTGCCGCGCGTGCTGGAGGTCGATTTCGACGCCGGGTTCATGCTCGTCACCGATCTGGGCACCGATTCGTACCTCGGCGCGCTGACGCAAGCGCAAAGCGCGGATGAACCCCGCCGTGCCCGCTCGCTGATGCATGACGCGCTCGATGCGCTGATCCGCTGGCAGCTCACGTCGCGCGAAGACGTGCTGCCGCCATTCGATGAAGCCTTCCTGCGCCGCGAGATGGAGTTGCTGCCGGAGTGGTTCATCGGCCGCCATCTGGGCCGCGAGGTCGACGAGAAGACCCGCGGGCTGCTCGATCGCACCTTCGCGCTGCTGATCGCGAGCGCCCGGGCGCAACCGCAGGTATTCATGCTGCGCGATTTCATGCCGCGCAATCTGATGATCGCCGCCGCGCCCAAGCCCGTGAATCCCGGCGTGCTGGACTTCCAGGACGCGGCATATGGCCCGATCACGTACGACGTCGCTTCACTGCTGCGCGATGCGTTCCTCAGCTGGGACGAAGAGTTCGAGCTGGATTGCTTCGTGTACTACTGGGAGCGCGCGAAAAAAACGGGCCTGCCGGTCGATCCGGACTTCGGTGAGTTCTACCGCCAGCTCGAGTGGATGGGGCTGCAACGGCACATCAAGGTGCTGGGCCTGTTCTGCCGGATCAACTACCGCGACGGCAAACCGCATTACATGAAGGATCTGCCGCGTTTCATCGGCTATGCCCGCAAGGTCGCGGAACGCTATGCGCCGCTGCGTCCGTTCGCAAAGCTGCTCGACGAACTCGAAGGCCGCGCGAATGAAGTCGGCTACACGTTCTGACCGATGACGATGTCTCTGAAGAAAGCGATGATTTTCGCCGCCGGGCGCGGCGAGCGCATGCGTCCATTGACCGACACGCGCCCGAAGCCTTTGCTCGAAGTGGGCGGCAAGCCGTTGATCGTGTGGCAGATCGAACGCCTCGCGAAGGCAGGGTTTCAAACCATCGTGATCAATCACGCATGGCTCGGTGAACAGATCGAGGCCGCGCTCGGCGACGGTTCGCGTTGGGGTGTACAACTGCGCTACTCGGCCGAGCATGAAGCCCTGGAAACGGCGGGGGGCATCGCGCAAGCGTTGCCGTTGCTCGAAGATGACGGCACGAGTGAAGTGTTCGTCGCGGTCAGCGGTGACGTGTGTGCGGATTTCGATTACGCAACGCTGAATACTCGCGCGGTAGAACTCGCGGCAATGCCCGAGCCCGGCATGCACCTCGTGATGGTGCCGAACCCGCCATTCCATCCGAACGGCGACTTTGGATTGGTGGACGGAACGCTATCGCTCGACGCCCAGCCGCGCTTCACGTTCGGCAATATCGGTCTATACGACACCCGCATGTTCCGCGATCTGCCGCGCGGCACACGGCGCGCGCTGACACCCTACTACCGCGAGACGATTGCACGCGGTCTCGCGAGCGGCGAATTGTATGAAGGTTTGTGGGAGAACGTCGGCACACCCGCGCAACTACAGGTTTTGGATCAGCGTCTGAACGAACGCTGATCGCGGCAAGACGTTGAGCGGCACCATGCGATAACGCGCCGCTCAACATACAACGACCAAGGCCAGGAGGTCGGCGCTGAAGGCCAGGCGCTCCGCGCCGGGCACGCTACACGTGCCATCCAACAAGCACACGCGGCACACCCTGCCGCAGCAAAACTCACCGCCCGCCGTCCCCCGCCCCCACCGTTTCAGCCGACTCCGGCGCCTCTGCGGCACGCTGCTGCAGTGCCCACATCTGCGCGAACAAGCCGTTCGCACGCAGCAATTCGGCGTGCGTCCCACGCTCGACGATGCGCCCCTTGTCCATCACGATGATCTGCTGCGCATGCACCACCGTCGAAAGACGGTGCGCGATGATCAGCGTCGTGCGCTCGCGGGCGATCTGATCGAGCTCATGCTGGATCGCGCGCTCCGAACGCGAATCGAGCGCCGACGTGGCCTCATCGAACAGCAGGATCGGCGGATTCTTGAGGATGGTCCGCGCAATCGCAACACGCTGCTTTTCTCCGCCTGACAACTTCAGGCCACGCTCGCCGACCGGCGTTTCGTAACCCTTCGGCAGCCCTTCGATGAAGTCGTGAATATGCGCCGCGCGCGCCGCCGCAATCACTTCTTCACGCGTGGCCGACGGACGACCGTAAGCGATGTTGTAGTAAATGGAATCGTTGAACAGCACCGTATCCTGCGGCACGATGCCGATCGAAGCGCGCAGCGAATCCTGCGTGACGTCGCGAATATCCTGACCGTCGATGGTGATCGCGCCGCCCGTCGCGCGGTCCAGATCATAGAAGCGGAACATGAGCCGCGCGAGCGTCGATTTGCCTGAGCCGCTATGGCCGACCACCGCCGTGGTACTGCCCGCCGGAATCGTGAAGCTCACGTCGTGCAGAATCTTCCGCGCCGGCTCATACGAAAAGTTCACATGCTCGAAGCGCACCTGCGCACCGCTCACCCGCAACTCTGGCGCGTCCGGCACATCGGGCACCTCCTGGGCCGCGCCAAGCAGCGTGAACATGCGGTCCATATCGGTGAGGCTTTGCTTCAGTTCCCGATACACGACGCCGAGAAAATTCAGCGGAATGTAGAGCTGCAACATGAAGGTGTTGATCAATACCAGATCGCCGAGCGTGAGGCGCCCAGCCATCACGCCTTCGGTCGCGCGCCACAAAATGAACACGAGACCCGTGCCGATAATCGCCTGCTGCCCGAAGTTCAGCGCCGACAGCGAACGCTGCGATTTGATCGCCGCCGTGCGATAGCGTTTGAGATTTTCGTCGTAACGTTGCGCTTCCCACTCTTCGTTGCCGAAGTACTTCACTGTCTCGTAGTTGAGCAATGAATCGATCGCGCGCGAATTCGCCTTTGAATCGAGATCGTTCATCGTGCGGCGAAAATGCGTACGCCATTCGGTGACTTTCACGGTGAATATGATGTACGCGGCGAGCGCAATGAACGTGACAATCGCGTAATACGCCTCATATTTGATGACGAAAAACCCGAGCACGAGACCGACTTCGACCAGTGTCGGCAGAATGCTGTAGAGCGAATACGAAATCAGTTGCGTGATGCCGCGCGTGCCGCGCTCGATATCGCGCGACATGCCGCCCGTCTGCCGATCGAGATGAAACCGCAACGACAGTGCATGCAGATGGCGGAACACTTTCAGCGCGAGCTGCCGCACCGCGCTTTCGGTCACCTTCGCAAACAGAATTTCGCGCAGTTCCGTGAAAAGCGAGGTGGACAGCCGCACCACGGCATAGGCGACCACCATCAAACCAACCCCGCCAAGCAGCACGATGCCAGGCGAATCGTGCGCACGGCCGAGCGCAGTGAGATGCTTCACCGAGGCGAGGCCGTCGATGATCCGCTTCATCACGATCGGCACGCCGAGATTGGCGACCTTCGCGCCAATCAGGCAGCTCAACGCAAAGCCGACGCGCCATTTATAGGTGGCGAGATATGGGAGCAGCGACAGGATCGTTTGCCAGTCGTTGCGCGGCTGGGTCGAGATCGGAGAAGGTTCGGACGAGGGCGTACGGCGCATGGGATCGGCTGGGGAGAGTGTGGAAGCGACGGAGTTCGCAGCGGCGCGCCGACCGGCAGCGTGCAAACCCTGCACTCTGCTTTATGTCTCGCGACCCGGCTGGGCGCTTTCCCGTACAATTCCTGATCTTTCTATTGTCGCAGAAGCTGGCTGGCGCCGCTTTTCATGGGTTGTCCGGCCGTCGGTTGCGCGTGGGTCGTGCGGCTGTGTGGTGCCGCTGTGTCGTGCAGTCGTCGTGAAATCCCCCGCCAGCCTGTCGAGCCGACCGAGCCATTACGAATCTCAAGGGTGCCCCGATGACCGATATTCTTCAACTTCCGCAAAAGCATTGCGCGCTGCGCGTCGTGCCGCAACCGTCGGACGCGAACGTCCACGGCGATGTATTCGGCGGCTGGATCATGGCGCAAGTGGACATTGCCGGTTCGATTCCGGCAAGCCGCCGTGCCAACGGGCGGGTGGCGACCATCGCGGTCAACTCGTTCGTCTTCAAGCAGCCGGTGTTCGTCGGCGATCTGCTGAGCTTTTACGCGGATATCGTCAAGACGGGCAACACGTCGGTGACGGTGTCGGTCGAAGTCTACGCGCAGCGCATGAGCCTGACCGAAGACCTCGTGAAGGTCACCGAAGCGACCCTGACCTACGTCGCGACCGATAGCGACCGGCGCCCGCGTGCGCTGCCGGTGCTGGATTGAGCGGCGCGCACTAAACGAAAACGAGGCGCCTGAGCGCCTCGTTTAGCTTCGTAGGTTGCGTTTGCCGGATTGCGGTTACCGACTCAGCGCAAGCACCGCGGAGCCGGTAACCGCTGCCCGGCCTGCAGCCGGTTTGCTGGCTTATTGGCTCGCCGCCGCGCCCGCCGCCGCCTTCTTCTGCGCGTTCTGGAGATCCGTCGGATAGTTCGGATCGTTGCGCGACGGGTTATACCCGTTGCTCTCCAATTGCTTCAGCTCGGCGTTCTTCTTCGCCCGCGCCTGCTTGCGCGCGGCCTTGCGCTGGGCCTTGGTGGTGGTTGCCTTGGAAGCGGCCACCGGCTTGGCGGCATCGGAGTCACTGCCCGCCGAACCACCGCCAGCGCCGCCGCTTTGCGCGAACGCAGGTGCAACAGAAGCCACGCTCAGTACAACCGATGCCAGCAGCACAGCCCATTTCTTTGCAGGTGAAGAAGTCATTGTTCTCTCCAGTCGTATTAGAAGATATTTGACGGCGAAACGCCCTTGACGGAGTGCGAGCAGCGAAAGGCGGGCGCAACGCCACGTGAATCGATGCTTCATGGTTCCCGGCGAAGTCTGAGACGGGAAACCTGAATATATACGACTGCCACTCGCCCGGAAACCGCTTTGCACGGTGAAACGCCGCCTAAGTGCCGCCTGAACGGCGCGAGGCGATACTGGCGCTCAGTCGTCGCCATGCAAATAGGCGTCAACCTGGGCTTCGATCCACTGCGCAAAATGTGCCTGTTTCGCGTTCAGAATTTCGCGTTGCTGCCACACCAGCCAGTACGGATACCGGTACGGCACGCGAATATCGGTGATCTGCACCAGATCGCCCTTTGCCAGCGCATGCGCAACCAGACTGCGCCGTTCGAGCGCGATACCCTGCCCCAGCAAAACCGCGCCCAGCACGATGTTCGAATCGTTCGCCGACAGCACGACTGCCTCGGCGGCCGGCTCCGCCACTTGCGCCGCCTGACACCATTCGGTCCACGGCGTGTTGGGGCTGGAGATCAACGGACACGCGATCACGTCCTCTGCGGTGACGGGAAGGCGGCCGCCCGGCGCGAGCGTGAAGTGCGGCGCCGCGACTACCAGCACTTCGTCGTCGAACAGTTTCTGCTGTGCAACATCGGGCCAATGCCCTTGCCCCATGCGAATGCCGATGTCACTCACGCCTTGGCGCAAATCCTCGACCTGCAGACTCGTCAGCAGACGGATTCGATAGTACGGATGCGTCTCGCGGAAACTCGCGAGACGCGGCACGAGCCAATGCTGTGCAAACGACGGCACGGTCGCGATGACCAGCTCGCTTTCGTGTGGGCGGGCCTGCGCGCGGCGGGTTGCATGCGTGATGTCGCGCAACGCCGAACGTATTTCGAGCGAGTAGAGCCGGCCTTCATCGGTGAGCCGCAGGCCGCGCGCTTCCCGCACGAACAGCGCGATGCCCATTGACTCTTCCAGCACCTTGATCTGCTGACTCACCGCCGAATGCGTGACATGCAACTCCCGCGCGGCCGGCGTGACGCCGCCGAGCCGGGCAACGGCTTCGAAGCAGCGCAGAGCAGTAAGCGGCGGAATGGGCTTCATGTAAGAAATTCTGACGTAAACCGTCGATTAATGTCGCTTTTTTTGCCTCGGCGAGACGGTTAATCTATGGTTTCATCGCTCTGCAAGTATTGCCTGACAGGCGAACGACCGCATACTTGCCTGCTCAGGCGACTCATATAGATCTTCTAACGGAAATGAGATGAAACTGATCGGAATGCTGGATTCGCCCTACGTGCGTCGCGTCGCTATCTGTATGAAGTTGCTGAAGCTCGACTTCGAACACCAGTCGATTTCAGTGTTCAGCACGTATGAGGCGTTCGCGAAGATCAACCCGGTCGTGAAAGCGCCGACCCTGATCCTCGACAACGGTCAGCGCGTGATGGACTCGACGGTGATCCTGCAGTACCTCGCCACGCTCGCCGCGCCGGATCAACAGATCTTCCCTTCGCAACCGGAGCATTGCCTGCGCGCCGCGCGCCTCACGGGCCTTGCGCTGGCCGCTTCTGAAAAGAGCGTGCAGATCGTCTACGAACGCAATCTGCGTCCGGCGGACAAACAGCATGAGCCGTGGGTCAATCGCGTGACCGAGCAATTGCACGCCGCTTACCGCGAACTCGAAGAGGAACTCGCATCGGCCCCGCTGCCGGTCGAGCCGAATCATTTCGGCGCGGCCGACGTGGCGGTGGCCGTCGCATGGAATTTCACGCAGATGTTCTTGCCGGAGATCGTCACCAAGGCGGACCATCCACACTTGCAGGCGTTTTCCGAGGCGGCGGAGCAGTTGCCGGTGTTCGTCGCAACGCCAGCGGTATAAACGGCGCGCGAGCGTCGTACTGGCGAAGCGGCATGCTTCGCTGACTGATTTGATGACGCCGCGCATCGCATTCTGTTCGGACAGGAACGCTAAAGCAGCGAACGCGGTGGATATCGGCGCAGCGCAGCGAGCCATCGAACGGTAAGCGCGGCCAGCAACTGGCTTCGCTCATGGCCCATTGCAGACACCGAGACGCCCTGCCGTGGTTTTGCCGCCGGCTCGCGCACGGCCCAGGCGTACCGCATTGATGCCGATGCACAGCAGTGTGCCAACCAACAGCGCAGCAGCCGCCCACGGCAGCGCGACCGCGCCGCACCGGTCGATTGCAATGCCGCCGAACGCCCCGCCGCCCGCGATCGCGAGGTTCCAGACCGTGACGATCAT
Source organism: Paraburkholderia sp. D1E (assembly GCF_052682275.1). Classification (NCBI taxonomy): domain Bacteria; kingdom Pseudomonadati; phylum Pseudomonadota; class Betaproteobacteria; order Burkholderiales; family Burkholderiaceae; genus Paraburkholderia; species Paraburkholderia sp. D1E. Next base: position 8,735,995 of record NZ_JBQYMB010000001.1, read on the forward strand.
CGATTGCGCGACGTCGGCGCTCTCGCCCGCAGCGCGCGCCGACGCGGTTTGAAAGAGCGTGGCGGCGCCGCCGAACGCGAGCCCCCACACACCCACGCCGACATAGACAACAGCTGGCAGATCGCTCGCCAGACCGAGCATCACGGCTGCTACGCCGAACAGCACGACACTGATCAGCGTCAGCCGGCGCAGGTGCCGGTCGACCAGCACACCGACGATCGCGATGCTCGCAAGGGCCATCACGCCGAACAGGAGCAATACGGCATCCACGCGCTCCTGCAAATGCGCGAGCGCGAGGAACGGCGAGACGTAGGTGTAAAGGATGGTGTGCGCGAGCACGTAAGCGAACATCACGGCGAGTACGGCCTTGAGGCCCGGCGAGGCGAGCACGCCAAGCAACGTCGTTCGCCGCCCGGCCGGCTGACCAGCGAAGTCGGGCACCTGCCAGCGCACCCAGCCGAGCAACACGACCGTCAGCACACTCATCGCGCCGAACGTGTAACGCCATCCAATCGAAGCGCCCATCAGCGTCCCGAACGGAATGCCCAGCGACAACGCCACCGGCACGCCCGTCATCGCCACGGCGATTGCACGGCCTTGCAGATGCGCGGGCGCCATACGCGCCGCGTAGCCGGAGAGTAGAGCCCACACCAGGCCGGCCGACACGCCTGCAAAGAACCGCGCGACCAGCGTGAGCGTGTAGTTGGTCGACAACGTCGTTACCGTATTGACGACGACGAAACCCGCGATCGCCATCAGCAGCAGCGGACGACGGCGCCAGCCGCGCGTCGCGATCGCGAGTGGAATCGCCGCCAGCAACGACCCCACCGCGTACACGGTGACGAGCTGCCCGATCAGTGCCGCCGATACTCCGAAGTCACCGCTCATTTCACGCAGCAAGCCGGCGGGCAATGCCTCGGTCAGGATGGTAATAAAACCGGCCGTGGCGAGCGCGAGCAAACCAGACAGCGGCAAGCGATCGGACGATTGTGTCGATTGTGTCGATTGCGCCGGGCGCACCGCGGCGCCGGCCCGATCCAGGTCGAATTCGCTCATGGCCAGCTCGCCTCCTGAACTCCGGACGAGAGCAGGGCAGCATGGCGAGAAGCGTTTGACGGCTCGGACAATTCGGACATGGCAGCTCCAATAAAAGGGGATGCGGCCATCATACGAACCCGGCAATCGAAGAAAAACTGGGATAGAGTTCCTCAGTCTGCGGACATATATGTCCGGAATCGGAGGCGACGGTGGAAAGTTTGAGCGGGTTTCTGGTATTCGTGCAGGTGGCCGAGACACGCAGTTTCGTCATGGCTGGGCGGCTGCTCGGCGTGTCTGCGTCGGCGGTCGGCAAGCGCATCGCGCGCCTCGAAGAACGGCTCGGCGTGCGGCTGTTTCACCGCAGCACACGCAGCATCACGCTCACCACCGACGGCATGCAATTTCTCGAACGCAGCCGGCGCATCCTCGCCGAAATCGAAGCAGCGCAACTGGAGATGTCGCAAAGCGCCGGCTTGCCGCGCGGGCGCTTGCGCGTGAGTCTGCCGCTGGTCGGTTCGCTGGTGCTGCCGGTACTCGCCGATTTCATGCTGGCGTATCCGGAGATCGAACTGGATCTGGACTTCAGCGACCGCGTGGTCGACGTGATCGACGAAGGTTTCGACGTCGTCGTGCGCACCGGCTCGCTGGCGGATTCACGGCTTGCCGCGCGGCAAATCGGTTCGTTCGGCGTGGTGCTGGTCGGCGCGCCGGCCTACTTCGCCCGGCACGGCACGCCGCAAAAGCCCACCGATCTCGCGGACCATGTCTGTCTGCACTTCCGCTATCCGACGAGCGGCAAGCTGGAGATCTGGCCATTGCGGCGCGAAGCGGATGAGCGCGAGGTGACCTTGCCGATTTCAATGGTTTGCAACAACGTTGAAACGCGCGTGTGCTTCGCGATGCGCGGCTTGGGAATCGCCTGCATGCCGGATTTTTCAGTGCGGCAGGCGTTGAAGGACGGCTCGCTTTGCACGGTGCTCGACGATTACGTGGAGCGGGCGATCGATCTGAGCATTGTCTGGCCGGCCGGACGCAGCGTGCCGCCCCGGTTGCGGGTGTTCATCGATTTCATGGCGGCGCGGATTCTGGCGGATGGCGAGCCCCAACGCTCCGCGAATCTCGCATAGCGCGCCGGTGAGTTACACCGCTGCGGGCTCGCGTGCAGCACCACTCAGGAACAACGCCGAAATCGCATCCGTCGACAACGGCTTCGCAAAGTAGAAGCCCTGCATTTCGTCGCACGCACGCTCTTTCAGAAAGTCGAGTTGCGCCGACGTCTCAACGCCTTCGGCAATCACCTGCAATTTCAGCGAATGCGCGAGCGCGATAATCGCCGAGGTAATCGTTTCATCGTCGCCCGACACGCCGATATCCGACACGAACGAGCGGTCGATCTTCAAACGGTCCACCGGGAAGCGCTTCAGATAGCTGAGGCTCGAATAGCCGGTACCGAAGTCGTCGATGGCGAGACCGATGCCGAGTGCGTGCAGCTCGTTGAGCATCGACACCGCCTCCTCGGCATTACGCATGATGGTGCTTTCGGTGAGTTCGAGTTCGAGATACTGCGGCTCAAGACCTGTCTCGGCGAGCACCTGCATGACAAGCTTCGCGATATCGCGCTGCTGAAAAACGCGTGCCGACAGATTCACCGACACCCGTGTCGGCGGCAAACCTTCGTCCTGCCATGCCTTGTTCTGGCGACACGCCTCACGTAACACCCATTCCGACAGCGGCCCGATCAAGCCGCTTTCTTCGGCGACCGGAATGAACAGCGACGGCATCACCAGCCCGACTTCCGGATCGTGCCAGCGCACCAGCGCCTCGGTGCCGACAATCTGTCCGCTCTCGATATCCACCTGCGGCTGGTAGTGCAGCAGAAATTCGTTGTCGCGCAAGGCGCGGCGTAAACGCCGTTCGAGATTCAGGCGCGCACCCGCGCTCGCATTCATCTCCGGCTGGTAGAACTGGAACGTGTTGCGGCCCATGTCCTTCGCGCGATACATCGCGAGGTCGGCCTTTTTCATCAGCGTTTCCGCGTCTTCGCCGTCCTGCGGGAAGAGGCTCGCGCCCATGCTGCAGCCGACATACAACTCGGTGCCGTCGAGCCACACCGGTTCGGAAATCGACGCGCGCACCCGCTCCATCCACGCGATCAGCGACTGCTCGTCCACGGTATCGGTCATCACAATGACGAACTCGTCGCCGCCGTGCCGCGCCACCGTGTCGGTGGTTCGCGAGCAGCGCGCGAGCCGCTCGGCTACCACGCTCAGCAAGCGGTCGCCCACGCTATGGCCGAGGCTGTCGTTGACGTTCTTGAAGCCATCCAGATCGATGAACACGACCGCAACGCCCTTGTGATGCCGCTGCGCCACGATCAACGCATGCTGCAGACGATCGCGCAGCAGGTTGCGATTCGGCAGCCGCGTAAGACTGTCGTAGTTGGCCTGATATTCGAGCTGCTCCTGATAGCGAATCAGGTCGGTCACGTCGTTGATTACGCCGATGTGATGCGTGATCACGCCCTCCGCGTTCGGCACCGGTGCAATGAACAGCTGATTCCAGAACAGCGCGCCGTCCTTGCGATAGTTGCGCATCACTGCGCTGACTTCACGGTTCGCCTCGAGCGCTTGACGAATTAACGCGACGCCTTCCTGGGCGCGGTCGTCGCGCTGCAACACACGGCAATCCTGGCCGATCACTTCGGCGGGATCGTAACCGGTGATACGCATGAATGCGGGGTTCACGTATTCAATCAGATTGCCCGTCGGCGACGGCGCGGTAATCAGAATTGCATTGACGCTGGCATCGAGCGCGCGGCTTTGCAGACGCAAAGCCAGATCGGCGCGCTTGCGCTCGGTGATGTCCGTGTAGGAACCGAGCACGCCGATCACGCGGCCGTCGTTATCGGTGAACGGCAGCTTGCTCGTGACCGTGGTGCGGTGCACGCCGTCGATCACCACGTCGACCTCGAAGTTCATCTTCGGCACGCCAGTGGTCACCACCTCTTTATCGTGCCCGTTCAGCAGATCGGCGAAGGCGCGCCAGGGCATATCGCTGTCACTCTTGCCCACCACCTGCTCAGGGTAAGAGAGCCCCGCATCGCGCGCGAACGCCATGTTGCAGCCGAGATAGCGCGACGCCTGGTCCTTCCAGAAAATCCGCTGCGGAATATTGTCGATCACCGTCTCAAGCATCTGGTTCGAGCGCTGCGCTTCAGCTTCGGCGTTGATCTGTTCAGTGACGTCATCGGCCAGCACGAAGAAGGAGGCGTGGCCCATGAAGTTGATCGCGTGATACGAAATGTCGGCGCTGATCATTGAACCGTCCTTGCGCCGGTGATGCCAGACGCCCGCCATTGTGCGGCCCTGTTGCAGGACGTCGCTGCGCTGCAGATGCGATTCGAGGCGCGAGACTTCGGCATTCGGCCGGATCGCGCGAATCGTCATGCCGAGAAATTCGCTTTCCGTGTAGCCGTATTGCTGGATCGCAGCCGCGTTCACGGCGAGAAAGCGCAGCGTCTCGCGATCGAAAATGTACATCGGTACCGGATGATCATCGAACAGGCCGCGAAATCGTTCGTCGTTGCGGCTGAGTGCGCGGACGCTGCGCAGTTTCTCGCGCGCGCGGCTTTCGCGGGCGCCGAACGTGAAGATCAGGAGTGCGCTGCCGGCCAGCATCGTCACGATCAGCAGGAACATGGCGCGTTGGGTCTCGCTCGTGGATGCCGCGAGCGACGCCTGCAACGCCTGATCCTCCTGCTTGCGCAACGTCGCCAGACCGGCTTCCACACGGTCGAGACCCAGCCCGAGATGCGTATAGGTCGACGCCGCCCACGCGCGCGGTTCGGTCGGCGTGGCGCTGCTGCTCTTCAACAGCGCGTCGTCGATGTCGCGTTGCAGCGCGTGACTGTCCGCACTCAGTCTGGCGAGCGTGTCGAGCATGGCCGGTTCGCCGGCGAGTTCTGTGCGTAATTCGCGCTCCAGACCGGCCAGCGAGGCCGCCGCGGCAGTGGCCTCATTGACAGGCGCAGCCTCACCCGAGGCTTCGAAACGACCGAGCGCGGCCAGCCCGCCGTCGAGCGCCGTATGGTAGGCGTCGAGATGCTGACGCACGCTCGTCGAACGCAGCATGCGTGCGTCGGCGTCGCGCTGCCCGCAAATCTGCGTATAGGCGACGAACGCGTTCGCGCCGACTGCCGCGGCGACGACTGCCAGATTGATCAGCAGCCGCTTCGATAAAAAAGGAGTCATGGGTTCCGAACGTCAATCGTTCTGAGGGCGGGAGCGCGGGGTCGCTTTCGACGCGTCGGGTCGCATCGAGTCGAGTCTTTTTACGCGCCAACCCATGGATAACGGCAGGGTTCGGACCAGGTTGAGGGGGTATCGCGAAATAATTCGCGGGTTTGGCGGGGGCGGCTGGCCGGGGGCGCCTGGCCGGGATGCCTGGCCAGTCGCACGTAGCCAGCCGCGCCTAGCCGGCCGCGCCTAGCCGGCCGCGCCAAATTCCTTCATCGCGGGAATGAAGTCGTGGTTGGCTTCCGCCTTGCGCGACAATTTGGCGAGTACGTAGCGCTTGAACGGCGCGAGTTCGGCCCACTGAGCGACCCCAGGCGCGGGCAGGCCGGCTAGTCCTGCCTGGCGCGCGACACCATCCGGGACGGCATCGGCACGACGCCAGGCGGGCGCCTCCTCCGGCGTGAACCACTCCGGTTCCACGTTGGCGTGCGTGCGCAGCATTTCGAACAATGCATGATCGAAATTCGGCTCGATTTCCGCGTCTTCTTCGACCGGGAAACGCGCCAGCAGCTTGCGATCCTCGATCGGCAGCAATTGCCACTGCTCGAGCGTAATGCGCAGCCCGAAGCGATCGAGATTGAAGCGCACCGACATCGGGATGTAGGTGAAATTCTCCGAAGACGCGACTTCGAAGTTGAACAGAAGCGGTGCTTCGTTGAGTCCCATGACAGTATTCCTCTTGAGTGACGGGCAACGCGCAAGCCCAGCTTGAGGTATTTTAGAACCTTATTCGCGCGATAGCGGCGTGGTCTGGCACTGCTTCGCGCCGCCGGACAAGCCTGCAAGCCGCTCAAACGCGCGCAGCATGAAAGGAGTGAAGTAACTTGAACGAACTGGAAACAGCCGGGCAGCCGGGCGCGGTGGAGCGACAAGTGCACCGGCATCGCGGCGCAGCGGTCGAAACCGTCACGGATCACGTCGGTCAGGAGTGGCCGGTTGCGCTCGTCTTCAACGGCATCTCGCACGCGGTGATGATGTGCACGCCGCGCGACCTGGAAGCGTTCGCGGTCGGTTTTGCGATTTCGGAAGGGATCGTGGAACGCGGCAGCGACATTCAGGACATCGAGGTCGAGCTACACGACGATGAAGAATTGCCGCATGCCGAAGTGCAATTGAAAGTGGTGCAGCAGGCGTTCGTCGCACTGAAGGAAAAGCGCCGCGCGCTTGCCGGGCGCACCGGCTGCGGCGTATGTGGGATCGAAAGCATCGATCTGCTGGATCTGGAACCGGAACGCGTACCGGACACCGGTTTTCTGCAACGCCTCGCGCCGGATGCGATTGCTCGTGCCGCTCGCGAGTTGCCGGAACACCAGGCATTGACGCGGCTGACCGGCGGGCTGCACGCTGCCGCATGGTGCGATGCGGCGGGCGCGATCCGCTACGCGTTCGAAGACGTCGGCCGTCACAATGCGCTCGACAAGCTGATCGGCCAACTGGTGCTCGACCGCGCGGATACCAGGGAAGGTTTTGTGTTTCTGTCGAGCCGCGCCAGCTACGAGCTGGTGCGCAAGGCGGCGCGTGTCGACGTGCCGATGGTCGCCACGATTTCGGCGCCGTCGTCGCTGGCGATTGCGATTGCCCGCAAGGCAGGCGTGCGGCTTGTCAGCTTCTGCCGGGAAACCAGCTACGTCGACTACGACACATTGCAGCCGACGCAACCTTGAGCGCGCCAGGCCTCTGAAGTATTTTCAGATGCCTGAACGCAGCCCGCTCAATCGAACTGCCGGAAGTCCGGCTTGCGCTTCTCGAAGAACGCCTTGAACGCCTCCCGCGCTTCCGGCGCGAGCAGCATCTTGCCAAAATGCACCGCTTCTTCGGTCATCTGCGTTTGCAGTTCCTGGCGGCTCGCACGCTTCATCAGACTTTTCGTCACCCGCAGCGACGACGCCGGCAGCGCCGCCAGCTTCGCCGCTTGCGCAGCTGCGAATGCATCGACTTCAGCCACGGGCAGCACGCGATTCACGAAGCCCATGCGTTGCGCCTCGGCGGCGTTAAATGCTTCGCCGAGCAGCAGCTTTTCCGCTGCTGCCTGATAACCGGCCACGCGCTGCAACAGCAAACTCGACGCCGCTTCCGGACATAACCCGAGTTGCGTGAACGGCAGCGAAAAGCTCGCTGTATCCGCTGCATAGACCAGATCGCAATGCAGCAACAGTGTCGTGCCGATGCCGACCGCCGGGCCTGCCACCGATGCCACGACCGGCTTCTCCGCCGAACTGATCGCGCGCAGGAACTGGAACACCGGAGCATTTTCGCCACCTGGCGGCGTCTTCATGAAATCTTCGAGATCGTTGCCGGCGCTGAAAATACCCACGCTGCCGCGAATCAGAATCGCTCGAATCGACGCATCGCCGTGCGCTTCGACCAGGGCATCGGCCATCGTCTGATACATCGCGGCCGTGATCGCGTTTTTCTTGTCGGGCCGGTTGAAGGCAATCGTCAGTACGCCATCGGCGCGCTCGACCAGAATATCCATTGTCATCTCCTCGTACTCCTGGTTGCTGCTGAATGGAAAAAACGGTTCGCAAGCCACGCGGCCTGCGAACCGTTTCTGCGGTCCTTGGGGGATCACCGCAAGGACCATGGCAAACACGATTACAGACGTTCGATGATGCCCGCTGCGCCCATGCCGGTGCCAACGCACATCGTCACCATGCCGTACTTGAAGTTGCGGCGGCGCAGGCCGTGCACAACCGTCGAGGCACGAATCGCACCGGTCGCACCCAGCGGGTGGCCGAGTGCGATCGCGCCGCCGAGCGGATTGATTTTCGACGGATCGAGACCGAGGTCCTGAATCACTGCCAGCGATTGCGCGGCGAATGCTTCGTTCAGTTCGATCCAGTCCATGTCCTCGATCTTCAGGCCGGCGGCCTTCAGTGCGGCCGGAATCGCTTCCTTCGGACCGATGCCCATGATTTCCGGCGGCACGCCGCGCACGGCGAAGCTCACGAAACGGGCGAGCGGCGTCAGGTTGAATTCCTTCAGCATCTTTTCCGACACGACGATCAACGCGCCCGCGCCGTCCGACGTCTGCGAGCTGTTGCCTGCCGTCACCGAACCCTTGTTCGCGAACACCGTGCGCAGTTTCGCCAGACCTTCCATCGACGTGTCTGCACGAGGACCTTCGTCGAGCGCCACGTCACGCGTCTTGATCCGTACTTCGCCAGTGGCGAGATCCGGGAAGCGCTCGGCGATCGTGTAGGCGGCAATTTCGTCGTTGAACTCACCGGCTTGCTGCGCGGCGATCGCGCGACGGTGCGATTCGACGGAGAACTGGTCTTGTGCTTCGCGGCTGATCTTCCAGCGCTCGGCGACCTTCTCGGCGGTCAGGCCCATGCCGTAGGCGATGCCGATGTCTTCGTTGCGATCGAAGATATGCGGCGACATCGACGGCTTGTTGCCCATCATCGGCACCATGCTCATCGATTCGCAGCCGCCCGCGATCATTGCGTCGGATTCGCCGACACGGATACGGTCAGCCGCCATAGCCAGCGCGGTCAGGCCCGATGCGCAGAAGCGGTTCACCGTGACGCCGCCGACCGTGTTCGGCAGGCCCGCCAGCAGCGCGCCCATCCGCGCGACATTCAGTCCCTGTTCCGCCTCCGGAATCGCGCAGCCAATGATGGCGTCTTCGATCACCTTCGTATCGAGACCGGGCACTTGCGCCACGGCCGACCTGATGGCGTGCACCAGCAGTTCGTCCGGGCGCGTGTTTTTGAACATGCCGCGCGGCGCCTTGCCGATCGGCGTACGGCTCGCGGCGACGATGTATGCGTCTTGCAATTGCTTTGTCATTTAAAGCTCCTATGTCGACGGGCGTTAGCGCTTTAGCGCTTACTCCCGTCCCATGCAGTCTTATCGCGGTCGATCGGAGTTGGTGCTTCAGCGCCTTACTCCGATCCCATGCTCGTCGCTTAGTTGCGTACCGGCTTGCCGGTTTGCAGCATGCCCATGATCCGTTCCTGCGTCTTTTGCGTGCCGAGCAGATCGACGAACGCTTGACGCTCGAGTTTGAGCAGCCATTCTTCGTCGACGAGACTGCCTGCTTCCACGTCGCCGCCGCACACGGCTTCCGCGATGCGGCTGGCGATCAGGTAATCGTGCTCGCTGATGAAACGGCCGTCGCGCATGTTGACGAGCGATGCCTTGATGGTCGCAATCGCCGAGCGGCCCGCAACCGGCACTTGCGTGACACGCAGCGGCGGACGATAACCCGCGGCGGACAGCGCACGCGCTTCTTTCTTCGCGATATCGAGCAGTTCGAACACGTTGAAGACGATCGTGTCGGACGGCTTCAGGTAGCCCATTGCGCGGGCGTCGAGTGCGGAGGCCGAGACCTTCGCCATTGCCGCGTTTTCGAACGATTTCTGCACGAACTTCAGCAGGTCGTTGGTCGCGCCGGCTGCGCTCGCGGCTTCCGCTGCGCGCAGTGCCGCTTCCTTCAGACCACCGCCTGCCGGCACGAGACCCACGCCGACTTCGACCAGACCGATATAACTTTCGATGTGCGCGACCCGCTTCGCGCTATGCAGCGCCAGCTCGCACCCGCCGCCGAGCGCGATGCCCGACACAGCCGAGATGACCGGCACGCTCGCGTACTTCACGCGCAGCATGCCTTGCTGGAACTTCTTCACGAACGGCTCGATACCCTTCGCGCCGCCCATCATGAACGCAGGCATGGCTTCTTCGAGGTTGGCCCCTGCGGAGAACGGGCCGCCCGGCGTGCCGAGTTTCAGCGACGTCGGCTGCCACACGACCAGACCCTTGTAGTCCTTCTCGGCCAGTTCGATGGCTTGCGTCAAACCGTCGATCACCGACGGTCCGATTGTGTTCATCTTGCTCTTGAACGACACGATCAGGACGTCGTTTTCGCCTGCACGATCGTCGACCCAGGCGCGCACGGCGTCGGTTTCGAACAGCGTCTTGCCGTAGGTCTTCGGATCAGCCGAGGTTTCGCCGACCAGCGGTGCACGGAACACCTGCTTGTCGTAGACGGACAGCGACGAACGCGGCACGAACGTCTTCGAAGCCGGCGACCACGAACCTTCGTTCGTATGCACACCGCCCTTCTCTGCAACCGGACCTTCCAGCACCCACGACGGCAGCGGCACATTCGACAACGCCTTGCCTGCCGCGATGTCTTCCTGCACCCATTCGGCGACCTGCTTCCAGCCGGCCGTTTGCCAGCCTTCGAACGGACCTTCGTTCCAGCCGAAGCCCCAACGGATTGCGAGGTCGACGTCACGTGCGTTGTCAGCGATCGATTCCAGATGCACGCCGATGTAGTGATACACGTCGCGGAAAATCGACCACAGGAATTGCGCTTGCGGGTGCTCCGATTCACGCAGCAACTTCAGACGCTCTGCCGGCGGACGCTTCAGAATACGGCCCACCAGATCGTCGGCTTTCGCTCCGCCGTCGACATACTCACCCGTCTTCGGGTCGAGCACCTTGATGGCCTTGCCTTCCTTCTTGTAGAAGCCGCCACCGGTCTTCTGACCCAGTGCGCCCTTCTTCACCAGTTCAGCCAGCACAGGCGGCGTTTCGTAGACCGGGAAGAACGGATCGTCCTTCAGCGTGTCCTGCATCGTCTTGATGACGTGCGCCATCGTGTCGAGACCGACCACGTCGGCCGTGCGGAACGTTGCCGACTTCGCGCGGCCCAGACGTGAGCCCGTCAGGTCGTCCACTTCGTCGAAACGCAGACCGAACTTTGCGGCTTCGGTAATCACGGCGAGGATCGAGAAAATACCGACGCGGTTAGCGATGAAGTTCGGCGTATCTTTCGCCCGCACGACACCCTTGCCGACCACGCTCGTCAGGAACGATTCGAGTTGATCGAGGATTTCCGGACGCGTCGCTGAGGTCGGGATCAGTTCGACCAGGTGCATGTAGCGCGGCGGATTAAAGAAGTGCACGCCGCAGAAGCGTGCTTTCAACTCATCCGAGAAACCGTTCGACAGTTCCGTGATCGACAGACCCGAGGTGTTGGTCGCGAAGATCGCATTCGGTGCGAGGTGCGGCGAGACCTTCTTGTACAGGTCGTGCTTCCAGTCCATGCGTTCGGCGATCGCTTCGATCACGAGGTCGCACTCGGCGAGCTTCTCGATGTCGTCGTCGTAATTCGCGGGCTGGATGTACTGCGCGTCGTCCTTCACGCCGAACGGCGCGGGCGACAGCTTCTTCAGATTCTCGATCGCCTTCAGGGCAATCGCGTTCTTCGGGCCTTCCTTGGCGGGCAGGTCGAACAGCAGCACGGGCACCTTGGCGTTGATCAGGTGCGCAGCGATCTGCGCGCCCATCACGCCGGCGCCGAGCACGGCTACCTTGCGAATGATCAGATTGCTCACGTCGTTCCTCCGGGGAGTTATGCGGTGTCGCGAAGGTGTCTCTTATGTTTCGCGATGTGTGGCTTGTGGCGGTGGAAGGCGCCACGCCGCTTGAGGGCGTGGCGCTTGCCGGAAGGGTTGTGCCTTAGAACAGCGACTCTTCGACGTCCATCATCGACTTCGAGCCGGCGCGTGCCTGACGAATCGTCATTGCCGTTTCTGGCAGCAGCTTCGCGAAGTAGAAGCGTGCGGTAGCGAGCTTCGCCTTGTAGAACGGATCGCCCGATGCTTCGTTGTCCAGCGCGATACGTGCCATGCGCGCCCAGAAGTACGAGAACACCAGATGGCCGACGGTGCGCAGATACGGCACGGCGGCGGCGCCCACTTCGTCCGGGTTCTGCATGGCCTTCATGCCGATTTCCATCGTCAGCTTCTGCACCTTTTCACCAATGTCGGCGAGCGGGTTGATGAACTCCTGCATTTCCGGCTTCACGCCTTCGGCTTCGACGAAATCCGACACCAGCTTGCCGAATTTCTTCATCTTCGCGCCCATGTCGCCGAGGATCTTGCGGCCCAGCAGGTCGAGCGCCTGAATCGCGTTGGTGCCTTCGTAGATCATGTTGATACGCGCGTCGCGCACGTACTGCTCCATGCCCCACTCGGTGATGAAACCGTGGCCGCCGTAGATCTGCATGGCGTGGTTGGTGCTCTCGAACGCGTTGTCCGACAGGAACGCCTTCAGGATCGGCGTGAGCAGCGCGACCAGATCCGCAGCTTCTTTACGCACCGATTCGTCGGCGTGCGACAGTTCCTTGTCGATGTGCAGCGCGGACCAGTACGAGAATGCGCGCGCGCCTTCGGCGTACGCCTTCTGCGTGAGCAGCATGCGGCGCACGTCCGGGTGCACGATGATCGGGTCAGCGGCTTTTTCCGGCGCCTTCGGGCCGGTCAGCGAACGCATCTGCAGACGCTCTTTCGCATACACCAGCGAGTTCTGGTAACCGATTTCGGTCAGGCCCAGACTCTGCATGCCGACGCCCAGACGCGCTGCGTTCATCATCACGAACATCGCGTTCAAGCCCTTGTTCGGCTCACCGACCAACCAGCCCTTCGCGTTGTCGAGGTTGATCACGGCGGTCGCGTTGCCGTGAATGCCCATCTTGTGTTCGATGGAGCCGCACTTCACGCCGTTGCGCTCGCCCGGTTCGCCGGCCTCGTTCGGAATGAACTTCGGCACGATGAAGAGCGAAATACCCTTGGTGCCATTCGGTGCGCCCGGCAGACGCGCGAGCACCAGGTGAACGATGTTCTCCGCGAGATCGTGTTCGCCGCTGGAGATGAAAATCTTCGTGCCGCTGATTGCGTACGAGCCGTCGCTGTTCGGTTCGGCCTTGGCGCGCAGAATGCCGAGGTCGGTGCCGCAGTGCGGCTCGGTCAGACACATCGTGCCGGTCCAGACGCCCGCGACCAGCTTCGGCAGATAACGTTGCTGCAGTTCCGGCGTGCCGTGCGCATGCAGACATTCGTACGCGCCGTGCGACAGGCCCGGGTACATCGTCCACGCCTGGTTCGCCGAGTTCAGCATTTCATACAGCGCGTTGTTGACGAACGCGGGCAGACCCTGGCCGCCGTAGTCCGGATCGCACCCGAGTGCCGGCCAGCCGGCTTCCACATATTGCCTGTAGGCTTCCTTGAAGCCCTTCGGCGTGGTCACGACGCCGTCGCCGACGTACGTGCAGCCTTCCTGATCGCCGCTGTGATTGAGCGGGAACAGCACTTCGGAGCAGAACTTGCCGGCCTCTTCGAGCACGGCGTTGATCGTGTCCGCATCGAGATCCGCGTGCTTCGGCATCTGCTTGATCTCGGCTTCGACGTTAAGCAGCTCGTGCAACACGAATTGCATGTCGCGCAGCGGCGCGGCGTACTGTCCCATGACTCTCTCTCCCAAGTTTGACAAGGAGCCAGGCCGTTAGCTGAGTCCGTGGATCGGATCTTTCAGCGCCGCTGAATCTGCTTGAAGTTCGGCGGTTCTGCTAACGGCTTTCGCTCTGATACGAAACAATCAATTTTTCCAGCGCGGCCCAGGTGAGACGCACTGAATCCGGCAAATGCAGGAAGCGCGCGTCGTGATGCAGGCCGAGCGTGACGCTGTAAAGTTCGAACAGCATCAGCTGCGGATCGGTATCAGCGCGCAGATGCCCTTCTTCCATTGCCTGCGAAATTGCACGTGTGAGCGCCGCACGCCAGATCGTCACGCTCGACACCAGTTGCTCACGCACCGGGTTGTCCCCGCGGTCGTCGTACTCGACGGCGCCGCTGATGTAGATGCAACCAGTCGTGACTTCCTGAATGCGTTTCTCGATCCAGCGGGAAATCATCGCGCGCAAGCGCGGCAATCCACGAGGCTCGCGCAAGCTCGGGAAAAACACCTCGTCTTCAAAACGACGGTGGTATTCGCGCACGACTTCGACCTGCAAATCCTCGCGCGACCCGAAATGCGCGAACACACCGCTTTTGCTCATCTGCATGCGCTCGGCCAGTAATCCAATCGTCAGACCTTCCAGTCCGTCGCGGCTTGCCAGATCAAGTGCTGCTTCGAGAATCGCGACTCGTGTTTGTTCGCCTTTTCGCATAGCTTTTTACCGTTCTAATGTGACCGAAAGAAAATCGAACGGCCGTACTATTATTGAGTGCCGCCGTCCGCGAAACAAGGACTTTATTAGAAACCGGTTTCTAACCCGGTTTCAATTCTGCGGCATCCGTCAATCGGAGGAAGGAGATTTTTTAGAGGCGTTTGCCTTCTTTTGTTTCCTTTCATTGACGCCGCGCCCTTGCGCCTTACGTGAGAAAGAAAGAAGCGCTAGTCATAACCGCCCACCGTCAACAGCTTCATCACAGCCCTGTAGCTGGTATAAGCGAGCCAGTTGAGGAGGCGCTCGCCAGCCGGACGGGCCTCGTAGCGCGCCTCGTCGATCCGGCGTGAATCCTTGAACGCGACGAGAATCGCTTCGCGCAGCGCACCGATCGACGGGTCGTTCACCAGCACCACGTTGGCCTCGTTGTTGAGCATCAGGCTCAATGCGTCGAGGTTCGACGAACCGACTGTCCCCCAGTTCGAATCCACCACCGCGACCTTGCCGTGCAGCAGGGTTTTCTCGTACTCGGCGATCTGCACGCCAGCTTTGAGCAGCGCACGATACAGGAACGGCACGGCGTAATCGAGCGCCTTGAACTCCTTGCGCCCGATGATGAGCTTCACGTCGACGCCGCGCCGCGCCGCGAACACCAGCGCGCGCCGCAGCTTGCGGCCCGGCATGAAGTACGGGTTAGCCAGCAGCACTTCGCTGCGCGCTTGGCCGATCGCGGTCAGATAAGCCTTTTCGATGGCGCGGCGGTTGATCAGGTTGTCGCGTGCGACAAAAGCCACGCACGGCTGACCGCCGGCCCATAGCGCCTCGTTGCGGTTACGGCGCCGGCGGCGCAAGGTGCCGAACGACGCCATGGTTTTCGGCCCGAGATCGGGTTCAAGTGACTCCAGAGGCCGATGGCCGAGGCGAATGCGCCGCCATTGCAGATCGAACGCCTGGCGGATATCGGCGACCACCGGCCCATACAGTTCCACCGCGAAATCCCAGCGCCGGTAGGGCAGCCTCTCGCCATTGTTCTCGTAATCGTCGACGATGTTGATGCCGCCGCAGTAGCCGAATTGGTCATCCACCACCGCGATCTTGCGGTGCGTACGCGAGAAGCCGAAGCGGCCGAACAGATGCGGGTTGTAGATGCGATGGTCGATGCCGGCGAGCGGCCATTCGTTGAACATCTCGAGGCGCGCGGTGCCGATCCCGTCGGTAATCACGCGCACCTTTACGCCGCGTGAGGCTGCGCGCTGCAAAGCCGCGCTGACGGCCTGCCCTGCGCTGTCGTTACAGAAGATATAGGTTTCGAGAACGACGTCGCGCTGGGCCGCGTCAATGCGTTCGATCAGTGCGGCAAAGAATTCGTCGCCGGAACGCAGTAGCTTGACGTCGTTACCGCTGGTGAAACGGTAGCGCTGCCAGTAGCGGCGGCCGAGCAGCGATTGCCGGAGTCGCGCGAAACGGCGCGCGCCGCCGACGCTCACGGGGCACGCCCCTCGGGCTGGCCATTCAGGCGCCCAGCGAGCCGCTTCGGCAATTGCAGGATCGCATCCGCATTCGACGACGAAAAACAGCGCGAGGCGGCCTCTTCGTAAGGCAGCCACAGGAACGCGGTGTGCTCGCGCGGCGCGAGTGTCACCTCGAGTTGCTCGGGCACTTCCAGGCTGAACCAGTGCTCGGTGTTGTGGATCACACCCTCGGCATAGCGATGCCGGAATTGCGGATAGATCTCATATTCGATCGAGTACTGCCAGTCGAACAGCGCGCTTTGCGGCACGAGCGTCGTGCCGACCACGATGCCGGTTTCCTCGGCAACTTCGCGCGCCGCGGTCTCAACGAAGGGTTCGTCGAACTGGTCTTTCGAACCGGTCACTGATTGCCAGAAATCCGCGTGATCGGCACGCCGGATCAACAGCACGTCGAGCGCGGGCGTATGGATGACGACGAGTACGGATTGCGGGATCTTCGGCGGTTTCGGCATGGCGTAAAAACTGGGCGCAACGCTTGCGCGGTACATGTCGGCGAATGATCCACTGATCGGTCGGGATCGGTTGCTTCGACTGTAACGCAAAAAACGAAAAAGGCGCATCACGCGCCTTTTTCGTTTGCTTCTTCGTTCCACTGTGGCTGCCGGTCTTCAGGCAGCCAGCATTCGGCTCAGCTTAGACCTTCGGTTCCGGCTGACGCAGACGGATGTGCAACTCGCGCAACTGGCGCTCGTCCACTTCGCTCGGCGCCTGCGTGAGCAGACACTGCGCGCGTTGCGTCTTCGGGAACGCGATCACGTCGCGGATCGAATCGGCGCCGGCCATCATCGTGATGATGCGGTCCAGACCGAATGCGATGCCACCGTGCGGCGGCGCGCCGTATTGCAGCGCGTCGAGCAGGAAGCCGAACTTGGCTTGCGCTTCTTCCGCGTTGATCTTCAACGCGCGGAACACCTTGCTCTGCACTTCTTCACGGTGGATACGCACCGAACCGCCGCCGATTTCCCAGCCGTTCAGCACCATGTCGTAGGCCTTGGCGAGGCAGCGTGCCGGATCCGTTTCCAGATACTCGAGGTGCTCGTCCTTCGGGCTCGTGAACGGGTGATGCGCGGCGACGTAGCGGTTGTCTTCCTCGTCATACTCGAACATCGGGAAGTCGACCACCCACAGCGGCTTCCAGCCGGATTCAACCAGGCCGTTGGCTTTGCCGAATTCGGAATGACCGATCTTCAGACGCAGTGCGCCCAGGCTGTCGTTCACCACCTTCGCGCGATCCGCCGCGAAGAAAATGATATCGCCGTCTTGCGCGCCAGTGCGCTCGATGATCGCCTTGACCGCTTCGTCGTGCAGGTTCTTGACGATCGGGCTTTGCAGACCGTCACGGCCCTTGGCCACTTCGTTGACCTTGATCCACGCCAGACCCTTCGCGCCGTAAATGCGCACGAATTCCGTGTAGCTGTCGATGTCGCCACGCGAGAGCTCGCCACCCTTCGGCACGCGAATCGCCGCGACGCGGCCATCTTTCGTGTTGGCCGGCGTGCTGAATACCTTGAAGTCGACGTCCTTGACGGCATCCGTCAGGTCCGTGAACTCGAGCTTGACGCGCAAGTCCGGCTTATCCGAACCGAAGCGGCGCATGGCTTCCGAATACAGCATGACCGGGAATTTCTCGTCGAGCGAAACGCCGATCGTTTCCTTGAAGACGTGACGGATCATCGCTTCGAACAGATCGCGAATTTCCTGTTCCGACAGGAACGAGGTTTCGCAGTCGATCTGCGTGAATTCCGGCTGACGGTCGGCGCGCAGGTCTTCGTCGCGGAAGCACTTGACGATCTGGTAGTAGCGATCGAAGTTAGCGACCATCAGCAACTGCTTGAACAGCTGCGGCGATTGCGGCAGCGCGAAGAACTGGCCCGGGTTGGTACGCGACGGCACGAGGTAGTCGCGTGCGCCTTCCGGCGTGCTCTTGGTGAGCATCGGCGTTTCGATGTCGATAAAGCCCAGCGAATCCAGGTACTTGCGCACTTCGATCGCGACGCGGTAACGCAGACGCAGGTTGTGCTGCATCTGCGGACGGCGCAGGTCGAGCACGCGGTGCGTGAGACGCGTGGTTTCCGACAGGTTGTCGTCGTCGAGCTGGAACGGCGGGGTGATCGACGGGTTCAGCACAATCAGCTCGTGGCACAGCACTTCGATCTTGCCGCTCTTCAGCGACGCGTTCGTCGTGCCTTCCGGGCGAGCGCGAACCACGCCCTTGATCTGCAGACAGAACTCGTTCCGGACGCCTTCAGCCGTCTTGAACATTTCCGCGCGATCCGGATCGCAGACGACCTGAACGAGGCCTTCACGGTCGCGCAGGTCGATGAAGATGACGCCGCCATGGTCGCGGCGGCGGCTTACCCAGCCACACAGCGAGACGGATTGGCCCAGCAGTTCTTCGGTCACCAGACCGCAGTATTCAGATCTCATCGACATGATGTTTGTCTTTCGTTTTGCATTGGTTGAGCGGCGCGCTGCAGTGAAACACTGCGCACCGGCATTACAGCGGAGGCTCGACTGTCGTGCGGCGCACCGGCGCCGGAGGCGCGGACGGCGCCACGACGCCCATCGAGACGATGTACTTGAGCGCGGCGTCGACGGTCATGTCGAGTTCGATCACTTCGCTCCTGGGCACCATCAGGAAGAAGCCGGACGTTGGGTTCGGCGTAGTCGGCACATACACGCTGACGTGATCTTCTTTCAGGTGGTTGACCACGTCACCACCCGGAATGCCGGTCAGAAACGCAATCGTATAGGAACCGCGGCGCGGGTACTCGATCAGCAGCGCCTTGCGAAACGCATTGCCGCTGCTCGACAACAAGGTGTCCGACACCTGCTTCACGCTGGTGTAGATCGGGCCGACCACCGGAATGTGAGCAACCACGACTTCCCACCACTTCACGAGCTTCTGGCCGATGAAGTTTTGCGTCAACAGCCCGACGACAAAGATGAACGCCAATGTCAGCACCGCGCCGAGGCCCGGCAAACGGAAGCCGAGCGCGCGCTCCGGCTGCCATGAGGTAGGCAGCAGCAACAGCGTCTGGTCCATCGTTCCGATGATCAGGCCGAGCACCCACAGGGTGATAGCCAGAGGCACCAGCACCAGCAGGCCAGTCAGGAACACCGATTTGAGCGTCGTTTTTTTCGTCGTCATGTGTACCGCCAGAAAGCCGCGCGAGCCGATATCCGCCGCGCGGCGTGTGCGCCGCCCCTGAGGGCGGCAGTCCCACTAGGTGCTGCCGGGACCGCTCGAACTCGCCGGTGCGGCAGCAGGCGTTGCGGCCGCGCCCGATGAAGCGGCGGCGGCCGTACCGTTGGCCGAAGCCGTGTCGGATTTCGCTGCGCCGTCATTCCCGGCTGCGGCGGTTTCGCCCGAATTCGCATTCGAGCCGCCGTTCGCGTCGGGCTTGGCCGGCGCGCCCGCGCCAGCGTTACCGCTGCGAAAATCGGTGACATACCAGCCGGATCCCTTCAACTGGAAACCGGCTGCAGTCACCTGCTTGCGAAATGTGTCTTTCCCGCACTCGGGACATTGCGTCAACTGGGGGTCGCTCATCTTCTGAAGCACGTCCTTCCCGAAACCGCATGACTCGCAACGATAAGCGTAGATCGGCATGATCTTTTCCCTACTGAAATCTTGTAAACGCTTGCAAAGCCTTGAATTATAGCCGCAAACGACACCCCTTCCCCGGATTTCGGGGACAAGCGCCGGGCGCAGCCGCCGTCCACCTAAATGGGGGCGGTTGCACTCGAATCAAGTATGGCTCGCACCACCGCCGGGTGCGGTGCCGTCTTCAATCACGACGGCGCCAGGTCAGCCAGCGCTCACGTCCAACAAAGACGGTAATGGAATCGCCTACCGCTTCGTCTTCGATCAGATCGAAATACGGCGTAAGCAACGCATCGAGTTCGGCACGCTCGATACCGAACGGCGGCCCTTTCGGCGTCGCGCCGATGAAATAGAAACCCGCCAGCAACGCGCCAGCCGGCAACAACCCGGCCATCCGTTGCGCGTAGTCTGCACGGCGCGCCAGCGGCAGCGCGCAAAGGAACGCGCGCTCGTAGATCCATGCCGGCGTGAACGGCGGTCCGTAAGTGAAGAAGTCAGCCTGCTCGACCAGCCGCGCATGCTGCGCGCCCAATTGCGCGCGCGCCGCCGCTACGGCGGCCGGCGAGAAATCGATTGCCCGGACTGGATTGCCTTGCTGCGCTAGCCATAGCGCTTCGTAGGCACTGCCGCAGCCCGGAATCAGTACCGCAGCGTCGCGATGCCGCGCGGCGAACGACTGGAACGCCGACGGCACGCCCGCCTGATCCCACGGCGTGAAATGGCGCTCGAAGCGCTCGTCCCAGAATGCCGGCGAGTCGGGGTCGCGGGTCGCGAAATCGGGCGCAGAAGGCAGGTTCGGGTCGCTCATGGAATGCCTCGTGTGGATCAGGATCGGAATCAGCCGCCGTAGGCGAACGCCAGAAACGCCCGCGCCAGCACCGCGCCGACGCCGACCGCCACACCGAACAGCAGCAAGCCCTGCAACAAACGGTTGGTACGCTTTTGCTCGAGCAGAATCTGGCGAATCATGTCGTCATTCGCGCCGCGCGTATTGTCGTGGCGTCCGGCCAGTACATGGTGGATCAGGCGCGGCAACTGCGGCAGCGTCTTGCTCCACTGCGGCGCCTCGATCTTGAGCCGCTCGTACCAGCCGCGCAGACCGATCTGTTCGTTCATCCAGCGTTCGAGGTAGGGCTTGGCCGTCTTCCACAAGTCCAGCTCAGGATCCAGTGAGCGGCCGAGCCCTTCCACGTTCAGCATGGTTTTTTGCAGCAATACCAGTTGCGGCTGGATTTCCACGTTGAAGCGGCGCGAGGTCGAAAAGAGGCGCATCAACACCTGACCGAGCGAAATATCCTTCAACGCGCGGTCGAAGTAAGGCTCGCAAACGGCGCGGATCGCACTTTCCAGTTCTTCGACCCGCGTAGTAGGCGGTACCCAGCCCGACTCCAGATGCAGCGTGGCGACGCGATGGTAGTCACGCTTGAAGAAAGCGAGGAAGTTCTGGGCAAGGTAGTTCTTATCGAAGTCCGACAGTGCGCCGATGATGCCGAAATCGAGCGCGATATAGCGGCCGAAGTGCGCCGGGTCGAGGCTCACCTGAATGTTGCCCGGGTGCATGTCGGCGTGGAAAAAACCATCGCGGAACACCTGGGTGAAGAAAATCTCGACGCCTTCGCGCGCCAGCTTCGGAATATCGACGCCGGCCGCGCGCAGTGTCTCCACCTGGCTGATCGGCACGCCAACCATGCGCTCCATGACCAGCACCGTGGGCGTGCAGAACTCCCAGTACATTTCCGGCACCAGCAACAGATCGAGCCCGGCGAAGTTGCGGCGCAACTGGCTGCCGTTGGCCGCCTCGCGCATCAGATCGAGTTCGTCGTGCAGGTATTTGTCGAATTCGGCAACCACTTCGCGCGGCTTGAGGCGCTTGCCGTCGGCCCACAGGCGCTCGGCCCATACGGCGATGTCGCGCAGCAAGGCCAGGTCGGAGTCGATCACCGGCAACATGTTCGGTCGCAACACCTTGACGGCGACAGCCTTGCCCGCGTGCTGCCCTGCTTTCACCTTCGCAAAGTGCACCTGTGCGATCGATGCACTCGCCACCGGCACCCGCTCGAAATCGTCGAACAGCACGTCGACCGGCGCGCCGAGCGACTTCTCGACCAGCCCGATCGCCACCGCCGAATCGAACGGCGGGACCTGATCCTGCAACTTGGCCAGTTCGTTTGCGATATCCACCGGCAGCAGATCGCGCCGCGTGGACAACACCTGGCCGAACTTGACGAAGATCGGCCCAAGGCTTTCGAGCGCGAGCCGCAAGCGCACGCCCGGAGGCGCGTCGAACTTGCGGCCGATCGTAGTGATACGCAGCAGCAGACGCACGCGCCGATCGTTGACGCGGCTGAGCATCATCTCATCGAGACCGAAGCGGATGACCGTGAAGAAAATCTTGAGGAAACGCAGAAGACGCATAGTTGTGCCCGATGACTAGCGCGTGCCGCGCGACGTGGCGGCGCCGCCCGGCGCATCGGCGCCGCGGGCTTCGACCTTCTGTTCAAGACGCTCGATGCGCTTTTCCACGCGCGCCAAAGCATCGCGGGCGCGCGCCAGTTCGACGTTGAAGTCCTCCAGCGCGGCACGCCGCACCAGTTGCGGATTTTCATCGAGCAGGTATTCGGCGGCTGTGTCGAGCAGATTGCGCCCGGTACGCCGCGCATGTTCGCCGACCGTGCGCACGACCGACGCCACCCGCCACGCCGGACCGTCGCCGATCAGCTTCGCCAGATCCTCTTCCGGCTCCCAGCGCAGATGCTCGGCGAGCTTGGCGATCACAGTCGCAAATTCGGCGTCGCCTTCGATCTTCACGTGTTTCATCACGGCGGCCTGGCCGCCTTGCACGAAGGCCGGCAGCGCGTCGGACGGCACCGAGATGGCCACATCGAACTGCTGCGCATCGGTTTCTTCGACCGCGCCCAGGTAGCCGTCCGGTTGCACCAGCAACATCAGCACGACAGGCGGACAGGACAGTCTGGCGGTCTTGCCCGCGTAGGGGGCGAGGCGCTCACGAGCCCACGATTCGCGGGCGAGCAGATGATTGACAGCAGCAGCGAAGGGCTTGGCGGCAAGGGTCATTGAAAGTGGCAAGAAAAAACCCGCGCAGGCGAGGTGCCCGCGCGGGTTCCTATTGTAACGTCCGTTCGCTTCGCGGCCTGCTATGCCGAACGGCCAACGTTCTGCGCGAAATCAGGGCGAGCCATGCTACCTCCGCGCTGTCCCGCTACTGCCTCAGTGCTGCGCCACCTGCTGAATACCGGCCAGCAGCCAGCCTTCGCCAGGCCGGTTCGACTTCGACAGGTTCCAGACCTCGACGAACGGCTCCGCCGCTGCACCCGCCGATTCGCGGATCAATCCCGAGAACCGCACGCTGGCGAAGTATTCGGTCGCACGTTCTTCAACGCCCAGCAATTCCGCGTTCAACTGCACCACGTCGGTCTGATTCGACTCGGCACCGCGCGACGAGAGATCGACCTTCACTTCGGCGAACATTTCCGGCGTAGTGAATTCACGGATGTCTTCCGTGTTGCCGACGTCCCATGCGGCTTGCAGACGCACGAAGTACACCTTGGCGTTACGCAGGAACGCTTCCGAATCAAAGCCGGCCGGCACTGCCGGGGCGGTGTTGATGGACGGCGTGGTGAGCGGGTTGCCTTGCGGTTCGAGGTATGAGCCAGTGGGCGGAGCGGTGTAACGCGGTTCCTGCGTGTAGCCGGTACCGCCTGCATTCAGCGACGGCGAGCCACCTGCGTACGCCGGGTGCGCCGCGTCACGCTTGCGGCCCATGAAGCGCCGGATCAGCCAGATGCCGATCATTGCAATGACCGCGATCACGATGATATTGGCCATAGCGCCGGCAAACGCGCCGCCCAGACCGAAATGCGACAGCAATGCGGCGATACCGAGACCGGCCGCCAGACCGGCGATCGGCCCAAGCCAGCGCGAGCGGTTAGGCGCGGCGGCCGGAGTCGGCGTAGGCGCCGGAGCAGGCTGCGCACGCTGCTGCATCGCCTGATTGCTTTGGGAAGGTTGCGACGGGGTCGACTGCTGCTGAACCGTGTTCGACTGACGGCCAAGACTACGGCCACCGCCCATGCGACGGGCTTCCGCATCGAGCGAGGCGAGAGAGCCGGCCATGATCAGACCGACCATCGCGATCAGTCCGATTCTTCTCACCAACGACCGCTTAACCTTACGGGGAGATAACGCACCTGAATCGGACATTTTCGTACTTTCCTTTAAAAAACGATGGGTTAGGAACCCTAGTATTTGGTCCCCACATGTAAAGCTACCACGCCAGCTGACAAATTGTAATATTTGACGCCGTCCAGGCCCGCTTGTTCCATCATTGTTTTTAAAGTTTCCTGATCCGGATGCATCCGGATCGATTCCGCCAGGTAGCGGTAGCTCTCCGCGTCCTTCGCAAACCGGTCGCCGAGCCACGGCAGCACCTTGAACGAATAGACGTCGTAGACCTTTTTAAGCGGATCCCACACCTTCGAGAACTCCAGCACCAGCAGACGGCCGGCCGGTTTCAACACGCGACGCATTTCGGCCAGCGCCACATCCTTGTGTGTCATGTTGCGCAAACCGAATGCCACGGTGACCACGTCGAAGTAATTGTCCGGGAAGGGGATCTTTTCGGCGTCGCAGAGCAGCGCCGGTGTGATCACGCCCTTGTCCAGCAGGCGGTCACGGCCCACGCGCAGCATCGATTCGTTGATGTCGGTGTGCCAGACTTCGCCGGTTTCGCCCGCCTGTTTGGCGAACGCTTTCGACAGATCGCCCGTGCCCCCCGCAATATCGAGCACCTTGAAGCCCGGCCGGACGTTGGCCTGGGCGATCGTGAACATCTTCCATGCCCGGTGCAGCCCGCCCGACATCAGGTCGTTCATCAGGTCGTAGTTGGAGGCGACCGAGTGGAATACACCGGCCACCTTTTGTGCTTTTTCCTGTTCGTCGACCGATTGAAAGCCGAAGTGGGTTTTGCTCATCGCGCTCGTCCTTTCGCGTATTCTGAAATGTTGCGCCGCATCAGTGCGGCGATCAGGGCGAATCGTATCAGTGACAGTGCCCGTGCGCAGCGCCGGCTGGCGCCATTGCCGCATCGCGGTCGACGCCGGCCGCTGCCAGTTTGGCGAGATAGTCGCGCCAGAGTTCATCCTGACGGGTGGCCATGTCGTGCAGCAGGTCCCAGGAATAGATGCCGGTGGCGTGCCCGTCGGAGAAAGTTGGCTGCACCGCGTAGTTGCCAACGCCTTCGATCATCGTGATCGTGACGTCGCGTTTACCGGTTTGCAGCGTCTCCTGGCCGGGCCCGTGGCCCATCACTTCGGCTGACGGCGAATACACGCGCAGCAGTTCGAACGGCAAGCGATACGTTTCGCCGTTTGCGTATTGCAATTCGAGTACGCGCGATTTGGAATGCACGACCATGCCGGTCGGCACCGGAGTATCGGGAGTCAGTCCAGCCATGATGACCTCATAAGAAAACACCGGGCCGCGCCAGGTTGTCCGCCCCGCAAGACGTCCCCTTGGGGGATTGGGGGACTGGCCCACTCGGGGAGCCCGGCGCAAAGCGGCAGGTTCGGGGATGCTCAGCCAAGAGCCTGTTCGATTTCCTGTCGCACTGCCTCGCGCAGCAAAGTGGCTTGCGCGCGGCGCGACGACAGCAATGCTTCGGACACCGTGCGTTGGCGCGGTGCCCAGACTGGCAGCGGAAAATGAGCGTCGTTCGAAAACCGCGGAATCACATGCCAGTGCACGTGCGGCACCTGGTTGCCGAGGCTCGCCAGGTTGACCTTCACCGGCTGAAGAATGCGCCGGATCGCACGCTCGACCGCGTACACGGCCTGCATCACGCGATCGCGCTCGGTTCCGGCGAGATCGGAAAACTCGGCGACATGCTTGTTCCAGATCACCCGGCAAAAGCCCGGGTAATCGTGTTCGTCGGCGAGGACGACACGCAGGGTGTCGTCCTGCCACAGCACGTCGCCGCCATCTTCAAGGCAAAAAACGCAGTCCATCGTCGTCCTCAGGCAAAAATCGTCAGTCGTGCCATTAAACCAGCACGCGCTCGATTCCGCCATTGTTCGCCCGCTGGACGTAGTCCGCCATCCAGTCCTCACCCAGCACATGACGTGCCATTTCGACGACGATGTAGTCCGCCTCGGTGCCCGAGTCTTCGTTGTAGCGCGACAGACCTTGCAGGCAGGACGGGCAGCTCGTCAGAATCTTCACCTCGGTCACGCCGTTCGGTTGCGGCCCGTTGCCCGCCTTGAGCACGGAGCCGTCCGGCGCACCCGCCGCGCCGGCCGATGCATTGGCCTCGTTGATCCCATTTGCGCCCGCCTCAGCCACCAAAGGAATGCCGCGGAGCTTTGCGGCGCCCTTGCGCATTTCCTCTTCCTTGCGGAAGCGAACCTGCGTCGAGATGTCGGGACGCGTCACCGCGAGTGTGCCGGATTCGCCACAGCAGCGATCGTTCTTCTCGATCTTGTAGCCGTCGTTCTCCGACCCCATCAACTGATTGACGAGTTTGACCGGATCCATCGTCTTGATCGGGGAGTGACACGGGTCGTGGTACATGTAGCGCACGCCGTTCACGCCTTCGAGCTTGATGCCTTTCTCGAGCAGAAATTCGTGAATGTCGATAATCCGGCAACCTGGGAAGATCTTCTCGAATTCATAGCCGGCAAGCTGGTCATAACACGTGCCGCACGACACCACCACCGTCTTGATGTCGAGATAATTCAGCGTATTCGCGACGCGGTGGAACAGCACGCGGTTATCCGTGACGATCTGCTCAGCCTTGTCGAACTGGCCCGAACCGCGTTGCGGGTAGCCGCAACACAGGTAACCCGGCGGCAGCACGGTTTGTACGCCGGCTTCCCACAGCATGGCTTGCGTAGCCAGACCCACCTGCGAGAACAGCCGCTCCGAGCCGCAGCCCGGGAAGTAGAACACCGCTTCCGTATCGGCGGTGGTCGTCTTCGGGTTGCGGATGATCGGGACAATCTTGTTGTCCTCGATGTCCAGCAACGCGCGCGCCGTTTTCTTCGGCAGATTGCCCGGCATCTTCTTGTTCATGAAGTGGATCACCTGCTGCGTGACCTTCGGCTTGCCGACGGTTGCCGGCGGGTGCGCCGTCTGCTTCTTCGCGAACTTCTTCAGCACGTCGTTGCCGAAGCGCTGCGCCTTGTAGCCGATGCCCATCATCGCAGTGCGCGCGAGGTTGATGGTCTGCGGATTGGTGGCATTGAGGAAGAACATGCCGGCCGCGTTGCCCGGATTGAACTTCTTCTTGCCCATCTTGCGCAGCAGGTTGCGCATGTTCATCGTCACGTCGCCGAAGTCGATCTTCACCGGACACGGCGTCACGCATTTGTGACAGACCGTGCAGTGATCGGCGACGTCGTTAAACTCGTCCCAGTGCTTGATCGACACGCCGCGGCGAGTCTGCTCTTCGTACAGGAACGCCTCGACCAGCAAAGAGGTAGCGAGAATCTTGTTGCGCGGGCTGTACAGCAGGTTCGCGCGCGGCACGTGGGTCGCGCACACCGGCTTGCACTTGCCGCAACGCAAGCAGTCCTTGATCGACTCGGAAATTGCGCCAATGTCGGACTGCTGCATGATCAGCGATTCGTAACCCATCAGGCCGAAGCTCGGCGTGTACGCGTTACGCAGATCGGCGCCGGCGAGCAGCTTGCCCGCATTGAAGCGGCCATGCGGATCGACGCGCTGCTTGTACGCGCGGAATTCGCCGATTTCGTCTTCCGTCAGGAATTCGAGCTTGGTGATACCGATGCCGTGCTCGCCGGAGATCACGCCGTCGAGCGAACGCGCCAGTTTCATGATGCGCGCGACCGCTGTGTGGGCGTCCTGCAGCATCTCGTAGTTATCGGAGTTGACCGGCAGGTTCGTGTGGACGTTGCCGTCGCCCGCGTGCATGTGCAGCGCGACGAACACGCGGCCACGCAGCACCTTCTTGTGGATCGCCTGGGCTTCTTCGAGGATCGGCTTGAATTCGCCGCCATTGAAGATCTGACGCAACTCAGCCCGGATCTCCGCCTTCCACGACACGCGCACCGTACGGTCCTGCGTGATATGGAACACGGTCGCATCCGGCTGTGCGTCGACGCGATCGGCGAACTTCTCCGCCAGCCCTTCGTAGCCAAGGCCGACCAGATAGTGCTGCGCCTCGCGCAAGGACAGATCGAGCTTGTCGCGCAGGAATTCCCAGCGCGTACGCACTCTCTTCAGCAGATCGAGCGCCTGTTGCACGCGATCTTCGAGCAACTCTGCGCTCGGGATTTCATTGGCGTCGTCGCTCTTGCCGAGCGGCAGCTTGCCGCCCTTGAAGAACGCTTCGAGCGCGTCGACCAGCTGCAGCTTGTTCTTGATCGACAGTTCGATATTGATGCGTTCGATACCGTCGGTGTACTCGCCCATCCGGTCGAGCGGGATCACCACGTCTTCGTTGATCTTGAACGCGTTGGTGTGCTTAGCAATCGCCGCGGTACGGCTGCGGTCGAGCCAGAAACGCTTGCGCGCTTCGGCGTTGACCGCGACGAAGCCTTCGCCGCTCTTGCCGTTGGCCATGCGCACGACTTCCGAGGTGGCTTGTGCCACCGCATCCGCATCGTCGCCGACGATGTCGCCGATCAGCACCATCTTCGGAAACACGTTGCGCTTGCTCTTGGTCGCATAACCGACCGCGCGCAGATAGCGCTCGTCCAGATGCTCGAGCCCGGCGAGAATCGCGCCGCCCTGCTTCGACGTTTCGAACAGGTAATCCTTGATCTCGACAATGCTCGGAATCGCTTCGCGCGCCTGGCCGAAGAACTCGAGGCAGACCGTGCGCGTATGCGCCGGCATCTTGTGCAGCACCCAGCGCGCCGACGTGATCAGGCCGTCGCAGCCTTCCTTCTGCACGCCCGGCAAGCCGGCCAGGAATTTGTCCGTGACGTCCTTGCCCAGCCCTTCCTTGCGGAACACGCGACCCTTGATGTCGAGCGCTTCCGTGCGCAACAGCTTTTCGCCCGGAGCATATCTGCCGTCGAACCACTTCAGTTCGAAACGCGCGAGTTCGATGTCGTGAATCTTGCCGAGGTTGTGGTCCAGACGCGTGACTTCGAGCCAGTTCCCTTCCGGGTCGACCATGCGCCACCAGGCGAGGTTGTCGAGCGCCGTGCCCCACAGCACCGCCTTCTTGCCGCCCGCGTTCATCGCGACATTGCCGCCAACGCAGGACGCATCCAGCGAAGTCGGATCGACGGCGAACACGAAGCCGGCCTGCTCGGCCGCTTCGGTCACGCGGCGTGTGACCACGCCCGCGCCGGAGAAAATCGTCGCCACCTTGCGCTCGACGCCCGGCAGTTCGGTCATCTCGACCGCGCCCAGCTGTTCGAGCTTCTCAGTATTGATGACGGCCGAGAACGGCGTGAGCGGCACCGCGCCGCCCGTGTAGCCCGTGCCGCCTCCGCGCGGAATCACGGTCAGACCGAGCTCGAAGCACGCCTTGATCATGCCGGCGATCTCGGCTTCGGTATCCGGCGTCAGCACGACGAACGGGTACTCGACGCGCCAGTCGGTCGCGTCGGTCACATGCGAGACGCGGGACAAGCCGTCGAACTTGATGTTGTCTTTTTCCGTGACGCGGCCCAGCACCTTGTTCGCGCGGCGGCGCAGATCGAAGGTCTTCTGGAATTCGCTTTCGAAATCGTCGACAGCCCGGCGTGCAGCCGCAACCAGCGTTTCGACGCGGGCAGCCCGATCGACACCTGCTTCATCGCCGTGCTCGACCAGATCGGCGCGGCGGCGCTTTTCGATCTCGGTCAGACGGTGGTGCAGCGCCTCGATCAGCAGCGCGCGGCGCTTCGGATTGTCGAGCAGGTCGTCTTGCAGGTAAGGATTGCGGCGCACGACCCAGATGTCGCCGAGCACTTCATATAGCATCCGCGCCGAGCGGCCGGTGCGGCGTTCCGCCCGCAGTTCGGCCAAAGCCGCCCAGGCTTCGTCGCCAAGCAGACGGATAACGATTTCGCGGTCGGAAAACGACGTGTAGTTATAGGGAATTTCGCGCAGACGCGCTTCGGGATCGGCGGCCACCGCAATGGCGGCCCCATGCGGATCGAAAACTTGAGGTGCGTTCATGTTCGGACGACTCTGTGGGTCAACCGGGCGCGCTCATGGGTGAGGCGTCGGCGGACGGTGCGCGTGGAGCGCAATGCTGGAAATCTTCTAGGGGAGCGAAGCGCAACTGACGGCCTACCCACATCAGTCGCTTCACGGCGCTCAGAGACAGCTACACGATCGCGCGTGGCGGAGGTGCCGCTGGCGGACGTGACGCTCCGCCGCGGGGCAAGACTCACGCGGGACGGGCATCAAATGGGCGATCTGAGGCTGCCAGTGCATCTTCCGATCCTTATTCCAAAATGGAATTCTACCCCATGATCCAGTCGCGCGTTGACGCGTGAAATCGGGGCTGCTGCGGGACTTTGAGCGTTTTTGGGTTGAACACCGCCCGCAAGCCCATGCGAAGAATTCTCCGACCGAACGGTCGGGCAGCACGTTGCCGAGGGCGTTGGGGCGGTCGCCGAGGGTTCGCTGAAGGCCAGAGTGCGCACCGTTGGCGCTATCATTGACCCTTTCCCGTCTCACAAAGCGCACCGCGCCACCCGCATGGCTTCCCACGACTACCTGAAGAAAATCCTGACCGCGCGCGTCTACGACGTGGCCCGCGAGACCGAACTCGAACGCGCGCCGAATCTGTCGGCACGGCTACGCAATCCGGTTTATCTGAAGCGCGAGGATAACCAGCCGGTGTTCTCGTTCAAGGTGCGCGGCGCGTACAACAAGATGGCGCATATTCCGGCGGACGCGCTGGAGCGGGGGGTGATTACCGCGTCGGCGGGCAATCACGCGCAGGGCGTGGCGCTGTCGGCGGCGCGCATGGGCGTGAAGGCGATTATCGTCGTGCCAGTGACCACGCCGCAGTTGAAGGTCGATGCGGTACGCGCGCATGGCGGCGCGACGGTCGAAGTGGTGCAGTTCGGCGAGTCCTATAGCGACGCGTACGGACATGCGGTGAAGCTGCAGGAAGAACGCGGTCTTACGTTTGTTCACCCGTTCGACGATCCGTACGTGATCGCGGGCCAGGGCACCGTTGCGATGGAGATTCTCAGCCAGCATCAGGGCCCGATCCACGCGATCTTCGTGCCGATCGGCGGCGGAGGCCTGGCCGCGGGGGTCGCCGCGTACGTGAAATCGGTGCGCCCGGAGATCAAGGTGATCGGCGTGCAGACCGATGATTCGTGCGCGATGGCGGCCTCCCTGAAGGCCGGCGAACGGGTGACGTTAAATGAAGTGGGCCTGTTCTCGGACGGCACCGCAGTCAAGCTGGTCGGCGAAGAAACCTTCCGCCTGTGCCGCGAATATCTCGACGACGTGCTGATCGTGAACACGGATGCACTATGTGCCGCGATCAAGGACGTGTTCCAGGACACCCGCAGCGTGCTGGAGCCGGCCGGCTCGCTCGCCGTCGCAGGCGCGAAGCAGTATGCCGAGCGCGAAGGCATCGAGAACCAGACGCTGATCGCGATCACGTCCGGCGCGAACATGAACTTCGACCGCATGCGTTTCGTGGCCGAGCGCGCGGAAGTCGGTGAAGCACGTGAGGCGGTGTTCGCCGTGACGATCCCTGAAGAGCGCGGCAGCTTCCGCCGATTCTGCGAACTGGTGGGCACGCGCAGCGTCACCGAGTTCAACTACCGGATTGCGGACGCGAATTCAGCACATATCTTTGTCGGCGTGCAGATCAGGAATCGCAGCGAATCGGCGCAGATCGCGGATGCATTCGAGGCGCACGGCTTCGCCACCGTCGATCTGACCTTCGACGAACTCTCGAAGCAGCACATCCGCTACATGGTCGGCGGCCGCTCGCCTTTGGCCCACGACGAACGTCTGTTCCGTTTCGAGTTTCCGGAGCGGCCGGGCGCGCTGATGAAGTTTTTGTCGTCGATGGCGCCGAACTGGAATATCAGCCTGTTCCATTACCGCAACCAGGGCGCGGACTACAGTTCGATTCTGGTCGGCATTCAGGTGCCGGAGAGTGAGAACAGCGGGTTCGAGCGCTTTCTCACGACGCTGGGTTATCCGTACTGGGAAGAAACGCAGAATCCTGTTTATCGCCTGTTCCTTGCTTGATCTTTTTGGACTGAAACGCGCAGATGGCTCTTTCGCTTGTCGACAAACTGGTAGTGGCAATCTCGTCGCGCGCGCTGTTCGACTTCGAGGAAGAGAACTGCGTGTACGAGGAAGGCAACCTGCGGGCGTATGAAGCGTTACAGCGCGAGCGGCTGGCCGTGCCCGCCAAACCGGGCGTGGCGTTTCCGCTGATTCGCAAGCTGCTGGCGTTGAACGCCGGCGGTCATCGAGTCGAAGTGGTGATCCTGTCGCGCAGCGATCCGATCAGCGGCTTGCGTGCGTTTCACTCGTGCAGGGAGTATGGGCTGGCGATCGAGCGTGGTGTGTTTACACGTGGGCGCCCGCCATTCGGCTATCTGAAGCCGTTGAACGCCTCGCTGTTTTTGTCCGCGAATCAGGATGACGTGCGCGACGCATTGGCCGCCGGATTTCCGGCCGCGCGCGTCTTGCCCGAATCGGCGAAAATGGCGAGCAAGTATCCAGACGAAATCCGGATCGCGTTCGACGGCGACGCCGTGCTGTTTTCCGACGAAGCCGAGCGCGTGTTCCAGAAAGATGGCTTGCGTGCGTTCGTCGGCCATGAGATTCACAACAAGGATTTGCCGCTCGCGGATGGGCCTTTGAAGCCGTTGCTCGAAGCGCTGCACCGGCTGCAGAAACTCGCGGACGAAGCCGCACCAATGCATATTCGTACGGCCTTGGTGACGGCGCGCTCCGCCCCGGCGCATGAGCGCGCGATCCGCACATTAATGGCGTGGAACATCGAAATCGACGAAGCGATGTTCCTCGGCGGCCTCGACAAGAGCGCGTTTTTGCGCGAGTTCGAGCCGGACTTTTTCTTCGACGACCAAATTGGCCATTGCGAATCGGCCCGCGTCGTGACGGCGACGGGGCACGTGCTGAGTGGCATCGTGAACGCATCATGACACCCGAACAATCACCGCTGGGCAAGCCTTCCGCTTACACCGAACAATATGACGCTTCGCTGCTCTTTCCGATTGCCCGGAAGAATGCGCGCGAGGCGATTGGGATTAGCGCGCAGTTGCCGTTTTTCGGCACGGACATCTGGAATGCTTACGAGCTTTCCTGGTTGAATGCGCGCGGCAAGCCGCAGATTGCAGTGGCGACATTCTTTGTGCCGGCTGATTCGCCGAATATTGTCGAATCGAAGTCGTTCAAGCTTTATCTTGGGTCATTTGCGCAGACGGCGTTCGAGTCGATGGAAATTGTGGGTGACACGATCAAGCGCGATGTTTCCGCTTCTTGCGGCGCGGCTGTTGCTGTTCATCTGACCGCACCGTATGAGTTCGGCAAGCTGCAGATGGAAGAGTTTGAAGGCTTGTCGCTGGATCGGCTTGATCTGGATACGGATGTTTATCAGCCTGACGCCTCATTGCTGAAGGCCGCGCTTGATGAAGCACCTGTTGAAGAGACTTTGTTCTCTAACTTGTTGAAGTCGAATTGTCCGGTGACCGGACAGCCGGACTGGGGCACCGTGCAAATTCATTACGTTGGGCCGCAGATCGATCATGCGGGCTTGCTGAGGTACATCATCTCCTACCGGAACCACACCGGGTTTCATGAGCAGTGTGTGGAGAAGATTTTTATTGATGTTCTTAAGGCCTGCCGGCCGGTGAAGCTTGCTGTTTATGCGCGGTATACCCGGCGCGGCGGGCTGGATATTAATCCGTTCCGGACGAATTACAATTTGCCGATGCCGGATAATTTGCGGTTGGCGCGGCAATAAAGTTGAGGTTTTTTTGCCTGCCGGTGGGGGTTTTCTGTTTGCCTGCGGTGTTGGGTTTTGCTTGATGTGTTTGCCTGCGCGGCGCTTGTTTGTCTGTGGTTTTATGGGGTTGGCCTTTCGTTGATCTGGCTGCGTTGGCCTTTCCTTGAATTCTTATTGGTGTATTAGCGTCGCCCCTGTGCGGGGCAGGCACCTACTTGTCTTTGCCTGCTGCAAAGACAAGTAGGCAAAAGAAAGCAGCTCAAACCGCTAGCGCATAAGCGGGTCCCCTAGCTTGGAGGGCATAGTGGTACATCTGGAATCGGTGCCCTCGCACATTCGACGTTAGTGACAAGGGCGTCATACTTCCGGCGGCGCTGCGCGCGCCGACGCGTACTTTCTCAAAACCGATTGCTCTGTTTTCGCACTCGCGCTTCATTCAGCGCCTCACCGGGGCGAAGCCGATGGCCCCCACTACACCCAAACGAAGCCCCTGGCTTCCCATGCATGCCCATCCGCGACGCACGCAGTGCGGAGTGGGAGCTGATGAGCGCTTTGTCACCACGGCCGAATGTGCGAGAGCACCGATTCCAGATGCGCCACTACCGCAACTGCGCGGGGGACCCGCTTAAGAATTAGCTGTGTGAGCCGCTTTCTTTGCTTATCTTTCTTTGCGGCGGCAAAGAAAGTAAGTGCCTGCCCCGCACAGGGGCGAACACTAATAAACCACTAACAATTCAAGGAAAGGCCAAAACCATAAGCGCACCAACAAAGCACGCCGCACAGGCAAAGCTCAACACCGCAGGCAAACAGACAAATAGCGCCGCAGAAGGCAAAAAATCGTCCACCGCCTACGGCGAACCAAAAAACATTAAGCCGAAGGCTTCTTATACGCCACGCAATCAACCTCAACCCGGCAATCAATCACCATAGAAGAAACCACACAAGCCCGAGCCGGCGGATTCTCGCCAAAGTACTCACGAAACACCTTGTTGAAAGAAGCGAAGTCACGCGGATCATCCAGCCACACACCGCAGCGGACAACATGCTCCGCCCCATATCCTGCTTCCTTCAAAATAGCGAACACGTTCTGAATCGCCTTGTGCGATTGCTCAACAATCCCACCATTGATCACTTCACCGTTTTCCATCGGCGTCTGCCCGGAAACGAACAACCAGCCATCCGCTTCGACTGCTCGCGCAAACGGCATATGTTGACCACCCGTACCCTTGCCGCCTTCAACACCATATCGCTTCATCGTCAAACTCCTTAAAAAGTCCGGCACGCGCCAACGAATACACATGCCACATTGATCAGAAAACCAGAATCAAAACGCGCCGTGCGCATCGCCTTTCGACGCAGCGCCGCGCGCCACAAAATGCCCTGCCCGCTCGCCGGTCACGGCTCCATCGCGATAAGACAACACGCCATTCACCCACACCGCGTCGATGCCGTCCGCAGGCTGCTGCGGCTTCTCGAACGTCGCCGCATCGCGCACCTTGGCCGGGTCGAACAACACCAGATCCGCGTGATAACCGATATGCACCTCGCCCCGCTGCACCAACCCAAACCGGCGCGCCGACAAGCTGGTCATCTTGCGCACGGCCTCTTCGAGCGGCAACAACTTCGTATCGCGCGCGTAGTGGCCAAGCACGCGCGGGAACGCGCCCCACAACCGCGGATGCGGCAGCGGATCGTTCGGCAAACCATCTGAGCCGACCATCGTCGCGGGATGCGACAGAATGCGCCGTACGTCGTCCTCGGACATGTTGTGATACACCGCGCCCGCAGGCTGCAAACGCTTGCCCGCCTCCTGCTGCGTGACGCCCCACTCAGCGGCAATTTCCCTGATCAGCTTGCCCGCCATCTCGGGATGCGGCTCGGACCACGTGATCGTGATGTCGATGTCGCCCGTTACCTGCTTCACATCGAGCGTCGACGAACTGCGGTTGTACGGATAGCAGTCGCAACCGATCGGCTGCAAACGACGCGCGCCTTCCAGCGACTTCAGCACCTCTTCACTGCGCCCCCAGTTCGAAGGCCCCGCGCACTTCAGATGCGAAATCACCACCGGCACATGCGCGTGACGGCCCACCCGATACGCTTCGTCCATCGCGTCGAGAATCGCGTCGAACTCGGTACGCATGTGCGTCGTGTAAAGCGCGCCCGCGGCGGCGAGCGGCTCGGCCAGCGCCATCACTTCTTCAGTCGGTGCGGAAAAGGCGGAGCCGTACGCGAGTCCCGAACTCAAACCCAATGCACCGTTCGACAACGCCTCTTCGAGTTGCGCGCGCATTCCGTCAATTTCCTTCGCGCTCGCCGCGCGATCAAGCCGGTCCATCTGATTGCTGCGCAACGCCGTATGCCCAATCAGCGCGCCGACATTCACCGCGGGCCGCGCCGCATTCACCGCTTCGACGTACGCAGCAAAAGTCGGGTACTGAAACGCGTCGCGTTCGCCGAGCAGGTTCATCGGATCAGGCGGATCGCCCTTCAACGAAACGGGCGACGCGCTGATCCCGCAGTTGCCGACAATCACCGTCGTCACGCCCTGAGTTATCTTCGGCAGCATTTGCGGCGAACGGATCACGTGCGTGTCGTCATGCGTATGAACGTCGATGAAACCCGGCGCCAGTGCGCGACCGTTGGCTTCGATCACCTCTTCGGCAAGCCAGTTCGACAGATTGCCGATCGCGGCGATGCGGCCCTCGCGAATCGCGACGTCGCGTTCGACCGGCGGTGCGCCCGTGCCGTCGTACAGTTGCGCGCCGACGATCAGCGTATCGGCGGCTTCGGGATGCGAATGCATGGATCAGTCTCCTAACGGTTGTCGATCGCCGCCGCCACGATGCGCGTCGAGCGCGTGCTTCATGCGGCGCAGCAATTCCCGGCTCTCGTCGCCCTGACTGACGGCAAGTTCGGTGACGAGGCACATCGAGCGCCATCATCATCGCGTAGCGTGACGACGACGGCTTGTAAATGAAATCGGTTTCAAAGGCGACGATCGGAATCACCCAATCGGCCAGTTTGGCTAAAGGCGAAGCGGGCGCGGTCAGGGCAATCACAGTCGCCCCGTAGCTGCGCGCGATCTTGCAGTTCTCAACCATCTCGGGCACGCGCCCAGTAGTGGACAGCGCGATCACCACGCACTCGCGCGATACGGTGCTCGCCACCATGCGCTGTAGCAGGCCGTCCTGATAGGTCGCAACCGGCCGGCCGAGTCGCACGAGCCGAAAGCGCATTTCGTCTGCCAATGCGGTCGAGCCGCCGCCCATGCCGAATACATAGATCATTCGCGCGGCGCGCAACGCGGCCGCCGCTTCGCCTAAAGGCGCCTGGCGCAGCAGCTGGTGGTTATGGGCAAGCGCGGTCTGCAGTTCGTCGAACACGCGGGTGGCGATGGGCTCGGGTGCGTCGGTGGGTCCGCCTGCTTGCAGGAAGCGCTGACCGACGGCAGCCGCCTGCGCGAGCCGCAACTTGAGCTCCCGCACGTCGCGGCAACCGACCGCCTTGGCGAAGCGCGTCACGGTCGCAACGCTCACCTCTGCCTGCTGGGCGAGCGCGCCGATGCTGGCCCGCGATGCGCCGGTCAGATCGTCGAGAATCAGTGCCGCGACCTTACGTTCGGCCGAACGCAGTTCCGGCGCACACTCAGCAATGCGCGCGACAATATCGAAAGCCAGCGGTTCGGCGGTTGAGTTCATTGCAGACTGTGGGGTGTCCCGCGAAGGCTTACAAAAAGCCTCCGGCAAGCTGTGGTACTAAATAACATTTCTTCAACCATCGTACTTTCGGTAACATAGTAAAGTCAACTTTGATTCGATTTAACTGGACGATGGAGCAGGGAGACATGAAAGTTACAAACTATCAGGGCGCAACGATTGATCCTTATAGCAAGGGCTTGGGCATGGTTCCGGGCACCAGCATCCAACTCACGGATGCCGCGCGCCTCGAGTGGAACCTGCTGAACGAAGACGTGAGTCTGCCCGCCGCCGTGCTGTACGCCGATCGTGTGGAACACAACTTGAAGTGGATGCAGGCGTTCGTCGCGGAATACGGCGTCAAGCTCGCGCCGCACGGCAAAACCACCATGGCGCCGCAGCTGTTTCGCCGTCAGCTCGAAACCGGCGCATGGGGCATCACGCTCGCCACTGCGCATCAGGTGCGCGCGGCATATCACGGCGGTGTTTCGCGGATTCTGATGGCCAACCAACTGGTTGGCCGCCACAACATGATGATGGTCGCCGAGCTGCTGAGCGATCCCGATTTCGAATTCTTCTGCCTCGTCGATTCTGTCGAAGGCGTCGAACAGTTGGGCGAGTTTTTCACGTCGGTACGCAAGCCGCTGCAAGTATTGCTCGAGCTCGGCGTGCCGGGCGGCCGCGCCGGCGTGCGCGACGAAGCGCAGCGCAACGCGGTGCTCGAGGCGATCGCGCGCTATCCGGATGTGTTGAAGCTGGCGGGCGTCGAGTTGTATGAAGGCGTGCTGAAAGAAGAACACGAGGTGCGCGAGTTCCTCCAGAGCGCTGTCGCCGTGACGCGCGCGCTGGTCGATGAAGGACGTTTTGCCCGCACACCGGCCGTTCTGTCAGGCGCTGGCTCGGCCTGGTACGACGTGGTCGCGGAAGAATTCGTGAAGGCCTCGGAGACCGGCAAGGTCGAAGTCGTACTGCGGCCCGGCTGCTATCTGACGCATGACGTCGGCGTCTACCGCAAGGCTCAAACAGACATCTTCGCGCGCAATCCGGTCGCGAAGAAAATGGGCGAAGGCCTGTTGCCGGCGCTGCAACTGTGGGCGTATGTGCAGTCGATTCCGGAGCCAGATCGCGCGATCATCGGCCTGGGTAAACGCGATTCCGCTTTCGACGCAGGCATGCCGGAACCGGCGCGCCACTATCGTCCGGGCACCGAAGCACCGCGCGACATCGCCGCGAGCGAAGGCTGGGAGATTTTTGGCTTGATGGATCAGCACGCGTATCTACGAATCCCCGCGGGCGCCGACCTGAAAGTGGGTGACATGATCGCGTTCGACATTTCGCATCCCTGCCTGACATTCGACAAGTGGCGCCAGGTGTTGGTGGTCGACCCGTCGTATCGCGTCACTGAAGTGATCGAAACGTTCTTCTGAGTTTGATGCGAACGGCGCACCTCCCTAATGGGTGGCGCACCGTTTGATGACTCTCAGAATATCGGCGCCGGCCGCAGCGCCGAATCCTTCTTTTGTCAGCCCTAATGCGCCGGTTCACTGCCCGCCGCGTCGGGCACTTGCGGAAGAGCATCAGAGTCCGCGCCCGCTGCGTTAGCCGTCGCAGCCACTTCGCCGATCCGCACTTCCAGCATCTTCAAAGCCCGCGATAGTGCGCCCAGCGCATCGTTCGGCAATGCCGCCATGGTGTCGTTCAAAAATGCGTTGCGACGCGGCAGGCTGGCTTCGGTGGCCGACTGCCCCGCTTCGGTCAAACGTACATTGGTCACGCGGTTATCGCGCGTATCCATGCTGCGTGCAATCCAGCCTAAACTCTCGAGCGTTTTCAACTGCCGGGTGAGCGCACCCGGATCGACGCGCAAGCGCTCGACCAACCGCTTCTGCGACGACTCGCCGGCCTGCTCATGCAGCGCGAGCAGAATGCGCCAGCGCGGCAACGGGTGCCCAACCTGGGCCTCGAATGCCGACATGAACGCCCGATAAGTGCGGCCGAATTGCTGCATGACGGCGACGCGGTCCTGTTCTTCCATGATCTGTCAGTAAAACTGATAAGACTAAAAAATCAATCCGCGTGAATCACCGGCTCGAGCTTGCGCTGGAGCTTGATCGGCGGCACACGGCGGCTTTGCCACACGGACACCACGGCAATGATCGCCGCCATCGCGAGCCCCAGATGAATCGCCGCAACGAGCGCCTCGCGCGCGCTCTCGAGCAGCATCGCGCCGTTGTGGCCCGCATGCGTCAACTGGCCGAGCAAGGTGTTTTGCGCGTCGCGATTGATCAGAATTTGCGGGTCGCCGAGATCGGGGAACCATTGCGACGCGTGATCGTTTTCCAGCGCGCTACGCACGCCGCTCGCATACATATGACTGATCAGCGTGCCGGTAAGCGCTGTGCCGATCATCCCGCCAATCATCCGCAGCGACTGCAGCAGTGCGGTGGCAATACCGAGGTGTTCGCGGCCTGCTGTCTGCTGCGCGAAGATCGTCAGATTCGGCATCACGAAGCCGAGACCGAGGCCGCCAAGCACCATGAACGACATCAGCATCCATTGCGGCATGGAGCGCGTTGCGACGACCACGCCAAGGCACGCCAGCGCTACCAGCGCGAAGCCGATATACAGCATCAGATTCGGATTGCGCACGCGCGAGACGATGCGGCCATTGGCGATACTGCCGATCGTGATGAACACGACGAGCGGTGTAATGACGAGCCCCGCTTCTTTCGGCGACATTCCGAAGCCGCCCTGGAACAGCAACGGGGCGTAGAACAGCAGCGAGAACATCGTGAAGCCGCCCAGCACGGCGAGCGTGAAGAGTGCCGCCAGGCTGCGATTACGAAACATATCCACCGGCAGGATCGCCGTCGGGCAACGCTTTTCCCATTGCCACAACCCGTATGCCGAGGCGACGCTAAGTGCAAGCAGCGCGAAGGCGCTCAAGGTGACGCCGTGCTTCGGCAACAACTCGACGAACAGTTGCAGCGAGCCGAGCGCCACCGCGATCAGCAGCGCACCCGGCCAGTCGAGCCGCATCTTCCCTTCGTGCTCGACATGCCGCAGATGCGGCAGAAAGCGCCAAACGAAAAACAGCGACAGCAAGCCGACCGGCAAATTCACATAGAACACCGAGCGCCAGCCGTAGTACTGCGTGAGAAAACCACCGAGCGACGGCCCCACGGCATTCGCAATCCCGAATGCCGAACTCATCAGCACCTGCCAGCGCAGCCGCACGACCGAGTCGGGGAAGAGATCAGGAATGCAAGCGAAGGCCGTGCCGACCAGCATGCCGCCACCGATACCCTGCAAGCCGCGCGCGAGCACGAGGAACAGCATATTGTTGGCGGCGCCGCACAGCACCGAAGCCGCCGTGAACACGACGATCGATGCGATCACGAACGGCTTGCGCCCGTAGTAATCACCGAGCCGGCCGAAGACCGGTACGGTGATTACCGAGGTCAGCAAATACGACGTGGCGACCCACGCGTAAAGCTCGAAACCCTTCAGCTCGGAGACGATAGTGGGCAACGCGGTGCCGACCACCGTCTGGTCGAGGGCGACCAGCATCGTGACGAAGGAAATGCCGAGCATCGCCAAGAGCGATTCACGGAAAGGTAAAACTTGCCCACTCGAGTGGTGGGCCGCGGTATGGACAGCCATTTTTGATAGAGCAACAGTTGACTCGTCAAACAATAGTGAATCATACCACGAGGCGATGCTCTAAGCTGGAGCCCGCCAGTGCGGTTCACCGCGCCGGCAATCGACTGAAGAATGGACAACACATGACGCCAGGGAGGCACATGGAGCCGAGTTCGCTCGCAGCACAATCGCTATCCGACGAAGACCTGAGCGCGCTCAGACGCGCGAAACACGAACTGGAGAGCCCCGCGCTGGCGATGAAACTGGCCAGCATTGTCGGCTCGCCGCTCGAAAAGCTGCTCTCGCGCATGCCTGCTTTTGCTAACGAAAAGGTCACGGATGCGACGGAACTGGCGTTGCGCAAGTGCCTGTCGATCGCGCTGCGCACGCTGGGGCGACAGGCTGGCGCCACGCCCCTGGTGGTGCCCGACAAACCGAGCAACCTGCTGCACAAGTTTGCCGTGGCCACCACCGGCGCGGCCGGCGGCGCATTCGGTCTATTCGCGCTGCCCGTCGAGTTGCCGGTCACGACCACGCTGATGTTTCGCTCGATCTGCGACATTGCACGCAGCGAGGGCGAGGATCTGACGTCGATCGACACGCAACTGCAATGCCTGACGGTGCTCGGCATGGGCGGCAGCTCGAAAGCCGACGACGACGCCGACTTCGGCTACTTCATCATGCGCGGCGCGCTGGCGCAGGCGGTGTCGAAGGCTTCATCCGAAATCGCGACGAAGGGCTTCACCGCGCACGGCTCCGCGGCATTGTTGCGCCTGCTCAACACAATTGCCGCGCGCTTTTCGGTGCAGGTGAGCGAGCAGATCGCCGCCAAGTCGATCCCGGCGATCGGCGCGGTGCTCGGCGCGATGGTCAATACGGTGTTCATCGACCACTTCCAGCAAGTCGCGCACGGCCACTTCACCGTGCGACGCCTGGAGCGGCAATACGGCCAGGAAACAGTCGAGGCGGCCTATCAGGCGATAGATATGACGCTGGACGGCTGAACGTCTCTCGCTGCCCCGCTCGTCACACGCCGCACGAAAGCGGCAGCGCAGTCGAGCGCGCGATTCGCTTCGGGAATGAACGGAGAGAACAGCGGCCAGACGTGTGGCATCTTCTTCCACACTTCGAGTTCGCAGTCGACGCCCGCTGCGCGCGCCTTATCGGCGACGCGCTGTGAGTCGTCGAGCAATACCTCCGTACTGCCCGCCATGATGAAGAGCGGCGGCAAGCCGTGCAGGTCGGCATAAACCGGCGAAGCGTAGGGATGAGTGGCCGACGTGTCGCCGAGGTAGACCTTGGCTGCGAGCGCGATGGCAGGGCCGCTGAACATCGGATCGAAACCGTCGTTGGTGCGGATGGTCGCGCCGGCAGCGGCCAGATCGGTCCATGGCGAGAACAGCAGACAGCCCGCCGGCAAGGGATCGCCGGCGTCGCGCAGAGCAACCAGCGTGGCCAGTGCAAGGCCGCCGCCCGCTGAATCACCCGCAATTACGATCGACTCGGGCGGCGTGCCGTCCGCGACCAAACGGCGGTAGGCGGCAGTCGCATCGTCGAGCGCGGCCGGAAAGCGATGCTCGGGTGCGAGACGGTAGTCGAGTGAAAAAATCGGTGCATTGGCGCGCGTCGCCAGACCGTACACCAGCGAGCGATGGGTACGCGGCGAACAGAAGTAGTAGCCGCCGCCGTGGCAATAGAGAACAGTCGGGCTGGCGTCGACGGCCTGCGTGCTGTCGACCCGCTCTATCCACTCTCCGTGTAGCGGCTGATCGTCCGGTCCAACCATTTCGCGCAACTGCCAGCCACCAGGCACACGGGGCGACCACGCACGTTTGGCCGTCAGCGCACGCGCTTTCTCAACATTGATGCCTGGTTTTAAGGTTTGCGGCCGAAACTGCCTACGCAGATACCAGCACGCGAGTGCACTTTGCCAGCTCATCAGGACACGCTCCTTCGATAGTGTCCCGTCATGGTACGTGCGTTCGCCGCCGCGTCGATGGACGAGAACTTCTAATCCTGAAAAAGCGCTCAAGCCTCCGGGCGGGGCTTTTCTCCTGCTTAGTTGGCCGGCAAAACCTGCCCGCGAATCTCACCCATCGGGTTCTGCGCGGTATGGACGTTGAAGTACCACTGCCCCGCCATCAAGTCCGTCACCTGCTGTTCGGTGAGTGCCGCCGATCCTTTGATCGGGCTCGCGAGCGCGTCCTTTCCGATCGGCACCTGGACTTTGGCATTCTGGCCGACCGGCGCGGGACCGTGGAAGTGCGCCGCAGTTGCCGGGCCGCTCAGCCCTTCATAGGTGACAGTCCATTGGAGGGACTTGGTCGACGTATCGAACGTGGCGTTCAACATGCCGTGCCCGTGGCTCACGCGTGGCGGCACTTCACTCGACGGCTCAAGATCAGCCTTCAACGCGACCGTATCGGCAAAGGCGACACCCGACGCCAACGCCCACACCACCACGGCAAAATTCAGTTTTCGAAGCGCAATCATGGTCTTCTCCGGACTTTGATGCACCGCCGCACCGAAATTTCGGCCACGTGCGGAGCAACCACATACTAGTGCAAATCCGTCGAGCCTGTTTGCGTCAGGGGTCATATGACACGCCCGCCTCAATCGCGTGCGCACCAACAAAAAAAGCACCGCAAGCGGTGCTTTTTCCTTCCCACAGTAACGCGTTAGAAGCGGTGGCGGATACCCGTCGTCACGACCACCTGGTTCTTGCTCGACGACGGTGCGTCGGTGCCGAACACTTGCGCGCCGACCGCGTTGCCGTCCGCGCCGATATGCGCGACGCCTTCGGCGTACAGATCAGTGCGCTTGGACAGCGCGTAATCAGCCTGCAGACCGAACTGGTTCCAGTGGCTCGATCCGTTCGACGTGCCAGGCGTGTGCTGCAACGCTTGCGTATACGTGTAGGCTGCGCCGAATGCGAGCGCCGGCGTCAGGTTATAGCGCGCGTTGACTTCGTAGTTGTTGTAACGCACCGAGGCGGTGTTGTACACGAAGTCGAAACGGCTTTGCGTGTAGACCAGGCCGACGGTTGCCGGGCCAAATGCATAGCTGCCGCCGGCACCCCACGTGCGTTGCCGTTGACGTTCACCCGGCACGCCGATATTCGGCGCGCCGTCCTGGATCGCACCGTTCGCATTGCCGCCAACACCCTGAGCCTGCAAGTAGCCGGCCGCCAGATTCAGGCCACCGTTCGAATAGCCCATGCCTGCGCTGTAGGCGCGATCGTTCGCGAAGGCGCCTGCCTGATTCGAGAAGCCGTACAGGCCGCTGAACGAGAAACCGCCGTAATTCACACTCTGGTATTTCACCGAGTTGTTGATGCGCATAGACGCATTGGCGTTGTCGTTATCACCTCGATGGGCGAAGTACGTGCCACCCCAGCTGCCGGTTGCCGTCAGCGGACCGAGATAGTCGACCACGGAGTCGTACTGACGACCCAGCGTGACCGTGCCGTAGTCGCTCGAGATACCCGCGAACGCCTGACGGCCGAAGCTGCGTCCACCCTGTGCAGCGGCGCCATTGGCCACGCTAAAGCCGTTCTCCAACGTGAAGATTGCCGCGTAACCACCGCCGAGATCTTCGCGGCCACGCAGGCCCCAACGGCTGCCAGACAGATTGCCACTCGTCAGGCCATATGCGGCAGCGTGCTTCGACGCATCGCTAGCCGACACTTCATTGTTCACATACGTGAAACCGGCATCGACGACGCCATACAGCGTCACGCTACTTTGCGCATTGGCGGCGCTAGCGAACGTCGCGGAAATCGCCGCGAGAATGAGAATCTTTTTCATGTTGTTCCAAATAACGTGTAGTTACTGAGCCTTCGACTCGATTTATTTGTA
Source organism: Paraburkholderia sp. D1E (assembly GCF_052682275.1). Lineage (NCBI taxonomy): Bacteria > Pseudomonadati > Pseudomonadota > Betaproteobacteria > Burkholderiales > Burkholderiaceae > Paraburkholderia > Paraburkholderia sp. D1E. The sequence continues at coordinate 8,780,559 of NZ_JBQYMB010000001.1, forward strand.
CAGCGCGATTGCAGGCTGGGGACGGGCTGCATCCAGAGCGTTCTCCGCACACCGGCTTGATCTGCAGAGCGGAGTTTAGGTGCCCAACTTTCTGGGACACCACATGCATCCGCACAAAAGATCTTTTGAATTATTCGAAAAATAGACGTAGGAGTATCGGCAAGCCTTGAGCCGCAAGGCAGTCCATTTATCTCTTTTTATATTTAGCGATACTTATCTAATTAAAATGTTGCAGCTTCGCCACATCACGTATTCGGAAATCTCTTAATACCTATTCGGCCGGTTCTTGTCCCCGGCATTTTTCGCGGCGATTACCATGCTCACGTCTTGCGTGCGGCGTTAGCGTTTTCGCGTCAAGGGCCCCACCGCATTCGGTGCGGCTTCACCCCGCGCTCAACCGAACACAGGTAGCTCTATACGCCCCGGCGTTCCCCGCTCGAGTCCACTATTACGATGAACCAGTTGCAGGCCATGCGCGTCTTTCTGAAAGTCGCCGAAACCGGTTCTTTCGGGCGTGCGGCTGCGAGTCTGGATCTCTCCAATGCAGTGGTGACACGCTATGTCGCCCTACTCGAAACGCACCTGGATACGCGACTCGTCAACCGAACCACCCGCAGCCTTTCGCTGACCGAAGCAGGGCAGGCATACGCCGAGGGTTGCCGGCGGGTTCTCGAACAGATTGAGGTGATGGAGTCGGGCGTGGCGCGAAGCGCAACCGATCCGTCCGGTACGCTGAAACTCGTCGCCGCCGCATCGTTTTCATTATTTGGACTGACACCGCTGTTGCAACAGTATCGAACACATCATCCAAAGGTGAAGCTATCCGTCACGCTGCTTCATCGGCCGGTGGATCTCATCGAAGAAGGTTTCGATGTCGGCATCGTGGCGCGTGGACAGGTCAGCACCGGCACGTTGATCAAGCGCCCGCTGTACCGAGTGCGGCCGGTCGCCGTGGCATCGCCGGGCTATATCAAAGCAAATGGAGCGCCGGGGGCACCCGCGGAACTCAACGCCCACACCTTCCTTGCCCCGTCCGCCGATATTCACAACTCCGCCTGGACCTTCGTCGCCGCAAGCGGACACGAGCAAACCGTGAGCCTTAATTCTACTTATGCGGTCAATAATGCCGTTATGCTGCGTCAGGCAGCGCTCGCCGACATGGGCATTACCGTTCTCCCGGAGAATCACGTTGCTGCAGACCTGATGAACGGCGCGCTCGTGCAGGTGCTGCCGACCTATCGAATCAAAGGCGCGGATAAGGAGGTGTCACTGGTGTACCCCGGGCGTCGACACGTACCAGCCAAAACACGATCGTTTGTAGAATTCACTGTCGACTACTTCCGAAACAACGCCCTGTCGGCGCTTTCATCGAAATTTTCAAACAGTTAATTGCGCATTTTGCAATGAATCTTTGGCGCGGGGTCGGTTATGCTTTGTCCTGCGAGAAGTGACTCCTTCATCGAGGGATGTCTCCAAATCTTTAACGCGGCTTCGGCCGCGTTTTTTTTCGCCCTCTCGATTCGTCCCTTGAATTCACTTTCGAGGACGCGCCAATGCGATCGCCCAAGCAAGGCGCTACTGTCCGGCCTCGCTGCTGTACGAAGCAGCGTCATGCAAGCAATGCAGCCTGCTCCTCGATTCCATCCAGCATCGCATTGCACTTGCGCGCCAACGCCAGCCCATCACTACGCAAACGCTCCGGCGTCTTGAGGGTGATGTCCCGGCGATAGTCTTCCAACGCGTTGAGCAGAGGCGGATACTGCAGCACGCTCGCAGCCCCTGCCACGCGATGATGCCACTCGCGCAGACGCCCGACCTCGACGTGTTCAAGTAGTGGCGACAACGCCTGCACATCTTCGCGCACCGAAGATACAAACGAATCGAGCAATGCCTTAACGGTCGATTCGCTCCCCCACAACTGCGTCATGTGACTCAGATCGACCGGGACGAATGGGTCGGGGCCGCTGTAGGCATCCGGCCCGGAAGCCGACGGCACACTGACAGTTTCAGCGGGTGCGGCTTGCCATGCGCTGTCAGTGCCGAACCAACGACTCAGGTAGTCGCGCAGCGTAGCGAGCCGCGTCGGCTTGACGAGACAGTCATCCATGCCCGCCTCACGGCATAGCTTCAGGTCTTCTGGCGCGGTGTTTGCAGTAATGCCCAGGATCGGCAGATGCTGCGCGCCGTTCACTTCCTGCTCCCGGATGCGCCGTGCCAACTCATAGCCGGATAAGTTCGGCATATGGCAGTCCGTGATCAGACATCCATAGCTGGTTTGTTCGAGCGCGGCCAGTGCTTCGACGCCGTCGTTCGTCACGTCGCAGGCAAAACCAAGCAAGGCCAGTTGATGACGGATCAGTTCCTGATTTACCGGATGATCTTCCGCAACCAGGATCAGCCGTCCGCTAGCAATTGCCCGTTCACGATCCGGCGGCACGTTGGCGCCTTCAGCTATGCGCTGCATGCCAGTGGAACGCGGCGCCACCGAAGGCAGCCCCGTCATCGCCGCGGCGCATGCCGCGCCGAGGCCGCGCCACGAGATCGGGTTGATACTGACACGCACATTGTTGTCGAGGATGCGGTAGCCGGTCGGCTTCGGCTTCTCTGTCAGGCAGATGATCCGCGAGCCGGACCCGACGCTTGCAGGCAGTACCACATCTTCACTCACGAAAATCAAATCCACGCCCGCCAGTGTGCCCGGATCGCCAAATTCGGCCGCATCAGGCGACAGGCGGTGCAAATCGAGTCCGAGAGCCTCGCCGAAATGCATCAGCGCCTGCGCGACCCGCGTGTCCCCCGTCGTCACGATGCCGCGCTTGCCGCGCAAGCCGCTCACGGAGTAGCGCTGCGATTCCACCGGCATGGTGAGACGCACAGTCATGCGCGTACCGATCTCAGATTCGCTATGCAATTCGAGCGCGCCGCCCATCAGGTCGATCAGCCTGCGGCAGATCGTCAGGCCCAGACCGGTGCCGCCGAAGCGGCGGGTAGTAGACGATTCCGCCTGCACGAACGGCTCGAACAGTCGCGCCTGCGCTTCCGGCGCGATGCCGATGCCGGTGTCCTTGACGGTCATCTCGAGCGTCTGAGCGTCGCCAGTCTGGTCGACGACCGCAACCTGCACGTCGACCTCGCCTTCCGGCGTGAACTTGATGGCGTTGCCGAGCAGATTAAACAGAATTTGCCGCAATCGCACGCTGTCGCCACGTAGCATAGCCGCAACTTCAGGCGCGATATCCACACGTACCTTCAGGCCCTTCTCATGGGCGCGGCCCGCGAGCAAGCCGACGGCGTTGTCGACCAATTCGCGCATGTCGATGGGTTCGGCTTCGATAGTCAGCCGCCCGGCTTCAATCTTCGAATAATCGAGGAGATCGTCCAGAATCTGCAGCAGCGCACCCGCCGACTCGTGGATCATGCTCATCATTTCCCCCTGATCCGCATTGAGCGGCGTGCGTTCCATCACTTCGACGAGGCCCAGCACGCCGTTCATCGGCGTACGGATTTCGTGACTCATCATCGCGACAAAGTCATCTTTTGCACGCGAGGCGGCTTCGGCCACGTCGCGCGCTCGCGCAAGTTCCGCGGACCGCGCATGCTCAGCACTTGCGTCCACCCAATAACCGCTCCACACAACGCTGCCATTCTTCTCGCGGCGCGGCACCACCTCCGCGCGCACCCACCTAAGTTCACGCTCGACTTCGAAGCGAAATTCCATATTCACTGCTGTCTCGCAACGCGCCGATCGCTCCAGCTCGGCCAGCACGAAAGACCGGTCCTCTTCGCACACGCGTCTGAAGTCGATCGTTCCGCGGCTCATCAACGAGGCGTGGTCACCACCCAGCAGATGTCGTGTGTCGCCGCCGATATACGGAAACGAGTACGCGCCGTCAGCGGTGCGACGCAGTTGAAACACCACGGCCGGCAATGAACGCGTGACGTCGAACAGACGCCGCTCGGTTTCGCGCGCGAGCATTTCAGCACGCCGGATATCGGTAATATCGACCATCGTTCCGAGCACACAACTCGGCTTGCCGTCGGCACTGTGAACGATGCGGGTCCAGAACAGCCCATGACGCAGGTCGCCTGTGCCGCGTTCAAACTGGAGTTCCGCCTGTGCGGGCTCACCGCCAATCAGCATCTCACGTGTAAGTTCATCCAGAACGTGGCCGTTGGCTTCGCCCCATGCCTGAACGTCAGCGGCCGTGCGTCCGATCACTGCTTCACGGCGCAAACCGCACGCTTCTTCGTACGCCCGGTTGATCGCGATATAGCGCCCGTCCAGATCTTTAGCGACGAGCGGATAGGGCACCATCTCCATCATGGTTTCCTGAAAATTCAGTTGCAAAGCCAGTTCGCGTTCGGTCCGTTTGCGCCGCCTGACTTCACGCTGCAGCAGCAGATATGCGCGCAACGTGACCAGCAATACGAGACCGATGCCGATCAGCAACGGCAGAAGACGCACCGCGGTAACGCTCCATGTTCCCTGCTCTCCCGTGCTACCGGTCACCCACTTTTGCCGGATGCGCTGCTTCTCTGCCGGCGGCATAGCCAGCAACGCACGGTCGATCAGGCCCGCGAGCGGGCTCAGATCAGGACGCACCGCGAAGCCGAGTGCGTCGGTTCCGCCTATCGCGCCGAGGATCTTGAGCACACCAGTGTAACGTTGCTTGAGCAGGATATCGACGGCGGCGACATTGCCGACCAGTACGTCTGCCTGGCCGTTCTCGACCATCTTGAGAGCGTCATCCAGACTGGGCGCGACAACGATGTTGGCGGCCGGAATTTTGTCGATCGCGAGCGAAATCGAACCTGCGATATGCGACGAGACGACGATGCGCCGCGAGGCGAAATCGTTCAGCGCGCGTGCGGCTGGTTCGTTTTCACGTCCGACGATCACGAGCGGATAGCTTTCGTAAGCACGGGTGTGCAACGCGTTCTTCAGACGTGGGTCGTTGATCGAGGAGGTGGCCAGAATCGCCAGATCGCCGTGCTGGAAAGCGTCAATCGTTGCGGGCCAGTCGGCCGTGTGAGCGCGGTTGAACACGACACCCAGCGCACGGCTCAAGTAATCCAGATATTCGGCGGCAATGCCGGCAGGATGGCCGGACTCGTCGACATAACTGAAAGGCGGCCAACCATTATCGAAACCCACCTGCAAGGGAGGCAGCGAACGAAGCCAGGCTTGCTCTTCCGGTGTCAGCATGAGGCGCCGCGCAGCGGACGCAGCTTGCGCGTCGAAGCTGCCGGATAGCCAGCGCACGCGGATCGCCGTATCGTCGGCCGGATTCATTGAAGCGAGCGCGCGGTCGAGTTGGTCACGCAGCGCCACCCGGTTGCGCGCCAGGGCAAAGCGCAAGTCGGCGGTTCTGCCGCGCTCCTCGAAAGCGACTCGCAATCCTCGGAATTCCTCGGTGCCCAGTGCGTATTGAACGGCCGGCGTAAAGCCGAGATAGGCGTCGGCATCGCCTTGCGCGACTGCCTGCAGCGCCGCGTGTGTACTTGCGAAGGTTTCGAGCTGGGCGCGTGGAAAGCGCTCGCGCAAGGAGCGTTCCAGCGCAAACCCGTTCTCTATCGCGAGGCGTGCGCCGGCAAGCTGAGCCGCGCTCGCGTACACGTCGCCGTCGCGGCGGACCGCCACAGATGCGGACGCGCGAAAATACGGCGCGGTGAAGCTGAAGCAGCGTTCCCGCTCGGGAGTGCGTGCAACGCTCATCACCAGATCGACGTTGCCAGCGCAGGCCGCGGCCAGTAGTTGCGGCATGTCAGGAAATGCTTGGGGCTCGATCACGACGTTCGGTCCAACGAGCGCGCGCAGATAATCTGCGCTCAAACCGGTTAGCTGACCGTCCTGAAGCCCGTCGAAAGGCATCCATCCATTAGCCAGAACGCCGACGGTCAATGTGGCGGGAAAGCCGTCCTCGACTGACGGATGCGATCCACCGGCTAACGGTTGAGCTGCCGCTGGCTGTATCTGCATGATCACGAATGCGAACACTACAAGCACGCACTGCAATACGCGTCGCGTCCGCCTTACGGCGATACCGCGTTGGCGTCTCATAGCGGGCACCATGAATTGACACCGGGAGGCGCTCACGCCGCTTTGCCCTGCTCGTGAGAGAGCGACGCAACCTGCCGGCCACACTTGCCCCGGAGAAATGAAAACAGCGTACCGGCGGCGACGCCGCCCAGCAACGGTGCCGCCCAGAACAGCCAGAGCTGGTCGAGTGCCCAGTCGCCGACGAACAACGCCTGACCGGTAGAGCGGGCGGGATTGATCGAGCCGTTGGTAACCGGAATCGATACCATGTACACGATCATCAGACACGCGCCGGCAACCATCGGTGCGATCGGCCTCAACCTTCGCCTGCAGGCCACCATCAGACTCGCCATGACGAAAGCGAACGACAATGCAAGCTCGACGACCAGCGCAGAATGAAGTTGATAATCGGCCGGAGAATGGTCGCCGAAACCGTTCGCGGCGAATTCGCTCGCGGTCAGTTCAAAGCCGGGGCGACCGCTCGCCACGTAAGCGAGCATCGCGGCCGCCGCAATGGCCCCGAGCATCTGAGCGGCAATGTAGGGCAGCAGATCCCGAACCGGGAAACGTTGCGCGACTGTGAAGCCGATTGTGACAGCAGGGTTGAAGTGTGCGCCGGAGATGGCGCCGAGAGCGTAGCTCGCCGTGACGAGCGCGAGGCCGAACGCGAGTGATACCTCGAGCACGCCGTAGCCTTGCTGGACCCCGCCGGTGTTCAATACAATGCTGCCGCAGCCGATGAACACCACCCAGGCAGTACCGACCCCCTCGACCAATAACCGCTTGCCTAACGCTATCATTGCGCCCCCCAGTTTTTGTGTGAATGGCAGATGGCGCAGCACCCCAGCTGTTAAACATCTGCCTGAATTTTCCAGGCTCGTCACCACCCCGCTAATGAAATGACTGCTTTCACCAGGCTGGCATTGGAAATCGAACCCCAGCTAATCCAGCACTATGAAACGGCAACGTCGCTCAACCAATCAGAAGACTCCTAAAGTCTTAAGAATCATTGAAGGTCAAGAGTCCGTTCTCTCACACGACTGTCAGGCCAACCCGATTTGTCTCGCGTAGTCAATGAGGTCGTTTTCTGTCTCGAGACCGAGCTTGCGCATCGCACTACGCTTCTGTGTACTGATGGTCTTGCCGCTGCGCTGCAGGCGCGCCGCGATTTCGTGGACTGCCAGACCTTGCACATAGAGCTGGAAGACCTCCCATTCGCGCGCGCTCAGCACGCCCGCGCGCGGTTGCGGCGGCGCGTCGGATGCATCTATTGCGACGCGTGCCTGATCCGATAGATAAACACGGCCGCTAACTGCTGCCTCGATCGCTTCGATCAACGCCGCGGCGGTATCGCGCTTGTCGACGATTCCGGTCACGCCGAGGTGCAACAACCCAGAAAGCATGTGCGCATGGCAGATCATCGTCAGCACGACGACGCAGGGGTGCGGCCGCGCCCGGAACAGCCGGCGCAGGAAAGACACGACGTTGCTGGCACCGTCAATGCCCGGCATGCCGATATCCGACACGACAACATCGCATGCATGGCTGTCGAGCAATTCGGCCAGCGTTTGGGTATCGCGCGCTTCACCGACTATCTCGATGCGGGGCGCGGTTTGTAGCAGGCGCATCACACCAACACGAACGCAATCGTGATCGTCGGCCACGATGACGCGGATTTTTTGTGTCATTTTTTGTTGTCTTATCGACTGGCACTCCCTGCACGCGACATGCATCCCCGGGAGTGCCAAGTACATCTTCTGTTCGCCACGCCACCGTACCGGCGTGACGCCTTGTCGGCTCAACGCCGGTTGTGCAGGCAATCCTCAGAGATCACGCCGTGCTCGACGGCGAAGCGGAACAGCTCCGCGTCGCTGTGCAGGGCGAGCTTGCGCATCGCGGTACATTTCTGAGCGCTAATTGTCTTGACGCTGCGCTCGAGGCGTGCGGCGATCTCCGTTACACCAAGCCCGGAAGCGTATTGCGTGAACACCTCCAGTTCGCGGCGCGACAACATCTGCCGGACAAAATCGAGCCGCTGCGCCGCCGTTGCGTCGGCAATCAGCGATCTCACCGCCGGTCCGAGATAGCACTCGCGAGCCAGCGCCGTGACAACGGCCACGTGAATCAGATCGATCCGGTCCCGTTTGCTAATCAGCCCGTCGACCCCGAGCGCGATGACCTTTCTCAGCTCGGCAGCTTCGGTTTCCATAGTGAGTACGACAAGTGCAACATCGGGATAGCGCACCTTGAACTGCCTGACGGCTTCCAGTCCATCGCCGCAGAAGCCTCCTGGCATGTAGAGATCCATGAGAACGAGGTCGCACGGAACACGATCGACTTCCTTGAAAAGTTCTGTGGCGTCGGCAGCGCGGCCGACGATCTGCATATTCGGATAGCTCACCATCAGATTTTCGATCGCCAACAGAACCAGTGGATGATCGTCCGCGATGATGGTTCGAACAGGTGTGCTTGAGTCTGCGTTGTCGTTCATCGTCTACTTCTCCCCCGCACCTAGATTCCCTGTCGCTCTCTTCGGAGCAACTGGCCGTCCCGCGATAATTGGACATATTTCGGAAAATAAAAATAAGATCGCTCTGAAATGACTCAATGAACGTGTCCGGATAATTGATTAGCGATGCGATTTAACTTTCATAAACTCCATGTGCACGGATATAAGCGAAGAGACCAGGATCGTTGGTGACGCCGAGTTTAGCCATTGCCTCGCGTTTTTGACGGCTGACGGTTCGGCGATGACATCCGAGCGCTACCGCGATCTCGGAGATCGAATGGCCACGCACGGACATTGCTATCACTTCCGCCTGTCTGCGGGACAAACATGAACCCGGCGACAGATCGCATGCTTCGTCCGGGGAATGGGTAAGCGCTTCGATGATGGAACGGCCGACGTACACCTCTCCCTTACCACCCGCCTCGACCGCTTGCCAGAGTTCATCCATTGTTTCAATTTTGCTGAGCAGGCTGACTACGCCGTCTGACACCATGACCCGCAGAATCGCGGTGTTTGTCAGAGCGGTCATCACGACGATACGCAACAATGGCCAGCCAGATCGGATTCGCCTGACAAGATCCAGCCCGTCTTCAACCGTGTCGGATTCCTCCGGCATCGTCAGATCGGTGACGAGCACGTCGCATGGTGTGCTCTGTAACAGTTTGATCAATGAAGTAGGCGTCGCCGCTTCGCCAACAATGGCGATGCCGGCATGCATTTCCAGTGCGGCTCGAACGCCAAGCAGAACGAAAGGATGATCGTCAGCCAGAATGACGCGAAGATTCACTATGATTTCTCTCGGTTGTTGTAGGTGAATTCGGCGAACACGCAAGGGAAATCCCACTCGCTTCGCACTTGCTTTGACGACCTCCTGGCGAGAGGCCACGCGCCAAGGGCAGCATAAAACCACCACGACAACCAGGCGAAAATCGGAGCGTTCCGAAACCCGCCGATAATTTGATAGCCCATCGTTTAACTATCAAAATATCAATACATAGTTATGCGAATTGAATACGCGAAAATTCGTCTCTCAATGTTTATTTCTGACTGGGAAGCAATGAAACGACGAATGGGACCGGTGGCATCGCGCCGTCGGTCACCATCAATTCATCACGTGGCATCGCAAGTGCGCACCGCCACCCGCTTGCTAGCGCGCACCGTCCGCGGAAACACCGGTAGTGCGATCAATGCGCACACACTGGCCACCGCCCACACCATCGGCCACGAACCCACCGACAACAACGGCGGAATAGCGAGCGGCGTCAGGAACAGCGAGAGAAAGACGCAGGTGTTGCCGATCGCCAGCGCGGTACCTGCGCGGCTCGTCCCTGCGAGCGTCGCGAGTTCCGTGAAGGCAACACCGTGCCATGCGGACGCGCTGATGCCGCCCAGCACGATCATCAGCGCGAACACAGCCGTCATCGCCGCATGGTGCGTGCCGGCCAGGCCAGTCACCAGGGCGAGCAATACGAACAGCACCGCGGTCAGCACACTGCAGGCCCGCATGTAAGCGCGTCGATTGCCACGCCGGTCGGTCCACGCGCCGCTCCAGACCCGCGCAATCGCAGCACCCGTTTGCACCGCTGCCATCGTCACACTGATTGTGAGTACACCCGCGTGGCTGAAATCATGGAGGAAGACGGTCCCGAACGTCACGACAGCAAGCTGCGGCACGCACAATGCGCCCGCGCCGAGGGCCACACGCCATATGCCGATATCGCGCAACGGCGAAACCTTCGCCGGCATGGCAGCCGCAGCGCTGCGAACTGTACCTTCGCCATTCCCTTCGGTATGCGAAGGTTCATGCAGCCAGCACCACGCGAACACCGCCGTAGTCGCGCACGCAAGGGCCAGAACGGTGTACGTGCTGGCAAAGCCGAATCTTGAGGCAAGCACCGGCAAGATCAGCGCCCCCAGCCCACCGCCGGCGGGCACCGCGGTCTGCCGAATGCTCATCGCGAGGCCACGCTCACCTTCGCGAAACCAGGCCATCACCGCACGGCCACTCGAGCCGTTGACGCTGCCACCGAGCAGGCCGACCAGCAACAAGCCGAGCGCGAGCGTCGCCACGCCCGGCACATGCGCGCCGGACGGCACCACGAACAATGCCAACCCGGCTAGCGCCGCGGCAGTCGAAAGAAGTCCGAGCAGCAGCACGCGACGGTCGCCCCAACGGTCGGTCAGAAGTCCCCATGGCAACTCGCTCACCGCAATGCCCAAACCGAGCATGCCAAGCACCAGTCCCAACCCGTCGTTGCCGAGGTGATAACCCGAGCGCAAAAAAACGGCCGTGGTCGGAATCCCCGAGAAAGCGGCCGAAAAACTCGCATTCGCCGCAAAACCGACTCCCAGCACCTTCCACCGATGGCTTGACGCCCGCGCACCCGGTACCCGCACGGCAGCAACCGATTCGTTTCTCATGACAGCCTCTGCAATGAATGAATTGGAGGTATCCTACGGCTGGGCTAACCATCGGAAAAGCCGGAAATTTAGATGATATCCATCGGATATACCGAATCATGAGTCAACGCGGATTTGACCTGACGCAGCTGCGCACCTTCCTCGCCGTCGCCGAATCAGGCAGCGTCTCAGCCGGCGCGGAGCGCGTGTTCCTGTCGCAGTCGTCGGTGAGTGAGCAGTTGAAAAAGCTCGAGGAGCGCGCGGGCCAGCCGCTCTTCGTGCGCAGCAAGCAGGGTGTGGCCGCCACGCCGGCCGGCAGCCGCCTCCTCGATCACGCGCGCCGCATCATCGCAATGAGCGAGGCGGCGTTCGAGGACCTGCAAGGCCGCTCGCTCGACGGAGAACTGCGCATCGCCATCACGGACTATTACCGTCCGCTCGACATCGCGCGCATTCTCAAGATGTTCTCGGAACAGCACCCGCGCCTGAAGCTGCACGTCACCGTGTTGCCGAGCGCCGTGATCGACAGCAGCGCCGGCGACGATGCGTCGTACGACATCGGTCTCTCGTTGCGACTTGTGACCAGGAACACGCGCACCACCAGCCGGCGCGCCGGCGCGCAAAGCACGGTGGTGCGGCGCGAGAAACTGCTGTGGGTCTGCGCGGCAGATGCCAGTCCGCGGCCAGCCACGCCTTATCCTCTGGTACTGCTGCCGTCGAGTTGCCAGTTGCAGCGTTTCGTCGTGAAGCTCCTCGACGAACACAAGGTGCCTTATCTGGTGTCGCATTCGGCCTCCGGGGTGGCCGGACTGCAACTGGCGTTGAGGGCCGGGCTGGGCATTTCCTGCCTGAACGAATCGTCGATTGGCGGGGGCGTGGTGGCCTATCCACCGAGCGTCGGGTTGCCCGCACTGCCCGCCGTCGAGTTTCATCTGCTCCCGGGGCGAATCGGCGAGAGCGAACGCGTGAGTAATGCACGCACGGCGTTGATGCATCTCTTCAATTGACGCGCTACGTCGATGCACGCGCTGCGCCGCATACACATACATCTCGACAGAAATATAGCGCAGCGCATCATTCGCATTTGGCGATGCAGTCCGCATTGAAACCATATGCAGAATAAATATTGAATACGCTCTAATCGACATCTATGCTGATCAAGTGCGCCGCCAATTGGTCGATCAATTTTTATTGACGTATCCGATGAATTCCTGCAACCTGCTATACGTCTACCCGACGCATCAAGCGTTATTACAGCAGCCCGAAAGCCGCCGCCCATCGGCGTATTCAGGCAGATCTTTGTTTTATGAAGCAATTGCATCGCTGTATCGATAGATACACTGCACATCCTTAATAAGTCTGTTTCGATTTGCTGCCCATGCAGTCGTTATAAAAGAAGAATTAGCAGGCTTTTCATGCATCGCTCATCGAATTCATAAGCGAATGCATGAGAAATAAAACGCGAAGATAACCGTTCCCCCGACGAGGCCTGGCGTGCATCGTAGAACTATCGGATTTTCGATCCTGTTGGCGTTTTACGTCATCTGGCGTGGCATGGCGTTCGCAGCCACTGATGCGTCAGGCGCGATGCCCTCGGCCATGGACGAGCGCGTGCGCGCCTGCACGTCGTGCCACGGCGTGCAAGGTCAAGGCCTGAACAACGACTACTTCCCGCGTATCGCCGGCAAACCAGCCGACTACCTGTTCAATCAGTTGATCGCGTTTCGTGACGGCGGCCGCACCTATCCGCCGATGGGCTATCTGCTCGCCTTTCTGCCCGACGACTATCTGCGCAAGATCAGCCAGTACTTCGCCGACCTGCAGCCGCCCTACCCCAATGCCGACCACACCGAAATCTCACCCGCAGTGCTCGCAGCCGGACAACGGCTCGTCACGCAAGGTGACCCGGCACGCAAGATCCCGGCGTGCATCGCATGTCATGGTGCTCGCATGACAGGTACGCAACCTGGCATTCCGGGCCTGCTCGGCCTGCATGCGAGCTACATCGCCGGACAGATGGGCACGTGGCGTTCAGGCACACGTCACGCGCTCGCACCGGACTGCATGCATTCGATCGCCGTCAAGCTAACCGACAAGGACATTACCGCGGTATCGAGCTGGCTCGCGCGCCAGCCGCGCCCTGCCGATCCGCGGCCGGCGCCGGTGTCCGTCAGGCAGCTGCCTCTCGCATGCGGGAGTCAACCGCAATGAAGCCGACCCTTCGCTCGATCCGCCCTGTTTTGTATGCCGTGGCGAAGCGCCGTTGCGCCGCTGTGTCGCTCGTATCCGGCTTGCTGACGGCCGGCCTGATCGTCGCCGGCAGCGCCGCGTATTCCAGCTCACCGCAAGCGTTGTTGATCGCTGAAGCAGGTGCTGCTGAAGCCGCGCCTGCGGCAACGACAACGACGCCAGCAACGACGGCAACTGGCGATAAAGCCGACACCCGCCCCTACATCGTCAAACGCGGCGAATATCTGGCGCGTGCCGGCGACTGCGTCGCCTGCCATACCGCGCCGCGCGGCAAGCTGTTTGCCGGCGGCCTCGCAATGGATACGCCGTTCGGCACACTGTATTCGCCGAACATCACGCCGGACGCGCAATACGGCATCGGCACATGGAGCGAGGAAGCGTTCTTCAAGATGATGCGCACCGGCCGCACGCCGGACGGCACCATGCTCTACCCCGCGATGCCGATCGCCCAATACACCAAGGTCACACGTGAAGATTCGAACGCGATCTTCGCTTATCTGAAGTCAGTAGCACCGGTACGCGAGCCCAACCACAAGCACACGCTGCGCTTCCCGTTCAACCAGCGCAAGCTGCTGTACGGCTGGCGCACACTGTATTTCCGTGAAGGCGAGTTCCAGCCGGATCCGACCAAATCGGTTGAATGGAATCGCGGCGCGTATCTGGTCGATGGGCTCGGGCACTGCACGATGTGCCACACCAAGATCAACATGCTCGGTGGCTCATCACAAAGCGAGCAGTTCGCCGGCGGTCTGATTCCAGTGCAAAACTGGTATGCGCCGTCGCTGACTTCCGATAAGGACGGTGGCCTCGGCGACTGGAGCATCAAGGACATCGTCGACCTGCTACAAGCGGGCATTTCCGATCGCGGCGCCGTGTACGGGCCGATGGCCGAAGTCACCTATCACAGCCTTCAGTACATGACGGACGACGACGTCAAGGCGATGGCCGTCTATCTCAAGACGCTGCCGGATAACCGCGGCCGCAAATCGGGACCGTCCGCACCGACCAATACAAACGTGTTCGCGCTCGGCGAAAAAATCTACGCCGACAAATGTGCGCTGTGCCACGGCGCCAAGGGCGAAGGCCAATTGCAACATTACCCGCCGCTCGCACGTAACCAGTCGATCGAAATGGACTCCGCGGTCAACCCGATCCGCATCGTGCTCAATGGAGGCTTCCCGCCCGGCACCATGCGCAATCCCGAGCCGTACGGCATGCCACCGTTCGGTCAGGAATTGAACGACACCGATGCCGCCGCCGTCGTCACGTATATCCGCACTGCGTGGGGCAACCACGGCAAACCAGTAACGGCCCGCGAGGTCAACGAATTGCGCAAGGCGCCGCTGCACTGAACCTGAACCGCTGCACCGGAGAATCTCCAGATGGAAGCGAATGATACCCACAGCGCGACTCCACCAACGGATGAAGAAGTGGAACGCGTCGTCGCGGCCGGTCCGCATGGCGCGATCGCCGTGGCCGGTGTCGCCACGCTGATCGTCATGGCGATCTGGTTCGGCTTCTACTTCCTTGTCTTTCTGCCGCGCGGCGTCATCCATTGACTATGTCGACTGATTCCAATCACCAACCGGGCAGCGGCCACGAAGTCGCCTTACGTGCCGAGCGCCGCTGGGCGATCTTCGCCACGGCGCTGATCGTGCTGATGCTCGCCGTCATCGTGTTCTCGGGGCTGCACTGGGCGATGATGCCGCCGTCGCGGGTCGAGACGATCGATCCTTCGCGGCTGCAACTGTCCGGCGAATTCGTCGAAGACAACCTCGGCAGCGCCGTCGAGCCGGATGGCTCGGTGGTCGTGCGTTTCATTGCGCAGCAGTATTCGTTCACGCCGCAATGTCTGCTGGTGCCTGCCGACACGCCGATCACGATCCGCACAACCAGTGCCGATGTCGTGCACGGCCTGCTCGTGACCGACACCAACATCAACACGATGGTCGTGCCCGGCTATGTCTCCACACTGAACACGCGCTTCGACCAAGCCGGCGATCACACCATGCCGTGTCACGAGTTCTGCGGCTTCGGCCACCAGACCATGTGGGCGCACGTCAAGGTCATCGATAAAGCCACGTTCTTCGAGCAAGCCCGACAATCACGGAGGCTCAGCTGTGTTTCACGCTAAGCGACTCGTTCTCGCGCATTTCTGGCTGGCCTTCATCGCGTTTCTGATCGCGCTGCTGCTCGGCGCGTGGCAGATGCTCGTACGCAGCCCACTGGTACCGTGGGTCGGCGACCCCGAGCTCTACTATCGATCGGTGACCGCGCATGGCTCGGTGATGGCTTACGTGCTGCCCACCCTGGTGTCGATGGGTTTCGGTTACGCGATCGTCGAACTCGCGCTCGCGCAACGGCTCGTCGGCCTCAAATGGGCATGGGCCGCATTCGTCATGCTGGCGGTCGGCGCGGTAATGGCAATGGTCCCGGTCGCGCTCGGCAAGGCCTCGGTGCTCTACACCTTTTATCCACCGATGATCGGCAGTCCGTTCTATTACCTCGGTGTGGTGCTGGTGGTGGTCGGCTCGTGGATCTGGGTCGCGCTGATGCACGTTAATCTGCGCGTCTGGCGGCGCGCCAATCCCGGCAGACCCATACCGCTCGCGATGTTCGCCAACGTGGCGGGCGCGTATCTGTGGGCGTGGACCGCGATCGGCGCGGCGCTCGAAATCCTGTTCCAGATATTGCCCGTTGCCCTCGGTCTAACCAACACGATCGATGCCGGTCTTTCACGCATCCTGTTCTCGTGGACGCTGCATGCGATCGTCTACTTCTGGCTGATTCCGGCTTACATCGCGTACTACACGCTGGTGCCGCGCGCGATCGGCGGACGGCTTTATAGCGATTCGATGGCGCGTGTGTCGTTCATTCTGTTCCTCGTGTTTGCCATGCCGATCGGCATTCACCACCTGTTCGCCGATCCGCAAGTCGGCTCGGGCTTCAAGTTCCTGCATGCGGTGTTCACCGGCATGGTGTCGGTGCCGACCTTACTGACGGTGTTCACCATCTGCGCATCGGTGGAAATCACTGGCAGGCTGCGCGGCGGCAAGGGTGCGTTCGGCTGGCTGACCGCCTTGCCGTGGCAAAACCCGATGATGCTGGTGATTGCGTTTTCGTTCCTGATGCTGGGTCTCGGCGGTGCGGGCGGCCTGATCAACATGAGCTACCAGTTGAACTCGACCGTGCACAACACGCAGTGGGTGACCGGGCACTTCCATCTGATTTTCGGCGGTGCGATCGTCATCATGTACTTCGCGATCGCGTACGAGCTGTGGCCGCAACTGACCGGCCGCGCGATTGCGTCGATGAAGTTGGTGCGGATGCAACTGTGGCTGTGGTTCATCGGCATGATGGTGACGACGCTGCCGTGGCACTACGTCGGCTTGCTCGGCGCGCCGCGCCGTATGGCGTATTACGACTACACCATGCCGGGGATGGAATCGCAGGCGTTCTGGGTGGGCATGTCGGCGGTGGGTGGATTGATCCTGGTGGTGTCCGGCGTACTGTTCATTTACATCCTCGCGAAGTCGCAATTCGGGCCGCTGGTACAGCAACAGACTTTCCGCTTCGCGAGCGCGGTGCAACCGGTGGAGCACGTGCCTGCCGCGCTCAACAGTTTCGGCTTGTGGGTGGCGTTGATGATCGGGCTGACGGTTGTCAACTACAGTGTGCCGATCGTTCAGTTGCTCAGATTGCCGCAGACGTCGGTGCCGGCAGTTGTCGTCGGAGCGCAGCGATGAGTCAGGAACGCGTCTTCAGCTTGCGCAACCCGTGGTTCACGGCGAGCCTTGGCGGCACGATTGCGATTGCCGTCGTGTCGATACTGATCGGCTTTATCTGGTTGCCATCGGCCAATAGCGGATTCAGCGAGCGTGGTTTATGGGCGACGATTTGCAGCGCTGCGGGCGCGCCGTCGAGTTGGTATGGTGGCGCCAATATTGCCGGTCCGGCGCCGAGCGAGGTCGTGGTCTTGCCGCCTTTGCGGCGAGTACGAGCCGACGCGAATTCGATCGGCCGCGGCGCGACGATCGCGACGCAGAATTGCTCGATGTGTCATGGCGTGATGGGCACGGTGCAAGTGACGGCACCTGCTTTGGCCGGGCAGTATGCCGACGTGGTCTACAAGGAGTTGCGTGACTATCAGAACGGTGTGCGGCAGAACGCGGTGATGCAGCCGATTATTGCGGCTCGCAGCGATCAGGATTTGCATGATCTGGCGGCTTATTATGCTTCGCTGCCTCGTGCGCCAGCGGCTGAGGTTTTGCCCTCTGGCGTGGGACCGGATGCGAATGCTGTGAGGCTTGCGATGCAGGGTGATCCGCAGCGGAATATTGCGCCTTGTGCTGCCTGTCATGGGCAACTGGATCGCAAAGGGGCTGCGCCCTGGCTTGGTGGGCAGTCTTCTATTTATCTGGCTGCGCAGATGCGGGCGTTTGCTTCCGGTGCCCGGCATAACGATATTAATGAGCAGATGCGGAATGTGGCCCGGCAGATGACTTCGGTGGAGATTGATAGCGTGGCTAAGTATTACGCTGCGCAGCAGTAGGGCTTAGTGACAAAGCCGTCATACTTCCGGCAGCGCTGCGTGCGCCGATGCGCACTTTCTCAAAACCGATTGCTGTGTTTTCGCACCCGTGCTCCCTTCGGCATTTCGCCGAGGCAAAGCCGATGGCTCCCACCGTACCCAAGCGGAGCCCATGTTTCCTGATGAACCCTTCCGGCGAGCGCGTAGTGCGAGGCGGGAAGTATGACTGCCTTGTCACAGGGCTGAATGTGCGGGAGCACGGATTCCAGATGCACCACTACCGCAACTGCGCGGGGGACCCGCTTAAGAATTAGCGGGGTGAGCCGCTTTCTCTTGCTTACTTCTCTTTGCGGCGGCGTAACTATTCAGCGGTTGTAAACTGGAACCAGGCCATGCATAGTGAAGGACATGACGAAGATGCCCGACATCAAGGATCTGACGCCTGAACAGAAGGACGCACTGATCGTCGATCTTGTGAGGCGTCTGAACGAGCTTGAGGCGAAGCTTGAGAAGGACAGTCATAACTCCAGCAAGCCACCATCAAGCGACGGCCCGAAGCGCAAACCGAAGTCGTTGCGCGGCGTAAGCGGTGCACGCCCGGGAGCGCAGCCCGGTCATAAAGGCAAGACGCTAAAACGCGTGGCGCAACCCGATCACATTGAGATTCACCCGGTGGCGCGGGTGTGCGATGCATGCGGGGCACGGCTTGATTCCACACGGATCACCGTGGTGACTGAAGGACGTCAGGTGATCGATTTGCCGCCCACGCGTTTTGAGGTGACCGAACATCGCGTGCAGATCGCACAGTGTCGCTGCGGCAAACGTCATTCGGGCGTGTTTCCCGAAGGCGTAAGCCAGGCGGTGCAGTACGGTGCCCAGGTGCGCGCCGCGGCAGTCTATCTGACGCAGTACCAGCAACTGCCAGTGGGACGCACCGCTCAGGCGCTGACGGATCTGTTCGGTCTGCGT
The DNA here is from genome assembly GCF_052682275.1 of Paraburkholderia sp. D1E. Lineage (NCBI taxonomy): Bacteria > Pseudomonadati > Pseudomonadota > Betaproteobacteria > Burkholderiales > Burkholderiaceae > Paraburkholderia > Paraburkholderia sp. D1E. Next base: position 8,799,258 of record NZ_JBQYMB010000001.1, read on the forward strand.
GTGAGTACCGGCACCGTGCAGCACAGCATTGATCAGGCAGCACATCTGCTGGCGCCCGCAGTTGAACAGATCAGCCAGGCACTGCATAAGCAGCCGGTCGTGCATTTCGATGAGAGCAGCATGCGCGTGGGACGTACGCCCCACTGGCTGCATACCGCGTCAACGCGCACGCTGAGCTGGTACGGTGCGCACCACAAGCGCGGTCGCGAGGCACTCGACAGTTTCGGCATTCTGCCTGGCTTCACGGGCATCGCGGTACATGACGGCTGGCGACCGTATGCCTACTATGACTGCGACCATGCGCTATGCAATGCCCACCATCTGCGCGAGTTGGTGTTTGTGCTGGAGTCCACCGGGCAGGCGTGGGCCCAGCAGATGATTGATCTGCTGTGTCAGGCCAAACGCGAGAGTGAGCTCAGTCTGGCCTGCGGCAACACGGCACTGAGTCGATCGCGCCAGCGCTATTACGCCAGGCGAAGTCGGGCGCTGATTGCTCTGGGAGACAGGCTTAATCCCCAGCAGGCGCGCGAGTCCAGGCGCAAGGAGCGGCGCGGCAAGATCAGGCAGAGCTTTGCCTACAATCTGCTGCGCCGCCTGCACACACAGACGCGCCAGGTATGGCGTTTTATTGCAGATCACCGTGTGCCGTTCGACAACAATCTGGCCGAGCGCGATATCCGCATGCCCAAACTCAAGCAGAAAATATCAGGGTGTTTCCGCTCTGTCTGCGGCATGGAGGCGTTCTGCACAATCCGCTCCTATCTCGCCACTTTGCGTAAGCAGAACCGCTCGCTGATCGATGCGCTGGCCTTGAGCTTTGCCGGTTTGGTCGTTTCGCCCCTGCCGGCCGCTGAATAGTTACGCGGCGGCAAAGAGAAGTAAGTGCCTGCCCCGCACAGGGGCGAACGCTAATAGACCAATAAGAATTCAAGGAAAGGCCAACGCCGTAGGCAAACAGACAAAACCCGCCGCGCAAGCAGAAAAACATCAAACCGTGACAGGCCCACCCAAGTCACCCATCGCAGGCACAGCCGCAAATCCACCCCGCCGAACGGCAGAAGAAGAAACCCCATTCCCCGTCTGAAACACAGCCACCGCCGAAGTCAACCTGCGAGCCTGCTCCTCCAGCGAACTAGCCGCAGCAGCAGCCTGCTCAACCAGCGCAGCATTCTGTTGAGTCACCTCGTCCATCTGCGCAACAGCCAGGTTCACCTGATCAATCCCGGTACTCTGCTCGATCGCCGCCGCCGCAATCTCACCCATAATCGAACTCACGCGAGAAATCGCCTCGACAATCTCAGTCATCGTCGAGCCCGAGCGTTCAACCAGTTGCGAGCCTGCCTGCACCCGCGCCGTCGAAGCATCGATCAACCCTTTGATCTCCTTGGCCGCCGCCGCGCTTCGCTGTGCCAACGACCGCACTTCACTCGCCACCACCGCAAAACCACGACCCTGCTCGCCCGCGCGCGCCGCTTCGACCGCAGCATTGAGCGCCAGAATATTGGTCTGGAAAGCAATGCCCTCGATCACGCCGACAATGTCAGCAATCCGCCGTGAGTCGTCGACGATGCCATGCATCGTGCCCACCACCTGCTCGGTCAAATCACCGCCCTGCGCAGCAAGACTCGATGCACCCTGCGCCAGCGAGCTCGCCTGCTTCGCGTTGTCTGCCGTCTGCTTGACCGTCGAGGTCAGTTCTTCGATGCTGGCCGCCGTTTCTTCAAGCGATGCGGCCTGCTCTTCGGTACGTTGCGACAGATCGGTATTGCCTGCCGCGATCTCGCTCACACCGGTATCGATGGATTCGGTGCCGTGACGCACTGCATTCACCGTCTCGATCAACGAGTTCTGCATCTTGCGCAATGCGTCAGCCAGGCGGCCCATTTCGTTATTGCTCGTCACGTCGATCTGGCTAGTCAGATCGCCATTGGCTATCCGCTGAAACTGCGCAATGGTCGCGTCGACCGGGTTGACAATTGCCCGCACCATGACAGCCCGCCCGATCAAGGAGCCCAGCAGCGACAGCGCCATGCCGATCGCCACCGCAACGCAAATCGCGTAGAACAGATCCTGCGCATCCTGATAGCGCTGGGCACCGTGATCGAGTTGCAATTGCTCAAGCGTGAGCATCGCCTTTTCGTACGCGCTGTAGAGCGAAGGCAGTTTGTGCGCCTGCAACTGTTCGAATGCGGTCTTGTCTCCGGACTTGAGCGCAGCCAGTGCCGGATCAATGCCCTCGTGCAGGAAGGTGTCGCGCTTGTCCTGCATGTCCTTGATCAGGCGCTGTTCGTCAGCATCCGTGCTCGCACGGCTCACATAGTGGGCAAGACGGTCGTTCGATGATTTCTGATACTGATCAAAGCGCTTGAGTACCGCGTTCGCGCCGTCCTGATCGTTCAGATCGACCAACGATGCGTAGGTCGCCAAAGCCAGACGCAGACGCAGCAGTTGTCCGGCACTCCCTTCGAGGTCGGCGACTGCGGGCGTATCCACGGTGTACATCTGCTGGAGCGACGCGTTGCTCGAACGCAACGACAAGAGTCCGGCGGCGGCGCCGAACAGCAGCACGGCACCGAAGAACATGATCATCAGGGTAAGGCTGGTTCGAATCGACAGATTTTTCAGCATCGGACTTGTCTCCATTGGGCTGCCTGACCGACTGTTCAAAAAATTAGCCTCGGCCACGCGTGCTGCGCCCAAGCCCATCGGCCAAGTCCGCAACCCTTGTTTAAAAATTAAGCGAACGCCACACAGATGGTCTACGGCGGGATTACAGAAAACTTTATGGTTGATGGCGCATACGTTTGCGATACATCAACATACGAGCGGAAGTCAGCGACCACTCGCGCAAGTACATGTGCTGGACTACCCGGGTGGCCGGCGAGCGGTGGTTGGTAGAAAGTGACGAAGCACGCGTCTCCGGAGCATTTCTATGTCAGAAATAGGCTCGGCTCTGCTAGTTTTCGCTTTATTGCTTGTTGGAACGGGCTTGGGCGTGTGGGTGCGGCCGTTGCTGCCTGAGGAGCACAAGGCGCATGAAACCGTGCAACTCATCCAACTGGTTATGGGCATGCTTGTGACGTTTGCCGCTTTGGTGCTCGGGTTGATGACGGCATCCGCGAAATCCAGTTTCGATACCGAGTCGAACGATTTACGTACCTTTGCGGCTGACCTGATCGAGTTCGACACGACCTTGCGGGAATACGGCGGCGATACCAATGAGGCCCGGCACCTGCTGCGTGTGTACACGGCGGCGGCGATTGCGTCGACTTGGCCTGGCGAATCCGCTCCAGCCGGTGATTATCCGAGGGACATCGGGTCGCAGGACAACTCGCAGAAGCTGGAGAACGTGCGACTCGGCGATATGCTGACTGCGGTGGGCAGGCAGTTGCGGCAATTGCAGGCGCACGATCCGTTACAACAGCGCGCGCTCGATGACGCGTTGACGCAATATCGGCGGACTGTGGATGCTCGATGGAAAATCATCGAGGAAGCGCACAGTTCAATTTCCCAGCCGTTCTTCATGACACTGACGTTCTGGTTGTGCGTGATTTTTCTCAGCTTTGGATTGATCGCGCCGCGCAACGCGTTGGCGTTGGTCACCATTTCGCTTGGGGCAGTGTCGATTGCTTCTGCGATCTATGTGATCGTCGACCTGGATACGCCGTTTACCGGGCCGATTGTCATTTCCAGTGTGCCGATGAGAGATGCGCTGGAGCACCTCAGCCGGTGATGGTTTTTTGCCTTTGGGTGCTGAAGGCAAAAAAAACCCCGCTCGAAAGCGGGGTTCTGGGTACTAACTCGGCGATAGCCGGGGTTAGAACGGAATATCGTCGTCCATCTCATCGAAGCCACCGCCGGCCGGCGCGCTCGGGCGGCTCGAACCACCACCAGCGCCACCACCGCTGCCGCCACGCGAGGCGCCGCCGCCCGAAACCGCACGACCGCCGCCACCACCGCCGCCGCTACGCTCCGACGGTTCGCCGCGGCTGTAACCACCTTCGTCGCCGCCGCCGCCCATCGCGCCGCCACGGCCACCCAGCATTTGCATCTGCTCGGCGACGATTTCGGTCGAGTAACGGTCGGTGCCGTCCTGAGCCTGCCACTTGCGGGTGCGGATGCGCCCTTCCAGGTACACGGACGAGCCCTTCTTCAGATATTCCGACACGATTTCCGCAAGTCGGCCGAAGAACGACACGCGGTGCCATTCGGTTGCTTCCTTCATTTCGCCGGACGTTTTGTCCTTGTACCGATCCGTCGTCGCAAGGCGGATGTTCGCCACTGCGTCGCCGCTCGGAAGATAACGGACTTCCGGATCGGCTCCGAGATTGCCGACGAGAATGACCTTGTTCACGGATGCCATGAGTTTCTCCTGTTAATTCCGTTGCGGGCGGCGCAGCAATGCGCGATTCACGTCTCAAGCCAGCGGGCCGGAGACCGGAACTGCGCCTCAGCCCGCCGCCGGGTGAGTTCTGTCAAGAAAGCGCCTGGCCGCCCCAGGTTTTCCGCACCGAAGGAAGTCCCCCTCGGGGGACCTGGCGCGAAGTGCCAGGGTTGGGGGCGCTGTTACGCCTTCCTGCGCGGCGGCTGTTTCATATTTGCCGCGATTATAAGCCAGCAAAACACCAGCCCCGAGCAAGTGAAAAAGACCGCGCTCTGGCCGTCCACCTTGAGCAGCCAGCCGCCAACCACGCCGCCCAGCGCAAGACCGATCGACTGGGTGGTGTTGTACACGCCGGCCGCCGCGCCCTTGCGGGTACCCGGCGCCAGTTTCGACACCAGCGAAGGCTGCGACGCTTCAAGGATATTGAAGCCCAGAAAGTAGACAAAGAGGATCGCCGCCACACTCAGAATCGTATGCGGTGCGACGCCCAACAACAACTGTCCGATCAGGATAAGACCGATCGCCGACAGCAGCACGATTTTCATTTTTCCGCGCTTTTCCGCGGCGATGATCGCCGGGACCATCATCACGAACGAGAGGCCCATCACCGGCAAATACACCTTCCAGTGCGACGCGACCGGCAGGCCGCCGGCTTCGAGAATGCGCGGCACGACAAGGAACAATGCGGTCTGCGTGGCGTGCAGCACGAGCACGCCGAAGTTCAGGCGCAGCAGTTCGACGTTATGCAGCACCTCGGCGAACGGCGCGCGCACGTGCACAGGCTTGGGTGCATCGGGTACGACCCACAGCACCAGGCCGACCGCCAGAATCGAGAAGATACCGACCAGTGTGAACAGGCCGCTCATGCCGACCCACTGGAACACGATCGGCGCACCGACAATCGCCACTGCGAACGAAATGCCGATACTGCCGCCGACCATCGCCATCGCCTTGGTGCGATGCTCTTCAGAGGTAAGGTCGGCAATAAACGCGATCACCGCGGACGACACCGCGCCCATGCCCTGAATCACCCGGCCCACAATGATCCACGTCATGTCGTGCGCGCCTGCCGCGACGAAACTGCCTAGCGCGAAGATCAGAAGGCCGGTCGCAATGACCGGTTTGCGGCCGATCTTGTCGGAGACCCAGCCATAGAAGATGTACAGCATCGACTGCGTCACGCCGTACGCACCGAGCGCGATCCCCACCAGCAGCACGTTGTCGCCGCCAGGGATGGTCTTCGCGTAGATCGAGAACACCGGCATGATCATGAAGAGACCGAGCATGCGCAACGCGAAGATAGCGGCAAGCGACACGGTCGCGCGCATTTCAGGCGCGCTCATGCGTGGGGATGTAGCGGACGGATTGGACATCGGGAGCGTTCTTTGAATGATCGGGGCGGCACACCGCGGGCGGACCTTCCCCGCAGGACGGCCACACCCAGGCGGCTTACCACGGGACGGCAGGACGGCGGCAAGCATGCGACGCGGCATTCGGGCCAGCGGCCTTGCTGCACACGGCCCGCACGCCTCGCGGCGCCTTGTACTCGCGGAAAACGGCCCCAGTTAGACCTCTTCCCCACGGCGCTGGACTGCTGCCTTACAGCTTGCCTTGATGCCCGTTCAGGCTGTCAGGAAGCCGTAACGGCGGTCTTGAAAAGTCGTTATAGTAGCAGGTTTAGCCTCCTCCTCTTTCCGCCAGCTAATGGCCAGGTGATGGAATAACGCGTGGAACAAATCCGTATCCGTGGGGCTCGCACCCACAACCTGAAGAACGTCAATCTCGACCTCCCGCGTCACAAGCTCGTCGTGATTACGGGCCTGTCCGGCTCGGGTAAATCGTCGCTGGCGTTCGACACGCTCTATGCGGAAGGACAGCGGCGCTACGTCGAAAGTCTCTCCGCTTACGCCCGCCAGTTCCTGCAATTGATGGAGAAGCCGGACGTCGATCTGATTGAAGGCCTGTCGCCTGCGATCTCGATCGAACAGAAAGCGACCTCGCACAATCCGCGTTCCACGGTCGGCACTGTCACCGAAATTCACGATTATCTGCGGCTGCTGTTCGCACGGGTCGGCACGCCGTACTGTCCGGACCACGAAATTCCGCTGGAAGCGCAAAGCGTCTCGCAGATGGTCGACGCGGCGCTCGCTTTGCCGGAAGAAACCAGGCTAATGATCCTCGCGCCAGTGGTGGCGAACCGCAAAGGCGAGCACGTCGAACTGTTCGAGGAAATGCAGGCACAGGGCTTCATCCGTTTCCGGGTGCGCTCAGGTGGCGGCACGGCCAACGAAGGCGTCGCGAAGATCTACGACGTCGACTCGCTGCCGAAGCTCAAGAAAAACGACAAGCACACGATCGATGTCGTCGTCGACCGGCTGAAAGTGCGCCCCGATATGAAGCAGCGCCTCGCCGAATCGTTCGAAACGGCACTGCGTCTCGCCGACGGCCGCGCGATTGCGCTGGAAATGGATACCGACAAGGAGAAGCTGTTCAGCTCGAAGTTCGCCTGCCCGATCTGCTCATATTCGCTGCAGGAGCTCGAGCCGCGCCTCTTCTCGTTCAACAACCCGATGGGCGCCTGCCCGGAATGCGACGGCCTCGGCCAGATCACCTTCTTCGACCCGAAGCGGGTGGTGGCGCATCCGTCGTTGTCGCTGGCGGCAGGCGCGGTGAAGGGCTGGGACCGGCGTAACCAGTTCTACTTCCAGATGCTGCAAAGTCTCGCGGCATTCTACGAGTTCGACATCGACACAGCCGTCGAAGATCTGCCGGAGAAAGTCCGCAAGATTCTGCTGTTCGGTTCGGGCAAGCAGGAAATTCCGTTCTCGTACATCAATGAACGCGGCCGCACTTCCGTGCGCGAGCATGTGTTCGAAGGGATCATCCCGAATCTGGAGCGGCGTTACCGCGAGACCGATTCAGTCGCGGTGCGCGAAGAGCTCGCCAAGTATCAGAACAACCAGTCTTGCCCCGCTTGCGCCGGCACGCGGCTGCGCCGGGAAGCGCGCTTCGTGCGGATCGGCTCGGACAGCGACGCGCGCGGCATCTTCGAAATCAGCGGCTGGCCGTTGCGCGATGCGCTTGGCTATTTCCAGACGCTGCGGCTCGAAGGATCGAAGCGCGAGATCGCCGACAAGGTCGTCAAGGAAATCGTCGCGCGCCTGATGTTCCTGAATAACGTCGGGCTCGACTACCTGTCGCTCGAACGGAGCGCGGAAACGCTGTCGGGCGGCGAGGCGCAGCGGATTCGCCTCGCATCGCAGATCGGTTCCGGTTTGACCGGCGTGATGTACGTGCTGGACGAACCATCGATCGGTCTGCATCAGCGCGACAACGACCGGCTGATCGCCACGCTCAAGCATCTGCGCGACCTGGGCAACTCGGTGATCGTCGTCGAGCACGACGAAGACATGATCCGCATGGCCGACTACGTGGTCGACATGGGTCCTGGCGCGGGCGAGCACGGCGGCATGGTGATCGCCGAAGGCACGCCCAAGCAGGTGGAGGCCAACGCGGCGTCGATGACCGGGCAGTACATGTCCGGCGCCCGCAACATCGAATTCCCGGACGAGCGCAAGGCGCCGGACGAACGCCGTCTGCGCATCGTCGAGGCGTACGGCAATAATCTGCAGCACGTCTCGCTCGATCTGCCGGTCGGCCTGCTGACCTGCGTGACCGGCGTATCCGGTTCGGGCAAGTCCACGCTCATCAATGACACGCTGTACCACGCGGTCGCGCATCACCTGTATGGCTCGTCCGCTGAGCCGGCGCCGTATGAATCGATCGAAGGTCTGGAGCACTTCGACAAGGTCATCAACGTCGACCAGTCGCCGATCGGCCGCACACCGCGCTCGAATCCGGCCACCTACACGGGCCTGTTCACGCCGATCCGCGAACTGTTCGCGGGCGTGCCTGCGTCGAAAGAACGCGGCTACGAAGCCGGCCGCTTCTCGTTCAACGTGAAGGGCGGCCGCTGTGAATCCTGCCAGGGCGACGGCGTGCTCAAGGTGGAGATGCACTTTTTGCCGGACGTCTACGTGCCCTGCGACCTCTGCCATGGCAAGCGCTACAACCGCGAAACGCTGGACGTCCAATACAAAGGCAAGAACATCAGCGAAGTGCTCGACATGACGGTGGAGAACGCCTACGAGTTCTTCAAGCCGGTGCCGGTCGTCGCTCGCAAGCTTAAAACCTTGCTGGACGTGGGTCTGGGCTATATCCGGCTGGGCCAGTCGGCCACTACGCTGTCGGGCGGCGAGGCGCAGCGCGTCAAACTATCTTTGGAACTGAGCAAGCGCGACACCGGTCGCACTCTATACATCCTGGACGAGCCGACCACCGGTCTGCACTTTCACGACATCGCATTGCTGCTGGAAGTCATTCATCGTTTGCGAGACCAGGGTAATACCGTCGTGATCATCGAGCATAATCTCGATGTAATAAAGACCGCCGACTGGGTGATCGATCTCGGCCCCGAAGGCGGAGCCGGCGGCGGTCAGATCATCGCGCAAGGCACGCCGGAGCAGGTTGCCAAGTCGAAGGCAAGTTTTACCGGTAAATATCTGGCGCCTCTGCTGAAACGCATTGCCAGCAAAAAGTAACGCTGCACAACACGGGTTGGAGACGGAATAAGCCATGGCCAAGCGGAATCAGGCGCGCGACGACGGGCAAGTGCAGGACCTACGCCCACGCCCGGTCAGGCTGACTAGCGACATGAGCCTGCCGAGACTGTCGGCGGTCGAAATCGGCAGTTACGTGCTGATGCTGTTCGGAATGTGGGCGGTCATCGAACTGAAGCTGCTCGGCGCCTTGCTGGCCGGGCTGCTCGTGTTTCAACTCGTGCACACCATCGCGCCGCGCATCGAACGGCATATGTCAAGTCAGCGCGCGCGCTGGCTCGCGGTGGTGATCCTGTCGGTGGTGATAGTCGGCGCGCTGACAGGGCTGACACTCGGCATCATCGAACATTTCGAGAACGACGTGCCGAGCGTGCAGAAGCTGCTCGACCAGGCAATGCAGCTGATCGACCAGGCGCGCGGCCGGATTCCGCAATTCGTCGCGAACTATCTGCCGGTCGATACCGAGCAGATGAAGGCGAAGGCGGCCGAACTGATGCAGACGCACGCGAACATGCTGCAGCAAAGCGGCAAGACCGCGGCGCGCGGCTTCACGCACATCCTGATCGGCATGATCATCGGCGCGATCATCGCGGTCGGGGCGCAGAAGCATATGCAACGGCTGCCGCTGTCCACAGCGTTCGTCACGCGTGTGACCCGTTTCGCCGATGCATTCCGCCGCATCGTATTCGCGCAGGTCAAGATCTCGGCGATCAATGCGGTCTTTACCGGCATCTTCCTGCTGGTGATCCTGCCGATCTTTCACGACACGCTGCCGCTCTCCAAAACGCTGGTGCTGGTGACGTTTATCGTCGGCTTGCTGCCGGTGATCGGCAATTTGATCTCGAACACGATCATCGTCGCGGTGGCACTCTCGGTGAGCTTTCCGGCGGCGATCATGTCGCTGGTATTCCTGATCCTGATTCACAAGCTGGAGTACTTCCTGAACGCGCGCATCGTCGGTGGTCAGATCGAGGCGCGCGCCTGGGAATTACTTATCGCGATGCTCGTGATGGAAGCCGCGTTCGGCATCCCCGGCGTGGTCGCGGCACCGATCTTCTATGCGTACATCAAGCGGGAATTGATTTATCTGCGGCTGGTGTAGAAGAAACGACCCGCGCCCCGAAAAACGTGGGATTAGTCAGCAGTCTGAAGCGGCACCTGGTGCCGCTTTTTTCATGCTCAGAAGTCGATGCGCGCGTTCAGTGACAGCGTGCGTGGATCGCCCGGCGTCACGTAGTCCGCGTACTGATACTCCCAGTAACGGCGATTGAGCAGGTTGTCGATCGCCGCGCGGAACGTCACGTCGTAACCGCCTATGCGCGTGGCGTAACTCGCACCGAGGTTGACCAGCATGTAGCCCGGCGCGTTGAGATTGGCCGTGGGGCGCACGTTGGTATTGCCCGTGAACTTCGCGTCGGCACCGATACGCAAGCCCGGCACATACGGCACCGAGTAGGTCGCATGACCCGCCACGACGAACTGCGGCGCGCCGGCCACGCGATTGCCGTTGTTGGCCGCGCCTTTCTCGTATTGGGTGTTGATCCACATGACGTCGCCGCCGACATTCCAGCTCGCGCCTAGACGTACGTCGCCGCCAAGTTCCACACCCTGAAAGATCGACTCGCCGTCCTGCGTGAAAACGTTCGCGCTGTTCGCATACGCCGCGCCGCGTTCGATCCGGAACAGCGCGGCCGTCGCGCTCCAGCGCGCATGCTCGCTCTTGATCCCCACTTCGTACTGCTTGCTGCGCAACGGCTTGAGCAATTCGCCCCGGTTCGCGTACGTGTCGCCCACCACGGTGCCCGCTTCCAGCGATTCGACGTAACTGGTGTACAGCGTGGTGGTCGGCGCCAGCTTGAACATCAGCGCAAAGGTCGGCGTCACGACACCGTTCTGGCTGTATGTCGACGTGGTCGCACCGGTGGTCGAGTAGCCGTGTTGTTCGTAGTTCGTGTAACGCACCCCACCGAGTGCCGACCAGCGCTGCGTCAGCTGGATCGTATCGCTCGCGAACAAGGCCTTTTGCGTGATGTCGCTGTCGCGATAGGTGGTGTAGTTGGACGCACCGTCGAAGGTATTGGTGTTCGGCAGGTAGAGGTTGCCGGTGCCGATCTGACCGAAGAAACTGTTCGCGCCGTAGTCGTTGGTTTGCCGTTGATAAGCCGCGCCGAACACGAGCTGATGCTCGAACGGGCCGGTTTTGACGTTGCCTTGCGCCGACACCTGCCACAAGCTCAGCTGGTGCCCCTCCTTGCCGGCGAAACGGCTATCCGTGTAATCACCGGCGCCGTTTTGCAGGTAGTACGTACTCTCGTTGCGATCGCGCGAGCTTTTGCTGTAGCTGTAGTTTGCGTTGACTGTCCAGTCCTGGCCGAGGTTGTATTGCACGCCTGCGGTGTAGAGCTGAACGTTCGTGTTCAGATGCTGGTCGGGACCGGAGAGGTCGCCCGTCCCACCGCTGAAGGTGCGCGGAAGGCTCGTGCCGGTGTATTGCGCCGTCGAGATCGCCCCGGTGATGCCACTCGAATGACGCTCCTGATACAGCGCGCCAAAAGTGGCCTTGAGGTCGCGGGTGATGCGGGCGTCGAGCGCCAGCGACACTGCATCGCGCCGCACATTACCTTCGTTATAGGTCTTGCCTTCTTCGTGCGTCGCATTCAGGCGGTAGCCGAACATGCCGTTCGGGCCGACACGTCCACCGAGATCCGCGTGCTCGGTCCACACACCATCGGTCTGATAGCCGATGTCGACGCTGCGCACCGGCGTGGCCGACACCGGCGGTTTTTTCGTCACGTAGTTGACCACGCCGCCCGGCGCGCCGAAGCCGTACATAAAGCCGGTCAGTCCCTTCAGCAGTTCTACTTTTTCGAGCTGCTCGTACGGCATCGTGATGCCATAGCTGTTGAAGGGCATGCCGTCGATCTTGAAGCCCGACTGCCAGTCGAGTTGCATGCCGCGCACTGTCACGTAGGTGGCCCATGCGTTGTAGGCGTTGCCGTTGTCGGATACGGAGGCGTCCGTGGCGAACACGGCGCCGAGTTTGGACGGCTGACGATCCTGCAATTCTTCGCTGGTGACCACGGTGGTGGAAAACGGCGTGTCGAGTTGCGAGCGCGCGCCGAGGGCCCCGCTGCTGACGTCTTCCCTCAGATGCTGCTCCGTGTCGTGCGCCGCCGTGACCTTGACTGTCGGCAGTGCTTTTTCGCTTGCGTCCGACGCCGCCTGTGTCGTGGACACCTGTTGCGCCCAAGCCCCGTGACTTGCTGCAAATGCCAGACACGCCGCCATGTGGAATGGCCGCACCGACAGCCGTTTCTTCGGCTGTTTTACCCCGTTCTTTACGCTCATCGCTAATCTCGACTTTTTCTAAGACCCATTAAATGAGAATAATTCCCATTCACGCAGGATGCGATGATGCCGAATAAATTATGCTAACTGTAAGCTTTGGCCTGCGACATTTTGCCGCATGCATCACATTTACCATGGCTCAAAGCCATACCAGATAGGAATCCGCTGGGTACGCGCAGACGGATTGCCTTAGCGGCACCGCGTCGCACTTACGAGAAACTTGCAGCCGGTGGCACGATTCCATAAGATGAGAACAATTCCCATTTGCACTACGTCTTTGCCGTGACATCACGCCAGAATTCCTGCCGCCTTTCGCCGGCCTGCCGATGAGGCAGCAACTCGTTCGCCTGCACCGCTGGTTCGGTGTCGCCATTGCGTTGTTTCTGTTCGTCGCCGGCCTGACCGGCGCGATCATCGCGTGGGATCACGAACTCGATGCAGCGCTAAATCCGTCATTCTTCAAAGCGCGCACCGCCGGCCCCGCACTGTCGGGGCTCGAGTTGGCACGCCGCGTCGAAGCGGCTGATCCGCGCCTGCAAGTGACATATCTGCCGCTCTCGGCTGAACCCGGCCACACGTTGCAGATGATGGTGCTGCCGCGCATCAACCCCGCGACGCAGCAGCCCTACCCGCTCGACTTCAACCAGATCGCCGTCGATCCCGCCACCGGCGATGTCCAAGGGCGGCGCGAATGGGGCGCCGTTTCGCTCACGCGGCTCAATCTGATTCCGTTCATCTACAAGCTGCACTACACGCTGCAATTGCCATTCACCGGCGGTGTCGATATCGGCACCTGGCTGATGGGCATCGTCGGGATCGTGTGGCTGTTCGATAGCATGATCGCGCTGTGGCTGTCGTTTCCGAGCTTCAAGGCATGGCGCAAGTCGTTTGCGTTTCGCCTGGGGCGCGGCGGCTATACGCTCACCTTCGATCTGCACCGCTCGGGCGGCGTGTGGATCTGGGGCTTGCTGGTGATCGTCGCGCTGACGTCGGTATCGATGAATCTCTCAGCGCCGGTCGTTCGGCCAATCGTGTCGCTGTTCTCGACGCTCACGCCCAATCCAGTCAACAACCCCGAAATCCTGCGCGCGCCGCAGCCCGGCGACCAGGTACTGAGTCGCGAGCGCATCGTGCAATTAGCAGAGCAAACCGGTAAAGCGCAGAACCTGAAGGTGCCGCCGGGCGGCCTCTACTACGCGGAGTACCTGCACGCCTACGGCGTCGGCTTCTACGCAACCGGCAACGATCATGGCGATATCGGCCTCGGCAATCCCTGGATGTATTGGGACGCGGCTACCGGCAAGCTGCTCGGCGCGCAGATTCCCGGCAAGGGCACGGCGGGCGACATCTTCATGCAGGTGCAATTCCCGCTGCACTCGGGACGCATCCTCGGTCTCGGTGGGCGGATTCTGATTAGTGCGATGGGAGTTGCGGTCGCCGTGCTGAGCGCAACGGGACTGCTGATCTGGCTGAAGAAACTGAATGCGCGCCGCCGTTCGGCGCAAAACGCGCGGCTCGCACAGAACGCACGGGATGCGGGCGGGTCCGCCATGCGGTTCTGATCTGACGAGAGCACGCCAGACAGGCAGAGCCGAAGCAGGCTTGCAGCGGGGTCATGCGGCGGCGATTTGCCCGCCCCCACTGCAAAGCGCATCAACTACCCTTAACGAAACACCACCGTCTTGCTGCCGTTCAACACGACACGATGCTCAACGTGCCACTTCACCGCGCGCGCGAGCGTTACGCATTCGACGTCACGGCCGATCGCCGTCAGTTGCTCCGGCGTCATGCTGTGATCGACACGCTCCACTTCCTGCTCGATGATCGGACCTTCGTCGAGGTCCGTCGTCACGTAGTGCGCGGTTGCGCCGATCAGTTTCACGCCGCGGTCGAACGCCTGGTAATAAGGCTTTGCGCCCTTGAAGCTCGGCAGGAACGAGTGGTGGATATTGATTGCGCGGCCGGCCAGGGATTCGCACAACTGCGGCGACAGAATCTGCATGTAGCGCGCGAGCACCACCAGATCGGCTTGATGCTCTTCGATTACTTCGAGCACACGTGCTTCCTGCGCAGCCTTCGCTTCCGGCGTGGCGCCCATCAGCGGGAAGTGATGGAACGGAATGTCGTAGCTGGCTGCGAGCTGATAGAACTCCTTGTGGTTCGAGATGATCGCCGGAATCTCAATACCCAATTGACCGGTGCGATAGCGGAACAGCAGGTCGTTCAGGCAATGGCCGATCTTCGACACCATTATGACGACGCGCGGCTTCACCGACGCATCGTGCAATTCCCAGCGCATCCCGAACTGCTCAGCGAGCGTTGTGAACGAGGTACGCAATGCGTCCAGGCCCGGATCGCCGCCTACCTGCTGGAAATGCACGCGCATGAAGAACTCGCCGGTGCGGCTGTCGCCGAACTGCGCGGAGTCGAGAATATTGCTGCCACGCTCGAACAGAAAGCCCGAAACCGCGTGGACGATGCCGGGCCGGTCGGCGCACGACAGTTTGAGGATAAAGCTGTGATCGGTCGACATGACCTGGATGACTCCCTTCTTCAGTGCGTAGTTTGTTCGGTGTGTCCTGCCCGATGCAGCGTGCTACGGCATGACCCGGTTCGCTCGTCGCACCCGCGCCTCACTAGCGCTTATGCAAGCACCGGCGGCGCGAACAGCGTCTCGATGCCCGGACACGCGTCTTCGTCGATCCAGCGCCGGCGCAGCAGGCAATCCAGCGTAGCGAGACTCGCATCTACGGTCATCGCGCCTTCTTCAATCCAGCGCGCCACTTCGTCGATGCGCGCAAGCCGATGTTCACCCACTTCGCCGTCCTGATTGCGCGGCACGAAATCGGCCGGCAGCGCGAGATCGTAGATAAAAATCTGTTCGGCCTGCGTGCCTTCCGGCAACGATTGCAGCACGTGCGCGGTGCGGCCGGCCGTGGCGCGCGCGGCGATCTCCTCGGGAATGCCGGCTTCTTCCCAGCACTCCTTGATGATCGTCGCCTCGATGCCGAAGCCCCAGCCGATCCCGCCTGCCACGACATTGTCGAGCATGCCCGGGTCGGTCGCCTTGGTGTCGCTGCGGCGCGCAATCCACAATTGCGGGGCGCCATCCGCATATTCTACGACGCCGTTCAGATGCACCGCGTAGGTCATCGTCCCGAAGAAGCGCGACGCCGCGCGTTCGATGTACGCGAGCGGAGGTGCATCGAACGCATTGCGGATCGCGTAGGTCTCGTTGCGCCAACCGGGAATACGGCCCTCGGCGGCAAGCGCACCGATCACGGAACCGAGCGCCGCACTGCGCAGCTCGACGGTGTTGAACACGGTCGTGAGCGATACGCGCGTGCCATCGATTTCAAACACATCGGGCCAGCGCGCGAGCAACGGCACATCGGCTGAGCGAATCCAGCCGACCTGCCCGGCGTCGATCCAGAACGGCCGATGCGCGTGAACGTCGAAACGGCGCGCAGCGGTGATGCAAGGCAAAGTCATTTAAAGCTCCAAACTGGTCTTCAACCGCGCGCGGTTGTTGTCCGTCGGGTCAATCAGGTCAACCGCCTCAATCCCGCAAGGCGACGCGAATCCCAATCGCGATGAACGTCGCGCCGGCGAGTCGATCGAGCCACACGCCCACGCGCGGCCGGCGCTTCAGCCAGCCGCCGATCAGCCCCGCGCACACGCCGAACAGCGAAAACACCACCACGGTCTGCAGCATGAACAACACGCCAAGTTCGAGCATCTGCGCCGTGACGCTTTGTGTGCCGTGCGGCTGCACGAATTGCGGCAGGAACACGACGAAGAACAGCGTCACCTTCGGATTCAGCAGATTGCCGAGGACGCTCTGACGAAACACCGCCATCAACGGTTGCGGCGCGCGTTCGTGCGCGGTGGCGAGGCCCTGGCTGCGCAGCGCCTTGATGCCGATCCAGATCAGATACGCGGCGCCGGCCAGCTTGATCACTTCAAACGCAACCGGCGACGAACGCAGCAATGCAGCCACGCCAAGCGCGGCCAACGTGGTGTGGAACGTGATGCCGGCCGCAAAGCCAAGCGCCGCGACGAGGCCCGCCGCGCGGCCTTGCGAGATGCCGCGCGCGAGTACTTGCAGATTGTCGGGGCCGGGCGCCATCGTGATGGCGATCGAAGTCGCGAGAAACAACAGGAAGTTGGGCATCTTTCTTACCTTCGTTGTGTGCGGGAAGAAGTTCGCATCCGGCGCTCAATGGCCGCCGAATTCAGTCACCGTATAGAGCGGCAGACCTGCCTTGCGCAGCAAGGCCGAGCCGCCGAGTTCAGGCAGGTCGATAATTGCCGCGCCTTCGACTACCACCGCGCCCAGGCGCTCCAGCAGAATCTTGCCGGCCATCATCGTGCCGCCGGTGGCGATCAGATCGTCGATGATCACGACGCGATCCCCCGGCTTGCAGGCATCCTCGTGGATCTCGACGGTCGCGGTGCCATATTCGAGCTCGTAGGATTGCGCGACACGCTTGTACGGCAGCTTGCCCTGTTTACGGATCGGGATAAAACCGAGGTTCAGCTCATAAGCCAGAATCGGCCCGATGATAAAACCACGCGCATCCAGCCCGGCGACGTAGTCGAGCTTCGCATCGATATAGCGCTGGACGAACAGGTCGATCAGTACGCGCAGCGACTTCGGTTCCTGCAGGAGCGGCGTGATGTCGCGAAACTGCACGCCCGGTTGCGGCCAGTCGGGCACCGTACGGATGTGGCTTTTGATGTAGTCGGCCGCATCGAGCGGCGCGCTCGCGAGCGCGTTGGACATGATGTCTCCGGATGGACCTCGACAGGTCCGATGAAAGGCTAAATCAGGCGCGGCCACACCGAATGCACGGGGCCGGCGCCGCGCCGCCCGGCCTGCCACACCGGCCGGCAGCGCCACGGCACGCATCACGCCGCAGCGGCTCCCGCACGGCGATGCTTTGAAAGCCGCTCTTCGGCTTCGGCCAACTGTTCGGGCAAACCGCGCAACACCACGATGTCGCTCGCGCGCAGCTTGGTAGACGGGTCCGGCTCGACGCCGCGAATCCCGTGGCGTCGAATGGCCGTCACCTCGACGCCCAGATCGAACAGGCCCAGATCCGCCAGCGTTCGGCCCACCGCGTCCGAGTTTTCGTCGACCGGCACCGATTGTAGCCGCACCTGTTCGTGGCCGTCGTCGTCTTCCATGTCATCCGCGCCGTGGAAATAGCCGCGCAGCAGTGCGTAGCGCTCGTCGCGCATTTCCTCGACTCGCCGCACCACACGCCGCATCGGCACGCCCATCAGCACCAGCGTATGTGAAGCCAGCATCAGGCTGCCCTCGACGATTTCAGGAATCACCTCGGTCGCGCCGGCGGCCAGCAGCTTTTCCAGATCGGCGTCGTCGACGGTACGAACGATCACCGGCAGCGTGGGCTCCAGTTCGTGAATATTGTGTAGCACGCGTAAAGCCGACGGCGTATTCGCGTAGGTAATCGCAATCGCCGCTGCGCGATGGATACCGGCGGCAAGCAGCGATTCGCGCCGCCCCGCATCGCCGAACACGACCGACTCACCCGCCGCCGCCGCGGCCTGCACGCGATCGGGGTCCAGGTCCAATGCGACGTACGACAAACCTTCATGCTCCAGCATGCGCGCCAGATTCTGACCGGCACGGCCATAACCGCAAATGATCACGTGGCCGCTCTGCTTCAGGCTCTGCGTCGCAATGCGCGTCATCTGCAAGGACTGCATCATCCATTCAGTCGACGACAGCCGCAGCACGATTCGATCCGCGTTCTGGATCATGAACGGCGCGGCCAGCATCGACAGCAGCATCGCCGCGAGAATCGCCTGCAACAGGGTGGCGTCGACGAGATGCTTGTCGAGAATCAGGTTCAGCAACACAAAGCCGAACTCGCCGGCTTGCGCGAGGCCGATACCGGTGCGCATCGCGACGCCCGGCGACGCACCGAACAGACGCGAGAGCCCCGTCACCATCACCGCCTTCAGCAGGATCGGGCCGACCAGGAAGCCGAGCACGATAAACGGGTGTTCCCAGATCACGCGCGGATTCAGCAGCATGCCAGTCGTGACGAAGAAGAGACCCAGCAGCACGTCGCGAAACGGCTTGATGTCCTCTTCCACCTGATGCCGGTAAGGCGTTTCAGCGATCAGCATGCCGGCGATGAACGCACCGAGCGCGAGCGACAGGCCGAATTTGTCCGTGATGAACGCCGCGCCGAGCGTCACCAGCAGCAGATTGAGAATGAACAGTTCCTGCGAGCGGCGCCGCGCCACCACGTTGAACCAGCGCGTCATGAAGCGCTGACCCACTATTAACAATAAGGCCAACGCCACAACGATCTTGATCGCGGCCACGCCGAGCGAGCTGACGAGATCTTTCGAATCACCGCCCAGCGCGGCGATGACGATCAACAACGGCACCACCGCCAGATCCTGGAACAGCAGCACGCCAAAAATGTTGCGGCCGTGCTCGGTTTCGATCTCGAGCCGCTCGGCCAGCATCTTGCTGACAATCGCCGTCGACGACATGGCGAGCGCGCCGCCCAGCGCCACGCTGGCTTGCCACGTGATGTGCACCCAGCGCTCAAGCACAAAACCGAGCGTGACCGCGACGACAATCGTACCGATCACCTGTAACAGCCCGAGGCCGAACACGAGCCGGCGCATGGAGCGCAATTTGGAGAGCGAAAACTCCAGCCCGATGGAAAACATCAGGAACACGACGCCAAACTCGGCGAGGTTCTGCGCGCCCGCCGAGTCGGGAATCAAACCGAACGCGTGCGGCCCGACGACGATGCCGACCGTCAGATAGCCGAGCATCGGTGGAAGATTCAGAAAGCGAAAGAGCACCACGCCTGCCACTGAAGCCAGTAGCAGGAATAGCGTCATTTCCAGCGGGGAAATCATCGGCAAAAACGCATCGGTAAAGCGTCCTCGTTCGTCAGCGGAACCGCGCACGCAAAAGGCCGTGCGACAAGGTTAAGGGGCCGGTTAAGGCAGCGGCTTGGCACAGCAGGCCCGGCGCGGCGAACAAGCGCCTTTGCTATACTCCGCGAATGATAGCGAAAATCAATGGCGACCGGGCACTCGCGCTCGCTCGTGACGTGCTCGACATCGAAGCGGACGCTGTACGCGCGCTTCGCGACCAACTCGACGATGGCTTCGTCGGGGCGATCGACTTCATCCTGGGCTGCCGTGGGCGCGTCGTCGTTTCCGGCATCGGCAAATCCGGCCACGTGGCCCGCAAGCTCGCGGCCACGCTCGCCAGCACCGGCACACCAGCGTTCTTCGTTCACCCGGCGGAAGCCAGTCATGGCGACCTCGGCATGGTCACGGCAGACGACGTGTTCCTCGCCCTGTCCAATTCCGGTGAAACTGAAGAACTCGTGGCGATCCTGCCGCTCATCAAGCGGATCGGCGCGAAGCTGATTGCAATGACGGGGCGTCCGTCGTCGAGTCTCGCACAACTGGCCGACGTGCATCTGAATTCCGGCGTGTCGAAAGAAGCCTGTCCGATGAATCTTGCGCCGACCGCCAGCACCACAGCCGCGCTCGCGCTCGGCGATGCGCTCGCGGTCGCGGTGCTGGACGCGCGCGGTTTTGGGCGGGACGACTTCGCCCGCTCGCATCCGGGTGGCGCGCTGGGCCGCCGCCTGCTCACTTATGTTCGCGACGTGATGCGCACCGGCGACCAGGTGCCGAAGGTAACGCCTGACGCGACCGTGCGCGACGCGCTGTTCCAGTTGACCGCCAAGCGCATGGGCATGACGGCGATCGTCGATCACAACGATCACGTGGCCGGCATTTTCACCGACGGCGACTTGCGCCGCGTGCTCGAACGCGACGGCGATTTCCGCGAACTCTCGATTGCCTCGGTCATGACCGCCGGCCCGCGTACCATCGGTCCGGATCACCTTGCTGTTGAAGCCGTGGAACTGATGGAGCGCCACCGCATCAATCAGATGCTGGTCGTCGACGAAGCAGGCAAGCTGATCGGCGCACTCAACATGCACGACCTGTTCTCGAAGAAGGTGATCTGATGGCCGTCGCCCCCGTTACCGCCACTGAACGCGCAAGCCGCGTCAAGCTGATGATTTTCGACGTCGACGGCGTGCTGACCGACGGCGGCCTGCTGTTCACGGCGGAAGGCGACACAATGAAGGCGTTCAATTCGATGGACGGCCACGGCATGAAGTTGCTGCGCCAGGCCGGCATCGAAACGGCGATCATCACCGGGCGCAAGTCGGGCATCGTCGCGGCGCGGGTCAAGGAAATGAACATCGCCCACGTCTACCAGGGCGTGCAAGACAAACCCCAGGCGTTCGCCGACCTGCTGAAGCAAACCGGCTTGACGGCCGAGGAATGCGGCTATATGGGCGACGACTGGGTTGATCTCGGCGTGATGCTGAAGGTTGGCTTCGCGGCGGCACCGGCCAATTCGCACCCTGAAGTGATCGCGCGCGCCCATTGGGTCAGCGAGGCGCGCGGCGGCCACGGCGCGGCGCGTGAAGTCTGCGACACCCTGCTGCGCGCGCAGCACAAATATGAAGCGCTGCTCGCGGCAGCCTGTAGCGGCGAACAGCGGGGCCTCGTCGGATGAATCAGTTTCGCTGGACCTCGCTGATTCCGCTCGTCGCGATGGCGGCGCTCGCCGGCATTACGTGGTGGCTGCTGCAAGCCACGTTGCCGCGGCAGAACGAAGGCGTGGTGCGCCCCAAGGAGCACACGCCCGACTACTTCGCGGACAACTTCTCGGTCTCCGAACTCGATCAGTCGGGCTCGACACAATACCGCCTGACCGCCCAGTCCCTGATCCATTACGAGGACGACGAACTGAGCGACCTGGTCAAGCCGGCCATGCGCGCGTTCCAGCCCGGCAAGCCGATCGTCACCGCGACTGGCGACACCGGCAAGGTGAACGGCGACGCCTCGATCGTCGATCTGTACGACAATGCGCGCATCCTGCGGGCCGCCGGCAACGGCGATCCGCCGATGCAAGCGGATTCGCAGCATTTTAGGGTGCTGGTCAACGACGATGTGATCGAGACTGAAAAGCCGGTTAAACTTCAGCGCGGCATGTCTGTAATGACTGCCAGCGGCATGAACTACAACAACGTCACCCGGGTAATGCAGCTGTTCGGCAATGTGAAGGGCGCGATTGCCGCGTCCGAAGGCTCCGCCAGCTCGCCCAAGCAACCCGGGTAATCCATTCCAGGCGTGACTGCATGAACGAATCGTTCCCCCGTTTTGATACCGGCCGCTCGCGCACCCTGTCCGCGTGCCGCGCCGGACTCGCTGCGCTAATCGTCGCGCTGCCGCTCGCCGGCTTCGCGCCGCTTGCGCACGCCGACCGCGCCGACAAGGACAAGCCGCTGAACATCGAAGCGGACAACATGACTTACGACGACCTGAAACAGGTCAACATCTTCACCGGCCACGTGGTCGCCACCAAAGGCACGATCGTGATCAAGGCCGATCGGGTCGAAGTGACGCAAGACCCGCAAGGCTATCAATACGCCACCGGGACGTCGAGCGGCGGCAATCTGTCGTATTTCCGCCAGAAACGCGAAGGCCTCGACGAATACATCGAAGGCACGGCAATTCGTATCGACTACGACGGCAAGCAGGATCTGACCACGCTCACCACCAACGCCACCGTAAAGCGCCTGCAAGGCCTCTCGACAGTAATGGACCAGGTGCACGGCAGTGTTATCACGTATGACGGCGAGAACGACTTCTACACCGCGAAGGCAGGCAAGGACGTCGCCGGCCCGGGCAACCCGACCGGCCGCGTGCGCGCGATGCTGGCGCCGCGCAACGGCGGCGCTGCGCCGCTGAACGGCGCGTCGGCTACGCTGGCGCCGTCCACCACGATCAAGGGAGCACCGAACCAGTCAGCTCCTCCGCGTCCCTTCCCAATCGCAAACCCGCCGGCACCAGCAGTTCGCTGGTGGTCCGCAACCTGAAGAAGCGTTACGGCTCGCGCACGGTCGTCAAAGACGTCTCTCTCGACGTGAAAAGCGGCGAAGTGGTCGGCCTGCTCGGCCCGAACGGCGCCGGCAAGACCACGTCGTTCTATATGATCGTCGGCCTCGTGCCCCTCGATGCGGGTGAAATCGATCTGGACGGCAAATCGATCAGCTTGCTGCCGATTCACAAGCGCGCGTCGCTGGGCTTGTCGTATCTGCCGCAGGAAGCGTCCGTGTTCCGCAAGCTCAGCGTCGAGGAAAATATTCGCGCGGTGCTGGAATTACAGCATGAGGACAACGGCAAGCGGCTCAGCAAAGACACCATCACGAGCCGCACCGAGGCGTTGCTCGACGAACTGCAGATCGCTCACCTGCGTGAAAATCCGGCGCTGTCGCTGTCAGGCGGCGAGCGGCGACGGGTTGAAATTGCACGTGCGCTGGCCACCAATCCGAGCTTCATTCTGCTCGACGAACCGTTCGCGGGCGTCGATCCGATCGCGGTGCTGGAAATCCAGAAGATCGTCAAATTTCTGAAGCAGCGCAATATCGGCGTGCTAATCACCGACCACAACGTGCGCGAAACCCTCGGCATCTGTGACCACGCCTACATCATCAGCGACGGCAGCGTGCTGGCCGCCGGTGCGCCGAGCGACATCATCGAAAACGAAAGCGTGCGGCGCGTCTATCTGGGCGAGCACTTCCGCATGTAAGTGCACAAGGGATTGCCGGCGGTGCGAGCGCGCACCCGCCGGACCCTTTGCGGCGTCCGCACATCAGCATTTTTGACCTGGGCCGTCCCGCGCCCAGCGCCGCCGGAAAACGGGCGCACGCGTAATTGCGAATGTCGCAAGGTATCGCGGTCGTGGCAAACTCTCTACAATGAATCTCAACTTGCCATGAAAGCCAGCCTCCAACTCCGCCTATCGCAGCATCTTGCGCTGACCCCACAACTGCAACAGTCCATCCGGCTGCTTCAGCTGTCTACGCTCGAACTGCAGCAGGAAGTCTCCATGGCGATCTCGCAGAATCCGCTCCTCGAGAATGAGGACGACTGGATCGCGAGTCCCCTGCGAGTGGCGGCCGACGGTTCGCTGATCGCCCAGTCGCCCAATTCCTCCCCACCGCCCGACCAGATGGGCGGCAATACCTCGTCTTCGTCCACGAACAGCAGCGAGCGCGCCGAGAACGGCGAGCCTCAGGGTGTCGACGAATACAACGGCCTCTCGAACGACAGCAACGGCGACGCGTCGCAATGGGATCTCGGCGACTACGGCCGCTCCGGCAATGCTTCCGACGACGACGATCTGCCGCCGCTGCAAATTCACGAATCGAGCACCTCGCTGCGCGATCATCTGATGGCGCAACTTCGCGTCACTCAGGCGAGCCAGCGCGACCGTGCACTGATCACCTTTCTGATCGAATCACTCGACGACGACGGCTATCTCGCCGCCACGCTCGACGAAGTGCTGACCGACCTGCCTGAAGAGCTCGAAGTCGATCTCGACGAAATGAACGCCGCGCTTGCGCTCCTGCATAGCTTCGACCCTGCGGGGGTCGGCGCGCGCTCCGCGTCGGAATGTCTCAAGCTGCAATTGCTGCGGCTCGAACGGACGCCCACGCGCACGCTGGCGCTCGACATTGTTGCCCATCATCTGGAACTGCTCGCGGCACGCGACTTCACGCGCCTGCGCAAGCATCTGAAAGCAAATGACGACGATTTGCGCGATGCGCACATCCTGATCCGCTCGCTCGAGCCGTTTCCCGGCGCCGCTTACGGCAAGGCGGAAGCGGACTACGTTGTGCCGGACATCATGGTACGCAAAACGGCACAGGGCTGGCAGGCGGAGCTGAACCCGGAAGTGGTGCCGAAACTGCGCATCAACCATTTGTACGCGAATATTCTGCGCAATAACCGGGGCGATCCGGGCAGCGGATCGTTGCGCCAGCAACTGCAGGAAGCACGCTGGTTGATCAAAAATATCCAGCAACGCTTCGAGACGATCCTCAGAGTTGCGCAAGCCATTGTCGAGCGTCAAAAGAGCTTTTTTGTGCACGGCGAAATTGCCATGCGCCCCTTGGTTTTGCGAGAAATTGCTGATACGCTGGGCCTACACGAGTCAACTGTCTCGCGTGTGACAACCGGTAAATACATGCTGACCCCATTCGGGACGCTTGAATTTAAGTACTTCTTCGGATCACACGTTTCGACTGACACGGGCGGCGCGGCCTCTTCCACGGCCATTCGCGCGCTCATCAAGCAATTGATAGGAGCGGAAAACCCGAAATCTCCTCTTTCAGACAGCCGCATAGCCGAACTGCTGGCGGAACAGGGCTTCGTGGTCGCACGGCGTACCGTTGCGAAGTATCGCGAAGCGCTCAAGATTCCGGCAGTCAACCTGCGCAAGTCTCTGTAGCCCGCCGCCTCCCGCGACGGGCATTTACCGGCCGCTCCGCAGTTGGCGGACAGGCCGGCCGATGCGACCTGCCAGAAGTCAGTCACCGGGGGGCGACTCAGGCAAGCCGACAGATCGACCGGACCTTCGTCATCGTGCGGACCAAGCGGCCTTTAGCTTGGAGAAGCACTATGAATCTGCAGATCAGTGGACACCACCTCGAAGTAACGCCTGCGTTGCGCGAATACGTGATCACCAAACTGGATAGGGTGCTAAGACATTTTGATCAGGTAATTGACGGCAGTGTGGTCCTCTCGGTCGACAACCACAAGGAAAAGGAAAAGCGTCAAAAGGTTGAAATCAACCTGCATCTCAAGGGCAAAGATATCTTTGTCGAGAGCTGTGACAGCGATCTCTACGCTGCGATCGATCTGATGATCGACAAGCTCGACCGGCAAGTGATACGCCACAAGGATCGCCTGCAAGGCCATGCGCACGATGCGATCAAGTACCAGCCGGCGCCGCAACTGGACGTGCCGCCGCAATAAGGGAAATTAGAAGGTTTTCTTTTATTTTCCTGCAGTTTCCCTTATCCAGCCAAACCGCCCGAGACCGGGCGGTTTTTTGTTTCCCGGCACCCTTCCCGCGCGCCAGCGCCGCATGGCTCATGATTCAAATAAACCCATAATGCATCGATGGCGCGCCGCACCATCGGCGGCTACCCTGTTCTATAATGTTCCGGTTACCATCGGGGTCAAGTTAGCTCAAACGGAGATCGGTTGGCCGGGGTCCTGCGCTTTCGGACTCCAACGCACGTCGCCGTGAGCATCAAACGAATGGAATCCCAATCAAACGCCCCAGCGAGGAGAATCCAGGCCACGTTTTCGCCTGTCAACATGAATCGTTTAGCCAAATTTCTTCCCCTCGAGAACGTCGTCGTCGGACTATCGGTCACCAGCAAGAAGCGCGTATTCGAGCAAGCGGGTCTGATCTTCGAGAACCAGAACGGCATCGCCCGTAGCACGGTCACTGACAATCTGTTCGCGCGTGAGCGCCTCGGATCGACGGGGCTCGGCGAAGGTGTCGCGATTCCGCATGGCCGGATCAAAGGCTTGAAGCAGCCGCTCGCCGCGTTCGTCCGCCTCGCCGAACCTATCCCCTTCGAATCGCCTGACGGCCAGCCGGTCTCCCTGCTGATCTTCCTGCTCGTGCCCGAGCAGGCCACCCAGCAGCACCTTGAAATCCTTTCGGAAATCGCCCAGTTGCTGTCCGATCGCGAGGCCCGCGAGCGGCTGCACACGGAAGAAGACCGCGAATCGTTGCATCGCCTGCTCACTCAGTGGCAACCTTGATGCATCGGCGGTTATCCGCACGCCGCTTATCCGCATGCCCGGTACCCGTCCGCATGCGGATACAGCCTGGCAAAATAAACGGCCCACATTAGCGCGCCCCCCCTTTGCCCGGCAAGCGGCCCACACTGGAGTCACTGACTCATGGATACGTCCAGCATCAACGCCCAGAGCATTTTCGACGACAACGCCGCCACGCTGAAATTAAGCTGGCTGACGGGGCATGAAGGCTGGGAGCGCGGCTTTTCTTCGGAATCGGTCGCCAATGCCACGTCGAGCGCCGATCTCGTCGGCCACTTGAACCTGATCCACCCGAACCGGATTCAGGTGCTCGGCGACGCCGAAATCGACTACTACAAGCGCCAAACCGACGAAGACCGCTCACGCCACATGGCTGAGCTGATCGCATTGGAACCGCCGTTTCTGGTGGTGGCGGGCGGTGTCGCCGCGCCGCCGGAACTGGTGCTCCGCTGCACGCGCTCGTCCACGCCGCTCTTCACCACGCCCATGTCCGCCGCCGCGGTGATCGACAGCCTGCGCCTCTACATGTCGCGCATTCTCGCGCCGCGCGCCACGCTGCACGGCGTATTTCTCGACATTCTCGGCATGGGCGTGCTGCTCACCGGCGATTCCGGCCTCGGCAAGAGCGAACTTGGGCTGGAACTGATCAGCCGCGGCCACGGCCTCGTCGCCGATGACGCAGTGGATTTCGTACGCCTGGGCCCGGATTTCGTTGAAGGGCGCTGCCCGCCGCTGCTGCAAAACCTGCTCGAAGTGCGTGGTCTCGGCCTGCTCGACATCAAGACGATCTTCGGTGAAACCGCGGTGCGCCGCAAAATGAAGCTGAAGCTGATCGTGCAACTGGTGCGTCGCCCCGACGGTGAGTTCCAACGCTTGCCGCTGGAAAGCCAAACCGTCGACGTGCTCGGCTTGCCAATCAGCAAGGTCACGATTCAGGTGGCGGCTGGCCGCAACCTCGCGGTTCTGGTCGAAGCGGCTGTTCGCAACACGATCCTGCAACTGCGCGGCATCGATACGCTGCGCGACTTCATGGATCGCCAGCGTCTGGCAATGCAGGATCCGGACAGCCAGTTTCCCGGCAAATTGATCTGAGTCCGCGACACCCCGCGGCACAGTGTCACGCCCGCAGCCAACGGCAGGCTGCGGCGGTGGCACACGTACGGGGACCAGATGCTATGATGAACTGTACGGATTTCACGACTCCATGCGCATAATTCTGATCACCGGTATTTCCGGCTCCGGCAAGTCAGTTGCCCTGAACGCGCTTGAAGACGCAGGCTATTACTGCGTCGACAATCTGCCGCCGCGTTTTTTGCCGCAACTGGCCAACTATCTCGCCGACGACGGCCAGGAACGCCTTGCGGTCGCGATCGACGCGCGCTCGAGCGCTTCGCTCGACGAAATGCCCGCGATGATCCGCGACCTGTCACGCGCCCACGACGTGCGCGTGCTTTTCCTGAACGCAAGTACGCAGTCGCTGATTCAACGCTTCTCCGAAACGCGCCGGCGCCATCCCTTGTCCGGTTCCACCGCGCATGACGCCGACGTCGGCTTGTTGACGTCGCTCGCCGAAGCGATCGAACGCGAACGCGAACTCGTGGCGGGCCTCGCCGAATTCGGCCATCAAATCGACACCAGCAATCTGCGCGCGAACGTACTGCGTGCGTGGGTCAAACGGTTTATCGAACAGAAAGATGCTGGGCTCGTGCTGATGTTCGAGTCCTTCGGCTTTAAACGCGGCGTACCGCTCGACGCCGATTTTGTTTTCGACGTACGCACGCTGCCGAACCCGTACTACGATCATGAATTGCGACCGCTCACGGGCCTCGACAAACCGGTAATGGATTTTCTCGATGCGCTGCCGGTCGTGCATGAAATGATCAGCGACATCGAAAAATTTCTCGTCAAATGGCTGCCGCATTTCCGTGACGACAACCGCAGTTATCTGACGGTCGCGATCGGTTGCACGGGCGGCCAGCACCGCTCGGTGTTCATTGCGGAGACGCTTGCCGCGCGTCTCGCAACTTCGGCAAATGTCATTGTGCGGCACCGCGATGCGCCAGTTCATGCCGGCGAATCATCGAAGTTAGTGGCTTAACCGGCCGCTCCCCGCGGCCTCAACTCGAAGCGTTGCGCCATGCCTTCTACTGTGCTTGCCGATGTGCCGCTGTTTCCGCTGCATACGGTGCTGTTTCCCGGCGGACTGCTGCCGCTGAAAATCTTCGAAGCGCGCTACCTTGATATGGCGCGCGACTGTCTGCGTGAAAAAACGCCGTTCGGTGTGTGTCTGCTGAAAAGCGGCGCAGAAGTGGCGCGCGAAGAAGAGCCTTCGGTGCCCGAAGCAATTGGTTGTCTCGCCGAAATCGAAGAGTGCGACGTCGAAGCCTTCGGCATGCTGCTGATTCGAGCGCGCGGCACGCGGCGGTTTCGCCTGCTGTCGCATCGCGTGGAAAGCAGCGGCTTGCTGGTCGGCATGGCCGAACCCCTCGGAGAAGACATACCGCTTGAGGGCAATGAACAACTGGCCAAATTCGGCGCGTGCGCGGAAGTACTTGAGCGGATCATCGCGACGATCCGTGAACGCGACCCGGACAGCTTGCCGTTCGCGGAGCCGTTCAGGCTGGAAGATCCGTCATGGGTGTCGAACCGGCTCGCGGAAGTACTGCCGATCGCCCTTCGTGCAAGGCAAAAACTGATGGAATTGCAGGACGCCGGCGCGCGAATCGACGTGGTTCATCACTATATGCAGCAGCATCAGCTGCTCTGATTTCGACGTGCTTTTTGCCCGGGATCTGCTACAACAGCGAACCGTGCAGACTATTCAACAGTTTGCGCACCGGTGCGGGCACACCGAACGAATCGAGATCGCTTAACGCGACCCACGCCGTGTCCGCATCGCCTGGCGCGGCCAATGCGCCGACACCGCGATCCAGTTCAGCGAGGCGCGGCTCGATATCCAGCTTGAAATGCGTGAAGACGTGCGTAAGCGGCGCGAGCGGCGAGACCGCTCCGTCGCCACCAAACGCGCGCGCACGCTCGGCGAGCGTGGCTTCGTCGGTGGCTTCGGGCAGGCTCCACAAGCCGCCCCAGATACCCGAAGGCGGACGCTTTTCCAGCATCACGGCGTTACCATCGCGCAGCACCAGCATCCATGTGCGGCGCGTCGGCACAGCTTTCTTCGGCCGTGCGGCGGGCAGTTCACGCTGACGCCCCGAGACGTTCGCCACGCAGTCGACGGCGAACGGGCAGCGCAGGCAGTCCGGCTTGCCGCGCACACACAACGTTGCACCGAGGTCCATCAGGCCTTGCGTGTACGCGCTGACACCGTCGTCCGATACGTTCGACGGCAGCAGCGATTCCGCCAGCGTCCACATCGCGTTCTCGACTTTCTTTTCACCCGGAAAGCCTTCGACGCCGAATACACGCGCCAACACGCGCTTCACGTTGCCATCGAGAATCGTGGCGCGCGCGCCGAACGCGAATGAGGCGATCGCCGCCGCCGTCGAGCGGCCGATGCCAGGCAATTCGGCGAGTTCGTCGGCCGAGGCGGGAAATGCGCCGCCATGCTGCTCGACCACCACCTGCGCGCAGCGGTGCAGATTGCGTGCGCGCGAGTAATAGCCGAGGCCTGCCCACAACGCCATCACATCGTCTGCCGGCGCGGCGGCGAGCGAGGCAACATCCGGACAACGTGCAAGAAACTTTGCGTAGTACGGCATCACCGTCGATACCTGAGTCTGCTGCAGCATGATTTCCGACAGCCAGATGCGATATGGATCACGCGTGTTCTGCCATGGCAGGTCGTGACGGCCATGCTGGCGCTGCCACGCAATCAGCCGCGTGGAAAAATCGGACATGACCGGGAAAGCAGGCACAGCGGACGGGACAGATGGGCTTAAACGAGAAGGCATTGAAAAGTTAGCGCTGGCAGGTGGGACAGAAATACGTAGAACGCTGCCCCTGCACGATCTGTTTGATCGGCGTTCCACACACGCGGCATGGCAGCCCCGCGCGATCATAGACGAAATAGTCGAGCTGGAAGTAACCACTTTCGCCATCGCTGCCGACGAAATCGCGCAGCGTGCTGCCGCCCTTCTCGATCGCGGCGGCGAGCGTGACGCGCACTGCGTCCGCCAGCAGACCGTAGCGCACGAGCGAGACGCGGCCCGCTGCGGTGGTGGGCCGGATACCGGCGCGAAAGAGGCTTTCGGACGCGTAGATATTACCCACGCCGACCACGATCTCGCCCGCCAGCAACGCCTGCTTCACTGACACCTTGCGCCCGCGCGTGAGCCTGTGCATCAACGCGCCGGAGAATGCCGGCGAAAACGGCTCAACACCGAGGCCCGCGAGCAGCGGGTGCTCGAGCCACGTCGCCGGCTTCACGCGCGTGCCACAGCACAGCACCAAAGCGCCGCGGATCGCGATAGCGCAAAATGAATTCGTCGAAAATCCAGTCGACGTGATCGTGTTTCGCCGCGGCCGGCGGCTGCGGCAGATGGCGCAGCACACGCAGCGTGCCGGTCATGCCCAGATGCACAATGAACCAGCCGGCGTCGACTTCGAACAGCAGATACTTGCCGCGCCGCTCAACCTTGCGCACCACGCTGCCGCGCAAGGTTTTCGCAAGGTCCGCCGGAATCGGCCAACGCAGCGCGGGCGTACGCACATCGACGCGTTCAACCTTGCGGCCGGACACATACGGTTCGATTCCCCTTCGGGTAACCTCAACTTCTGGCAACTCTGGCATGTCTAACTGGTCTGCAACTTGCGTGAGTGGTTGTGCGCTTATTGTAGCGAGCGCGTTACAATCGTCCGAAACATTGAACGGATTTCCATGAACTTGTCCTTCGTGAAGCTGTTTTCGAAGCGCCCGGCTAGCGCATCCCGCGTGCCGCACGCCGTATCCGCTCGACGCATGCTCGGTGCCGCCGCACTCGCCGTCTGGGCGATGGCCGCCGTGCCCGCGCACGCGCAGGATCCATCGCCGGACTCGGATGACACCTCCGTCACCCTGCCGGACCCGCTCGGCCCGGCGACGGCAGAAGACCAGAAGTCTCTGCCGGGCGTGCCGCTGTCCAGCCAGATCGTATTCCAGGTGCTCGCCGCTGAAGTCGCCCTGCAACGCGACCAGCCGGCGCCCGCCTACCAGACCTATCTCGCGCTAGCGCGCGACACGCACGATCCACGCATGGCGCAACGCGCCACGGAGATCGCGCTGGCCGCGCAAAGCCCGTCGGACGCTCTAGCCGCTGCGCAATTGTGGCAGCAGTATGCGCCGGATTCGGAACGCGCGGCGCAACTCGACGCGTCGCTGCTGGTGCTGTCCGGCAAGCCTGACGACGCCGAGCCGATCCTTGCTCGTGAACTCTCAAAAGTGCCCGCGGACAATCGCGGCAGCGCGATTCTGGCCCTGCAGTTGCTGCTCTCACGTGGTCCGAACCGGATCGGCGGCTTGCATGTGTTGCAAGACCTGCTGAAAGACGACCTGAACCGGCCGGAAGCGCAACTGGCCATCGCGCGCCAGCAGCTCGTTTCCGACGACGCGCCGGGCGCGCGGAAGTCGCTCGAGCAGGCGCTCACGCTCAAGCCGGATTATTTGCCGGCCGCGCTGATGCTGTCGCAAATGGGCCCGGAGGAGCGCAAGGAAGGCATTGCGTCGCTCGAAAAGTACGTGCAACAGAATCCGAAATCGCATGACGCGCGTCTCGCGCTCGCGCAGATGTACCTCGCGAGCGACCGTCTGGACGACGCGCAGAAGCAGTTCGAGATCATGCACAAGAACAACGCGGCCGACCTCACGCCGCTGATGGCGCTCGCGCTAATCAAGATCCAGCAGAAGAATTTCAACGAGGCGCAAACTTACCTCACCCAGTATGCGCAGCAAGCCGAAAAAACGCCGGGCGCCGATCCGGGCCAGGCGTATATCTATCTTGCGCAACTCTCGCTCGAGCAGAAGAACGAAGCGGCGGCGGGCGACTGGTTGAACAAGGTTTCGCCGTCGAGCCAGCAATACGTGCCGGCGCAGATCACGCGTGCGCAATTGCTCGCCAAGCAAGGCAAGTCTGAAGACGCGCGCAAGCTGCTGGCCGGCTTGCAGGCACCCGATCCGCGCGACCAGGCGCTGATTGCACGCACCGACGCGGCCATTCTGTTCGACGCGAAACGCTACCCGGAGGCGGAAACACGCTTGCAACAAGCAACCGCGAATTTCCCGGACGATCCCGATCTGACCTACGACTACGCCATGGCAGCCGAAAAGACCGGCCATTACGATGTCATGGAAGCGCAACTGCGCAAGCTGATTCAGACGCAGCCCGACAACCCGCAGGCATACAACGCGCTCGGCTATTCGCTGGCCGATCGTAATCAGCGCCTGCCGGAAGCGGACAAGCTGGTCGAGAAGGCCTCGTCGCTGGCGCCGAACGACGCCTTCATCATGGACAGCGTGGGCTGGGTCAAGTACCGGATGGGCGATACGTCGGACGCAATCAAGCTGCTGCGCAAAGCTTACGATCTCCAGCCGAACGCCGAAATCGGCGCGCACCTCGGGGAAGTGTTGTGGAAAACCGGAGCGCAGGATCAGGCTCGCGCCGCCTTCCGCGACGCGCGCAAGCTCGAACCGGACAACGACACGCTGGTTAAAACGCTGCAACGACTTCAGGTGAACGATCTTTGATGCGTCTTTCCCGCTTGATCTCCTATCCCCGAGTGCCGCGTGGCGCGGCGCTCGGATTCGTAGCGGCAGCGGTTGTCGCGTTGGCCGGTTGTGCATCGGTGAAGCCGCAAGGGCCGTCCACGTCGAACGCGGCGACGTCCGTCACTGCGCAGACCACACGCGCTTATCAGGGCCGTTTCGCGATCCAGTACAACGATCAGAACGGCCAGCAGCGCAATGCCTACGGCAACTTCACCTGGCAGGAAACGGGTGACACGGTCACCCTGCAATTGCGCAATCCGCTCGGCCAGACGCTGGCGGTCGTGACTTCGTCGCCGGCTTCGGCCACGCTCGAACTGCCGAACCGCCAACCGCTCACCGCCGACAATGTCTCCACGCTGATGCAGAACGCGCTCGGCTTCTCGCTGCCGGTTGAAGGGCTGCGCTACTGGTTGCAGCCTTCGCCGGCGCCGACTTCACGCGCCAGGACCGAGAAAGATCCGGAACAGCCCTCGCGTCTGAAGCAGATCACGCAGGACGGCTGGACGATCGATTACCTGGCCTATGCCGACGCGCCGGCCACTGGCGTGAAGCGCTTGAATCTGATCCGCTCGGAACCGCCGCTCGACATCAAGCTCGTACTGGATCAGTAGTCGCGTCTGTTCGCGCAACCCTTGCCGCTTCTTCGGCGCCGCTATGGCGCATGTAGCCCTGACTCATGATTGAAACCACCGATTCGCTGCGCGATTGCCTCGCGCCAGCGAAACTCAACCTCTTCCTGCACATCACCGGCCGCCGGCCAGATGGCTATCACACGCTGCAAACCGTCTTCCAGTTACTCGACTGGGGCGACACCCTGCACTTCAAGCGGCGCGACGACGGCCTCATTACGCGCAGCACCGAAATCGCCGACGTGCCGCCGGAACACGATCTGACCGTGCGCGCAGCAACGCTCCTGAAGGCGCACACAGGTTCGCCCGAGGGCGTCGATATCGAAATCGACAAACGCCTGCCAATGGGTGCGGGCCTCGGCGGGGGCAGCTCCGACGCGGCCACCACGCTGCTCGCGCTGAATCGCCTCTGGAAGCTCGACTTGCCGCGCCTGGAGTTGCAGGCGCTGGCGTTGAAACTCGGCGCGGACGTGCCATTTTTTATTTTTGGGAAAAATGCATTCGCCCAGGGTGTTGGAGAAGCATTAGACGTTGTACAATTGCCGCCGCGTCATTTCCTGGTAGTGACGCCGAGGGTTCACGTTCCGACTGCAGCGATTTTCTCCGAAAAAACGTTGACAAGAGACTCGAAACCCCTCATAATTACGGACTTTCCTGCAGAACTTAGCTGCAACACTGAATGGCCAGAAAGTTTTGGCCGGAATGACATGCAGCAGGTTGTCGTGGGAAAATACGCGGAAGTAGCGCAAGTGCTGCGATGGTTTGAGAACATTGCACCAGCGCGGATGTCTGGATCAGGTGCAAGTGTATTTGCAGCGTTCCGTAGCAAAGCTGAAGCAGAAGCGGCGCAAGCCAAACTGCCCGGCGAATGGAGCAGCGCAGTAACTGCAAGTCTCGATCAGCATCCACTCTTTACTTTCGCGTCATAAGTTTTGCATCGTCGAACGGTCCCTCGTCCGGTGAAGCTCAAAGTTAGTGTAGGGGAGTCGCCAAGTTGGTTAAGGCACCGGATTTTGATTCCGGCATTCGAAGGTTCGACTCCTTCCTCCCCTGCCAAAAATTCTCGCATTTCCCTCGCCCCCAGCCTGAAGTAGGTGCACGATGAGCAGCCATGACGGCCTGATGGTTTTTACTGGCAACGCAAATCCCGCGCTTGCACAGGAAGTCGTCAAAATCCTCGGTATTCCCCTCGGCAAAGCAATGGTTAGCCGTTTCTCAGACGGCGAAATCCAGGTCGAGATTCAGGAAAACGTGCGTGGCAAGGATGTCTTCGTCCTTCAGTCCACCTGCGCGCCGGCGAATGACAATCTGATGGAACTGATGATCATGGTCGATGCGCTCAAGCGTGCATCCGCTGGCCGGATCACCGCAGCCATCCCCTACTTCGGTTATGCCCGTCAAGATCGACGCCCGCGTTCGGCGCGCGTCGCCATCTCGGCGAAGATCGTGGCGAACATGCTGGAAATCGCCGGCGTCGAGCGGATCATTACGATGGATCTGCACGCCGACCAGATTCAAGGCTTCTTCGACATTCCGGTCGACAATATCTACGCTACGCCCGTGCTGCTCGGCGATCTGCGCAAGCAGAACTACGAGAACCTGCTGGTCGTTTCGCCGGATGTCGGCGGCGTGGTGCGTGCCCGTGCATTGGCCAAGCAACTGAATTGCGATCTCGCGATCATCGACAAACGCCGCCCGAAGGCGAACGTTGCCGAAGTGATGAACATCATCGGTGAAGTTGAAGGCCGCACCTGCGTGATCATGGACGACATGGTCGACACCGCTGGCACGCTTTGCAAGGCGGCTCAGGTTTTGAAGGAACGCGGTGCGAAGCAGGTATTCGCTTACGCCACCCACCCGGTTCTGTCGGGCGGTGCAGGCGAGCGTATTGCAGCTTCGGCACTCGACGAACTCGTTGTTACCGATACGATCCCGCTCGGCGAAGAAGCCCGCTCGTGCGCCAAGATCCGTTCGTTGACCAGTGCCGGCCTGCTTGCCGAAACGTTCTCGCGGATTCGCCGCGGTGATTCGGTGATGTCGCTGTTCGCTGAAAGTTAAGTATTTGCGAAGGCGCAACGTGCATTGCAGTACCGCACGCTGCGCTTTTGCACAATTGGCATGAACGAACGAAGGTTCGTGCCATCGCTCTGGGGCCTCAGCCATAACGGCTTGGAGGCCCCGTTTTTACTGCCTGGTCGCGGGCAGTGCATTGGAGATTCAACATGAAAGTAGTCGCTTTCGAGCGTTCCCTGCAAGGTACGGGTGCGAGCCGCCGCCTGCGTATCTCGGGCAAGACCCCGGGCATCGTATATGGCGCTGGTGCTGACACGCAATTGGTCGAACTGGACCACAACGCACTGTGGCACGCGCTGAAGAAAGAAGTTTTCCATTCGTCGATCCTCGAACTGGAAGTGGCCGGCAAGTCGCAACAGGTTCTGCTGCGCGACGTGCAATACCACCCGTTCCGTCAGCTCGTGCTGCACGTGGACTTCCAACGTGTCGACGCGAAGAAGAAGCTGCACACCAAGGTGCCGCTGCACTTCATGAATCAGGAAACCAACCCGGCAGTGAAGCTGTCGAGCGCGGTGATCTCGCACGTCCTCAACGAAATCGAAATCGAGTGCCTGCCGTCGGCACTGCCGGAATTCCTCGAAGTCGACCTCGCGACGATCGAAGCTGGTCACTCGCTGCATGCCAAGGACATCGTCCTGCCGGCAGGCGTCGCACTGGTTGCTCACGTTGAAGCAGAAAACCCGGTCATCGCAGCTGCAACGATCCCGGCTGGCGCAATCGCTGAAGGCGACGCTGCTGCTGCAAGCGAAGGCGAAACGCCGGCTGCTTAAGCTGCACTGAGCGAGCAATCCTCTCGATCCGTTTCAGTGAAACGGTCGATGTGACCCGCCGAGGTTCGCCCCGGCGGGTTTTTTTTCGGTTTTTTTCGACTCGGCTGCATTCCGCTCCCGGGCCAGATGGACCTACGCAATCATGATCAAGCTGATCGTCGGACTCGGCAATCCGGGCGCCGAATATACCGCGACGCGCCACAATGCTGGCTTCTGGCTAGTCGATCAATTGGCGCGCGAAGCAGGTACGACGCTGCGCGATGAACGGCGCTTCCACGGTTTCTACGCGAAGGCACGGCTTCACGGCGAAGAAGTGCATCTGCTGGAACCACAAACGTATATGAACCGCTCGGGACAATCGGTCGTAGCGGTGGCGCAGTTCTTCAAGATTCTTCCGGACGAAATTCTGGTCGCACACGACGAACTCGACATGCCGCCCGGCAGCGTCAAGCTGAAGCTAGGCGGAGGCAGCGGCGGCCATAATGGGCTGAAAGACATCACCGCGCATCTTTCATCGCAACAGTATTGGCGGCTGCGAATCGGCATCGGCCATCCGCGCGACCTGATTCCCGAAAGCGCGCGCGCCGGCGCCAAGCCGGATGTCGCCAATTACGTGCTGAAGCCGCCGCGGCGAGAAGAACAGGATGTGATCGACGCGTCGATCGAGCGTGCGCTGGCTGTGATGCCACAGATCATCAAAGGCGAGCTCGAGCGGGCGATGATGCAGTTGCATCGCAATCCCTGAGCGCCCCGCGTTCACATCCACGCACCCGGGTCCGTTTCGCCGTTTCGCCGTTTCGCCGTTTCGCCGTTTCGCCGTTTCGCCGTTTCGCCGTTTCGCCGTTTCGCCATCGACAGGAGAATCGCTTGAGCCGCTACTGGAGTGACATCGTTCACCGTCTGACGCCGTATGTGCCGGGCGAGCAGCCCGTTGCTGCGCATCCGGTAAAGCTGAACACCAACGAGAATCCGTATCCCCCCTCGCCGCGCGTGCTTGAGGCGATCCGGCGAGAACTGGGCGACGCGGGCGAGTCGCTGCGGCGCTATCCTGACCCGACGGCGCGCAAGTTGCGCGAAACGGTTGCCGCGTACCACGGCATTCGCCCGGAACAGGTGTTCGCAGGCAACGGCTCGGACGAAGTGCTCGCGCTCACATTTCAGGCCTTGCTGAAACACGATAAACCGCTGCTGTTCCCGGATATCACGTACAGCTTCTACCCAACCTACGCGCGGCTCTTTGAAGTCGACTATCGGACCATCGCGCTCGACGACAGCTTCGCCATCCATGTCGACGACTACACAGCACCTAACGGCGGTGTACTGCTCCCCAACCCGAACGCGCCGACAGGACGACCGCTGCCGCTCGCCGATATCGGACGTCTGGTGGCGAGAAACACC
The DNA here is from genome assembly GCF_052682275.1 of Paraburkholderia sp. D1E. Taxonomy (NCBI): domain Bacteria; kingdom Pseudomonadati; phylum Pseudomonadota; class Betaproteobacteria; order Burkholderiales; family Burkholderiaceae; genus Paraburkholderia; species Paraburkholderia sp. D1E. The sequence continues at coordinate 8,836,919 of NZ_JBQYMB010000001.1, forward strand.
GAATCGGTCGTGGTGATCGATGAGGCCTATGTCGATTTCGGCGCCGAATCGGCCATCACGCTGATCGACCGCTATCCCAACCTGCTGGTCATTCAAACGGTATCGAAGTCGCGCTCGCTGGCCGGTATGCGCATCGGCCTTGCGTTCGGCCATCCGGAGTTGATCGGCGCCCTGAACCGCGTGAAGGACAGCTTCAACTCGTATCCGCTCGACCGGCTGGCGCAAGTCGCGGCCGTCGCGGCATACGAGGACGATGCCTGGTTCCGCGACAACTGCGCCAAAGTGATTGCTAGCCGTGAGCGGCTGGCGGCAGGCTTGACGGCACTGGGCTTCGAGGTGGTGCCGTCGGCGGCGAATCTGCTGTTCGCGCGCCACGAAGGCTACGATGCAGCGACGCTCGTGGCACGGCTAAGGGAAAAGGCAATCTTCGTGCGCCACTTCAAGGCGGCGCGAATCGAGCAGCATCTGCGAATCTCGGTCGGCACCGACGCCGAATGCGACATTCTGCTGGATGCACTGCGCGACATCTTCAGCGCTTACGTCGGATGACAATCGGATAACGATCGGGATAACTTCGCGCAATACAAAACGGCGCGGCAAAAGAAAACGGCGAGGCAAGCGCCTCGCCGTTTTCTATCATTCAACGCTCACGCGCCCTTCGCAACCTGCAATGCGTGGTACTTCGCCATCAAACCTTCCGCCGTCTCCAGGTGTTCAGGGTCGCGTGGAATGCACTCGACCGGGCAGACCTGAATACACTGAGGTTCATCAAAATGGCCGACACACTCGGTGCATTTCTTCGGGTCGATCACGTAGATTTCCGAGCCCATCGAAATCGCGTCGTTCGGGCACTCGGGCTCGCACACGTCGCAATTGATGCACTCGTCGGTAATCATCAAGGCCATACTTCTCTCACTTCGCGCCGGCCAAAGCCAGCTTTGATCCGTCAATCTGACAGTTTACGCCGGTTACGGTTGCCCCGCCGAGACACCGTCATCCGGATCCAGCGCAGCAACCTTCTCCTTCAGCCATTGTTCGACCGACGGGAATACGAACTTGCTGACGTCGCCGCCCAGTTGCGCGATTTCACGCACGATGGTGCCGGAGATGAACTGATATTGATCGGACGGCGTCATGAACATGGTTTCGACGTCCGGCAGCAGATAGCGGTTCATGCCGGCCATCTGGAACTCATATTCGAAGTCCGAGACGGCGCGCAGGCCACGCACGATCACCCGCGCGTTATTGCTGCGGACAAAGTCCTTCAATAGCCCTTTGAAGCTCATCACCTGAACGTTCGGGTAGTGCCCGAGCACTTCATGAGCGATATCGAGACGCTCTTTCAGTGTGAAGAACGGCTTCTTGTTGCGGCTGTCGGCAACACCCACCACCAGCGTGTCAAAAATGCTCGACGCGCGTCGAACGAGGTCTTCGTGACCGCGCGTCAGCGGGTCGAACGTGCCCGGGTACACGGCGACTACCATGAGACTTCTCCTCTCTTCAGACAAAGGGGCACGTCAAAGCGTCCACGCGACGCATTTGGCACCGACCGCACGCGTGACGGTAACCCGCCCGCTGCTTGTTTTGGAACGCGCATTATTCCTTATTTTCGCGCTGCAGCAAATGAAAGTGGACAGCGCCCGCTTTGCCTTGCCGCACGATTTCCCAGCCGGCGAGCGTCTCGTTCCCATCTAGCTCGAGTGCGTCACCTGCTTCTACATACAGAAAGCCTTCAGGGCTCAGCAACGGAACGGCCAGCGCAAGCGCCTTGTCGAGCAGATCGCCACCGAACGGCGGATCGAGGAAAACCACGTCAAACGACCCAGGTGCGAGACTCGCCGCGAGGCGCAAGCCGTCGGCTTCCGCGATTTCGATCGTACGCGCCGACAGGCGTTCCTGGTTCGCACGCAACTGTTTGGCGGCCCGTGCATTGCGCTCGACCATCAACACTCGCGCTGCGCCGCGCGAGGCGGCCTCGAAGCCGAGCGCCCCGCTGCCGGCGAACAGATCGAGGCAGCGCTGGCCCTCCAGCCGTTGGCCGAGCCAGTTGAACAGAGTTTCGCGGACGCGGTCGGGCGTGGGGCGCAAGCCGTCGAGGTCGAGCACGGGCAATGGCGTGCGCTTCCAGTCGCCGCCGATGATCCGAATGGCGTGCGGCTTGCCGCCTTTGGACGAAGCGCCATGGGCGCGTGAAGGAGCAGAACGGGGCATGCAGTTTCGATTACGTTATAGGAACGCCCGCGACGCCGATGCGTGCGGGTTGGAGCGCCAACGTTACCACAGGGGCGCACGGCGTCCAGCCTGGCCGTTCAGCCGATACGACGGGCGGCGGCGCGCCTGATAAAATGTGCGGCTTCCAGCGCCTTGCATCCCGCATCGCAACGCTGCCTGCCGCTCCCACCGGGCCCGTCCCGGCTACGCGCATCGGCGCGCGCTCTCACCATGCCAGATCATGTTCAGCTTTTTCAAACGATTCAAGGGTTCGAAAGAGTCCGATAACGCGCCAGAAGAATCGCAGACGGCGCCAGAAGCCTTGGCGCCCGAACCCGCAGTTGAGGTGCCGGCAGAGCCCGTCGCGCCGTCGGCGCCACGGCCGGCTGCTCCGGTTAGTGCCAATACGCAACCGGCTACCGCCCAGCCCGCCAATGAGCCGGAACCCGAAGCGCCCGCGCCCGAAACGGTTGAAATCGTCCCCCCGCCCATGCAGGACGCGAGCGCGAAGCGCTCATGGCTGACTCGCCTGAAAACCGGTCTGTCGAAAACGAGCTCGAGCCTGACGGGCATTTTCGTCGGCGCGAAGATTGACGAGGATCTGTACGAAGAACTCGAAACCGCGCTGCTGATGTCGGATGCAGGCGTCGAAGCCACCGAGTTTCTGCTCGAATCGCTGCGCGAGAAAGTGCGCAGCGAGCGCCTCACCGATCCCCAGCAGGTGAAAGCGGCGCTGCGCACGCTGCTGATCGACCTGCTCAAACCACTGGAAAAATCGCTCATGCTCGGCCGCGCGCAACCGCTGGTCATGATGATCGCAGGCGTCAACGGGGCGGGCAAAACCACCAGCATCGGCAAGCTCGCCAAGCATCTGCAAAGCTTTGATCAGTCGGTGCTGCTGGCTGCGGGCGACACCTTCCGCGCCGCCGCGCGCGAGCAACTGGCGATCTGGGGCCAGCGCAACAACGTGACGGTGGTGTCGCAGGAAAGCGGCGACCCGGCGGCCGTAATTTTCGACGCGGTCGGCGCCGCGCGTGCACGCAAGATCGACGTCATGATGGCGGACACGGCCGGCCGCCTGCCGACCCAGCTGCATCTTATGGAAGAGCTGCGCAAGGTGAAGCGCGTGATCGGCAAGGCGCAAGATGGCGCGCCGCATGAGGTGCTGCTGGTGATCGATGCGAACACCGGCCAGAATGCCCTCACGCAAGTAAAAGCCTTCGACGACGCGCTCGGCCTCACCGGCCTGATCGTCACCAAGCTCGACGGCACAGCGAAGGGCGGCATTCTCGCGGCGATTGCGCGTCAGCGCCCGGTCCCGGTGTACTTCATCGGCGTCGGCGAAAAGGTCGAGGACCTCCAGCCGTTCAGCGCAGAAGAGTTTTCGGACGCGTTGCTGGGCGGTTGAACACCGCAGCGGTTGTCGCGGGACAAGCAAAAAGGGCGCTCTTCACTTCCGAGCGCCCTTTTTTCATTCAAATCACAGCATCATTCCGCGTCGGGCTGCGCACCAGGTGCCGCATGAGCAAACGCATCGAGTTGCATCGCGTGATCATAGATGCGCTGAATCGTCGGAAACTTCGCTGTGTCGACCTTGAAGCGCTGCGCGTTGAACACCTGAGGAATCAGACATGCGTCGGCCAACGTGGGGGTGTCGCCGAAGCACAGCTTGCCGGTGCGCGGATCGCCCGCCAGATGCGCCTCGAGCGTCGCAAAGCCTGCTTCGATCCAATGCCTGTACCACGCGTCTTTCGCATCGTCGTCGACACGCAGCGTATGTTTCAGGTATTTCAGCACGCGCAAATTGTTGATCGGGTGAATCTCGCACGCCACTTGCAACGCTACCGAGCGCACATACGCGCGGTCGGCCGGCGTGCCGGGCAATAGCGGCGGCTCGGGATGCGTTTCCTCCAGATACTCGATGATCGCGAGCGACTGCGGCATCACTTCGTTGCCGTCGACAAACGTGGGCACGATACCGTCCACATTCACCTTGCGGTACTCGGACTTCAACTGCTCACCGCCATCGCGCACGAGGTGCACCGGCACGTACTCGTACGGCAGATTTTTCACGTTCAGCGCGATGCGCACGCGATAGGACGCCGAGCTACGGAAATAGCTGTAAAGCTTCATGTTGTGTGTCTCCTCCAACCGCGCTTCAGACGACGCGTACGCTGAGCTCGCCGAGCCCGTCTACGCCGCCTTTCATGAGGTCGCCCTGCACCACCGCGCCGACACCTTCCGGCGTGCCGGTGAAAATCAGATCGCCCGGTTGCAGTTCGAACAGCGTCGACAGATAGGCGATCGTCTCCGCCACCGACCAGATCAGTTGCGACACGTCAGAATTCTGCTTTTCCTCACCGTTCACCAACAACCAGATCGTACCCTTCCCGACATGGCCGACCGTCGTTGCCGGATGAATCGGGCCGAGCGGCGCAGAGTGATCGAAACCCTTCGCGGTATCCCACGGACGGCCCAGCTTCTTCGCTTCGGCCTGCAGATCGCGGCGCGTCATGTCGAGACCGAGCGCATAGCCGTACACGTGGTCGAGCGCGCTTTCCGCAGGAATGTTCTTGCCGCCTTTTCCGATCGCCGCCACCAGCTCCATCTCGAAGTGAACGTTCTTCGATTGCGTCGGATAGGGAAATTCGCCGGTCGCGCCAGGCGCGACGTACAGCACGGCATCGGCGGGCTTGGCGAAGAAGAACGGCGGTTCGCGGTCGGGATCGTGCCCCATCTCGCGCGCGTGCGCCTCGTAATTGCGACCCACGCAGTAGATGCGACGCACCGCGAACTGCTCGCTGGACCCCACGACCGGCACCGCGACCACCGGTGCGGGTGCAAATACGTAACTCATCCCGTTCTCCGTTTCCTGAATTGTGCCGCGCCCGCGCGGCGATAAAACGTTGAGTGTAACGCGCAGCAAAGCGCGGTGCAGCCAATCGGCACCGGCCCGCGCGGCCTGGCGGTTCCGGCACGTCATCTCGCGGGATTGCTATAGATGCGATACTCACACCCAATAGTGCCCTTTGAATACCGTGGCCAATCGCCCAAAGGCGGCACGCCACCCCGTCCCACTGCGCCCGATGACTGACTCTGCCGACACCGCCAACCCTTTCCCCTGCGCCCGCTATATCAAGGAAATCGGCCGCGGCCCGAACGGCGCCCGCGCCCTGACCGCTGAAGATACGCGCGCGCTCTACACCGCGATGCTCGACGGCCGCGTGGCCGATCTCGAACTCGGCGCCGTGCTGCTCGCGTATCGCGTGAAGGGCGAAACCGCCGACGAACTCGCCGCCATGCTGGCCGGCGCGCATGCGTCGTTCGAACCGATTCATTTGCCACACGCGGCGTTCCGGCCCGTGTCGATACCCACGTACAACGGCGCGCGCAAACAGCCCAACCTGGTGCCGCTGCTCGCGCTACTGCTGGCACGCGAGGGTGTACCGGTGCTGGTGCATGGCGTCACCGAAGATCCGGGTCGCGTGACGAGCGCTGAAATCTTCATGCATCTGCAGATTCCGCACGCACAGTTGCACGCTGATATCGAAGACGGTCTCGCCGAGCGGCGCCTTGCGTTCGCGCCAATCGACGTGCTCGCGCCAAAGCTCGCGCGCCTTCTCTCGCTACGTCGGCGGATGGGCGTGCGTAATTCAACGCATACGCTCGTGAAAATCCTGCAGCCGTTCGCGCCCGCGGGGCTGCGGCTCGTGAACTACACGCATCCTCCGTATCGTGACAGTCTCACGCAGTTGTTCAACACGCACCGGGACGCCGCAGACGGCGGCGCCCTGCTCGCGCGCGGCACCGAAGGCGAAGCGGTGGCCGACACGCGGCGCCAGGTGCAGGTCGACTGGCTGCACGACGGCATCTGCGAAACGCGCGTGCCGCATGAACGCTCGTCGCCCGACGCACCTGAAGTCGACTTGCCTGAAGCTCGCGACGCCGCCACCACGGCCGCGTGGATCAGCGCCGTATTGCGCGGCGAAGCGCCGGTCCCGAGCGCGATCGAACGGCAGGTGGAGTTGATCGCGGATGTCGCGAAAACGCCCATGTAACGTGCGCAGCGGGAGTGCGGTACGGCGCTTACGGTGCCGCATGCCCGCGCCGAATATGGGGCCGCAGGTTGACACGCTACTGCGAGCCGTCATACATTAGACCCATGCGTTCCCTTCCGAACACCCTCCGAATTACCTTCGGCCGCCTGGCGCGGCCTCTATCGCTACGTCTAGCGTAAGTCAGACGTAGCGCCGCGCGCTGTCAACTTGCGTTGACCAAAGCGCGGTCCTCAAAAGCAGTTCCGCAGTTCCCGTTTCACCCCCGACCATAATTCTTCACAACCTGTAGTCGTTTGCATTCGTCCGTTTACCGTTCGGACGAAGCGCGAGGGTCAAATGCACGTTGCATGGGCATCATCCACGTTCGTTTTCGCCGTCACCATGACATTGTTCGTTCGCGCCCGTTCGTTGTTACCGCTAGCCACCGGCTGGCGGGCCGTGCATCCGTGGCAGCCCGCCTGCCGCTCGAGGCCACACCCTTTCGCATACGACACAACGAACGAGGTTCATCATGTTGCGCAATCCCGCTGAAAAATACCGCCCCTTCCCCGCTGTGCGCCTCACCGGCCGCAAATGGCCAAGCCGCACGATCAACCAGGCGCCCATCTGGATGAGCACCGATCTGCGTGACGGCAATCAGGCGCTGATCGAACCGATGAATGCCGCGCAAAAGCTCGAATTCTTCGAAATGCTGGTGGCGATCGGCTTCAAGGAGATCGAAGTCGGTTTCCCGTCGGCCTCGCAAACCGATTTCGATTTCGTCCGCAAACTGATCGAAGAAAAGCGCATTCCCGATGACGTGACGATCGAAGTGTTCGTGCCGTCGCGCGCTGAACTGATTGCGCGCACGTTCGACTCGCTGGAGGGCGCGCCGCGCGCCATCGTGCACCTGTACAACGCGATCTGCCCGTCGTTTCGCAAGATCGTCTTCAACCAGTCGAAGGACGAAATCAAGGCGCTGGCGGTAGAAGGCACGCGCCTCATCAAGGAACACGCCCAAGCGCGGCCCGATACGCGCTGGACCTTCCAGTATTCGCCCGAAACCTTCAATACGACCGAGCTTCCCGTACGCGCGCGAAGTATGCGATGCGGTCGCGCAGACGTGGCAGCCCACACGCGATCACAAGATGATCGTCAACCTGCCCGCGAGCGTGGAGGCCGCGACACCGAACGTGTTCGCCGACCAGATCGAATGGATGGATCGCAATCTCGGCTATCGCGACAGCATCGTGCTGTCGGTGCATCCGCATAACGATCGCGGCACCGCCGTGGCCGCCACGGAACTGGCGCTGCTGGCGGGCGCGGATCGCGTCGAAGGATGTCTGTTCAGCAGCGGCGAGCGCACGGGCAACGTGGACCTCGTGACGGTCGCGATGAACCTTCACGCGCAGGGCATCGACCCGGGTCTCGACTTCTCCGATATCGACGCAGTGCGACGCGTGGTGGAACGCTGCAATCAGATTCCGGTGCATCCGCGGCATCCGTATGCGGGTGTTGCGGCGCAGCGGCCAGTGCGGAGCGATGAGGATCTGCAGCGCGTAGCAGCTTGAGCGTTCACCAAACGCAAGCCGCGAAACGGAGTGAGCTCAAAAGGCTCACTCGATCGCGCAACGCGTCGCCTGCCAAGCGATCAGACGCCATTGCCCGTCTTCCTGCACATGAATCGCCGTATACGCAATTGGAAACAGCAGCGCCCCGTTATTCGCTTCCATTTCGATCAACGCGCGCCCGGTGACGACGCAGGTCTCACGCCCCACCGGCAACACATCTTGCGACTGCACCTCGATCTGCCGATAGCGGCGGCGCCCGGCCGTAATACCGTCGATGAACTGCCGCTTCGTTTCGCGCTTGCCATTCGTGTGGACATAGCTCACGTTGTCCGCGAGCAAGGTATCGAGCGACGGCCCGTCGCCGTCGACCATCGCACGAAAGCGCTCCCGCTCGAGCCCGCGAATCGCTTCGATTATCTTTGCCGCCATTGCTCAGCCCCTCGCACCGGTGAGCCGAACGTGGCCACGGTCGTCAGAAGTTATATTGCAAATATAGCTGGTGGAAATTTATACCAGGATTCGGCTCTTTGATACCGCCGTTGGAAATATGCTGGAAGCGGTAGCCCGCTTCGTACTGCTGGCGGCTGCCAAATTGCAGGCCGACGCCCGCCATGGGGGCGAATTGGAACGCTGTGGCGAGTGTGAGGTCAGAAGATATCCTCGGACTCGAAAGAAGCCTGATTCCGGCGCCCGCTTCGATATACGGACGAATCGCACCCGCTCCGTCAATGAAGCGAATGATCGGCGTCACACCGATTTCGCCGATATTTTCGTGCACAGTCCCTTCGTTGGTATGCCACCAGGCCACGTGTGCTTCGCCGATCAGCGAGAAATGCCAATCGCCGATCTGCCACCACGTCAAATTCGGATCCCAAACCAGGCCGAGATCGAGCTTTTTAATGTGGTGATCCCCAACGCCGCCGGCAATCTGCACGCCAAACTGGTCGGCTGCGGCCAGTCCTGAAGCGCTAAACAGAATAGCCGCCGAAGCACCCTTTAGAGCCAGACCACACAACGCGCTTTTTTTGTTCTTCATCGAGCACCCGAGCTAGCCGAACGTTGATCAGCGGACACTGTCCCGTTTATTTTAAAGATAATCTACATCCGGCGGATCGTATGAAGAAACCTAAATTCTCGCAATTAGTCACTTCAATTTTAGAAAAAATCGGTCACTTATAAGAACGGAGGCGCTTTGCCAGGTAAATCCTACGGCCTACACGCGACCGTTTGCAGAGGCACCACATGGCTATCAAAACCGAAATTTCAATAGGAATATGCGGAACTTGGATGCCCCTACAGCCTCTAAGTATTAGCACTCGGCAAATCAGAGTGCTAACATCCAACGCTGGAGTCGTTTAACTGAATACGCTTTTGTCTGATTCCAAAGGAGTTTCCTACGTGAGCCATGCAATGACCCTTCCGAGTACTCTGAGCCCGTCGTCGGCTAAGGCCGCTTCGGCAGGTGCACTGGCGCTCTCGCATTCCTCGCTGCTGCCCGGCCAGCTGGGCAATATCGACGCCTACATCCAGGCCGTAAATCGGATTCCGATGCTGACGCCGGCGGAAGAACGCCAGTTCGCCACTGAATTTCGCGAGCAGGACAACCTCGAGTCCGCGCGCCGTCTCGTCCTGTCGCACCTGCGGCTGGTCGTCTCGATCGCGCGCAATTACCTTGGTTATGGACTGCCGCATGCCGACCTGATCCAGGAAGGCAATATCGGCCTGATGAAGGCTGTGAAGCGCTTCGACCCGGAGCAGAACGTACGGCTCGTGTCATACGCCATGCACTGGATCAAGGCTGAGATCCACGAATACATCCTGCGCAATTGGCGGATGGTGAAGGTTGCCACCACCAAAGCGCAGCGCAAGCTGTTCTTCAACCTGCGCAGCCACAAGCAGGGCCTGGGCGCGTTCACGCCTGACGAGATCGAAGGTCTTGCCAAAGAGCTGAACGTGAAGCGCGAAGAAGTGGCCGAGATGGAAACGCGCTTGTCCGGCGGCGATATTGCGCTGGAAGGCCAGGTCGAAGACGGTGAAGAGTCGTACGCGCCGATCGCCTACCTCGCCGACTCGCATAGCGAGCCGACTGCCGTGCTGGCTTCGCGTCAGCGCGACAAGCTGCAAAGCGACGGTATCGCGAGCGCGCTGGAAGCGCTGGACGCCCGCAGCCGCCGCATCATCGAAGCCCGCTGGCTGAAGGTGGAAGACGACGGCTCTGGTGGTTCGACGCTGCACGAACTAGCCGACGAATTCGGCGTCTCGGCCGAACGTATTCGTCAGATCGAGGCGAGCGCAATGAAGAAAATGCGCGGCGCTTTGGCCGAATATGCGTAAGGCTTAAAACCTTTAGTTGTGCCGGCTCGTCCGGCGTGCGCTGTTTAGTCGCAGAGCCCTGCCCTCGCAAGAAGGCAGGGCTTTTTTGTGCCCACTCGACGATGCATGCGCTCAATCGCAGACGCATGCGCACTCACTCAAGAACATACCCGCCCTGCACGCGTTTCTTGACGTATCACAAACCTCATAGCAATACTGTTCGCACAGGACAATGTTCGCGACCCAATGTCGCAGTGCCGAACTTACGCGTGCGAGGTCCTTGCTTCTAGAATCGGGATGCACTTGCCAGACCGCTCAGGCGACCTGGATCCAGCCGGAATCACCGGTATGAAGTCGCCTTCGACCGATCATGACCATAGCCTTGAATCCCGATAACAACCCTCGCTCGAGCCTACGCAAACGGTTCGGCGCCTGGGTGCGCGGTCCGACGCTGGCGCGGGATATCGCCATCGTGCTCGTCATCAAGTTCGCACTGCTGATGGCGCTCAAATACACATTCTTCAACCATCCGCAGGCGGAGCATATGTCGCTGCCGCCTGAACAAGTTGCGCAGGCGCTGCTGTCCGTGCCTGCCTCGCATCCGTCCCAAGGTGATCAACATGCCCGTTAGCGAAGTCGTAGAACTGTCGCGCCTCCAGTTCGCCATCACGGCGCTTTATCACTTTCTATTCGTGCCGCTTACGCTTGGTCTGTCGTGGTTGCTCGTCATCATGGAGTCCGTTTATGTGATGACCGGCAAGCAGATCTACAAGGACATGACCCAGTTCTGGGGCAAGCTGTTCGGCATCAATTTTGCGATGGGCGTCACCACCGGTCTCACGCTGGAGTTCCAGTTCGGCACCAACTGGTCGTACTACTCGCACTATGTCGGCGACATTTTCGGCGTGCCGCTGGCCGTTGAAGGTTTGATGGCGTTCTTCCTCGAGTCGACCTTCGTCGGTTTGTTCTTCTTCGGATGGAACCGGCTCTCGAAAGTGCAGCACGTGACCGTCACGTTCCTCGTCGCGCTCGGCTCGAACCTGTCAGCCCTGTGGATTCTGGTGGCCAACGGCTGGATGAACAATCCGGTCGGCGCCACCTTCAACTACCAGACCATGCGCATGGAACTCGACAGCATCTTCTCGGTGCTGTTCAATCCGGTCGCGCAAGTGAAGTTCGTGCACACCGTATCGGCCGGTTACGTGACCGCTTCGATGTTCGTGCTAGGTGTGTCATCGTGGTATCTGTTGAAGCGCCGCGACACCGAGTTTGCCTTGCGCTCCTTCGCCATCGCCGCCGGCTTCGGTCTGGCGTCGACATTGTGCGTGATCGTGCTCGGCGACGAATCCGGTTACCGCACCGGCGAAGTTCAGCAGGTCAAACTGGCCGCCATCGAATCCGAATGGGAAACGGCGCCTGCGCCCGCACCATTTACGATCATCGGCATCCCGAACCAGAAGGAAGAACGCACCGACTATGCGATTCGCATTCCGTATGCGCTCGGCCTGATCGCCACGCGCTCGATCGACGAGCCGGTAGTCGGCCTGAAAGACCTGATGGCGCAAAACGAAGTGCGCATCAAGAACGGCATGCTCGCCTACGCCGCGCTGCAAAAGCTGAAGCTAGGGGATGCCACGGACGAAGCCAAAGCGGCCTTCGACGCACACAAGCAAGACCTCGGCTACGGCCTGTTGCTCAAGCAGTTCACTCCGAACGTCACCGACGCCACGCCGGATCAGATCGTGCAGGCCGCCAAGAAGACGATTCCACCGGTGGCGCCCGTGTTCTTCTCGTTCCGCCTGATGGTCGGCCTCGGCATCCTGTTCCTCGCGACCTTTGTACTGGCGTTCTGGTTCTGCGCACAACGCTCCTTGCTGCTGGAGAAGCGCCGCTGGTTCCTGCGCTGGGCCGTATGGGCGATTCCGCTGCCGTGGCTTGCTGCTGAATTCGGCTGGATCGTCGCTGAGGTGGGCCGTCAACCGTGGACCATCGCCGGTATTCTGCCGACCGCGTTGTCCGCTTCGAGTCTGACGCCTGGGGATCTCTACTTGAGCATTGGCGGCTTCGTTGTGTTCTACACGGTGCTGTTCATCATCGAAATCATGCTGATGTTCAAGTACGCGCGACTCGGACCTTCGTCGCTGCACACCGGGCGCTATCACCACGAACAGCCGCTGAATCAGCCGCTGCCGACCAACACGGCCGCATGATTCGCCGCCACTCTGTTCCAAGGGAAAGATCATCATGGATTACGCAACCCTCAAACTGATCTGGTGGGTATTGATCGGCGTACTGCTGATCGGCTTCGCCCTCACCGACGGCTTCGACATGGGCGCGGCGATTCTGCTGCCGTTCATCGCCAGGACCGACGCGGAGCGGCGCATCGTCGTGAACACGGTCGGCGCAACGTGGGAAGGCAATCAGGTGTGGCTCATCACAGCGGGCGGTGCGATGTTCGCCGCGTGGCCGCTGGTGTATGCCGCGTCGTTCTCCGGCTTCTACTTCGCGATGCTGCTGGTACTGTTTTCGCTATTCTTCCGGCCGGTCGGTTTCGACTACCGCAGCAAGCGTGAAGACCCGCGCTGGCGCAGTGCGTGGGACTGGGCTTTGTTTGTCGGCGGCTTCGTACCCGCGCTGGTGTTCGGCGTGGCGTTCGGCAACCTGCTGCAAGGCGTGCCATTCTCGTTCGACACCGATCTGCGCGTCACGTATCACGGCAGTTTCTTCGCGCTGCTCAACCCGTTTGCCGTGCTGTGTGGGCTCGTGAGCGTGTCGATGCTGGCCGCGCACGGCGCAGCCTTTGTGAAGATGAAGGCAGACGACATCGTCGCCGAGCGTGCTTCGTTGGCGCTGCGGATCGCGTCGCTCGCCACCGTGGTGCTGTTCCTGCTTGCCGGCGCGCTGATCGGCACGATGATCGGCGGCTATCAGATCGTCGATGCCGCGCCGCTCGATACGGTTGCCAATCCGCTGCTGAAGAACGTGATCGGTGCGCCCGGCCTGTGGCTCACCAACTACGCAAACTATCCGTGGATGGTGATCGCGCCGGTGGCGGGTCTGGTCGGCGGCGTACTTGCCTTGTTGCTGGCGCGCTCGCGCTTTGAAAAGAGCGCCTTTCTGTCGACCTCGCTGATGATCATCGGCGTGATTCTGACGGCGGGCTTCTCGATGTTCCCGTTCATCATGCCCTCCTCACTCGACGGCCGCAGCAGCCTGACCGTGTGGGATTCGACCTCGAGCCGCCTCACGTTGCAGATCATGCTGATCGCCGTGATCATTTTCCTGCCGATCGTCCTGATCTACACGAGCTGGGTGTATCGCGTGATGCGAGGCAAGGTAACCGCCGCGGCGCTCAAAGAAAATCACCATTCGATGTATTGATCAGGAATACGATTAACAGGAGTTTGTGATGTGGTATTTCAGTTGGCTTCTCGGCATTGGCGTAGCGTTGGCGTTCGGCATTATCAACGTGATGTGGCTGGAATCGCGCCGGCCTTTGGAAGCAGGCAAGCATAAGACGCATTGATGTAACCGTTGCCGGCCACGCGCTGGTAAACGCAAAAGCGGCACCTTGAATCAAGGTGCCGCTTTTTTATTGCCGTGCCGTCAGACGAGAAGCGCGGCAATGGAGCGGCGCAGGCCGCTCCTTAACCTTACATCACGCGGGCAGAGGCGTTGCGCCGCCGCCCGTTGACGACAGACGCGTCGCCATTTGTGCAGCGTAGCGTTGGGCTGCGTCGCCAACTACGATGTGGAACGTGTCCGCCGAAACCCACGCCGTATCGAGCGTAGCCATACGTTGACGGTCGACCGCCGACGGATCGCGAACCACAATACGCAGACGCGTTGCCGCCACTGCATCCAGCGACACGACGTTGCCCGCGCCGCCGAATACGGCGAGCCAACGCAGCGGATCCGGGTCGAGTGGACCGCCTTCAGCACCGCTTGCAGCCGCCACAGGCGCTGCGGCGACAGCGGGTGCAGCAGCAGCCGGCTTCATCGCATCGCCACCGCCTTGCGCGATCACCGTGCGAATTTCATCGGCAATGATGTCCGCTTCCGGTCCGATGATCACCTGCACATTGGTCGAGCCGCGCTTAAGCACGCCGCGCGCGCCGATAGTCTTCAGCTCGCTTTCGGAGACCTTGTTGGAGTCGGCCACCGACAGACGCAGACGCGTCGTGCAGGCATCCACCAGCGTCAGGTTCGACGCACCACCCAGCGCAGCAATATAACGCTGCGCGCGCGGCACGGCTGCACCGGCAACCGGCGAAACGAAACCGCCTTCCGTGAACGACTCGATCTGTTCGTCTTCGGCTGCGGGTTCGCGGCCTGGCGTCGCCATGTTGAACTTGCGGATGAAGAAGCGGAACAGTCCGTAATACACCACCGAATACACGAGACCGATCGGAATCGCCCACCAGCCCTTGGTCGACAGGCCGTAGTTCAGCACGTAGTCGATTGCGCCGGCGGAGAACGTGAAGCCGAGGTGAATGCCTAGCGCCGAGCAGATCGCGAGCGACAGACCGGTCAGCAACGCGTGGATCACATACAGCACCGGTGCGAGGAACATGAAACTGAACTCGATCGGCTCGGTCACGCCCGTCAGGAACGATGTGAGGGCCATCGAGAACAGCAGGCCGCCAACAAGGGCGCGGCGCTCCTTCGGCGCTTCATGGAACATCGCCAGACACGCGGCCGGCAGGCCGAACATCATGACCGGGAAGAAGCCCGTCATGAACGTGCCCGCGGTGGGGTCGCCCGCGAAGAAACGGTGCAGGTCGCCCGTCACCGCGACGCCGCCCGGCGGCGTGAAGGTACCGAACACGAACCACGTCAGCGAATTGAGAATGTGATGCAGACCCGTGACGAGCAGCAAACGGTTCAACACGCCGAACACGAACGCGCCGAGCGCACCCGCGGTGGTCAGCCAATGACCGGCCGTATCGATCACGCCTTGTACCGGCTGCCACACGTAGCCGAACACAATGCCTATCACCAGACAAACCACGCCGGTGACAATCGGCACGAAGCGTTTCCCTCCGAAGAATGCGAGGTAGTCGGGCAGCTTGATATCTTTGTACTTGTTGTACAGCAAGCCCGCGACGATACCCGCCACGATCCCGGACAACACGCCCATGTTGAGCTTGTCGTTGATGTCCTTCATCACCGCGATTTCGATCAGGTAACCGATCGCACCCGCGAGACCTGCCACGCCGTTGTTATCTTTCGCGAAACCGACCGCCACGCCGATTGCGAACAGCAACGGCAGGTTGTCGAAGATCGCGCCGCCGGCGTCGGCGATCATCTTGATGTTGAACACATCGGGCTGGCCCAGTCGCAGCAGCAGGCCGGCAACCGGCAGCACTGCAATCGGCAGCATCAGCGCGCGTCCCAGGCGCTGAATCTTCAGAAACGGATTCCCATCCATTGATACCTCCAATTCTTGTCTCGTTGTCGACAGTCGTCGTTGAGTTCTAGCTTTACGTGGTTACTGAGCGAAGCTGGTTGCGAACTGTGTGGGGTTCAGTCCAAAGGCCAGGTTTCGCGGCTCACTGCTCTTACCGCCTGCGCCGACTCCAGCGCCAGGGCATCCTGGGCGCGTTGGCGGCACAGTTGATAATCGAGGTTGCGCACTCGCGCCTTGATGCCCGGCACCGACACCGGGTCCACCGAGAGCTCGGTCACCCCGAGGCCGACGAGCAACGGCATCGCGACCGGATCACCGGCCAGTGCGCCGCATACGCCGACCCATTTGCCGTGTTTGTTCGCGCCCTGCACGGTCGCCGCGATCAGGCGCAGCACGGCCGGGTGCAAGCCGTCCGCCTGGGCCGCGAGATCGGCCTGGCAACGGTCCATGGCAAGTGTGTATTGCGTCAGATCGTTGGTGCCGATCGACAGAAAATCCGCGTGTTGCGACAGCTGATCGGCGAGCAACGCAGCCGATGGCACTTCGATCATCACACCGACTTCGATCGGTTCGGTCCGGCCCGATTCAAGGGCGAATTCGTCGATGCGTTTGCGGATGCGGATCAATTCACCGACATCCGTGACCATCGGCAGCAGGATCCGTACGGCGCCGAGCGGTTGCACAGCCAGCAGACCGCGCAATTGATCGTCGAGCAGATCCGGGCGCACCTGTGCGAGGCGGATGCCACGCAGGCCGAGCGCAGGATTCGGTTCGGGCGGCAATGTCAGGTAATCGACTTCCTTGTCTGCGCCGACGTCGAGCGTACGAATGATCGCCGTGCGGCCATTCAGTGCGTCGACGATGGCCTGATAGCTCTGACGGTGTTCGTCGGTGGTCGGCGCCGCAGCGCGGTGAATGAACAGCAGTTCGGTGCGCAGCAAGCCGACGGAATCGGCGCCGTTGTCGACGGCGGTTTTCGCGTCGTCGAGCGTGGCGATGTTCGCGGCGACTTCGATCGCACGGCCATCGGAAGTCACCGCCGCCTGTTGCGACGTGCGACGGTTCGCTTCGCGCACGCCTGCAAGGCGGCTACGCTCAAGACGCGCACGTTCGACGTCGAGCTCGGTCGGGGCGAATTCGAGACGCCCGGTGGTAGCGTTCACCACGATCTGCGTGCCTTCCGGAATCGCGAGCAAGGTATCGCCGACTGCCACCAGCGCCGGAATGCCCGCTTGCCGCGCGAGAATCGCCGCATGCGAAGTGGCACCGCCACGCGCCATCACGAGTGCAGTGACGCGCGTGCGATCCAGCGACGAGAGATCCGACGGCGTGAACTCTTCGGCCGCCAGCACCGCTTCTTCCGGCAGCGTGCGGGCCGCGGCATTCGTATAACCGAGCGCGCGCAATACGCGCTTTTCGATGTCACGCAGATCGGCGGCACGTTCAGCGAGCAACGCATCTTCGATATTCATCAGGATGGCGATCTGTGCGCGGATCGCTTCGCGCCATGCAAAGCCGGCGCTCTTGCCAAGGCTGATCAGATCGCGCGCGGCGTCGACCAGGGTCGGATCTTCGAGCAGTACACGGTGCACCGCGAAGATGCCTGCCTCACCCACCGCACCGCGTTGCGACGCATCGCGCACAGTAGTACCGAGGTCGGCGTCGACAGTAGCAATCGCCTTGTCGAGCAAACGGCTTTCAGCCGCCGATGTGCCGTTCGCCTTTTCCGGCGGATCGATATCCGCATCGTCCCAACGCACCAGCTTTCCGACCGCGACGCCAGGCGACGCGCACACTCCCGCAAGCGTATTCGGCGCGAGCGCTTCGCCCGCAGCGTGGGCGACTGCTTGCGGCGCCGGCGAGCTCTGCCGGGCCGGTTTTTCTTCGACTTCACCGTGCGCTTCACGCGTCAATTCGTTGGCGATCGCCTCAATCGCGGCTTTAGCTTGCGGACCGACGCCGAGCAACTCGACAGTCGCACCTTCACCGGCGCCGAGACCGAGCAAACCAACCACACTCTCGATCGCCGCTTTACGCCCTTCGTACCGTACTTCGACTCGCGCATCGAAACCGCGCGCAGCTTCACGAGCGCGCGCGGCTGGCCGCGCATGCAAACCGCCGGCGTGAACCAGCGTGACTTGCTGACGGGCTTCTTCAGTGATGTTGGTAGCACTCGCCTGCCGCGATGCATGCGCCGCATCGCCATCGCGAGCACGAAGCACCAGCAATGGCGTTTCGCCTGCCTTCAGCATGCCGCCCGGCGCACGCTCGACAATCTCGAACGCGTCCGAATTGGCAATCGCAATCACCGAGACGAGACTCGGCGCATTCAGCGCGACCTGATCCTGATCGAACTCGATCAGGACGTCGCCAGTGCGCACCTGTGCGCCTTGCGCGACCATCGGCGCAAAGCCCTTGCCATTCAACTCGACCGTATCGATGCCGATGTGCAGCAGAATCTCCACGCCCTCGGCCGTCGCGAGTGTGACCGCGTGACCGGTACGCGCGAGATGGGTGATGATGCCATCGCACGGCGCGACGAGTCGCCCCTCGATCGGATCGATGCCGATTCCGTCGCCGAACATGCCGCCCGAAAACACAGGGTCGGGCACATTCGCCAGCGGCACGACCGGACCGGTCATCGGCGCGAGCAAAACAATATGGCCTTCAGAATGGCTCATCAAGCGGGACTCCTCGACACGTCGCATCTGATTTCTCGTCAGTGAGTTTCGGTGACTTTGTTGAGATGGCGTGGCGCGTCAGGATTGCGCCCGCGTGCGGCGGCAAGGCCGGCGGCCATCACGTAAAAGGACAGGATAGCGGCGATCGGATCGAGCGCCGCATGAGCGGTAGTGGCGAGCGGCAGGGTCGCTTCGGGCACGTCGTCGGGCGCAGCGAGCAGCACGCGGGCGCCGCGGGCCTGCATGTCGCTCGCGAGTTGCAGCAAGCCGGCCTGCTCCGGACCGCGCGGTGCAAAAACCAGCAGCGGGTAGTCGCGATCGATCAGTTCCATCGGACCGTGCCGCACTTCCGCGCTCGAAAACGCTTCGGCCTGGATGCCGGAGGTTTCCTTCAATTTCAGCGCGGCTTCCTGCGCGATCGCGAGGCCCAGACCGCGGCCGATCACGATCATGCGTTCGATGCCACGCAATTCGTCGACCGCTTTCGACCAGTCCAGCTTGCCCGCGACGTGCAGCGCCTCGGGCAGCGTGTTCAACGCGCCGAGCAGCGCATTGTCTTTCTGCCAGTGCGCGACCAGTTGCGCGGAAATCGACAGCATCGCGATGTAGCTCTTGGTGGCCGCGACACTCAGTTCCGGACCCGCGACGAGCGGCAGGTGAAATTCGCATGCGTCCGCCAGCGGCGAGCTCGGCGCATTCACTGCGGCCACCGTCAACGCGCCGGCATTGCGCAGCGCTTCTATCGTGCCGACCAGATCGGGGCTCTTGCCCGATTGCGAGAACGCCAGTGCGAGTTGATCGCGCACCTGTAGCGGCGCTTGCTGCAATGTCGCGACCGACATCGGCAGCGACGCGACCGGCACGCCGAGGCGGCTCATCGTCAGGCTTGCGAAGTAACTCGCCGCGTGGTCCGAGCTGCCGCGTGCGACCGTCAGCGCGACATGGCGCGGCTGCTGGGCGAGCTTCGCCGCCAACGCCTCGACGCGCGAGGTGTCCGTGAGTTGCGCGGCGACCGTTTCAGCGGACGCCAGCGCCTCTTTAAGCATATTCGACAATTGCTTCTCCTTCGACGTAAGTCGCAGTCAACGCCAGTTCACGATCGAACACGACCACATCGGCCCACGCACCGCGCGCAATACGGCCGCGGTCTTCGATGCCGAGGTAGTCGGCGGCGTAGCGCGACAAACGGTTTGAAACATCGGCGATCGGCAAACCGATCGATACGAGATTGCGCAGCGCCTGATCCATGGTCAGGGTGCTGCCGGCGAGCGTGCCGTCGGCAAGACGCACGCCGCCGAGGCACTTCGTCACATGCTGGCTGCCGAGGCGATACTCACCGTCGGGCATGCCGGTAGCCGAGGTGCTGTCCGTCACCACATAGAGGCGCGGAATCGCGCGCAACGCGGCGCGGATCGCGCCCGGATGGACGTGCAGCAAGTCGGGAATGATTTCGGCGAATTCGGCGTGCGCGAGCGCGGCGCCGACGAGACCGGGATTGCGGTGATGCAGCGGCGACATCGCGTTGAAAAGATGCGTGAAGCCGCAAGCACCGTGCTTGAGTGCGGCGACGGCGTCGTCGTAAGTGCCGAGCGAATGGCCGAGTTGCACGCGCACGCCACGCGCCGCCATCTCGGAGATGATCTCCATGTGGCCGGCGATTTCCGGCGCCAGCGTGACCACGCGGATCGGTGCGATCGACAGATACTTCAGTACTTCGTCCATAACCGCCGATACGGCGGCGTCCGGCTGCGCGCCGAGCTTGCCAGGGTTGATATACGGACCTTCCAGATGGACGCCGAGCACGCGCGAACCACCTGGTGTGCGAATGCGGGCGTTGTTGCCCAGACCCGCGACGACGCTCATCAGTTCGTCGCGCGGTGCGGTCATCGTAGTGGCGAGCAGACTGGTCGTGCCGTAACGCGCATGCGTGCGGGTGATGGTTTCGATCGCATCATCGCCTTCCATCACGTCGGAGCCACCGCCCCCATGCACGTGCAGATCGATGAAGCCGGGCAGGATGTACGGCGCGTCGTTCTTCGACGGATCGGCGCGTTCGCCGGTCAGTGCCGTGATGCGGCCGTTTTCATATTCGAGCGTGCCGTGAATCCACCCATCGGTGGTGAGTATGTTTCCGGTCAGCATGATTCTCTCTGGTGAGGCGTAATGCGGGGTGTGACTGAATTGCGTGCGGTGGCGCCGCACGTGACGGCGGGCCGCGCGGCCTGCTCAGGTGTGCCAATCAGGCGCGCTATTCAGGTGCGCAATTCAGCGACAAAGTCGTAGTAATCGTCGCGGCAATAGGTGTCGGTCAGTTCGATCGCACGCTGGTCCGCGCTATACCCGATACGGGTAATGACCAGCAACGCCGAGCGGGGTTCGATATCCATCAACGAAGCGATCTCGCTCGAAGCGTTGACCGCGCGAAAGTGCTGCAAGGCGCGCACGACGGCGGCGCCACGTTGTTCGAGATAGCTGTAAAGCGAGACGCCGATGGCCTGCGGATCGGGCACGATCGCCGCCGGCAGCGCCGAATGCTCGACCGCCATCACGATGCCGTCCGCGCGCCGCAGTCGCCGCAGACTCGTCACCGCCGCGCCGGGCGACAGGCCAAGGTGCACCAGTTCGTCACGGTTGGCGGCGCGGATATCGCGCTCGAGCCATACCGAATCCGCTCGGAAACCGCGTTGCTGCATCTTTTTCGTGAAGCCGGTAAGCCGGGACAGCGGATCTTCTACGCGCGGCGTGATGAAGCTGCCCGCGCCTCGCGCCCGCCGGATCAGACCCTGCTCGACCAGCAGCTCGATCGCTTTGCGCGCGGTAATGCGCGACACGCCGATCGCATCAGAGAGCGTGCGCTCCGAAGGTAGCGCCTCACCCGCCGACCACACGCCGCAGTGGATTGCCGTCGCCAGATTGCGCGCAAGCTGCAGGTAGAGCGGCGTGACGTTGCGAGCGTCAGGCATCAGTGCGGACCAGCGAGTTTCCATGGGGCTCCGGCGGTCGTCTCGAAGAATGCGGCCTACGAAAATGAGAGCCCATTATATAACCAAAATAATACCAGTCAATTGATTGGTATTATGTTGGTATGATCTCGTGAAAAGCCTTGCTGGGTAAGCCTCAGAAGGTGGTTTACGGGCGTCGGAGGGCTGATTTCAGGGATCGGGATTTACCCCTATCCGGCATACTGGCGGGCATCCATACGGTCCGCACTGGTCCTCATTGCTCGAATGGGCTTGCGAGAATCAATACCTTTCTGATACCAGTCGAATGTGTCTCGTCGTCGTACGGCTTTTTTAATGAGATACGTTCCAATATAGTGCTGGCTAGGAAGCCATAAAATTCCCCGGGGAGCAGCATTTGACCGATTCCGAGGCGCTGCGGCGCGCTCAGGCCGTCCGCCATTTCAACCGCTTCTATACCCAGCACATTGGCGCGCTACATGAGCATTTGGCAAAGAGCGCCTTCTCGCTGACGGAAGTGCGTGTTCTGCATGAACTGTCTCGCGGACGCGCGCAGACGGCCTCGGTGCTCGGACGCAACCTCGGCCTCGACAGCGGCTACCTCAGCCGCCTTCTGACCAGCTTCGAACGACGCAATCTGATTACGCGGCGCCCGTCAGACACAGACGCGCGCCAGTCGCTGATCGCCCTCACCGACAACGGCCACGCCGCCTACGCCCCGCTCGACAAGGCTGCGATCGAAGAAGTGTCGGCGTTGCTGAACAGCCTCACGACACTCTCTCAGGAACAGTTGATCGCCGCGATGAAGGTGATCGAGCGGCTGCTCGACAGCAAGCCGCAGCACGAACTCGTGATCCTTCGGCAACCGCGCGCCGGCGAGTGCGGCTGGCTCGTGCATCGGCAGGCGCAGTGGTTTGCCGCGCAATACGGCTGGGATCAATCGTTCGAAGGTGTGCTTGCGCGCGTCGTCGCCGATTACGCGCAACGCAGGGACCCGGTGCGCGAGATGTGCTGGGTCGCCGATCAGGAGGGTATGGTGGTCGGCTCGGTGTGCATTGTCGGGGTGTCGACGACGGTAGCCGGCGTGCGGCTGTTGTGGGTCGAACCGGACGTCCAGCGTCTTGGCATCGGCACGCAGTTGATGAGCGAATGCGTGCGGTTCGCCAGACGCACGGGATACACCAAACTCACGCTGACCACTGCCAGCACGCTCGAAGAGCCGCGGCGGCTATGCGAACGCGCCGGCTTCCAGCTCGCCTGCACGACAGCGGAGCAGCGCTTCGGCAAGGATCTGACGATCGAGCGATGGGAGCTGGAGTTGGAGGATCGATCGCCTAGAACGACGGCACTACCGAACCCTTGAACTGCATCTTGATGAACTGGCGCACGTCTTCCGACTGGTAAGCCGCAACCAGCTTCTTGACCCACGGCTTGTCCTTATCTTGCGCGCGCACGGCGATCAGGTTCGCGTACGGGCTGCGGATATCTTCGAGCGCGATCGCATCTTTGGTCGGCTGCAGACCGGCGGCCAGCGCGAAGTTCGTGTTAATCGCGGCAGCATCGACATCCGACAGCGAGCGCGGCAGTTGTGCTGCATCGAGTTCGAGCAGCTTGATCTTCTTCGGATTCTCGGCGACGTCGAGCGGCGTTGCGTTATTGCCGTTCGTGCCCGCTCCAGCCTTCAGCTTGATCACGCCCTGCGCCTGCAATAGCAACAGCGCGCGGTTCTCGTTCGACGGGTCGTTCGGCACCGCGATCTTCGCGCCTTGTGCCAGATCCTTCAGCGACCTCAGCTTCTTCGAATAGATGCCGAGCGGCGAAATGTACGTCAGACCGGCATTGACGATCTTGTAGCCACGCTGCTTGACCTGGCTATCAAGGTACGGCTGATGCTGGAAGCTATTGGCGTCCAGGTCACCCGCGTCCAGTGCTGCGTTTGGCTGCACATAGTCGTTGAATTCGATGACCTTCACGTTCAAGCCTTCGCGTTTCGCCACTTTCGTGACGACTTCCCAGATTTGCGCATCCGGGCCGCCGATGGTGCCGACTTTGATGACCTTGTCGTCGGCATGTGCGCCGAAGCTGGTGACGATCGCCGCGCTGGCGACTACGGCCGAGAGGGCTTTAAGGATGTTTCTGCGCTGCATGTGATTCTCTCTTTTTCTGATCGATGTCAGATTCGGGTGGAAGCCGGTAGCAAACGTCTTGTGAACGCGCCGCCAACTGGACCGTAAATGGTCTCATATGCCCGGCGAGATGTGAAATATCACGATCGCATATGGTTATACCTCTGCAACCGCGCGCAGAGAGATTTACCGACGTAGACCGTGCGCAACGAATCGTCTGGTGACCGATAATTGAAGGCCAATGCCGCGAACCCTGGTGGCCCATTCATTCGCTTACGAGAACGCCCATGTACGTCATCAATCTCACCTACACCGCATCGCTCGAACGCGTCGACGATACGCTGGAAGCACACCGCGCGTTTCTGACCAAACAGTTCGAAGCAGGCGTATTCGTCGCGGCCGGCCCGAAAGTGCCGCGCGACGGCGGCATCATTCTGGCGGTGCGCATCGAGCGCGATAAGCTGGATGAGATTCTCGCCAGCGACCCGTTCGCCGAACAGAAGCTCGCGCGTTACGAGGTAACGGAGTTCAAGGCAACGCGGCTAGCGCCGGGAATGAATTTGCCGATGCCGGCTTGAGGATTGCAGCGAGGGAAATTGAATACGGGCGCGCGGCAAACGCACACGCCCGTTGCATCGCTACATCAATCGAGCAGCAGCTTGATATCGTGCACCCACGGCGTGGCGCCCTGGCCGTCGCGCGCGAACAGCCGCAACTTGCCGTCCGGGTCGAACACATAGCTCGCGGCCGTGTGGTCCATCGTGTAGCTATCAGGCGTCTTGCCCGGCACTTTCGCGTAGTAGACCCGGAAGTCTTTCGTGATCTTGGTGAGCTGCGCCTGGTCCGCCGGACGCAAGCCGACGAACGTCGGGTTGAACGCCGGCACGTATTGCGCGAGCAGGGCTGGCGTGTCGCGGTCGGGATCGACGGTGACGAACAGCACCTGAACGCGTTTCGCGTCTTCCGGACCGAGTTGCTGGAGCGCTTGCGAGAGCTCGGCCATGGTGGTCGGGCAGACATCCGGGCAGTGTGTGTAGCCGAAGAACAGCACCACTACCTTGCCCTTGTAGTCCGCCATCGTGCGGACTTTGCCGGACGTATCGGGCAGCGAGAAGTTGCTCCCGAATTGCGTGTTGCCGGTAATGTCGAGGTTCTGGAACGCCGGCGGCTGCTTGCCGCAGCCCGCCACCAGCAACGCGCCGCCGAGTGCGCAAGCGATCAGGGTGACACGCGCGGCGGCACGCGCCGCGCGCACAAAGCGTTGTGTAAGCATGGGTGTTACGCGCCGATCACGACGCGCGCATAGTGGTCGATCAACAGCGCGGCGAACAGCAGCGACAGATAAACGATCGAGTAACGGAAGGTCTTGCGTGCCAGGTCGTCGGAATATTCCCGATAGATCCTCCACGCATACGCGAGGAACACGGCGCCAAGCAACACAGCCGCCGCGAGGTACACCACGCCGCTCATGCCGGAGATGAACGGCATCATCGTGACCGCGAACAGGATCACGGTGTACAGCAGAATATGCAGGCGCGTGTACTTTTCGCCGTGCGTATTCGGCAACATTGGCAGACCAGCGTTCTCGTAGTCTTTGCGGCGATACAGTGCGAGCGCCCAGAAATGCGGCGGCGTCCACACGAAAATAATCAGCACGAGAATCCACGCGTCGCCCGGCAAGTGACCGGTGACGGCGGCCCAACCGAGTGCCGGCGGCATTGCACCCGACGCCCCGCCGATTACGATGTTCTGCGGCGTGGCGGGCTTCAACAGCAGCGTATAGATAACTGCATAGCCGACGAAGGTGGCGAGCGTGAGCCACATGGTCAGCGGATTGGCGAACGTGTAAAGCGTCCACATGCCGAGTCCGCCGAGCACGGCCGAAAACAGCAGGATTTGGGGAGTAGTGATTTCGCCGCGCGCGGACGGCCGCCACGAGGTACGACGCATCTTCGCGTCGATCTTCTGTTCCATCAGGCAATTGATGGCGAACGCCGCACCGGCCAACAGCCAGATGCCAACCGTGCCGCCGATCAGGACGGTCCACGGCACCATGCCAGGCGTCGACAGAAACATGCCGATGACTGCGCAAAACACAGCGAGCTGCGTGACGCGCGGCTTCGTCAGGGCGATGTACTGGGAGACCCGGCTACCGGGCGTTTGGGAGAGAGTTGTGCTGTCCATGTGGGGTCACGCTGGCGCGGCATCGCGCGCAGGCAACACGGCGCGGCCGGGACGGCTATAAGCGATCCGAAAGTTTAACATAACGAGCAGAAGCAGCAGGATCGCGGCTCCCCCGTTATGCGCGACCGCAATGGGCAACGGCCATTGCAGGACGATGTTCGACAGGCCGGTAATGAACTGGATCAGCACCACTAGCAACACGCCGTTCGCCGGCCGCCGCAATGACTCGAATCGGCGCAGTTTCAGCGCAAACCAGACCAGATAGGCGACCACGACGATCGCGAACGTGCGGTGCGTCCAGTGAATCGCGACCAGCGCATCTTGCGTAATCATGTCGCCGTCGCCGGTCATGCCGAGGGCGCGCCACAGGTGAAAGCCGTGCGCGAAGTCCATCGGCGGGACCCATTGGCCGTTGCAGGTCGGGAAGTCCGTGCAGGCGAGCACCGCGTAGTTGGTGCTGACCCAACCGCCCAATGCGATTTGCACGACAAGCAGCACGAGACCGGCGATCGCCGCCGCGCGCCAACGCGCGGCTTCGGGCTCATACGCCGGCAGCGGCGTCTGGCGTGCGGCCAGCCAGCCGAGCATGCCAAGCAACGCGAGGCCGAGCAACAAATGGGTCGTCACGATGATCGGTTGCAACTTCATGGTCACGGTCCACGCGCCGAATGCGCCCTGCACGAGAATCAGCAGCAGCAGCGAAGTCGGCCACCATGGCGACACATGCAGCGGACGGCGCTTGATACGTGCAGCCCACGCAATCACCGTCTGCGCAATGATCAGCACGCCGATCGCCATCGCGAAGTAACGGTGAATCATCTCGATCCAGGCCTTGGTCATGCTGACCGGACCGGTCGGCATCAACTGATGCGCCGCGGTGATCGCGGCGTGCGCGATGAACGGCGACGACGTGCCATAGCAACCAGGCCAGTCCGGGCAACCGAGACCGGAATCGGTGAGACGCGTGAAGCCGCCGAACATCACCAGGTCCAGCGTCAGGAAAGTGGTGAGCCACACCAGCTTGCGGAATTTGTTGTCGTCGGCCTTGACCCATACATAGGAGAGCGGCAACAACGCGATACACAAGCCGATCAAGGCCAGTTGCAATACGAACATCTTTCTTACCCTTGTTGCGGCATCAGCCGATGCTCGACCATTTGAGCAGCTTGGTCACGTCGCCCTTGATCTTGCTGGGGTTCGGATCTTTCGGGAAACGCATCATCAGATTGCCGTTCGGATCGACCATATAGATGTGGTCGGTGAGTTGGGTGCCGGTGTCGGTCGGCAGCCATGCGGACACCTGCGCCGGATTGGCGATCAGCATGTTGGTGTCGGGGTAGGCCTTTTGTATCACGTCGGACACGTTGCCTGCATCGGTGCGCAGCCACACTTCGACGACGCGTTCGCGTTCCGGGCCTTGAGCTGCGCGGATTTGTCGCATGAAGTACAGCTTGGTGGCGCAGGCTTTGTCGCATGCGCTGTTGTCGACGGAGATCAGCAGCCAGCGGCCGCGTAGCGACGCGAGCTTGATCGGCTTGCCATCTTCACCCGTGACGACGAGCGAATCGGGAATCGGCCGCTGCGGTTCAACCAGCGTGCCGTAGCTCGTGCTGCCGCCGGTCGGCTTGACCACGTAGTAAACGAAATACGATACGACGATCGGCGCGGCGCAGATGACCGCCAGCAACAGGAGCATCCAGCGGCCACGCTTCCACGATCCCTCGCCATTGGGTTGACCAGGCATCACTTTCGAAGCTGCGGGTTTGCCGGCTTGCGGCGAACGGGGAGATTGCGTCGACACTACAGGACCTCTTTCAATGATTGCGCGGCTTCGAGCCCCTTACTCAGGGCACGAAACCGCAGGCGATGCGTTACACGCCCGGGGCGTGCTCTTTCTTCGCGGCGCGGCGCGCGGCGTACAGGCCGAAGATCAGCGCCGCGGCCGCCATGCCCCACCACTGGAACATGTAGCCGTAGTTGGTTTCGACGCCGGTGGTTGGCGCCGGCCAGTCGCGCACCAGTTTGTCGCCATCGTCGCTCAATTGCTGGATCACGAACGATTGCAACGGCAGCCCGGTTTCCGCAGCGTAGGCCGCCCTATCCAGATTCTGACGGATCTTCTGATGTGCGGCCGATCCGCCCTGTCCCAATTCGAAAGCACGCGAGGCATCGGCACGCGCAATGCCTTCGATTTCGATCTCGCCTTGCGGCGTGGCGTACGGCGCGATGGTTTCGCGATTGTTCACGTTGCGCGGCAGCCAGCCGCGATTGACCAGCACATAACCGCCGTCGGTCAGTTTAAAAGGCATCACGACATAAAAGCCCGGCTGATCGTTATACGGGCGATTATCCAGATAGACAACTTTATCCGCGACGAAACTGCCGCGTGCCTTCACGCGATGGAATTCGATGTCCTTCAGTGCGACCGGCGTAGCGCTTATGGGCAGCGCGGGCGCGTTTTCGAACTGCGTGATGTGCGCTTCGAGCGCTTCCTTCTGATGTGCGCGGTCGCGCTGCCAGAAACCGAGCCGTACCGTCACCACGATCACCAGCAGAATGAGCAGCGCGGGAATGAGGCGGAACTTCATCGAACGCACTCCGGCATCACCGCTTGCGCCCACGTCTGGAACCTACGGCAGACGCCGACGCGCGGTGCGATAATAAACGTCTTGCCTCTGCGCTTTCTGGTTTCAGTTGGTTCCATGCACATTCTCGTTCCCATCGCCTTCGTCCTGATCATCGCCAGTATGGTGTCGGCGCTGTATTTCATGATGCATGACAAGGGCAAAACCAAGCGGATGGTCTGGTCGCTCGCCACGCGGGTGGGTCTGTCGATCTCACTGTTCCTGTTCATCCTGTTCGCTCACTGGATGGGCTGGATTCAGTCGACCGGTATTCCTTACGGGCGTTGAGCTCGGCGGAAAAACTTTTCACGCCGCCAAACAAAACGCCGCCCTGACAGGGTCGAGGGCGGCGCTGCATAACTTGCGTACTGCTCGTGCGCCGCGCCTTGAATGGCGATGCGCGAACGGCCTGCACGCATTCCGGAAACCGGCCGGCCTCCAGTACGTACGCAGGCCAGACTGCGTTACAGCCAGTACACGACGATGTACAGCCCAAGCCATACGACGTCCACAAAGTGCCAGTACCAGGCGGCGCCTTCGAACGCGAAGTGGTGTTCCGCCGTGAAGTGACCGCGGATCATCCGCACCAGCACCACGGCCAGCATCGTGCCGCCGAGGAACACGTGGAAACCGTGGAAGCCCGTCAGCAGGAAGAACGTCGAACCGTACACACCCGAGGACAGCGTCAGGTTGAGTTCGTTGTACGCGTGGAAATACTCGAAGGCTTGCAGGAACAGGAAGCAGACACCGAGCACCAGCGTAGCCGCCAGCCAGATGATCGCCTTCTTGCGATGATCTTCACGCAGTGCGTGGTGCGAAACCGTCAAAGTAGCGCCCGACGAAAGCAGCAGTGCCGTGTTGATGGTCGGCACAGGCCACGGCTGCATCGACTTGAAGGTCGAGACCAGCGCTGCCGGACCGTTGTTCGGCCATACCGCCGAGAAATCCGGCCAGATCAGCTTGTAGTCGAGGCTGCCGAGTTGATGCAGTGCGATTTCACGCGCATAGAACAACGCGCCGAAGAAAGCACCGAAGAACATCACTTCGGAGAAGATGAACCAGCTCATGCTCCAGCGGTACGACTTGTCGACATTCTTGCCGTACATACCGCC
Source organism: Paraburkholderia sp. D1E (assembly GCF_052682275.1). Taxonomy (NCBI): domain Bacteria; kingdom Pseudomonadati; phylum Pseudomonadota; class Betaproteobacteria; order Burkholderiales; family Burkholderiaceae; genus Paraburkholderia; species Paraburkholderia sp. D1E. The sequence continues at coordinate 8,866,148 of NZ_JBQYMB010000001.1, forward strand.
TTCCGACTCGGCGATCGCGTCGCCGAACCAGTGCCACAAGGTATAGAGCAGCCACAGCAGACCCACGGCGACGCCGAGCGGCGCCCAGTCATGGTCGTTGATCCAGGCCGCAAGCGATCCGAGCATGACCAGCAACCCAGCGGCGGCGCTGATCGGATGCCGCGACGGATGCGGCACGAAATAGTACGGGCTCTCGTTTTGACCGCTCATTCTTGATTCTCCACTTCAGTCCAGTTGTTCCGGAATCTCCGGCTGTATCTTCGGCGGCGCGTCGATACCGCACCGCTTCACTCTAATTCGTGGGCTCTGCTTCGCCCCGTACTACGCGTGCGCCTGCCGGCCCAACCTGCCTCAACCGACTACGGCGCGCACGATCAGGATCAGCACACCGATGAAAATGGCCGCGCTGATTAACGCTGCTGCAACCACATGCAGCGGGTTCAACTGCGTTGCGTCCGCTTCCAGATCCCGGCGCTTGCGCACCCCGAAAAACGACCAGAACACGGCTTTCATCGACTGGCCGAAACTGCTCTTGCGTGGGCTGCCGCTGTTATCGCTCATTACGTCTTCTTCCTTCGCCTGCGGCAAAAACCATCAGGCGGGATTGGCGGCGGTTGCCACCGTCCTGGCCGTGGGTGCTTCGCTCCCGGCCGTCGCCGCTACCGGCGTATTCAATTCAAAGAACGTGTACGACAACGTGATCGTTTTCACATCCTTCGGCAACTTCGGATCGACCACGAACACCACCGGCAGCCGCTTCGTTTGATTCGCAGTCAAAGTCTGCTGCGTAAAGCAAAAACACTCGATCTTCTTGAAGTACTCGGTTGCCTGCTTCGGCGCGTAGCTCGGAATGGCTTGCGCCTGAATCGTGCGCGCCTGCTCGTTGCTGACCTCGTACATCACTGTCGTCACTTCGCCCGGATGCACGTCGAGACTACGCTGCTCCGGTTTGAAACCCAGCGGGCCGCGCGCGTTCGCATCGAATTCGATCGAAATCGTGCGGCTCATGTCGACCTGCGTATTCTTCGCCTCACGCGCCGTGGCATCACGCTGCACGAGGTTGTTGATGCCGGTGATCTGGCAGATCGCGCGGTACATCGGCACCAGCGCAAAACCGAAACCGAACATCATCAACGCGACGACGAACAGCTTGATCAGCATCGAACGGTTAAAAGAGCGATCGGCCTGAGCCGGCGATTGCGTCGACATCTCAATCCTCAACAATCCTGCACACCGACTCGAACCACAGCGTCAGGTGAACCACTTCTGATGGATGATGACGCTCGCAAAAAAAGCCGCGGCGATGACAAACATCACAATACCGATCCGCCGGTTGCCCGCGCGAACCTGCTCGGGCGTACGTCTTTCTTGAGGATTGCGCGTCATGCTCGACTTTCTGAATACTTTCGTGACTATATGTGCCGCCACTGCTCGTGTGGCTGCCCGGTTCCGGCGGCGACTTGCTACAACCTCGCCGCCGGAACCGGCAACCTCACCGAACGCCGATTACTCGACAGTCGGCGGGTTTTCGAACGTGTGGAACGGTGCCGGGCTCGGCACAGTCCATTCGAGGCCCGTTGCGCCGTCCCACGGCTTATCGCCAGCTTTTTCGAGTTCGCCGCCGCCACGGTAGGCTGGCAGTGCAACCGCGAACAGGAAGTAGACCTGTGCCAGACCGAAGCCGAATGCGCCGATCGAGATGACCTGGTTCCAGTCCGTGAACTGTGCCGGGTAGTCAGCGTAACGACGCGGCATACCTGCGAGACCGACGAAGTGCATCGGCAGGAACGCGAGGTTGAAGAAGAACATCGACGCCCAGAAGTGGATCTTGCCGCGCGTTTCGTTGTACATCCAGCCTGTCCACTTCGGCGCCCAGTAGTACCACCCGGAGAAAAGCGCGAATAGAGAACCCGCAACAAGCACGTAGTGGAAATGCGCCACCACGAAATAAGTACCGTGATACTGGATATCGAGCGGTGCCATAGCGAGCATCAGGCCCGACAGACCACCGAACGTGAACACCAGCAGGAAGCCGACCGCGAACAGCATAGGCGTTTCGAAGGACAGCGAACCGCGCCACATCGTCGCGACCCAGTTGAACACCTTCACACCCGTCGGCACGGCGATCAACATCGTCGCGTACATGAAGAACAGCTGGCCCGTCACCGGCATGCCGGTTGCGAACATGTGGTGCGCCCAGACCATGAACGACAGAATCGCGATCGACGAGGTTGCGTACACCATCGAGCTATAACCGAACAGCGGCTTACGCGAGAACGCCGGGATCACCTGCGACACGATCCCGAACGCCGGCAAAATCATGATGTACACCTCGGGGTGCCCGAAGAACCAGAAGATATGCTGATACATCACCGGGTCGCCGCCACCTGCCGCATTGAAGAACGACGTACCAAAGTGGCGATCGAACAGCACCATGGTGATCGCGCCTGCCAGAACCGGCATCACCGCAATCAGCAGGTACGCGGTGATCAGCCATGTCCAGACGAACATCGGCATCTTCATCAGCGTGAGGCCAGGCGCGCGCATGTTCAGGATCGTCACAACGATGTTGATCCCGCCCATGATCGACGAAGCACCCATCAAGTGGATCGCGAAAATCGCGAAGTCCATGCCCGGGCCCATCTGCGTCGACAGCGGCGCGTACAAAGTCCAGCCCGCGGCGGTCGCGCCGCCCGGTGCGAAGAACGAACCGACCAGCAACACCGCAGCCACCGGCAGCAGCCAGAAGCTGAAGTTGTTCATCCGCGCAAAAGCCATGTCAGATGCGCCGATCTGCAGCGGCACCATCCAGTTCGCGAAGCCGACGAAGGCCGGCATGATCGCGCCGAACACCATGATCAGGCCGTGCATGGTGGTCAACTGGTTGAAGAACTCGGGACGCATGATCTGCAGACCCGGCTCGAACAGTTCGGCACGGATCATCAGCGCCATCACGCCCCCGGAGAGGAACATGGTGAACGAGAAGATCAGGTACAGCGTACCGATGTCCTTGTGATTGGTTGCGAACAGCCAACGACGCCAGCCATGCGGCGTTTCGTGGGCATGGTCGCCGTGCACGCTCGTGGCCCGCGGTTACATCGTGTCCGATGCTAGACATGACAATCTCCTAATGCGAATACTGCGGTGCTGACCATGAACACGTCAGGCAGCCGGGCTGATCTGGACACGCCGGGCTTCTTTCGCGTCGCCGCCGCCCGTGATCGTTTCCGGCTTCTTCAAAATGATGTGATCTTCGGCAATGCCGGCTGCTTTCAGCGCGTCGCGCACGGCTTCGGCACGGGTCTTCGCGAGCTTCGCGTTGACTTCGGCAGAACCGGTGGCGTCAGTGAAACCCGACAGCGTGAACTTTGCGTCCGGGTGCGCTTTCGCGTAGGCCGCGGCCGCGTCGACCGCCGCTTTCGCGTCAGCCGGCAGCACGCTCTTGCCGGTATCGAAGTAGACGTTTGCCGGGAGAGCTGCCTGCGATGCCGCCGCGCTATCCGAACCGGCCGCAGCCGCTTCCGCGCCTGAGGCACCCGAGGCTGCCGCTGCGCCCGAAGCCGCTGTTGCGCCGCTAGCTGCCGCACCTGCGTCCGCCAGATGATTGCCGCCTTCCGGCAGCTTGCCGTTGCGGGCGTCCAGCACTTGCTTCGGCTGGAGAATGTCGCCGGTGTGGTTGCCCCACGAGTTACGTTCGTATGTGATGACCGAAGCGATTTCAACGTCGTTCAGCGTCGGCGCCCAGGAAGGCATCGCGTTCTTGCCCTTCAGCACCAGGCTTACGTGTTCGGCGATCGGACCGTTGGCGATCTTGCTGCCGTCCAGCGCCGGGAATGCGCCTGCGCCCTTACCCGTCGGCTGGTGGCAGACCGCGCAGTTCGACGCGTACACCTTGCCGCCGCGTTCCATCAGCTCGGCCATCGTGTAGGTCTTGTTCGGATCATCCTGGCCAGCGGCCATTTTCTTCTTCTGCGCATCGACCCACTTCGCGTAGTCGTCCGCCGACAGCACTTCGACCACTACCGGCATGAACGCGTGCTCCTTGCCGCACAGTTCGGTACAGAAGCCGCGGAACGTACCGATCTTATCGGCCTTGAACCACGTGTCGCGCACGAAACCCGGAATCGCGTCCTGCTTCACGCCGAAAGCCGGCACGTACCAGGAGTGGACCACGTCGTTCGCGGTGGTGATGATGCGGATTTTCTTGTCGACCGGCACGACGAGCGGATTGTCGACTTCCTGCAGATACGTAGTGGAAATCGGCTCACGGCCATCGGTTTCCGCACGCGGCGTGGCCAGCGTGGACAGGAAGTTGATGCCCTCGCCCGGCCCCTTCACGTAGTCGTAGCCCCATTTCCACTGGTAGCCGGTGACCTTGACGGTGAGGTCGGCGTTCGTGGTGTCCTTCATTGCCACCACCGTCTTGGTGGCGGGGAGCGCCATCAGCACGACGATGATGAACGGCACGATCGTCCAGATGATTTCGACGGTGGTGCTTTCGTGGAAATTCGAAGCCTTGTGGCCTTTCGATTTGCGGTGAGCAAAGATCGAATAGAACATCACACCGAACACGCCGACGAAGATCACCAGGCAGAGAACCAGCATGAACATGTGGAGGCTGAAAAGCTCCTCAGCGATTTTTGTCGCAGGCGGCTGGAGATTGATCTCGTTGACGGCAGGGCCGCCCGGAACATCGCCCACTGCCAGGGCGGCACCGGCGAAAAGCAGTCCGCTCATCGCCAGCACACCCATGAGGGCTCGCTTGATTGTTTTCATAGCTTCCTTACCCAAAATTTCCATTCAAACCCTCGACCCCGCTGGCAGGCTGTCTCGCGCGCCCCCGTGAACGCCGCGCGTCCCAACACGTCAGCTGCGCCCGCTAACAACGCGTGAGCCACATACGCAATTCGCCTGCGAACTGCGCGCGCCGATACTGCGCGAGATGTTGCCCGATCATGATCGTCTGGCCGCGCGAGACCAGTTTGATCTGGTCACGCGGCGTTGCACCCGGTTCGATCCGCACCCAGCGCGGATTGAATTCGAACTGCGTGAGCCGCTCGGCGCTGACCTGCTCGATCACGAGCCGGCTCTGAAACAGCCGGACACGCTCGTAATCGACAGCATGACGCGCATATATGGCAAACGCGATGCCCACCGCCAGCAATTCGATACCGGTGAACGGCAACACCAGCCAGGCGCCGACCAGAACCAGCATGAAAGCAATTGCCAACGAGAACAACGCAAGCGACACGTAGAAACCTACAAACTGCCGCGGCGATATCGAACAGTTGCGTTTCATCGTCCAGTCTTTGAGAACTGGTTCTGAATCCGCCAGCAGATCTGATGCTTCCATCGCTGCCCCCCTGCAGACCGCCACCAATCGCCGCCTGCGGCCATTGCTCGCGACCACTGAACGGCCACTCAATCACCGCCGCGTCACTTCAGTCACTTCATGATATTGCAGCCCTGCGCCTCGGGCCTGCCGCCCCAAATGTGGGAACTCCGGGCGACAAACTGACGCATTATAGGCGCGATCCATAGCATCCACAAGCAAGCCTCAATCGGCTCACAAGCCAGGTGCGACAAGCCTCCGCGCCGTTTCGACGCAGCTTTCGCGCGTCTTCTGAAGCGGTAATTTCAGACATAACAGATGCCCTCTTTACCACTTCATTGATTCCTCATCGACTCCTCGACGAACCTCGCCCGATATCCTCGATCCGCACGATCCCATGACCTTCAGCGGTGGTGCGCGGCACGGCTTTCCACGCGTGACCATAGATCACTTCGAAGGTCAGTGCGATCGTGCCGTCGGCGCGCCGACGGGCTTCGAGCGCCGCCAGCAAAGCCTTGTGCAGCCTACGTGCGACCGCATTCGAAGTGGCCTCGCGCTCGAACGGATACGCGCCCCAGCGGCGCACGTCCGCGAGCAGCGACTCGGGCGACTTATACGTAATAGTGAGTGTTTCCTGATCCATCACAGGAATCTCGAAACCGCTCTCGACCAGCATATCCCCAAGGTCATGCATGTCGACAAAGTCGATCACATGCTTGCGCGAAGCAACGCCGTGCGCGGCCTCGACCTCGGCGTAAGCGCCGCGCAATTCCTTCAGCGAATCGGGACCGAGCGTGCTGAACATCAGCAGACCGTTCACTTTCAGCACCCGCTGCCACTCAGGGAAAACGAGATCGGGCCGCGAGTGCCAGTGCAGGGCGAGATTGGACCAGATGAATTCGAAGGCGCCGGCCGCGAACGGGAGTGCCGAGAAGTCGGCCTGCGCGAACCGCGGACCGCGGGCGCCGAGCGCTTTGCCGAGCGTTGCCGGCAGAAAGCGCCGCCAGCTCGTGTCGCCGGAATCGTGACGTAGCGCGCGACCGAGCATCCCATGCGACAGATCGGTGCCGAACACCGGCGCCTCGGGAAAGCGTTCGCGCAAGGCGGGGACGTCTTCGCCCGCGCCGCAACCGGCGTCGAGCACGCTTGCGGGCGTGACCTTGATGTAGTCGAGACGCTCGCGCATACGCTGCGCGATTTCGCGCGGCAGGAACGCGACGGTGTCGAAGGTCGCCGCACGGCGGTCGAAAATCTGCCGGAGGCGCCGGGAATCATAGGCCGGACGGCCAGATTGAGACGAAGTTGGGGGCATGAGTGTCGTACTGGCGTAGAGCACGAAGTATACTCGTTCGCTCCCGTCCATTCAGTCTGAAAGGCCTTCGCGGGCGGTCCAATCATGCGATTCCGAAAAAATCCCTCGTCTCCCGGCGGCTCGAACGCACGTTTTGCACGCTTCACGCGCGGCGTGTATTCGGCATGGCCACATGTGCTGCACGCGGCGCTGCCGAACCTGTGCGCACTGTGCGGCAATTTGTCGCATAAAACACTGTGTGCCGGTTGCGACGAGACATATTGGAACGAAGGCATGTTGCGTTGCACGGCGTGCGCGGTTCCTTTGTCCGGAACGCGCTGGGTGGGTCGTGCGCAATATCGCTGCGCGGATTGCATCGGCGAGCCGCCGCCCTTCGAGGCGACCTTTGCTTTGGCCGATTACCGCCAGCCGCTCGACGCCCTGGCGCTCGGCCTGAAATTCCGCGCGCGGCTGATGCTGGCGCGCGAGTTTGCGCAGCGCCTTGCGCGTCTTGCTGAAGACACCTGGCAAGAACCGTCTGAGCGGCCCGATGTGCTCGCGCCGGTGCCGCTGGCCAACAAACGTCTTACCGAGCGCGGCTACAACCAGGCCTGGCAGATTGCCAGGCCGTTGGCCCGCACGCTGAATGTGCGCAGCGACGCCACCTTGCTGCGTCGCGTGATCCACACCGCGCCGCAATCACGGCTCGACCTGGACGCGCGCCGGCTGAACGTGGGCCGCGCATTCGAAGTCGTCAAACCGGTGCAAAGTCTGCATGTCGGCATCGTCGACGATGTGATGACGACCGGCGCGACGCTCGAAGCGCTGGCGCGCACGCTCAAAGCTGCCGGTGCGCGGCGCGTCACCAACTTCGTCGCGCTGCGTACGCCGAAAAACTAGTCTCTACCTGAAGCCATCATGTTCAATGTCGTTCTCGTCGAACCGGAAATCCCACCGAATACCGGCAACGTCATCCGCCTGTGCGCCAACACCGGCGCACGGCTGCATCTGATCGAACCGCTCGGTTTTCCGCTCGACGACGCCAAGTTGCGCCGCGCCGGTCTCGACTATCACGAGTATGCGCAGATGAACGTGCATGCCGATTGGGCAGCGTTCGTCGCCAAGGAAGCGCCCGATCCGGCGCGGATGTTCGCCTTCACCACCCGTGGCTCGGGCCGGTTTCACGAGCATGCGTTTCAATCCGGCGACTGGTTCGTGTTCGGCGCCGAAACGCGCGGCCTGCCTGACGCAGTGCTCGATCAATTCGCCAATGAACAACGCGTGCGCCTGCCGATGCGACCGGGCAACCGCAGCTTGAATCTGTCGAATACGGTCGCCGTGGTCGTCTTCGAAGCGTGGCGTCAGACCGGCTTCGACGGCGGCGCCTGACGGCGTTCCAATTCGGCTTCGTAGCGCGCGAGCATGGCGTCGTCGAAACAGGCGAACACCACACGCTCGATGTTCGGCGTACGCGGCAGGGTTTCGAGCACGGTGCCGACGGCAATCTGCACGGCCTCGTCAGCGGGGAAATGGTAGATCCCGCAACTAATCGCGGGAAATGCAACGCTCGTGCAATGCGCCTGATGCGCCACCTCGAGTGAACGCTGATAGCAAGATGCGAGAAGGTCGGCTTCGCCATGCGCGCCACCCCGCCACACCGGGCCGACCGAGTGAATCACATGTTTGGCCGGCAGGTGGTAGCCGCCGGTGACCTTTGCGTCGCCGGTCGCGCAGCCGCCGAGCGCCTCGCATTCACGCACCAGCTCCTTGCCGGCCGCGCGGTGAATCGCGCCATCCACGCCGCCCCCGCCCAACAACGAAGTATTCGCGGCGTTGACGATCGCGTCTACAGCGAGCGTCGTGATGTCGACCACGCGCGCTTCTAACGTGCAATTGTTGAAACTGAGCATGGGAGGAACCTCGCTGTGGTCCGAAGCGTCGATAAAACGTGGACAGCGATGGTGGGCAGCCGTTCAGCGCTTTTCGCGCTAAACGGCTGAAAGACAAGACTTATTCTGCTTTCGAATCGCGCCGCAGCAGCGCGCTGACGGCGTCGCGGGGCGCCACACCGTCGAACAGCACAGCACAGACCGCCTGCGTGATCGGCATCTCGATCGCATGGGCGCGAGCGATCGCCAGCACGGCCTGGGCACAACGCACGCCTTCGGCCACGTGACCGAGGCCACCGAGAATATCGTCGAGCGTCCGGCCCGCGGCGAGCTGCACGCCGACCGTGCGATTGCGCGACAGATCGCCCGTGGCGGTCAGGATCAGATCGCCGAGCCCGGTCAAACCGGTGAACGTCTCGGCCCGTCCGCCAAGCGTCACGCCGAGGCGCGACATTTCAGCGAGGCCACGCGTAATCAACGCAGCGCGCGCATTCAAACCGAGGCCAAGGCCATCGGCAATACCCGTGGCAATCGCCAGCACGTTCTTCACCGCGCCACCCACTTCCACGCCGACGATGTCGTCGCCGGTATAGATGCGCATGGCGCCATGATGGAACGCGGCAACCGTACGCTCCCGGCATGTCTGTGAAGTGCTGGCGATCGTCAACGCGACCGGCAAGCCCTGCCCGACTTCACGAGCGAAACTCGGACCCGACAGCACGCCGTTACTGCCATGCCCCGGCAATTCAGCCGCGACCACCTGATGCGGCAACAACTGCGAGTCCGCTTCGAAACCTTTGCACAACCACACCACATGCGCCGGCACCTTGCCCGCGTCGCGCATCGCCCGGAACAGACCGCGCAGACCGGCGACGGGCGTCGCCACGACGCATAACGCGTTGTCGGCGAGCGCATGGTCGAGCGCTGCGTTCAGATCGGCTTCGTAGCGAAGGGACGGCGGCAAAGCAACGCCCGCCAGATAGCGGGCGTTTTCGTGCGATCCGGAGAGATCGGCAATGAGCGCGGGTTCGCGCGCCCACAGCACCGCGTCGTGCCGCGCGGCCAGATGGCCGGCGAGGGCTGTGCCCCATGCACCAGCACCGAGGACAGCAACCTTCATAGCCGGCACCGAACGGACGCGTTAATGCGTGACGCCGTTTTGCGCCGCGCCTTCCTGGCCGCCCATTTGCGCGAGACGTTGCTCGTACAGCGCCTGGAAGTCGATCTCGGCGAGGTGGATCGGCGGGAAGCCTGCGCGGGTGATCGCATCGGCGATGTTCGAGCGCAGGTACGGGAACAGGATCGTCGGGCAGGCAATGCCGACCAGCGGATCGATCTGTTCAGCCGGAATGTTGCGGATGTCGAAAATGCCGGCTTGCTTGGCTTCGATCAGGAACGCAACTTTGTCCGACACCTTGGCCGTGACCGTGCCCGTGACCAGGATTTCGAACACGGTGTCGGCGAGGCGCTCGGCCTTCACGTCGACCTCGACTTCGACCGACGGCATTTCCTGCTCGAGGAAGATGCCCGGCGAATTCGGTTGCTCGAGCGACATGTCCTTCAGGTAGATGCGCTGGATGTTGAAGAACGGCTGGTTATTCTCGTCGGACATGATTGAATGATTCCCTGATAGGTATGCATGGCGGCGGCCCATGGTTTCACGGGCCGCCAGATCGTTGCGGCGCATCGCCCCGTCCTGAAAGAGACGAAACGCCGGCTTGTATTTCACCTGCCTCACTCACGCGCCGGCCGGCGCATAAGTCAGGCAACTTCGTTCAGGCAGCTTCGAGCAGAGGCATCAAACCGCCCGCGCGATCGAGCGCGGACAGGTCATCGTACCCACCGACATGCGTCTCGCCGATGAACACCTGCGGCACCGTGCGGCGACCGGTCCGGGTCATCATTTCTTCACGACGGGCCGGGTCTTTGTCGATCAGTACCTTTTCAACGTGCTCGACGCCGCGCGACTTTAAAAGACGTTCGGCCATCTGGCAATACGGGCACACCTGGGTGCTGTACATGATGACTTTGTTCACTTGGCTGCTCCTTGTTTCACAACCGGCATACCGGCTTTCTGCCAGGCGTCGACACCGCCTTCGAGAACATGGACTTCCGCGTATCCGGCATCTTGCACGATACGCGCAGCCTTGTTCGACTGCAGGCCGGTCTGGCATACCAGCAGCACCGGGTTGTTCTTGTTCTTCACGAGTTGCGCGACTTTCGCCTGCAATTCAGCAAATTCAAGGTTCCGCGCCGCGGGCAGATGGCCCTTGGCAAAATCGGCGGACGAACGCAGATCGATGACCGCCGCATTGCGCCGGTTGATCAGTTGGGTCGCCTCGGCGGCCGACAGGCCCCCGCGGCCACGCCGGCTGATCGTTGGCCACAGCAGCAACCCACCGGAGATGAGGACGACTGCGATCAGTACAAGGTTTGTGTAATCAGTGAAAAACTTCACGGAAAATCCGCCGAAAAAGAGAGAAATCGAAAAGGGCAATCCACCCATTATAAAATAACCGTCTGACGCGATGGCGACGCTCCTCTAGAGGACCCTCGCAACGCTTTACCGCTTCCTTACTACCGACCGGCAATCTCATGTACAAACTCGTTCTCATCCGCCACGGCGAATCGACGTGGAACAAGGAAAACCGCTTCACGGGCTGGGTCGACGTCGACCTGACCGAGCAGGGCAATCGTGAAGCGCAGCAAGCGGGCGTGCTGCTGAAGGAATCGGGCTACACGTTCGACATCGCCTACACGTCGGTGCTCAAGCGCGCGATCCGCACCTTGTGGCACGTGCAGGATCAGATGGATCTGATGTATCTGCCGGTGGTGCATTCCTGGCGTCTGAACGAACGCCATTACGGCGCCCTGTCGGGTCTGAACAAGGCAGAAACCGCCGCCAAGTTCGGTGACGAACAGGTGCTGGTCTGGCGCCGCAGCTACGACACGCCGCCGCCGGCGCTCGATCCGTCGGACGAACGCGCGCCCTATAACGATCCGCGCTACGCCAAGGTGCCGCGCGAACAATTGCCGCTCACCGAGTGCCTGAAGGATACCGTTGCGCGCGTTCTGCCGTTGTGGAACGAGTCGATTGCGCCGGCCATCAAGTCGGGCCGCAAGGTCGTGATCGCCGCGCACGGCAACTCGATCCGCGCCATGGTGAAGTACCTCGACAATATTTCGGACGACGACATCGTCGGCCTGAATATCCCGAACGGCGTGCCGCTCGTCTATGAACTCGACGAAAACCTGAAGCCGATCAAGCACGACTATCTGGGCGACCAGGACGCGATTGCAAAGGCGCAAGCCGCTGTGGCCAAGCAAGGCAAGGCGGGCTAAACCCCTCCTGCACCCGCGCCCTGCGGCAAAAATGCAGCAGGGTCGCGGCAAACGAGCCACGCTGACCGGCAAGACATACCGGCCGGCGCGGCCCGCATCCCCGGGCGCGCCTTCTGGCCGCCATCCTACTGTTACCGCACATTACTTCACCACCCCAACGCCGATCTCACGAACCAGGCCCGGCCCGTGCTGTCGAATCACGATTGCCTGTGCTGCGCCCTGACAGGGCGGGTGTGCAGTTATACTTGTCCGTCCCCATCTCTATCGACGCTGCCACGCGCTTCCGACCGCAACAGACTCTATGCGAAAGAACCTGAAAAATATCGGCCTGATTGCCGCGGGCCTTGCTACTGGCGTATTCGCCACCCTGCAACTCTCCGCCTCGGCCCAGCAACCCGCCAGCGCCGCCTCGAGCGCCGTTGCGCCGCTGCCGCTGGACCAGCTCCGGCTCTTTGCCGAAGTTTTCGGGCAAATCAAGCATGAGTACGTCGAACCGGTCGACGACAAGAAACTCCTCACCGCGGCGATCAAGGGCATGGTGTCGAGCCTCGACCCGCACTCGTCGTATCTCGACAAAACCGATTACGAAGAACTGCAGGAGCAGACCAAGGGTCGCTTCGCGGGTCTCGGCATCGAAATTTCGTCTGAAGACGGCTTGATCAAGGTGATCTCGCCGATTGAAGATACACCTGCATTCCGCGCCGGCATCCGTCCGGGCGACCTGATCACCCGCATCAACGACAAACCGGTGCGCGGCATGACGCTCGACCAGGCCGTCAAGCAGATGCGCGGCGATCCGGGCACCAAGGTCACGCTGACCATCTTCCGCAAGACCGACGACCGTACGTTCCCGCTCACGGTGACGCGCGCGATCATCAAGGTCCAGTCGGTCAAGATGAAGATCCTTGCTCCGGGCTACGCGTATATCCGCGTCACCAGCTTCCAGGAACGCACCACGCCTGATCTGGCCGCCAAGCTGCAAGACATCGCACGTCAGCAGCCGAATCTGAAGGGTCTCGTGCTCGACCTGCGCAATAACGGCGGCGGTCTGCTGCAAAGCGCGGTCGGCGTTGCCGGCGCGTTCCTGCCGGCGAACTCGGTGGTGGTGTCGACCAACGGCCAGATTCCAGATTCGAAGCAGGTCTATCGCGATACGTACGACAACTACCGCCTGCAATCCTTCGACAGCGATCCGCTGAAGGACGAAGCACCGATCTTCAAGACCGTGCCGATGGTCGTGCTGACCAACGCCTACTCGGCGTCGGCTTCGGAAATCGTCGCGGGCGCGCTGCAGGATCAGCATCGTGCGCTGATCGTCGGCAAGACCACTTTCGGCAAGGGCTCCGTGCAAACCGTCCGGCCGATGACCGCGGACACAGCGCTGCGCCTGACCACGGCTTACTACTACACGCCGAGCGGCCGTTCGATCCAGAACAAGGGCATTCGTCCTGACATCGCGGTCGATCAATACGCGGAAGGCGATCCGGACGACGCACTGGTTACCCGCGAAGTCGACTACTCGAACCACCTTGCGAACACGCAAGACCCGAACGAGAAGAAGGAAGCGGACCAGCGCGAACAGGAGCGCATGGACCAACTGCGCCAGCTTGAAGAGCAGAACGACAAGAAGACGCCGGAACAGCGTCAGAAGGATCGTGAGCGCAAGCCGGTCGAGTTCGGTTCGGCCGACGATTACATGCTGCAACAGGCGCTGAACAAGCTGGAAGGCAAGCCGGTTCAGGAATCGAAGTCGCTGACCGAGCGGCGTCTGGCGCAGAACAAACCGGCAACGTCGGCATCCGCGCCGGTCGCGGTAAAGCCGACGCAACCGGTGCCGGGCGCATCGGGCCCGGTTCCGGCCTCGGCGCCGGCTACGCAAAGCAACTAGGCAGCAAACCTGACGTGTCTTCGCAGCCGAACATGCTGCGAAGACACGTAGCAGCACTCGCTGTAATACCCAGCACCAGCACGAACATCCACTCCCCGCGCGATTAAAATAACGAAACCGCGCTCGGCAGGCCACCGGTCCTGCATCTCATTGCGCGACACTCCATGCGCCCCGCCATGAATGACGATCAACTCCTCCGCTATTCCCGCCACATCCTCGTCGACGAAATCGGCATCGAGGCGCAGCAGCGCTTTATCGACGCGCACGCGATCATCGTCGGCGCCGGTGGACTAGGTTCGCCTGCAGCGATGTATCTGGCGGCGGCAGGCGTCGGCCGCTTGACGCTGGTCGATGCCGACACGGTCGACCTGACCAATCTGCAGCGGCAGATTCTGCACGTGAGCGCGTCGGTCGGGCGCAAGAAGGTGGAGTCCGGGCGCGACGCAATCGCCCAGATCAATCCCGAGGTGGTGGTGGACGCGGTTGCTGAACGCGTCGACGATGCATGGCTCGATCGCGAGGTGCCGCGCGCCACCGTCGTGCTCGATTGCACGGATAACTTTGCCACGCGCCACGCGATCAATCGGGCGTGCGTGAAACATGGCGTGCCGCTGGTGTCGGGCGCGGCACTGCGCTTTGACGGCCAGATCAGCACCTTTGATTTTCGCGACGCAGTGTCGCCCTGTTACGCGTGCGTGTTCCCGGAAGATCAACCGTTCGAGGAAGTCGCGTGCTCGACCATGGGCGTGTTCGCACCCACGGTTGGCATCATCGGTTCGATGCAAGCGGCTGAAGCGCTGAAAGTAATCGGCGAAATCGGCACGCCACTGGTGGGCCGCCTCACGATGCTCGATTCGCTGCGAATGGAATGGAACACGATGCGCATTGCACGCCAGCCGGATTGCCCCGTATGCGGGCAACGGCATCAGGCCTGATCCCATGCAAGACGCTGAATAGAAAACGCCGCACATGTGCGGCGTTTTCTATTTGAACCCCGATCCTGACTTTCAGTTTCAGGCCAGCACCACGCGCTTGAGCGCCGCCTGCACTTCTTCCGGTTCGAACGAAGCGAGCACGTCGGCCACCGGCTTCTCCAGTGTCTTCAGATGCGAGCGCAGGACTTCCTGCTTGACCACCAGCAACTGGCTCGGATGCATTGAAAACTCGGTGAGGCCCATGCCGAGCAACAGTCGCGTCAACGCCGGATCGCCCGCCATCTCGCCGCACACCGACACCGGCACACCCGCCCGCTTCGCCTCGCGCAGCGTGAAGGCGATCAGATGCAGCACTGCAGGATGCAGCGGGTCGTACAGATGCGCGACCGCGTTATCCGCGCGATCGATCGCCAGCGTGTACTGGATCAGATCATTGGTGCCGATCGACAGGAAATCCAGCCGCTTGAGAAACAGCGGCAACGCAATCGCGGCGGCCGGAATCTCGATCATTGCGCCGACCTGCACGTTCGTGTCGTAGGCGATGCCGGCATCGTCCAGCTGACGCTTGGCTTCGCGAATCAGATCGAGCGTCTGATCGATTTCCTGCGCGTGCGCGAGCATCGGAATCAGAATCTTCACCGTACCGAACGCCGACGCACGAAGAATAGCGCGCAGTTGCGTCAGGAACATTTGCGGCTCCGAGAGGCTCCAGCGAATCGCTCTCAGCCCCAAGGCCGGGTTCGCGGCGGTTTCGTAGCCGTCGCCCCCACCCATCGAATCGAGCGGCTTGTCGGCGCCGACGTCGATCGTACGGATCGTCACCGGCAAGCCGTTCATCAACTCGACCGCGCGGCGATAGGCGGCAAACTGCTCCTCCTCTTCCGGCAAATGGTGTTTGTGATTCATGAACAGGAACTCGGTGCGGAACAGGCCCACGCCGGTTGCGCCCGAATCGACCGCGGCGCGTGCATCTTCCGGCAGTTCGATGTTCGCGCAGAGTTCGATGCGCGTGCCGCAGAGTGTTTGCGTCGGCGAAAATTTCAGCCGCTGCAGCTTGCGCTGCTCCAACGCCTTTTCGCTTTGGCGGTATGAATACTCCTCCAGCACGATCGGTGCGGGATCGACAATCACAATGCCATGATCACCGTCGACAATGATCAGGTCGTCCTGACGGATCAGCTGGCTCGCATGCTGCACGCCGACCGCAGCCGGAATGCCGAGGCTGCGCGCGACGATCGCCGTATGCGAAGTACGCCCGCCGAGATCGGTGACGAAACCCTGAAACGTTTGCGTTTTGAACTGCATCATGTCGGCCGGCGCGATGTCGTGCGCGACCACGATCATCTCCTCGCAGGTACCGTGCACACCGTCCACCAGCGCCACCGATGCACCGGCGAGCGCCTTCAGCACGCGCTCCACCACCTGCTCGATGTCGGCTTTGCGTTCGCGCAGGTATTCGTCTTCGATATCGTCGAAATGGCGCGACAGGCGCTCAAGTTGTTCGGTCAGCGCCCACTCGACGTTGTAGCGGCGCGTGCGGATCAGGTCGATGGTTTCCTGCACGAGCATTGCATCATTCAGGATCATTGAATGAACGTTGATGAACGCGCCCATTTCGCTGGGCGCGTCTGCCGCGAGATCGGCGCGCAACGCGTCGAGTTCCTGATGCACCAGTTGCTGGGCCGTGCGAAAACGCTCGACCTCGCCCTCGATCTGGGCGGGTTCGATCAGATAGTGGTCTACGTCCAGTGCAGCCGGGGCGATCAGATAAGCCCGCCCGATGGCAATACCGCGTGACACGGGAATTCCATGCAGCGTGAAGGACACGCGCACCTCCTCTAGTTGTGTGATGCCGCGGCAAACCGCTGCAATGCTCTCAGACTCTCTTCGTCATTATAAATTCCGCGCCCTTTTCAAGTACGCCAGGCCTGTGTGCACCGCAGCACGAAATATCGTAAGCGACCACAACAATGCGCCTTCGTCGAGCTTGCATTCCGGCAACGCGAATCCTTCACGCGTCGCGTGAACTACCGGCTTGTGCGCCGATTGTCATGCGCTAAAAAAAATGCCGCGGACGGCCGCGGCATTTTGCTCCAGGCAAGGGGGATGCGCGACTTCACTGACCTTCGCCGAATTTATCGGCTATCAGTTTCAACAATGCGTCCATCGCGTCTTTTTCGTCGGTGCCTTCCGTTTCGATCAGCACCGTGCTGCCTATACCCGCGGCCAGCATCATCACACCCATGATGCTTTTGGCATTGATACGGCGGCCATTGCGGCTCATCCAGATTTCCGCCTGGTAGTTGCCCGCGAGTTGCGTCAACTTGGCCGACGCGCGCGCGTGCAGCCCCAGCTTGTTCACAATAGTCGTTTCCTGTTGCAGCATGTGATGGTCCGAAGCGCGGGTAAGTGTTGTGGTGAAAGGTGAAACTGCAAACCAGTGGCAAACGGATTGCATGCAACCCGATCGCAACCGTTTAAAGCTGTGCGATCTGCTTACAATCCGCTCGAACCGGCCTTCTGAGTCAGGTCGGCCTCGGGCGGCAAGGCAGGCAAACAGTCTGCGGAAGCTGCAGCGGGCGGCAAAGCCGGCAAACAGTCTGCGGAAGCTGCAGCGGGCGGCAAAGCCGGCAAACAGTCGCCGGACCCAGCGGGAGGCGCAACCGGCGCCGGCGTGGCAGGCCCGATTGCATGCACGCCCTTAGTGGCCCCGGCAAGCGCCTTGTCGACCAGGGTGTCGAGCGGTGTCGCTCGATAACAGACCGCGCGCACCAGCATCGGCAAATTGACGCCGCACAGCACGCGGACGTTCGGCAACGAAGCGAGCCGACCGGCGATATTCGCCGGCGTGGCGCCGAACATGTCGGTGAGCACGAGTGCGCCGTTTTCTTCCTTGAGCCGCTCGATTTCCGAATGCGCGAACGCGACCTGTTGTGCGGGATCGCAATCCGGCGATACGTCGATCACGCCGATACGAGCCGGCAAGCCACCGTAGATGTGCGAAATACAATCGCGCAACGCGGTGGCGAACGGAGCGTGCGCAATGATCAGAATGCCTGCCATGTCAGCCTTACTGCAAAAGAACGGCCCCGAACCGTGGACCGGGACAAAACCCGGTTCGTAAGCGCCCTCGACCGGCCGTGGATCGTGAGGACCGGAACGCATCATTTGACGAGCGGCCCGCAGTGCCCGATATCGCAGCGGCACCAGCGGAAAACGGCTCGCTTACAGTCCGCAATCCATGCCTGTGGCGTCCGGCAGACGTCATCGATTCGGCTTGGCGCGGGAGAGCGGGCATTGTATCAGGCCCATTTTCGCGCCAAAGCCGGTGTTTCGCTTGATGCGGATTTACTACACAGTTTGGGGGTCATGGCGCCCATTCAAGGGCTGCGCCTCACGCTGCCGCGCGCTCCAGCGCGTCGATAAACATCGCTGCGACGTCGAAACCGGTCTGATCCATGATCTCGCGAAAACACGTCGGGCTCGTCACGTTCACCTCGGTGAGCCAGTCGCCGATTGCATCCAGCCCGACCAGCAGCAGGCCGCGCGCAGCAAGCACCGGCGCGAGTGTGTCGGCGATCTTGCGGTCATGCTCGGTGAGCGGGCGCGCCACGCCGAGGCCGCCGGCAGCCAGATTGCCGCGCACTTCATTGCCCTGAGGAATCCGCGCGAGCGAAAACGGCACCGGTTCGCCGCCGATCAGCAGGATGCGCTTGTCGCCGTCCTTGATCTCGGGGATGAATTTTTGCGCCATGACGGAGCGCGCGCCGTCGTGGCTCAGCATCTCGATGATCGAGCCGAGATTCATGCCATCGGCCTTCACGCGGAACACGCCCATGCCGCCCATGCCGTCGAGCGGCTTCAGAATCACGTCGCCGTGTTCTTCGTGGAAGGCGCGCAAACGGGTGGCGTCGCGCGTCACCAGAGTCGGCGTGACAAACTGCGCGAACTCGCCGATCGCCAGCTTTTCCGAATGATCGCGAATGGCCTGCGGCTTGTTGAAAATGCGCGCGCCACCGCGCTCGGCCATTTCCAGCAGCCACGTCGACGTCACGTATTCCATGTCGAACGGCGGGTCTTTGCGCATCACCACCGCGCTGAAGTGCTTCAGCGATTTCGGCGCGGCCGCTTCAGCGGCGTACCAGGTGTCGCGATGCAGGTCCGTCACGTCGCCGACGATCGCAAAGCGCTGTACGTTCGCCTCGACATCGCCACCCGTCCACGCCAGATGTTTCGGCTCGCACGTGTAAAGCTTGTGACCGCGGCGCGCGGCTTCGGCCATCATCGCGTAGGTCGAATCTTTGTAGATCTTGAACTGCGTAAGCGGATCGGCGATGAAAAGAATGTCCATGGGGATTCCGGTGCGCCCTTCGGGCTTGGCATTGATCGTAAATATAGTCGCTGAAAACGGCGATGGCGGCACGCATGCCGCCATCGACCACCTCGCGAGGTTAAACCTGAATCGCTTCCGGATCGGTCTTTTCCAGTTCGACCGATGCGGCCAGCAAGCCAAGCCGAGCCACCACGCCGTACATATAGAAGCGGTTCGGCACCGCCGCGCCGGGCTTGGCGTGCGCATCCGGCAGCGCCGTATGCTCGAAACCGAGCGGCACGAAGTGCATGCCGGGCGCATTCAGATTCTGATCGCGCTCGCGGCTGCCGTGCACGCGGTAGAAACCGCCCACCACGTAACGGTCGATCATGTACACCACCGGTTCGGCGACTTCCTCGCCAATCCGCTCGAAGGTGTACACGCCTTCCTGCACGATTACGTCATGCACTTCGAGGCCGTCTTTGGTGGCGGCCATCTTGGCGCGCTCGCGCTTGGTCAGCGCGGCCACCTCCGACGCGTCGTGCACGGTCATCACGCCCATGCCATACGTGCGCGCATCCGACTTGATGACAACATACGGTTTCTCGGAGATGCCGTACTCGCGATACTTCTTGGCGATCTTCTTCAGCACGCCGTCGATCGCATCCGTCAGCGCTTCTTCGCCGGTGCGCTCCTGGAAATCGACCCCTTCGACATGCGCGAAGTACGGATTGATCATCCACGGATCGATCTCGACCATCTTCGCGAACTTCTTGGCGACGTCGTCATAGCACGAGAAGTGCGTCGATTTGCGGCGAACGGCCCAGCCGGCATGCAGTGGCGGCAACAGATACTGCTCGTGCAGATTTTCCAGTATGGGCGGAATGCCGCCAGACAGATCATTGTTCAGCAGAATGGAGCACGGGTCGAAATTCTTCAGGCCGAGGCGCCGCGGCGAACGTTCGAGCGGTTCGAGCACCAGCTTCTGCCCGTCGGACAGCGCGATCGTGACCGGCCCGACGATGCTTTCGTCGAGCGTGCCGAAACGCACGTTCAAGCCCGCCTGACGCATGATCGCGGCCAAACGCGCGACATTCTCGAGATAAAACGCATTGCGCGTATGGCGCTCCGGAATCACCAGCAGATTCTTCGCGTCCGGGCAGATCTTCTCGATCGACGCCATCGCAGCCTGCACGGCGAGCGGCAACACTTCTTGCGGCAGGTTGTTGAATGCGCCGGGAAACAGATTGGTATCGACCGGCGCGAGCTTGAAACCCGCGTTACGCAGATCGACAGAACAGTAGAACGGCGGTGTGTGCTCCTGCCATTCGAGCCGGAACCAGCGTTCGATGGCGGGCGTAGCGTCGAGGATCTTCCGCTCGAGATCGAGCAGCGGGCCGTTTAACGCCGTAACTAGGTGCGGAACCATTGATCACTCGCAGACTGGAGAAAAAAGATTGTAGTGCAAATGCTTTGTCCATTTGGGGACGGTTTCTCCATTCGCAAGCCGATGCGAATGCATTCTCGCTATCGCCATGATAGGCAGGAAAAACGACTGTTAACAAGATAGCCAGCAAGAAAAAAGCCCGCCATAAAGGCGGGCCAAAATCGCTGCGCTTGATTCAGATCCGTCAAGCCTTGGAGCTCGACTTTGCCTACAAAGAGTCCTTATTCGACGTGTTCGCCGTGCAGGCTCACGTCCAGGCCTTCGCGTTCCTGTTCTTCCGTCACGCGGATGCCCATCACCATATCGATGCCCTTCAGCAGGATGTAGCTCACCACGCCGCTGTAGACCAGCGTCGTCAGCACGCCCTTGGCTTGCAGAATGACGCTGCCGTCCGCGCCGCCGATGTCCTTGACCGCGAACACGCCGGTCAGGATCGCACCCACGATACCGCCGATGCAGTGCACGCCGAACGCGTCGAGCGAATCGTCGTAACCGAGCTTGTGCTTGAGCCACGTTGCCGACCAGAAGCAGATCACGCCTGCCGCGATGCCGATCACGAGCGAGCCCGTCATACCGACGAAGCCCGAAGCCGGCGTAATCGCCACCAGACCTGCCACGGCACCCGACACGATACCGAGTACCGACGGCTTACCCTTGGTTGCCCATTCGGCGAACATCCATGCGAGTGCTGCTGCTGCGGTTGCCACTTGCGTTGCGAACATCGCGAAACCGGCACGGCCGTCTGCCGCCACTGCCGAACCCGCATTGAAGCCGAACCAGCCTACCCACAGCATGGCGCCACCGATCAGCGTGAGCGTCAGGTTGTGCGGCGCCATCGCTTCCTTGCCGTAGCCGACACGCTTGCCCAGCACCAGAGCGCAGACCAGCGCCGCAATACCGGCGTTGATGTGCACCACCGTGCCGCCCGCGAAGTCGAGGATGCCCGCGCTAGCCAGCCAGCCAGTCGGTTCCCAGACCATGTGTGCGATCGGCGAGTAGACGATGATCGACCACAGCGTCATGAACACCAGCATCGCCGAGAACTTCATACGGTCGGCAAACGCGCCCGTGATCAGTGCCGGGGTGATGATCGCGAAGGTCATCTGATAGACGACGTAGACCGTTTCCGGGATCGTCGGTGCGAGGTGGCTGACGGTCAGCGTCGTAGCCTTGTCGCCCTTGATGTAGTTCATGCCCGACATGAAGAAGCGCGAGAAGCCGCCGATGAACGAGTTGCCCGGCGTGAAGGCGAGGCTGTAGCCCACCACGACCCAGACGATCGACACAAGGCAGGTGATCGCGAAGCTTTGCATCAGGATCGCGAGCACGCTCTTCTTGCGGACCATGCCGCCGTAGAACAGTGCCAGACCCGGGATCGTCATGAACAGCACGAGCGCGGTGGAGGTCAGCATCCAGGCGGTGTCGCCCGAATTAATCTTCGACGAATCGACCGAGAACGGCGCGGTCGGAGCTGCCGGTGCGGCGTCCGATGCTGCCGGCGCGGCTGCGGCAGCGCTGGCAGCCGGTGCGGCGGACGCGTCAGCGGCCGGTGCCGAAGCCGCGGCGGCAGCAGGGGCCGCCGAAGCGTCCGGCGCCGGCGCACTCGCCGTCGTATCGGAAGCCGCTGCCGAGGCGGCTGCGGGGGCGGAAGCGTCGTCCGCGAGGGCGGCGCCGATACCGCCCGCGAGCAGCGAACCGGCCATCAGCAAGGACATCAATAATTTGCGCATCTTCATTTCCTCTTGTCGCTATCTGTGTCGCTATCTTTTGGTATTACAGAGCGTCCGCGCCGGTCTCCCCGGTGCGAATCCGAATCACTTGCTCGATCGCGGTGACAAAAATCTTGCCGTCGCCGATCTTGCCGGTGCGTGCCGCGCGCTCGAGCGCCTCAATCGCCTGGTCGACGATGTCGTCCGAGACAGCGGCCTCGATCTTCACCTTCGGCAGGAAATCGACGACGTACTCAGCGCCCCGATACAGTTCCGTGTGGCCCTTCTGGCGGCCGAAACCCTTGACTTCCGTCACCGTGATGCCTGAGACGCCGATGGCCGACAAGGCTTCGCGCGCCTCATCGAGCTTGAACGGCTTGATGATTGCGGTAATGAGTTTCATGAAATCCCTCGCTAAGTTGCGTAACCCGTTGCGTAACCCTGTTTGCGTACCTGTAACCCGTTCGCGTGGTCTCGTTCCGCTGCCGGTAAAAAGCACCTGGCAGTGCGCGCGGGGCAGTAACAGCAACTCGCGTGCCATGTTGTGTCAGACTTCGCCCCCCGGCATGCTGCAAAAGGGGCGCAAGCGGCCCTGGCCGGATGGCCAACGTTGGCGGGGCATGCTGGCGCGGCGCATGGATCATTGCTAGAGTGTTCGAAGGCTTTTAACGTTTGAGCGCGCACCAAACGGGCTCATGTTGCAGCGGCACTCAATCGGTCATGCACCAAGACGGCCCATTCAACGTAACAAAGCACAGACGCAACGAAACATGCACATTTTTTGTGCACCAAAGGAAACGCAATGAAACAACCGAACGATGTCTTTAACGATTTTCAGGCCCGGATGAGCGAGCTGTTCAAGAACTCGCCGGCCAAAGATGTTGAACGCAACGTGAAAGCCATGCTGTCGCAAGGCTTTTCCAAGCTCGACCTGGTCACGCGTGAGGAATTCGATACGCAGACCCAGGTGCTGGTGCGCACTCGCGCGCGCCTCGAAGAGCTGGAGCGCCGCGTCGCCGAGCTCGAACAGAAGCTGCCGGTCACGACGCAATCGTCCTGAGGCTTTGCTCGCAGCGCCTTAGCTGCGTAGTGCTGCACATCACTGGCAAGCGAGCCGTGACGTCATCAGCGTTTTAGGGGACTCGAGCGCGCCCTCGGCGCGCCGTCCGACGGGAGAAAACATGTCGCTTGCCGTGGTTCGCAGTCGCGCGCCGGCCTCTGGCCGCGCGCCCGAAGTAACCGTCGAGGTTCACCTCGCGAACGGACTACCCTCTTTTTCGATCGTCGGCCTTCCAGATCTGGAAGTGCGCGAAAGCCGCGAGCGCGTGCGCGCGGCGCTGCAAAACTGCAGCTTCGATTTCCCTGTGCGGCGCATCACTGTCAACCTCGCGCCCGCCGATTTGCCAAAGGAATCCGGCCGCTTCGATCTGCCGATCGCCTTAGGCATTCTGGCGGCGAGCGGGCAGATTCCGGCCGAGTCGCTCCTGCATCGTGAGTTCGCCGGCGAACTGTCACTGACCGGGGCGCTACGACCAATGCGCGGGGCCTTCGCGATGGCCTGCGGGACGGCTCGCAGCGGCGCGTCTCACGGCAGCCTGGGCGGCGTTTCTGCTCCTGCCAGTGCGTCTACTCGTATTACTTCGGGTGAACCCACGATGTCCGAGACGTCCGCTCAATCCACCCCGCAGCTCTACCTGCCTGCGGCAAGTGCGGCCGAGGCGGCGCTCGTGCCCGGTGTCGATGTCTACGGCGCCACCGACTTGCCATCGCTGTGCGCGCATCTGGCCGGCGCGCCCGACGCCCGGCTCTACCCAGTCGCGGCACCCGACCTCAGCGAGACCACGGCGGCCGCGACTCCCGACATGAGCGACGTGATCGGCCAGCGCGGCGCACGCCGCGCACTTGAAGTGGCCGCGGCCGGCGGACACCATGTCTTGCTGGTCGGGCCACCTGGCGCGGGCAAATCGATGCTCGCTGCTCGCCTGCCAGGCCTGCTCCCGCCCATGACCGACGACGAAGCACTCAGTTCGGCAGCATTGCTGTCCGCCAGCCGGACCGGCTTTACGCCCTCGCAATGGCGGCAACGGCCGTTTCGCGCGCCACATCATTCGTCGAGCGCACCCGCGCTGGTCGGCGGGCGCAATCCGCCGCAACCCGGCGAAATCACCCTGGCGCATCTGGGCGTGCTGTTTCTGGATGAACTGCCGGAATTCGACCGCCATGTGCTGGAAACCCTGCGCGAACCCCTCGAGGCCGGTCGCATCACAATCTCGCGCGCGGCCTTGCAAGCCGATTTTCCAGCAGCCTGCCAGTTGATCGCCGCGATGAACCCTTGCCCATGCGGATGGCGCGGCGACCCCAACGGCCGCTGCCGCTGCACACCGGAGATCGCGGCGCGCTATCTGCGCAAGCTGTCCGGGCCGCTGCTCGACCGGATCGATATCCAGATCGAGATTCCGGCGCTCACGCCGGCGGAGTTGTCGGCACGCTCCACCGCAATCGGTGAAGCCAGCGCGACGATCGCACAGCGGGTGAATGCCGCTCGTGAGCGGCAACTGGCAAGGCAGGGCAAAACCAACCGGGAACTGGGCGGACGAGAAGTAGACGAGGTCTGCCGTCCCGACGCAGCCGGTGAAGCATTACTGCGCCAGGCTGGCGAACGCTTCGGCTGGTCGGCGCGTGCTTATTACAGGGTTCTGAAGGTGGCGCGGACCATCGCTGACCTCGCCGGCACCGCCATGCCGAGCGCCGCGCAGATCGGTGAAGCCGTTCAATATCGCCGGGCTTTTGGGTCGGTATAAGGCGAAAAATCTACTGTCAAGACTTGACTTATGCACATATGCGCGTTCCAGATAAATTTTGAAACATCTGAAAGGCGCACGGAAGCGCAGGTCAAAAAAGCATTGATTTGATTGATTTTTTTCGACGACCCTAAGTTGGCTCAATCTGACAGAATGCCCACGGGATGGGCATCTGAGGCAAAAAATGCGAAGTTCTCAACAGAGTTATCCACAGGCTTTGTGAGTAACCGAAAAACTTCAACGTAAACCGGGAATTAGCGCGCGATCCTGCGAAGGAACTTTCACTGTGCACCGTGATCTCGCAGTGCATTGAATCGCCCTAAACTACCGCTCTCAATACAGTTGGAACGACGTAAAAAACTGGTCGATCTGCTCCTGTTGCAGCGGCTTGGAAGCGATGATCGCCGCCTGATACACATGCCGGCCGCGCGCAACCAGCCGCGCATAGACGGTTCGCGTTTCGTGCTGCGAACCGGCCTCGCCGGTCAGCTTCATTTCCAGACCCAGCACCTGACCGCCGGCGGCGAGCGGGATTTGCACCGCGTGCGCGTCCGGCGGGGCGCCGACATTGCGGGCGAGGCCCGTGCGCAAGAATTCGAGGGCGGCGCGCTGCGTCGCTTCGTTGTCGTTCGGCAGCATGACTGTGCCGACCGCGAACACGGCGTCGCCGGCTTCGGCTGTCTGCATCGCCATCTGCATCGGCGTGCCGTCGATCTGGACCGAGCGCTGATCGTTGCCTGGCTTGGCCGGCAGGTCGACGGTGTAGCCGTTGTCGTTGTTCATGATGGTGCGCCAGTCAAAGGTCGGCGAACACGCAGCCAATGCGCCGCCCAACACCAGCGCGCAAGCCACCGTGCCGAGTACGGCACGCGCACGCTGCAAGCCGGAAGCGGCGCAGGCCGAACGGCCGCCGGTCAAGGAGAAACTTGAGAATTGACTAACGGGGCAGTCAAACGGGATTGTCGAGATGCGGGCGAGGAAACGAAAAGCGGTTCGGAGCATGGGTACAGAAGATCGGGCTGACAGGAACATAAAGCGCCATTATCCCCTCCTGGGCCGCCCTCTGCCGCGCGACCGGAATGGGGCTACAATAGCGACGCCAAGCAGTACTGGGTTTAAAGCCCAAGCCGAAGCACTGTCCCGCGCCTTCTGCGCGACTCTCGAGGTTCCGTTCATGAGTTCCACCCCGTCCACCGCCGCACGGCGCGCGAATCCGATTCGCACCATCATCATCGCCGTGGTGGCCATCGCGATTGCGATTGCCGGCTATTTCGCGTTCGCCGGTCAGCAGCGCGTGCCCGATGCGACCTTTACGTTGCTGTCGGGCCAGAAAGTCTCGACCGCCGACCTGAAAGGCAAGGTCTACTTGGTCAATTTCTGGGCGACAAGTTGCGACACCTGCATGAAAGAAATGCCGCAGATGGTCCAGACCTATAACCGCTTCAAGGGCAAAGGGCTCGAGTTCGTCGCCGTTGCGATGAACTACGACGCGCCAATGTACGTGGCCAACTACACGCAAACGCGCCAGTTACCGTTCAAGGTTGCGATGGACGACGGCTCGGCCGCCAAGCAGTTCGGCAATGTCCAGCTCACGCCGACCACCTTTCTGGTCGACAAGGACGGCAGGATTCTGAAGCGCTACGTCGGCGAGCCCCAATTCGCGGAACTCGACCAGTTGCTGGAAAAAGCGCTGAACGCGGCCTGATTGCCGCCCGATTGCTACGTAACGCCTGAAGTAAAGCGCTCTGACTCGAACACGCCGGCGTCGCATCTCGCCGCCGGCGCTTCAAATTCTCACCGTTCCCCCTCTCCTTTGGCCGCAAGGCCATATCGCTTGATCTTCTCGTAGAGCGTCGCCTTTCCAAGCTGCAGCTTGTCTGCCGCGACCGCGACTACACCGCCGGCCTGCGCCAACGCCTCCGCGATCACCGCCCGCTCGAACTGCTCGACACGTTCCTTCAACGGCTGGGTCGCTGCGCCATCATCGGAGAAAGACATGACCGGATCGTCGGCCACGCCGAGCACGAAGCGGTCGGCGGCATTGCGCAGTTCGCGCACATTCCCCGGCCATTCGCGCTGCATCAGGCTCGCGCGCTGCCGGTCCGTGAGAATCGGCGCGGGGCGTTGGTAACGCACCGCTGCATCCAGCAGGAAGTGTTCGAACAACGGCACGATGTCCTCGCGACGCTCGCTCAACGGCGGCAACGCGATCGTCACCACGTTCAGCCGGTACAGCAAATCGCGACGGAACGAGCCGTCCGCGACATGCTCCACCATGTCGCCCTTCGCGGCAGCCACCACGCGGCAATTCACGCGAATCGGCTGATTCGAGCCGAGCCGTTCCAGCACGCCGTCCTGCAACACGCGCAGCAGCTTGACCTGCAACGCGAGCGGCATGCTCTCGATTTCGTCGAGGAACAGTGTGCCGCCCGAGGCATACTCGAGCTTGCCGATCCGCCGTTTTGCCGCACCCGTGAATGCACCGGGTTCGTAGCCGAACATTTCCGATTCGAACATCGGCTCCGGTAACGCGCCGCAATTCACCGCGATAAACGGTTTGTCACGCCGCGGCGACAGTTCATGCAGACTGCGCGCGATCAACTCCTTGCCCGCGCCGGTGTCGCCGTTGATCAGCACCGACGCGTCGGTCGGCGCGATATTCGCGATCAGACGGCGCACCTGCTCGATCGCCGGACTATGGCCGATGATGCGCGGCGCCACCGTGTTCTGCCCGGCCAGCTCGCGGCGCAGCGCGAGGTTCTCCAGCACCAGCTTGCGCCGCTCCAGTGCGCGTCGCACGGTTTCGATCAGACGCTCGGATGCGAACGGCTTTTCGATGAAATCGTACGCACCGTCACGCATTGCCTGCACGGCCATCGAAATATCGCCGTGACCGGTGACCAGGATCACCGGCACGTCCGGCGCGCGCTCGTGGCACTGCGCAAGCAGCTCGAGTCCGCTCGCGCCAGGCAAGCGAATATCGCTGACGATCACTCCGGAGAAATCCGCGCTGATCATCTTCGCCGCGGATTCCGCCGAGGCATGGCCGATCACGTCGAAGCCCGCCAGTTGCAAACTCTGCACGCTAGCGCGCCGCACCAGTTCATCGTCTTCGATATACAGCACTTGCAAGCCGTGATTCAGCATGGGGTTCTCGTCTGATTCAGGAGCCCGTGGTGAGCGGGTCCGATGTGTGGCTCGTCTGCACGCGCGCGCGGCGCAGCGTCAACACGAATAATGCACCGCCGCCCGGTGCGTTGCGCGCCACCAGTGTGCCGCCGCAGTCGCGCGCAATCGACGATGAAATCGCAAGGCCAAGCCCTAACCCGTGACCCATTTCCTTCGTCGTGAAGAACGGTTCGAACAGGCGTGGCAGCACGTCGTCGGGAATGCCTGGGCCGTTGTCGCGCACGGCGAACGACAAGCTCGACTCAGTGGCTTCGATGTCGATCGAAATGCGCGGCGGTGTCATCTCCTCCGTTGCGTCGAGCGCATTGCCGAGCAGATTGATCAGCACCTGTTCGAGGCGCAGATCGTCGCAATGGGCAATCAGATCGGGATGATCGTCGGCCAGATTCAGATGCGTGCGCGCGCCGACATCGGCATCGGCATCGACATCGACATCGACATCGACATCGACATCGAGCAAAGCGAACTCGACCTCAACGCCTTGCAGGCGCTTTTGCAGCAGCGCGATGACGTTGCGCAACGCTCGCATGATCGGCGCACGCGCGCTGCGCGGCCGCGCGCGCCCGACGAACAGCTTCAACTGATTGGTGATCTTGCCCATGCGCTCGGTGAGTGCCGCAATCGCTTCAAGATTTTCGCGCGCTGAAGCCTGGTCGCCGCGATCGAGCAGCACGCGCGTGTTGTCGGAGAAACCGCGCAGCGCAGCGAGCGGCTGATTCAATTCATGCGTGATGCCAGCCGCCATCTGACCCAGCGCAGCGAGCTTGCTGGCCTGGATCAGTTCATCGTGCGCTGCGCGCAGTTCCTGTTCGGCGCGCGTACGCTCGGCGACTTCCTTCTGCAATTGTTCATTCGCCTGGGACAGATCGGCCGTGCGCTCCGCCACCCGCTGATTCAGCTCCGCGTAGGCTTTTTGCAGCAACGCCCGACTGCGCATCACTTCGCGCACCCGGGCGCGGCGCATTCTCCAGTAGAACGCGAACAACACGAGCGACACGTATCCGAGACCGGTAACGATGGTTGTATTGCGCGCGTCGGCGTCGACCGGATCGACAGGCGACATGGTGATCAGATGCCAGTCCGGCTCGCCCATGCCGCGCCGCGACGCCAGATAGCGCGGTGCATAACGGCCACCGCCGATACGCACGATCTGCGCATTGCCCTCGAGCGTGCGCTCGATCGTCACCGGCAGCGGCGCGATCGGCTGCTGCGCGTACTGGCGCGCCTGATAGATCGAATCGGCGACCGGTCCCGACAACGGCCGGATCGTGTGATATTTCCACGCCGGCACCGACGACAGAAAGATCACGCCGTGATCGTCGGTGACAACCAGGGGCTCGGACGCATCCGCGCCCTGAAACCATTCGAGATCGAGTTTAACGACCGCTACGCCGACGATCTTGCCGTCACGCCGCACGGGCTGCGAGATGTAGTAACCCGGCGCCTGCGAAATCGTGCCGATGCCGAAGAAGCGGCCCACGCCACCCTTCACCGCATCGAGAAAATACGGCCGGAATTGATAACCCGCGCCAATGAAACTGCCCGGCCCGTGCCAATTGCTCGCGGCGACGCAATAGCCGTCGAGGGGAATGATGTAGGTGACCGTTGCCCGCGCATGGCGGTTGAGGTCCTCGAGATAAAGATTGGCGCGCTCGACGTTGCCCGGGCTGGGATTGACCAGCACGTCTTGCACAATGGGATGTTCGGCCAGCAGATAAGGCAGCGATTCATAACGCTCGAGCGTGCTTTTCAGCGCGCTGGCGGTGCGATCGACCCGCACCGCGGCGTTGTGCCGCAAATTGTCGATGCCGCGCTGCCACGCGATGCTGTACGTGAGTCCGCACGCCGCCACGAGCCCGGCGACGAGCGCGAAGAGGATCAGCAGGCGGCGCGTCACGTTGGCAATTCCCGATCGGAGAGGATCGGACATTGTGGCATAAGGCGACGCGCCGTCGGCGCGAGCTTCGTCGGCCGACGGCGCGGGATCACGGCGCGCGGCCGCCGTTTTCATACGTAGACCTCCGCGGCCGTAATCGGAGTCGTGTGGCAGGTCCGGCTTAAACCCCAGCCGGCTCTTTGACCGCCACGTCTCCCCGCAACGCGGCGTTCAGCTTGTTGCGGTCCAGTTCCTTTTCCCATGCCGACACCACGACCGTCGCCACGCCGTTGCCGACGATGTTCGTCAGCGCGCGGCATTCACTCATGAAACGGTCGATACCGAGAATCAGCACCATGCCCGACAACGGAATGGTCGGCACCACGGCGAGCGTTGCGGCCAGCGTGATGAAGCCCGCACCCGTCACACCGCTCGCGCCCTTCGACGTCAGCATCGTGACCGCCAGCAGCGTGAGCTGCTGCATCCATGTGAGGTCGGTGTTCGTCGCCTGAGCGATGAACAGCACGGCCATCGTCATGTAGATGTTGGTGCCGTCGAGGTTGAACGAGTAACCGGTCGGCACCACGAGGCCCACCACCGAGCGCGAGCAGCCGAGCTTTTCGAGCTTCAGCATCAGTTGCGGCAGCGCGGCTTCCGACGAACTCGTGCCCAGCACGATCAGCATCTCTTCCTTGATGTACGCGACAAAACGCAGAATGTTGAAGCCCACCGCACGCGCGATGATGCCGAGCACGACTACCACGAACACGATCGAAGTCAGATAGAACGTGCCGATCAGCTTGAGCATCGGCAGCAGCGAGCCGATGCCGTACTTGCCGATCGTGAACGCCATCGCGCCGAACGCGCCGATCGGCGCCAGCTTCGTGATGATGCGCACAATGCCGAACAACACATGCGAGAGTCCGTCGATGAAGTTCGTGACGACCTTGCCCTTCTCACCGGCCGTGGCCAGCACTGCACCGAACAGCAGCGCAATCAGCAGGATCTGCAGGATTTCACCCTGTGCGAAGGCCGACACGAGCGTGTCGGGAATGATGTGCATCAGGAAGTCGACCGTGGTCTGGCCGTGTGCCTTCGCGGCATACGAAGCGACAGCCTTGCCGTCGAGCGTGGCCGGATCGATATTGAAGCCGACACCCGGCTTCAGCACATGCGTCGCGATCAGGCCAAGCACCAGTGCGAACGTCGAGACGATTTCGAAGTACAGCAACGCCTTGCCGCCGACGCGCCCGACCTTCTTCATGTCTTCCATGCCGGCGATACCCGTCACCACCGTACAGAAGATAATCGGCCCGATCACCATCTTGATCAGCTTGATGAAGCCGTCGCCGAGCGGCTTCATGTCGACGGCGAAGTCCGGCGAATAATGGCCGAGCGCGATGCCGATGATGATCGCCACGATCACCTGGACGTACAGCACTTTGTGGATAGGTTTCTTCACGATGTTTCCTGCGATATGGGTGAGCTCAAGGCCTGCCACGCTGCGCATCATGCGAACGAATACTCGTCACACCTGTGCACGGCATTAGGCCGCGACAAGACGACGAATTCAGAAATACCGGGAAGGGAAATCAGCCATCGTTGTCTCCTTGCTTTAGTTGTCGGACCGTTGCGGCCGCGTGATCTAAATTGCAAGGTCGATGCCAGCTTGATACTGGGCTGAGCGCTTTGATTTTTATAGGTTTTTTGGCGTGTTACGACGCGCGTCGTCCGGGATTCCGGAAATCCGGACAAGAGGTGTCGGGGAATCCGGAATCCCTCGAGGCGCTGAGTTCGGGAAAACCCGGAGAGCCTTTGGGGCTGCGGCTTTCGCCTGGTTCAGCCGAAACTGCTCAGCCTGCGTGCAGGGCTTTCGCACGCGTCAGCAGAAACCACCCAGCCGTACGCGCGGCTTTCGCCCACGCCTGGCACTGCTGTTCGGTTTCTATGCCCCGCCCTCTTCGAGTACCAACAAGTTCTCGTGTGAGAAACCGAGCGACACCGGCTGTCCCCGTTCGGGCAAGCCGCGATTCGGGTCGTTGAACACATCGAGTGAAATGACCGCATCTTTCACGCGCGTTCTGATGCGCACCACCGCGCCGAGGAAATTCACTTCTTCAACAGTTGCGTTCAACGTGTTGCGGCCCGGTGCGGCCGGCTCCAGCACAATGGCTTCAGGCCGCAGTGCGAGCATGCGTTTCTTGCCCGCGTCGTCTGCCGGAAGTTCCTGCGTGGTGGTCAACTCCTGACCGTCGACGGCCATCTTGCCGGTTTTCGGGTCGATCACATGCCCCGCCAGGATGTTCAACGTGCCGACAAACGATGCGACAAAACGCGTGCGCGGATAGTTGTAGATCTCCGAAGGCGTGCCGACCTGTTCGACACGCCCCTCGTTCATCACCACGATGCGGTCGGAGATCGACAGCGCCTCTTCCTGATCGTGCGTCACGAAAATCGACGTGATACCCAGTTCACGCTGCAACGCGCGAATATCCTGGCGCAGCGAAATGCGGATCTTCGCGTCGAGCGCCGAAAGCGGCTCGTCAAGCAACAGCACCTGCGGCTTGCCGGCCAATGCGCGCGCCAACGCCACGCGTTGCTGCTGACCACCCGACAATTGCCACGGGTAACGCTCACCCAGATGCGGCAGCTTGATCAGTTGCAACATCTCTTCGACGCGCTTGCTGATCTCCGCCTGCGGACGATGCGTGATCTTCAGCCCGAAGCCGATGTTGTCGGCCACCGTCATGTTCGGAAACAGCGCATACGACTGAAACACCATGCCGACCTTGCGTTGCCGGGTCCGAAGGTGCGTCACGTCCTTGTTGTCCAGCCGGATGATGCCGCGCGTCGGCGTTTCGAAGCCGGCGATCATTCGCAGCACCGTGGTCTTGCCACAACCCGACGGCCCAAGGAACGTGATGAATTCTCCACGTTCGATCTTCATGTCGAAGTGATGCAACGCCGTGTTCGCCCCGAAGGACTTGTGCAGATTTTCGATCTCAAGGAATGCCATGATTCGCTACCTTAGTCGGTCAAATGAGTCCGTCAAATTTTCTGGCCGCTAAGCGCGCGGGCCGAACCGAATACCTGAATCAAACCCATCGACGCCCACGTAATCACGAACGCGATGATCGCAAGCGCCGACGGTTCGTACGCGCGGTTCGCACCGATCAATTGCAGATACGGGCCGAATGCGGGCCGGTCGAGCAGACTCGCCAGCGTGAACTCGCCGATCACCACCGCAAAGGTGAGAAACGCGCCAGACAGAATGCCCGAGCGGATATTCGGAAAGATCACCTTGAACAGAATCGTCGGCCAGTTCGCCCCGAGACATTCCGCGGCTTCGGTCAGCGAGCGCACGTCGACCGCGCGCAAACCGGCGTCGACCGCGCGATACATGTACGGCAGCGAGAGCGTCACGTAGCCGAACACCAGTAACAGGTCGGTTGCGCGTTCGTTGCCGGTGAGCGGCAGAATCGAGCTGCTGTTATAGATACGCAGATAGCCGAACACGATCACGATCGCCGGCACCACCAGCGGCAACAGCGTGATGAATTCGACGACCGGCCGCAGCTTCGGCAAGCGCAACTGCACGTAGTACGCGGTCGGCACCACGAGCAGCACACCGACGATAATCGTCAGCACCGCCATCAGGATCGAATAACCAAATGAAGCCTGAAAACGCGGATCGCTCAGCACGACGCTATACGCTTCGAAGCTGTAGACCCCGCGCTTCATGCGCAGGCTGAATTCGAAGGTGGCGAGCAACGGAATCAGAAAGTACAGCGCCCCGACAATCATCGCGGTCCACGCGCCCACACGCGACTGGCTTTTCATCGACGGCCCCTTTCAGCGCGTGAACGCAACCAGATGTAGCCGCCGTTCGACAGCCCGGTTACAAGCACCATGCCGAGCGCGAGTGCGTAGCCGAGATTCTGGTTGTGCATCACGTCGCCGCGAATCTGCGCGTACAGCAGGATCGTGACGATGTTCAGCGAACTGCCGGTCAGCGCATAAGCCGTGGCGACCGCGCCGAAAGAGTTGGCAAACAGCAGCAGCGTCGCGCCAAGCACGCTCGGCCACAACACCGGCAACGCAACGTGGCGCCAGTATTGGAAGGCGGTGCCGCCGAGGCAGTCGCAAGCCTCACGCCATTCGCGCTTCAGGCCGTCGAGCGCGGGCGTGACGATCAGCACCATCAAAGGAATCTGGAAATACAGGTAAGTCAGCGTCAAGCCGGAGAAGCTCAGAACGCTGAAGCCCGTCGAGTATAGATTGAGGCCGAGGTACTTCTTCAGCAATACGGTCACCAGACCGACGCGTCCCAGCGTACAGATGAAGGCGAACGCGAGCGGCACGCCGGCAAAATTGGAAGCGACCCCGGAGAACGTCATCAAGGTAGGACGAATCCAGCCGGGCAATTTGCCTTGCACCGCTGCCCATGCGAGCAGCGAGCCGATCAATGCGCCGCCGATCGCGGAAGCGGCGCTTACCTTGAAGCTGATCCAGTAGGCGTCCATCACCGTGGGCTGGAGCAGGTCGCGAAAGTTGCCGAGCGTAAAGTGACCTTGCGAATCCTGAAATGCGCCGACCATCAGAAAGCCGGTTGGCAAAATCAGAAACAATAGCGCGAAGGTAAAAAACGGCACCACACCGATCCAGGCGAGGAACTGCGACGCGCGGCGCGGACCGTCGACGCGAGGCGTTGGCGTGGGCACAGGCGGAACCAGCAATTCCGGCGGCACCGCTCCAGCATCCGATGAAGCGCTCATAGCTCACCCTTGGGGCTTTCTGGCTAACGCCTGACGCGCCGCTCTCGTCAAGCGGCGCGTCAGCTTTGAATCTGCATATTGCGGTTAGCAACGGCAGCGTGTGCAGCATGCGATTGATCGCTGCTCCGCAACCGCCGCAACCGCTTGCGTCGAGACGATTACTTGACGTTCGCGCCGACCGCTTCGTCCCAGTGCTTCGTGATGGCGTCCTTGTAGGCGTCCTGTTGGGACAGCGTCGGGAACACCACATTCTTGTATGACGACGGCGGCGGCAGCTTGTCGAGAAGAGCCTGTGGCACCTTTTTCGCCGCCACCAGTTCGGTGTAGCGCATCGGATGGCAATAGCCGGTCAGCCAGCCGATCTGGCCTTCATCCGAGTACAGGTATTCCATCCACAGCTTGGCGGCATTCGGATGGGGTGCGTAGGCGCTGATCGCCTGAACGTACACACCGGCGACAACGCCCGTCTTCGGAATCACCACCTGCACCTTCGGATTACCCTTCAGCGTGTCACGGTCAGCCAGCGCGTTGTAGTCCCAACGCACGACGATCGGCGTGGTGCCTTGCGCGAGCGATGCGGCCTTGCCGATCACCGGTACGAAGTTGCCGTTCTTGTTCAGGTCGGCGAAATACTTAAGTCCGGCCTTGTCGGCCTTGCTCACGTCGCCCTTGCTTTGCGACAGGCCCGCGGCGAACACAGCCTGGATTGCCTGATTGGCCGTGCGCGGGTCGCCTGCCAGCGAAACGGCATTCTTATAGTCTGGCTTGAGCAGATCGCTCCAGTCGGACGGCGCCTTGTCGATCATGTCGGCGTTCACTTCAAACGACAGCACGCCGTAGTAATCGCCATACCAATAGCCGTCGGCATCTTTCGACTCTTTCGGAATCGAGTTCCACGAAGCGACCTTGTACGGCTGCAGCAAACCTTCGGCTTTCGCGGTCGGACCGAACGACAGACCCACATCGATCACGTCAGGCGCTTGCGGACCCTTGTTGCCTTTGTTCGCCTTGATGGCTTCGACTTCGTCGCCCGAACCCGCATCCGGATTCAGCTCGTTGATCTTGATGCCGTATTTCTTCTGAAAGCCGGCCACCAGTTGACCGTAGTTGCACCAATCGTGCGGCAACGCGATCACGGTGAGTTGACCTTCCTGCTTGGCGGCGGCAACCAGTGCGTCGAGCGGCGCGGCCGAAGCGCTGCTCACGCCGGCTGCGGCAACACCCGCAGCGGCCGACATCGAAAGTAAACGAGCTAACGCGGTGCGCTTCATAGTCTTCCCCATCCTCTGCCGAAATTGCTACGTTTGGAAAATTTCTAATTTCTAGCTCTATGGGCGCACGCCTGTGCAAGCTCGCACCCGCGTCATGCTCAGTCTGGGTTCGCCCGCGCTGAAAACATGTCGTGCTCCAGTCTATCGATGCGATCTGTACAAATCATGTCGACGCCCCATTGCGCAAGCAACTGCGCACGCGCCGGGTCATTCACCGTGTAGGCCAGCACGCGCAGCCCGGCTGCCTTGATTTCGGCGACCAGCGGCTCGGTCAGATGCCGGTGGCTCGCGTGCAACGACACGCAATCCAGTTCCCGCACGATGCGCAACCAGTCAGCCGGGACATCTTCGAACAGCATGCCGCGCGACAGGGAGGGCGCCGCGTCGCGCGCTGCGGCGAGCGCCTCGAACGAAAACGATGATAGGAGCGGCGGCGTTTGCCCTTGCCACAAAGTCAGTGCGCCGCTTGCGACCAGGCGCCCGGTGATCTCGTCGCGACCCGGGCACGGTTTGATTTCGACGTTGGCGGCAATGCCATCCCGCGCGCAACGCCCAGCGGCCTCGGCGAGCGTCGGCAGGTGCGTGCCGGCGAACTGCGGCCCAAACCACGCGCCGGCGTCGAGCGCGGCCAGTTGTTCCCACGTGTGTTCAGCAGCGGCGCCATGGCCGTTGGTCGTGCGTTCCAGCGTGTCGTCGTGCAACAGAAAGAGCTGGTTGTCGGCGGAGAGCTTGGCGTCGAACTCAACCATGCGGTAGCCGTAGCGCACGCAAGCGTCGAAACCGGCCAGCGTGTTTTCCGGCGCCAGCGTGCCGCCACAGCGATGCGCAATCAGCCTCGGATACGGCCAGTCTGCGGATAAGGTGCGATCAATCCCGTTTCCCACGTCTCGTTACCTTCCAGATAGAGCGGACTAGTATGCTCTCGACACGTTCCCGGCTGCCACTGCCTCCATGCCACAACTGCGCCTTGCAGCCTTTACGCGTGAGCCCCGCGCGTAGTATCGCGCCAATGGGCAGCGCTGCGGTAGCTGGCCACACGGCCAATGCCGTGCGCCATCCGGGTCGCAACGGCCCTGCAATCCTATTGTCAGGATGCCGAACCGTGTGACTTCCAGGCAGCGGCGCATACAGCAGCAAATTGATCAGGCGGCAAATCCCCGGATCCATTATGGCAACGATATGGGTCAATCAAATTGCCAAAAAACGCCGCGAAATGCTCGAAATGAGACATTTCAATTCCTTTTCGAACATTTGATGTTCGAAATAGGCGCCACGCTTTGATCTGCGAAGGCTAAGATGAAATACACAAACTTGCAAGCTGCCAAAAAAATACAACACAATTCGGCTAAGGTAGTACGCTTGACATCGTCCGGACACACATCCGTGCCCACGATGGCATCATTAAAAACAAGCCCTGTGAACGCGCGTTCGCATCCAAGGAAAAATGCATGTGGCAGGAAGACCGTCATCAGAGAATTCGCGCGTTGCTGTCGACGCTTCAACGCGTGTCGACCGAACGGATCATGGCGGACCTCGGGGTGTCGCGCGAAACCGTGCGGCGCGATCTGCTCGACCTGGAAGCGCTCGGTGAATTGCGGCGCGTGCATGGCGGCGCGATCAAACCCGCCGACGAGGCACCCATCGCCGAACGCGCCCACATGCGCGTCAAATCCAAAACGGCGATTGCCAAGGCGGCCATTGGTTTGATTGCGAGCGGTCAGACACTTTTCATCGACGCGGGCACTACCACGGCGGCACTCGCTGAAGAGCTGGCGAAACTGGCGAACCTGACGATCGTCACCAACTCCATCGACGTCGCGCTGAAAATGCGCGGCGCCGTTGACCAAACGGAGGCGGCCAACGAAGTGATCCTGCTGGGCGGCTCGATCAGCGACCGCGCAATGGCGACTACCGGCGCCACCACCGTGCTCGACATCCAGCGTTATCGTGCGGACATGGCCTTGCTCTCGCCTGTCGGCATCGACCACCGGCATGGCGCGACCAATTACGATCACGCTGAAACCGAAGTGGCGCGCGCCATGGTCGCTAACGCAGACCGCGTGGTGATCCTCGCCGACTACAGCAAGATCGGTCAGCGCAGCCGGATCTCGTACTGTCCGGTCGATCGGATCGATGTGCTCGTCACCAACAAAAAGGCGGCCGAAGCCGCCGACTTTGCATCGCTCAAAAAGAAGCTGGAAGAGATCGTTCTGGCTTAGGGCGCCGGCATGTTCGGGGCCGTGCGCGAACGCCTCATTCCTTCACATGTATCGTGTCGAGCACGCGCTTGCGCAAACGCGTGTCGTGCAGCGCGCCGGCTGCGTCGAGTACCGGATAGGCCGTCGAACAGAACAGCGAATTGAGCCGCTTCATGTCGCTGATCAGATCCAGATGCAACGCGCTGGTCTCGATGCTGCGCAAGGTTTGCCCGGCGAGCCGGTCCAGGTGTTTGTATGAATACGCCCGCTCGAGATCACGAAAGCGCTCTTTTTCCGCCAGCAGTTGCTCGGCGCAACGCAGATCGTTATTCAGAAACACCGACAGGCCGAGCTGCAGGTTGCTGACGAGCCGTGCCTGCAGATCGTCCAGTTCACCGAGCCCCTCCTCCGAAAACGACAGCCGGTGCGCGATCTTCTTTTCCTCGATATCGCGGACGATTCGTTCGATGATGTCGCCCGCGTGCTCCAGGTTGATCGTCAACGAGATGATGTCGGTCCAGCGGCGGCTATCGGCCTCGTCGAGCTGCTCGCGCGAGATCAGCGTCAGATAGGTTTTGACCGCCGCATACAGTTCGTCCACGTCGTCGTCCATACGGACCGTTTCGCGCGCCTTCTCGAGGCTGTTGTCATGAATCAGGTCCGCGACGTTATCGAGCATGGTGCGCACGATGTCGCCAATGCGCAGCACCTCGCGGGCGGCGTGCGCGAGTGCGAGCGTAGGCGTGGAAAGCGCGGCGGCATCCAGATGCAACGGCCGCAATTCGCCGTTGGGCAGCGGCCGGTCCGGCAACACCCGTGTGCAGATGCGCGCCACCGGGTCGATCAGCGAAAGGCATGCGCAGCAACGCAGCGTGTTGTAGATCACATGAAAGCCGACCACCGCTTCGCGAGGATTCGCGATCAGCACCGGCAGCCCGCGTGCAAGCAGCGGCGCGAACGGCAGGATCAGCAACGCGCCAGCCAGCTTGAATGCCAGGCTGCCCATGGCGAGACGCCGCGCCGCCGTGTTCTGCGCAAGCGTGCCCATCAGCGCCAGCAAGCCGCTGCCGAGGTTCGCGCCGATCACGAGACACAGCGCCACCTTCAGCGAAATCACGCC
The DNA here is from genome assembly GCF_052682275.1 of Paraburkholderia sp. D1E. NCBI lineage: Bacteria > Pseudomonadati > Pseudomonadota > Betaproteobacteria > Burkholderiales > Burkholderiaceae > Paraburkholderia > Paraburkholderia sp. D1E. The sequence continues at coordinate 8,905,523 of NZ_JBQYMB010000001.1, forward strand.
GGACGAGGCGAGCGTCGCCGTCAGCAGGACCGCCGCGAGGCTCGAATAGGACAGCACCGCAAATGCCGCGCCGACCAGCGCGTCGAGCATCGTATCGCCGGTCAGCGCGCCGAACATCACACGCACGCCGGCGCCTTGCGTCATTGGCTGAGCGGCTTCGACGATCAGGTGCAGCGCCAGCAGGATCAAGCCCAGTCCGATCAGCGTGCGGCCAAGCTGACCGAGGCGCGTTTGCTTGCGCGACAGAAAGAGCGGCACGCCGAACAGAATCAGGATCGGCGACAGCCATGACAAATCGAGCGTGAGCAACCGTGCCATCAGCGCGGTGCCGACATCGGCGCCAAGCATGATCGCGAGGCCGCTGGTGAGCGGCAGGAGACCCTGCGCAGCGAACGACGTGACGATCACCGCCGTTGCATTGCTGCTCTGCACGAGGCTCGTAACGCCAACGCCTGCGAAGAAGGCCCGCCAGCGACTACTGGTGCTGCGCCCAAGGACGCTGCGCAGGTCGGCGCCGAGCACACGCAGGATGCCGGTACGTACGATGTGCGATCCCCACACGAGGAGCGCCACACCAGCCAGAAGGTTAAGGAGAATCAACATAAGGCACTGCGCATCCGTTCCTGCTGCCATGACCCGAACCGCATGCCGCACGAACCGGCACCCGGGCTGTTTATGACAGTAGTGTTGCACATTTTTGCCTTATTGTAATTTTGTGCTTTTAAATATACGCTCGTGCCAAACTGTGAATGGCTATGTTGCTATGTGCCGGATCATCGCCCGCGACGCGACTCGCTCGATCACCTGGTTTGCCCATTTCATCACGACATCACGAGGACTCTGGATGAGCCGCAACCTTGCGCTGTTCGACCTGGACCATACGCTGCTGCCGCTCGACAGCGATCAGGCGTGGGCTCACTTCATTGCCGGGTTGGGTATAGAAGGCGCCGCGCAGCATGCGGAAGAAATCGACGATTACTACCGGCAGTATGTGGCCGGCACGCTCGACATGGCCGCCTATCTGAACTACACATTGGCGCCGCTGGCTCGCCATTCGCGCGAGCAGCTCGACGCGTGGCATGCGCAATTCATGGAGGATGTGATTGCGCCGGCAATCCTGCCGGCCGCGCGCGAACTCGTGCAACGTCATATCGAAGCAGGCGACCTGTGCTGCATTGTCACTGCCACCAATGTGTTCATCACGAAGCCGATCGGCAAGGCGCTTGGCTTCGAACATCTGCTGGGCATCGACCTCGGCACCGAAGGCGGCGATCCTTTGGCGCGCTTTACTGGAAACGCCGTCGGCGTGCCGACTTTCCGCGAAGGCAAGATCACACGCACCGAGGACTGGCTGGCTTCGCTCGGTCATCGTCTGCAGGATTTTCCGCAGAGCTGGTTCTATAGCGATTCGATCAACGACGTGCCTTTGCTTGAGCGTGTTACGCATCCGGTCGCGACCAATCCCGACCCGCGTCTGCGCGCCATCGCCACGGAACGCGGCTGGCCGGTGATTGAATTATTTCGCTGAAAGCTGGCTGTGCCTTGCCTGAGCGTCGGGCGGAAGGCGGCTTCCACTTGCCGCTGGTATCAGAGGCGCTTCCTGTCACTTACGACTGGTGCCGCCTGGACCGCACCAACTACACACGCCCCTTCCACGGCACCAGCCGCCGCTCCAGCGCACGCATGCCGAGATCGAACAACCACGCGATCAGTCCGATCAGCACGATGCCCATCACCACCACATCGGTACGCAGAAAGCTCGACGCATTGAGCACCATCTGACCGAGACCGGCGGTGGCTGCGACCATCTCGGCGGCCACCAAGGTGGTCCAGCCAAAGCCGATCGCAATCCGCAAGCCGGTCAGGATCTCTGGCAACGCCGCCGGCAGGACCACAAAGCGCACGATCTGTGTGAAACGGCCGCCCAGCGAATACGCCGCATGAATCTGCTCGATGGTTGCACTGCGCACGCCGGCACGTGCCGCCATTGCAATCGGCGCGAAACAGGCGAGGTAGATCACGACAATCTTCGCCGTCTCGTCGATACCGAACCAGATCACCACCAGCGGCAAATACGCAAGCGGTGGCAACGGCCTGTAGAACTCCAGCGGCGGATCGAGCAAGCCGCGTACAACCCGGCTCACACCCATCAAGATTCCGACCGGCACCGCCGTGACCGCGGCCAGCGCAAACGCGCCGAACACGCGCAGCGCACTCCAAGCGAGATGCTCGGAGAGCGGCAGGCCGCCTTGAATGCGTCCGTGCCATGCGTCCAGAAACGCGGCCCAAACGGCCTCGGGCGTTGGCAGAAATAGCGGCGGCAGCCAGTGCAGATGCGTAGCGAACCACCACAGCGCCGCAAGCGTCGTTACCGAGACCGCGCTCAGCGCCGCAGTCGGACCTTCGCCCGGTAAGCGCCAGCCGCGCACCGGGCGCGCGTTACGTCGCGGCGGCTCGCTTGCCTGGGTCAGAGGCACATTGCCCAAAGATTCGCGCGAAGCTGTCACGACAGCACCTCTTCCTGATTTTGTTCAGTCCGTTCGTGCAGACGGCGCACCAGCCGCTCACGCCATTCGATGAACTCTGGCGACGACTTGACCTCGCGTGCATCGCGAGTCTCGAGAAAGCGCCGCGCGAAGGGCAGCTCATAGCTCTCGGCGATACGGCCCGGGCCTGGCGTCATCACGACGAGGCGGGTCGCCAGAAACAGTGCTTCCTCCACGCTGTGCGTAATGAAGAACACCGTCTTGCGTGTACGGCCCCAGACGTCCAGCACGAGTTCCTGCATCGACTCGCGCGTCATCGCGTCAAGCGCGCCCATCGGCTCGTCCATCAGCAACACTTGCGGATCGCTTGCCAACGCGCGCGCAATGCCCACGCGCTGCTGCATGCCGCCCGATAGCGCATAGACCCGCGAACGCGCATGCGTCTCAAGCCCAACCAGCGCCAGCATCTTCAGTGCGATGCGCTCGCGCTCCGCCTTCGGCACACGTTGAAACCGCAAGCCGAGCGCGACGTTACCGAGCACATCGAGCCACGGCATCAGCGCGTACTTCTGGAACACGACGCCACGGTCCGCACCGGGCCCAAGCACGGGCTCACCGTTCAGACGCACTTCGCCTTCGGTCGGTTGAATGAAGCCAGCGATGCAGTTCAGCAAGGTTGTCTTGCCACAGCCCGATGCACCCAGCGCGACGACGAACTCACCCGGTTCGATGCGCAGATCGACGTCAGCGAGCGCGATATGCGGCGCCGCACCGCATGCGCCTTCGTAGGCGACGTGCAGCCGCCGGATCTCAAGACCGCTCATCGCCGTGCCTCATGGTGCTGATGGATAACCATGCTCAAAAGTTAATGTGCCGCACGCTGCACGAACTGCGGATCGACGCCGGTCGAGTAATCGGCCAGCACGTTCTGAATCGTGCCTTGCGTCTTCAGAAACACAGCGGTCGCGGCCAACGACTTAGCCGCGCCCGATTGCGCGCCGCCGCCAAGCCATGCATTCGAGGCCTGCTGGGCCGGCGTCGGGAATGCATACAGCGCGAGGCTCGCCGGCACTTCCTGTGCGGTGGCGCCGGATTCCTTCGCAACCGCCTCAACCTGCGGCGACGTCGCGGTCCATGCCGACGTGTGATCGCGGTAGCTTGCGTCAGTCGCGGCCAGCACCTTCACGAAGCGCGCCACAAACTCCGCGTTCTGGCTAGCAAACTTGCGGTCGACGACAAAGCCGTCGAACGTCGCCTTCCCGGTTTGCTGTGCAACCTGACCCGACGTGATCAGCACCTTGCCGTTTTTCTTCACCTTCGCCAGAACAGGGTCCCAGATGTAAGTCGCGTCGATGTCGCCGCGCGCCCACGCTGCCGCGACTTCAGGCGGACGAAGATTCACGATCTTCACATCGGACGGATTCACGCCGGCGTTCTGCAGTGCGACCAGTGTGTGAAAGTGTGAAGTGGACACGAACGGCACGCCAATTTTCTTGCCCTTCAGACCGGCGACACTGGTGACATTCGAACCGTCTCGCGCGACCAGCGCTTCGGCGTCGTTGATATTGTCCAGAATCCAGAACAGCGAAATATCGACGCCCTGCGACAGCCCCGCTGCGATCGGGCTCGACCCTGCTTCGCCGAGTTGCACCGAGCCGGAAGCCAGCGCGCGAATCACGTCAGCGCCGCTGCCGAGCTTGCGATAGGTGACCTTGTACCCGGTGGCTTTTTCCACTTCGCCGGTTGCCTGCGCATAGCGCCACGGCACGACCATGTCCTGATACGCGATCACGACCTCTTTGGTGTCGGCGTGTGCAGCGGAAGAAAATGGCGCGGACAGCGCGAGCAGCGTAGCAAACGCGGCGAGCGGACGAAGCAAGCGGTTCATCGGGAAGCCCCTTTAGTGTGTGTTGTCTGGGAGGCTTTCGACTATAGGGAGTTTGTCCGGGGACGGTTCTAATTAATCCGCGATTGCTAATTACGCTGTTCGAGCATTGCTTTTCACGTTGAGCTGGATCGGTGTGACTGTTGCGGCGGGCAGTGGGCGGGTTCTAGCGAATGATGACGGCGAGGGATGCCTTAGCGCAAGCTGGCCGTTCGGCGGCGTGATGTCCATGACTTGCAGCTGCTCGCGCGTTGTTACCGCCCGGCAACGCAGGCAGATTGCCGGGCAGCGCTGCTGAACCGCTCACTCCCCCCGCAAAAAAACAAAGCCCGCAACACGTGCGGGCTTTGCATTTTCAAACTGACAACAAACACACTGAACCGTTCAGACCACCCCCGCTCCATGCGCCTGCAAATCGGCGTGGTAGCTCGAGCGAACCATCGCGCCTACCGCTGCGTGCGTGAAGCCCATCTTGTACGCTTCTTCCTCGTACATCTTGAACGTGTCCGGATGCACATACGCGCGCACCGGCAGATGGTGTTCCGACGGTTGCAGATACTGGCCAATCGTCAGCATGTCAACGTCGTGCTCGCGCAGATCGCGCATCACTTGCAGGATCTCTTCTTCGGTTTCGCCAAGGCCGACCATCAGGCCTGACTTGGTCGCAACATTCGGATGCAGCGCCTTGAAGTCCTTCAGCAGCTTCAGCGAATGCGCATAGTCCGAACCGGGGCGCGCTTCCTTGTACAGACGCGGCACTGTTTCGAGGTTGTGGTTCATCACATCAGGCGGTGCGGCGTTCAGAATGCCGAGCGCGCGATCCAGACGGCCACGGAAGTCCGGCGTCAGAATTTCAATGCGTGTTTCCGGCGACAGCTCGCGCGTCTGACGGATACATTCCACGAAGTGAGCCGCGCCACCGTCGCGCAAATCGTCACGGTCGACGCTCGTGATCACCACATACTTCAGCTTCAGCGCGGCGATGGTGCGAGCCAGGTTTCCCGGTTCATCCACATCGAGCGGATCGGGGCGGCCGTGGCCGACGTCGCAGAACGGACAGCGGCGCGTGCACTTGTCGCCCATGATCATGAACGTCGCGGTGCCCTTGCCGAAGCATTCGCCAATGTTCGGGCAACTCGCTTCTTCACACACCGTGTGCAGGTTGTGCTCACGCAGGATCTGCTTGATTTCGTAGAAGCGCGAATTGCCGGTGGCCGCCTTGACGCGAATCCAGTCTGGCTTCTTCAGCTTTTCGATCGGGATGATCTTGATGGGAATACGAGCGGTTTTGGCTTGCGCTTTCTGCTTCGCGGTGGCGTCATAGGCTGCAACGGTAGCCGGCACGGCATCAGGAACAGGAGAAGCTGCGAGGTTCGCGGTAACGTCAGTCATTCGTTCGGTCCAGTCAGGCGGTGAGAGCACCGGCCTGCGGTTGGGCGACGGCCGCGGGACTGCCGTCGAGGTTTGCGGTGAGGCGTGCTGCAAAGGTACGGGCCACGTCGTCCCAGCCAGCGGCAACGCCCAGCGTTGCCATATCGACTGTTTCGAGCCCCGCGTAGCCGCATGGGTTGATGGCCAGAAACGGCTGCAAGTCCATGTTCACATTCAGGCTCACGCCGTGATAGCTGCAGCCATTGCGGATTTTCAGACCCAGCGCGGCAATCTTGGCACCGGCATGCAGCCCGGCGTCCGGCCCGGGCGTCACGTAGATACCAGGGGCGCCCGCCTTGCGTTCTCCGCCGAGATTATACGCCGCGAGGGTATCGATCACGGCCTGCTCGATCCGCGTGACCATCTCGCGCACCATCAGCTTGCGTCGGCGTAGGTCCAGCAGCAGGTAGGCAACCACCTGTCCGGGTCCGTGATACGTGATCTGTCCGCCCCGGTCGACCTTGACAAGCGGAATACCGCTGTCGGCGGCCAATAGATGCGCCGGGTCGCCGGCCTGGCCGAGCGTGAATACGGGGGGGTGTTCGACCAGCCAGATTTCGTCGGGTGTATCTGCGGTGCGCTCGTCGGTGAACGCGCGCATCGCCTCGAAACTGGCTTCGTAAGGTTCGTTGCCGAGCCAGCGCAGCGTAAGCGGCGCCGTGGCGGGCAAGGGAGACGGAGAAACCGGGGTGGCGCACATGATCCCGACAGTTTACCGAAATCTGGGAATTCCCGCCGGAACTGCCAGCTTTAGGGAACAGCGCCCTCCCGCGCTCAAACCGTGCGCCAACCGCCACGCATGCGGGCCGCCAGCCGTTCGCTGACCCGCACGAACCAGTTCAGCGCACGTTCATCGCAGCGCGTTGGCACCGAAAACGCCACCTTCGCCTGCGTGCTGCCTTCGGCGCTCAACCACAACCGTTCGCCACGCCGCAACCGCAGCGTATGACCGGGTTGCAGCCAGTAGTCTTCCGTATCGTCGCTGCGCGTGACCCACACCGCGCCGCCGTGCACGACCAGCTTGGTGCTGCGTGCTACCTTCATAGGAATGGTTTCGCCGTTGCGGATTTCAAAAGCGATACTAGAGGAAATTTCTCGCATGATGCCCTCGCCAAAATTCGTTTCGCGACTACAATCCTAGGCGTAGCAAGGGTTTACGCAAAACGATCTATTTTCACCTCTATGTGAGAAATATTGCGATGGACCTCCGGCAATTACCTCCGCTGAACGCCGTCAAGGCGTTCGAAGCCGCTGCCCGCCACGAGAGCTTCTCGCGTGCGGCGGACGAACTATTCGTCACACACGGCGCCGTCAGTCATCAGATTCGCGCGCTGGAGGCCGAACTGGGCGTCACGCTATTTGCCCGCGACGGCAAGCGCGTACGGCTCACGGACACGGGCCGCCGCTATGCCACGCGCGTGCGCACCGCGCTGATGGCGCTTGCCGACGCCACCCTCGAAATCCGCGCCGGCGACCGCGAGCGGCGCCTTGTCGTTTCCATGCTGTCCTCGTTTGCAGCGCGCTGGGTAACGCCGCGCATCGGCAGCTTTATCGAGGCGCATCCACAGTGGGACCTCGAACTGCTGTCCACCAACGCGCTCACGGACTTCGCGCGCGACGACGTCGACGTGGCGATCCGCTTCGGCTACGGAAAATATTCGGGGCTGCATGCGGAGTTACTGCTGGAGGAGATATTCTTTCCGGCCTGCGCGCCGAATTTCAACGGCGGCAAGCTGCCTCAAACGCCGGCCGATCTGGCCAAGGTCCCGCTGCTGCGTTCGGATGACGAGCTCTGGCGCCCGTGGTTCGACGCCGCCGGCCTCACCGATTGGCAAGAACCGAAGCGCGGCGTGCTGTATCAGGATTCGTCAAATCTGCTGCAGGCGGCCATCGACGGCCAGGGGATTGCGCTTACGCGCCGTTCGCTGGCGATGCACGAGATCGCAGCAGGCCGCCTTGTGCGGCTATTCGATGTGGATGGACCGAGCCCATGGCAGTACTACTTCATCTGTCCGCCGCAGATGCTCGAAACCGCACGAGTCAAGGCGTTTCGCGATTGGGTATTCGAAGAAGTGGGGCGTTTCAAGCAGCTTTTCGAGCGGGCTTGCGAGGCGGGGCCTGCGGCAAGCGCCGATCTGGCGGCGGACGCATTGCGCGTCACGCCGTAAACCAGAGACACGAAGCCAGGCTTTAAAGGACCACTTTCACCATTGGATGGCCGGTGAGCGCGCGGTAGATATCGTCGAGCTGCACCTGGCTCGTGGCACGCACCGTAACCGTCAAACCGGTGTAATTGCCGCCGCTGGACGGCCGCGTTTCCACACGAGCGGGATCGACTTCGTTATCGAACTGCCGAACCACCGTGACGATCGTCTCGGCGAATTCGGGGTGCGACTTACCCATGATCTTGATCGGGAAATCGCATGGAAACTCAAGCAATGATTCTTTCGCGGGATCCACTTTCCACTCCTTGCTGCGCGTCTTGCGCTTCCTTGGCCTTGGCACGCTGATAGGCCGTGTACAACGCCGCAAACACCGCGCCCGGCTTGCCGTTGCCCACCGGGTGGCCGTCGAGTTGCGTGACCGGCAGCACTTCCTTGGTGGCGGAACTGACCAGAATCTCGTCCGCCTCACGCAATTCTGCTTCGGCGATCTCGCGCGCTTCGAAGCGAATGCCGCACTCGCTCGTCAACTCCTCGATCAGACCGTAGCGAATTCCTTCGAGAATCTTGTGACTGCGCGGCGGCGCATACAACACGTTGTCTTTCGCCATCCAGATATTCGACGACGAACCTTCGGTCAGCATGCCGTCGCGAAACTGGATCGTCTCGAACGCATCGTTTTCGGCTGCGTACTGGGCCATCAGAACATTGCCGAGCAACGACACCGATTTGATGTCGCAATTGAGCCAGCGACGGTCTTCAGCAGTGACGCAGCGCACGCCCTGCGCGCGCTGCGCGGCGTCCGGCAGGTTCAGCGGCGTGACCATCACGAACACGGTCGGCTGGATGCCGGCCGGGAACGCGTGACCGCGCTTCGCGACGCCCCGTGTGATCTGAACGTAGGCAATCGCGTCCTGATCGGCGCGCAGGCCGGCGTCCGCTTCATTGGCCTCAACCACGCGCTCGATCAGTTCGCGCCAGCCTGCAGCGTCGAACGGATTGACGATGCCGATCTTGTCCAGCGAACGCCCGAGGCGCGCCAGATGATGCCCGAAGCGAAACGCGCTACGGCCGCCCGCGTGGGCGTACAACGGCGCGACTTCGTAAATCCCGTCGCCGAAAATAAAGCCGCGGTCGAGAACCGGCACGCGCGCTTCGGACAAGGCCACCAGCTCGCCGTTCAGATAAACAATCGGGTCGAGCGAAACATCGGAAGCAGTAGTCATCGCAATCGGACTCTTATTTCTTCTTGTTGAACATCAGCATCAGCGAATCCCACACGCGGCCGACCACGCCGGCTTGCGGCACGGCTTGCAACGCGACGATCGGGAATTGCGCCAGCACCTTGCCGTCGGCCACGAGCTTCGCCGTGCCGACCTGCTGACCGTTCGCGATCGGCGCAATCAGCGGATCGATCTGTTCGATCTGCGGCTTCGCCTTGTCGCCCATGCCCTTCGGCACGGTGATGTACTGATCGGTCTTCACACCGATCTGCACGGTGTCCTGCGCACCCTTGTAGACGCGCGGCGTGCCCACCACCTGATTCGCCTTGTACAGGCGCACCGTGTCATACGCGGTGTAGCCGTAGTTCAGCATCTTCAGGCTGTCCTGCACGCGGTCGTGTTCCTTGGTCTCGCCCATCATCACTGAAACGAGGCGGCGCGACCCGTCGGTCGTGTCCGGCAGCGAACGCTTTGCGCTCGCGATCAGGCAATAACCCGCGGCTTGCGTGTGACCGGTCTTCAGGCCATCCACGGTCGGATCGATCCACAGCAGACGATTGCGGTTCGGCTGCTTGATCTTGTTGTATGTGAATTCCTTGACCGAGAAGATGTTGTAGTAGTCGGGGAAGTCACGAATCAGACGGGCCGACAGCACCGCGAGGTCGCCCGCCGTGGTGTAGTGCTGCGGATCGGGCATGCCGTTCACGTCGGCGAAATGCGTGTGCTTCATGCCGAGGCGCTGCGCTTCGGTGTTCATCATGTTGACGAACTGCGCTTCGCTGCCGCCCACCAGTTCGGCCAGCGCGATCGCCGCGTCGTTGCCCGACTGGACGATCATGCCGTACACCAGATCGTGCACGGTCACCGGCTTGTTCGCTTCGATAAACATGCGCGATTCGTCGGTTTTCACGCGACGCACCGCTTCGCTCGGCATCACCGTCTGGTCCATCGTGATCTTCTTCGTCTGCAGTGCTTCGAAGACGAGGTATGCGGTCATCAGCTTGGTCAGCGACGCCGGCTCGACGCGTTCGTCGGCATTGCCCGACGCGAGCACCTGATTGCTGGTTGCATCGACGAGCACCCACGAGCGCGCATTCACCGCGGGTGGCGGCACTTGCGCGAACGCCGTGCTGGCAACGAGCGTTGCCGGTAACACGATGCCGAGGGTCACGGCGCGGCTAAGCGTATGGGGAACGAAAGAAGAAACTGACGGGAATGACGTGCGGCCGGAGGTGGAGAAACGCATAGGGTCGATTCGTGCGGAAAAATACATCGCGCGCAGGGCGCATAGTTTGGAGGAGCCGGTCGGCGAGCGTCAGGCCGTAAAAAACGGCGCGGCGCCCATTGGACTTCCGGCCACGCGATCGGTTCGCGCAGCACGCCTCTCATCCAGCACCGCTGCGCGCGCAGAGAAGCTACGCGTCGCGCGAACTGCCGGGTGGGCGATGTGCTGCGCCCAAAAAAGAGCGCTCATTATACGCGCGCTATCCCGGTATCTCTGACCAAAGGGCGGCGATTAATTTGCGTTTGCACGTACCTGTACCCCGGAAAACACGCGCGGGGCGTCCCGCATGTGCCCCGCATGTCCCCCGCGTGTGCCCACTAACGCCACGCGTCGACGATGATCCGCTTCAGAATGTGCAGTTTGCGATGCAGAAAATGTTCTGCCCCCGGAATCACGACAACCGGTAATTCCTGCGGCCGTGCCCAGTCGAAAACCGACTGAATAGGCACGGTATCGTCGGTTTCGCCGTGAATCACGAGCGTGTTTTCCGGGACGGGTGCAACTTCCCAACGGCTCGCCGCAGTGCCGACGAATACGATTCGCTCGATCGCCTGGCCTTCTTCGCGTAGCTTTGCGGCCACATGCGACAACACAAAAGTGCCGAACGAAAAACCCGCGAGCACGAGAGGCAGATCGCCCTGTCCTGCTTGCGCGCGCATGTGATCGAGCACAGCGCGCAGATCATCGCGCTCGCCGATGCCACCGTCATGCTCGCCTTGCGTTTCGCCGACACCCCGGAAATTCGAGCGGTAGGTCACGTAGTTCAACTGCACAAGCGTACGCGCGAGCGTCTGCGCGACCTTGTTATCCATCGTGCCGCCGAACAGCGGATGCGGGTGCGCGACCAGCGCGATGCCACGCGGCGCGGCGCCGTTCTCGCGCATTTCGTCCGGCAGATCCAGCGCGACTTCGATCTTGCCGACCGGGCCGTCGATCAGATATTTCTTTGTATGTACATTCATGGCGAGGCTTATTGATCGATTTTCAGACGCTCGACGATCTTGCCGTTCACGAGGTGCGAATCAACAATTTCATCGATGTCGCTCTCGTCGACGTACGTGTACCAGACACCTTCCGGATACACGACCAGCGTCGGGCCGAGTTCGCAACGATCCAGACAACCCGCCTTGTTGATACGCACCTGGCCGGGGCCGGCGAGGCCGAGTTGCTTCACGCGTTTCTTCGCGTGTTCCTGCATCGCCTGCGCGTTGCAATTCGCGCAGCTCGGGCGCTCCGCGCCGGGATCGCGTTGATTGAGACAGAAGAAGACGTGGTGCTTGTAGAAGGAGTCCATGATGTCCGGAGACGAAGCTGTAAGAGTGGGGAATGGCGCTGGAAGCTGCGGCGCGCCTGTTGTGCGGACGATTATAACGAGCAGGGCTGGCGGTCGCTGAGCGGCGGATAAACGGCGGCTTGCAGGCCGGCGTCGCCCTCGCGTCATACGTGCTTCACACGCCGTTTGAGCCACACCTGTTCGACGAGATAGGCGAGCCACACCAGCGCCGCATACGGCCAGATCCACGCGATCCAGTGGGCGAGACCGTTGAAGTGCAGATACCTGCCCTGGCGCCAGTCGGCCAGCACGGCATCGAAATACGGATTCACCGGCAGCAGATTGACGAATACCAGCGCGACCGTGAGCGCACAGGCCGCAAGCGCCGCGCGCGACCTGCGCCGCAACCGCAGCGCCAGCAGTGCCGCGACGGTGCCGCACACGAGGCCCGCCAGCGCGCCGGGCGTCGCCCAGTCGAACGCAAGTCCGGATTGCGATTGCAGAAACGTCGCGCCCGCCTTGACACACAAGGTCGTGACGATAAACACGATCAACAGGCGCACGAGCGGCGCATGGCGGCGCACCGGCAGCGAAGCCAGCGCGAGTGCGGCGAACAGATTGAGCGTGGTGATGACGGCTTCCCAGGCATCATCCGGCAGCCAGGCGGCAACCAGGGCCGGCCAGGCGCCGACGTGCCAGCCAGACGGCGCCCATGCGAGCAAAGCGTCTTGCGTCGTCGAATCGAACCGTAGCCACAGCTCACGTGGCCAGTTGCCGAGACCGAACAGGCGTGGCGCCGGGTACATCGTTGCGAACGGCCACAAGGCGACAAGACACACGAGCGCCGCCGTGTCGCGCTCGAACCAGAGAAGCCGCAAACGCCGCAGCAAACCGCGATCAAGCAACGCGCCGGTGGCGGGCGACATGATCGCCGCGCCGAGCAGCGCGCCGAGCGCATTGGCAGCGAGGTCGAGGTTCGAGGCAACGCGCGTCGGCAGATAGGTTTGCACCGCTTCCATCACGCCTGACAGCAAGCCGCCAAGCACGAACGCCAACGCGACAGCCAGCGTGCCCCGCCAGCGCGGATACACAGCGAGCACCACCAGCGCGCCGAACGGCATATAGCCGAGCACATTAGTGACGACGTCGAACGCCGTCAGGTACTGCGGCATGGGATCGGACAGGTAGGCAAACGGAGCGAGGCCGAGCGAACGCCAGCCGGAAAACGGATACCACGAACCGTAGACGATCAGCGCCGCATACAGCGCCAGCGCCTGCCGGGCGAGCGCCGAGGGACGGCGCTGCCAGGGTTTAACGCTCATGCAGCGCTCCGTTGCGTGCGCTGCAGCCCGCTCATTGCGCGGCGACCAGCGCCTGCACGCCGAGCCACGCGCTGATCTGCGAGACGAGGTCGTCGCTGGCGGCGGCGAGCGCCTGCGCACCGCCGGCGGCGTCCGCGGAACTGGAGGGCGCGCGTGCGACGAACGTGCGCTGGCCGATCACCTTGCCGTTTTGCGTCAGCGTGGCGCGCGCCGTGACCGCAGCGTGGCTTTCCGACTGGCTGTCGAAAACCTGTTCGAACTCGCTCAAATCGACTTTCAGCACCGGAGCGCGTACGCCGTCAGCGCCTGTCAGCACAGTGCCGCGCGAACTGAGCGCGCTGCGCAGCCGCTGAGTCAGCAACTGCGACGGCGCCATGGTCCAGTGGCTATTCGCATACGACGCCGTCTGCTGCGCGTCGGCGTAGCTAAGCCGGTAAATCAGTTTGTCTGACTCGAGCGTGTCGGGCGCGCTGACATCGAGCACCTTCACCGCCGGCAGCGTGCCGGCCGAGGCCGCCGGATTCGGCGGCCCGAGGTCGTAGCGGATGTCCGAAATCGCCGCGGGGTTTCCTGCGCATCCCGCAGCCAGCACGCCGAACGCGAGCAGCATCGCAAGCGCGGCGCTCGAGGACAGCAATCGATGAGTCAAGCGTGACATGACAATCTTCCTTTCTTCAAACCTTCAATTCATTTAGCAGCGGGCGCAGCAGCACGGCCGGCAGGCCACGAGAAACCCGCCTCGCCAGGGCCCGGCGCCGCGCTCGGCGCACCGAACAGCACGCTGCGCGGATTGGTACTGAACGTGTCGGCAGCGCGGTCCACCGAACGGGCCGCGGAGCGCACGTCTTCGGCGAGCGAATTGACACGCGGCAGCGTGTCGTACCCGACGCGTGCAGACAACTCCTGGATCGAGCTATCCATTGACACCAGCGCGTCACCCGCTTGCTGCGCCGCCGTCCCGACTTTGTTCAGGTTGGTCTCGAACGGCCCGTCCGGGCGGTTCAGACTGGTGATCAACTGATTGGTCGACGCAAGCGTGCGATCCAGTTCGTTGATCGTAGCGGGCAGCTTGCCGGCTGCCGGTGCCATCTGCTGGGTCAGCGTGGAGACGCCGTCGGCGGCCTTCTGAATGCTCGCCGCTGTGCCTTGCAACTGGTTGACAATTGCCGGCGACAACAGATTGTCGACGTCGTCGGTGACTCTTTCGAGTTTGCGCAGCAAAATGTCGCCGCGCTGCTGCAACTGATCGAGCAAGCCGGGACGCATCGGCAATTGCGCCACCGCTTTCGGCGACGAGGCGAGCGGCGTCGGATCGCGCCCATTGTCATCCAGCTGGATGAACGCGATACCCGTCACGCCCTGGAAACCCAGGCTGCCGAACGTGGAGTGCGTAATCGGCGCGTGCGTGTCGACGAGGATGCGGATCAGAATTTGACCCGGATGATCCCGATCGAATTTGATCGACTGCACCTTGCCGACGTCGAGCCCGCGATAGCGCACCGCCGCGTCGGTATAAAGCCCCGTCACGTTGGTGCGCGCAATCAGATCGTACGGCACCCGCACGGAACGGTCGACGTTGAACAAAAAAGCCGCCACTGCGATTGCAGCCAGCAGGGCCACCGTGAAGAGCCCTGCCCAGAAGGCATGTGATTTGTTTTCCATTGTCAGGTTCCCTGGTTCACAGCGGCAATTCGGACGATGCCGATTCGAGCGCCGCGCGCGGCAGTTTCGCGCGGCGTTCCGGCGGCAGCGCCTGCAGCGCGCGACGCCCGCGCAGGCCGAGGAAATATTCGCGGATAAAAGGATGATCGACGCCCGCCGCCTCTTCGACCGGCGCGGCGACCAGCACCTTGCGATCCGCCAGCACGGCGACGCGGGTGGACAGCGCGATCATCGTGTCGAGATCGTGCGTGACCATCACCACCGTCAGCCCAAGCGCGCGATGCAGCGCGGAGATCAGCTCGACGAATTCGTCGGACGCCTGCGGATCGAGGCCGGCGGTCGGTTCGTCGAGAAATAGCAACTCGGGCTCGAGTGCGATGGCGCGCGCAATACCCACGCGCTTGATCATCCCGCCCGAGAGCGCCGACGGCATCTTCGACGCGTGCTTGCACGGCAGACCGACCATCTCGAGCTTAAGCATCACGATGTCGCGCAGCAGGTCTTCCGGCACCTTGCCGAGTTCGCGCAACGGCTGCGCGATGTTGTCGAATACCGAGAGCGACGAGAACAGCGCGCCGCGCTGAAACAGCATTCCAGAGCGGCTGCGCATGAGCAGCGCGGTTTCAGGCGAAATGGTGGCAATGTCCTCACCAAACAGCTTGATGGTTCCCGACGACGGCCGCTCCAACCCGAGAATTTGCCGCACCAGCGTGGTCTTGCCCGAGCCCGACCCGCCGACGATCGAGACGATCTCGCCACGTCGCACGTCGAAATTCAGATGCTGATGCACGATGTTGCGACCGTAGCGCTTGGTGATGTCGATGACCTCGATCACCGGCTCGGCAATCTCGGGCACAGGTTGGCCGCGTACGGCCTGAGTGAGTGGCGCGATCATCCGAGCCCCACGTTCTGAAAGAGGATCGCGAACACCGCGTCCGCGAGAATCACGATGGTGATCGAAGTCACCACCGAGGTCGTCGTGCCTTCGCCGAGGCTTTGCGAATTGGCCTTGATACGGAAACCGAAGTGACAGCCGACGATCGCGATCAGCATGCCAAACGCGACGCCCTTGCCGAGGCCGATCCACAGATTCGCGACCGGCACGACGCCAGGCAATGCGCGCGCGAAATAACTCATGTCGATGCCGAGCACGATCTTCGCGGCGAGTGCGCCGCCGGTCAACGCAATGATATTGGTCCACATTACGAGGAGCGGCATGGCCACGCCCAGCGCGATCACGCGCGGCAGGATCAACCGCAGCCCGTGCGGGATGCCCATCACGCGCATGGCGTCGAGTTCTTCAGTGACGCGCATCACGCCGATCTGTGCAGTAATCGCCGAGCCCGAGCGGCCCGCCACCAGAATCGCCGACAGCACGGGCCCCAGTTCGCGAATCACCGATAACCCAAGAATATTGACGATGTACTGATTCGCGCCAAAAAGCCGCAGTTGCTGTGCCGACAGATAGCTCAGCACGATACCGATCAGGAAAGCGACCAGCGCAGTGATCGGCAACGCCTTGGTGCCGGCGTTATAAATGTTTGCTGAGATTTCGGTCCACGGCGTGATTTTCGGTTTGCGCAGGATCGCGAGGAGATCGAGCACGACCTGCCCAAGCATGCCGAATCCGCCGTACATGTGTTCGAAGAACGAGAAGATTGCGAGGCCCAGCCGTGTGAACGGGTCAAACCGGGTCACAGGCTCAGCCTTTTCACGCACCGTGTCGAGCAACGCGATGCGCTCGAAAATGTCGCGTTGCGTATCGGTGAGCGTGGTGTCGGGGGGCATCTTGTGGCCCCACACGCGCCACAATGCCTGACCGCCAACGTGGTCCATCCGGTCGATACGCGACAGATCCCACTGGCGGATGCCTTCAGCACCGACCAGCGAGCGCAACAGCGGGATCACGTGGCCAGTGGCCTTGTCGCGCGCGAGCGCGAGCGCCGTCCACTGGCCCGAAAGCCGGACGATCTTGCCTTGGCTGCCTGCCGCGACTTCAAGGCCGGGCGGAGTGTCGTAGTTCAAGGATCGCTGCAATCTGGTTATCGGATTAGGGGCCATTGTAGCGAACACGCGCCGGATGAACCGTGCTTGCGGGCTCGCAGCGTTCGCTGTCGCTACAATATGAGACATGAACGCTTCCAAGACCCCACCCCAAGCCGCTGCGGCTTCCGACTGGCGCATCGACCGCGAGCGCGCCGTCGCGCTGTTCGGTCAGCACGCGCATGACTGGCCGATCGAGATTGTCGAGGAAACCGGCTCGACCAACGCCGACCTGATGACACGCGTAAAAGCATTGCCGCGTAAAGCCAATGCGCTGCCGCGGCCGATCGTGCGGGTCGCGTATCTGCAAACCGCGGGCCGCGGCCGCCGTGGCCGTCCGTGGTATGCGGAGCCGGGCAATGCGCTGCTGTTTTCGGTGGCATGCGTATTGCCGCGTCCCCTCGAAGGGCTGGCGGGTTTGAGTCTCGCGGTGGGTGTAGCGCTGGTCGACGGGCTGCGCTCGTTGCCGGTCATAGGGCCTGGACAGATCGCGCTGAAGTGGCCCAACGACGTTCTGCTCGAAGGCGACAAACTGGCCGGCATCCTGATCGAAACCGCGTGGAGCACGGATGACGCGAGCGCCGTGGTGATCGGCATCGGCACCAATGTGAAGGGTGCGGACGAGCTCGCCGCCAAGGTCGGCGCGCTGAACGCGGACGTGCCGGCGCAAGCGCGCGGCACCGTGCCGACCGCGCTGCAACGCGCGCTGCCGAATGCGAACCTCACCGACACACTGGCGGCGGAACTGAACGCGCTCGAACCCGCTTTGCAGCGCTTTGGCGCTGAAGGCTTCGCGCCGTTCCAGGCGCGCTGGAACGCCGTGCATGCCTACGCAGGCCGTGAAGTCGTGCTGCTGGAGCAAGGCAAAGAGCTCGCGCGCGGCCTGGCGGCGGGTGTCGACGAACGCGGGCAACTGCTGCTCAATACGGCGGCGGGCCGTCTGACCGTCGCGACCGGTGACGTCTCTCTGCGTCTGGCCGACGGTGCTGCATGACGAGCGGCGCGCCTTATCTGCTGATCGACGCGGGCAATAGCCGCATCAAATGGGCGCTGGTGCAGCCCGACGGTACGCAAATTGCGGCCGGTGCGCTCGCGCATGGCGGCGCTGACCAACCCGACTGGTCGAATTTGCCGGCGCCGGGCGGCGCATGGTTATCGAACGTCGCCGGTGAACGGGTCGCGGCACGGATTGCCGCACTACTCGACGCTCACTGGCCGCAACTGCCGCTCACGACGATCCGCGCCTGCGCGCAGCAATGCGGCGTGACCAATAGCTACACGACACCGCATGCGCTCGGCAGCGATCGTTGGGCTGGCCTGGTGGGGGCGCACGCGGCGTTTCCCGGCGAGAATCTGCTCATTGCGACGTTCGGCACGGCGACCACGCTTGAAGCGCTGCGTGCGGACGGCTGCTTTGTCGGCGGCCTGATTGCGCCGGGCTGGACCTTGATGATGCGCTCGCTAGGCGAGCACACCGCGCAACTGCCGACGCTCGACGCCAACGCGGCGCGCGGCTTGCTCGACGCAGGCGCCATGTCTGATCGGGAACGGTCAGGTCCGTTCTTCGCGACCGATACGCCGCACTCGTTGTCGGCCGGGTGCACGTTGGCGCAAGCCGGTCTGATCGAGCGCATGTGGCGTGACTTGCAGGACGAATGGCAGGTGCCAGTGCGTCTGGTGGTGAGCGGCGGCGCAGTGGACGAAGTGACAAGTGCGTTAAAAGTGCCGCATACTCGCCACGATTCGCTGGTGCTGTCCGGGCTTGCGCTGATTGCTGCCGAACACGCCATGGAACGCGACGCCTGAGTCGTGCCATACGGATAACGGCGGTTGAACTTATGGACGGGGAATACTAACGATGCTGCGCTGGCTGATCGCCATATTATTTCTTGCCAACATGCTGGCATTCGTTGCGATGCGTGGCGTATTCGGCCCGACGCCCACAGCCGGCGGCCGCGAGCCGAATCATCTGAACCGCCAGTTCCATGCGGAGTGGTTGAAGGTGCAACCCGTCACAGCCGCCGAAGCCGCTGATCAGGCGGTCGTAGGCGGCCCGGCGCCAGCGGCGCCGATAGCGGCATCGGCGCTGCCGCAGTAAAAGCGGCGGAGGGTGCTAGAGGTACCGCCAGGCGCCAGCATCCCGCTTGGCGTAGATGAATAGAAGAAAGCGCCGCGCACGCAAAAACATTACCCTTGCGCTCGAACCTTCTTCAGCAGTGCGGTGGTCGAACGGTCGTGCTCGAAGGGAATCGCCAAAGCCTTGCCGCCCCAGGCCCGCACAATGGCCGATTCAGGCAAAGCATCCATGTCGTAGTCACCACCTTTGACGAGTACATCCGGCCGCAACGCCGAGATCAGCTCCACGGGCGTTTTCTCGCCAAAGCAAACCACATAATCCACGCTCTCCAGAGCCGCCAGCAAAGCCATCCGATCAGATTCGTTATTGATCGGCCGGTCATCCCCTTTGCCTAGCATGCGCACTGAAGCATCGCTATTGACGCCGACAATCAGGCAAGCGCCGAGCGCTTTGGCATCGGCAAGATAAGTCACATGCCCGCGATGCAGGATGTCGAACACCCCGTTGGTAAATACAACCGGCGCGGACATCGAAGCACGAAGCTTCACCAGCGCATCGCGCGTCAACATCTTGCGTTCAAAAGTGGCAGCCATAACGGAGTCGCAAAGAAAAAAGAAGTGCCGCCACGATACACGGCGAACGGCATGAAGCAAAACGGCCCAGCAAGCTCACGCCTGCCGGGCCGTTCTTAAAAACCTTACACCGGTTCGCGATGCTAACGCCTGATCGGACTCAACCTCGCGAACCTGGATCCACGAATTTAAGCCAGTGACTCAACGCGAACCAGAACCCATCATGCCGGCTGTTCAGCCGACTTCTGAGCGGCCTGCAAGCGCGCGACGACTTCCTTGCGATAGCGGTTCAATTCCTGCGCCGTATTGAACGTGCGTTCGAACAGTATCGACAGGTTGTGCAGAATCCGCTCGACCACTTTCTTTTCCCAGCCGTCGTCGAAACGAATCTGCTCGTCGAGCCAGCGTTCGAGCCATTCCGGATCCGGCAGACGCGATTGAATCGTGTCACGCGGGAACAGCGCCTGATTCACGTGCAGGTTGGTCGGATGCAGCGGCTTTTCCGTACGGCGTGCCGATGCCATCAGGACACCGATCTTGGCGAACGCAGCACGCGCGATGTCGCCGGTTTGCACCATCGCTTTCTTCATGTAGCGCAGATACGCGCCGCCATGACGCGCTTCGTCGCGCGAAATGGTTTCGTAGATGGCCTTGATGACCGGCTCGGTGTGCCACTCGGCAGCACGGCGATACCAGTGATTCAGGCGGATTTCGCCGCAGAAGTGCAGCATCAGCGTTTCGAGCGGCGGCGCCGGGTCGAATTCGAAGCGCACGGCGTGCAGTTCTTCTTCGGTCGGACACATTTCCGGCTTGAACCGGCGCAGATATTCCATCAGCACCAGCGAATGCTTCTGTTCTTCGAAGAACCACACGCTCATGAATGCGGAGAAATCGCTGTCGTGATGGTTGTCACGCAGGAACATTTCCGTGGCGGGCAACGCCGACCATTCGGTGATCGCATTCATCTTGATCGTCGCGGCCTGCTCGTCGGTCAATAGCGATGCATCGAACTTGTCCCAGGGAATGTCTTTCTCCATGTCCCATCGAACGGATTCGAGCGATTTATAAAGTTCCGGATAAAGCATGGTGTTCATAGTCCCACCCCTGTTCTGCGCATACTGTCTGTGTCTGTAACTACTACGTGTAGCACTTTTGCTTATGACGAACGAAACGCACCGTTTGGTGCCTCGTTTATCGGCCAAGCATTCAATTTTACGCGGTAATCCGCCGCCTAGATGCACCGGGCAGCAAAGAAGTCCAGGCGATTGCGCGGCGCTGCTAACCAGAAGTTACGCGCTACGCGGCCAACCGTGGGTGAGGGATACCCTATGCCTGAGGTCGAGCCAGTCTGCGATGAATCCGCACCGTCCAGCCCTGCGCCGGTGGTACCGGCGGCGAATGGAGCAAGGGCGGCCGGATTGGTTGTTTTCAGCGCACGCCCAAAAGCCAAATGAAGCTTACACAATGATAGCACGCTGAATTTACGGTTCCCGTGCCATGGCAGACGCAAATCCGGTGCCTGATTGACCGCTCTCAATAAATCAGCAGATTCGCGGAGTGTGGCCGACGATCGGGGTCAAAACCATGACAGGTGGCAAATTCATCTGGTTTGCCTCGCCCGCCCGTCTGGCTCTGCGCCCTCGTCGCATGGATCGCGCCGCCCGGTGTCGTTCTTGCCGCTAAAGAGACTTTTTCGGCGCTCGCGGCGCGGCGCTCGAACTACCGGCGCGTTTCGCGGACGTTGAAGTTGACGTCGCTGCCCGTTTCGCTGCTGGCCGTTTGGTCGCGGCCCCTGCGTCCGCTGCGCTCGCGTCCGGCGCGTCAGCCGTTTTCCCCGCCGACGCCGAGGCGCTTGTCGCACCCTCCGGCGAACCCGTCGCCGAACCTGGCTGCGTCGTCGCAAACTGGGCGATCTGGTTGAACTGTGATTGCAGCAGATTCCACCAGGCAGAGGCGTCGAACGGCGGCGTCGCGGCGGCCCCGCCTTCGCCGGTTGCCGGCTCGGCTGTAGCCGATGAGCTCGCATTGCTCGAAGCCGACGAAGTCTCCGGATGCGGCCAGCCGGTCGGCGCGGGGCTCGGCGCAGCAGCGCCGGAAGCCGGTTGCGCCATCGACGACTGCGCGAACGCGCCAAACGCACGCAGCGTCGCGAGCGTTGCGCGCTGCACTTCGAGCGCCTGAATGGCGGACTGCAGCATATTCAGATTCAGCTTGAGCCACTGCTCGACCGCTCGCATGTCAGTGATGCGTTTGTCGAGTTCTTCGACGTTGGTCAGCGGCGCCATCATGTCGGACATCATCGACAGCGACGGCCCGAGGCTGCTGCCAGACTGTGCGCCGGAAAACGCCGAGTTGAACGGCGAGAGGCGCATCATGCCCCAGATGCGTTCGAGCATTTCAGCGGGCGGAAAGCCGGGAAAGGGCGGCGTGGTGCCAGGTGTATCGGTCATGCTTGTCGCCTCGCTGCATAAGGGGAAGGAAATAGCGCCATCCCGCGCGCGTCTGATTCGATCATACCGCGCGTGGCGCTGCGAACCGCGCTTAGTTTGGGCTGCTGCCTACCCCACCCACGCAGCACCTCAAGGGCCGGCCGGCGGGGCTTTGCCCAATACGCGCCCGCCTCCGGTTTCAGGAGCGCTCACCGCCCGCAGCGCCGCCGCCCGGCGTCTGCTGCGGCTGCCCGCTCCACGGGTCCGCGCCGCCAAAATCCGGCGCGCGGCGCTCGCGCAGCGAGTTCACGCCTTCGCGCACATCCGGACCAGCGAAACCCATGAACTCCAGTGCCAGCGACGTATCGAACGCCGGCCCGGCCGAGCGCAGCCAGTTGTTCAGCGCGTACTTGGTCCAACGAATCGCCGTTTGCGAGCCGTTGGCCAGTTTTTGCGCGACTTCGAATGCTTTGGGCAGCAGATCGTTTTCGTCGACGGCAAGCGACACGAGGCCGATCCGCTCGGCCTCTTCGCCGCTCACCGGCTCGCACAGCAGCAGGTAATACTTGGCCTTCGCCATCCCGCACAGGAGCGGCCAGACGATAGCCGCGTGATCGCCGGCGGCGACGCCCAGACGCGTATGACCGTCGATAATCCGTGCCGACTTCGTCGCGATCGAGATATCGGCGAGCAGTCCGGCCACGAGCCCCGCGCCAACGGCCGGGCCATGCATCGCCGAAACAATCGGTTTGCTGCAATTGATCACGTTGTAGACCAGATCCCGCGCCTCGCGCCACACGCGTGCGCGGACGTCGAAATCAGTCGCCATGTCTTCCACCAGTTGCAGGTCGCCGCCGGCCGAAAAGCCCTTGCCCTCGCCGCGAATGATCGCGACACGCGTTTCGGGGTCCCGATCGATATCGCGCCAGATTTCGGCGAGTTCGAAGTGCATCCGCGCATTAGCGGTGGCAAGCCCGCTTTTGTTCGCGCCCTCGCCGCTCATCACGACTTCGAGCACACCGTGCGGGTGGCGGTGCAATTGCAGCGACTGGTAGTGCGCATAAAATGCGTCGTTACTATGGGGTGCCTGAGACATGGTGAGCAATCCGTCTATCGGTGTATCTGTTGAAACCGTCGCCTTAAGGGCACGTTCGGCACCTTCGGCGCTACGTCAGCGCAAACTCAATGCGGCTGATAAACCCACTTCGCATTCTTGATTTCGACCATCACACGCGCCCGTTGATCGAGTCCGAGGTGATCTGTCGCGCTCATGTTGACCACGCCGTTGGTGTCCGCGAGACCACGCGTCGCTTCCAGCGCATCGCGCAACGCACGGCGAAATTCCGGCGTGCCGGGCGCGGCCGCTTTAAGCGCGATCGGTATCGCGTTGCTCAGCAGCATGCCGGCGTCCCACGTGTACGAACCGAACGCCGACACGCTGCCCGGTCCGCGCAATGCCTCGAAGCGCGCGATGTAGTCGAGCGCGAGACGTTTGGCCGGATGGTCCGCCGGCAATTGCGCGGCGACCAGCACCGGGCTCGCGGGCAGGAACGTGCCGTTGCAGTCGGCGCCGCACACGCGCAGGAAGTCGTTATTGCCGACCCCGTGATTGTGATAGATCAGCCCTTTGTAGCCACGTTCCCTGAGCGTCTTCGGCGGCAGCGCGGCAGGCGTGCCGGCCGCGCCGACCACCACCGCATCCGGGTGGGTCGCGAGAATCTTCAGGACCTGCCCGGTCACGCTCGGATCGGTGCGATTGAAGCGCTCGCTCGCCACCATGTTGATGTGATGCAGTTGCGCGAACTTCGCGACTTCGGTGTAGAAGGTTTCGCCGAGCGCGTCGGCCTGGCCGATGAACGCGATCGTTTTGACGCCGTGCGCACTGGCGTGCTCGGCAATCGCCGAGGCCATCATCGCGTCGGTCTGCGGGGTCTTGAAGACCCAGTGGCGTTTCGCATCCACAGGTTCGATGATTTTCGCCGACGAGGCCAGCGAGATCATCGGTGTTTCGCCGTCGGCAACCACGTCGATCATCGAGAGCGAATTCGGCGTGATCGACGAGCCGATGATCGCGTCGACGTGATTTTCGGAGATCAGCTTCTTGGTGTCCTGCACGGCCTGCGTGGTGTCGGACGCGTCGTCGAGCACGATGTATTCGACGCTCTGCCCGCCGATCTGCCTGGGCAGCAGCGTGGCGGTGTCGCGTGCCGGAATGCCGAGCGACGCGGCCGGCCCGGTTAGCGACAGCACGAGACCAATCTTCACCTGTGCGAGGGCGACCGCCGGTAGCGCGGCACACAGCGCGGCGGCAAGACGGGCGAGCCCACGCCGCGCTGGTGCTGCGCGTACGCTCGATGCGCGAGCGCGCTGGGTGACTCGTTCAAAAGATTCAAATCGCGGCATGCTGTCTCCTCACGTCGTTTTTTCGTTTTGATGTACCGCCGATGTGCTGCTTGTGCTCTGCTCACGTGCCGGTGCGCGTTCGGGTTTGCGTTGATTTCGCGTTGGCTTCACGATCAGCGGACAGCCGCTACCCCGAGGCCGGCGCCGCGCCAGTCAGTGTAGCGGCGCGTCGTGGTGCCGGTATCGGGCGAAACCCTTTCGCAGACGACGAAACGCGTACGGACTCAGCCTTGGTGCCGCGTCCCGCACAAAACCGGTGCCTCAATCCAGCGGCGCGATGCCCTGATCGATCGCGCCGAAAATCGACTTGCCTGCTTCGTCGAACATCTCGATCTTCACGGTATCGCCGAACTTCATAAACTCGGTTTGCGGCACACCGTGCTCGATAGTCTCGAGGCAGCGCTTTTCAGCGATACAGCAATAGCCGCGCTTCGCATCCTTGTTCGATACCGTGCCCGAGCCGACAATCGCGCCGGCGCGCAGGTTACGCGTTTTAGCCGCGTGCGAGATCAATTGGCCGAAGTGGAACACCATGTCGGTGCCGGCATCCGGCTGGCCGACCTTCTTGTTATTCCAGTGAACGATCATCGGCCGGTGCACACGCCCTTCGCGCCAGCTCTCGCCGAGTTCGTCGGGCGTCACCGCCACCGGCGCGAACGAGGTGGCCGGCTTGCTCTGGAAAAAGCCAAAGCCCTTCGCAAGTTCGGCGGGGATCAGATTGCGCAGCGAGACATCATTGACGAGCGTCACCAGACGCACGCTTCTCAGCGCCTGGTCGGGGCTGGCGCCCATTGGTACGTCGGTGGTGATCACAGCGACTTCCGCTTCGAAGTCGATGCCGAATTCCTCGGATGCGCACAGCACATCGTCTTTCGGGCCGATGAAGTCGTCGCTGCCGCCCTGGTACATCAGCGGATCGGTCCAGAATTCCGGCGGCATTTCCGCGCCACGCGCGCGGCGCACCAGCTCCACATGATTCACATACGACGAACCGTCGGCCCATTGGAATGCGCGCGGCAGCGGCGCCATGCACTCCCTGGCGTCGAACGGGAAGGTATTGCGCGCGCGGCCCTGGTTGAGCGAGTCATACAGATCCTGCAGTTGCGGCGCATAGAAGGCCCAGTCGTCGAGCACGCGCTGCATGGTGGGCGCGATCGCATCGGCGACGGCCGCGGTGTGCAGGTCGCGGGACACAACGATCAGCTGACCGTCGCGCGTGCCGTCCTTCAGCGTGGCAAGTTTCATAGAGGAGTGAACCGTTAGTGACGATAGAAGGAATCTATTCTACGATGGTGAATCGGCTCGGCCCAAGCGCCGTTGCCCGGCGGCGGTTTGCGCAACGTGGCGGCACGGCTGTGGGGCCCAACCCGCCTCCTTTATCGCTTTCTTTAAACGCGCTCCATGCGCCTCGCTCATGCCTCCAATTGCCCGCTCCGGCGCGATCCGTACCGACTCCGACTCAGCTGAGCCGCTCGAATCGCCCGAGTCAGACGACGAAAACGTCGAGACCGGCGAGGAAAAGCTACGCTCAGGCATCCAGTCGATCGAAGTCGGGTTCAGACTGCTTGAGGTGCTGACTCACGAACCGCGCGCGATGATGCTGCGCGATCTGGCGCAGCGTGCGGGCATGAGTCCGGCGAAAGCGCACCGCTATCTGGTGAGTTTCCTGCGCCTCGGCGTCGTGGCACAGGATCCGCTGTCGGGCCGTTACGAACTGGGCGGCTTCGCGTTGCAATTGGGTCTCGCGCGGCTTGCCCGCGTCGACGGCGTGAAGCTCGCGCGCATTGCGCTTGCCGAACTGCGCGACCGGCTCGATCTAACGGTGGGCATCGCGGTATGGGGTAATCAGGGTCCGACGATGGTTCACTGGATGGAGTCGAGCCATCCGGCCAAGGCGTCGCTCAAGCTCGGTGATGTGATGCCGCTGCTCAGTTCCGCCACCGGCCTGCTGTTTGCCGCCTATCTGCCGTCGAGCAGGACCGCCGCGATGCTGGAGCGCGAACTGGCCGATTCGCGCCGCTCGTCGCACATGGGCGGCCCGCGCACGCGGGATGAGGTCGAGCGGGTGCTAGCGGAGGTACGGCAGCACGAAGCGGCGCGTGTGGAAGGCATGTTGCTGCCAACCATCCACGCGTTCTGCATGCCGGTGTTCGACTCGACCGGCGATCTGGCGCTGGGCCTGATCGCGCTCGGTCATGAAGGCGCATTCGATATCCGCTGGGGCGGCGAGATCGATACGGCGCTGCGTGAATGTGCGCAAAAGCTCTCGTACGAGCTCGGGTATAGTGCGGCGCCACGCTGATGCGCCAATGAGTTGAGTCCAGGAACATCGTCCACCGGTGTGTAGTCGAACCCGTTCGCTGTCCATTCAGCTCCAGGCTTGGCGCCTTTCACCGTTGCCGCCAAGCCGGGACTTTGGGCGTGCTGCCCCACCTATTCCCTTACCGTCCGCCCGTTCGAATTCATTCGC
Source organism: Paraburkholderia sp. D1E (assembly GCF_052682275.1). Lineage (NCBI taxonomy): Bacteria > Pseudomonadati > Pseudomonadota > Betaproteobacteria > Burkholderiales > Burkholderiaceae > Paraburkholderia > Paraburkholderia sp. D1E. Next base: position 8,932,246 of record NZ_JBQYMB010000001.1, read on the forward strand.
CAATGTCCTCACCTTCCGCCGCAAGCCGCACTGATCGCACGCCGCCCGTCAGGCCGCGCGCCGGTTTGCGGGTATGGCGATGGATTGCGGTTCTGCTGGTAGTGGCCATCCTGCACTGGATTGCGGCGCAATGGGTCGAGCGCAACCGCGCGACGCTGAATCCATCTGACAATGAGCATGTCCCCGTACAGGTTGCACTGCTGACACCCGAACGTGTCGAGCGCAAACCCGCGGCCGACACACCGCAAGCAGCAGCGCCGGCGCACAAGATAGCCGCGAGCAAGCCGCGCGAACACGTGCTGACTGCGACGCAACCGGCAAAGCATGCACCCGCGGTCACGGCCGCATCGGATGCAGCAGCGAGTGCACCGAGCGCCGCGAACACCCCCAATGTCAATGCCAATGCGAGTGCATCCGCCACCGGCATGGCCAGTGCGCCCGCCACCGCCAGCGCGCCTCAAGCTTCAGCAGGCGTGAAATTCTCCGCTCCACCTTCCGGGGAACTTCAGTACGACACGTTCTACAACGGCGTGCGTAACCAGCCCGGCACAATTCACTGGGCCAGTAACGCACAGAGCTACGAGATGGTCGTCTCCGTACCACTGCCGTTCGTCGGCACGTTCGTGTATTCGAGCCATGGCCGCATCGACGCATTCGGCCTCGCACCGGATCAATACATCGAAAAGCGCGGCCGCCGTCCAGACGACGTGGCAATCTTCAATCGCACCGACAAAAAGATCGCCTTCACGCGCACCCCGACCACGCTGCCGCTGCCCGATGGCGCGCAAGACCGTTTCAGCATGGTGATGCAACTCGCCGCCCTCGTGCGCGGCGACCCTGCCGCTTATAAGCCAGGCGTGACGCGGCAATTCTTCGTGGTCGATAACGACAGTGGCGAGAACTGGCCAGTCGAGACGATCGGCGACGAGACCATTCGCACCGCGCAGGGTTACCTCGAGACGCGCCACTTCAAGCGCTTGCCTCGGCACGATGGCGATCTGCGCCGCATCGACGTATGGCTCGCGCCGTCGCTCGGCTGGTTGCCCGCGCGAATCATGCAGACCGAGCCGAACGGCACGCAATTCGAACTGGTGTGGCGCGGCAAGCTCAATCCGGAGAATGCAGGCAGTTCGCTCAACAGCACCGGGGACGCCGGCAGTAACGGCAATACTTCGCCTGACAATTCGACAAGCCAGCCACCTTCCAGCGCACCGGCAGTGATGCCCGAAGCCGTCCCCTCTTCACCAGTCGATTCAACCGCCCCCGACAACCTGCCCGAAAAGCCCTGAACCTGAATAGGGACTCGACCAGATCCGCGAAACTTCCACGACACGGCGGACCCGCGGGATGGCAACACAGGTGCGGCATTGAGCCGCTGGCCGACGCTCGCTTTTCAGGCAACGCACCCCGAAGCGCTCGAGCAGATCCGGGAGGTGCCAATCCATACGTTGCCAGAAGGCTACGCCATGGCGTGCGAAGCCCTGCGCGTTTTCGATCTACGCGGTAAGCTGGCAACAATACGTCGCCCGACGTTGGCCATGGGGGCCGCCACGACACGGGCACGCCACCTGCTGCTACGCAGGCAATAACAGACGCCATCGAAGGCGCACAGTCCGAAATGCGCGATGCCGCTCGTCTTGCGACCATCGGGCAATCTCACCGTTTTGCTGCACTGCTTGAAACGTTTCTTGGAAAGCCGGTCTAACCGGTAGGTTCGGAACATTACAAGCGTCAATCCGGACCCACCCCTTGAATTCCACACCACTAGCTCCACCTATGGCGCAGGAATGGCCAGGAGCCAACGGAAATAAGGAGTGTCGCCATGCAAATGATCTACAACAGCCCCAATTATTGTGTCGTCGAATTTCCGCCGCAAGAAGGTCCGCTGGCCATGAAGTCGGGTGGCTACGAGATCGTCGACAAAAACATGCAGCGCGAAATTTACATAGACGGTGCAATGGCGGCGAGTTTCCGCGAGCACGTGCAAAAGCTGATCGAAGAGGAACCGTCGTTGGATGAAGTAGACGAATTCCTTGGGCAGTTTGACAGCCTGATGCATCAACCGGTGATTCTTCACTAAGCGAAGGGTTTAGCGTCACGGTTTGGCGACATACATCGACCGCGCCGACCGGCTCAGCCGGCGGCCCTGACAAGACGGTCAGCATCGATATAACGGCCCAGCAGGCTTTTGCCTCACTGGGCCGTTTTCTTTGCGGCGCGCCCATAGCGGCTGTTCCCTAGGCATACACACCCCGTCCGCTCGGTCCACGCCCGGCGGAACCGCTCCACAGCGGCTACAATGACAGGTTTCCCGAAAAAGCCGGCGCAAGCCCACGTCCGCCATGAACCAGCCTGCTCAAACCGCCACGCCAGTCCGTCCCGACGCCGCCTACACGCGCGGCGCGGCGCTGCCCGCGCTGCTCAAGTCGCGCATCCTGATTCTGGACGGCGCAATGGGCACGATGATCCAGCGCTACAAGCTCGACGAAGCCCGCTATCGTGGCGAGCGCTTCAAAGACTACGGGCGCGACATCAAGGGCAACAACGAGTTGCTGTCGATCACGCAACCGCAGATCATCGGCGAGATTCACGAGCAGTATCTTGCGGCGGGCGCGGATATCATCGAAACCAATACGTTCGGCGCCACCACGGTTGCGCAGTCCGACTACGGGATGGAAGACCTCGCGATCGAGATGAATCTCGAATCGGCGAAGCTGGCGCGCGCCGCCTGCGACAAGTACTCGACGCCCGACAAGCCGCGCTTCGTCGCCGGCGCGATCGGACCGACGCCGAAGACGGCCAGTATTTCCCCTGACGTGAACGATCCGGGCGCACGCAACGTAACGTTCGACGAACTGCGTACCGCGTACTACGAGCAGGCGAAGGCGTTGCTCGACGGCGGCTGCGATCTGTTTCTCGTCGAAACGATCTTCGACACGCTCAACGCAAAGGCTGCGCTATTCGCGCTAGACGAGCTGTTCGAAAACACCGGCGAGCGTCTGCCGATCATGATCTCGGGCACCGTCACGGATGCATCGGGCCGGATTCTCTCCGGACAAACCGTCGAGGCATTCTGGAACTCGCTGCGCCACGCCAAACCGCTCACGTTCGGTTTGAACTGCGCGCTGGGCGCGGCGCTGATGCGCCCGTACATCGCCGAACTGGCGAAGCTGTGCGACACCTATGTGTCGTGCTATCCGAATGCCGGTTTGCCGAATCCGATGAGCGATACAGGCTTTGACGAATTGCCGGCGGATACGTCGGGATTGCTGAAGGAGTTCGCGCAGGCTGGCCTCGTGAATATCGCCGGCGGGTGCTGTGGCACCACGCCGGAACATATTGCGGCGATTGCCAAGGCGCTGGCTGAAGTGAAGCCGCGCCAATGGCCGACTCAATACCGCGACGCAGCCTGAGTCCGGCGGCCTGGTCTTACTCCACCGCAGCCGCCCTCTCGCCATCGAACCCGACGCACGTAACCGCACGCAACCGAACCGCACCTACGCCATGACCGATCACACCATGCGCCTTTCCGGCCTCGAGCCGTTCAACGTCACGTCCGGGACGCTCTTCATCAACGTAGGTGAACGCACCAACGTGACCGGCTCGAAGGCGTTCGCGCGAATGATCCTGAACGACCAGTTCGACGACGCGATCGCGGTCGCGCGGCAGCAGGTCGAAAACGGCGCCCAGATCATCGACGTCAACATGGACGAGGCCATGCTCGATTCGAAAGCGGCGATGGTCCGCTTCATGAATCTGATCGCCTCGGAGCCTGACATCGCGCGCGTGCCAATCATGATCGACTCGTCGAAGTGGGACGTGATCGAAGCGGGCCTGAAGTGCGTGCAAGGCAAGGCGATCGTCAATTCAATCTCGCTGAAGGAAGGCGAAGAAGCGTTCCGCCATCACGCGAACCTGATCCGCCGTTACGGCGCAGCTGCGGTCGTGATGGCCTTCGACGAGAAAGGCCAGGCCGATACGTTCGAACGCAAGACGCAGATCTGCAAGCGCTCCTACGATTTCCTCGTGAACGAAGTCGGCTTCCCTCCGGAGGACATCATCTTCGACCCGAACATCTTCGCGATTGCGACCGGGATCGAAGAGCACAACAACTACGCGGTCGACTTCATCAACGCGACGCGCTGGATCAAGGAACACCTGCCATACGCGAAGATCAGCGGCGGCGTGTCGAACGTATCGTTCTCGTTCCGCGGTAACGACCCGGTGCGCGAAGCAATCCACACCGTGTTCCTCTATCACGCGATTCAGGCGGGGATGGACATGGGCATCGTCAACGCGGGTCAGCTCGGCGTGTATGCCGATCTTGATCCGGAGTTGCGCGAGCGTGTCGAAGATGTCGTGTTGAACCGTCGTGAAGACGGCACCGATCGCCGCTCGAAATCGCCGACAAGTTCAAGACCGGCGCCGCGAAGAAGGAAGAAAACCTCGAATGGCGTAACCAGCCCGTCGAGAAGCGTCTCGCGCACGCGCTGGTGCTGGGCATCACCAACTTCATCGTCGAAGATACTGAAGAAGTGCGCGCGAAGATCACCGCGGCCGGCGGCCGTCCGATCAACGTGATCGAAGGCCCGCTGATGGACGGCATGAATATCGTCGGCGACCTGTTCGGTCAGGGCAAGATGTTCCTGCCGCAAGTCGTCAAATCGGCACGGGTGATGAAGCAGGCGGTCGCGCATCTGATCCCGTACATCGAAGAAGAAAAGAAGCTGATGGCCGAAGCCGGCGCCGATGTGCGCGCCAAGGGCAAGATCGTCATCGCCACGGTCAAGGGCGACGTGCACGACATCGGCAAGAACATCGTCTCGGTGGTGCTTCAGTGCAATAACTTCGAAGTGGTCAACATGGGCGTGATGGTGTCGTGCAACGACATTCTCGCCAGGGCAAAAGTCGAGGGCGCGGACATCATCGGTTTGTCCGGACTGATTACGCCGAGCCTCGAAGAGATGGCCTATGTCGCGTCGGAAATGCAGCGCGACGACTACTTCCGCGTAAAGAAGATCCCGCTGCTGATCGGTGGCGCGACCACCTCGCGCGTGCACACTGCCGTGAAGATCGCGCCGCATTACGAAGGCCCGGTGGTGTACGTGCCGGACGCATCGCGCTCGGTCTCGGTGGCCTCGAGCCTGCTGTCCGATGAAGGCGCGACCAGATATGTCGACGAACTGAAGGCTGACTACGACCGCATCCGCGATCAGCACGCCAATAAGAAAGCCCTGCCGATGGTCACGCTCGCCGAAGCCCGCGCGAACAAGACGAAGGTCGATTGGGCGGGCTACCAGCCGGTCAAGCCGAAGTTTATCGGCCGCCGCGTATTCAAGAACTTCGATCTGAACGAGCTGGCAAGCTACATCGATTGGGCTCCGTTCTTCCAGACGTGGGACCTGGCGGGCCCGTACCCGGCGATCCTGAACGACGAGATCGTCGGCGAATCGGCCCGCCGCGTGTTCTCGGACGGCAAGTCGATGCTCGCGCGCCTGATTCAGGGCCGCTGGCTGCAGGCCAACGGCGTGATCGCGCTGCTGCCGGCCAACACGGTAAACGACGACGACATCGAAATCTACACCGACGAATCGCGTAGCGAAGTCGCGCTGACGTGGCGCAACCTGCGCCAGCAAAGCGTGCGGCCGGTGGTGAACGGCGTGATGCGGCCGAACCGCTCGCTCGCCGACTTCATTGCGCCAAAGGATTCGGGCGTCGCCGACTATATCGGCATGTTCGCGGTCACGGCGGGTCTGGGTGTGGACGTGAAGGAAAAGCAGTTCGAAAAGGATCTCGACGACTACAGCGCGATCATGCTGAAGGCGCTCGCCGACCGCTTCGCCGAAGCATTCGCCGAAGCGATGCATGCCCGCGTGCGCCGCGATCTCTGGGGTTACGCGAATGCCGAAACCCTCTCGAACGAAGACCTGATCGCCGAAAAATACCACGGCATCCGCCCGGCGCCGGGTTACCCGGCCTGCCCGGATCACCTCGTGAAGCGCGACATGTTCGACGTGCTGCAAGCCCCTGAAATCGGCATGAGCGTGACCGAATCGCTGGCCATGCTCCCGGCGGCAAGCGTCTCCGGTTTCTATCTGGCGCACCCGGACAGCACCTATTTTTCGGTCGGCAAGATCGGCCAGGACCAGCTGGAAGACTACGCAAAACGCATGTCGTTGTCGAAAACAGACGCTGAACGGGCTCTCGCGCCTTTGCTGTAAGCATTTCGGGGCGGGAAAGCCACTATATCGGGCACGATAGGCTGAATATTTGCGGCAGTGCAATTTTCGGCTTTGTAAACTGAACTGGCATCAACCCGCCAGACGCGGCCAAAACGCGTCGGCTTATCTAATTGCAATCGTCAACGGAGAGAATCGTATGAAGAAGCTGACGCTGTTATTGGCTGCTGTTTCGCTCGCCGCCAGCACCTCGGTGGCGCTGGCTCAGCCTGCGGCCCCCGGCGCCGCGAGTTCGGTGAGTTCGTATTCGCCGCCTACGCAAAAGCACGTCAAGAAGCCCAAGAAGCAAAAAATGAAGAAGGGTGCGTCGGCACCGATGGCCGCCCCGGCGGACGCCGCCAGCCAGTAAGCAGGTTCGGCAGACGGGCTGTTAAGGCCGTGAAAGACAAAGAGCCCGCTGATGCGGGCTCTTTTCATTGGCGCGTCGCAGTCTTCGCCGCCAGGCGCAGCGAACGCTACAGCCGCTGGACCGCTCCGGAATCAGAGACCCCAGACGATATCCGCGTTTTCCTTCTGCGCGGCGCGCAGCATGTCGAGGAACGGATACGCGCGCTGGGCGAGTCCCAGCGGAATCTCGTGATGCTCGTGGCCGTCTTCGCCTTCGTGGAAATGGCCGTCGTGCTCGGCACGCTCCTGCTTGTCGGTACCGATGGCCGATTCGAGTTTCGCGATCGCAGGGCCCGTTTCGTCGTGGGTGATAACACCACGCTCACCAAGGCGCTTCCCGACGATGCCGACGAGGTACTGGGCAAGATTCTCCAGCATCATCACGTCCGGGCTGGCGCGACATTTGAAAGTAATCAGCATGACTGTTCCCTTTTTCGTTATGTTGGATTGACGCGCAAGCAGCTCGAAACCGGCCCTCGGCGCGCGTTACGTTGACACGCCGATCAGGCACGGCGGCCACGGCCCTTGGTGGGCATCTCATTGAACATATTAGCACCTGCTAAAATCCGTCTGGACGGAAAAGCGCGCCGCAATGCGCCGCGCGCGGCATAACGCAGGTGGCGTGGCTGGGCCGATTGGCCGTAACCCGCTTGCTGCCGCGCCAGGCCGCAGCAGCAGGCGTCCCGGCATGTCGCCGCGCACCGCACTAACCGCGTTGCAGACAACGTGCCTGATGGCGCCCCGATGTGCCCGGCGCATCTGGCGGGTGCATCGCCGCTTTCCACGCTTCTGACGAATCGGCTGCGCCTGCCGCGCAGCCGGCGCCTCTTCCGCATCACCGGATTGCCTCACTGGACTCGCAACAAGCATGCTGCCTGCACATAAACAAACCCTCGAAACACTGCTCGCCGACACGGTGAAGCAAGTTGCGCAAACGTCCCAGGGCGCGAGCGAAGCCACTTTCGTTTCGCCAACGATCACGCTGGAACGCCCCAAAGTCGCCGCACACGGCGACGTCGCGTGCAATGTGGCGATGCAACTCGCCAAGCCCTTGCGCGCCAACCCGCGCCAGCTGGCGCAACAGATCGTCGACGCGCTGCTCGCGCAGCCGCGAGCCAAGGGCCTCGTAGATGCCGCCGAAGTGGCCGGCCCCGGCTTCATCAACCTGCGCCTTGCTGCCGCCGCCAAGCAGGCGGTAATCGCCGCCGTATTCGCTGAAAAGGACGCCTTCGGCCGTTCGCAGCGCGACGCCGGCAAGCATGTGCTGATCGAATTCGTCTCGGCCAACCCGACCGGCCCGCTGCATGTCGGCCATGGCCGCCAGGCTGCGCTCGGCGACGCGCTATCGAACGTGCTGGCCTCGCAAGGCTATGACGTGCACCGCGAGTTCTATTACAACGACGCCGGCGTGCAGATCCACACGCTCGCCGTATCGACGCAGGCGCGCGCCCGCGGTCTCGCTCCCGGCGACGAAGGCTGGCCGGCCTCGGCGTACAACGGCGAGTACATTGCCGACATCGCGAAAGACTATCTGAACGGCGCCACCGTGGCCGCGAGCGACGGCGAACCCGTCACGGGCGCGGGCGACGTCGAAGACCTCGACGCGATCCGCCGTTTCGCGGTCGCCTATCTGCGCCGCGAGCAGGACATGGACTTGCAGGCTTTCGGCGTGAAGTTCGACCAGTACTACCTCGAGTCGTCGCTGTACAAGGAAGGCCGGGTCGAGAAGACCGTCGCGGCGCTGATCGCCGCCGGCAAGACCTATGAACAGGAGGGCGCGCTGTGGCTGCGCACCACCGACGACGGCGACGACAAAGACCGCGTGATGCGCAAGACCGACGGCACCTACACCTACTTCGTGCCCGACGTCGCCTATCACGTCGCCAAGTGGGAACGCGGCTTCACCAAGGTCATCAACGTCCAGGGTTCGGACCACCACGGCACGATCGCGCGGGTTCGCGCCGGCCTGCAGGGTCTCGGCATCGGCATTCCGAAGGGCTATCCCGACTACATCCTTCACAAGATGGTCACGGTGATGCGCAACGGCGAAGAGGTGAAGATCTCCAAGCGCGCGGGCAGCTATGTGACGGTGCGCGACCTGATCGAATGGTCGGGCGGCGCGACGCCGGGCTCAGAAGCCGCCGTCGATCTGATCGACGAAGAGACGATTCGCCGCGGCCGCGACGCCGTGCGCTTCTTCCTGATTTCGCGCAAGGCGGATACGGAATTCGTGTTCGACATCGATCTCGCGTTGAAGCAGAACGACGAAAACCCGGTGCATTACGTGCAGTATGCGCATGCGCGGATCTGCTCGGTCATCACCGAATGCAAGGCCCGCTACAGCACGGACGAGAGCACGCTGGCGCAAATGGACGTGTCGCCGCTCACCAGCGAACGCGCCATGGCCTTGCTGAACAAGCTCGCCGAGTTCCCGGACATGCTGGAGCACGCCGCCGACGAACTCGCGCCGCACGCGGTCGCGTTCTATCTGCGCGACCTCGCCGGGGAATTCCACTCGTTCTACAATGACAGAGCCGAACGCGTGCTGGTCGACGACGCAGTCGAGCGCAATGCGCGCGTCGCGCTGCTTGCGGCCACGCGTCAAGTGTTGGCCAACGGTCTCGCGACGATCGGCGTCTCCGCTCCCGTCAAGATGTAAGTCCTCCGGCGCAACATGCACGCGGCCGTCGTTATAATCGACGGCTGTTCCAGGATTCTTTTTGCAGGTGATTCATACGATGGTAAAACCACGCCGCACAACAAAGCAATCGCAATCGAAACAAACCGGGGGGACTTTTCTCGGCATCGTGCTGGGCCTGATCGTCGGTCTCGCGATCGCGGTAGTGGTGGCGCTGTATATCACCCGTGCGCCCACACCGTTCGTCTCGAAGGTCGCACCGCCCGCGGCGCCTGACACCGGCGCGAGCCAGGCGCAGCAGTACGACCCGAACCGTCCGCTGCAAGGCAAGACGCCGGGCCAGCCCGTGCCGCAAGCCGCGCAACCGGCGCCGCCGAACACCGCACCGGGCCAGACCAACTCGCAGACCCAGTCGGGCATGCTGGAAGAACCGCAGATCGTCGAAGTGCCACCGTCGAACGGCAATCCGAACGGTACGGCAGTCGCACCGAAGCCCGCGCAGGATAACGGCAGCGGCACGGCCACCGCACCGGCGAAGAAGCCGCAAGGCGCCAGTGCACCGGCCACCACCGCGGCAGGCTCGGCGCCGAAGAGCACGTCGTCCAGCACGGCTGCCAACGCCAAGCCCGGTTCGGGCGTGGCGCAGGGTGACGCGAACACGGGCTATTTCCTGCAAGTGGGCGCCTACAAGACCTCGGCCGACGCCGAGCAGCAGCGTGCGCGTCTCGCCTTCCAGGGCTTCGAATCGAAGGTCACGCAGCGCGATGCGGGCGGTGTGACCTACTACCGTGTGCGTATCGGACCGTTCTCGAAGTTCGAGGACATGAATTCGAGCCGTCAGCGTCTGTCCGACGCGGGCGTGGATACAGCCGTAATCCGCTTTACGAAACAATAAACAAACGGTGATTTGCCGGAGCGCGCCGCCGCCGAACTATCGGCGTGCGGCGCGTGTCACAAGCACAACGGACGACTAGAGCGTCTAACGCCGACATTGAAAACGGTGACGGGCATTTGCGTGGCGCCACCGCTTTACCGCCTACCTTGGGTCAACAAAACATGAAAAAACTGCTGAGCATTCTGTTCCTCTCGCTGGGCCTGGTTGCCGCCACGGCGCATGCATCGCCGGCTGCGCCGGTGTCCGGCAAGGACTACACCGTGCTACCCACGCCGCAACCTACGGACGTGCCGGCCGGCAAGATCGAAGTCACCGAATTCTTCTGGTACGGCTGCCCGCACTGCAATGAATTCAACCCGTACCTCGAGGCATGGGTGAAGAAGCAAGGTCCGGACGTGGTGTTCAAGCGCGTGCCGGTCGCGTTCCGCGACGACTTCATTCCGCATTCGAAGATGTATCACGCGCTCGACGCACTCGGCCTCGCTACGCAACTTACGCCGAAGGTTTTCAATGAAATCCACGTCAACAAGGACTACCTGCTGACGCCGGAAGACCAGACCAAATTCCTCGCGAAGAACGGCGTCGATCCGAAGAAGTACATGGACGCGTACAACTCGTTCTCAACGCAAAGCGCGTTGCAAAAAGACAAGAAACTGCTCGACGACTACAAGATCGACGGTGTGCCGACGCTGGCCGTGCAGGGCAAGTATGAAACCGGTCCGGCTGCGACCAACAGCCTGCCTGGCACGATCCAGGTGCTGGACTACCTGGTCGCCCAGGTCCGCGCCAAAAAGATGTAAAACCGAGGCGCCGGAATGAGTTCAACCCTGAAGGTTTTCATTACCGGCGCCTCGAGTGGCATCGGCCTCGCGCTCGCCGCCGAATATGCGCGGCGCGGCGCGGTTCTCGGCCTCGTTGCCCGCCGCGGCGACGCCCTCGCCGCCTTCCAGCAGTCCCATCCGCAGAATTCCATCTCCGTCTATTCCGTCGACGTCCGCGACGCCGAGGCGCTCGCCGAAGCGGCCGCGCAGTTCATCGCGCAGCACGGTTTGCCGGACGTCGTGATCGCCAATGCCGGCATCAGCCGCGGCGCGGTCACCGGGCACGGCGATCTGCGCACGTTCCGCGAAGTGATGGACATCAACTACTTCGGCATGGTCGCCACCTTTGAGCCGTTCGCCGCCGCGATGGTCGCCGCGAAGAAAGGCACGCTGGTCGGGATCGCCAGCGTTGCCGGCGTGCGTGGCTTGCCGGGGTCGGGCGCATACAGCGCGTCGAAGTCAGCCGCGCTCAAGTATCTCGAAGCGTTGCGCGTCGAGATGCGGCCGCTGGGCGTCGGCGTGGTCACCATCGCGCCCGGTTATATCCGCACGCCGATGACCGAGCACAACCCGTACAGCATGCCGTTCCTGATGGACGCCGGCCGCTTCGCGGTGAAAGTCGCCGGGGCGGTCGAGCGGCAGACGGCCTTCGCCGTGTTCCCGTGGCAGATGCGTATCGCGGCGATGCTGCTCCATGTGCTGCCGCGCTGGCTCTATGACCGCGCCTTCGAACGCGCGCCGCGCAAGCCCCGCGCCGTCGTCGAATAAATCATGCAGCCACGCGCGGTCGATGCAGCCGGCGTCGCGCACGAAATGGCGGGCGCCCGTGCGTCGGGCGTCGCTACGCTGGGCACCCATACCCGCATCGTCTCGCTGGTGCCGAGCATCACCGAATTGCTGTTCGCTCTGGGGCTCGACAGGCAGATCGTCGGGCGCACCGGTTTTTGCGTGCATCCACACGACAAGGTGCGGCACGTACGCAAGGTCGGCGGCACCAAGGCCGTCAATGTCGACGCAATTCGTGCGTTGCGGCCCACCCATCTGATCGTCAATATCGACGAAAACGAACGCGATACCGTCGAACAATTGCGCGCGTTCGTGCCGCATATCATCGTCACCCATCCGCAGACGCCGCAGGACAATCTCTCGCTGTACTCGCTGCTGGGTGCGATATTCGACCGCGCACAGGAAGCGCAGCGTCTAAGCGAGGCGCTCGAAGCGCGTCTGCACGAGGCCGCCACACGCGTGTTTCCTACGCAAAACGTGCTGTATCTGATCTGGCGCGAACCATGGATGACGGTCGCACGCGATACCTATATCGCCGAGATGCTGAGGCTCGTGAACTGGCAGACGCTGCCTGACGTAGAAGGTGGAGCGGCAGGCGCGGCACGCTACCCCACGCTCGACTTCGACCACTCACCGTGGCTTGCCGGCGTCGATCGCATATTGCTCTCAAGCGAGCCGTATCGCTTCACGCAGGTCCACTGCGACGCACTGAAACGCGATCCACGTCTCGCGGGCAAAAGCGTTGAGTTGGTCGACGGAGAGTTGGTGTCGTGGTACGGCGTGCGCGCCATCGAAGGCATCGGATATCTGCTGCAGCGCGCGGCTGCGTCGTGAGCGCAGGCACCTGGCGCCCGCACTGAGTTGAGCCGTTGCTCCACACCGCTCAGCGCTGCCATCAAACCGAGCCGCTGCTTTCCAACGAATGGGCTCCATATGGATATGCGGATTAAATTGTTGTCGCCGCAACCACCCTTCGATAAGCTTTCGCGAAGGCGAGGACGCGCAAGGACGTGCGTATAACGCAACATCCAGACCATGCGCCAGTGCCGGAAACGTATCACAATAAAGACGACGGTCACGCTGCCCCCGGATATCGGACGGCCAGTTCCCCGTCCCTCGTCAACGGAATACAACCACACAACCAGACGCACTGCCTGACTGCGCTTGTTATGGGAGATCCTATGCGCTTCAAACTGCTCGCAGCCGCCGTACTGTTCACGGCGCCCGCGCTCGTGCTCGCCAAACCGCTGACCGTCTGTACCGAGTCGAGCCCCGACGGCTTCGATGTCGTGCAGTTCAATTCGCTCGTCACGACCAATGCGTCGGCCGACGTGATCTTCAATTCGCTGGTCTCGTACGACGAGGCCGCGAAGAAAGTCGTGCCCTCGCTGGCCGACAAGTGGGACGTGAGCGCCGACGGCCTCACCTACACGTTCCATCTGCGTCCGAACGTGCAGTTCCAGACCACCGACTACTTCAAGCCCACCCGTGCGCTGAATGCCGACGACGTCGTCTTCACGTTCGACCGCATGCTCAACGACAGCAATCCGTGGCACAAGGTGGCGGGCGCGAGCGGCTTCCCGCACGCGCAATCGATGGGCTTGCCGAAGCTCATCAAGTCGATCAGCAAAGTCGACGACAACACCGTCAAGTTCGAACTGAACGCACCGGACTCGACCTTCGTGTCGATCCTGACCATGGGTTTCGCCTCGATCTATTCGGCTGAATACGCCGACCAGTTGCTCAAGGCCGGCAAACAGGTCGACCTGAATTCGAAGCCGATCGGCACCGGTCCGTTCGAATTGAAGAGCTACACCAAAGACGCGGTGATCCGCTACGACGTGAACCCGACCTACTGGGGCGCGAAGCCGAAGGTCGACCGCCTGATCTACGCGATCACGCCGGACGCCACGGTGCGCGCGCAAAAGGTGAAGGCCGGCGAATGCCAGATCGCGCTATCGCCGAAACCGCAGGACCTCGCCGAAGCGAAGGGCGACAAGTCGCTCGCCATCGTGCAGACGCCCGCGTTCATGACCGCGTTCGTCGCACTGAACACGCAGAAGAAGCCGCTCGATAACCAGAAGGTGCGCGCCGCACTGAACATGGCGTTCGACCGCACCACGTATTTGAAGGCGATCTTCGACAACACCGCGACGCCGGCCGTCAATCCGTATCCGCCGAACACGTGGAGCTACGACAAGGCCGTGAAGCCGTGGCCGTACGATCCCGTGAAGGCAAAGAAGCTGCTCGCGGAAGCGGGCTATCCGAACGGCTTCGAAACAACGATCTGGGTGCGTCCGAACGGCAGTGTGCTGAATCCGAACCCGAAGGCCGGCGCCGAACTGCTGCAAGCCGACTTCGCCAAGATCGGCGTGAAGGCGGAGGTGAAGGTGATCGAATGGGGCGAGCTGATCAAGCAGGCCAAACAAGGCCAGCATGACACGCTGTTCATGGGCTGGGCCGGCGACAATGGCGATCCGGACAACTATCTGTCGCCGCTCTTCAGTTGCAATGCCGTGAAGTCGGGGATCAATTTCGCGCGCTTCTGCGATCAGGATCTGGACAAGCTGATCGCCGACGGCAAAGCGACGCCCGATCAGGCCAAACGCGCGAAGGCGTATGAGCAGGCGCAACAGATCATTCACGATCAGGCGCTGTGGATTCCTCTGGGTTACCCGACCGCAGCGGCCATCACGCGTACGAACGTGAGCGGCTATCACGTGAGTCCGTTCGGACGGCAGAACTTTGGAACGGTGGCGGTGCAGTAAGCTTTTGCCACGCCGCTCAAAAAAAGCCCGGTTGCGAAAAGCAATCGGGCTTTTTTATCGACGTATCAACCTATCGACCCGTTCAGGCCGAAAACCGGATCACCCCATCCGCATCCTGCGTGCGCTTCAACTCGCCGGCCAGCCACAGCAGATGCAAGTGCGCCAATGCCTCACCCATCGCGAACGTCATCTGATGGATGTCGAGTTGGCGCTTGAACATGAGCGGCACGATATCCGCGGCGCTTTGCGGCTTCTCCGCACAGGCCTCGCGCACTTCCGCCAGACGCGCATCATGATGCTCACGCAATTGCTTGATGCGCGTACGCACGCCGCGAAACGGCTTGCCGTGCGACGGCAGGACGAGCGTGTCTTCGGGCATCGTCTCGTAGCGGCCGAGCGATTCCAGATACAGCGCGAGCGGCGTGCCTTCCGGCTCCATGTCGAACACCGAGACGTTGGTCGAAATACGCGGCAGCACCATGTCGCCGGAGATCAGCGTGCCCGTCTCTTCACAATGCAACGCGCAGTGTTCCGGCGAATGGCCGAAACCGGTCACCACCCGCCACGTCCTGCCGCCGATCTTCACGCCATCGGCTTCGCGCAGGCGGCGATACTGACCGGGAATCGCCGGCACAAGACTCGCGTAGTAGCTCGTGCGATTGCGCAGCTTTTCGAGCGACACCTGATCGTTCAGGCCATGACGCGCGAAGTGCCGCGCCGCGCCCTCGCCGCCCGCATTGGAGCCGTCGCCCGCCGCCATCACCCGTGCCTGCATATATTCGCCGAGCGTCATCCACAAGCGCACGTCCCAGCGCTTCTTGTCGCCGCCGGTGCAAATCCAGTGCGCGAGGCCGATGTGATCCGGATGGCAATGCGTGACGATCACGCGCAGCACCGGCAGGCCGTCGAGCACGGAGTCGAACACTTTCTCCCAGTTCTCCTTGATCTTGTCCGACGTAATACCGCAGTCGACTACCGTCCACCCCTGCTGACCGTCGATTTCATCGCGTAGCAACCATAGATTGATGTGGTCGAGTGCGAACGGCAGCGGCATGCGCAGCCAGAACACACCGGGCGCCACTTCCATCGCGTGGCCCGCTTCGGGCAGGGTGTCGTTGAAGGGATAGTCGAGTTGATGTTCGAGTGCATTCATTGTGGGTGTCTTCCTCCGTCGGCCGTCCGGCATGGCGAGGTATGCGATGCCGCACGGCGTGGTTGCGGCCCGGTCGTGACATACCGGTGCCGTATTGCGCCGTAGTTGCGTTTCGATCAAGTTGACGATAACGTAAACGTCGATTCTATCGTTCAATCCGATTTTCTGCCCGGCCACGGGATGCCCCGATGAACACGCAATACACGATCACCGAGCTCGCGCGGGAATTCGACGTCACGCCGCGGGCGATCCGCTTCTACGAAGATCAGGGTTTACTCTCACCCAGCCGCGAAGGTTCAAGTGGCTTACGGCGCGTCTATTCGGGCCGCGATCGAACCCGCCTGAAACTCACGCTGCGCGGCAAGCGGCTTGGCTTCACGCTGTCGGAAATCCGTGATCTGCTCGACGTCTACGAGTCGCCGACCGACACCGTGCCGCAATTGCACGCTTTCCTTGCCACGGTGGCGCGCCATCGGGAAGTGCTCGAACGTCAACTGGAAGACCTGAACGCGACACTCGAAGACCTCGCGCAATACGAAACCCAGGCGCGCGCGCTGCTGGAGAGCGGCGCACGCGAGACCAAGTCCGCCTAAGCGGCGATCGCGCAAATATTTTTGCAGAAAGTTGTGCCGATTAAGACATGCCAAACTGAGGCATTGAGCGGAGATAGTCTGAAAGTCGGCTAACGCCTGGCAACTTCCAGGAGACGCCAAGGCACGAGTCGAGCGGCGCGATGCGTCGCGGGCCCACCCGGACGATACAATCGCGGGTGTCTTCACGACATGGGACGAATGCACGGTCGACATGAATCACTTCCCCAAACTGTTGTCGTCGCAGATCGGCTTTGACGTCGCCCAGACGATGCTCGAAGGATTCGATCGGCACTACCGGATCTTTCGCGACGCCGCGATCCATGCCAAAACGCTCTTCGAAGCTGCCGACTGGCACGGCCTGCAAACGCTGGCGCGCGAGCGCATTACTTCATATGACGATCGCGTCGAGGAATGCGTCGAACTGCTCGAAGACGAATACGACGCCGAGAATATCGACGACGAAGTGTGGCAGCAGATCAAGCTGCACTACATCGGCCTCCTGACCACGCACCGCCAGCCCGAGTGCGCGGAGACATTCTTCAACTCCGTGTGCTGCAAGATCCTGCACCGTTCGTATTTCAACAACGACTTCATTTTTGTGCGCCCGGCGATCTCGACCGAATACATTGAGAACGACGAACCCGCCGCGAAGCCGACCTATCGTGCGTATTACCCCGGCAAGGATGGTCTTGCCGCGACGCTCGAGCGCATCGTCACCAACTTCCAGCTGGAGCCGCCGTTTGATGATCTGAAGCGCGACGTCGCGTGTGTCATGCAGACGATCCACGATGCGTTCGGCGTGTTCGACGAAGCGCCCAACTTCCAGATTCACGTGCTGTCTTCGCTGTTTTATCGGAACAAGTCGGCGTATATCATCGGACGAATCATCAACGGCGACTTGCTATTGCCGTTCGCAGTACCGCTGCGCCATGTGAAACCGGGCGTGCTGGCGCTCGATACGGTGCTGCTCAAACGCGATCAGTTGCAGATCATCTTCAGCTTTTCGCATTCGTATTTCCTGGTGGACATGGAAGTGCCGTCCGCTTACGTCGAATTTCTCGGCACGATCATGCAGGGCAAACCGAAGGCGGAAATCTATACCTCAGTGGGCTTGCAGAAGCAGGGCAAGAATCTGTTCTATCGCGATCTGCTGCACCATCTGAAGCATTCCAGCGATCACTTCATTATCGCGCCCGGCATCAAGGGACTCGTGATGCTGGTGTTCACGTTGCCGTCGTTTCCGTATGTATTCAAGCTGATCAAAGATTATTTTCCACCGCCGAAGGAAACCACCCGCGAGCAGATCAAGGGAAAGTATCAGCTCGTCAAACGGCATGACCGTTTGGGCCGCATGGCCGACACGCTCGAATATTCGAGCGTCGCGCTGCCGGTTTCGCGGCTCGACGAAGCGTTGGTGCGCGAACTCGAAAAGGAAGTGCCGTCGTTGATCGAATACGACGGCGACAACCTGGTGATTCGCCACATGTATATCGAACGCCGGATGGTGCCGCTCAATCTGTTCCTGCAAAACGGCAGCGACGACGACGTCGATCACGGCATCAAGGAATACGGCAACGCGATCAAGGAATTGATGCAGGCGAACATCTTCCCCGGCGACATGCTGTACAAGAACTTCGGCGTGACGCGTCACGGCCGCGTCGTGTTCTACGACTACGATGAAATCGAATATCTGACGGAATGCAACGTGCGCGCCGTGCCGGCGCCTCGTAACGAGGAAGACGAAATGTCGGGGGAGCCGTGGTACTCGGTCGGCCCGCACGACATTTTCCCGGAGACATACGGCACATTTTTGCTCGGCGACCCACGCGTGCGCCGGTCCTTCATGCAGCATCACGCGGACTTCTTCGATCCAGCGCTGTGGCAACGGCACAAGGATCATCTATTGAAAGGCGAACTGCCCGACTTTTTCCCGTACGACAGCAGCGTGCGCTTCTGCATCCGCTATCCGGAACGATTCGCCGATGCGGCGTCCGGCATCCCGGAAAACCAGGCAGACGAGCGCACCGTGCGCGCGGCTTAAACCTCATGCGCATCATGTGCCGCCCGCATCGTTGAATGCATCGTCCGAACCTTATGTAACGACATCGACCGGTCAATCGGTCGAGCAACCGCCCAGACTCACCATGACCATGAACGCTTCTCCCGCTGCCAATCCGCTGGCCCATCTGTTCGATAACAACGACGCGTGGGTGGCCCGCAAGCTGTCCGAAGATCCGGAGTACTTCTCGCGTCTCGCGCACCAGCAGACACCCGAGTATCTGTGGATCGGCTGTTCCGATTCGCGCGTGCCGGCCAACCAGATCATCGGCCTGCCGCCGGGCGAAGTGTTCGTGCACAGAAATATCGCCAACGTGGTGGTACATACGGATCTGAATTGCCTGTCGGTGATCCAGTTCGCCGTCGATCTGCTCAAGGTCAAGCACATCATGGTGGTAGGTCACTATGGTTGCTCGGGCGTCGGTGCGGCACTGCACGGCCGGCGCGTGGGTCTGGCGGATAACTGGCTGCATCACGTGCAGGACGTGCGCACCAAGCACGCCGCGTTGATTGAAGAGTGGCCGCTTGGCGAGGCGCGCCATCGGCGTCTGGTCGAACTGAATGCGATCGAACAGGTCATGAACGTATGCCGGACCACCATCATCAACGACGCGTGGGCACGCGGTCAGGAACTCACGGTTCATGGCTGGGTGTATGGCGTGCATGACGGCAAGGTGCGCAACCTCGGCATGACAATCAACGACCCCGCGTCACTCGATGCAACCTACAGGAGCTGCGTAGCGGCAGTATCAGCCGGCCGCGCGCACGAAGCGGACAACGACATGGTCGCCGCCGATGCGGCCCAACTCGGCGACGTGCCGGCCGTCGTCGAAGGTGTGATCAAGGAGCTTAAACATGAATGAGACAAACATGAGCGAGACAAAGTCTGATCCGATCGTGATCGTAGGTGTAGCCCGCACGCCGATGGCGGCATTTCAGGGCGATTTCGCAACGCTAACCGCGCCGCAGTTGGGCTCGGTCGCAATCGAAGCCGCCGTGCAACGCGCCGGCCTGAAGCCTGAGCAGATCGACGAAGTGGTGATGGGCTGCGTGCTGCCCGCCGGCCTCGGCCAGGCGCCGGCGCGTCAGGCCGCGCTCGGCGCCGGCTTGCCGTTGAGCACCGGCAGCACAACCGTCAACAAGATGTGCGGCTCCGGCATGCGCGCAGCGATGTTTGCGCACGACATGCTGGCCGCGGGTTCGGTCGATGTGATCGTCGCTGGCGGCATGGAGAGCATGACCAACGCGCCGTACCTTTTGCCGAAAGCGCGTAACGGCATGCGTATGGGCCACGGCCAGGTAATCGACCACATGTTCTACGACGGTCTCGAAGACGCCTACGAAAAAGGCCGTCTGATGGGCACCTTCGCCGAGGAATGCGCGGCGTCGTTCGACTTCACGCGCGAAGCGCAGGATGCGTTCGCCGTCGAGTCCCTGAATCGTGCAAAGCGCGCGAATGAAGACGGCTCGTTTGCATGGGAAATCGCACCGGTGAAGGTGGAAAGCCGCAAGGGCGACGTGACCATCGACCACGACGAGCAGCCGTTCAAAGCGAACCTCGACAAGATTCCGACGCTCAAGCCCGCGTTCAGTAAAACCGGCACGGTAACGGCGGCGAACTCGTCATCGATTTCCGACGGCGCCGCGGCGCTCGTGATGATGCGCGAATCGACCGCAAAGCGTCTCGGTGTCGAGCCGCTTGCTCGCGTGGTCGGCCACTCCACCTTCGCACAGGAACCGGCGAAGTTCACCACCGCGCCGGTCGGTGCGATCCGCAAGTTGTTCGAGAAGAATGGCTGGCGCGCCGACGAAGTGGATCTGTATGAGGTCAACGAAGCGTTCGCGGTGGTCACGATGGCCGCGATGAAGGAGCATCATCTGCCGCATGACAAGGTCAACGTGAACGGCGGCGCCTGTGCGCTCGGTCATCCGATCGGTGCGTCGGGCGCACGGATTCTCGTGACGCTGATCGGCGCGTTGAAAAAACGCGGTCTGAAGCGCGGCGTTGCGACGTTGTGCATCGGCGGCGGTGAAGCGACCGCGATGGGCATCGAACTGGTTTAACACGCCGCTTCCAGGCGTTTGAGGGCTTGAGGTGATTCGATGAAGACAGTATTGATCGTCGGTGCATCGCGCGGCATCGGCCAGGAATTTGTGCGGCAGTACAGGAAGAGCGGCTGGCGCGTGCTCGCCACTGCGCGCGACGGCGCCGCACTCGACGCGTTGAAGGCGCTCGGCGCGGAGACCTTTTCACTCGACGTCACCGCGCCCGAGGAAATCGCTGCGCTCGGCTGGAAGCTCGACGGCGAACGGCTCGACGCGGCGGTGCTGGTGTCGGGCGTGTACGGCCCGCGCACCGAAGGCCTCGAGACGATCACCGCCGATGATTTCGACCAGGTCATGCATACCAACGTGCGCGGCCCGATGCAGCTGATCCCGATCCTGCTGCCGCTCGTCGAAGAGGCCGGCGGTGTGTTTGCGGTGATTTCAAGCAAGATGGGCAGCATCGGCGACGCAAGCGGCACGACCGGCTGGCTGTATCGGGCGAGTAAAGCGGCGCTGAACGACGCGCTGAAGATCGCCTCGCTCGAAACAACCCGCGCAACGTGTATCTCGCTGCACCCCGGCTGGGTGCGCACCGACATGGGTGGCGCGCAGGCGGCGATTGATCCGGCGCGTAGCGTCACCGGTATGCGTGACGTGCTCGCGCAGGCAGCGGCGTCGCCCGAAGCGTTCAACGGACGCTTCTATCAATACGATGGCACGGCGCTCGACTGGTGAGGAGACACATGAGGAGACTAACGAGGAGACCGAGCCATGATGCTTGATCAGGATCACCAGATGATCCGTGATGCGGTGCGCACGTTCGTTCGCGAAGCGGTCACCCCGCATGCTGCGCAATGGGACCGTGAGCGCATCTTTCCGCAGGACGTGCATCGCCAGCTCGCCGAACTCGGCGCGTATGGCGTGCTGGTGCCCGAAGCCTATGGCGGCGCCGGCATGGACGCGCTGGCGCTCGCATTGATCCTCGAAGAAATCGCCGCGGGCGACGGCGGCACCTCGACCGCAATTTCCGTCAACAACTGCCCGGTGTGCAGCATTCTGCTGACCTATGGCAACGACTCGCAGAAACGCGACTGGCTCACGCCGCTCGCGCGCGGCGAGATGCTCGGCGCGTTTTGTCTGACCGAACCGCAAGCGGGCTCGGACGCATCCGCGCTGCTCACCACCGCAACACGCGATGGCGACACGTACGTGTTGAACGGTGTCAAACAGTTCATCACGAGTGGCAAGAACGGCAACGTCGCAATCGTCATGGCCGTGACCGACAAGGCGGCGGGTAAGCGTGGCATCAGCGCGTTTATCGTGCCGACCGATACGAAAGGCTATGTCGTTGCGCGAGTCGAAGAAAAGCTTGGCCAGCACTCGTCGGACACGGCACAGATTATTTTCGAAGATTGCCGCGTGCCGGCTGCGAATCTGATCGGCGCGGAAGGCGAAGGCTATCGGATTGCGCTATCGGGGCTCGAAGGTGGGCGCATCGGTATCGCGGCGCAAAGCGTCGGCATGGCGCGCGCCGCGTTCGAGGCGGCATTGGGGTATGCGAAGGAGCGCGAGAGCTTCGGCCAACCGCTGTTTTCGCACCAGGCCGTGCAATTCCGCCTCGCCGATATGGCGACCCAGCTCGAAGCCGCGCGCCAGTTGATCTGGCACGCCGCGTCGCTAAAAGATGCCGGGCAACCGTGCCTGACCGAAGCCGCGATGGCCAAGCTGTTCGCTTCCGAAGCCGCGGAGCGCATCTGCTCGGCAGCCTTGCAGATTCATGGCGGCTACGGCTATCTGAGCGACTTCCCCGTCGAACGCATCTACCGCGATGTGCGCGTGTGCCAGATCTATGAAGGCACCAGCGACATCCAGAAAATTTTGATCGCGCGCGGTCTTGTCTGAAAATCTGATGAATAGACCATTGTTGTCAACGCAACGACCGTCCGACTGCCCCTGCGGCGGCGCTGCACCCGATCAGCGCGGCGGCGCCAAACCACCGCGCTTCGCGCAGTGCTGTGGCCGCTATATCGATGGCGGAGAAACCGCGCCGCGCGCGCTCGAACTGATGCGTTCGCGTTACAGCGCATATGTTGTGGGCGCAACGGATTATTTGCGCGCGACCTGGGCACCCCACACCTGCCCCACGGATCTCGACGCCGACCCTGCTGCTCCCGACGCGCCGCGTTGGCTCGGACTGCAGATCAAGGCCTTCGCTGAAACCAACGCCGACCATGCGACAGTCGAATTCGTCGCACGATACAAGGTAGGCGGCCGCGCTCACCGGCTGCACGAACTGAGCCGCTTCGTACGTGGTGAAGACGGGTGCTGGCGCTATGTCGACGGCGACGTGAGCGAATAAGCCGCACCTTCCAAAGCCTTACACAACTCAGCTACGCAGCGCCCAGCGTGATCACATATGGCCCTCAAACGAGGGCTTTTTTTTCGTGTTGGCTCGGCACCACAGCGCGCGTGATGCGACGAATTGCTTCGTGCAGCCAAGCACCGCGAGCTGGGCGCTTTGCGGGCCTCCCGGCAGGCGAACGTGCCCTGATCCACATGCGGCAATTTTTTCGTCGCGGGTTCTCCTTGATTGCACAAAACAAAATTGTCGTGCCAGGATGAGGCCGTAGGTTTGTGACGTCACGTTGCGAGAGCAGGTCCATACCGATTCCGCAAAATGCGCAGACGCCCAGCCGGGAGCCCGTCAACAAGGGTTCGACGGCGGTTCTGGGCAGCGTGCGTGGCGCTCATCATCGGCGCGTGGGGTCGCGTCGGCCGTTTGGGTTTATCCCGTGCGATCTCGATTAGCGTGCGTGCGCTTGGCGCACTACGTACGCGAGTGTGTTTTTGTTTGTCGAAAACGCCGATGAAAGGCAATTGTTAGTGATGGCATTCGACCGACAAAGCGTCACGGTGTTCAGGGCAGGTTTTTGAGGCAGGTGCGTCAATGGTGTTCAGCAAGGTTCTGACGAAGTGTGCGGTGATGTGTGCAACGGCGATCTGCGCTGTCGCACTCGCGCATGCCGACCCCCTCGCCGACACCCAGACGGGGCCGCTCACCCGCGCACACGTGCCGCGCATCGCGCTCGACGACGATGTTTATCTGCCCACCGCCGGCCTCAACGAACAGATCATCCGCGTGCCGGTCAACGCTGACGGCACGGTCACGCTCGAAACGACGATCTACAAACCGGACGGCGCAGGCCCGTTTCCGATGATCGTTTTCAACCACGGCAAGATCCCCGGCGATCCGCGCACGCAGGAACGCAGCGACCCGTTGCCGTTCGCGCGCGAATTCGTGCGCCGCGGCTACGTGGTGGTGGCGCCGAACCGTCAGGGCTTCGGCCGTTCGGACGGCACTTATCAGCAGGATGGTTGCGACGTCAAACGCAACGGTATCGGCCAGGCCGGCGACGTCGCCGCGACGATCGATTTCATGTCGAAGCAGCCGTACGTGGACGCGACGCACATTGTGGTGGCCGGCACCTCGCACGGCGGCCTTGCGACGATAGCTTATGGTCCCGAGGCTGCGCCGGGCGTGCGGGCCTTGATCAATTTCTCTGGCGGTTTGCGCCAGGACGCGTGTGCCGACTGGCAGGGCAACCTGACGCGCGCATTCGGCGCGTACGGCGAGAAAACGAAGGTGCCGTCGCTGTGGTTGTATGGCGATAACGACTCAGTGTGGACGGCGCCGCTGGTGGCCGGCATGTATGCCGCGTATGCCGCACACGGTGCGAGCGCCAAGATGGTGGATTTCGGCAACTACAAGAATGACGCGCATCGGCTTGTGGGCGATCGCGATGGCGTGCATGTGTGGTGGCCGGCGGTCGAGGCGTTTCTTGCTCGGGCGGGGATGCCTACCGGCGTGCAATATCGGGTCGAAGATCCTTCAGCGCCGAAGGCGAGTGGGTTTGCTGCGGTCGATGCAGTCGACTCTGTGCCGTTTGTCGATGAAGCGGGCCGTAATGGATATCGTAATTTCCTGCATCAGTATCCTAGCCGGGCTTTTGCTGTATCGGATTCGGGGGCCTGGTCGTGGGCGGAAGGCGGCGACAATCCGATGTCGGTCGCTATTGCGAATTGCCAGAAGCAGAGTTCGGCGCCTTGCCGGTTGTATGCGGTGGATAACTCCGTTGTATGGGGGGCTCAGTCTTCGCAGACGGCGGGGACTTCTTCATCTGGGTCTGATAGTGGGCGGCGGGCTATTGCCAGTCGTAATTAAGGTTTAGGTTTTTGCCTGCGCGGCGCTTGTTTGTCTGTTGGCCTTTCCTTGATCTGTTTGCCTGCTCGGCGCGTCTTTGTCTGACTGCCCGTGGCGTTGGCCCTTCCTTGATTTGTTTGCCTGCGCGGCGCTTGTTCGTCTGAACGCCTGTGGCGTTGGCCTTTCCTTGAATTCTTATTGGTTTATTAGTGTCGCCCCTGTGCGGGGCAGGCACTTACTTCTCTTTGCCGCCCTCCATGTCAGGCTAGTTGTCGCCTCACCCGAACCGATTGGTGTAAAGATGGGGGGCGGACAGCGAATGGAAGATGAAACGCTATTCAGCGGAAACCCGGGAATGGGTAATCCAGCAGATGATGCCGCCGTTCAATCGTGCGGTCATCGAGCTGGCGGGGGCGACGGGCATCACCACGGTGACGCTGCGGACCTGGCGGCAGCATGCAAGAGATACAGGGAAATTCATGCCGGGCAATGGCAAAACGGGCGATCAGTGGTCAAGCGCCGGGAAGTTCAGGGCGGTGCTGGAGACGGCGTCGCTCAACGAGATCGAGACCTCACAATACTGCCGCAGTAAAGGCATTTATCCGGAGCAGATCCGGCAGTGGCGCGAGGCGTGCGAGCAGGCCAACGCGGTGCCTGAAACGAAGCCCACGGCGGCCCAGCGCAACGAGGCGAAGGCTGCGCAAAAGCGCATCCGTGAACTCGAGCGCCAGCTCAAACGCGCTGACGCGGCCCGCGCGGAGGCGGCGGCCTTGCTGAATCTGCGAAAAAAAGCCGAAGCGATCTGGGGCAAGGAAGAGGAAGACTGATCAGCCGCCCGGATCGCGATGAAGCCATGCAGTTGATCGATGAAGCTGTACAGCAGGGAGCGCGCCGCTCGCGTGCGTGCGAGCAGTTGGGGCTCAGCGTGCGCAGTGTCCAGCGCTGGCGCCTGTCGCCGCAGGACGGGCGCGCTCAGGTGAAGCGTGCAGCGCCGCCCAACAGGCTGAGTGAGGCAGAACGTCAGGCCGTGCTCGATGCGGCCAACCGTCCGGGCTACGCGAGCCTGACGCCGCACCAGATCGTGCCGAAGCTGGCGGATGAAGGGATTTATCTGGCTTGCGAATCGACGTTCTACCGGATACTGAAAGCAGCAGGACAGGGCCAGCGCCGGGGCCGCGCGCGAGCCCCGCAACGACGCACGCTCACGACGCACTGTGCCGATGGTCCGAACCAGGTGTGGTGCTGGGATATCACGTGGATGCCGGGCACGGTCAGGGGCCGGTACTTCTACTGGTACATGATGAAAGACATCTACAGCCGCAAACTGGTGATGAACGAGGTGTGGGAGCAGGAGTCGGCTGAGCACGCGAGCGAGTTGCTGAACAAGGGATGTTTGCGTGAAGGTATCGCCGGGCGTCCGCTGGTGCTGCACTCGGATAACGGCAGTGCAATGAAAGGCGCCACGATGCGCGCGGCCATGATCGATCTGGGTGTGCAGCCTTCGTTCAGCCGGCCGCGCGTGAGCAACGACAATGCCTTTGCCGAGTCGCTGTTCCGCACGGCGAAGTACTGTCCGTTATGGCCCGAGCAGCCGTTCGACACGCTGGAGGCGGCCCGGGAATGGGTGCAGCGCTTCGTGCAGTGGTACAACGAAGAGCACTGTCACAGCGGCCTGAAGTATGTCAGTCCGGGGCAACGGCATCGCGGCGAAGCCAACGATCTGCTGGCCCGCCGGTGTGCGCTGTACGAAGACGCGCGCAGGCAGAACCCCGCACGCTGGTCAGGTGCCATCCGCAACTGGCACCTGGCAGACTCGGTCTATCTGAACCCGGAGCGAACTCACGCGTCGGCCAAAATGTATAAGCACGCAGCGTAACGGTTCATGCGACAACTACCTTGACACACACCGGCCGCCGCAAAGAGAAGTAAGCAAGAGAAAGCGGCTCAAACCGCTAATTCTTAAGCGGGTCCCCCGCGCAGCCACGGTAGTGGTGCATCTGGAATCTGCGCCCTCGCACATTCGACGCCAGTGACAAGGGCGTCATACTTCCGGCGGCGCTGCGCGCGCCGACGCGCACTTCATAAAACCGATGGCTGCGTTTCCCGCTCGCGCTCCATTCGGCGCTACGCCGAGGCGGCGTCGATGGTTCCCACCGCCCCTCCACGAAGCCCCTTGGCTTCCCACGCAATTCCGTCGTCGCCAAGGCAAAGCCGACGGCCCCCACCGCCCTCAACGAAGCCCTTGGCTTCCCATGCAATTCCGTCGTCGCCGAGGCGAAGCCGATGGCCCCCACCGCCCCTCAACGAAGCCCTTCTCCGCCCGCGCCGAGGCGAAGCCGATGGCCCCACCACGCGCAACCGAAGCCCCAGGTTTCCCTGGCAGCCCCATCCGCGACGCGCGCAGTGCGGAGTGGGAGCTGATGAGCCCTTTGTCACTCACGCCGAATGTGCGAGGACACGGATTCCAGATGCACCACTACCGCAACTGCGCGGCGGACCCGCTTAAGAATTAGCGGTGTGAGCCGCTTTCTCTTGCTTACTTCTCTTTGCGGCGGCAAAGAGAAGTAAGTGCCCGCCCCGCACAGGGGCGACGCTAATCAACCAATAACAATTCAAGGAAAGGCCAAAGACCAAACAATCCAGATCAAGGCAAGACCAACGCCAAAAGCGCACAGAAAACCGCGCCGAGCAGGGAGCAGGGAGCAGGCAAACAAATCAAAGAAATCCCACCGCCGTAGGCAACCAGACAAAACCCACAGCGAAACCAAAAACCCCACCGCCGGAGGCAAATCCCCACCTTAGCCTCAAATTCCCGCCCACAACGTCCAACTACTTTGCCGTCGTTAACTCCGTCGATTAGCGACCTTCAGAACGAATCTGAAACCACCTGCAGCGAACAGCCCCAAACCCCAGCACCGCAGGCAAAAACCCATCTCCCGCCCCAGGTGCGCAGCCTGAAATAAACCGCTAATCTCGACCCCGCACGCCTTCCCAAGGCCGCGCGCAGCGCAAAGAAAAACAGCAGCGCGACTGAAACGGCCCTAAAAAAGCCAGCCGAGCAGCAGGCAAAAAAGCACTCTGGAGTACCTTTTTGGAAAACTCAGCATCCCCTGAAGACTGGATCACCCGCAGCCTGCGTGCCGTCTGGCACCCCTGCACCCAGATGAAGCACCACGAGCGCCTACCGCTAATCCCCATCGCGCGAGGCCAGGGCGCGTGGCTCTACGACCGCGCGAACAACCGTTATCTGGACGCGATCAGCTCCTGGTGGGTCAACC
Source organism: Paraburkholderia sp. D1E (assembly GCF_052682275.1). Taxonomy (NCBI): domain Bacteria; kingdom Pseudomonadati; phylum Pseudomonadota; class Betaproteobacteria; order Burkholderiales; family Burkholderiaceae; genus Paraburkholderia; species Paraburkholderia sp. D1E. The sequence goes on from NZ_JBQYMB010000001.1 coordinate 8,960,109, forward strand.
TGTTCGGCCACGCCAACCCAAGCATCAATGCAGCACTGAAAGACCAGCTCGACACGCTCGAACACGCCATGCTCGCCGGCTGCACGCATGAACCGGCCATCGAACTGGCGGAGCGCCTCAGCGCGCTCACCGGCAACACACTCGGTCACGCGTTCTTCGCGTCCGATGGCGCGTCGGCGGTCGAAATCGCGCTGAAGATGAGCTTCCACTCGTGGCGCAATCGCGGCTTCGCCGACAAGCAGGAATTCGTTTGCATCGCCAACAGCTATCACGGCGAAACCATCGGCGCGCTCGGCGTCACCGATGTCGCGCTCTTTAAAGACGCCTACGATCCGCTGATTCGCCACGCGCACGTGGTTGCATCGCCCGATGCTCGGCTCGCGCAAGCCGGCGAAACCGCAGCCGACGTTGCGCGCCGCGCGCTCGATCAGGTTCGCTCGCTGTTCGAAGCACGCGCCACGAAAATCTCCGCGTTGATCGTCGAGCCGCTCGTGCAATGCGCAGCCGGTATGGCGATGCACGATGCGTCGTATATCGCCGGCTTGCGCACGCTCTGCGATCAGTACGGCGTGCATCTGATCGCCGATGAAATCGCCGTGGGTTGTGGACGCACGGGTACCTTCTTCGCATGCGAACAAGCCGGCATCTGGCCAGACTTCCTGTGTCTGTCGAAAGGCATCAGCGGTGGGTATCTGCCGCTGTCGATCGTGCTGTCGCGCGATGAAATTTTCGAAGCCTTCTATCACGACGATACCGCGCGCGGCTTCCTGCACTCGCATTCGTACACGGGCAATCCACTCGCGTGCCGCGCGGCGCTCGCCACGCTCGATCTCTTTGCAAGCGACAACGTGCTTGCCGTCAACGCGCAGAAATCCGCGAAGCTGAAGTCGGCGCTCGCGCCGCTGGCCGAACACAAGCACGTGCGCAATCTGCGCCAGTGCGGCACGATCTTCGCGTTCGACGCAATCATCGACGACGCTCAGCAAGCCAAAACATTTTCGCGCCGCTTCTTCGAAAACGCGTTGCAGCGTGAACTGCTGCTGCGCCCGATTTCGACCACGGTGTATCTGATGCCACCCTACATCCTCGACGACGAAGAAATCGCGCTGCTCGCCTCGCGCACACGCGAGACCTTTGAAGCGACGCTTGCGGAGACCCGCTAATGCAATTGCTCGACACGCTCACACAAGGCCTGAAGGAAATCGATGAACGCGGCCTGCGCCGCCGTCGCCGCATCGCCGACACGCCGTGCGCCGCGCACATGACGGTCGACGGCCGGGAAATCATCGGCTTCGCCAGTAACGACTATCTCGGCCTCGCCGCGCATCCGCAACTGATTGCGGCGATCGCGGAAGGCGCGCAGCGTTATGGCGTCGGCAGTGGCGGCTCGCATCTGCTCGGCGGCCATTCGCGCGCGCATGCGCAACTGGAAGACGATCTCGCCGAATTCGTCGGTGGATTCGTGGATACGCCGCGCGCGCTCTATTTCAGCACCGGCTATATGGCGAATCTCGCGACGCTCACCGCGCTCGCGGGCCGTGGCACGACACTCTTCTCCGATGCGCTGAATCACGCATCCCTGATCGATGGTGCGCGCCTGTCTCGTGCGGATGTGCAGATCTATCCGCACTGCGATATGGAAGCGTTGAGCGCGATGCTCGACGCGTCGGACGCCGAAGTCAAAGTGATCGTCTCCGATACGGTATTCAGCATGGATGGCGATATCGCGCCCTTGCCACGCCTGCTCGAACTCGCGGAACAGCACGGCGCGTGGTTGATCGTCGACGATGCACACGGCTTCGGCGTGCTCGGTCCGCAAGGCCGCGGCGCAATCGCCCAGGCCGCATTGCGCTCGCCGAATCTGATTTCGATCGGCACACTTGGCAAGGCCGCGGGTGTTTCAGGCGCTTTTGTGACCGCTCACGAGACCGTGATCGAATGGCTCGTGCAGCGCGCGCGTCCGTACATCTTCACGACCGCTTCGGTTCCCGCTGCGGCGCATGCGGTGTCGGCAAGCCTGCGTATCATCGGTGGCGAAGAAGGTGACGCGCGGCGCGCCCATCTCCAGCGACTGATCGAACGCACGCGCGCGATGCTAAAAGCCACGCCGTGGCTGCCGGTGGATTCGCACACTGCCGTGCAACCGCTGATCATCGGCGCGAACGATGCCACGCTCGATATCGCGGCTACGCTCGATCGCGCCGGTCTGTGGGTGCCGGCGATCCGTCCGCCGACCGTGCCAGCAGGGACGTCGCGACTGCGCATTTCGCTTTCCGCCGCGCATTCGCAAGCGGATCTCGACCGGCTCGAAGCGGGCTTGCAACAACTCGGGGCGAAGGCAGCATGATTGGCTCGAGTCAAAGCGCGCTGTCCCTATTCGTCACCGGCACCGATACGGAAATCGGCAAGACATTCGTCTCCGCAGCGCTTCTGCGCGGCTTCGTTCGCGAAGGCCTGCAAGCCGCCGCGATGAAGCCGATCGCCGCGGGCGCTTTCGAAGCGAACGGTGTGTTGCATAACGAAGACGCGGATCAACTCGATGCCGCGTCGAGCGTCCTGCTGCCGCCTGCGATTCGCACGCCGTATATGTTGAGGGAACCCGCCGCGCCCCATATTGCCGCCGCGCTGGAAAACGTCACGTTCGATCTCGACCACATCGTCGATTGCCATGCGCAAGCGCTGGCGAAAGCGGATGTGGTCGTAGTCGAAGGCGTCGGTGGTTTTCGCGTGCCGCTGACCGCAACGCAAGACACCGCCGACCTCGCCGTCGCGCTGAACCTGCCGGTCGTTCTGGTGGTCGGCATGCGCCTTGGCTGCATCAGCCATGCGTTGCTTACCGCTGAAGCGATCGCCGTGCGTGGGCTGAGGCTTGCCGGCTGGGTGGCAAATCGCATCGATCCCGACATGACGTTCCCCGATGAAAACATCGCCTCGATTCGCGAGCATCTTGCGCGCGAACACGACGCGCCTCTGCTCGGCATCGTGCCGCATTTGTGCCCGGCTTCGCCCGAACTCGCGGCGGATCAACTCGACATCAACCGGCTTCTGCAGACGCTGCGTCACGCGCAGCGCTGAAAAACCATCACATCCATCCATGAGGATTGACGACATGACGCAATTGAACATCGCTCCGGCGCAAGCCGACACGGCCGCCGCCAACAACAACGCCGCAATAGGCGCCAAGCCGGTTGCCAAGTGGCGCGTCGCCGACATCGTCGCGTTGTACGAATTGCCGTTCAACGACCTGATGTTCCGCGCGCAGCAAACCCACCGCGAACATTTCGACGCCAACACGGTACAACTGTCGACGCTGCTGTCGATCAAGACGGGCGGTTGCGAAGAAGATTGCGCGTACTGTCCGCAGTCGGTGCATCACGACACGGGCCTGCAAGCCGACAAGCTGATGCCGGTCGATGAAGTCCTGGCCGCCGCCAAGGTCGCCAAGGAAAACGGCGCGACGCGCTTCTGCATGGGCGCGGCGTGGCGCAATCCGAAGGACCGCCACCTCGAGCCGATCAAGGACATGATCCGCGGTGTGAAAGCGATGGGACTCGAAACCTGCGTGACGCTCGGCATGCTCGAAACGCATCAGGCGCAAGGTCTGCGCGATGCGGGTCTCGACTACTACAACCACAACCTCGACACGTCGCCGGAGTTTTACGGCCAGATCATTTTGACGCGCACGTATCAGGACCGTCTCGACACGCTGGAGCGCGTGCGCGATGCGGGCATCAACGTGTGCTGCGGCGGAATTGTCGGTTTGGGCGAATCGCGCCGTGAGCGCGCCGGCCTGATCGCGCAACTGGCGAACATGGAGCCGTATCCGGAATCGGTGCCCATCAACAACCTGGTGCAAGTAGAAGGCACGCCGCTGAGCGGCACCGAAGCAATCGATCCGTTCGAATTTGTACGTACCATTGCGATTGCACGCATCACAATGCCGCGCGCGATGGTGCGTCTGTCAGCAGGCCGCGAGCAGATGGACGAAGCGTTGCAGGCCTTGTGTTTTCTGGCTGGCGCGAACTCGATTTTCTACGGCGACCAGTTGCTGACCACCAGTAACCCGCAAGCCGAAGCGGACCGCAAGCTGCTCGAACGCCTCGGCATTCGCGCGGAAGCGGCGCAGCAGATGCCGCTGGATCAGAACGGCTGCGAGCATAGCTGCGCGCATGATCAGAACGCGCACGCTGCGCCGAACTGAAGAACCACATGCACCCGGCGCATGATAAGCATGCGCAATAAAAAAGGCCGCCTCGCAAAGAACTGCCCCCTCGAAGTTGGACATTCGTCCAACGATCTGGAGGGCCGTTCGGAAACGAGGCGGCCTTTCTACTTCTGAGGCAGAGATTTACTTCTTATCCACAATGATCTGATCGAACGTCCCGCCATCAGAGAAATGCGCTTGCTGCGCTTTCTGCCAGTTGCCGAACATCTCTTCAACGGTGAATGTCCTGATCGGTTTGAACTCCGCCGCATGCTTCGCGAGTACGTTCTTGTCACGCGGACGCAGATGATGCTCAGCAATGATTTCCTGCGCAGCCGGTGACCAGAGATAGTCGAGATACGCCTGCGCTTCCTTGCGCGTGCCACGCTTGTCGACCACCTTGTCGACGATCGACACCGGCGGCGCAGCCAGCAGGCTCACCGACGGATACACCGCTTCGAAATTGCCCGCGCCCACACCCGTGTCGATCAATGACACTTCGTTTTCGAACGTCACCAGCACGTCGCCAATCCCGCGCTGCGTAAACGTGGTCGTCGCGCCGCGGCCGCCCGTATCGAGCACCGGCACATTTTTGAAAATCGCCTTTTCGAAGTCGAGCGCCTGTGCATCGGTGCCGCCGTGTTGCTTGCGATAACCCCATGCCGCCAGATACGCGTAGCGGCCGTTACCCGACGTCTTCGGATTCGCGATCACCACTTGCACGCCAGGTTTGGCAAGGTCGTCCCAGTCCTTGATGTGCTTCGGATTACCCTTGCGCACGAGGAACACCATCGTCGTGGTGTACGGGGCGCTGTCGTCCGGCAAACGCGTGCGCCAGTTGGCGGGCACCAGTTGGCCCTTTTCGGCAAGCAGGTCGATGTCGTTCGGCTGGTTCATCGTCACGACGTCGGCCTGCAGTCCTTGCAATACCGACAGCGCCTGAGCGCTCGACGCACCATGCGACTGGCGAATCGACACAGTCTCGCCGCTCTTCTGCTTGTATGCCGTGATGAAGCCGGCGTTGATGTCCTTGTACAACTCGCGCGTCACGTCGTACGACACGTTGAGCAGCGACGTGTCCGCGTGCGCCGTCGAGATGCCGCCGAGCGCGAGCGTCATTGCCGTCACGCCGGCTGCGAACCAGCGCGATGTCCCCGTCTTGCCTGCCATCTTGTCCCCGCCTTTCGATGATAAAAATCTGTGGCCGCACAAACGTGCAGCGTGAAGCGGGATTCTAACGGATCGCTTACTTGTTCACTCGCGCTCAATTGGGCACTAGTTATGCATCTGATGACGCAATCACCTCATCCGCAATCGACACCCAAACGCCGGACGCAGCACTCACGCCCACTCAAACAAACGCGTGCTGTGCGACTTCGAACGTCTCCTCGCGAAAGCGCAGCGGCGCCGCGCAATGCACCAGCGTATCGACAAAATACTTGGCACGCGGCCACGGTCCGAATCCCGCCGCGGTATTGATGTGTCCCGCGTCGCCGAGATTGACGAATGCGCTGCCGAAACGCTGTGCGAGATCGCGCGAACCGGTGATCGGCATCCACGGGTCGGTTTCGCTGCCGATCAGAATCGACGGCACGCCGAGACGCCGTGCGTCGAATGGTCCGGCGAAGGCGAATTTCTCCGGGCTCGCAGGCGCGACGAACAGCACGCCGACCACATCGTTCGCATACGAGGCCTGCTGCAGCGCATACGCGGTCGCAAGGCAACCGAAGCTGTGAGCGGCCAGCACGAACGGCCCCCGTTCGCGTGCAATCAGATCGCGCAGCGACTTCGCCCAGAGGGCGACGTCCGGGGCGTCCCAGTCAGCCTGTTCGACGCGCAGCGAGCGCGCGAATTGCCGCTCGAGCCATGTTTGCCAGTGCGCGCCCTCGCTGCCGTGCAGGCCGGGAACGGTGACGAGCCGCGGCGGCCATGTCGATTTGGTGCATGAAAGCATGTCTGTCCCTCGCTGCCGGAATCCGGAAAATGATTGTCCCGCCGGGCGCCGCAAGGGTGAACCAAGTTTTTGTGCTTTGGTTATGGGGCGAATGCGCGGCCAGATCGCTTCGCCCCGCCGTGGTCGTAGCCGTGGCCCGCGGCTCGGTGCGAGCCAGGCCAGGGAACGTGGGCGGGCCAGAGGCTCAGGCCAAAACAGCACGCTCGTGCGCAAACGCACGCGATTCGCGTCGAAAAAGTAGAATGAAGCCTATCCATAAAAGGAGGAGGCCCCATGCCGCAAGCGTCGTCTGAAGCGCCACGGGCATTGCCGCCGTACTTTCGGGCCTTTCCCGCCATCAGACTCGACAACGCACGCGCCTTCCGGACCGTATGAAAATCCTCTTCTACATGCCGCATGCCGACGCCGCCGCGTGGCTTCACGATTTCGCCCGTGCGCTACCGGAAGCCGATCTGCGCGAATGGCAGACGGGCGACACCGAACCGGCCGACTTCGCGGTCGTTTGGCGGCCGCCACGTGAGATGCTGGCCGGCCGCGACGATCTGCGCGCGATCTTCAATCTCGGCGCAGGCGTCGATGCGATCCTCGCGCTCGAACACAAGCAACCCGGCACGCTGCCGCGCAACGCCCAGTTGATCAGGCTCGAAGACACCGGCATGGCGCCGCAAATGGCCGAATATGTGACGCATGCGGTGCTGCGCTACCTGCGCCGTTTCGACGAATACCAGACGCTGCAAGGCGAGCGCCGCTGGGAAGTGCTCGATCCGCATCCGCGCGAGACCTTCACTATCGGCGTGCTCGGTCTCGGCGTGCTCGGTGCGCATGTCGCACAAGCGGTGGCGGCGTTCGGCATGCCAGTGCGCGGGTATAGCCGCAGCGCGCGGCAAATCGACGGCATCACGACTTTCGCAGGCGTTGCGCAGCTCGATGCGTTCCTCGACGGCGTGAAAGTGCTGGTGAATTTGCTGCCGCATACGCCTGATACGGGCGACGTGCTGAACAAACACACCTTTTCGAAGCTCGCGAAGGGTGCGTATCTGATCAACGTCGCACGCGGCGGCCATCTGGTCGAACAGGATCTGCTCGAAGCGCTCGCAAGCGGCCAGCTCGCCGCCGCGACGCTGGACGTGTTCCGCGAAGAACCGTTGCCAGCCGATCATCTGTTCTGGCAGGAGCCGCGCATCACGATTACGCCACACGTGTCTGCGCTCACGTTGCGTGAAGAAAGCGTCGCGCAGGTCGCACGGAAAATGGCGGCGCTGATGCACGGCGAAACGGTGAGTGGCGTGGTCGATATTGAGCGTGGATACTGAGCGCGGAGACTGGACACATCTATCGAGCACGGATTTTGAACACTACCGCCGAAGTCAACTGAGCAACTGAAGGAGCGCCGCCACCCGCGGGCTCATTGCATGGGACCGGAGTAACGCGCTAAAGCGCAAACCCCGGTCGACAGCTTTGCATGGGACCGGAGTAACGCGCTAAAGCGCAAACTCCGGTCGACAGCTTTGCATGGGACCGGAGTAACGCGCTAAAGCGCAAACTCCGGTCGACACAGGAGACACATCATGGCATTGCCCCAACACGTCAAAATCGTCGAAGTCGGTCCGCGTGACGGACTGCAGAACGAGAAAGAATTTGTCCCCACCGCGATCAAGATCGAGTTGATCAACCGCTTGTCCGCAGCGGGTATCCGCAACGTCGAAGCCGCGTCGTTCGTATCGCCGAAATGGGTGCCGCAGATGGCCGACGGCGCCGACGTCATGGCCGGCATCGAGCGTCGCCCCGGCACGATCTACTCGGTGCTGACGCCGAATCTGCGCGGTTTCGAAGGCGCACTCGCCGCGCGCGCGGACGAGATCGTGATCTTCGGCGCCGCCAGCGAAGCGTTCTCGCAGAAGAACATCAATTGCAGCATCGCGGAAAGCATCGATCGATTCGCGCCGGTCGCGCAAGCGGCCAAGGAACACGGCCTGCGGATTCGCGGCAGCGTGTCGTGTGCGCTCGGGTGTCCGTATCAAGGCGAAGTGCCGGTGGCGTCGGTGGTCGATGTGGTCGAACGTTTCGCGGCCCTCGGCTGCGATGAGATCGATATCGCGGATACGATCGGCGTCGGCACGCCGAAACGCACACGTGAAGTGTTCGAAGCGGTCACCAAGGTATTCCCGCGTGAACGACTGTCGGGTCACTTCCACGACACCTACGGTCAGGCGCTAGCGAACATCTACGCCGCGTTGCAGGAGGGGATCGAGATTTATCACGCTTCAGTCGCGGGACTCGGCGGCTGCCCGTATGCGAAGGGCGCGACCGGCAACGTCGCGACCGAAGACGTGCTGTACCTGATGAACGGCCTCGGCATCGAAACCGGTATCGACCTCGCGCAAGTTGTCGCGATCGGCGATTTCATTTCGACGTCGATCGGCCGGCCGAACGTCTCGCGCGCCGGCAAGGCGTTGCTTGCCAAAGCACGCAGCGAACAGGCTAATTGCGTTTGATTGCCGCTACTCATTCCGCCAATCTTTGAGGACCTGAAAAACAATGACGGACCACGCCTCTCCCGATTCCGGCGATCTCGCCGCGTTGCCCGACTCCGCACGCCGCGTCGCACTGTTGTTGCGCGAACGCGGCCACGCGGGACGGATCGTGATGCTGCCGGAAACCGGTAAGACCTCCGCGGAAGCCGCGGCCGGTCTCGGCTGCTCGGTCGCGCAGATCGCCAAGTCGATCCTGTTTCGCCGCCGCGAAGACGACGCACCGGTACTGGTGATCGCAAGCGGTGCGAATCGCGTCGACGAAAAAAAGGTCGCGGCGCAAGTCGGCGAGATCGGCCGTGCGGATGCGAAGTTCGTCCGCGAGAAAACCGGTTATGCGATCGGCGGTGTGTGCCCGATCGGACACGCCACGGAACCGGTCACGCTGATCGATGCCGATCTGCTGGAACTCGACAGCCTGTGGGCCGCAGCAGGTCATCCGCATGCGGTGTTCAATCTGACGGCGCAGGAATTGATCGCGTTGACGGGTGCGCCGGTGATCGACGTGGCGTTGCGCGAGACGGTGTGAAGCCATGACAGCGGGCATCGATAACGAAGACGACGAGGCTGCCGTGCCATCACCCTGCATCAGCGTGTGCAAGATGGACGCTTCGACCGGTTGGTGCGAAGGCTGCTTGCGCACGATCGACGAAATCGCCGGCTGGTCTTCGTTCGACGACGACGCGAAGCGCGCGATCTGGGACGCGATCGAGGAACGCCACGCAGAGTTCATGGCAAAGCAGGCCAATCCGGCAAACCCGCCTGGGGCGCAACGATGAACGCAGCGCCGCGTATCGTGACGATCGGCGAGACGTTCAGTTCAACGCTGGAACTTTCGGCCGAATCGGTGAAATCGTTCGCCACGCTCGTCAACGACTTCAACCCGTTGCATCACGACGATGCATACGCCGCGCAAAGCCGCTTCGGCGGTTTGATCGCGTCGGGCACGCAACCCACCGCGTATTTCATGGCGCTCCTGGCAACGCATTTTTCGACCTACGCGCAACCGCTTGGCCTCGAGTTCGATATCAAGCTGAAGAAAGCCGTCCACGCGAACGATACGCTGACGATCACCTGGCGAGTGCGCGACGCTTACTGGAAGCCGAGTCTCAATGGCGATCTGACGCATCTCGAAGGGACCGTGGTGAATCAGCGCGGCGACACCATGTTAATCGGCACGTCGACGATCCTGGTGATGCCGAAACCGGAAACGTCGGCACATTCAAGCGCGGACACAAGCACACCATGATCACGCTACCTGAATCGATCCGGGTTTTCGAACGCGGCTGGCTGTCGTCGAACAACGTGCTGCTGGTCGACGACACGTGTGCCGCACTCGTCGATACCGGTTACGCGACGCACGCGCCGCAAACCCTCGCGCTGGTCAAGCAAACGCTCGGCGCGCGGCCACTCGATCTGATCGTCAACACACATCTGCATTCGGATCACTGCGGTGGCAACGCGCTATTGCAGTCGACCTGGCCATGCCGTACCGCAATTCCCGCCTCCGAAGCCGACGCGGTGCGCGAGTGGGACGAAGCCCGTCTGACGTTTCGCGCCACCGGCCAGCACTGCGAGCGCTTCACCTTCACCGGGACGATCGCGCCCGGCGCGCAACTGCGGCTCGGCGCGCTCGATTGGCAAGTGCTCGGCGCACCGGGCCACGATCCGCATTCGTTGATGCTGTATTGTCCGGACGAGCGCATTCTGATCAGCGCGGACGCGCTGTGGGAAAACGGCTTTGGCGTGATTTTTCCTGAACTGGAAGGTGAAAGCGGTTTCGCCGAAGAACAGGCGGTGCTCGAAGCCATTGTGAAGCTCGACGTGCGGCTCGTGATCCCCGGCCATGGCGCGCCCTTCACGAACGTCGAGCAGGCGCTTGAACGGGCGTTTTCGCGCGTCGCGTGGCTGCGCACCGATCCGGCGCGTAATGCGAAGAATGCGTTGAAGGTGTTGATCGTGTTCAAGCTGCTCGAAGTCCGCGAGATGCGCTTCGACACTTTGCTGCAGATGCTCGAGGATGCCGCCGTGATGCGCGCCGCCGCCGCAATGCTCAAGCCGCGTGCTGAATGGCCCACCTTGGTGCACACGATCGTCGAGGAGCTGGCGGCGAGAAACGGGCCATTGGAAATCGATGGCGAGCGCGTCGTAGCGCGCCCGGCGTGACATGCACGGGGCGGTGGCAAGCGGCGTACGACACACGAAAACACTAAAACCGTCGCCACAAAAAGAAAGCCGCTCGACTATCAAGGCGAGCGGCGGAAATTCTGTCGGACGTGATCAGCGTCGATGTGAATCATACGCGCGCCGGTTTTTTGACCGCATCAGTGATTTCCCTACAGAAGCTTGACGCCGCCTTGTAAACCCGCATACAGACCACGTTACGAAGCCCCGTAGTTGCGCAAGTTCGGCGTCATTGGTCCGTCTATATGAACAAAGCAGCGCTGCGGTTGCTCCGGAATCCATATTATCGGCGGCCGATCCATCGGCACCGCCCCTTGCATCAGGTCGAAGATAAACGTTTCTGGGGCACAATCCGCCAGCCGAGATTGACGCCGGCGGCCGCGACCAGAATCAGCACCGCACCGAGCACCTGAATCCACGCGAGCTTCTGCCCGAACGCAACCCGGTCAACAATGATCGCCACCACCGGGTAGATGAACGACAACGCGCCGGTCATCGAGGTCGGCAGCTTCTGGATCGCACCGTAGAGCAGCACGTACATGAGCCCGGTGTTGACGATCCCGAGCACGATCAGCTCGAGCCACTGCGCGCCGCTAGTCGGCAGCGCATCGAAGCGCGCGAACGGCGCCAGCATCACGACGCCGAGCGACACCTGGATCAGCGCAATCAGATGCGGCGGCGTGCCCTTCAGGCGCTTTGTGATGATCGATGAGACCGCATACATGGCCGCCGCGCCCACGGCATAGGCGACGCCGGCCAGATACTGCCCCGGCACCGCCAATACCGCGGGCTCGACCTTCACCACGAACACGAGACCAATAAACGCGACCACCAGCCAGGCCACCGTCGACGCGCTGATACGCTCGCGAAACACCAATGCGCCGAGCGCGACCAGCATGAACGGCTGCGTGTTGTAGACGGCAGTTGCCATTGAAATCGAAGCACGTGAATAGGCTGCGAACAGCAACACCCAGTTGATGACGATAGCCGCACCGCCGAGCAGGGCGAGGCCGAGCATCTTCCAGGAAAAGAGCTTGCGCCTGAACAGGCCGAGCACGGCGCATACGAGCGCCAGCGTCGCCCCGCCGAAAATGCAGCGAAAGAACACCACGTTGAACGGGCTCTGCTGCGACGACACCACCAGCCAGCCGATGGTGCCGGACATCAGCATGGCCATGGTCATTTCCGCCGCGCCGCGGCGAATTTCGTTTGACGCCATGATTCGATCCTCGAATTGATTCCTGCATGAGAAGCAGTGTAATTAATCCGATCGCCCGAATACATGGCTAAACTTAAGACTTCCTGCAAAGGAACCTAATAATCGAAGGCCATCATGACCAAACGCCTTGCCCCTGCCACACCTGCGACACTCGATGAAACCGACCGCGCGCTACTCGCCGCGCTCGCGGTCGACGCCCGTCAGCCGGTCAGCGAACTGGCCCGTCTGGTTGGCCTTTCGGCACCGAGTACGGCGGAACGCGTCCGAAGGCTCGAAGCGCAAGGTGTGATCGAGGGCTTCACCGTGCAGATCGATCCGCGCGCGCTCGGCTTCACGTTACAGGCAATCGTGCGCGTGAAGCCCTTGCCCGGGCAGTTGCATCTGGTGGAAGACGTGATCCGGCGAATTCCGGAGTTTGTCGAATGCGACAAGGTGACCGGCGACGATTGCTTCATCTGCCGCCTGGTTCTGCATTCGATCGAGCAACTCGACGAGATTCTGTCGAAGGTCACCGAGCGCGCGGAGACCAGCACCGCAATCGTCAAGTCGACGCCGGTCGCGCGCCGCTTGCCGCCGCTAGGCTGAGCGATACACGCGGCCGCGTCGCCTTCGCCTCACGCTCGAGCAAAACTGTGGCCGCATCGCGCGGTGAATGAAACGGCGGCCGAGTCGCGCATGGGCGAGCCGGCGGCCGCATTGCGTATGACCGAAGCCGCTACTGTTCGACCGCTTCGAAAAACGACAGCATTTCCGCGACCAGTTCGTCCGACGCCTCTTCGGGGATGTAGTGCCCGCACGGCAATGACCGCCCGCTCACGTCCCGCGCCACGTGACGCCATTCCGCCAGCGCGTCGAAGCACTTCTCGATCACACCCTTGTCGCCCCACAGCACGCGCAGCGGACAGCCGATCTTGTGGCCGCGCTCGATGTCGGCACGGTCGTGTTCGAGGTCGATGCTCGCCGACGCCCGGTAGTCCTCGCACATCGCATGCACCGCGCCGGGTTGCGCCAGCGCGCGGCGATAGGCGTCAAGCGCTTCGGGCGCGAACGGCGCCAGGCCCGCGTGACGGCTGCCCATTACCGCATCGACATACGCGGCCGGATTCGCGCCGATCAGCGTCTCCGGCAGCGGTTCGGGCTGGATCAGGAAGAACCAGTGGAAGTAATACGTCGCGAAGGCGCGGTCGGTGGCTTCGTACATCGCGAGCGTCGGCGCAATGTCGAGCAGCATCAGACGCTCGACGGCGTCGGCATGATCGAGCGCCATCCGGTGGGCGACCCGGGCGCCGCGATCATGTGCGCACACCAGGAAACGTTCGAAGCCGAAGTGGCGCATCACAGCGACCTGATCGGCCGCCATCGCGCGTTTGGAATACGGCGTGTGGTCAACGTCGCTCGGCGGTTTGCCCGAGGCGCCGTAGCCGCGCAAGTCGGTCGCGATGACGGTGAAGTGTTCGGCCAGTTGCGCCGCGCACCGTTGCCAGATCAGATGCGACTGCGGATGGCCGTGCAGCAACAGAAGGGGCGGCCCTGCCCCGCCCTTCACTCCGAAAATATCGACGTCGCCCACGGCGACACGAAAGGGCGTGAAATCCTCGAAGGCCATAGCGGGTCTCTTGTCGTTTGGGAGTCAAAGCATTGTAGAAGCGCAATGTGTCGACGCGGGGTGGGATAGCCCACGCAAGCGTAGAACCTGAACACTCCTTCCAACTGTTCTAAACGGACATGACGTGGCAGCTTCGCCTATAATCGAACGATCGTTCTTAAATTTTCGGACGACCTTGGCAGATGCGTGGTGGGATCGCGGCGGCAGCGCGATGCCGGTCAGCCTCGACGCACCACCGGCCATGTGCCGCTAAACTCACAATCGCCGGGCGCACTACATCGCACCGGTCCGTTCATCAGGAGACTCGCACCATGGCATTGCCCGCCGTCCTGCAAAAACTCGCACTGCCCGTCGTCGCTTCGCCGATGTTCATCGTCAGCTATCCCGAACTCGTGTTGGCTCAATGTAAGGCTGGCATCGTCGGCTCGTTCCCCGCGCTGAATGCTCGCCCGGCCGAACTGCTCGACGAATGGCTCACGCAGATTCAGGCACAGCTCGCCGAGCACAAGGCGGCCAACCCCGACGCGATCATCGGACCAATCGCCGTCAACCAGATCGTCCATCAGTCGAATACGCGGCTCGAGCACGACGTGCGGGTGTGCGTCGAACACAAGGTGCCGATTTTCATTACCAGCCTGCGCGCACCGGCGCGTGAAATCGTCGACGCGGTGCATAGCTACGGCGGCATCGTGCTGCACGACGTGATTAACCTTCGGCATGCGCAGAAGGCGCTGGAAGCGGGCGTCGATGGGCTGATCCTGGTGGCGTCGGGCGCCGGCGGCCATGCGGGCACGATTTCGCCGTTCGCGCTGGTTGGCGAAGTGCGGCGCATGTTCGACGGCCCGATCGTGCTGTCCGGCTCGATCGCCAACGGCGGTTCGATCCTCGCCGCGCAGGCGATGGGCGCGGACCTCGCCTACATGGGTACGCGTTTCATCGCGACCAAAGAAGCGCATGCGGTCGACAGCTACAAGCAGGCGATCGTCAATTCCACGGCGTCAGACATCATCTACACGAACCTGTTCACCGGCGTGCACGGCAACTACATCCGCGAAAGCATCCTGAACGCGGGGCTGGACCCCGAAGCGCTGCCGGAATCGGACAAGACGGCGATGAACTTCGGCAGCGACAAAGCAAAGGCGTGGAAAGACATCTGGGGCGCAGGCCAGGGCGTCGGCTTGATGGATGATGTGCCGAGTGTTGGCGAGCTGGTCGAGCGCCTGTCAAAGGAATATAACGACGCGAAAGCGCGTCTGGGGATCACGCGGTAAGGCCTTGCCCATGATCGGGTAACGGCATGCTGCGGCTCCGCCTGAAGCAACGCCGCAGCGCAGCAAGCAACGGCCTACATATTGCGGCGGTACTGTCCGCCTACTTCAAACAACGCGTGCGTGATTTGCCCAAGCGAGCAGACACGCACGACGTCCATCAGCACCGCGAACACGTTGTCATCGTCGATCACTGCGCGCTTCAAGCGCTCAAGCGCCGCGGGGGTGTCATCCCGGTGCCGCGCCTGAAAATCGCGTAGACGCTTCAACTGGCTTTGCTTTTCTTCGTCGGTGGAACGGGCCAGCGCGATCGGCTGCGGCGCTTCGTGCGGATGCGTGCTCAAAAACGTGTTCACGCCGACGATCGGATACGAGCCGTCATGCTTGCGATGCTCATACAGCATCGACTCGTCCTGAATGCGCCCGCGCTGGTAGCCGGTTTCCATCGCGCCGAGCACGCCGCCGCGCTCAGTGAGTCGATCGAATTCCGTCAGCACCGCTTCTTCCACCAGATCGGTCAGTTCCTCGATCACGAAGCTGCCCTGATTCGGATTCTGATTCTTCGCGAGGCCCCATTCGCGATTGATGATCAACTGGATCGCCACCGCTCGGCGCACAGAATCTTCAGTGGGCGTGGTGATCGCTTCGTCGAATGCGTTGGTGTGCAACGAATTGCAGTTGTCGTAGATCGCGATCAGCGCCTGCAGCGTGGTACGGATATCGTTGAAGTCGATTTCCTGCGCATGCAGGCTGCGGCCCGACGTTTGCACGTGGTACTTGAGTTTCTGGCTGCGCTCGTTCGCGTCATAGCGTTCGCGCATTGCAATCGCCCAGATGCGTCGCGCGACACGGCCGAGCACCGTGTACTCCGGGTCCATGCCGTTCGAAAAGAAGAACGACAGATTCGGTGCGAAATCGTCGATCGACATGCCGCGCGCGAGATAGGCCTCGACATACGTGAAGCCGTTCGCGAGCGTGTAGGCCAGTTGCGAGATCGGATTCGCGCCGGCCTCGGCGATGTGATAGCCGGAGATCGACACCGAATAGAAATTGCGCACGCCGTGATCGACAAAATACGCCTGAATATCGCCCATGACTTTCAGGCTGAACTCGGTCGAAAAGATGCACGTGTTCTGACCCTGGTCTTCCTTCAGGATGTCGGCTTGTACCGTGCCGCGCACATTTTCCAGCGCGGTACGGCGAGCGGCGGCGAGTTCGTCTTCTGTGAGCGGACGGCCTTGCTGCTGCGTCATGCGCGCGATCTGCTGATCGATCGCGACGTTGAAGAACATTGCGAGAATCGTCGGCGCCGGGCCGTTGATCGTCATCGATACCGACGTTTCAGGCGCGCATAGATCGAAGCCGTCGTAGAGCGTTTTCATGTCGTCGAGCGTTGCGACGGAGACGCCCGAGTTCCCCACCTTGCCGTAGATGTCCGGCCGCTCGTGCGGCTCTTCACCGTAGAGGGTGACCGAGTCGAACGCCGTCGAAAGACGTTTGGCCGGCATGCCTTCAGAGAGCAATTTGAAACGGCGGTTGCTGCGGAACGGATCGCCTTCGCCGGCAAACATCCGTGTCGGGTCTTCGTTTTCGCGGCGGAATGGGAACACACCGGCAGTGAACGGAAAGTAGCCGGGAAGATTGTCGAGCATCAGCCAGCGCAGGATTTCGCCGTGGTCGACGAATTTCGGTAGCGCGACTTTGCGGACCTCGGAACCGGATAGTGTCGTGACGGTGAGTGCCGTGCGGATTTCGCGGTCACGAATGCGGACGATATGTTCGTCGCCGGAATAGGCGGCCACGGTTTGCGGCCACGCTTCGAGCAGCTTGCGCTCGCGCTCGCCGAGGGCGGCGGTGCGTTGGGCGATGAGGGTGTCGAGTTGGGTTGGTGCGTGTTTCGCTGACTCTGTATCGGCTGCAGCAACAACGCCTGCAGCACCTTGACCTGCTGCCTTTGCAACCGCGCTTGCGTCTCCGTCGCCTGTTTTTAGGCCTGCGCTCGCACCTGCGTTCGCTTCGCCGAGCATCCGCCGCGTTTCGGTGAGTTGCCAGCGCTCACGGGCCACGCGTGCTTGCGCGTCGGCACGCTCGCGGTACGCGTGAACGGTCTGCGCAACGTCCGCCAGATAGCGCACGCGCGCCGGCGGCACGATGGCGTTGCGACCGCTCGAAAAGCGCAGATCGTTGAGCACCGGTAGACAGCCCCCGCCTGAACGCAGACCGTGCGTGCGCAGCGCCTCGACAACGCGCTGATAAAGCGCGGTCACGCCGTCGTCATTAAAGCGTGAGGCGATCGTGCCGAACACCGGCATCGCATCGGGCGCCTTCGCGAAGTCGCCTCGATTGCGCTGCACCTGCTTGGCCACGTCGCGCAACGCGTCCGGCGCACCTTTACGGTCGAACTTGTTGATCGCGACGAAGCTGGCAAAGTCGAGCATATCGATCTTTTCCAACTGGCTCGCGGCGCCGAATTCGGGCGTCATCACATACAGCGATTCGTCGACGAACGGCACGATCGCCGCATCGCCCTGCCCGATCCCGGACGTCTCGACAACGATCAGATCGAAGCCCGCGGCCTTGCACAGCGTGAGCACGTCAGACAATGAGTCGGTGATTTCACTCGATGCGTCGCGTGTTGCCATCGAACGCATGTAGACGCGCGCGCCGCCGCCCCAATTACCGATTGCGTTCATGCGAATGCGGTCGCCGAGCAACGCGCCACCGGATTTGCGGCGCGACGGGTCGATAGCCAGCACGGCGATGGTGAGGGCGTCGCCATAGTCGAGGCGAAAGCGGCGGATCAGCTCGTCGGTGAGTGAGGATTTACCCGCGCCGCCGGTGCCGGTGATGCCGAGGACCGGAACCTCGATCGCTTCTGCGAGGGTCGATAGTATTTCCTGCTCGGCCGATTTGACGCGGCCCGCTTCGTACGCGCTGATCAGTTGCGCAAGGCGGCGGAAAGTGAAGGCGGCAGGGTCTGGCTGTTCGGTGGTACTGGCGGTGTCGGCGGTGTCGGTGGTCTGATTGACATAGCCTGCCCCGGCCGCTTGCCTCGCCTTACCGGAAAGATCGCGCGCGTTAGCATGATCGTCGACACATGGCTCGACGTGCGACTCTGCGCGCGCCTCAAAACGCGGCAACCCATTCGCCGACAAATCGGCCACCCACTCGCCGACCGGACTCTCCCGTACGGCGGCAGCAGCACGCGCAACTTCAGCGCAGCGCGCAATCATGTCGTCGATCATGCCTTGCAGGCCGAGTCGCTGGCCGTCATGCGGCGAATAGATCTTCTCGACGCCGTAACGTTCGAGCTCGGCAATTTCTTCAGGAACGATCACACCGCCGCCGCCGCCAAACACCTTGATGCGCCCACCGCCACGCGCACGCAGCAGATCGACGAGATAGCGGAAGTATTCGTTGTGGCCGCCCTGGTAGCTCGACACGGCAACGCCATCGGCGTCTTCTTGCAGTGCAGCGGTGGCAACTTCATCGACCGAGCGGTTGTGGCCGAGGTGGATCACCTCTACGCCGCTCGCTTGCAGAATGCGCCGCATGATGTTGATCGACGCGTCATGGCCGTCGAACAACGCGGCGGCGGTGACAAAGCGCAGGCGCCGGCCTGCAGGCAGCTTGTGGCCGCCAGCGCGCTGCGGCGTGGACAGATCGGTCATGTCTCCCCCAGATCGTTACGCGTATGGGTGCTGGCAACCAGTATAGCTAAACGGGTGGGAGCGCTTCGACCGGCCTGGCTGTGCAACTTGGCGCGTCGGTACCCGGAGCGCATCGCTTGCTGCGTTAAGTGACTGAGCCGGCCGCACCGCTTGCCCCCTTGCCCGGCTGCGCTCCTCAGCTCGCCTACCGCACCGCCAGCGCCTTGATCTGTTCGAGCGAAGGCCAGAGCGATTCGTTCGCAAACCGGTCGGCCAGGAAGTCGACAAACGAGCGCACCTTGGCAGACAGATGCCGGCGGCTCGCGTAGACCACATGGATCGGTAACTCGCGCGGCGGCACGTCGTCCACTAGTAGCGGCACAAGGCGCCCCGCGGCCAGATCGTCGCCGATCACTTCGGTGCCGAGCATCGCGATGCCCGCGCCTTGCAGCACGATCACACGCTGCGCCTCCAGGTGATTGACGATCAGATTGCCGGACAGACGCACGCGCGGCGCGGCATCGCCGGTCGCGGATGCGGACGCGATTTCGAGCGCGGACACACCCGCGTACTGCAGATAGTTGTGGCGCGCCAGATCGGCAACGGTCTTCGGCGTGCCATGCCGGCGCAGATAGGCCGGCGACGCGCACAGCACCAGATGGGCGGTCGCAATCTGCCGCGCGATCAGCGAAGACGACTTCAGCCCGCTCGGCGAGGCCCGGATTGCGACGTCGAAACCTTCGTCGATCAGTTCGACCACGCGGTCCGACAGGGTCATGTCGACGGTGACCTGCGGATACTGCGCGGCGTAATCGGCCACCGCGGCCATCACGTGGCTCAAGCCGAATGCCGACAGCGACGACACCCGCAAGCGCCCTTGCGGCACGACGCTCGCCGCGCCGACCACCTGCTCGGCTTCTTCGAGTTCGGTGAGCACCTGGCTCAGGCGTTCGTAGTATTCGCGCCCCGCCTCGGTCGGCGCGACACGCCGCGTGGTGCGGTTCAGCAAACGCGCGCCGAGCTGTTGTTCGAGGTGCATCACGTGCTTGCTCGCCATGGCTGCGGACATCTCCATCCGTTCCGCCGCGCCGACAAAACTGCCGACTTCGACCACATGGCGGAATACTTTCATGCTGACGAGGGTATCCATGTCAATCACTCGCTTCAGGAATCAATCGACGTCATTTTGCCGGGTTTATCAAAAACTGGTCAGCAAATCGGGGAGAAGGGGGCGCCAGAAGCGACAAAGCCCACCTTCCGAAGAAGGTGGGCTTTGCAGGAGTTGCCGGTTTCGACAGAGTTGGCGTCACGCGGCCCTGCTCGCGGGCGCCGCTCGCCTCAAACCCAAACGCCTAGAACTTCGCGCGCAGGCCTACGCCGTACGTGTCGCCGCTCGACTGGCTGCTGATTTTGTCGTACATGTAAGCCGCATAGATATCCGTGCGCTTGGACAGCGGATAGTCGTAGCCGACCGAAGCCGTTTGACGGGTCTGGTTGAGGCCGCCGCCGTCGCGCGAATAGGCGTACGACGCCATCACCGAGCCCGGGCCGGCCGGAATCGTCACGCCGCCCTGCCCCGTATTCACGTGCCAGCTCGAAATGGTCTGCTGGTTATACGTGTACATGTACTGGCCATAGAACTTCACGAATTTCATGTCGTACGACACGCCGGCTTGCGCCACGCTCTGGCTCTTCAGCCCCGGAACGCCCGAGGTATCGAAGCTGCCCAGGTCGCCCGGCACGCTGTTGAAGTTCACGTACTGGTACACCGCGGTCGCCGCAAACGGGCCGTGGAAATACAGCACCTGGCCGCTCCACTTCTTCGAGCCGTTCTCACCCGCCGTGTTGCCGAGCGCGTACATCGCCGTCGCGGACAGGCCGTTGAAGTTCGGCGATGCGTACGACACTGCGTTGCTCCAGCCCGAATCGCCGGTCACACCCTGATCGGTCGAGTAGGTCGGGAACGTGCCGAGACCGAGATACGTATGAGCGATCATCGGCGAGAACACGTACGAGTCAACGAACGGGTTGAACAGAATCGTCGACACGAACAGCGGCGTGGTCAGACGGCCTGCCGTCACCGTGCCGTACGGCGATTCGATACCGACGTACGCGTTACGCGAGAACATCGTGTCGCCCGTGAAGCGGCC
Source organism: Paraburkholderia sp. D1E (assembly GCF_052682275.1). Lineage (NCBI taxonomy): Bacteria > Pseudomonadati > Pseudomonadota > Betaproteobacteria > Burkholderiales > Burkholderiaceae > Paraburkholderia > Paraburkholderia sp. D1E. The sequence goes on from NZ_JBQYMB010000001.1 coordinate 8,980,875, forward strand.
GTACTGGCCGTTCTGCGCGAGGAAGAAGCCTTCCAGCGCGAAGATCGCCTTGTAGCCGTTGCCCAGATCCTCTGCCCCCTTCAAACCCCAGTACGACGTCGACATGCCGCCGCCGGACACCTGGACGGCCGTCTTTCCGCCCGGGAATTTCTGCGCGCCGACCCATTCGTCGACCTGACCGTAGAGTTGCACGCTCGATTGCGCAAAAGCAGACGATGCACTGGCGGCCAGCAGGGCGGCACACGCGGTTGCCTTGAGGGTGGTCTTCAGCACACTGCTGATGCTTGTTTTCATGGGTTCTCCTGTCTTTGTCAAAAAGGTGTGGCTGTGCGAAAGGGGGAGCTCGCGCGAATTGTTGTTGTCCGTTCGATCATCGAGCCAATCTGGGCGGGACCATCTTTACGGACCATTTTTATGGACAAAAATATCGTGGGTTATTGCGGGTATAGCGGTCTGATTAGTTTTGTCACTTATCGGCCTGATAAAGCACCGGCCGCGTCAGTACTCACCGCATTGCCGTAGACCTTGCAGTCAGGCGCAAAGCGTTACTGACATTGCGCCCGACCGGGTGATAACGCTTCAGATGACATGCGGATGACGTGTCGCGGCAAATACGACCAAATTTGACGACGGGAGACAGTTTGTTGCCGAATGTTTTCAAAAAAGTGTGGCGTCGAAACGTCACATTGACAGAGGCTTTGGGATGGCAACGACGTGAGACGCCGCAGCAAGCCGGCTTGAATGCCGGAAAAGCGGATGCGGCGAAACGTGGGCGGGGGTTTCGGTGAGACGAGGACGGGGTGTTTAGTTACGGTACGGCAAACCTTCCGGCTGACGCGGATCATCCGTCTGGCGCTGCATGGCACGCGAGGAGCCGCGCTCTTCGTTGTAGCGGGCGACATCGGCGCGAATCGAGCCGGCGCGAACCGGTGCGTTGGGCGGCGGCCGCGGCACTGCGCGCGCTTCGGCGCTGACAGGGGTGATAGCGCCGGCGTACTGCATCCCGCCGCGGCCCTCGTCAGGATATCCGCCTGCGCCGGCAACCCGGCGCATACCTGGGTTGTAGCCAACAAAGCCGTTGCCGTAGGCGAAGTTCGCGCCGCCGTGCGGCAAACGCGCGTTGCTGCCGGCCAGGTTGTTGCGAGCCGGCCTTACATTGGCGGCGCCATAGTAATTGCCGCCGTTGCGCGCATCACCGCGCATTGCGTGGCCCCCAGCGGCATGGGAGTAACCGCCCCCACCACCGCCGCCGTGCGGCATGCCCGGCACTTTCGCGTAGGCGAACGAACACAGCGCAGCGATAACCGCGCCCAACGCCCAGTGCTTCGTTCTCGACAACCCGTCCACCAAGTGACTCACATGCCCGAAGACCTGCCTGAAGCCCACCGTTCGAGCTGCGATGGACTTGTTCTGGGACCGGCACGAGCGCTGCGTATCTATCGCGGCGCGGGGCATCCCGATGGCCTTTGAGCAGTAATTTATGGGTGTGGGCAAAGGGTGTCGAGCCAAAAAGTGTTAGGCCTCGACCGCTGTTGTAACACCTTGTTACTGCGACGTTTTTACGCGACAGGGCCCTTGCGCGAAAGCCTTGAAACAGCTTGGTTCCGCGGCTATATCGAGCCCCGCTAAACGTGCTTGCGTATGACGAATTTCTGGCGAATTTTTCGCCAGATTGTCAAAACGGCAGTGGACCAAACAGAGGCGGTCGCCAATACTGGAACTGGCCTGGGCGTCAGTGGAAGGCAGTCGATGCAGCAAGTTAATGCGTGAAGCTCATTAATCGATTCGGCAAATGAATTTGCATATTCAATCGGTTTTCAACAACAATAGTCGTTTCCCATAGCCTAGGGCGGCCCCATTTGCGCACGCCCTGCTTTCCGCATCACCGAATCGAGATTCCGCCATGGCTCGCCCGAAACTGCTTCCCGACAATTTCACCTTGTGCCTCGTGAGCACCGTGGTCCTTGCCAGCCTCCTGCCGGTTCACGGGCAAGCCGCCGTCGGATTCAACTGGGTGACGAACGTAGCGGTCGGCCTGCTGTTTTTCCTGCACGGCGCCAAACTCTCACGCGAAGCGATTGTTGCGGGCGCGACGCACTGGCGTCTGCATCTGGTAGTGCTGCTCAGCACGTTCGCGCTGTTTCCGCTGCTCGGCCTCGCGCTTAAGCCGCTCCTTTCGCCACTTGTCACGCCGGCGCTCTACGCGGGGGTCCTCTTCCTCTGCACGCTGCCGTCGACGGTTCAATCGTCGATCGCGTTCACGTCCATTGCTAAAGGCAACGTGCCCGCCGCGGTGTGCAGCGCGTCGGCTTCGAGCCTGCTGGGTATCTTCATCACCCCCGCACTCGTCAGCCTCGTCGTCACCAATCAGGCTGCGAGCGGCGGCGCCTCGCCGTGGCATACGGTGGGCAACATCGTTTTGCAACTGCTGGTGCCATTCGTGGCCGGGCAATTGCTGCGGCCGCTGATCGGCAAGTGGATCGAGCGTAATCGCGGCGTGCTGAAGTTCGTCGACCAGGGCTCGATCCTGCTGGTGGTGTACGGCGCGTTCAGCGAGGCCGTCAATGAGGGCCTGTGGCACCAGATCCCGCTGTCCGCCCTCGCCGGCCTGCTGTTGATCTGCGTTGTGCTGCTCGCACTCGCGCTGGCCGTGACGATCTTCGTCAGCAAACGGCTCGGCTTTAGCCGCGCCGATCAGATCACGATCATCTTCTGCGGTTCGAAGAAAAGCCTCGCCGCCGGCGTGCCGATGGCCAAGGTGATTTTCGCCACGCACGCGGTGGGCGCCGTGGTCTTGCCGCTGATGCTGTTCCATCAGATCCAGTTGATGGTGTGCGCCGCACTCGCCCAACGCTGGGGTGCTCGCGACACCAGTGGCGAAACCCACGCCGCCTCGCGCGAGCGGCCCGCCGCCGCTGTCGCGCGTCATTGAATACGCTCGCAATGCAAACAGGACATTCATAAGCGCCCTCCCTGAGCGTCATTTGAAAAAAGCCGCCTTGTGCGGCTTTTTGTTATTTCACGCTCAAACGCCGCCGCTGTCGCCTCGGCCAGATGGCATAGGCAAAGTCCTGGACGTGGCCAAGCCAGCCGGCGGCGAACCCAAGACCACGACGCACCACCCCGGTGCGTCGCTTCACCAAAAATTCACTTAATCCCAGGCAGGATGGGTCGATAAGACGGAGGTCGATCGCTACGCCTAACTGCCATGCAACCTCGTTCGCCCTCCCGGTCCGCTACGCCGCGTATCGATGAGTTGATCGCCCGGCGTGACTTGTCCGCCGTATTCCAGCCAATCATCGATTTCGACGACGGCGCGGTCCTCGGTTACGAAGGGTTGATCCGTGGGCCGGCCGGCACACCGCTCGAAGCGCCGTTCGCCCTGTTTTCGCAGGCACTCGCCGAGGGCTGCGCGCTCGAGCTCGAACAGGCCGCCGCGCGCACCTGCATCGAGGCATTCGCGAGACTCGATTTCGACGGCAAGCTATTTCTCAATTTCAGCGCGGGCGCGATCCGCCAGTTGGCCGGCGCGCTCGACGACACGCTCGCGCTACTGCGTCATCGCGGCGTCGATCCGCAACGAATCGTGATCGAGCTGACCGAGCAAAGCACGATTCTAGATGTCGCCAGCTTCCTGCCGGTAATTTCGTCGCTGCGCATGGCGGGCGCGCAATTCGCGCTCGACGACTACGGCACCGCGAACGCGAGCATGAATCTTTGGGTGCGCCTGCAACCGGATGTCGTGAAGATCGACCGCTTCTTTATTCACGGCATCTCCAGCGATTCGCTCAAGTTCGAAGCCGTGCGCGCCATGCAGCACTTCGCCAGCGCAAGCGGCGCAAGGCTGGTGGCCGAAGGCATCGAAGACGAAGCGGATCTGATCGTGGTGCGCGACATGGGGATCGGCTGCGGGCAGGGCTATTTCTTCGGCCGCCCCCACGCTCAGCCGGCCCGCAACGTCACCGACGACGCCCGCGACGCACTACGCGCCGGCCACATCGCCGTGTTCCCGGAGAACACGCGCACGGTGAGCAGCGCGTCGCCGTCGGGCGGCATGGCGTCGGCGAAAATGATGGTGCATGCGCCGGCGCTGCCGCGCCACGCGACCAACAACGACGTCTTCGAACTGTTCAACCGCCTGCCCGATCTGCACGCGGTGGCGGTGGTCGAGCACGACGAACCGGTCGCGCTGATCAATCGCCGCAGTTTCATGGACCGCTACGCGCTGCCTTACCATCGCGAGCTATTCGGCAAGCGGCCATGCCTGCTGTTTGCGAACGCATCGCCGGTGATCATCGAGCAATCGATGACCGTCGAACAGATGGCCAAGCTGCTCGCGAGCGACGACCAGCGTTATCTCGCCGACGGCTTTGTCATCACCGACAACGCCGGCAAATACGCCGGTCTCGGCACCGGCGAGAAGCTGGTGCGCGCGGTCACCGAGGTGCGCATTGAAGCGGCGCGCTACGCGAACCCGCTGACCTTCCTGCCCGGCAACATTCCGATCAGTTCGCACATCGGCCGCCTGTTGGGGAACGACGCGGGTTTCTGCGCCTGCTATGTCGATCTGAACCACTTCAAGCCCTTCAACGATCAGTACGGCTATTGGCAAGGCGATGAAGTCCTGAAATTCGCCGCCGCCGTGCTCGCCGACGTCTGCGACCCGACCCGCGATTTTTTGGGTCACGTCGGCGGCGACGACTTCCTGATCCTGTTCCAGAGCGATGACTGGCAGGACCGCGTACTGCGCGCGATCTACCTGTTCAACGAAGGCGCGCAGCGCTTCTACGCACCGGCAGACCGGCTGGCCGGCGGCATCCACGGTGAAGACCGGCGCGGCAATCCGACCTTCTTCGGCTTCGTGACGATGGCGATCGGCTGCGTGCGCGTCGAGTCGGACGGCGGCCCGTCGCTTTACAGCAGCGAGGAAATTGCGTCCGTCGCGGCGCTGGCGAAGCGGCGCGCAAAACACGAGACGAGCGGATTCGTGCTGATCGATGCGGATGAGAGCGTGGCGTTGCTGCGGGGACAGGCGGACGTGGCGGCGATGCCCTTCGACTAAGCGCGTGGGCGCGCCAACGCCAACGCCAACGTCAACGTCAACGTCAACGTCAACGTCAACGTCAACGTCAACGTCAACGTCAACGTCAACGTCAACGTCAACGTCAACGTCAACGTCAACGTCAACGTCAACGTCAACGTCAACGTCAACGTCAACGTCAACGTCAACGTCAACGTCAACGTCAACGTCAACGCTTTGTTTAGCATATTTTACTAAACAAAATAAAACACACCAATGTCAATGTCTACGGGTATTTCCGGGTGTTGATCGCGTGCTCTCAAGGCTGAATCAACTGCGTTTTACTATACAATCGCCCGAATCCAAACACCGCGCGGCCGTCCCTCTTGCGGCCGCTTCATTCGATGGCCACCACCATCCGCGACGTTGCCCGTGCAGCCAGCGTGTCGATCGGCACCGTCTCACGCGCATTGAAGAATCAACCTGGCCTTTCTGAAGCCACCCGCGAACGCGTCGTCGAAGCGGCGCGGCAGCTGGGCTATGACGCCGCCCAATTGCGTCCGCGTATCCGCCGTCTCACCTTTCTGTTGCACCGTCAGCACAACAACTTCGCCGTCAGTCCGTTCTTTTCACACGTGCTGCACGGTGTGGAAGACGCGTGCCGCGAACGCGGCATCGTCCCTTCCGTGCTGACCGCCGGTCCGACCGAAGACGTGATCCAGCAGATGCGCCTGCATGCACCGGATGCGGTGGCGATCGCCGGTTTCGTCGAGCCTGAAACGCTGACTACGCTGGTGGCGATGCAACGCCCGCTCGTGCTGATCGACCTGTGGGCGCCCGGCCTGCGCTCGGTGAATCTCGACAACATCGCGGGCGCCACGCTCGCCATGCGGCACCTGTTCGAACAGCAGCGCAAGCGCATCGCGTTCATCGGCGGCTCGCTCGCGCACTTCAGCATCGCCCAGCGCGCGCTCGGTTACCGGCGCGCGTTTTTCGAAGCGGGGTTGCTGTTCGACCCATCGCTTGAAGTCCCCATCGACGCCGGCCTCGATCCCGCCAGCGGCGCCGCGCGCGCGATGCACCAGTTGCTCGACGCGCCCGGCCCGCGGCCCGACGCCGTATTTGCCTACAACGACGCCGCCGCGCTTGCCGCGCTGCGCGCGTGTCTCGCGCGCGGCATCCGCGTACCCGAGGACATCGCGATCATCGGCTTCGACGACATTCCCGCCGCCGCTCATGCCACGCCGCCGCTGTCGACCATTTCGGTCGACAAGGAAGCGCTCGGCCGGCGCGGCGTCGAATTGCTGCTTGAAGACGCACCCGCAGAACTCGAAGTCCGCTTGCCCGTCCATCTCATTGCCCGTGCCAGTACTTTGGTAAAAACGCCATGACGCAATCCGATCTGCTTCACTCCGCCAACAACGTCGCCACGGCACCGCCCGTCGAGAGCTTTCGCACCCGCGACTTTCTGCTCTCTCACGTACGGGACACGCTGAACTTTTACGCGCCGAACGTGCTCGATCCGAGCGGCGGCTTCTTCCATTTCTTTCGCGACGACGGTTCGGTCTACGACAAGACCACGCGGCATCTGGTAAGCACGTGCCGCTACGTCTTCAACTACGCGATGGCGTACCGCCAGTTCGGCGACCCGCAGCATCTCGAGTACGCACGCCACGGCTTGCGCTTCCTGCGCGAAGCGCATTGGGACGCTGAACACGAAGGCTACGACTGGGAGCTCGAGTGGCGCGACGGCCGCAAACGCACGCTCGACGCGACGCGCCACTGCTACGGCCTCGCGTTCGTGCTGCTCGCGTATTCGCATGCGGCGATGGCCGGCATCGAAGAAGCCAAACCGATGATCGGCGCGACCTTCGAGTTAATGGAACATCGCTTCTGGGACGCCGCTGCCGGCCTCTACGCCGACGAAGCGACACCCGACTGGCGCGTCAGTTCGTACCGTGGCCAGAACGCGAACATGCACACCACCGAGGCGTTGCTGACCGCCCACGAGGCAACCGGTCACCTGGTTTATCTCGATCGCGCGGAACGGGTAGCGTCGAACATCACGCTGCGCCAGGCGAAGCTGTCGCAAGGCCTCGTGTGGGAGCACTTTCATGCGGACTGGTCGGTCGACTGGCATTACAACGAGGAAGACAGCTCGAACATCTTCCGTCCGTGGGGCTTCCAGCCTGGGCACCAGACCGAATGGGCCAAGCTGTTGCTGATTCTCGAACGCTATCGTCCGTTGCCGTGGCTGCTGCCGCGCGCCATCGAACTATTCGACGCCGCAATGACCCACGCCTGGGACGAAGACCACGGCGGCCTCTACTACGGCTTCGGCCCAGACGGCACCGTGTGCGACCACGACAAGTATTTCTGGGTCCAGGCGGAGACGTTCGCGACCGCGGCGCTGCTCGGCAAGCGCACCGGCAACGAACGCTTCTGGGATTGGTACGACGAGATCTGGCGCTATAGCTGGACGCATTTCGTCGATCACAAGTACGGCGCGTGGTACCGCATTCTCACGTGCGACAACCGTAAGTACAGCGACGAAAAGAGTCCCGCCGGCAAGACCGACTATCACACGATGGGCGCGTGCTATGAGGTACTGGCGCACGCACTGCCTGACGGCGCGGCCGCTGCGTCCGAATCCGCGGAGTAAGCAAAATGAGCGCGAATAACGAATTCCCCTTCTTCGTTTCAGCCGGCGACATCCTCACCGATCTCGTCCGGACCGGCACCTCGCAATGGCTCTCGCGCCCAGGCGGCGCCGGCTGGAACGTTGCGCGCTGCGTCGCGCAGCTCGGCTTGCCGACGGCGTGTGCCGGATCGCTGGGCGTCGACAATTTCTCCGATGAACTGTGGAGTGCGAGCGTCGCCGCAGGCCTCGACATGCGCTTCATGCAGCGTGTGGAACGTCCGCCCTTGCTGGCGATCGTTCATCAAACGCATCCGCCTGCGTACTTTTTCATGGGTGAGAACGGCGCCGATCTGGCGTTCGATCCGGCGCGCTTGCCGGCGGGCTGGATCGGGCAGGTGAAGTGGGCGCATTTCGGTTGCATCAGCCTGGTGCGTCAGCCGCTTGGCGATACGCTTGCTGCATTGGCCGCCGAGTTACGCTCGCGTGGTGTGAAGATCAGTTTCGATCCGAATTACCGGAACCTGATGGAACACGGGTACGAACCCACGTTGCGAAAGATGGCTGCGCTGGCGGATCTGATCAAGGTGTCGGATGAGGATTTGCGGATGCTCTTCAAAACAGACGACGAGGCCGCCGCACTGGCTCAGTTGCGGGCCATGAATCCTGCTGCCACCGTGCTGGTGACGCGCGGGCCGGAAACGTCCATGTTGATCGACGGCGCCATGGTTGTGGAGGCTCAGCCGCCCAGAGTTGAGGTTGTCGATACCGTTGGTGCCGGAGATGCGTCTATTGGCGGTCTGCTGTTCAGCTTGATGACCGCGCCGCAACGAGCGTGGCCGGAGCATCTTGCCTTTTCTTTGGCTGCCGGCGCGGCGGCTTGCCGCCACGCCGGAGCGCATGCGCCTTCGCTGGATGAGGTTGTAGCGTTGCTGTAGTTTTTTTGCCTTGTGCGGCGCGTATTGTTGTAGACGTCGGTTGCAGACTTCTAGCGCCGCGCAGGCAGAAAACCGAACCTCGATCATCGTGCTAGGATGAAAAATTCCAACCCTTTGGAAGAAGGAGCGTCGCCATGGATGACATCACCTACACCAAGGGCATCTACACGGCCACCGCCTCGGTAAGAGAAGTACGAAGCGACACGTGGCAGGGCATCGTTACCCTTTCCCGCGACGAAGGCGGCGCAAGCGCCGACCAGGAAACCACGGTCTACGAAGTTGAAGCCACCTCGTCTACACCCGAGGAAGCGCTCGAGGAAGCCAAGGCCCTCGCGCACCGCATCCTCGGGGAAATCGAACTTTAGGCAACCCGGCGCGCGCGCCATCGCACTGCGCCATTCCTGAATCAACCGGCTGGAGGCGATCATGGCTGAACAGCTCTTCCTCTACGGCGTGTACTCGATTCACGTCCGCCCTCTCGAACTCAACGGCGCACGCTGGGACGCGGAATACGAGATCCGGCATCGTGAGAAAGCCGTCAAGTCGTGGACCACGGTTGGCGGCGACAACGGCTACGCGGACGAAGCTGAAGCAGTCGTCGCAGCACACCTGCAAGCCGTCGACGACATTGAACACGGTGCTGGCATTCCGAAACCGCGGGCCTTTCCGTAGCCTCTCGGCGAGCCCATTGATGGGGGCGGGTGCATCGTCGAGCGGACGGAATCGCTGTATCCCCCGCGCGCTCGTTCGACGCGCCGCAAGCCACACCTTGAAAGCGTCACTTTTACGCCCCGGCAGCACGCCTTAGCGGCGCCACTTCCAACGCCACTGCAGCGCGCCGGAAATCACGTTCCGCGCGCTAGCCGGCGTGCTACGCTTTGCGCGTTTTCATCTCCACGAGCACGCGATGGCTACTGAACCATCAGACCGCTTTTCCAGCATCGCCGACGACGAGGCGCGTGCGCAGAAACGTCGTGCGCGCGGCAGCCGGGAATTGCGCCTGGACGATCGCGTAGTCATTGCACACGGCATGCCGACGCCGCTCTGGCAGGATCTCTATCACCGCGCGCTCGTCGTCCGCTGGCCGACGTTCTTTGTCTCACTCGGGGTTTTGTTCCTGCTGCTCAACACCGTATTTGCATCGCTCTACATGCTTGGCCGGGCACCGATCGCCAATCAGTTTCCATCGGGTTTCGGCGGCGCGTTCTTCTTCAGCGTCGAAACACTCGCGACGGTCGGCTATGGCGATATGCATCCGCAAACGGTCTACGCCCACTGGATCGCGACGCTGGAGATCTTTGTCGGCATGTCCAGTATCGCGTTGGCGACGGGGCTGATCTTCGCGCGCTTTTCACGGCCTCACGCAAAGATCATGTTTGCCCGCTACGCAGTCGTGCGGCCGCTCGAGGGCCGCATGACGCTGATGGTGCGCGCCGCCAACGCACGTCAGAATGTGATCGCCGAAGCGCGTGCGAAGCTGCGCATCATGCGGCTGGAGACCACCGACGGTTATACGCTGCGCAAGCTCTACGATCTGACGCTGGTGCGCGACCAGCATCCCGTGTTTAAACTGGGCTGGGTGATGATGCACGTCATCGACGAAAATAGCCCGCTGTTCGGCGAAACCGCCGAAACGCTCATAGGTCGTGATGCGTCGCTGTGGCTCACGCTAGAAGGGGTCGACGAATCGACTTCGCAGACCATGCAAGCGCGCCATATGTGGGCTTGTGAGCAGATCCGCTGGCAACACCGCTTCGTTGACGTCATGCGCGAGGAAGACGGTGTGAGTCACATCGATTACTCGCATTTCGACGAGGTCGTACCGCTCGACTCAACGCCGGTCGCCACACCGATGGCAAAAGCGCCCGCGCCGTAGCGCACTCAACGGTAGGCCACCCGCGTTGAATGGTATTCGCCCGCCGGTCGCCAAAAGGCCAGGCCCGCGCCAAGGCTGATTTCACCCTCGCGCCACGCACCAGGGCATACCCGAACCCGCCAGTCGCGTGGCAGATCCACCTCAAAACTTCATTAAAACGCGCGACCCGTCGCGCTGTTTCGTTGAACGCCTCGCCAAGTAGAAAAAATTCACTCCAATTGGCGCTAAAAAATAGAGTCTCTTTCGCCGCGTCACCTCTTGTGGTCCCCACCCACGGCGCGCGGATGCAAAACAATGGAGACTCACTCATGACCGCTCGCCTGCCCATCGACGGCACGCCCGCTCTCGCTGACTACAAGCTTTCAGACAACCTCGCCGCCACGCGGGGCCGGATCTTCCTGACTGGCACCCAGGCGCTGGTGCGCCTCGTGCTGATGCAGCGCGCGCTGGATAAGGCGCACGGCATGAACACAGCCGGCTTCGTCAGCGGTTACCGCGGCTCGCCGCTCGGGATGGTCGACCAGCAGTTGTGGAAAGCCAAGAAACTGCTCACGGCGAGTGATATTCGCTTTTTGCCGGCAATCAACGAAGAACTCGGCGGCACCGCCGTGCTCGGTACGCAGCGGGTGGAATCGGACCCGGAGCGCACCGTCGAAGGCGTATTCGCGATGTGGTACGGCAAGGGCCCCGGCGTGGATCGCGCGGGCGACGCGCTGAAGCACGGCAACGCGTACGGCTCGTCGCCGCACGGTGGGGTGCTGGTGGTGGCGGGCGACGATCACGGCTGCGTGTCGTCGTCGATGCCGCATCAGAGCGATTTCGCGTTGATGGCATGGCATATGCCGGTGGTGAATCCGTCGAACATTGCCGACATGCTTGAGTTCGGCCTGTATGGCTGGGCGCTGTCGCGTTTCTCGGGCGCGTGGGTCGGCTACAAGGCGATTTCGGAAACGGTCGAATCCGGCTCGACGGTCGACCTCGATGCGCTGCAAACCGAATGGACGATTCCACAGGGTTTCGAAACGCCCACCGGCGGCCTCCATAACCGCTGGCCCGATCTGCCGAGCCTGACGATCGAATCGCGGATGCACGCGAAGCTCGATGCGGTGCGTCACTTCGCACGCAGCAACAGCATCGATAAATGGATTGCGCCGAGTCCGCATGCGAATGTGGGTATCGTCACGTGCGGCAAGGCCCATCTGGACTTGATGGAAACGCTGCGGCGGCTCGATCTGACCGTCGCGGATCTGGAAGCGGCCGGTGTGCGGATCTACAAGGTCGGCCTGTCTTTCCCGCTGGAAATGACGCGCATCGACGCGTTCGTCTCCGGCCTGTCTGAAGTACTGGTGATCGAAGAGAAAGGCCCGGTCATCGAACAGCAGATCAAAGACTATCTGTACAACCGCACCCAAGGCACGCGTCCGATCGTGGTCGGCAAAAATGCTGAAGACGGCACGATGCTGCTGTCGTCACTCGGTGAATTGCGCCCGTCGCGTATTCTGCCGGTGTTTGCGAACTGGCTCGCGAAGCACAAGCCGGCGCTCGATCGCCGTGAGCGTGTGGTCGATCTGGTCGCTCCGCAGATCCTCTCGAATGCCGCGGATAGCGTGAAGCGCACGCCGTATTTCTGCTCGGGTTGCCCGCACAACACGTCGACCAAGGTGCCTGAAGGTTCGATCGCGCATGCAGGGATCGGCTGCCACTTCATGGCGTCGTGGATGGAGCGCGACACCACCGGCCTGATTCAGATGGGCGGTGAAGGCGTCGACTGGGCCTCGCATTCGATGTTCACGAAAACGCGCCACGTATTCCAGAATCTCGGCGACGGTACCTACTTTCACTCCGGCATTCTCGCGATCCGTCAGGCGGTGGCCGCGAAAACCACCATCACGTACAAGATTCTCTACAACGATGCAGTCGCGATGACGGGCGGCCAACCGGTCGACGGCAGCATCTCGGTGCCGCAGATCGCACGTCAGGTGGAAGCTGAAGGCGTGTCGCGCTTTGTCGTGGTCAGCGATGAGCCAGAGAAATACGACGGTCACCACGACCTCTTCCCGAAGGGCACGACGTTCCACCATCGCAGCGAAATGGACACCGTGCAGCGCGAGTTGCGCGATACCGATGGCGTGACCGTGCTGATCTACGACCAGACCTGTGCAGCGGAAAAACGGCGTCGCAGGAAAAAAGGCGAGTTTCCCGACCCGGACAAGCGTCTCTTCATCAACGAGGAAGTTTGCGAAGGCTGCGGCGATTGTGGTGTGCAATCGAACTGTCTATCGGTCGAACCGGTTGAGACCGCGTTGGGGCGCAAGCGCCGCATCGATCAATCGTCGTGCAATAAAGACTATTCCTGCGTGAACGGCTTCTGCCCGAGCTTCGTCACGGTGGAAGGCGGCAAGCTGAAGAAAGCCGCAGGCGCCGCGTTCGATCCGGTGGCGCTCGCCGCACGCGTCGAAGCGTTGCCGATTCCCGCGACGCATCTCGATGCCGCGCCGTACGACATTCTGGTGACGGGCGTTGGCGGCACGGGCGTCGTGACGGTCGGCGCATTGATCAGCATGGCGGCGCACCTGGAAGGTAAGAGCGCGTCGGTGCTCGACTTCATGGGCTTCGCGCAAAAGGGCGGCTCGGTGTTGTCGTTCGTGCGCTTCGCCGCGCGCGACGAGTGGCTCAATCAGGTGCGTATCGACACGCAACAGGCCGACGTGCTGCTCGCCTGCGATATGGTAGTAGGCGCGAGCGCCGATGCCTTGCAAACGGTGCGTTATGGCCGCACGCGCATCGTCGTCAACACGCATGCCATTCCAAACGCGACCTTCGTGCAGAACCCGGACGCGACGCTGCATGCCGATGCGTTGATCGACAAGATGCGTCATGCCGCAGGTGAAGACCGCATGTCGACGTGCGATGCCCAGGCGCTCGCCACGCGTTTTCTTGGCGATACCATCGGCGCGAACATTCTGATGCTCGGCTATGCCTGGCAACTCGGTCTCGTGCCGGTATCGTTCGGCGCGATGATGCGCGCGATCGAGTTGAACAACGTCGCGGTACAGATGAATCAACTGGCATTTTCGATTGGGCGTGTTGCTGCGGAAGACCCTGCCGCCCTGGAATCGCTGTGGCAAGCACGGCATCTGGCGAAGCCGGCGGTGCGCGTCGATACGCTCGACGAACTGATCGCACATCGCGAGGGTCGTCTGCAAACCTACGGTGGTTCGAGCTACGTGAAGCGTTATCGCGCGCTGGTCGACGCCGCGCGTCGTGCCGAAACCGTGATCGATGCAAAGAGCGAGCGCATCACACGTGCAGTGGCGACGACGTTCTATCGTCTGCTCGCAGTGAAGGATGAATACGAAGTGGCGCGCCTGCATACGGATAGCGCATTCCGTGAAGCACTGGAGGCGCAATTCGAAGGTGTCGCAGGCAAGGACTTCGGCATCAAGTTCAACCTCGCGCCGCCGACGCTCACGCGTGGGCAACCGGGCGTGAATCCGACCAAGAAGACCTTCGGTCAATGGATGTGGCCGGTGCTCGGCGTGATGGCGAAATTCAGCCGTCTGCGTGGCACGATGCTCGATCCGTTCGGCCGCACGCTTGAACGCAAAATGGAGCGCGAACTCGCCGACGACTACGAAACCACGCTGCAACGCGCGTTCCCGAAGCTCAACGCGGACACTCTGGAAGACGTCGCGAAGCTCGCCGATCTGCACGCTCGGGTACGCGGCTATGGTCACGTGAAGCTGGCGAATCTGGCGGGTGTGAAGCGAGGTGAGCGCGATCTCGCTGCACGCTTGCAGATCGAAGCGGCGACGAGCGCTTCGGTGAAGAAGTCGTTGGAAGAGGTGAAGGGTGCCGGGCAGTTGCGCGGGATTCCGGTGGTCGTCGCGAAGTAGTTCGTTTGCCGGTGGGTGAAGAATGCCGCTTCGGGTTGAACCTCGAAGCGGCATTTTTTCGCCTGATGGCTTGGCTACGCGTTGCGATCAGTAGCGTTGATTTTTCGCCTGGTGAGTCAGCTATGGTTTGCGTCCAGTAGCGCCCTCACTTGCGCGACTTTCGCCGCATCGACGGGTGCGAGACCGTTGCCGCCAACGCGCACGCCCGACCCGAAGTGAACCGCTTGAACTTGCGTCGCGCTCACGAAGCCGGCAACCGCATCGATGGTCAAACCCGCGCCCGCCAGCACCGTGCAATGTGAGCCGGACGCTTGCCGCACCAGAGCATGCATGATCGACTCTGCCTGCAACACCGACGGCTTACCGCCCGAGGTCAGCACGTTCGTCACCGCATCGAAACCGAGCAGCACATCGAGCGCCTTTTGCAGATCACGTGTTTCGTCGAACGCACGATGGAAGGTGATCGCCAGACCATCGGCCGCATCGATTGCGCGCGCGAGGCCTTCGCGATCGATCTCACCGTCCGCCGTCAGCATGCCGATCACCACGCCGTTCGCGCCGGCCGCTTTGACTGCACGCACGTCGCGCAGCATCACGGCATAGTCGTCGGCGTCGTACACGAATGAGCGGCTATGCGGCCGCACGATCACGTTGACCGGGACGCCGGCGGCCGGTACGCCGGCCGCGGGGACGTTTGACGCGGGGACGGCAGTCGCTGGTAAGCTCGCAGCGGGATTTTCCACCGCCGCAACCACCGCTTCGATCAACCCAAGGCTCGGCGTCAGACCGCCCTCGCCCATCGCGGTGACGAGTTCGAGCCGGTTCGCACCGGCCTGCGCGGCAAGCCGGGCGTCGGCAACGGTCGTGGCGATGACTTCAAGTAGGACTGACATAAGCGCGGCTGAGTATCGTTGAAAACGACATGATCTCAGAACCGCCGGTCCGCCTCTCAATCCGAACCATCGGAACCGCTACTCCTCGACCCAATCAATATCGCCGCACAGCACGCACGTCTGCTCACCGACACGCGTCGCCACCGACAGCGTCACGCACGGCAACGCCTCGTTGATCGACAGATACGGACGCGTCACATGCACACGTTCCGGCGCATTGATCGCCGCGCGGAAATACGGACGACGCAACCAGTTCGCCCCTTGCGCATCGGCAAGCGGCAAAAAGCGCGTTTCATGCGCCGCGCGATCGGCGCGCAACACGACGTTGCGGCCCGCCTGCTTGCCCTTCGCATCAAGCAGGAAACAACGCGCGGCATGGTCGAGCGCGAGGAAATTCCAGCACACTTCCTCAAGCGGTTCGCCGGCGGCGAGCCGTTCCGCGGCACGCTCGAACGCCCGCAGGTACGGTATGAGACGGCTCGCATTGCGGCGCTCGCGCGCTTCGGCCTGATCGCGATAGCGGTCAGTCACTTCGCTGATGCAAGTCGCGGCGTGTGCGGCGTCGGCCGCGCCAGGATTCGGTCGGCCGAAGAAAAACCCCTGTACGAAGTCCGCGTCGCAGGCTAGAGCCATCTGCGCTTCATGCTCCGTTTCGACGCCCTCAATCAGCACCAGCTTGCCCGCTTCATGCAGCAGCGCGACCAATCCCGGCAGGATCGTCGCCATATCCGCACGATGCGCAGCGTGCGACAGCATGATGCGGTCGAGCTTCACGATATCGGGATTCAATTGCCAGATTCGTTCGACATTCGAGTGGCCCGCGCCGAAGTCGTCGAGTGCGATCAGGAAACCGCGCTCACGGAACTGGCGCACCGCGTCGGCGAGACGTTCGAGATCTTCCGCGCGCTGTTCGAGCACCTCGAGCACGATGCGCCGCGGTGGCAGATCGAGGCGCTTCAGCGTGGCCAGCAAGGCGGCGGCGAGATACGGATCGGTCAGCGCGCCGGGATGGACGTTCAGGAACAGCCATTCGCGCTCGGCGCCGAGCACCTTGAAATTCTCCAGATGCAGCGTCTGGGCGAGCCGGTCGACTTGCAACACGTCACCCAGACGCGCCGCCTCGCCGAAGACGTCGAGCGGCGACACGGGCCGGTCGAGCGCATCGTGGGCGCGCAGCAGCCCCTCGTAGCCGACCGCCCGCATATGCGACAGGCTGAAAATCGGTTGAAATACGCTGGTCAGCGTCAGCTCGCCATGCTGCGCAGAAAAACGTTCGAGCCCCGACGTCACCTCGACGTCGAAGCCATGCGGCGCGCTGGCCGTCCTTTCCTGTTGCGCAATCGTCATGCAATCCTCTCACGCGAGAGCCGGGCCGGTCCGAACGCGGAAGCGAACAACCTCGGCACCGTTTCTCAAAATGTGCGTCATCGATATTCCTTAAGCAAGCTCCATGCGCACGCTGGCGCACATTCGAATGAAATTTGCATGAAAGATTGCACCGGCGAAAGAGAAGATGCGCCGCCCACGGGCGTGGCACGCACCGTTAAGGTGCACACCCTTACCGAGACGCTTGCCTGCCGCGTCTGCGAAACGTTGCCGTGCACACGCTGGAGTCTTGCCGGATTGACCATGACGTGAGGCATCGTCGGGCTAAACTTCGGCCTTGTGCCTCATGCGCGCTTCGTGACCGATATGCGGCGGCATCGCCGGCTGTCGTAGAGGACGCGCCGTTATATCTTCAGAAATAGACCGATGGATATTGTCTTTACCGTACTGATTCTTTTGCTCGCTGTCGCCGCTTCCGGCGTCGTTACCCGGATGCTGCCGATCGCCTTGCCACTGCCGCTCGTCCAGATTGCGATCGGCGCGTTGCTCGCATGGCCCAGGCTCGGGTTGCACGTCACCTTCGATCCGGAAATTTTCATGATGCTGTTCATTCCGCCGCTGCTGTTCGCGGATGGATGGCGCATTCCCAAGCGCGAATTGTTCATGGCGCGCCGCTCCGTTCTGATGCTTGCGCTCGGCCTGGTTTTCATGACGGTGCTGGCGGTCGGCTACTTCGTGCATGCACTGGTGCCGTCGATCTCGCTGCCGGTCGCATTCGCGCTAGCTGCGGTGTTGTCACCGACGGATGCGGTAGCGCTGTCCGGTATCGCTGGCAAGGGCAAGATTCCTGGACGGCTGATGCACATCCTTGAAGGCGAGGCATTGATGAATGACGCCTCCGGCCTTGTCGCGTTGAAGTTCGCGATTGCCGCGGCGCTGACGGGTGTGTTCTCGCTGCGCGATGCGTCGATCAGCTTCGTGATCATCGCGGTGGGCGGTCTCGCGACGGGGGCAGCGGTGAGCTGGGTGTTCAGTTTTGTGTCGGCGCGCTTTCTGAGTCTTAACGAAGAAGGCGATCCGGCACCCGGTGTGGTGATGACCCTGCTGATTCCGTTCGCCGCTTATCTGATCGCCGAGCGCTTCGAGTTGTCGGGCATTCTGGCTGCGGTCTCGGCCGGCATGATGATGAATTACGCGAGCATTGTGAATGTCGGACCGGTTTCGTCGCGAGTGCGCGCGAACAGCACGTGGACGATGATCGAGTTCGTCTTCAACGGCATGGTGTTCATTCTCCTGGGATTGCAGTTTCCGCACATTCTTGGCCGGGCGTTGCTCGACGCGCACGAAACCAGCAACGCACAGGTGTGGCTGCTGATCGGCTACATCGCCGCTGTAGCGGCAGCGCTTTACGCGCTGCGCTTCGTGTGGGTCTGGCTGTTGCGCTGGTTCGCGAGCCGCGGCGCGGCGAAGCATGGTGTGGTGAACGCCGTGCCGGGGTTGCGCACAGTCACGGTGACGACGGTGGCCGGCGTGCGTGGCGCGGTAACGCTGGCGGGGGTGTTGTCGCTGCCTGAGGTATTACCGGGAGGGACGCCACTGCCGGGGCGGGACCTGGCGATTTTCATTGCCTCGGGGGTGATTCTGCTATCGCTGCTGGTGGCGGTGGTGGCGTTGCCGTTGTTGTTGCGGGGCTGGCGGCGTAGCAAGGATCCGCATGCCGCGGAGGAAGCGCTGGCGCGCACGACAGCGGCACAAGCGGCGATTCGTGCCGTCGATGAGTTGCACGATGTCGAGTGTGCGGATCTCGATGAGTCGGCATCGGCTTATGCCGTGGATGTCACCGCGAGGGTGATGGATGTTTATCGGCGCCGGCTTGCCACGCTTGGAGACGAACAGGAACCGCGGGAGTTGGCGCGCCGTGCCGATGCGCTGGAATTCCGGATGAAGTTGGCGGCGATGAGGGCCGAGCGGAAGGCGCTGCTTGCGCTGCGCAATAGTCAGGCGATCAATGATGAGACTTTGAATAAGCTCATGCGGGAGGTGGATTTGTCGGAGACGGCGCTTACTGTTCGGAAGAAGTGAAGGTTTGGGTTATGGATTTGCCTTTGGCGGGTTTTGTTTGTTTGCCTGCGGCGGTGGGATTTTCTTGAATTGTTTGCCTGCTCGGCGCTTGTTTGGCTGTTGGCCTATGGCGTTGGCCTTTCCTTGATCTGTTTGTTTGCTCGGCGCGTCTTGTCTGGTTGCCTATGGCGTTGGCCTTTCCTTGAATTCTTATTGGTTTATTAGCGTCGCCCCTGTGCGGGGCAGGCACTTACTTCTCTTTGCCGCCGCGTAACTATTCAGCGGCCGGCAGGGGCGAAACGACCAAACCGGCAAAGCTCAAGGCCAGCGCATCGATCAGCGAGCGGTTCTGCTTACGCAAAGTGGCGAGATAGGAGCGGATTGTGCAGAACGCCTCCATGCCGCAGACAGAGCGGAAACACCCTGATATTTTCTGCTTGAGTTTGGGCATGCGGATATCGCGCTCGGCCAGATTGTTGTCGAACGGCACACGGTGATCTGCAATAAAACGCCATACCTGGCGCGTCTGTGTGTGCAGGCGGCGCAGCAGATTGTAGGCAAAGCTCTGCCTGATCTTGCCGCGCCGCTCCTTGCGCCTGGACTCGCGCGCCTGCTGGGGATTAAGCCTGTCTCCCAGAGCAATCAGCGCCCGACTTCGCCTGGCGTAATAGCGCTGGCGCGATCGACTCAGTGCCGTGTTGCCGCAGGCCAGACTGAGCTCACTCTCGCGTTTGGCCTGACACAGCAGATCAATCATCTGCTGGGCCCACGCCTGCCCGGTGGACTCCAGCACAAACACCAACTCGCGCAGATGGTGGGCATTGCATAGCGCATGGTCGCAGTCATAGTAGGCATACGGTCGCCAGCCGTCATGTACCGCGATGCCCGTGAAGCCAGGCAGAATGCCGAAACTGTCGAGTGCCTCGCGACCGCGCTTGTGGTGCGCACC
Organism: Paraburkholderia sp. D1E; assembly: GCF_052682275.1. Classification (NCBI taxonomy): domain Bacteria; kingdom Pseudomonadati; phylum Pseudomonadota; class Betaproteobacteria; order Burkholderiales; family Burkholderiaceae; genus Paraburkholderia; species Paraburkholderia sp. D1E. The sequence continues at coordinate 9,000,472 of NZ_JBQYMB010000001.1, forward strand.
GTACCAGCTCAGCGTGCGCGTTGACGCGGTATGCAGCCAGTGGGGCGTACGTCCCACGCGCATGCTGCTCTCATCGAAATGCACGACCGGCTGCTTATGCAGTGCCTGGCTGATCTGTTCAACTGCGGGCGCCAGCAGATGTGCTGCCTGATCAATGCTGTGCTGCACGGTGCCGGTACTCACACGCAGACCGAACAGATCCGTCAGCGCCTGAGCGGTGCGTCCCACTGGCAGTTGCTGGTACTGCGTCAGATAGACTGCCGCGGCGCGCACCTGGGCACCGTACTGCACCGCCTGGCTTACGCCTTCGGGAAACACGCCCGAATGACGTTTGCCGCAGCGACACTGTGCGATCTGCACGCGATGTTCGGTCACCTCAAAACGCGTGGGCGGCAAATCGATCACCTGACGTCCTTCAGTCACCACGGTGATCCGTGTGGAATCAAGCCGTGCCCCGCATGCATCGCACACCCGCGCCACCGGGTGAATCTCAATGTGATCGGGTTGCGCCACGCGTTTTAGCGTCTTGCCTTTATGACCGGGCTGCGCTCCCGGGCGTGCACCGCTTACGCCGCGCAACGACTTCGGTTTGCGCTTCGGGCCGTCGCTTGATGGTGGCTTGCTGGAGTTATGACTGTCCTTCTCAAGCTTCGCCTCAAGCTCGTTCAGACGCCTCACAAGATCGACGATCAGTGCGTCCTTCTGTTCAGGCGTCAGATCCTTGATGTCGGGCATCTTCGTCATGTCCTTCACTATGCATGGCCTGGTTCCAGTTTACAACCGCTGAATAGTTACGCCGCCGCAAAGAGAAGTAAGCAAGAGAAAGCGGCTCACACCGCTAATTCTTAAGCGGGTCTCTCGTGCAGTTGCGGTAGTGGTGCATCTGGAATCTGTACTTTTGCGCATTCGGCTTTAGTGACAAGGCAGTCATGCTTCCCGCCTCGCACTACGTGCTCGCCGGAAGGGGCCATCAGAAATCCGGGCTTCGTTTGGAGGCGGTGGAGGTCATCGGCTTCGCCTCGGCGACGCGCCAAGAATTTGTCTATTTCGGCTGTGCCACTCGGTGCCCCGCGCGGTCGAAAGGTTGCGAATGGATGCAGGCAACAATTCGCATTCCGAATGGAGTGAAGAGGTCGCACTTAACTCGACAGACAGCAACTGACGAATCGAATGCCGGCGAATTCAAGCGAAGCGCTTGCGCATTGCAAAAACGTTGAGGATGCAGGGGTGGGCCGCGGCGTCGAGTAAAGCTCGCGCGCGAAAACGAACCGATGGTTCTATGAAGTACGCGTCGGCGCGCGCAGCGCCGCCGGAAGCATGACTGCCTTGTCACTTACTCCGGATGTGCGAGAACACAGATTCCAGATGCACCACTACCGTGGCTGTGCGGGGGACCCACTTAAGAATTAGCGGTGTGAGCCGCTTTCTTTGCTTATCTTTCTTTGCGGCGGCAAAGAAAGTAAGTGCCTGCCCCGCACAGGGGCGAACGCTAATAGACCAATATCAATTCAAGGAAAGGCCAACGCCACAGGCATACAACCAAAAAGCGCCGCGCAGGCAGCCAACTCAATCAAATCCCACCGCCATAGGCATTCCGACGAACAAGCGCGCGCAGGCAAACAAACAAAACCCGCCAACGGCAAAAAACCACCCCTTAAGCCACCGGCCCCTGCGCCGGCTTCCTCCTCAGGAGAGCATAAAGAATAATCGCTCCGAAGGTAGCAGTACCGATCCCGCCAAGCCCAAATCCACCGAGCTTCAACGAAAAGTCCCCAGCGCCCAGCACGAGCGTCACCGCCGCAACGATCAGATTCCGGTTGTCGGAGAAATCGACCTTATTCACGACCCAGATGCGCGCGCCGGTCACGGCGATCAGGCCGAACACCACGATCGACACGCCACCCAGCACCGGTCCCGGAATGGTCTGAATCACGGCACCGAACTTCGGCGAGAAACCAAGCACAAGAGCAATAAGCGCGGCAATCACAAACACCAGGGTCGAATAAATCTTGGTCACCGCCATCACGCCAATGTTCTCGGCGTAAGTTGTCACCCCAGTGCCGCCGGCAAAGCCAGACAGAATCGTCGCGAGTCCATCGCCGAGAAATGCGCGGCCGACATAGCGGTCGAGATTCTGACCGGTCATCGCGCTCACGGCCTTGATGTGCCCAAGATTCTCAGCAACAAGAATCACCGCGATCGGGGCAAGCAAGGTCATCGCCTGCAGGTTGAAAACCGGCGCGGTGAAGTGCGGCATACCGAACCACGCAGCGTTCGCCACAATCGCGAAATCGATCGGCTTACCCATGCCGAGACCATTCGTGACGATCGCGTAAATCACGTACGCCATCAGCAAACCGACCAGAATCAGCAGACGCTGCAGCATGCCGCGCGCAAACACCGCGACCGCGCCGACGCACAGCACCGTCACGAGTGCCATCCACGAATCAAAGTTGCTGCCGCTCACGCCATGCACCGCAATCGGCGCAAGATTCAGCCCGATCACGCAGACGATCGCACCCGTCACCACGGGTGGCATCAGCGTTTCAATCCATCGGGTGCCAACCGCCGACACGATCAAACCAATGATCGCGTACGCCACCCCGCACGCGATGATCCCGCCCAACGCAACCGGAATGTTCATGTTCGGACCGTGGCCGCCATACCCCGTCACCGCGATCACCAGACCGATGAATGCAAAACTCGAGCCGAGATAGCTCGGCACACGTCCGCCCACCAGCACGAAGAACAACAGCGTGCCGATCCCCGACATGAAGATGCACAGGTTCGGATCGAAGCCCATCAGCAACGGCGCAAGCACGGTCGAACCGAACATCGCAACGACGTGCTGAATGCCCATCGCAAACATCTGCGGCCACGCGAGGCGCTCGTCGGTGCCGACAATGCGGCCCTCGGCAGCGTCCGGCTGGGCGCGCCAGCGTGGGAAATAGGAATCGGCCATGGCGGGGGTTCTCCTCTGTCGGCGTTTTAGTGGACGGCGCAGCGAATCGGCGCCGTCTGGGAATTACGCGCGAGTGTACGGAGAGCCATCAGGCCTGGCAAGGGCGGCAAAAACCGCGCAAGGAGCGCTACGCACGCCTCGCCCTCGAATGCCACGGAGTAACCCGGCACCGCCCTGATCTATCACAGGCGCAAGCAGCCATGCCCTCGACAATCAGCGACGCGGGCAGTACGTCCCTGATCCATCACCGGCGCAAGTAGTCACGCCCAGACGATGCCCCGCGCTGTCGGCCACGCCCCTCATCAACGCCCACTCCATCAGCCCTGCCGCGCGTCCAGCGAGAACACGGTCACCGCCGCTTGCAACTGCCTTGCCTGGTCCGCCATCGACGCCGCCGCAGCCGCCGCTTGCTCGACCAGCGCCGCGTTCTGCTGGGTCACGTCGTCCATCTGTGCGACGGCACGGTTCACTTCCTCGATGCCGGTGCTCTGCTCCTGCGATGCCGACGAAATCTCACCCATGATGTCGGTCACACGTTTCACCGCATGCGTAACTTCCGCCATCGTCTGACCGGCCCGCTCGGCCAGTTCTGCACCGCTGCCCACGCGCGCCGTCGAGCTCTCGATCAGCTCCTTGATCTCCTTGGCCGAGACCGCGCTGCGTTGGGCCAGTGAACGCACTTCCCCCGCCACCACCGCGAAGCCGCGACCCTGTTCACCGGCACGCGCCGCTTCCACCGCCGCGTTCAGCGCGAGAATATTGGTCTGGAACGCGATCCCTTCGATCACCGCGATGATGTCGGTCATGCGCTTCGAGCCGGCCGCCAGTTCGCGCATCGTTTCGACCACGTCGCCAACCAGGCTGCTGCCACGCACGGCCACTTCCGACGCGCCATGCGCGACACCGCCCGCCTGCTGCGCATTTTCGGCATTCATCTTCACCGTCGACGTCAATTCCTGCATGCTCGACGCGGTTTGCTGCAACGCGGCGGCCTGCTCTTCAGTGCGTTGCGACAGGTCGGTGTTGCCCTGCGCGATCTCGCCCGAGGCCATCAGGATCGATTCGCTCGACTCGCTAATGCCCGACACGATACCCGCCAGCCGCTCACGCATGTTGTGCAGTGCGAACAGCATGCTGTCGGTGTCGCCCGCACGGGTGTCGACGCGCACGCTCAGGTCGCCATCGGCGATACGGTTGGCGATGTGCATCGCGTAATCCGGTTCGCCGCCGAGCTGGCGGGCGAGGCGTCGCGCAATCATCGTCGCGAGCAGCGTGCCCGCCGCGATCGCGCCCAACACCAACGCAAGCATCACGACGCGCATGTGCCGATACTGAGCGCTTGCCTCCTGCTGGGCTTCGTTGGCTTGCTGACGGCGATAGTCGATCAGCGCCGTGATGCGATCGCGCAGCGCCTCGCTCGACGCAATCGCGCGTCGCACGAGTTCGTTGTTGTCGACGCCAGCCGGAATCGGTTCGAGTCCGATCTGCTGATGCACGATGCCCTCCCACACGGCCGACTTGCGAAGCACTTCGTCGAACATCTCCTGACCCTTGCTGGTCGCGATGGTCGCGCGATACTGGTCGTAGGCGCCATGCATCTCCTTGAGCGAGGCGACAATGCTGTCCTTCAATTTTTGACGGCCGGCGTCGTCGGCGGCATAGCCGAGGTTCGCGGCGGCAAGATCGGAATCGATCTTGTGGCGGTTCGCCTCTTCCATCCAGTAGAGGCCGTTCATGTGCTGGTCGCAGATGGCGTCGGTAATGTCATGCATCGACGACAACGTCTTCAGCGAAGTCCCGCCGATCACGACGCAGAACCCGATCACAACGGCAAACGCCAACAGCAACTTCCTGAATACGGTCATGCGGTCGAACCACTTCATCTCACCATCCTTCATAAGTACTGAGGGGACGCTCGCGCCGCTGGGCCATGGCGAAACATTTCGCGTTTTTTAGGATACGTGGCGACGCTGCCCCCTCTTTTACGGCGGCGATATCAGAGACTGAAGCAAAAAATGGCGGGAATAACCGGGACAGGATGATGTAAGCAATGCCTGGCAAATGGCGCCGGATCGCTCAGTCAACCTGCTTTGCGCGTCAGCGCGGTGATTGGGATTTGTCTGATATATAGGGGCGAGTCGAACTCTTAAACTTTGTTTGCTGCGTTCATCTCCATGAGTAAGCGCACGCGCTGTTGTTGTAACTCTCCGACTTTCCGCTCACGCTCCCCCGGTGTGAGCGGCTTTTTTTTGTCCATACGTTTCGTTGGGCTGCGCACTCGCCGGTGCGCAGTCGAATTACAGATGCGTGCCGAATGCGCCTTCGGCAAGACACAGCGTGTGATTGCGTACGTCCTCTGGCCATGCCGCGACGATATCCTCAAACCGTTCCCGATCGTCGGCGTAGAGCGCGCGCGTTGCGTCTTCATAGTCAGGCAGATTGCCGGCGAGCGCGGTCATGAAGCGATACACCGCTTCTTGCGCTGCGCGCTTGCGGCCCTTGTCCTCGCCCGCAAGCCGCGCCGCCTCGACCAGTTTGCGCAGCGCAACCGAAGCGCCACCCGATTGCCCGTTGAGCCAATCCCAATGACGCGGCAGCAACGTGACCTCTCTTGCCACCACACCGAGCCGGGGACGGCCGCGGCCACGCGGCGCATCGTCTTCTTCGGCGCTCGCGGTTGATTCGGGTTGCTCGCCGGGTGCCTGGCTTGCCAGCCGCGCGAGAATCTCTTCAGGTGAGCCGCGCAAATCAAACTCGACCGGGCGGCTCGTGATGTCGTCGAAAATTAGCACAGGCGCCTGTTCTCCGCGCGCCAGCACCTCTCGTACAGCGAGCGCCACCTCGGACAAAGCGCCCGAGGCAATGCGGCGGTATCCCTCGAAGGCGGTGCAGGTAGCAGGATGGGGGGTCATGACAAACTCCAGAAAGGTGAATTTGTCGAATTATACCCGGGTGTAAATTGGATACAACATATTACCCGGGTTAAATTTCAGGAAGGACTCAACGCCTTCGCACCTCTCATCGCGCCGGCGAGACCACGACGCCCTGCCGATGCGTCCGCGCCGCCACCGGATAACACAGCACGCGATTGCGGCCGGCGTCCTTGGCCTCGTAGAGCGCCTCGTCCGCTGCATTGACAAGTGCCCGGCTCGTTGCGAATACCTGGGTCTTCGTGCACGCAATGCCGATGCTGACCGTCAGCACATGGTGCGAGCTCGCGACATGGCGAAGCTCGAGCGCCTGAACCTCGGTGCGGATTTTCTCGGCGATGTTCAGCGCCCCGGCTTCATCGGTATCCGGCAGCAGCACGGCGAACTCTTCGCCGCCGTAGCGCGCTGCGGTATCGCCTGGGCGCCGCACGCTCTGCCCGATGCAGCGCGCCACGGCGATGAGCGCATCGTCGCCGGCCGAATGACCGTAGAGATCGTTGAAGCCCTTGAACGTGTCGACGTCGATCAGCAGCATCGACAGCGGCCACCCGTTGCGTTGCGCGCGGCGCCACTCCTCCTCCGCATGCTCCTCGAAAGTACGGCGATTGTTCAGGCCGGTCAGCCCGTCAGTGCACGCCAGCACGCGCAATTCTTCTTCGGCCGCGCGGCGCTGTCGCAGTTGCTGCGAGAAGAGGACCGCGAGCGCGATGATGGCCAGGTCGAGCGCCGCGATCAGCGTGCCGATGATCCACGCGCGACGCCGCCATTCGATATAGATATCGTGCGTCGAGAGCGCGACATCTAGAATCAGCGGATACATGTCGATATGGCGGAACGCGTACCAGCGCTCGACACCATCGATCGCCGCCGTGCCGAAGAAATCCCCGCTCGGCTGGTCAGTAAAGCGCGAATAGTTCGACGTGCCGGTCAGATTGAGACCGATGATCTTTGCATCGTAGGGACGCCGCATCAGCATCGTGCCGTCGCTCAGCATCAGCGCCATCGAACCACCCGCGCCGAGATTCATACCGGCGAACAGATGCCTGAAGTAAGTGAGTCGCATCGTGCCGACCACCACGCCGCCGAAGCTGCCGTCCGGACGCGAGATACGGCGGCTCAACGCAATACTCACGTCCTTGCCGGTTATCTTGGGCGTGAACGGATGGCTGACGTACAGGCCGACATTGGGAGAGTCGCGCTGAGCCTTGAAGTAATCGCGATCGGCGAGATTGACTGGGCGTGGAGGCGTTGATTGCGAATCGAACAGGACGTTGCCGGCTACATCGACGACGAGAAGCGAACCCAGGTCTTTTGCACTGGCCGAGCCGTCGAACAGCACCATCTGACGAATCGCCGGTGGCAATTCCAGCACACCGGGTTGTTTCAGGCCGTCGATTACCGCCCGTAGCGACAGGTCGTAGATCTCGAGATTGCGCGACACGTCGCGTTCGACCAGCAACGAGACGTTGAAAACGGAGTCCTGTGCGCGCCGTAGCGCGTCATCACGCATCTGCGCCAATACCCACACCGCAATCGCGAGGATCGCGCTGGCCAGCACGATACTGATGGCAATCACGATGTTCGGTCGGCGCGTCACCATGAGCTTTTCATTCGAGCATGCGCTGACCCACGCGCGTGAAGAAAGTGGCCGCGTCTGGAAGGCGCGTCCCGTGAACCGGTAGCCTACCAGACGCTGAGGTGCGTCAAACGAGGGAAAAGACCCGTTTTTGGGCGGCCTGCGCGAAAGTTTCGACGATGGCATGCCTCATATCGTGGCCACTAGCACTGGCGCGGCGTCGGCGGCCTGTTTCAAGGGCGGCACGGAGCACCGAGGACGTGCCCACAAGCGTGCCCGAGAGTGCGGCCCTCACGCCTTGCCCAGGCGCTCAGTTGGGGTGCAGATCGAGCGCCGGCTGGGAAGCGGCTCGGCTGAGCCCGCGGATATCGGCGATCTCGAGCACTGCTTTGGCGGCGCCATGGCGCGCGACCTCCAACATCGCCAGCCCGATGTCTTCGGTGCTCAGAATGTAGTTGGGGAAAAGCGCGCGCAGCGTCGACAGGAGAGGTTTGGCCGCTGTGTAGAACAAGCGGTACGAGCGGGTCTTCGAACGGGCACCATTCAGCGGTTCGATCACGCCGGGACGAAACAGGTAAACCGCCTTGAACGGCAGCCGCTGCAGCGCGTTCTCGGTCTTGCCCTTGACCCGCGCCCACATGCTGCGGCCGCGTTCGGTACTGTCGGTACTCGCACCGGACACGTAGACGAAGGTCATTTGCGGATTGAGGCGGGCAAGCGTCTGCGCCGCCGCCAGCGTCAGGTCATAAGTGAGGCGCGCATAGTCGGCCTCCTGCATGCCTGCGGATGAGACGCCCAAACAGAAAAAGCACGCGTCGAAACCCTTCAGCGACGCTTCCACTGCCCGGTAGTCCATCAGATCCGGCTGAACCAGTTCGACGAGGCGCGGATCGAGCTGGCCAGTGCGAGTGCGGCCCACGGTCTGAACCGCCTCGACATCGGGCGCGCGCAGGCATTCACGCAATACGCCCTGGCCGACCATGCCAGTCGCTCCAAATATCAAAACTTTCATGATGCATGCTCCATGATCGTGGCCGGCCTAACGCGGAATGTCCGCAACGCCCCAATTTGCCATATCGCTCGTCCTTCGGTTGCCTTTAGCCGCGTTGCCTGATCAGTACTCAGGCTTTCGCCGGTGCGGCAGGAAACGCCGGCAACGGCGTGGGCGCGGAAAAATCGGTCGCTGTACTGATCGCTCGCCACGCTTCGGCGCTTGCAGCACGCGTCTTGTCGCCTTCACCGGCGTAATGCAATGCGTCGCTACCCAGCAGGAGATGGGCCGGCAATGAATCGTGATACGCAAGTTTCAGGACGACTTGGGCAACCTTCGCCGGATCGCCGGTTTCATGGCCGATGTGTTGGGACAGCATATCCACTATCACGCCCACAGAGGGCACATAATCCGGCAGCAACTCCGGTATCGCGCCGCTCGCCTCAGTGCCCCAGTCTGTTTTCATGCCACCTGGCTCGAGCGCAGTCACGTGAACGCCGAACGGCGCGAGCTCCTGGCTGATCACCTCCGTGAAACCGCCGACCGCCCACTTCGCCGCCTGATAGGCGCTCAATCCCGCAATCCCGACACGACCGCCCACCGACGAAATCTGGATCACGTGGCCGGATCGCTGCTTCCGCAGCACCGGGAGCGCCGCACGCGTGACGTTAACCACACCATAGAAGTTGGTGTCGATCTGCGCGCGGAAATCGTCCTCGGTGGCTTGCTCGAACGGCGCCAGGTGACCAAAACCCGCATTGTTCACAACCACATCGAGCCGACCGAATGCATCGACCGCAGCCTGTACCGCATTGCGTGCCGCCGCCGGATCCGTGACATCCAGCGCAACCGCCCGAACCTGCTCGCCATAGCGTGACAGCAGATCTTCCAACTGACGCGGATCGCGCGCTGTCGCCACGACGCGCTCACCGGCGCGCAATGCTGCTTCGACAATTTCACGCCCAAGCCCGCGGGCACTTCCCGTAACCAACCAGACCTTTGACATCGTGTGCTCCTTAATTTAAATGAGCAAGTAGGCGCTCATTAATTGGACAAAAAATTTAGTTCTGGGCAATCGCGTGCCAGAACGCTTCAAAGCCGGCCTTGCGATAACGGTCGGCGTCGCCCGGTTCGCGAGCGATGAAATCCATGGTGGTTTCCGCCAGCGCCGCCATGATCGCCGACAGGAAAGCCGGCGGATGATCACGTAACGCGCCGCTCGCCACGCTTTCCTGAATCATCGTGTTGATGTCTGCGAAAGACTCCATGCCGGTCGCGCGCGTGCAGTCGGTCAGACGCTCCGACACGGACAGCTGCGCCATCGCCCGGCGTTTTTGCGGCTGCGCCACGCCCCAGTCGACGAACTTGTCCCACACGTATTGGGCGCGATCACGCACGCTGGCTTGCTTCGGGTACGTCGTCATCATTACTTCGCGCAGCTCCGCCTTGATGTCCAGGTAGAGCTGGTTCAGCAACTCGTCCTTATTGTCGAAGTAGGTGAACAGCGTTCCTTCAGCCACACCCGCGAGTTTTGCGATGCGTGCGGTCGGCGCGCCCAAGCCCTGCTCGGCAACGACCTCGGTGGCAGCTGCAAGGATGGCGTTGCGTTTGTCTTCACTTTTCGGACGGGCCATACACGGTTCGCTTCGACAACACATAATAAATGAGTGATTGCTCAATCATATCCAGGAATGCCCACTTGTTCAAGCCATTTTATTTGTGCTGCTCGGGGCACACCAAAAGGCCATTTGTTCAGGCGGCAGGCACCGGAAGATGAAATGAAACTGTAATTAAATGTTTTCATACTGCGCCCAAATATATTCGAATTCCTGGGAAGTGACGTTTTCTTCGCGCATCGTGTGCAAGCTTGGTAGAGAAATACCCGCGATTCCTTAAGTACAGGGGGACCCGATCCGATAACTGGTAAATGGGATACCCATTTGTTGCCCGACATTCGACGCGTTTTTAGCCATGCGTTTGATGGAAGGGCTCGAAGGGTAAACCGCGCGGGGCTGCCGGGATGATCGGCAGCCAGATAGACGCTCCCATACCCGGACCTGAGAGTCCATTGCGAACGCTTTAACGTTTCGTTATTGGAGAAGAAAAAATCGTGGCACTCAAAAACCTCACCATCAAGACCAAACTCATCGGCGGCTTCGGCATGCTGTCTCTCATTGTCGTCGCGGTTTCCGGCCTTTCCCTGAAGGCGCTGAGCGATTCGACCGATGGGTTTTCCAACTTCGTACGCGGAATCAACGCACGCGCCGACATGGCAGTGCAGGTTCGAACCGCTGTCGACCGCAGGGCGATCGCGGCGCGCAACCTTGTGCTCGTGATCAAGCCTCAGGACCTCGAAATAGAAAAAGCCGATGTGACGCGCGCGCACGAAGACGTGCAAGCCGACCTGAAAAAGCTCAACGACATGGTCGCTAACGCGACCGATACGACCGAGAAAGCACGCAGCCTTGTGACCGAGATCAATCGGGTCGAATCGGCTTATGGTCCGGTCGCCACCAACATCGTCAATCTCGCGCTTACCAACAAGCGCGACGAGGCGATCGTCGAAATGGACGATCATTGCCGGCCGCTGCTCGCCGCGCTGATTCGTGCGACCGACGCGTATGCCGACTACACGCACACTCGTCAGGAACAACTTATCAACGAATACGCGGCGCATTACGAGAACCAGCGCAATCTGCTGATCACGATCTGCCTCATCGCGTTGGCGCTCGCCGTCAGCGCGTGCGTGGTGATCACGCGCGCGGTGACCGGGCCGCTGCGTTTTGCGATCGACGTCGCGCGTACCGTATCGGAAGGCGATCTGCGCACGCGCATCACCGTCGACGGCCGCGACGAAACCAGCAAGTTGCTGACCGCCCTGCGCGAAATGAACGAGCGATTGACGGCGATCGTTGGACGGGTGCGCGACAGCAGCACCAGTATCGCCGGCGCAGCGCGTCAGATCGCAGCGGGCAATATGGACCTGAGCCAGCGCACTGAACAGCAGGCTGCTTCGCTGCAGGAAACCGCTTCCAGCATGGAGGAACTCACCTCCACCGTTAAGCAGAACGCCGACAACGCGCAGCAAGGCAGCACGCTGGCTGCGAATGCATCGTCGGTGGCGCAAAAGGGCAGCGAGGTCGTGGGTCAGGTGGTGAACACGATGCATGACATCAGCGACAGTTCGGCCAAGATCGCGGACATCACGGGCATCATCGAAGGCATTGCGTTCCAGACGAACATCCTGGCGTTGAACGCGGCAGTTGAAGCCGCGCGGGCGGGCGAACAAGGACGGGGTTTCGCGGTGGTTGCGAGCGAAGTCAGAAGCCTGGCTCAACGGTCTTCGAGCGCGGCAAAGGAGATCAAGGATCTGATCGCCAACTCCGTGGACAGGATCCGCGACGGCTCGGCGCTTGCCGGCGAGGCGGGCAAGACGATGGCCGAAGTGACTCAGGCTGTAGCTCGAGTGACCGACATCATGTCGGAGATCGCGGCGGCATCGACTGAACAGAGCCGCGGGATCGAACAGGTCAATCTTGCGATTACCCAGATGGACAACGTCACGCAACAGAATGCTGCTTTGGTGGAGGAGGCCGCGGCTGCTTCGAGGTCGATGGAAGATCAGGGGCAACAGTTGAATGAAGCCGTGGCGTTTTTTCAGTTGAAGGATGCTGCACCTGCGGTAGCGGCTGTTCCTGTCCGGCGGGAAGCTCCGCGGCGCGAGGTGTCGGCTGCTGTTGCAGTTGCCCCGAAGCGCGTTGCACGGGCCACGGTCGTTGCGCCGGTTGCTGCGCTTGCAACTGCGGCTGCGGGCGCGGATGACGGGTGGGATAAGTTCTGATCGGAGTTTTCCGATGACGCGTCGCTCACCTCACGGGCGACGCGTGAGCAAAGTCAGCGTCGCCTTCGGTCAGTCCGTCAGGCGGTCTTTTCCGAAGCGGCAGGAAACGGCAGCGATTGAACCCGCCTGCCGGTGGCCGCGAAGATCGCGTTCGCTACGGCCGGCCCGACCGGTGCGACACCCGGCTCGCCGACACCCGTCGGCGCTTCGCCCGACTGCACGATATGCACCTCGACCTTGGGCATCTCGGCGAACCGCAGCACCTGGTAGCCGTCGAAGTTGTTCTGCTCGACCTTGCCGTCCTTCAGCGTGATCGCGCTGTGCAACGCCGCGCCTAGACCGAAGCCAATGCCGCCTTCCATCTGTGCGGCGATGACGTCGGGATTGATCGGTGTGCCGCAATCCACCGCACAGACGACGCGTTCCACTTTCACGTTCCCGTCCTTATCGACGGAGACTTCCGCGACCTGCGCGACGAACGTCTTGAACGCCTCGGCCACCGCGATGCCACGCCCGCGACCTTTCGGCAAGGGTTTGGCCGGGTCCCAGCCCGCTTTCTCCGCAGCGAGTTCGAGCACGCCCCGCATGCGCGGTTCGTGCGCGAGCAGATCGCGACGGAAGACGAACGGGTCCTTGCCCGCGGCGTGGGCGGCTTCGTCGATGAACGCCTCGACCGCGAATGCCGTGTGCGAGCTGCCGACCACCCGCCACCACAACACGGGCACGCCGGTCTGCGTGGTCGTCAGTTCGACCGAGATGTTCGGAATCGCGTAGGCCACGTTGGCGGCCCCCTCGACGGACGTCCCGTCGATTCCGTTCTTGACCATCACGCTCGCGAACGGCGTGCCGGCAAGAATCGACTGACCAACGATGCGATGCCGCCAGCCGACGAGCTTGCCGTCGGCAGTCAGGCCCGCGTCGAGCTTGTGGAAATACATCGGCCGGTAGAGGCCGCCGTGGATGTCGTCCTCGCGGGTCCACTGCAGCTTGACCGGCGTGCCGTTCGCACCCAGCGCCTTCGCGATCGACACGGCCTCGACGATATAGTCCGACTGGGTGTTCGCGCGACGCCCAAAGCTGCCGCCCGCATACAGCGTGTGAATCTTCACCTGCTGCGGATCGAGCCCGGCCGTGCGCGCGGCGTTGCCCTGGTCGACCGTCTGGAACTGATCGCCAGCCCAGATCTCGCAGCTGTCAGCAGTGAGCTTGACGACGGCGTCGAGCGGCTCCATCGGCGCATGAGCGAGATATGGAAACGAGTAGGTAGCGGAAATCTTCTTCGCCGCGCCCGCGAGCGCCTGTGTCGCATCGCCGTCCTTACGGGCAGACGCGCCGGGCTGCTCGGCGAGTTGCCGGTACTCGGCCATGATCGCGTCCGAGCTGCGCTTTTCGGCCGTCGAATCGTCCCATTCGATCTTCAGCGCGTCGCGGCCCTGCTTCGCCGCCCAGAAACCCTTCGCGACCACCGCAACGCCGCCCGGCACCTGCACGATCGAGACAACGCCCGGCACCGCTTTCGCGGCGGACGCATCGAACGACCTGACCGTCGCGCCGAAAAGCGGTGGACGCTGCAGCAGCGCGACCAGCATGCCGGGAAACGTCACGTCGAGCGTGAACTGGGCGGTGCCATTGGTTTTCGACGGCACGTCGACGCGCGGCAGTTGATGGCCGATCAAACGAAAATCCTTCGGCGACTTGAGCGTGACCTTGTCCGGCACTGGCAAGCGGGCTGCAGCCGACGCGAGCGAGCCGTAGGTCGCGGTGCGGTTCGTGGCCGCGTGATGAACGCTGCCGTCACGCGTCGTCAGCTCGGACGCGGGCACCTGCCACTGCGCAGCGGCGGCGGAGACCAGCATTGCGCGCGCTTTCGCGCCGGCGTCGCGCAATTGCATCCACGAGTTGGCCATCGCCGAACTGCCGCCCGTGCCCTGGATCGTACCGAACGCGAGATTCGCGTAGCGCTTCGCATCGGCGGGCGCGCTTTCAACTCGCACGTCCTGCCAGTTCGCATCCAGCTCTTCCGCGACGATCGTCGCGATGCCGGTGTACGCGCCCTGGCCCATCTCGACGTGCTTCGCGATGACCGTGACGCTGTTGTCCGGCGCGACACGCAGGAACGCATTGGGGGCGAACGTGGCGTCGGGCATGGTGGCGGCGAGTGCGCGGCGGCCCGTGCCCGCCCATTCGAAGCCGATGGTAAGACCGACTGCCGCGACGGCGCCGGCTGCTTTCAGGAAGGTCCGGCGCGACGGGCGTACCGCATCCGTGAGATCGAGATCGGTCGTCATAGTCAGGCCTTAAGGGTCGCAGCGGCTTCGTGGATGGCCGCGCGGATGCGGGTGTAGGTCGCACAGCGGCAGAGATTACCGTCCATCGCGGCGTCGATGTCGGCGTCGGTAGGCATGGCGTTATGTTCGAGCAAGGCTGTCGCGGACATGATCTGTCCGGACTGACAGTACCCGCACTGCGGCACCTGCAGCCTGACCCATGCGGCCTGGATGGCTTTCGCGGGCCGGCTTTCAATGCCTTCGATGGTCGTGATGCGCTTGCCCGCGACGGCCGCGAGCGGCAGCACGCATGAGCGGGTGGCTTCGCCTTCCAGATGAACCGTGCAGGCGCCGCATTGCGCCATGCCGCAGCCGAACTTCGTGCCGTGCAGGCCTGCGTTCTCGCGGATCGCCCAAAGCAGCGGCGTGGTGGGATCGGCATCGAGCGTAACGTTCTTGCCGTTGAGAACAAGCGATGTAGACATGAAACCTCTCCGAGGGGAAAGCCCGGACTTGGCGCCGGGTGTACGCGGCAGTTTGACCGACCGGCTGCCATTACGCTTTACACAATCCTGCAAGAATATTGAACAATGCTGCAAATCGGGCAGGCTAGCTGCGATTGCCAGGCAGCTGTTGGTATGCTCGATTCCGTCAACGGATTTCAATGCACATGAAACAGCATTCCTCCTGGCTCGACCCTTCGGCGGCGCGCGAAACCGCGCGCCGTGAACTCGCCGCGCTTATCAGCCGCTTCGCGCCGGCGGACGGTGCATATCAGACCGTAATCCCCTCGCTGACGTTCTACCGGCACTCACAGCCCGCCGATCTCGGCTGCGGCGTGACGCACTCCGCATTCGTGTTCGCGGCGCAGGGCGCCAAGCGGGTCATGGTCGCCGGGCAGGCGTACGACTACGATCATCTGCATTGCCTCGTGACGTCCGTCGATCTGCCGATGATGTCGCAGGTGACGCGGGCGTCCCCCGACGCGCCTTATCTGTGTGTGAAGCTCACGCTCGATCCACAGCGCATCGTCGAACTGGCGACGCAACTGCGCCTGCCAGAACCGGATGCCGTGTCGGCAGGCGAAGGCATCGCCGTGGGCTCATTGTCGACACCGGTTTTCGACGCGGCGCTGCGACTCGTACGATTGCTCGATACTCCAGGTGACATACCCGTGCTCGCGCCGCTCATCGAGAAAGAACTGCTCTACCGGCTGATGACGAGCGAGCAGGGGAAACGGCTGCGGCACGTCGCGGTGAACGGGAGCCAGACGTACCGGATCGCACGGGCGATCGAGTGGATCCAGAATCACTACACCGAGCTTCTGCGGGTGGAGACGCTGGCACAGGCGGTGAACATGAGCGTGTCGTCGCTCCATCATCACTTCAAGAACGTCACGACGCTGACTCCGCTGCAGTATCAGAAACAATTGCGGCTGCACGAAGCGCGGAGATTGCTGCTCCGGCACAGCGGAGATGTCGGGTCGGTGGCGACCCGGGTCGGCTATGACAGCCCTTCGCAGTTCAGCCGCGAATATAGCCGGCTCTTCGGCGCGCCGCCGCTGCGCGACGTCGCGCAGTTGAGGCGCTGGGATGCAGTGGAGTTTCGGGAGTAGGAAACAAAAACCCCGCGAGCCGTTTCAGCTGCGGGGTTTTCGGACTTTCTTGGACAACCTTGGATGTGATCCTGGTGGAGAGGAGGAGGATCGAACTCCCGACCTTCGCATTGCGAACGCGACGCTCTCCCAGCTGAGCTACCCCCCCAACGTGCAAATAATTCTAGCACAGGCATTTTCCGTTTTGCCAAGCCCCTTAGGGCGGCTAAACCCGGAGGCGAAACATCACTTCGACGGTGCGCCAGCCAGCACCCAATCCACCACCGTGCGAATGTCAGCATCACTCATCGATTGATGCGCCGGCATCGGAATCATGCCCCACACGCCGGAGCCGCCCTCCTTCACCTTGTGTGCCAATTTCGCCGGCGCTTGCGCATCGCCCTTGTACTTTGCAGCGATCTGCTGGAACGACGGGCCGACCAGTTTACGGTCCACAGCGTGACATCCCATGCAGGCATTCGAGTTGGCAACGAGCTGACCACGCGGCGCGTCGGCCGCACGCGCTGAAGAGGCAAAAGCACCCGTCAGCGCGCTAACCGTCAACGTCGCGACAACGAACGCGACGCCCTGCTTCATGGCGTCGTCGCGGCCGGATTACCCGGATGCACCGCATTCGAATTGCTGACCGGCGCCGGCGCCTGCTGATCGAGCGGACGCGAACTCACCGATGAATCGGGAATCGCACCGACGGTCGGCGCGCTCGCGTCCGGCTGCGAAGCGGCTGTCGGTGCGGTCGCCGCTGCAGCGGCAGCCGCCGCCGCTTCCTGCGGCTGGATGTACTGGAACACCTTCACGACCTGGGTCACACCCGGCACGCGGCTCGCGACGTCGGCGCCGCGATTGCCTTCGTCCATCGTGACAAGGCCCATCAGATACACCGAGCCGCGCTCGGCCACGACCTTGAAATTGTTCGCCGAAATGTTCTTCTCGGCAATCAGCGCGGTCTTCACACGCGTTTCCAGGTACGTATCATTGGTGCGCGACGAGAACGAGCTCGCCGGCATGATCGCCAGTTCGTTGACAATCGTGTTCACGTTGTTCAAACCACGCACGATGGACTCGGCCCGTTGCTTCGACGCGTCCCCCGCCACTTCGCCGGTCAGCAGCACGCGGCGGTTGAACACCGCCACGTTGACGTGCGCGCTGTCGGGCAAATTCTGGCTGATCTGCGACAGCGCCTTCACCTGCAACTCGCGATCCTCGGTCTGCGCGCCGAGCGTGCGCCGGTCGGTCGCCATCAGCGCGCCGCCGCCCGCCGCGCCGGCAACGGCCAGAAAACAACCCTGCAATGTCGCGGACAGTCCCGCCGCGAACCCGACCACCAGCACGGTTCTCACCAGTGTCTTCTTGACGCGGAATACGCTCATCAACTAGCTCTCCTTCAGAATCAATCTCAGTCTTCGCCCAGCAACATGGCATCAATGCCGTCGCACAGACAATGGATGGTCAGCAAATGCACTTCCTGAATACGCGCGGTGCGATCGGACGGCACACAAATGTGGATATCGGTATCGCCCAGTACTTCCTGCATACGGCCGCCGCCCTTACCGGTCAGCGCGACCACGATCATCTCGCGTTCGTGTGCGGCCTCGATCGCGGCCAGCACATTGGCGGAATTACCGGACGTGGTGATAGCCAGCAACACATCGCCCGGCTGGCCGAGGGCCCACACCTGCTTCGAAAAAATCTGCTCGAATGAGTAGTCGTTGGCGATGGCGGTGAGCACCGACGTGTCGGTGGACAGCGCGATCGCCGGCAATCCTGGGCGCTCACGCTCAAAGCGGCCGATCAGTTCGGCGGCGAAATGCTGCGAGTCGGCCGCCGAGCCGCCATTGCCGCACGCAAGAATGCGGCTGCCGTTGGCAAGCGCGGCGAACATCGTGTCGATCGCAGCGGCGATCGGCATCGACAGTGTTTCGAGGGCTTCGAGTTTGACTGCCGCGCTGTCGCGGAAGTGTTGTTGAATGCGTTCGACTGACATCGAGTCTCTTTTTTCTACCGCGAATGGACCGCAATGCGCGGCCGTGTTGTGAAGTCGTATTGCGAAGTCGTACCGCTCGGATGAACCATACTGGCAACACAACAGTGGGTATGCGCAAAATCATCGCGAAATGCGCTACTTCCTCGCTGCTTTCTGTATGCCCGCGTCGCCCATGAGGCCCGTACGCGAGCGCAAGTTTATCGCACTCATGCCTGTTCTCCGCGCACTACGTCAGACTTCGTCGGCGCGAAACGCGTCGCGCAGCCACACGAGCCGGCCCGCTTCGAACGCAACCACGTCGAAACGGCACGCGGGCTCATCATGCGAACGCCTGCTGCGGGTTGCCAGGTAATGCCGCGCGGCACGCACGATCCGCTGCTTCTTTTGCCAGCCAATGCTCGCTGCCGCGCCGCCGTAATGCTGCTGCGCGCGTGCCCGCACTTCGACGAACACCAGCGCGCCGTCACGGTCGCGCATCACCAGATCGATCTCACCGCCCCGGCACAGCACATTGCGTGCGACGAAACGCAAACGCTGGCGCTGCAAAAACTCCATCGCACGCGCCTCGAAAGCCGCACCGACGAGTTTGGACCCGGTTGGTCTCGAAAAGTTGTGGGCGTTAACCGGCGCACTGCCCGGTGCCGAGTTCGCCACGAGCCGCGCCTGCTCCCCGCCCGGTTCGCGTGCCGCTGCGTGGCACAATGGCGGCCTTGTTCTGTCTGTCTGCGTCTTCTGCCTCATGACTCCTCTCTCCGAACTCGCGCAAGGGCAGCAGTACCCTGCTGCCGCGCTGTATGTGGTGGCCACGCCGATCGGCAACATCGCCGACGTCACGCTGCGCGCGTTGCATGTGCTCGGACTGGTGGATCGCATCGCCGCCGAAGACACCCGCAACACGGGCCAATTGCTCGCGCGCTACGGCATCTCAAAACCGCTCGTCGCGGTTCATCAGCACAACGAGCGGGCCGCGGCGCTGCGCCTGATCGAACATCTGCAAGCGGGCGAACGCGTGGCCTACGTGTCCGATGCGGGCACGCCCGGCATTTCGGATCCCGGCGCGAAACTCGTCGATGCCGTGCGCGAAGCCGGTTTCCCGGTCATCCCGCTGCCCGGCGCAAGCGCGCTCGCCACCGCATTGAGCGCAGCCGGCGACTGGGTCGCGACGTTCTCGTTCCTCGGCTTTCTGCCGCCGAAGGCAAAAGCACGCTCTGCGGCCCTGCAGTTGCTGGCGAGCCACCCGCACGCGATGGTGTTCTACGAAGCCCCGCACCGGATCATCGAAACAGTGCAGGCGTTGGCCGACGCATTCGGCGGCGAGCGCAAGCTGCTGATCGCACGGGAATTGACGAAGTTACATGAAGCGCTGCACCGCGGCACCCTGGCCGAAGGGCCAACGTGGCTCGCCGCCGATCCGAACCGGCAACGCGGTGAGTTCGTACTCGTGGTGGAAGGCGCGCAACCGGAAGCCGCAGGCGAACACGATCACGACGCGTTGCTGGGCATCCTGCTGGAAGAGTTGACGGTGAGCAGCGCGGCCAAAGTCGCGGCGACCATCACAGGCGCATCGCGCAATGCACTCTACACGCGCGCTTTGGCGCTAAAGAAAGACGGGGAATAAAGCGGACGGGCAAAAGAAAAGGACCGCGCGATGCGGCCCTTTGTCTTTTGGCAAACACGGCATGAGATGCCGCTACGCTGCCCAGCGTCACGAACGCGCTTGCGGCGCGCCCGCGGCCACTACTACATTACTTCTCTGCGTTCTCTGCGCTCGAACCGGAATTCGACGCCAGCATTTCATTACGCGCAGCGCGTGCTTCCTGCTGCGTCAAACCTTCGATCTGTACTCGCGCAGTACCGGCATGACGCATGTCGAGCGCGGCGGCCGCCGCCATCGACAGGTCGATGATCCGGCCGCGTGCATACGGGCCGCGATCGTTGATGCGTACGACGACCGAGCGCGAAGTGGCCGGATTGGTCACGCGCACATACGAGCCGAGCGGCAATGTACGGTGTGCCGCGGTCAACGCGTGCATGTCGAAACGTTCGCCATTGGCCGTACGGCGGCCATGGAAACCGCGGCCGTACCACGAAGCGCGGCCGGTCTGATGAAAGTCCGAAATACCCGAACCATCGTCCGTCAGCGGCCTGGCATCGGCCAGCGATGAGCCCTTGGCGGCTGCGTCCGAGGCCGGCGCGCCACCGAAGGATTGCGGGCCGAACGAGCCTGCCTGAGCGCTCTTCGTGCTCAGCGGCACGCCGCTTTCGGACGTGCTGCTCGCGCCCGGAGGCGTGGCACAGCCGGCCAGCACAAAAAAGGCAAAAAGAGTCCCCAGACTACGGGATAACCGAGTTTTCATAAGACGTGCAATCAAATTGTCGAGCCGCATCACGCGAAAAGTTGAGCGTGTTGCCTGCGACTCCGGCGGCAATGGACGACAACGCGCCGCGCAGAAAAGCGCAGTACGTCAAAGCCCGGATGCGGCTACCCAGCCGCTACCGCACGGTTAATTTTCACGTCTGGCGCAACCTGTCCCCGGCAGCCTGACCAGACCCCACATGCCGCCATCGAACGTGGCAAACACGTTCTTGCGCGCGGAACTCAGCGCGCAGGAACAGCGGCGTAGGCCCCACCCAGCGTCACGGCATTTAAGTCCGTTGCAGGCGCGCGGCGCCTGGCTGGGTAAGACGTGTGCATCGAATGCATCGATACCTGATGGCCGCCCACAACTGCGACAGCCCATACTTGAGTGGCGATCCGCGTGCCCATTTTTGATGGGGACGCATCGCCTTGTGGCATACACAATTCCTTGTGCATGGAAGTCATTATACCCAAAAGAAAATTTTGGGATGGCAACTGACTGAAAACCTTGATGAATCTTCACTCCTGCTGCAAAAATGAGCAGCCGAAAGCCCACTGCAGCGGGGCCTCAGCGCCCTCGACGAGCGTCGGCGAGACGCCGGTACAATCAACGTTTTTCCTGCGGCGTCGTCATCCATGAAAGTCACCTTGATCCCCGTCACGCCGTTCCAGCAGAATAGCTCGCTGCTCGTTTGCGAGGCAACCGGGCACGCGGCCGTTGTCGATCCGGGCGGCGACCTGGATGTCATCCAGGGTGAAATCGCGCGCCAGAACGTGACAGTCGAAAAAGTATTCCTCACGCATGGTCACATCGATCACTGTGCCGGCGCGAAGACGCTCGCCACGCATTACGGCGTACCAATCGAAGGCCCGCATCCCGACGAAAGCTTCTGGCTCGACAAGCTGCCGGATCAAAGCACGCGCTTCGGCTTTCCTGCTGCTGAGGCGTTTGAGCCGGACCGTTGGCTGCAAGACGGCGAAACCGTGCAATTCGGCAACGAAATCCTCGAGGTCTATCACTGCCCCGGCCATACACCGGGCCACGTGGTGTTCTTCAGCCGCGCGCATCGTCTCGCGCTGGTCGGCGACGTGCTCTTCGCGGGCTCAATCGGCCGCACGGATTTTCCGCGCGGCAATCACGCCGACCTGGTACGTGCGATCCGCGAAAAACTCTGGCCGCTCGGCGACGACGTCACCTTCGTTCCGGGTCACGGTCCCACCTCCACATTCGGCGCCGAGCGCCGCACCAATCCGTATGTAGCCGACGGAGTCCAGGCATGAGCAGCGAAATCTACGTGAGCACCGATGTCGAAGCGGACGGCCCGATTCCCGGTCCGCATTCGATGCTCAGTTTCGCTTCCGCCGCGTACACGGAAGACAAGCAATTGATCGCCACCTTCTCGGCGAATCTCGACTTGCTCGACGGCGCCAGGCCGCATCCGGTGCAGGAGGCATGGTGGAAAACGCAGCCGGAAGCATGGGAAGCCTGCCGCAAGGATTTGCAGGATCCGCAGGCCGCGCTGACGGCCTACGTTGAATGGGTCGAAGCGTTGCCGGGCAAGCCAGTGTTCGTGGCAATGCCGGCCGGTTTCGACTTCACCTATATGTTCTGGTACATGATGCGGTTTGTCGGGCGCTGCCCGTTTTCGTGGTCGGCGCTCGACATCAAGACACTGGCCTTCGCACTGACCGGCCTGCCATACCGCAAGAACATCAAACCACGCTTTCCCAGGCACTGGCTCGACGATCATCCGCACACGCACGTCGCGCTAGACGACGCAATCGAACAGGGCGCGCTTTTCTGCAACATGCTCAAGGATCTGCGCGCCGTTCAGGCGGCCACGCTGGCGGCCAATAAAGATGGGGACGACTCAGGGCAAAACGCCGCTGAGAAACCGGCAAATTAGGTAATCTCCCTCGCCGAGGCCGTTTTACGTTGCGTTTCGTTTTCGCGCCCTCTACTATGCGTTGATACGGCGACGCCAACGGAGGCGCAGTTGACACTCGATACCTTCTCTCAAAAAATCCTGCGCCTGCTACAGCTCGACGCACGCCGATCCGTGCAAGAGATTTCCGACCAGGTCGGCCTGTCGAGCACCCCATGCTGGCGCCGTATCAAGGATATGGAGCAATCGGGAGTGATCCAGCGCTACACGGCATTGCTGGATCGCGAAAAGCTGGGCCTGCACGTCTGCGCCCTCGCGCATATCCATCTCACGCGCCACACCGAGGGCGGGGTCGAACAGTTTGAGCGGGAAATCGCCACCTGCCCGGAGGTCACCGAGTGCTACAGCACGACCGGCGAATCCGACTACATCCTCAAGATCGTCGCGCCTGACATCAAGGCGTACGACAGCTTTCTGCACGAACGCATCTTCAAGATTCCCGCCGTCGCACAGGTGCGCACGAGCGTTGTGCTGCGCGAAATCAAATTCGATACGCAATTGCCGCTGTGAGACTGTGAAGCCGCGGCTCGCGCGTTCCGGGCGGGCTCGGCTCGATTGACGTCAGTCAGCTGGCGCTGTGCGGTTCCGCAGCTTTGGCGCGGGCGATGGCCTCCCCGGACCCCGCCTCTGTCGGGACGCCGCTTTCGGCCGGTGGCGCATCCACCCCTTGCAGCACGTCGAGCTTGCGGACACCCAGGCTGCGCTTGAGCGCGTCCAGATCGACACGGGCAAGATAGGGCTCATCGCTTTCGGCAGTGCGTGGACCCGCCGCCGGCACCACCACTTCAACATCGAGCCCCGTGCTCAAGTAGTGAATATTGACCGCTGCGGCCTTCACGCCGCCCGCGGCGAACGCGGCGTTGACTTCGGCGACGACCCGATCCCGGTTCGGCAGATTGACGGGCGGACGCGCAACCGCGTCATTCTCCGGGTCGACATGAATCAGCGCGTCGAGCACGCGGTTGTCTGCCAGTACGCGCAGGCGCGCCGATTCGGCGATGTAGTGCCCTTCCGATACCGAGATCAGCGGGTCGACCAGAATGTGCGCATCGACCAGAGCGAAGTCACCCATCTTGCGGGTGCGCATTTCGTGCACATCGCGCACACCGGGTGTGGCGAGCAACAGCGCGCGCATGTCAGCGGAGGCGGTTTGGTCGAGCGCGCGGTCAGAAAGATCTTGCAGCGCGTCCCAGCCAAACATCCACCCCATGCGCGCGACCATAAAACCGACAATTGCTGCGGCGATGGGATCGAGCAGGCGCACGCCTGCCAGGCTGCCGACAATGCCGAGCGCGACCACCAACGACGAAGCAGCGTCCGAGCGTGCGTGCCATGCATTCGCAATCAACATCGCTGAACGCACGCGCTGCGCTTCGCGCAACATGTAGCGAAACAGGCTCTCTTTGGAAATCAGCACCAGCACCGCGACCGCGAGCGCGCTCATATGCACGGCGGGGATGCTTTGCAAATCGGCGAGGCGTGTCCCGGCGCGCCACAACATACCCACGCCGACCACAATCAGCAGTGCACCCAGAAACAATGACGCAACCGTTTCATAGCGACTGTGTCCGTAATTGTGATCCGCGTCGGGCTTGGCGCCACTATGCCGATTCGCGATTAGCACGACAAAATCGGAAATCAGATCGGCCAGCGAATGGATACCGTCGGCGACCAACGCCTGTGAATGCGCAAACACCCCGATGACGATTTGCAGCGTCATCAGCACCGTATTGAGCGCAATACTGACAAAGGTACTTTTGCGCGCGACGCGATGTTTCTCAGCGGACTGGACGGCGGCGGTGGAAGGCATATCTGAAACGAAGCAAAAAGTTCAATGCCTGTATTCTACCCGGCGTATCTCGATATGCGCTGAAGATACCTTAAAAAATCCTTTTAAATCAGCTGCTTATCTAAACGAAAAGCATTCGCGTTCCAGTTTCATGGAGTACGTGTAACAAAGAGTCACAACAATTTTCAGAAAAATTAAAAACCGCGTCCTTAACGGTACGCGGTTCTTTCTGGCAACAACGGGCGCTATAAGCGCCACTGATTGGCCGATGAGTATTACTTCTGGATCAGAAACTTCTCGCGATCCAGACCTGCGATCCAGCGCGGCGGCTTGCCACGGCCCGACCACGTGCTACCGCTATCCGGGTCACGATACTTCGGCGCAACGCCTGCGCGCGGACGGCCAGCTTTAGCAGCCTTGGCACCACGGCCACCGCCAAGTTCGGTCAGCGAAATGCCGTAATCGGCCATTTTTTGCTTGATCTCATTCAACACTTCTGCGTATTCGCGCGACTTTGCTTCTTCGATCTGCTTTTCAAGCTTCTCGCGCTGCGCGAGTAGTTCTTTGTAGGACGACATAGGTTCCCTTGTGGTTTGGATAAAATGACTGCCGGTCTTAAGCCAGCTTGCCCTTTGAAGGTGTTCATGCCTCGGAATTTGATGGCGAGATTAACACAAAATAGAAAGGCTACAAAACCGCCTTCGTAAAATTAATCCAAATTCGTTTCAAAAAATTTCATTCGGCCGTGATGTTACGCAGATCCTTTCAAATAGATAATTTCGTACTTTGCTGAAAAACAGGCCCGCACATCAGTAATTATTGGATTAATTATCAAAAAATGAAATTTAAGATGAGAAATTTGCATCAACATTTCATGGCATGAAAGCTTTAACATGAAACGTCAGAACATATTGGGACGCACGCTTCGCACTGTTATTGCGGAATGAGTGTTTTCCCGAAATCGCAATCAGAGCTTAATTAACGTGGCGCTGGATGCAATCCTCGAGCGCCGCATGCAAGGTTTCGGTATTGAGTTTGACGTCGGCAAAGGCAAAACGGGTACGCGTACCGTCAAGCTTCAGATCGGCGCCATATCGATCGACGCCGAGCAGTTGAAATCCTCCGGCAACCGCGGAATGACCGGCGAAGTGCCTGATCAGCGCATCTTCTTCATCAAAGCCGAGGGGCGGCAGTGGATCGAGTTCGGTGCCGTCGAGCCAGCCCATCGCGCCGAAGCCGCCGATATAGCGCAGCCGCTCGAGTCTCATCGCCCAGAACGTGAAATCACCGAGAGCCAGGTACCGTTCAGCATCCGCGTGATAGCGGAGATAGCGCTGCACGACTTCGGGGGTCGCGTCGACCGGTTCGAACCTGCCGAGCAAGGTGACGCGCTGCCCGCTCAGCACGTCTCCCTCTGGTGCGTCGACGACCAGAAAACCGGCGCGCGGGTCCGCATGCAGGTTGTGCGTATGCTCGGCGAGCCGGCTCACAAGGATCGTCGGACGATGCTGCGGGTCCGGGGCGAACGGCAACACCGACGGATAAGGAAAGCCTTCCGGCTGACGCGCGTGGGTAGCTAGCGTACCGATGGCGGCCAGATGCAGCAGATGGAGCGGAGCGTGAGCGGGAATGTTCAAGTGCGCGTTCCTCATGTGTTGGATCAATCTGCTCCAAGCATAAGACAACGTGCTTCGTTAGAATCGGAAATTCGCTTTCAACGCGCTTTCTTACGCGTCCTCCTTCACGAGATTTCAGTGTCCGACCGCTCCTCCGAATTCGCTACCCTCCCCGCGGCTCATCGCGATCTCTCCGATAGCGCACGGCAGCGCGCGCGGATCGCCACGATGGCGGTGTTCTTCATCGCCGGCATGATGTACGCGTCGTGGGGGGTGCATGTGCCGACCGTGCGCGACCGCTTCCACCTGAACGCGGCGATGCTCTCGTTCGCGCTGCTTGCCGTGGCTGGTGGCTCGATCGGCGCAATGGCGGCGACTGCATCGTGGATCGCGCGGGTTGGCACGCGCCGCGCCTGCCTGACCGGCGGCCTGGTGATGACCGCGTGTGCAGCCCTGATCCTGATCGTGCCGGCTTACTGGATGTTGCTGATCGTGCTGGCCGTCTTCGGCGCCGGCATGGCCACACTCGACGTCGCGATGAACGCGGAAGCCAGCGCTGTCGAGAAAGCGCTCGGCAGGCCGATCATGTCGTCGCTGCACGGCATGTTCAGCGTCGGCGGCATGTTCGGCGCGGCAGCAGGCGGCGCCTTGTTATCGCGCGGCATGGCGCCGGCGGTGCATCTCGCGCTGGCCGCGGCGGTCAGCGCGCTGGTGCTGCTCGCGGCCTGCCCTTCGGTGCTGCCGCACGTGCCGCACGCCGACCATCCCGACGCCGCCACGCCGCGCGCCAATCGCTGGCGCTCACCCGCCTTGTGGGCGCTCGGCGCAATGGCGCTGGTTGCACTGATCGCCGAAGGCGCAATGTACGACTGGGCCACTGTTTACATGCGCGACGTCGTGCTGTCGACGCCGGCCCTCGCGAGCGCGGCCTACGCGGCGTTTTCGGGCGGCATGGCAGCGGCGCGTTTCGCCGGTGACACCGTGCGAGCCCGCTTCGGTGCACCCCAACTGGTGATGGCGAGCGCGTCGCTCGCCTGCGCGGGGATGGTCGGCGCGCTGCTGCTGCCGAACCCGGTCGCAGCCCTCATCGGCTTCACGCTGATGGGTCTCGGACTCGCGAACATGATGCCCGTGCTGTTCGCAGCCGCGGCGAGCGTCAAAGGCATTCACGCCGCCGAAGGACTCGCGCACGTCGCCGGGCTGGCTTACTTCGGGCTGCTGCTCGGGCCGGTGATCATTGGCGCGGTGACGCAGGTGACCAGTTTGCCGATCGGCTTGTCCGTGGTGGCGGTGTGTTCTGCGCTGATCGCAATCGCAGGCCCGAAGGTACTGCGGCGTTTGAAGATTTGACGTAAACGCGCGCTGTTGCTGCATCGGCGGATGTTGCTCAATATGAAAAACCCCAACCTTACGTTACGTTACGCGATGCCTGCACGCTGATGTGTTCCCCACCACATCGGCGGCATCAACACGCTCACTATTTTATAAATTCGCATCCAAACTATTGATTAATATGAATTTATTTTCCTCTCCGGCGCTGCGAACATAAATGGCATAGGCCTTGCAGTTAGCTCCCCAGCAATTTCCAAATTACGGGGGAGCAGACCATGAATCGCAATTTCAAACTATCGGCGATCGCCATGTGCGTGTCGTCGATGATCTTACTGACGGGATGTGGAAGCACGTTGGTCAGGCCGGGCGCTGGGAGCGGTTCGGGTTCCGGCTCGGGTTCTGGTTCTGGTTCGGGCAACGGAACGCCTACACCGACTCCTACACCGACTCCCACACCGACGCCGACGCCGACGCCGACGCCGACTCCCACACCGACTCCGACTCCCACACCGACTCCGACGCCAACACCCACGCCGACTCCGACACCCACGCCGACGCCGACTCCCACACCGACACCGACACCGACACCGACGCCGACTCCCACACCGACGCCTACGCCCACCAGCGCCAATCCGATCGGCGTCGTCGTCCAGAACACCGGCAATGTGATCACCGCGACCGGCCAAACCGTCTCCGCAGTCGGCAGCCAGATCGGCCTTACGCCGATTCCCGGCGCGAACCCGGCCACCACCACCGCGCTCGGCAACGTCGTTTCGAATCTCGGTGCCGGCGTCACCGCGATCGGCACAGGTACGGCGAATGGCCTCGGCCAGCTCGGCAATTCCAAGGATCCACTCGGCACGACACTGGCGAGCAGCGGCGGTTTGGTTTACGACGCAGGCCAGGCCGTCAACAGCGCCGGCCAACTCGTGACGAGTCTCGGCAGTGGCCCCACCGCACCGCTCAGTCCGCTGACCACGCCGCTCGGCAGCGTGGTCTCGACGGTCGGCGTTGCGGTCAGCGGCCTTGGCACGCAACTGACCTCGCAACTGACGAACGGCCCGATCCAGCAAGTCACGCAAACCGTCAGCACCGTGATCACGCCGATCACCAGCACGCTCGCGCAAACGACTCAGACCGTCGGCGATACGACCGGTCTCGGCTCACCGCTGAATGGCTTGCTGTCGACCATCGGTCATGGCCTCGACAGCGCGGGTAGCCAGGTCAGCAGCGCGACCAACAACCCGATCGGCCAGAACCTCGGCAATGTCGTGACCAAGCTCGGCGACACCGTCACCTCGGCAGGCGGCCTGCTGACCGCGGGCGGTTCGAGCAGCAGCAACCCGCTTGGCGGCCTCACCGGCATCCTGAATCCGGGCGGCAGCAGCGGCAGTACAGGCAATCCGCTGGCGCCGTTGACCAGCATTCTTACCGCTTTGCCGGGCACCTTGAGCGGCGGTCTGACTGGCGGCAGCGGCTCGAGCAGTCCGCTGGCACCCCTGACCAGCATCCTCAGCACGGTGACCGGCAGTCTCGGTGGCATCTCCGGCGGCTCGGGCAGCCCGCTGGCACCGCTGACTAGCGTCCTAAGCACCGTGACCGGAAGCCTCGGCGGCCTCGGCGGCACCTCCGGCGGCACGGCCAGCCCGCTTGCACCGTTGACAAGCATTGTGACCTCGGTCACCGGCGCATTGAGCGGCGCGACCGGCAGCAGCAATCCGCTGGCACCGGTGACGGCTGCGGTGTCGTCGCTGACAGGCGCCCTCGGGTCGGCTGCGGGTTCGGGCAGTAGCGGCGGGACCACTAACCCGCTTGCGCCGATCACCGGTCTACTGAGCACCGTCACCGGTGCATTGACCGGCACGGCGGGCACTGCCGGCGGCACCACGGGCGGCGGCTTGCTCGGCGGTCTGGGCGGTCTGACGACGAAGAAGTGACGAATACGAATAACGACAGCAAATAACGGCGTGACAAAAAACCAGCGCCAAAAGGGGGGCGGCGAACCGGGTCAACCGGTTCGCCGTTTTTTTATCGCTGCAACGGGTGGGGATATGAGATGCGCAATCCAGCGACTGCCGCAAGGACCCGGAAGGCACGCGTGAAAGCGGCCGCGGCAAAGATATTCAAAACGCTGGCACATTCACCAGCACATCACAGTTCGTGATACGTAACGTAATTACTCGAGAAGTCGTTACGCTGCAGAAAATTGGTGAACGTCATCGTCACCGATGCGTCGAGTCCTTCCACGTAATGCCACCAGCCGATCGGCAGAAACAGCAATTCGCCGGGTTCAAGTGTGCATTCCACCAGATGTGCATTGCGCATCGACGGAAAACGCTCGTGGTCGATCGCGCTGCCGTCCACCTGCGAATAGCAATGGAGATGGTTCACCATATGCGGTGTATCGGACAACGGCACCAGCTTGATCTGTTTGCGTCCGATCACCTGCGCCATGAAGTTATTGGTCAGATCATGGTGAAACGGCGTCTTCGTTCCCGCCGGTCCCATCCAGAAAAAACCGGTATCGGGCGATCCGGCATCGAGATATTCGCCGATAGCCGGCACATCGGACCATAACGCCGCGAGTGCTGCGCGATTGTGCGAGGTGTTATTGGCGGTCATGTAGAAATCGTTAGTCGAGTCGCTGCGCTCGACGAGATCGACATAATCGGCAAAGCGCATCATGCGCTTGAGCTTCGGCTGATTGATTTCATAATTCGTATCCGACTCGCGGCCGAACTGCACTTCGACTTCGCAATCGCCACAACGCTCGCGAAAGTAGTCGAAACTCCACTGCGTGCGCGCCGGCCAGAAATCGAAAGCGCCGGTGATAATGACCGGCCGGTTCTGAAAGTAGTACTGCTCAAAGAACTCGTCGCGCGATAAACGCTCGCGCCTTTCGATCACATCGCTTCCCGCACGCATCCGATTGAGCGTGCCGTACACGGACAATATCCATTCGCGCTTGTGCAAACGATTGTGCAGACGCGTTGCACCCTCAAAGTAAGGACTCGCGAGCGCTGCCTCGATTTCACGCGCAGCTTCGGCCGGGTCGAAACCATGTCCGACCAGCGCACCCTGCACTGCGGGGGGCGGTACGTCGAGCAGCAGATTCTCGGCAATCCAGCGGCGCCAGCCGTTATCGATCGAACGGATCACAGTGGTCACCGCATTCTCCCAAACGATGTTCGCAAACCCACCAGCGTCACACACAGATGTCCAAAAGAAAAGGCACGCGAGCCATACGGCGCACGTGCCTTTTAACTACCTGACCGAAGACAAACAAAGCTGTCTTCGATCATGCGGCCTTTACATCTTCACTACGTCGAGCAGCGTCTTCTTGCCACCCTTGTAGTCATACAGCGAGATCACGCCGTGTTGAAGGTCACCCTTCGAGTCGAACGTGGTTTCACCGATCACACCCTTGTAGTCGGTGCTCGGCATTGCTGCCAGGATCTTCGCCGGATCG
The DNA here is from genome assembly GCF_052682275.1 of Paraburkholderia sp. D1E. Classification (NCBI taxonomy): domain Bacteria; kingdom Pseudomonadati; phylum Pseudomonadota; class Betaproteobacteria; order Burkholderiales; family Burkholderiaceae; genus Paraburkholderia; species Paraburkholderia sp. D1E. The sequence goes on from NZ_JBQYMB010000001.1 coordinate 9,031,146, forward strand.
GTCGAGTTCGCACGCTTCATTGCGTCGACGATGATGTACACAGCGTCATACGTGAACGGAGCGTAGATCTGGATCGGCTGACCGAAACGCTTCTGATACTTGGCAAGGAACGCTGCGCCGCCAGCCATCTTCTCGAGCGCCATACCGGCTTCCGAGCAGACGATGTTGTCGGTTGCGTCGCCAGCCAGGTCCGACAGCTTGTCGGTACACACGCCGTCGCCTGCCAGCACCTTCGCGCGCAGGCCGAGCTGCTTGGCTTGCTTGGCGAACGGGCCGCCGGTGGCGTCCATGCCGCCGTACATGATCGCGTCCGGGTTTTCGCCCTTGATCTTCGTCAGAATTGCGCGGAAGTCGACAGCCTTGTCGTTCGTCGCGTCATGCGACATCACGTTCATGCCGAGCGACTTGGCGGTCTTCTCGAATTCGTTGGCAAGACCCTGGCCATAAGCGGTCGAGTCGTCGACGATCGCGACGCTCTTCATCTTCATGGTCTTGGATGCGTAGTTAGCCAGCGCCGGACCTTGTTGCGCATCGGTCGCCACGACGCGGTACGTCGTCTTGAAACCTTGTTGCGTGTAAGCCGGGTTCGTTGCCGACGGCGAGATCTGCACGATGCCAGCATCGCTATAGATCTTCGAAGCCGGAATCGAGGTGCCCGAGTTCAAGTGGCCAACCACTGCGACGACCTTATCGTCGACCAGCTTCTGCGCGACTTGCGTAGCCGTACGCGGGTCAGCTGCGTCGTCTTGTGCGTCGAGTTGCAGCGTGATCTTCTGGCCACCGATCGTCAGGCCCTTGGCATTGATTTCTTCAACTGCCAGGCGCGCGCCGTTTTCGTTGTCTTTACCCAGGTGAGCAATACCGCCAGTCAGCGGCGCAACGTGACCGATCTTGACGACCGTATCGGCCACAGCCGAAGTTGCCAGCGTAGCGAACAGCATCGCCGCGGCGCTGATCGGCAACAGCTTTTGAATCTTGATGTTCATGTAAGTCTCCAGTTTCGGTCCCAAAAACAACGTAATCGCCCTGTGCCCCCCGCGTCCCTACACGTGTCGCTCAGTCCCGTGGACGACTACGCCGGTTGCATCGTTTATGCACTTGGCCAGTACGTTCACCAACCTGTTTGTGGCAGGCGGCAACCCGTACTTGCGCGCAAGTGTAGGCCATCAAATTAAATTGTGGGACTTTTTTGAGGAAGTGGGATGAACACTAATAGCGTTTATCCAACAGAGACCTATTACAGCCGGACAGACAGGCTGGAAAGCACCAACCCATGCGGGTTTCCGCTAGGTGAGCGTTTCGTCTAACGGCAAAGCCTAAAGCTTTTAGTGCGTTAAACCGTTAATGGTTCGAATAGGCTTTGCGTTTAAAAACAAGGCGCGTCGCAGATCGCTGCAAGGCGCGCCTGAGTCGGGCTGAATCAACGTTTGAGCGCGGCGATCCGTGCTAATGCCGCGTGCCATTCCTGCTCGAGTTGCCCGACCAGTTCGGCAGCACCAAGGCCTTCCCGGCGCTTGCGGCCAAGCGGCGCGCCCTGGCCAGACCAGAGCGACAGGTAGTCGCCGTTACCCGCGCGGCTCGCGGTTTGCCGTAGTTCCTGTGTCAAGGCGTTTTGCACTGGATACGGCGCGACCTTATCCGCCGACTCGCTCAAGCGCTGCATCAACGGATTGCGTATGCCGCGCGCATGGCGGCCGGTGATTGCGCGCGTCACGGAGGTCGACGTGTCGGACATCGAACGTACGCGGGTTTTCCATGCCTGCGGTATCGCACTCTCCAGACAGGTGAGAAACGCGGTGCCCATCACCGCGGCTTGCGCGCCGAGCGCGAGCGCGGCGACGATGCCGCGTCCGTCCATGATGCCGCCGGCGGCCAGGACCGGCAGACCGGTCGCATCGACGAGTTGCGGCACGAGCGCCATGGTGCCGACCAGGGCCTCCTCGAATGCGCCGATGAAGGTGCCGCGATGCGCGCCAGCCTCCGCGCCTTGCGCGGCGATTGCATCGGCGCCCGCGTCACGCCAGGCGACACCCTCGGCAACATGCGTCGCGGTGCCAATTACATATAGGCCGTTTGCATGCAGACGAGCGACGTCCCCGGCGGAAAGCAGCCCGAACGTGAAGCTCGCCACCGGCACGCGCAATTCGATCAGCATGTCCAGTTGCGCGCGAAAATCCGGCGCGTAGCGTTCGAGCGGCTGGCCCGACGGCAAACCGAGGTCCGCGCGCAGCGGATCGATTGCTTCGAGCGCGTGGCGCACAGTGGCTTCGTCCGGTGCGGCCGGGTCCAGTACAAACAGATTCACGCCGAACGGACGATCCGTCAGCGCGCGAATCGCCGCGACTTCGCTCGCGATCTTCTCGGGCGACAGCGCTGCTGCCGCCAGAAAACCCAGGCAGCCGGCATTCGATACCGCGGCGACCATCGCGGGCGTGGTCGCGCCGCCGGCCATCGGCGCCTGCACAACCGGCACGCGCAACTCGAAACGCGCCGCAAACGGCGTCACAAAATTGCCTTCGTTCATGTTCGTTTCCTTTTCCAACAACGCGCTCGCGGCACGGGCAAGCAGATACGCCTGACTCTACCGAGCCACACCACGACGGGGAAATGAATTATCGAGAATGTTTCAATCGTCTTACGAGATGGTCGCTGTGTTACGGGCGTCGTCAGGCCACGCGTGGCCTCGCTGCACGGCGTTTCTTTTGATGGCAAACTGATCGGCCGCTTCAGGTATTCAAGCCTCCGGCATTCATTCAGACCGACCCCGCGCATCAACGCACGGGTAAATGGAGAGCAACATGAGCACGACTTCCCGCTGGATCGACATTCCCGCCGGCAACGACAGTTTCGGCGGCTATCTGGCGCTGCCCAAAGGCGGCAAGGGACCGGCCGTCATCATCATTCAGGAAATCTTCGGCGTGAACAGCCATATCCGTTCAGTCGCGGATCAGTACGCGCAAGACGGCTACGTCGCGCTTGCACCAGACGTGTTCTGGCGCGTGCAGCCGCGCGTCGAATTGACATATGACGGTGCGGATCGCGAGAAAGGTATCGAGTTGATGCAAAAGACCAATGTCGACCAGGCGGTGGCCGATATCGGCGCAGCCGCGGCAGCGCTGCGCGCCATGCCGGAAGTGACCGGCAAGGTTGCGGCGATCGGCTTCTGCTTCGGCGGTCAACTCGCGTATCTGGCAGCCGCCCAAGGTACGCTCGACGGCGCGGTCGCTTATTATGGCGGTGGCATCCAGAACAAGCTCGATCAGGCCGCCAGGATCAAAGTGCCGATGCAATTCCATTACGGCGAACTCGACGCGCATATTCCGCTGTCGGCAGTCGGCCAGATTCAGGAGCGCTTCGCGGGTCGCACCGATGCGGAATTCAACATCTATCCGAACGCCGATCACGGCTTCAACTGCTCGGACCGCGCATCGTATAACCAGCCGGCTTCGGCGCTCGCGCATGGCCGCACGCTGACCTTCCTCGGTGAACGGCTGTAACTCGCGGCTGTAACTCGCGGCTGTAACCCGCGGCTGTAACCCGTACCTGTACCCGGTGCTTGCGGCTTGCGTCAGCAACTCGCAACTTTAATCGACGCCTGCAACGCGCGCCTGTACTGGGTTACTCTCTCAAAGATGACGTGCCATCGGCGCGTCGTCTTCTTCCATGCGTATCGACGAACTGGGGACGACGGGACGTCCGGCACAGCCGTTCATCATGCGCATAGGCAACCGGCAGATCCAACACTCGATAGTGAGGGCCCCTCCGTCGTGCAATCAGACTATCTCGCTCATGACGCCATCGGCCTTGCCGAACTGGTTCGAAGCCGCAAAGCAAGCGCGCGCGAGTTGCTGGACATCGCGATCTCTCGCACCGAGGCCGTCAATCCCGCGATCAATGCGATCGTCCTGAAGGACTACGACGCAGCGCGTCAGCGCGCCTCGCGCGATGATGCGAACAGAGCGAATGGCGCAAGCAATACGGATGATGGAAGCGCGCAGGCAGCACTCGCAGGTGTGCCCTATCTGATCAAGGATCTGGGCGCAGCGGTCGCCGGGCTACGCATGGCGATGGGCAGCCGTCACTATCGTCACTTCATTCCTACCGAGGATGCACCGGTCGTCGCGCTCGCAAAAGCGGCCGGCCTCAATATCTTCGCCAAGACCAGCACCTCGGAACTCGGTCAGATGCCTTATACGGAGCCCGAACTGTTCGGCGCGTGCCGCAATCCGTGGAATCTCGACCATACGCCAGGCGGCTCCAGCGGCGGTGCAGCGGCGGCGGTCGCCGCCGGCATCGTGCCGCTCGCGCATGCATCGGATGGCGGCGGCTCGATCCGCATTCCCGCTTCATGTTGCGGACTATTCGGCCTCAAACCGTCCCGCGGACGTGTGCCGCGCGCCACGCCAACCGCAGCGGTTGGTGAACTCGGCATCGATCACGCGGTATCGCGCAGCGTGCGCGACAGCGCGTTGCTGCTCGATCTGCTGGCCGGCAACGCGGACAGACCACTCGGCGCACCGGGCACTTTCCTTGGCGCAAGCCGCGAGCCATGCAAGCCGTTGAATATTGCCTACGTCACCGATTCGATGCTGGCGCCCTCGCTCTCCGCCGACTCGCGCGCCGCGCTCGAAGACGCCGCGCAACTCGCGAGTTCGCTCGGCCACAACATCGAACCGGTGTCGCTGGACATCGATTTCGCGGCGGTCCGCCATGCGTTCCTGATGCTCTGGTCGGTGACCGCGGAAGAAATGGTGCTAAACGCCGATCGCATCACCGGCCGCAAACCACTGCGCGACGAATTCGAAATCTCGACGTGGGCCATGGCGCATGTCGGCCGCAAACTCGGCGAGCGCGGCTTGCCCAGCGCACTGGAAGAACAGCGCCGCATCACCGAACGCCTCGCCGATTTGCTGAACCGCTACGACGTGCTTCTGTGCGCGACGCTCGCCGGCTCACCGATCAAGATCGGCGAAATGCAGCCGACGTCCGCCGAGCGCATGCAGATGCGCGCCGTCACGGCGATGCCGCTCGAAGCCCTGATGAAGAAGCTGCTGGCCGAAGCGTCGAACAAGGCATTCGCATGGGCGGGATGCACGGAATTGTTCAATCTGAGCGGACAGCCGGCGATGTCGGTGCCGCTCTACTGGAACGCACGTGGACTGCCTATCGGTGTGCAGTTCGCCACGCGCGAAGGTGGTGAAGCAACGTTGTTGCGACTGGCCGCGCAACTCGAAGCGGCGCGGCCCTGGTTCGACAAACGGCCGCCGTTGATACAGGCACGCAGCTAGGCGCTCAAGCCGGCTTGCGCTGTGCATCGAGATCCGCATGGCGCTTGCCGGGGATACACGCCACGGCAACGATCGATAACGCCAGTCCGCCCATCACGTAGTAAGTCGGCGCGAGCGGCGAACCCGTGGTGTTAATGAGCCATGTCACGACGAAAGGCCCGAAGCCACCGAACAGCATCACCGCGACGTTGTATGCGAGCGATAACCCAATCGAGCGCACGTTCGCCGGGAACAGTTCGGCGATCAGCGCACCGAACGGTCCGTAATAGCCGGACAGCGTTATCGACAGAAGCGCCTGCACGAGAATCAGTTTCGATACGCTCGGCTCCGCCGCGAGCCACGCGAACAACGGGTAGATGATCACGAGCGTCAGTACCAGCGACCACAGCGAAAGCCCCTTGCGTCCGATCCTGTCAGACCATGCACCCGTCAGCGGTGAAAGCACCGTCAACAGCAGATTGCCGACAATCACCGCGTAAAAGGATTGCGCATAGGGTAGCTTCAGTTGCTTGACCGCGAAGGTCGGCAAATAGCTGATCAGCACGTAGATCGTCACGGTAAGCGCGACCACCGCGCCGAGTCCGCACAGCACTTCACGGCCATGGCTCGTGAACACTTCGCCGAGCGTCGCGCGCCGCGCCGTTTTTTGCGCAAGCAGAAAGGCTTCGGAATCGGAGAGATGCCGGCGAATGTAAAAGCCGATCGGCCCGATGATCAAGCCCAAAATGAACGGTACGCGCCAGCCCCACGACTTCAACGCCTCGGGCGAGAGGCCTCGCGTGATCAGCCCGCCAACCACTGCGCCGAGCAGAAGCGCCGCCGCCTGGCTCGCCATCTGCCAACTGCCGTAGAAACCGCGCTTCGAGAATGGCGCCGCTTCGATCAGCAAAGCCGTAGAACTGCCGAATTCACCGCCGGCGGAAAAACCTTGCAGCAAACGCCCGAGCACGATCATCAAAGGCGCGCCAATGCCGATCGCCGAATACGGCGGGGCAATCGCCAGCAGCAGAATACCGAGCGTCATCAGCCCAATGACGAGCAACAGCGCCGCCTTGCGTCCCGCGCGATCCGCGTAAAGCCCAAGTACGATGCCGCCGATCGGCCGCATAACGAACGCGACACCGAAGGTTGCGGTGGTCAGCAGCATCGACGAATAGTCGTTGCCTGCCGGAAAGAACAATTGTGCGATCACCACCGTGAGAAAACCGAACACGGTGAAGTCGTACCATTCGAGTGCATTGCCAATCACAGCCGCCACGACGGCGCGTGTATTGAGGCTCCTTGACGCTGGTGCCATTCGAATCTCCAGCCTGCGAAAAGTATCGCGTGGTAAGGCGTCTCAGCGTAGATATGCTTCGGCGTGCTTTAGCGCGAGCGAGAAAAAACCGCACCAGCCGAGGCAATCGGATTGGAGTGTAAAGAGCGCGCAAGCTGTTTTCAAGCAACAAAAAGGCGTCTGTTGCGCAGGGCAGCAGACGCCTCGATGATCGGACCGCAGTCCGGCGCCGCGATGTTGCGGCGCATTTGCCGCGACACTGAATGTGTGCACGGCTGGAGCGTAATCAGGCCTTCTTGTTATATGCGCTGCACCAACCCTTGCTCGCGACCTGCTTGCCCGCGAACATCGGGCAACCCGCGTAAGCGTCAGTCGGCTTGCCTTGGTAGAAGCTGCAGTTGCCGCAGTCCTGGCCCGCTGCGTACTTTGCGTACTTGGCCTTGTCGACTTTGCTTGCGTCAGCCTTGTAGCCGAGCGCTTGCGCGGTCGGGTCGGTCTCGGCGACCTTGGGTGCGTCGGCGAAAGCCTGGCGCGACAGGGCGAAGGTCGATGCGACACCAATGCTGGTGATCAAAAACGTACGACGGGAAGATTTCATGGGGGACTCACTCCATTTATATTGAACTGATCGCCGTTCTGATGACAGCGGTCCCCAAGGATAGCAATGAAGCCGTCGCGCGTGACGGCCCAAATGATAGAGATAACCGAATTGCTACGACCTCGCACGCGCGTTTCGAGTGTGAAATGCCACGTCATCGCATGCTGTGAGCAGTTGGCTGAGAGTTCGAGGGTGCGACAATTAAGCGCGCCCACTCAGTTCGCAGACACGCTGAGCGATCGCGAGCGAGGCCGTGAGTCCCGGCGACTCGATACCGAACAGATTGACGAGCCCGCGCACGCCATGCGCGGCCGGCCCCTGGATCACGAAGTCGGCGGCGGGCTCGCCCGGGCCGGAAAGCTTCGGACGAATCCCGGCATAAGCGGGTTGCAAGGCATCGTCGGGAAGCGCGGGCCAGTACGCGCGAATCGCCGAATAGAAGGAATCCGCACGACGCGGATCGACGTCATAGTTGATCGCATCAACCCATTCGACGTCGGGACCGAATCGCGCCTGGCCACCGAGATCGATCGTCAGATGCACGCCGAGACCGGCTTCGTTCGGCATCGGATAGATCAGCCGGCTGAACGGCGCGCGCCCCGAGATGCTGAAGTAGTTGCCGCGTGCGAGATAAAGCGGCGGCACATGGCGCGCGTCGAGCCCGCGAATCGTGCGCGCCAGCGCGTTCGCATGCAAACCGGCGCTGTTGATCACGCAGGCCGCGCTGATCGTGGTCGGCGCGCTGCCGCCCACCTTGATGATGAAGCGGGCATTGCTCGCCTCGATTGCCTCGACCGGCGCATGGAACGCACACACCGCGCCGTCGCGCTCGGCGTCGCCCTGGATCGCCAGCATCAACTGGTGACTATCGACAATGCCGGTCTGCGGCGAAAACACGGCCTCGACACATTCGAGCGCGGGTTCGAGCGCTTGCGCCTGGTCGCCGTTGATCCGCATCAGGTCGAGCACACCGTTTTCACGGCCCTTCGCCATGATGCTTTCGAGCTGGGGAACCTGGTTGCGCGAGGTGGCGACCAGCAGTTTGCCGCAGCGTGAATGCGGCACGTTGTGCTCGACGCAGTAGTCGTAGAGCATTTCGCGGCCGCGCACACAAAGCGCCGCTTTCAGCGAGCCGCGTGGATAGTAGATCCCCGCGTGAATCACTTCGCTATTGCGCGAACTGGTGCCCACGCCAATCGCTTCGGCCGCTTCCAGCACGATCACTTCGCGCCCGCGCGCCGCCAGTGCGCGTGCCACTGCGAGACCGACCACGCCCGCGCCGATCACTACACATTCGATTTGATCCATGTCCCTTGACGCGGCTGACTTCGCCGCGCGCTGCCTCATTCACCCGATATAGATGAAGACCGGATGCGGCTATCGAGGACCGCACACCGCTCGCTGTCGAACGCGCCGGGCCTTACGCAACCGCTTTGCAAAATTGCACGACACTGCACAGACAGAAATGCCCGCGGTCGAACGACTGCGGGCATTCGGTCTTGATCAGGTCTTAAACGTATGGGCCGGACGAGTTCAGTGTACGCCGTCGAAGGTCGCCGCGCTCGACTCTTCATGCCGGCGAGACGCCGCGCGGTGCCGTGTCGTAACAGGCAATCGCATCTCATAATTAGCAATAATTGCCGAGGCATTCATTGCATTCCCGGTATAGATACCCGATTTCGAGCCATAAAAAAGCCGCTCGAAGGCGGCTTTTTGGCAAAAACAGGGCAAAAAACCTCAAAACCCGATCGGTTTCCGGCGATTTCCGTAATCCAGGCGAATATCGCCGGCTTCGATCCGATCGCGCCCGTCGATCCGCGCAGCGCCGAAGCCATTCAGAATCGCGCGCCGCATTTCACGCGGCGACGCCAGCTTAAGCGCGTCGAGCGCGGCGTCGCCAAGCGTTTCAGGAAAGCGCAGACCCCAGTTATGCGCCGAGCGAATCGCGTCGTAGATCGATTGGGCGATACGGCGTGCGCCGTTATGGTCCGGCGGCGGAATCTCGTACACGTTCATCCGGTTCAGAATCGGCTCCGGGATCGAGCGCTCGTCGTTCGCTGTCGCGATCCAGATCACGTGGCCCGCATTGATCGGAATTTCGGCGAATTCGTCGATGAAAGTCTGCGCCGTGTCGTGCTCGAGAAGCGCGTAAAGCGCGCCGAGCGGATCGTATTGCGAATCGCCGGTGGCCTTGTCGATTTCATCGACAGCGATCACGGGGTTCGCGTAGCTGCCGTTCACGAGCGCATCGAACACCTTGCCGGGCTTCGCGTTCTTCCATTGCGAAGAGGCACCCGACAGAATCCATCCCGCTGTCAGCGAACTCATCGCCACGTATTGATAGGCGGTGCCGAGCAGGCGCGCCAGCTGCTTGGCAAAGTGTGTCTTGCCGATGCCAGGATCGCCCAGCAGCAGGATCGGCATCAGTTCGAGCCGGTCTTCGGTCTCGATACACAAAGCGACCTGCTTGCGGATGTCGTCGAGCGGCGCTGAAAAATTGGGCAGGGCGTCGATCAGATCGTCGATCGACGGCATGCGGTTCGGCTTCACGCAGAAGCGCAGATTGCCGGTTTTCAGCATCTTTTCGTACGTGGCGCGCAGCGCCTCGTTCGCGCCTTCGCCGAGATCGTTCAGCGCGGTTTCGACCTGATCGAGGTCGTATACCCGGCTGAAAGATGCCACGGCTATTTCCTGTTTGACCATTGCTGTTGTCATCGCTCACCCCGTCTGGCTGGTCTTGCTGCTGCGGCACCTGGTGGGCGCCGTTTCAGGTCCAGTGTAACGAGGACATATTCGCGTGCAAGCCAGCAGTCATGCGGCTCTGCTGCTAACAACGGCTTGTTTCCGGCGACGCCCCGGAGGAAGCCCCCTCGAGGATTCCCCCGGCCCGCGAAATGGTGTGTTGCTGAACCCGGCCCCGTTTCAAGTGTCAGAAAAGCGTTCAGCCCATCAGGCGTAAGATGGCCTTCTGATTACTCTGCCGGACGCAGTGACCGGAGACTCCTTCCATGTGGAAAACCAGTATCGTCGCCGTACTGTTCGGCACTTCGCTGCTAGCGAACGCGCAACAACAGCCGGCGCAGCAGGTCGTGCAATGGCAGTTGCAGGTCATGCGCGACGGCCAGCAGATCGACGCGTTCGACGGCACCACCACCGTCGGCCAGGCCCGCACGGACACGCACCACAAGGTGGTGCAGCACAACGTCGGCTGTAAAGACCAGCCCGGCGGCAGCATCGATCTGGCGCGCACGCTGACGGTCTCGCCGCTGCAGGCGGATGCGAATGCGGTCACGCTGTCGATCGAAGCCCAGGAAACGTTCGAGGACGACACCCCGCAACAAACCGACACCGGCTGCAAGCTGCCGCCGCAACCGCGTCAGGTGAGCGCGAGCCATCCGGGCCTGAGAGTGCCGGCGGGACAGTGGGCTAGCTGGACGATCGTCGACAAGAATCCGAACCTCGTCTACCGCGTGCGTGCGAGCCTTGCGAACAGCCCGAATTAGCGCAAACGCGCAAACCCGCGCGAATCAAAGTCAATTGAAGCGAATAACCGAAGCCTCAACAGAACACGTGGACAACGCGGCATGCGAAACCCAGAAGAATTGATCCGCGAGAGCATAGCGCCCAAGGATTTCATTGCGGTGAGCTGGAATCTGCATAAGGGCCGCACACCGCTCGGCTTCCAGGCCTGGCAGGCGATGCAGCGTTGGGTTCAGTCGACCCATGCGGACGCGTATTTTTTGCAGGAAGCCATGGCGCGGCGCATGCCTGCGCCGATATTGGCGAGTAGTTTCGGCGCGCCACTCGTCGATCCGCTGAGCGATGTCTGGCATTGTCAGGCTACCGAAATTGCACGCGCGGCCGAACTCGAAATCGCGCTTGGGCCGAACGTGTTCAAGCCGTCGTGGCGGCATGGCAATGCGATCTTGTCGCCGCATCCGCTCGATCTCGGCGGGCGCTGGGATATCTCCGCGCATCGCTTCGAAAAGCGCGGACTGCTGGTGGCGCGGGCAACCTTCGGCGGTCATTCGGTCACGCTGCTGTGCGCGCATCTCGCGCTCACGCGCTCGGCGCGCTTGCGGCAGATGAACTGGATCGCGCACTGGATCGCCAAGGAAGCGCCGGAAGGGCCGCTGGTGCTAGCCGGCGATTTCAACGACTGGCGCAACGACTCGGTGCCGCTCTTCGCCGAACACGGCTTGCAGGAAGTGGCCACACTGCTCGGCGAATCGGGCCGCACGTTTCCGGCCTTCTCGCCGGCGCTCGCGCTCGACAAGATGTTCGTGCGCGGCATGAAACCGGTCGAATGGATCCAGCCGACGCAGGAAACCGCGTGGCTCTCGGATCACTTGCCATATATGGCGCGGTTGCGGGTCGAGTGAATTAGCCTTTTCGCGGCGTCCAGTTCAGGCTCGCTGCGATCTCCTCGCCCGGCTGCAACACACAGCCGCCCACCTGTTCCTGCATGCCAACCACGTTGAAGCAATCGGTGGTGTTGGTCACCGGTTCCACGCACAGCTGCGCATCGTTGGCCGGCGCGAATACCACCATGTGATCGAAGGGCGCATCGGCGCTCATCGTCAGCTGACGGTGTTCGTCGGGCCACGCAATCGTCGCCTCACGCGACCAGTTGGCGAAGTTGTTGTCGAGCTCGAACGCGTCCGGCGACATGCCGTGGCGCAGCGCCTCGACTGCGGGATGCGGGCCAAGATGCGTGGGCAGCACGTCGGCGTCGGCATGCCACATGCCCTGCACGTCGGCGTAAATGCGAGTCTGCGCAGTGCGCGGATAGTACGGGTGATGCCCCATGCCAAAGGGCATCGGCCGGTCACCCAGATTCTGTGCGGACAACGTGATGCGCAGCGCGCCGCCGATCAACTCGATGCGCTGCAGCGCGCGATAACGGAACGGCCAGTCGCCGGGCTGCCTCGCATCCGGTTCGTGGTCAAAGTGCAATTCCACCGAGCTTTCCGTGTGCGCCCCCACCTGCCACGGATGCCGCCACGCGTTGCCATGCAGCGCGTGCGCAAAACGCAGGTCATTGCCGCTCAGATCGACCGTGCCGCCGTCGAACGGGAAGCGCGCGTCGCGAATCCGGTTGCAGTAGGGAAAGAGCGGAAAGCTCGCCATGCGCAACGGATCGCGTTCATCGAACGCCGCCTGCGTGGCCGGACGCAGCCAGTGCAGCGGGCCTTCAGGGGTCGACTCGTAATAAGCCGCCAGCGCGCCGCCGACTTCAGGCGCGATCACGACGCGCATGGCACCAGCCGTCAGCGTGACAAGCGTGGGGGCGATCGCGGGGTCGTCGAGCCACGTGAGCCCGGTTGCGAACGGCCGGATCGAATTCAAGGAAACGTCGCGCATGGTCAGAAAAGGCGGGGCCTCAGGCGGATGGCGGCACGAACGCGCATCAATGTCTCCTATGACATGCCGCGCATCGCGCGCGGCCGGCGAACCGTCATGGTCCGCGCGACCGAGAATCGCACGCCAAAGCATATCGGTCAATATTATTAGTAATAAATTTGTCAAAACGAGCCAGCTACTGCCTTACCAAAACTCCCAAATGGCGGGTTAGCGCGCGTTGCCGCGCGCATATTATTAGTGGTACCGTCGCACCACAAATGCCACCAGCATGTTCCTGCTCTCGCGCCGCTGCAGCGCGGCTCGCACAATGAAAAAATCGACTCAACGCCGTCCGACCATGACCGACATCGCCAAGCTCACCGGCGTGTCGCAATCCACTGTCTCGCTCGTCCTGAACAACGCGACCGGCGCGAAATTCTCCGAGACCACCCGCAACAAGGTGCTAAAGGCCGCGCACGACCTCGGCTACCGGCTTTCGCTGCGCGAGCCGGTATCGGCTTCGAACGACGAACGCAACCTGATCGTCTATCTGGCCGACGAGATTTCCACCAGTCCGCACCCCGTCGTCAACGTCGACGGCGCGCGCGATGCGGCCTATGCGAGCGGCAAGATGCTCGCCGTCTACTCGACGCACGGCAACGCCGATATCGAAAAGCAGGTACTCGACGCGACGCTGTCGAACCCGCACGTATTCGGCGTGATCTACGCGACCGTGTACACCCGCAAGGTCACCCTGCCGGCGGCGCTCTCGCAGGTGCCCACTGTGCTACTGAACTGCTACACGAGCGACGGCGGGTTTTCGTCCGTGGTGCCCGCCGAGGTCGCGGGCGGCCACCTGGCGACCGACTATCTGCTGCAGTCGGGGCATCGGCGGATCGGCTATATCAACGGCGAGCCCTGGCAGGACGCCTCGAAAGACCGCCTCAAAGGCTATCGCACCGCGCTCGCCACCGCCGACCTGCCGTACGCGCCGGAGCTTGTGCGCGACGGCGACTGGAGCTCCGGGGTCGGCTTCGAAATGACGCTCTCCCTGATGCGCGAGGCGCATCCGCCGACCGCCATTTTCTGCGCCAACGACCTGACCGCGCTCGGCGCAATCGAGGCGCTGAAGCAACTCGGCCTGCGCGTGCCCGAAGACGTGTCCGTGCTCGGCTACGACGACCAGGAAATTGCCCGCCACACGCATCCGCCACTGTCGACGGTGGTGCTGCCGAACTACGAACTCGGGCGCTGGGCGATCGAAACCTTGCTGCAGGATGAACACAACCGTGCAGCCGGCGCGCCGGTGCGGCATCGGCTGGTGAAACTCGACGGGCCGCTCGTGGAACGCAGCTCGGTCAGGGTAATTACCGAGGCAGAAAAACCAATAATTAATATTATTAGTGATTGACCGATAATAATTCTCGATGGAATAATCGGCACGTCCGGACAGAGTGAACAACTCGGCCGGCAGGAGAAACACTAAAAGCAAATACACCTCACCCGGTACTGGAGGAAGACAATGGCGTCGCTCAACACGCAGTCGCGCAAGCACGTGCGCAAGCAGCAGATTCGTCCGCTGGCAGGTTCGCTGCTGGCTCTGGCCATCGGTTTCGGCGTCGCCACGGCGCACGCCGACGACGCGCTGCCGAAGTTGCCCCACAAGACCCCGCTGAAGGTCGGCTTCGCGCAGACCGAAAGCAACAATCCGTGGCGTCTCGCGGAAACCAAGAGCTTCAAGGACATCGCCGCGAAGTGCGGCTGGCAGTTGGTCATGACCGACGCCAACAGTTCGAACTCCAAGCAGGTGTCGGACATCCAGAACATGATCGCGCAACACGTCGATCTGCTGGTGTTCCCGCCGCGCGAAGAAAAACCGCTTGCGCCGATCGTGCTGCAGGCTAAAAAGGCCGGCATTCCCGTGATCCTGGTCGACCGCGACGTCGATCAGTCGGTGGCCAAGGCGGGCCGCGACTACATCACCTTCATCGGCTCGGATTTCATCGATCAGGGTCATCGTGCTGCTGACTGGCTCGTCAAGGCGACCGGCGGCAAGGCGAAGATCATCGAACTCGAGGGCACCACCGGTGCATCCGCGGCGAACGATCGCAAGAAGGGCTTCGACGAGGTCATCGCGAAAAATCCGGGTATGTCGATCATCGCCTCGCAAAGCGGTGACTTCGCGCGCGACAAGGGCCGCCAGGTGATGGAGACGCTGTTGCAGGCGCATCCGGATGTAACCGCCGTCTACGCGCATAACGACGAAATGGCGCTCGGCGCGATCGCCGCCATCAAGGCGGCCGGCAAGCAACCGGGCAAGGACATCCAGATCGTCACGATCGACGGCACCAAGGGTGGCATGGACGCGATCGCCGCCGGCGAACTTGGCGCGAGCGTGCAGTCGAGTCCGTTCTTCGGCCCGCTCGCCTGCGACGTCGCCCAGCGTTATGCGAAGGGCGAAAAGATCCCGACGTGGGTCAAGGTGTCCGACCGCTTCTACGACAAGAGCAACGTACAGCAGAACATGCAGTACGGCTATTGATCGACCGCCGCCGTCGTACAGGCGGTTGTGTAGCTTGAGGGCAGTGCTTTAGCGGAGTGTCCAGGCGCTCCGTACTTCGAAGAAAGCTTCTTCGAAAGCAGTGCCCGCAGGACGTCCCCGCCCCGAATCCGTCTCCTCGGGGGGCGGGCGACGGGAAGGGTTCGGAGCGACGCGTTCGTGGCAGCACGGACCGTCGCTTCGCTTTTATGCGGCGTACCATGGTTCGACGCGCGCCTGCATCAAGCCCGAACGAATGGCCACAGTGGCTCGCACGTGCAAAGCATGCAGCGCACGCAGCACATGAAGCAGCACAGCATCAGGAGGACACCCGTGACGGAATCCGGCAAAGAGACGCCACACTCCCCCCTTACCCGTTCGCCGCTGCTTGAGATGCAGGACATCGGCATCAGTTTCGGCGGCGTACCCGCTTTACGCAGCGCCAATCTGAGCGTGGCAGCCGGCGAAGTGCATGCGCTGATCGGCCAGAACGGCGCCGGCAAATCGACCATGATCAAGATCCTGACCGGCGCCTATCGGCGCGGCTCGGGCACTGTGCGCTTCGAAGGCCGCGAAGTCGATTTCCGCACGCCGAAGCAGGCGCGCGAAGCCGGCATCAGCACGATCTATCAGGAAATCAACCTGGTGCCGTTCCGCTCGGTGGCGGAGAACATTTTCCTCGGCCGCGAGCCACGCCGCTTCGGCCTGATCGACTGGCGCGCGGTGCAGCAACGGGCCGCCGCCCTGCTCGAATCGTTCGGTTTGCAGATCGATGTGAAGAAACCTGTCAGCCGCTATTCGACCGCGATCCAGCAGATGGTGGCGCTGGCCCGCGCCGTCTCGTCGGACGCAAAGATGGTCATCATGGACGAATCCACCTCGTCGCTCGATGAACGCGAAGTGGAACTGCTCTTCACCGTCGTGCGCAAACTGCGCGACGACGGCCGTGCGGTCATCTTCGTCTCGCACCGGCTCGACGAACTGTATGCGCTATGCGACCGCGTCACCGTGATGCGCGACGGCCAGACAGTCGCGCAAAGCACGATGGCGGAGATGGACAAACTGCAACTCGTCACGACGATGCTCGGCCGCACGCTTGCTGCTGTCGTGCAGGACGACGCCACGGCGCGCGAAGCGAATCTCGCGCGTCGCGGCAAGGTGGCGATTGCCGCGTCACACCTGAGCGCGCATCCGAAAGTCAGCGACGTGTCGCTCGAAGTGCATGCGGGCGAAGCGGTCGGTCTCGCGGGCCTGCTCGGCTCGGGCCGCACCGAAACCATGCGCCTGATGTTCGGCGCCGATCCTGTCGAACAAGGCTCGTTGTCGATTGACGGAGAGACGGTAGCGTTGAAGTCGCCCCAGGACGCCATCGCGCGTGGCCTCGCCTACCTCACCGAGGACCGCAAGGCCGAAGGCATCGTCCCCGAACTCTCGGTGCGCGACAACCTCACACTCGTCTGCCTGCGCACGCTGGCGAAAAACGGCGTGGTCGACGTGAAGAAACAGCAGGCGATCGTCGACCGTTTCATTGCCTCGCTCGGCATCAAGCTGCGTTCGGCCGATCAGCCGATTCGCGAGTTGTCCGGCGGCAATCAGCAGAAGGTCCTGCTCGCCCGCTGGCTCGCCGCGGAGCCTTCGTTAATACTGCTCGACGAACCGACGCGTGGCATCGACGTCGGCGCCAAAGCCGACGTGGCGAAAATCGTGCGCGAACTGCGCGATGCGGGCCTCGCTGTGCTGATGTCCGCATCCGAACTCGAGGAGCTGACCGCCGTAGCCGACCGCGCGGTGGTGATCCGCGACGGCCGCACCGTCGCCGAACTGAACGGCGCCGACATGAGCGAGACCGCAATCATGGACGCCATCGCCTACGGCAGCGAAGGCCAGTCGCAACTGGTCGAAGCCGCCCAGACCGCACATATCGAAGACGCGTTGGAGGGCGACCGTCATGGCGCTTAAGTTGCACACAGAGTCGTTGCGTAACGAAACCGCACCGTCGATGCCGGCCACAGCCGCGCCACGCGCCACGGCCGCATCGACGGTGAAGAAATGGCGTCATCTCGCCATGCAACGCGAAGTCATCGTGTTGCTCGCGATGGTGCTCTTCAACCTGATCTTCACCCCGCACTTCTGGTCGCTGCAAACCTTCAACGTCAACATGACGCAGGTGGTGACGATCGTGATCGTCGGCATCGGCATGACGCTGGTGGTGGCAACGGGCGGCATCGATCTTTCAGTGGGCGCGTCGATGGCAATCTCGGGCGCGCTCGCACCGATGCTGTTCCTGAACATTCCGGGGCCGGGCGGCATTGCGCTCGCGTTCGTGTTGCCGGTGCTGGCGGCCGCCGCGTGCGGCGTCTTCAACGGCTTGCTGGTGACGAGGCTATCCGTCCAGCCGATTGTCGCGACGCTGGTGCTGTTTATCGCCGGGCGCGGCATCGCCCAGGTCGTCACCGATGGCAGCCTGCAGGCGTTCAACACACCCGCCTTCCAGTGGATCGCTTTGGGCAAGGTCGCCGGCGTGCCGTTCCAGGTGCTGCTGATGCTCGCACTGGTCGTGCTGTTCGCGTGGATCGTACGCAAGACACTATTCGGCCAGTATCTGCTGATCACCGGCGGCAACGAGAAGGCCGCCTATCTGTGCGGCGTGCCGACCGCCACGGTGAAGCTGATCGCCTACACTTTGTGCGCCGCCCTCGCGGGGCTGGCGGGGCTGATCTCGATCTCGGTGAATTCTTCGTCGGATGCGAATGTGGTGGGGCTCGGCGTCGAACTCGATGCGATCGCCGCGGTGGCGGTGGGCGGCACGGCGCTGACCGGCGGCAAGGCGTATATCGGCGGCACGCTGATCGGCGCGCTGATCATCCAGTTGCTGCGCTATACGCTGCTCGCGCACGGCATTCCCGACGCGGCGGCGCTGGTGGTGAAGGCCGGCATCATCGTCGCGGCGGTTTATGTGCAGCGGCGCTCACGGTAGCGCCTCCAGGACATTTCGGACTCGATGCGATGAAAAAGAACCTTCCTATTCTCCTTGCTCTCGCCGCGCTCATCGTGCTGGGCCTCGTGCGCTACGACCATTTCGGCTCGGCCTACAACATCACCTCGTTCTGGCGCTACAACTCGATGTTCGCGCTGATTTCGATCGGCATGGCCTTCGTGATCATCACCGGCGGCATCGACTTGTCGGTCGGCACGGTGGCTGCCCTGGCAAGCGTCGCCGCCGCGTTGACCAGCGTGTATGGCGGCTGGGTCGCCGTCGTCGCCGGCTGCGCGGCGGGCACGGCAGTCGGCGTGCTCAACGGTCTGATCATCACGCGGCTGAAAATCCTGCCCTTCATCGTGACGCTCGCCACCAGTCTCGGTGCACACGGCGTCGCCCTGCTGCTCGGCAAGAACGACGCGGTATCGATTGCCGCCGACTCGAACTTCGGCAACTTCGGTCAAGGCGATCTGTTCGGCCTGCCGATCCCCGGGATCGTGGCAGTGGTCGCCGCTGTGGCCGGCTGGCTCGCGCTGCGCAGCACGCGCTTCGGGCGGCATTCGCTGGCAATCGGCGGCAGCGAGGAAGCAGCGCGGCTGATGGGCCTGAATGTCGACCGCACCCTGGTGATGGCTTACGCAGTGAGCGGCCTGCTCGCTGGCATGGCGGGCGTGATCCTCGCGGCGCAGTTCGGCGCCGGTCAGCCGAACGAAGGCGTCGGCTGGGAACTGTTCGCGATTTCGGCAGTGGTGCTTGGCGGTACCTTGCTCACTGGCGGCGAAGGCTCGATCGCGATGACGATTGCCGGCGTGCTGCTGCTCGGGCTGGTGTTCAACCTGCTGAACTTTGAAAACGGCCTGGGGTTCATCAGCCTCTCGGCATACTGGCAGTCGGTGATTCGCGGGGTGTTCCTGCTGCTGGTGATCGTGTTGCAGGCGAGAGTGTTGAAGCAGCGCGGCAAGAAGCGTGTGGTGGCGCCGGCGTAATCAAAGCTGAAAACACTGCGAGCCTTATTTTGTGGCAGATTCCGACCTTTGGATCGAGCATTAATCAAGCTTTGTGTACCAACCTGACAAGATGAGGGAGCGCACGCAAAGTGCGCGCACCCGCCCTGCAGATCTAGCCTTCGCGGCCTGCCCCCCATCTTTCGTGCTCATTTTTTGAGCTTTTGCCAGTTTTATCAGCAGGGTCAATGCTGCGGCGCACGGCGGGTTTCGGTATCATCCTGAGAATGTTGCCCGCGCGGCGCGCCTATCCGGCGCATGCCGGACAGCCGATGGCAGCCGCCCTGCGCGGTTTTCGTCCATCGCCGTACCCTTGCTGAAGCGCGGCTGCAGCCATGCCAACGTACTTCGCGGTGCCGATCGTAACAACCGTCGGCGCCGGCGCTTCCAGGTCCGGTAACCCGCTTCGCCACGCTCAACCGCCGCGCCGCAGCCCTCAGGCAGCGGGCGCGGTAAAATAGCGGATTGCGCGTGATTCCCGACCTCGGGTTAGCGCAGCATCGCCCTTGCCGTGCCGGCCGGCTAAAACGACTGGCCGCCTTTGTTTTCGCACTATCCAAGAAGCCATGAGCAACCTGAATTCACAAACAGTCCTGAGCGTCCATCACTGGACCGATACGCTTTTCAGCTTCACCTGCACGCGCGATCCGTCGTTCCGTTTCGAAAACGGTCAGTTCACGATGGTGGGCCTCGAGGTCGAAGGCAAGCCGCTGATCCGCGCCTACAGCCTGGCAAGCGCGAACTACGAAGAGCACCTCGAATTCCTGAGCATCAAGGTGCAGGACGGCCCGCTCACGTCGCGCTTGCAGCACCTGAAGGTCGGCGACGAAGTCCTGATCGGCAAGAAGCCGGTCGGCACGCTGATGGCCGACAACCTGCTGCCGGGCAAGACGCTGTGGCTGCTGTCCACCGGCACGGGCCTCGCGCCGTTCATGTCGATCATCAAAGATCCGGACATTTACGACCGCTACGAGCGCGTGGTCTTGACGCACACCTGCCGTTTCGTCGACGAGCTGGCGTACAAGGAATACATCACCGATCACCTCCCGGCGCACGAACATCTGGGCGAGCTGGTGCAGGAAAAGTTGCTGTACTACCCGACGGTGACGCGCGAAGCGTTCCAGAACCGCGGCCGCATCACCGAACTGATCGAAACCGAAAAGCTGTTCGCCGACCTCGGCGTGCCGGGCTTCTCGCTTGCAGACGACCGCGTGATGCTGTGCGGCAGCCCGCACATGCTGCGCGACACGCGCAAGCTGCTCGACGACCTGGGCTTCCAGGAAGGCAGCAACAACGCGCCGGGTCACTACGTGGTCGAAAAGGCCTTCGTGGGCTAAGCGCACTCAGGTTTAACGGCTAGCACCGTGTACCTGGCAAAAAGGAGCCTTCGGGCTCCTTTTTTTGTTTCTCAGTTACAAATCGGCGCCATCGGCTTAACATTTGATGTCGGCATTCCTCCTACAGCACCGCCGTTAAAAAACATCAACCATTGCGTGAAATGTAGGCGCTAACCCTTGGTGCGCCTGCATTTTTTCTTTTTTTGAGATATCATCGCGGCGCAAGATCGATCAGTTTACATGTCAGCCGCGGTACGACCTGAATGTTACTGAATGTAAATTTCGTTACGCCGCGCCGTAGCAATTTGTCCGTCGCGTACAGCGCGTAACAGATATCACTGGGGGCCAGAGACTCGCATGCGTTCTTTTGTCTTCGCGCCGCCGATGCGCATCCGCTTCGCCGTCCACACTGCTTCCTGAGAGGGAAAGTCATGGATACGTCGACTGTCGTCCCGTTTAGCACCCACATTCCGCTTTCGCTTGCACACGCCGCACCGCAATCCGCCGCAGAGCGCGAACTCGCACAGCTGCGCGCCCGCGTGCGCGAACTCTCTGCCGAGCTCGTTCAGGCGCAGGAAGCGGCGTGCCGCCATGTGGCGCGCGAGTTGCACGACGGCGTGGGCGCCGAGCTGACCGCGACGCGCTTCGCCCTTGCCGGCGTCGAAACCTGGCTACCCGCCGATGCGCCGCGGCAGTGTGCCGCCGCGCTCGCCGTTGCGAATCGTTCGCTCGACGCCGTGTGCGCCGCCAGCCGCCAGGCCGTCGCGGAACTGCATGCGCCATCGCTCGAGGCGGGCATTGTCGGGGCGCTGGCGCAATGGACCGGCGACTTCGCCGCACGCACGAACCTGCGTACAAGTTTCATCTGCGCCGCCGATATGCGGCTCACGCGCCTGCCCACCGACGCGGCGCTGGCCGTGTTCCGGGTCGCCCAGGAAGCACTGAACAATATTGCCAAGCACGCGCGCGCCGAATCCGCCGACGTGCGGATCGAAACCGGCCGCCGTCACCTGACGCTGATCATCAGCGACGACGGCATCGGCGTGACGCGCAACGCCCGCAACCGTCGTGGCCACTTCGGCCTGAGTGGCATGCAGGCGCGCTGCGCCGCCTTCGACGGCACACTGCGGGTCAGCGCCCGGCGGATCGCCTCACAGGGCGGCGGCAGTGGCAACGCACCGCGCGGCACGCTCGTGTGTGCACGCTTCGCATGGGACGCAATGCTGGCGAGCGCGCCGGGCGCCGAGCGGCGCGCGCTGCAATCGTGAACACGCCATCATGAGTCTGCGCATCCTGCTCACCGACGACCACGCGGTGGTTCGCCAAGGCGTCCGTCAGTTGCTGCTCGATCGCGGCGTGGCGCGCGAAGTCACCGAGGCGCAAAGCGGCGCCGAGGCGCTCGAGGCCGTCGCCCAACACAGCTACGACGTGGTGCTGCTCGACATTTCGCTGCCTGACATGAATGGCGTCGAAGTGCTCAAGCGCCTGAAGCGCAAAGCGCCGCGCGTGGCCGTGCTGATGTTCTCGATGTACCGCGAGGACCAGTACGCCGTGCGCGCGCTGAAGGCCGGCGCCGCCGGCTACCTGTCGAAGACGGTCGACGCCGCGCAGATGATCGGTGCGATCCAGCAGGTCGCGGCGGGCCGCAAATACGTCAGCCCGGCCATGGCCGAAGCGCTGGCGGACTATGTCTCCTTCGACGGCGAACAATTGCCGCACGAAAAGCTCTCGGACCGCGAATACCAGACGCTATGCATGCTCGCGTCCGGCAAGCGGCTGACGGATATCGCCATGACGCTATCCTTATCGGTGAAAACGGTCAGCGTGTACCGCACGCGACTGCTCGAGAAAATGAAGCTGCGCAATAACGCCGAGCTGACCTTCTATGTGATGAGCAACCGCCTCGTCGATCTGAATCCGGCGATGGCCGGCTGAGATTCTCTTCCTGCGATCGCTGAATAGCGGGCGATTGTCTGTAACACCTTCCCAAAATAGTGCAGAGGCACGCATCCGTTAAAATCGCGGGTTTCCCCGACATTCGGCGCGCAAGATGCGTGCACAACTGGAGACCCACCGCCAATGTCCCTGTTTCGCAAGAAGAGCGTTGAGCATATGATCGCCGCGAGCGCTCAGAACGCCGGCCTGAAGAAAGCGCTCGGCGCGCTCGATCTGACTTTCCTCGGTGTCGGCGCCATTATCGGCACCGGCATTTTCGTGCTGACCGGCACGGGCGCCGTTCAGGCCGGCCCTGCGCTGATGGTCTCCTTCCTGATCGCGGCGATTGCCTGCGGATTCGCTGCGCTCGCCTATGCCGAGTTCGCATCGACGATTCCGGTCGCGGGATCCATCTACACGTATTCGTACGCAACGCTTGGCGAACTGGCCGCGTGGATCATCGGCTGGGACTTGATGCTCGAATATGGGCTGGCAACGTCAGCGGTGTCGGTCGGCTGGTCGGGCTATCTGCAATCGCTGCTGTCGGGTTTCGGCGTGAGCCTGCCCGTTGTGCTCACGGCCGCGCCAGGCGCCTTGCCGGGACACGAGACATGGTTCAACCTGCCCGCCTTCCTTGTGATGATGGCGATCACAGCACTGTTGTCGCTCGGCGTGCGTGAATCCGCGCGAATCAACAACGTCATGGTGGCGATCAAGGTGACCGTGGTGCTGCTGGTGATCGGCGTGGGCGTTTTCCACGTGACGCCGGCGAACTGGCATCCGTTCATGCCGAACGGCTGGAACGGCGTATTTGGCGCGGCGGCGGTGATGTTCTTTGCGTTCATTGGTTTCGATTCGGTGTCGTCCGCTGCGGAAGAAGTGAAGGATCCGAAGCGCGATCTGCCGATTGGGATCATTGCGTCGCTGGGCGTGTGTGCGGTGCTGTACGTTGCTGTGGCCGCCGTGGTCACCGGTATCGTGCCGTCGGCGCAGTTCGCGAATATCTCGCACCCGGTGTCCTACGCGTTGCAGGTAGCCGGTCAAAAGTGGGTTGCGGGCTTTATCGACCTCGGCGCCGTGCTGGGCATGCTGACGGTGATTCTGGTGATGGCTTATGGCCAGACGCGCGTGATTTTCGCGATGTCACGGGATGGCTTGTTGCCTGCCCGGCTTTCTCGTGTGCATCCGAAGTTTGCTACGCCGTTCTTTACGACGTGGTTGGTGGGGATTTTCTTCGGGTTGATTGGCGCGCTGGTGCCGTTGAATGTGCTGGCTGAACTGATCAATATCGGCACATTGGCTGCGTTTTCGATGGTGTCGATTGCGGTTCTTGTTTTGCGGAAGACGCATCCTGATCTGCCGCGGGCGTTTCGGTGTCCTGGTGTGCCGGTGGTGCCGGTATTGGCTGTCGCGTCCTGTCTGTTTTTGATGATCAATCTTAAGGCTGTGACCTGGGTGGCGTTTGTGGTCTGGTTGCTTATTGGGATGGTTATTTATTTTGGGTATTCGCGGCGGCATTCCAAGCTGGCGAAGTGAAGATTTAGGTTTGGGTTTTTCTTGATCAGGGTTTTTGGCCTTTCCTTGATTTCTTATTGGTTTATTAGCGTCGCCCCTGTGCGGAGGGTGTAATTAGTTTTGTGTAAACGGTCATTTGGCAGGAGACTGCCAGTAATCAGGAGCGACGATGACCGTAGCGAAACGCAACAAACGCGTGAAACCCGACCCTGAGCTCGTCAAGCTGGCCGACAGCCTGCTGGCGAACTACCAGAAACCAGAGGACCTGATTGGCGAGAACGGCCTGCTCAAGCAGCTCACGAAGATGCTGGTTGAACGGGCGCTAGAGACGGAGATGTCCGAACACCTGGGCCACGGCAAGAGCGAAGCGGTCACCAATGCCACGGGCAACACCCGCAACGGCCATAGCGCCAAGACGTTGCAGGGGGAGTTTGGCGAGTTGCCGCTCGATATCCCGCGTGACCGTCAGGGTGCGTTCGAGCCGAAGCTGGTGAGTCGTCATCAGACGCGCTGGTCGGGCTTTGACGACAAGATCATCTCGCTATATGCCCGCGGCCTGAGCGTGCGGGAGATTCAGGGGCATCTGGAAGAAATGTACGGTACCGAGGTGTCGCCCACGCTCATCTCGGCCGTAACAGACGCGGTGAGCGAGGATGTGAAGGCCTGGCAAGCCCGCCCGCTCGACGCGCTTTACCCCATCGTTTATCTCGACTGCATCCACGTCAAGGTGCGCGACAGCGGTGCTGTACGGACCAAGGCGGTCTATCTCGCCATCGGCGTGAACATGGACGGCCACAAGGAAGTCCTGGGGCTGTGGATCGCCCAGACCGAGGGCGCGAAGTTCTGGCTGCAGGTGGTGACCGAGCTGAAAACGCGCGGCGTGCAGGACATTTTTATTGCCTGTGTCGATGGGCTCAAGGGCTTCCCCGAAGCCATCGAAGCAGTCTATCCGAAGGCAGCAGTTCAACTGTGCATCGTGCATATGGTGCGCAACAGTCTGAACTTCGTGTCCTGGAAGGTGCAGCGCGAGGTCGCCGCCGACCTGAAGACGATCTACACTTCATCGACGGTCGAGCTGGCCGAGCAGAAGCTGAGTGCCTTCGAAGCCACGTGGGACAAGGACTATCCGTCCATCGGGCAGAGCTGGCGGCGCAACTGGGCACGCGTCATTCCGTTCTTCGACTATCCGCCGGAGATCCGGAAGGTGATCTACACCACCAATGCCATCGAATCGATCAACATGAGCCTGCGCAAGGTGATCAAAACCCGCAGTTCGTTCCCGACCGACGAGGCCGTGACCAAGCTGTTTTACCTGGCACTTAACAACATCAGCAAGAAGTGGTCGATGCCGATCCGGGACTGGAAGGCAGCCCTGAACCGCTTCACTATCCAGTTCGAAGACCGCCTGTTACCGGGTTAAATCAATACCCGTTTACACAAAATTCCGGACACCCTCCCTGTGCGGGGCAGGCACCTACTTTTCTTTGCCTGCTGCAAAGAAAAGCAACGGCAAAGACCAACGCCGCAGGCAACCAAACACCAAGCGCCGCACAGGCAAAAACCCCAACTAAACACTACAAGCAGAGCCCCCCAAAGCCGCAATCTCCCGCGCGGCCTTAGCCCCCTCAACCTGAAGCAAAGTCGGCAAAGAAACACCATTCTTGGCCGCCGTCACCTCGGCAAGAATGGAAACAGCGATCTCCGGCGGCGTCCGGCTGCCAATATAAATTCCAACCGGCCCATGCAGCCGGGCCAACTCGGTATCGTTCAGATCGAACTCCTTCAAGCGCTCACGCCGGGCCTGATTATTCCTTCTGGAGCCCAAAGCGCCAACATAAAACGCCGGCGTCTTTAACGCCTCCATCAGCGCGAGATCGTCGAGCTTCGGATCGTGCGTTAGCGCAATCACCGCGCACCGTTCGTCGAGCTTCATTTCGATCACCGTATCGTCCGGCATCGTCCGCACGATCTTCGTGCCGGGAATGTTCCACTCTTCGGTGTACTCCTCGCGCGGATCGCACACGGTGACCTGATAATCGAGCCCGACGGCGATGTTGCACAGATAGCGCGACAACTGCCCCGCGCCGATCACCAGCATCCGGTAACGCGGGCCGTGAATCGTCAGCAGACGCTCACCGTCGAAATGCACGCCGTCCGTTGCCAGCGCCGCATCGAGCCGTACCGTGCCCGTCACCATGTCAAGCTCGCGTGCCACCAGACGGCCATCCTCCACCGCATTGCACAGATCGGCAATGCCGCTTTGCGGCGTCAAAGGCTCCAGCACCAACTGAATCGTGCCGCCGCACGGCAGGCCGAAGCGATGCGCTTCTTCCGCCGTGATGCCGTACTTCACCGCCTCCGGGCGTGTCTGTTCGATACCCTTTTGCCGCACCCGGTCAATCAGATCGTCCTCGATGCAGCCACCCGATACCGAGCCCACCACGAGTCCATCGTCACGCACCGCGAGCATTGCGCCCTCGGGACGCGGCGACGAGCCCCACGTCTTCACCACCGTCACCAGTAGCGCGCGATGTCCCTCTTCCAGCCAACGTGCGCTGGACTTCAGGACTTCGAGATCCACGCTGTCCATGATTTCTTCCTTTTCGTTCCGTCACCGCCAGACTCCGTGTCCGCGGCATCATTCGATTCTGTATTTTGCGCCGCCGTTCCGGCGGCTGCAGTGCCCCCGTTATCCGGGGCCGTTGCGCCGTCAGTGGCGCCGCCGACCTGCGCGCCGAAGCGCTTGAAAAATTCGCCCGCGATTTTACGCGCTGCGCCGTCCACCAGCCGCGAACCGATCTGCGCGAGCTTGCCGCCGACCTGTGCAGTTGCCGTGTATGTGAGCTTCGTCGCGGCGTCGCCTTCGGGTTCGAGCGTGACGTGTGTATTGCCCTTGCCGAAGCCTGCCGCGCCGCCCTGGCCTTCGAAAACGATGGTGTACGTGTTCGGCGCCTCGATGTCGGTCAGCAGCATACGCCCTTTGAAGCGTGCCTTCACCGGACCGACCGATGCGCTCAGCACCACTGCGTACGCGTTTTCGCCATCCGGGTCGATGCTCTCGCAGCCGGGAATGCACGCGCGCAGGATTTCAGTATCGTTCAGCGCATCCCACGCACGCTGCTGCGAAACCGGCAGCGTATGGGTTTCACTCAGTTCCATGGCGTTCCTCCTGCGGTTGTCGTGGCGGATACGGTGCGACAAGGCGCGCGCGTGAGTTGCGCGAGATCGCGGCCGAACGCTGTCAGACTGTCCAGATTATGAACCGGGCGATGCGCGTCGACATACGGCAGGATCGCCTGCACGCCGCGCGCTTTCGGTGAAAAACCGCTGAAGCGCAGCAACGGATTGAGCCACACGATACGGTGTGCGAAGCGGCGCAGGCGAGCCATCTCAGTGTCGAGTACGTCGATCGCTTCGTGATCGAGGCCGTCGGTGACGAGCAACACTGTGGCCCTGCCGGTCAGCACGCGGCGTGCCCAGCGTCGGTTGAATTCGGCAAGCGCTGCGCCGATCCGTGTGCCGCCTGACCAGTCAACCACCTGATCGGTGAGCGCCGCGATCGCCACGTCGGGATCGCGCTCGCGCAGCGCACGCGTCGCGTTGGTCAGGCGTGTGCCGAACAGGAATACCTGCAGTCGCTCACGCGATTGCAGAAGCGCGTGGCAGAAGTACAGCACCGCGCGTGAATAACTGCTCATCGAGCCTGATATGTCGAGCAGCAATACCAGCGGCGGTTTGCGCTCCACCGCCGCGCGAAATTTCCACACCGTCCAGTCGCCGCCCGCCCGCACCGCTTGCCGCGCGCTCGCGCGCAAGTCTGCATGCGTGCCATGTGAGGCAGCCTTCAGGCGGCGCGTCGGTTCCGTGGCGAGCGGCAAACGCTGGCCGCGGATCAGATGCCGCAACGTGCGCCATTCATCAGCGGAAAGCGTTTCGAAATCGCGATGACGCAGCCGCTCTTCCGCGCTGAAGGTGACGTGCGCATGCAGTTCGTGCTGGTCGGTTTCCTGAGCCGCTTTGTTGTGCGGCGTGGGGGGCGTCCGCACGGCAAGCGCGTCGGCGAGACGGTTGTTGCGTTTGGGTGGCGGCAGTCCATCGCGGACCTTCGGCAGCAGTAGCGCGCGCAGCTTGCCTTCCCAATCCGGGTCGCGCCAGAACAGATCGAAGGCGGCGTTGAAGAGCTCGCGTTCGTCCGGCGCGGAGACCAATAGCGTAGCGAGCGCCGCGCGTACATCGTTACGCCGGCCGAGATCGATCCAGTGCAGCGCGGCGAGCGCGTCGACGGCTTGCGCCGGTGACATCGGCAAGCCGGCGCCGCGCAGCACGCGCACAAAGTGCACGACGTTGCGAGCCAATGTGGGCGTAATGATCGGCGCGGCCGACGTGTCGACGGAGGCTGTCATCGCCGCTATCCCGGTGTCGCAAGACATTGCGCGATCTGCACGGCATCGACGCGCGCGAGATCGTCCTGATACTTGAGCAGCACACCCAGCGTGTTGTGCACCGATTGCGGATCGAGTTCCGTCACCGACAGCGCTTCCAAAGCGCGGCACCAGTCGATCGTTTCGGCGATGCCGGGCGCCTTGAACAGATCCATGCCACGCAGCCGATGCACGAAATCAACCGCGCGCCGTTGCAATTCCGCCGACGTCTGCGGCGCCCGCGCGGCGACGATCTCCAGTTCACGATCGCGGTCGGGATAGCCGATCCATTGATACAGGCAACGGCGTTTCAATGCGTCGTGTACTTCGCGCGTCCGGTTCGACGTCATCACGACGAGCGGCGGCTGCGCCGCGCGCACCGTGCCGTACTCGGGAATCGAAACCTGGAAGTCCGAAAGCAGCTCCAGCAGGAAAGCTTCGAACGGTTCGTCGGCGCGATCGATTTCGTCGATCAACAGCACGCGCCGCACACCCGGATGATTTTCGTCGGGCATCAGCGCTTGCAGTAGCGGACGCTTCAGCAGGAATTCGCTGCGATACAGCGTGTCGTTGCCGGGCCGCTCGCCGGCGGCCTCGGCCAGACGCAGCGCCATGATCTGGCGCGGGTAGTCCCATTCGTAGAGCGCGCTGGCGGTGTCGAGTCCTTCGTAGCATTGCAGCCGCAGCATCGAGGTGCCGAGCATGCCCGCCGCGGCTTTGGCGAGTTCGGTCTTGCCGACGCCCGGCTCGCCCTCGACGAACAACGGCCGCTCCATGCGCAGTGCGAGATACAACGCGGTCGCGAGTTCGCGGCTGGCGAAGTAGCTTTGGGTGGCGAGCTGCGCGAGTGTGTCGTCGATTGAAGCAGGCTGCATGGTGTTCCTGACTCTGCATGGTGAAGAGGAAAACGGCGCGCTCGGCCGTGTCACTCATACCGTCGGCGGAACGGAGCTGATGAGAGCGAACGTCGCGCCACACCGTGTGCGTGATCGAATACGGCTGACGCGCTCCGCCGAGGCACGTCAGCCGCAAACTGCTAGGATCGCTAACCGTTTGCCTTCGTCACCGCTCGCCCGGCTAGCACCGGGATCAGATGTGCGCGATATTCGGCGCTCGCGTGCATGTCGGTGTTCAGGTCGGCGTCGGAGACGGTTACCGCTCGCGCGGCCTCGGGCGTGAAATTCGCCGTCAGCGCGCTTTCCAGTTCCGGCACGCGAAATACGGCAGATGCCGCTCCTGTCACCGCAACACGCACGCCGCTCGCGAACTTCGCGACGAACACGCCGACCAGCGCAAAATGCGAAGCCGGGTTGCGGAATTTCTCGTAGGCCGCGCGTTCGGGCACTGGAAACTCGACGGCCACGATCAGCTCGTCGGGCGACAGCGCGGTCTCATACATGCCGACGAAGAAATCGCTCGACGAAATCCGTCGCCGATCGGTGACGATGGTCGCGTCGAGAGCCATCGCAGCAGCCGGATAGCAGGCGGCCGGATCGTTGTTCGCGAGCGAACCGCCGATGGTGCCGAGTGCGCGCACCTGGCGATCGCCGATGTGCCCGGCCAGATCCGCGAGCGCCGGCAGCACCCGTCGCAGCTCCGCATGATCCGCGACGTCCACATGGCATACGGCTGCGCCAATCGTCACCTTGCCGGCGTCGACGGTGATCGATTTAAGCGCAGGAATCCGCGTCACGTCGATCAGTTGCGACGGCTGCGCGAGCCGCAGACGCATGGTGGGCAATAGGCTTTGTCCGCCGGCAATGAACTTTGCGTCACTGTCGGCGGCGATGGCTGCGGCGGCCGCTTTCGGATCCGTCGCGCGTTGATACTCGAATGAATACATGTCGAATGCTCCGCTCAGGATCTTAGTGGGGTTGCGTGGCAGCATGGATTGCAGACCATACGCGATGCGGTGTCGCCGGCATCTGCAGGTCGGTCACGCCGAGCGGCGCGAGCGCGTCGAGGATTGCATTGATGACTGCCGGTGGCGAACCGATCGCGCCCGCCTCGCCACAGCCTTTCACGCCGAGCGGATTATGCGTGCACGGCGTGCCCTTCGCGGTTTCGACGGTGAAGTTCGGCAGATCGGACGCATGCGGCATCGCATAGTCCATATAGGAACCGGACAGCAACTGGCCGCTTTCGTTGTCGTACACGCAGCGCTCCAGCATCGCCTGCCCGATGCCCTGTGCGAGCCCGCCATGCACCTGGCCTTCGACAATCATTGGATTGATCACGTTGCCGAAATCGTCGACCGCGGTGAACTGCTGGATGCGGCAGACGCCCGTTTCCGGATCGACCTCGATTTCGCAGATGTACGAGCCCGCCGGATACGTGAAGTTGGTCGGATCGTAGAACGCGCTTTCTTCGAGGCCCGGTTCGAGCACGTCGAGCGGATAGTTGTGCGGCACGTAGGCGGCGAGCGATATGTCGGCGAATGCTTTGGTGCGATCGGTGCCCGCGACGCGAAACACGCCGTCCTTGAACTCGATGTCTTCGGCCGCGGCTTCCAGCAGATGTGCGGCGATTTTCTTTGCCTTGGTTTCAATCTTGTCGAGCGCCTTCATGATCGCCGAGCCGCCGACCGCGATCGAGCGCGAGCCGTATGTGCCCATGCCGAACGGAATGCGACCGGTGTCGCCGTGAACGATCTCCACGCTTTCCAGCGCAATGCCGAGCCGGTCCGCGACCACTTGCGCAAAGGTTGTCTCATGCCCCTGGCCGTGACTGTGGGAGCCGGTGAACACGGTGACCGAACCTGTCGGATGCACGCGAATCTGGCCGACTTCGAAGAGCCCGGCGCGTGCGCCCAATGCGCCGGCGATGTTCGACGGCGCCAAACCGCAGGCTTCGATGTAGCACGAGTAGCCGAGGCCGCGCAGCTTGCCGTTCTTTTCGGATTCCTGCTTGCGCGCGGCGAAGCCTTTCACGTCAGCGAGTTCGAGCGCACGGCTGAGCGTGGCTTCGTAGTCGCCGGTATCGTAGGTGAGACCGACCGGCGTGGCATACGGAAACGTGCGGATGAAGTTGCGCCGCCGGATTTCCGCTGGATCGAGTTTCATCTCGCGCGCGGCGGTTTCGACCAGACGCTCGACCACGTACGTCGCTTCCGGACGGCCTGCGCCGCGGTAGGCATCGACCGGGACGGTGTTGGTGAAGACCGCTTTCACCTCCGCGTAAATGGCGGGCGTTGCGTACTGGCCGGCGAGCAGCGTCGCGTACAGGATGGTTGGCACGCTCGAGGCGAAGGTCGACAGATACGCGCCCATGTTGGCGATCGTATGAATGCGCATCGCGAGGAACTTGCCGTCGGCGTCCATCGCCAGTTCGGCCTTGGTCACGTGATCGCGGCCGTGCGCGTCTGACACGAAGGCTTCCGAGCGCTCGGCGGTCCATTTGATCGGACGGCGAATCTTCTTCGATGCCCACGTCAGCGCGACATCTTCGGCATACAGGAAAATCTTCGACCCGAAGCCGCCGCCGACGTCCGGCGCGATCACGCGCAACTTCGATTCCGGCAGCGACAGCACGAAGGCTGCCATCAACAGGCGTTCCACGTGCGGATTCTGATTCGCGACGTAGACCGTATAGCTGTCGTCCTGCACTGAGTAGCTTGCGTTGACCGCGCGCGGTTCGATCGCGTTCGGGATCAGGCGGTTGTTGACGATGTCGAGCGTGGTGACGTGCGCGGCTTTGGCGAAGGCGGCGTCGGTCGCGGCTTTGTCGCCGTGGCCCCAGTTGTAGCAGACGTTGTCCGGCACTTCGTCGTGAACCGAGGCTTGCCCCGGATCGGCCGCGTGCGCGGTGTCGACCACGGCCGGTAGTACGTCGTAATCGACTTCGATCAGTTCGGCGGCGTCTTTCGCGGCCTTGATCGAGTCGGCGATGACGAGCGCGACCTGATCGCCGACGTGGCGCACCTTCGTGTGCGCGATGATTGGATGCGGCGGCTCGTTCATCGGCTTGCCGTCGGTGCTGTGGATCAGCCAGCCGCACGGCAGTCCGCCGACGTTGTCAGCGGCCATGTCCGCACCGGTGAAGATCGCGACGACGCCGGGCGATTGTTTGGCGGCGGTGGTGTCGATGCTGTTGATTTTTGCGTGTGCGTGCGGTGAGCGCAGGAATACCGCGTAGGTTTGCTGCGGCAGGACGATGTCGTCGGTGTACTGACCGTTGCCGGTGAGGAACCGATAGTCTTCCTTACGTTCGACGGAGGCGCCGATAAGGTGGGTGTCGGGTGCGTTCATCGTCGTCTCCTCAGGCGGTGGCTTGGGCGGTGGCCGGCGCGTTGGCGTTGGCCTGGGCCGTGCCGGAAGACTTCATGCCTTCGGCGCCTTCTAGCACTGCTTTGACGATGTTGTGATATCCCGTACAGCGGCACAGATTGCCGTCGAGCTGGGCGCGCACGTCGTCACCGGTGAGATTGGGCTGGCGCTCGACGAGCGAAATCGCGCTCATCACCATACCGGGTGTACAGAAACCGCACTGCAGACCGTGGCAGTGTTTGAAGGCCGCTTGCATAGGATGCAGGGCGCCGTCTTTGGCAAGCCCTTCGATGGTGGTGATGTGCGCGCCTTCGGCCTGGACCGCGAGAATGTTGCAGGATTTGATTGCGCGGCCGTTCAGATGGACCGTGCACGCGCCGCACTGAGCGGTATCGCAGCCGATGTGCGTTCCCGTTAGGCGAAGTTGATCGCGAAGGAACTGGACAAGCAGGGTGCCAGGGTCGATTGAGGCGCTGATGGGCGCGCCGTTCACCGTCAGACTGATGCTGATCGCCATGAAGTTGTCTCCTTATGGGGTGAGACCGGACCTTTGTTTTTTCCTGCCTTCAGCTGCCTATTCGTGGGGTCCGATGAGGGTGCTGCGGTTTTGCGGATTTTTATGGGTCTGCCGAAAAGTAAAGCACAAATTGCTTGGTCGCGCTATTGGGTTGTGTGCCCTTCGGGGGGGTTGCCTGCGCGGCGCTTGGTGTTTGGTTGCCTGTGGCGTTGGTCTTTGCCTGGTCTGGTTGCCTGCGGCGTTGGCCTTTCCTTGAATTCTTATTGGTTTATTAGTGTCGCCCCTGTGCGGGCCAGGCAAAAGAAAGTGGCTCACACCGCTAATTCTTAAGCGGGTTCCCTGGTCTGGAAGGGGCAGTGGTACAACTGGAATCCGTGCCCTCGCACCTTCAACCGTAGTGACAACGCACTCATCAGCTCCCACTCCGCACTGCGTGCGTCGCGGATGGGGTCGCCAGGGAAACCTGGGGCTTCGTTGAGGCGCGGTGGGAGCCATCGGCTTCGCCTCGGCGCGGACGGAGTTGCCTGGAAAACCAGAGGCTTCGTTTGGGCGTGGCGCAGCCCATCGGCTTTGCCTCTGCGAGGTGCGAAAAATATATCTCGTTCGGAAATGCCGGTCGGTGCCCCGCGCGGCCGACAAGTCGCGGTAGCGCATGCAGGTGTGAATGCGCTACCGCATTACAGGAATGCCGGGATGCAACGGCAAGCTGCGGCGTCGAATGAGGCGCGCGCAAAAACGATCAGATAGTTCCAGGAAGTACGCGTCGGCGCGCGCAGCGCCGCCGGAAGCATGACGGCCTTGTCACTCACGCCGAATGTGCGGGAACACAGATTCCAGATGTACCACTGCCCCTTCCAGACCGGGGGACCCGCTTAAGAATTAGCGGTGTGAGCTGCTTTCTTTTCTTTGCAGCCCTCCATGTCAGGCTAGTTGTCGCCTCACCCGAACCGATTGATGTAAAGATGGGGGGCGGACAGCGAATGGAAGATGAAACGCTATTCAGCGGAAACCCGGGAGTGGGTAATCCAGCAGATGATGCCGCCGTTCAATCGTGCGGTCATCGAGCTGGCGGGGGCGACGGGCATCACCACGGTGACGCTGCGGACCTGGCGGCAGCATGCAAGAGATACAGGGAAATTCATGCCGGGCAATGGCAAAACGGGCGATCAGTGGTCAAGCGCCGGGAAGTTCAGGGCGGTGCTGGAGACGGCGTCGCTCAACGAGATCGAGACCTCACAATACTGCCGCAGTAAAGGCATTTATCCGGAGCAGATCCGGCAGTGGCGCGAGGCGTGCGAGCAGGCCAACGCGGTGCCTGAAACGAAGCCCACGGCGGCCCGGCGCAACGAGGCGAAGGCTGCGCAAAAGCGCATCCGTGAACTGGAGCGCCAGCTCAAACGCGCTGACGCGGCCCGTGCGGAGGCGGCGGCATTGCTGAACCTGCGAAAAAAAGCCGAAGCGATCTGGGGCAAGGAAGAGGACGACTGATCAGCCGCCCGGATCGTGAGGAAGCCATGCAGCTGATCGATGAAGCCGTACAGCAGGGGGCACGCCGTGCGCGTGCATGCGAGCAGTTGGGACTCAGCGTGCGCAGCGTCCAGCGCTGGCGCCTGTCGCCGCAGGACGGGCGCGCTCAGGTGAAGCGTGCAGCGCCGCCCAACAGGCTGAGTGAGGCAGAACGTCAGGCCGTGCTTGATGCGGCCAACCGTCCGGGCTACGCGAGTCTGACGCCGCACCAGATCGTGCCGAAGCTGGCGGATGAAGGGATTTATCTGGCTTGCGAATCGACGTTCTACCGGATCCTGAAAGCAGCAGGACAGGGCCAGCGCCGAGGTCGGGCCCGGGCGCCGCAACGACGCACGCTTACGACGCATTGTGCCGATGGTCCGAACCAGGTGTGGTGCTGGGATATCACGTGGATGCCGGGCACGGTCAGGGGCCGGTACTTTTACTGGTACATGATGAAGGACATCTACAGCCGCAAACTGGTGATGAACGAGGTGTGGGAGCAGGAGTCGGCTGAGCACGCGAGCGAGTTGCTGAACAAGGGATGTTTGCGTGAAGGTATCGCCGGGCGTCCGCTGGTGCTGCACTCGGATAACGGCAGTGCAATGAAAGGCGCCACGATGCGCGCGGCCATGATCGATCTGGGCGTGCAGCCTTCGTTCAGCCGGCCGCGTGTGAGCAACGACAACGCCTTTGCCGAGTCACTGTTCCGTACGGCCAAGTACTGCCCGTTATGGCCTGAGCAGCCGTTCGACACGCTGGAGGCGGCCCGCGCATGGGTGCAGCGCTTCGTCCAGTGGTACAACGAAGAGCACTGTCACAGCGGCCTGAAGTATGTCAGTCCGGGGCAACGGCATCGCGGCGAAGCCAACGATCTGCTGGCCCGCCGGTGTGCGCTGTACGAAGACGCGCGCAGGCAGAACCCCGCACGCTGGTCAGGTGCCATCCGCAACTGGCACCTGGCAGACTCGGTCTATCTGAACCCGGAGCGAACTCACGCGTCGGCCAAAATGTATAAGCACGCAGCGTAACGGTTCATGCGACAACTACCTTGACACACACCGGCAGCAGGCAAAGAAAAGTAGGTGCCTGCCCCGCACAGGGGCGAACGCTAATAGACCAAGAACAATTCAAGGAAAGGCCAACGCCGTAGGCAATCAGACAATAAGCGCCGCGAAGGCAAACAAATCAAGAAAATCCCACCGCCACAGGCAACCAAACACCAAGCGCCGCAGGCATACATACGCGCCGAAAAGGCAAAAAAAACCCAAATCACATTAACCCACAAACCACGGCGGCAACCACCGAGCCGCCAACCAGCACCACACCCACAACACGCCGCTTATTCAACTCAGTCCACAGCAGGACACCCGTCAACGACAACAAAATCATTCCGCCAGCAATCGTATCAATCAACAAAACCCACCCAACACTCAACCCCACACCACGATGCAAATTATTCATCGTCGTGAGAAACGAATTCTGCGTGCGTTTCACCGCAACAAACCCATTCCCAACCCAGTACTCGGCCTGCACATTCTGAGTCGGCCCAAAAATCCCGACTTGCCAGAATTCCGGCTGCATCGTGCTGCGATCGCCCCACGCCACCGGATGCGCCGGCTCGCGCTTCACCCGCCCCGGCTTGCCGTCGATCTTTAACTCGTCCTTGATCCATTTCGCCATATCCATCGGCGACTTCAACTTCCCTTGCGGCACGGAAATCTGCATCTGCTCGACCTGCGGCTCACCCGACGAGACCTTTAACGGTCCGCCCCGATGGTTCAGCAAAAAACCCGTCGCGCCAAACATCAGCCCAAGCACCGCGCCCCACAGGCCAACCCATCCGTGCACCTTGCGCAACCACTTGATGAAATTCGCCCGCCGTGAACGCCGACGCCGCGCCGCCTGTTCGGCGCCATCCATCAGATGATGACCACGCTCCGCCGTATGAGCGGCGTATTGCGTTCCACCACCTGCAGCAGGTTTCATATCGATCGAATCAGGCGCGTTCACATCCAGGCTCCAGGCGCAGCAAGTTAAACCCTCGCCGACGGGCGATGACGTGGCACTCGCTCATACCGGCAGTAAAGGAAAGTTCGAAAGGAAGGGCCGGACAAACCCGGCTTGCGGTCCAGGCCGTCCGGCTGAGAGGCTGGCTGGCAGTCACAGAGGAGGAGAAATGTGACAGAAAGCTGGCGATGCCTTTCAATTGAGAATGGCTATCATTACACAATTAGGGCATTTGCTCAATCGCAATGCGTGACATCTGCTTGACATCCAGGCGGCGCAAACCGACTCTAGCTGGCGATCCCGTCAACGTTGCCGTTCGGATACCTGCCTGCCATGCGCCTCGCCTCTTTGGTCTGTCTTGCCTCTCTCGGCTGGCTTGCCGGCATCCACGCAGCGGACGCGAGCATCGCGGCCAAACTGGACGATCCCTATACCAACGAAGGCGAAACCCAGACCTTCACCGTCAACGCCGACGGCTCCTTCTCCAAGCTCGATTCAATGACGCTGCGGGTGAACAACGAAGCAGGCGTCGCACGGGTGGCGCAGCAATATGTCTGGTTCAACCGCAATATGGCGGACGTGCAGATCATCGAGGCGTATACGACCACCGCCGACGGCGTCCGTCACGACGTACAGCCCGAGCAGATCCGCGACGTTCAGGAAGCCCGCTCGTTCGACGCACCGATGTTTCAGGACATCCAGGAAAAGGTGATCGTGTTCCCCGCCGTCGAACCTGGCGCGCGCGTGCACCTCACCTATCGCAAGACGCAAAAGCAACCAATCGTGCCGGGTGAGTTCAGTGACTTCACGCCGCCCGATCTCGCACCGACTCACAACTTCCACCTCATCTACGACCTGCCCGCCGACAAACCGCTCTATGCCGATGCGCGCGGGTTCACGACGCTGCAACCGGTGACGCACAACGGCCGCACACGCTACGAATATCGTTACGACAAGGCGCATTTCAGCCGGCTGGAGCGCGGCTCGATTGCCTACGTGTCATATGGCGACCGGTTGATGGTCTCGACCTTTCCGGACTACGCCGCTTTCGCCGCCAGCTACAAGGCATCCGCCGCCGACCCGAACGCGCACGACGCCGCCGTCACACGTCTCGCGCAAAACCTCACGGCACATGACCGGACGCCGCGTGACAAAGCCAAGACGCTGTACGACTGGGTGCGCCGCAACGTCCGCTATGTGGCGATCTATGTCGGGCGCGGCTCGGTGGTACCGCACAGCGCAAGCGAGATCCTCGCGAACCGCTACGGCGACTGCAAGGATCACGTGGCGCTATATGGTGCGCTACTCGACGCGGTCGGTGTCCGCAACGAGCCAGTCCTGATCAGCAGCGGCTCGATCTATACGCTGCCCAGCGTGCCGGGCTACGGCGTCATCAATCACGCCATCACGTGGCTGCCGGATTTGCAGCAATACGCTGACTCGACGGCATCGAATGTCGAATTCGGCTTTCTGCCGTCGTCCGATATGAACCGGCCCACGGTGCTCGTCAATCAGGGCGTGGTCGCGCAAACGCCGGCCACCGAGTTGATGACGCGCAGCACCGACCTGTCGATCAAGGTCGAGCCGGATGGCTCGGCGAGCTTCACCTATCGGCTGGAAGCGTCGGGCGCCTCGGCCGAACAGGCGCGCGCGATGTTGCGCACGCAGACGCCCGCACAACGCGAGGACTCGATCCAGGCGGAATTGCGCAGCGCCAACCTGCGCGGCACCGCTACGCTGACCACCAGCGACCTCACCGTTGCCGACGGTCCGCTGACGATCACGATGAAGGGCACACTCGAAAGTCTCGTGGTGCCGGGCTCAGCAGCATCGATTCCGGCGCTGACGAGTCTGGCCGGCGGCTTCGCGGCGGACATCCGCTATTGGCTCGGCGAACGGCAGCGCACGCAACCATTCGTCTGCCATAACCTGACGTTGCATGAACGGGCGCGCATTGAGTTGCCCGCGAATTTCCGCGTGCTCGACATGCCGGAAGCGAAACGAACCCAGGACCGCTTCGTCGATTTTCAGTCGCAGTACACGTTTGATCCGCTCAGCAACGTCGTGACGATGACGCGCGACGGCGCAACCCACTTCGACAGCGAAGTCTGCACGCCCGACGATTTCGCGCAGATGCGTCCCGCGATCGAAACGATCGGGCGCGACGTGCGCGCCGAAGTAATCGTCAAATCGACACTGGTGGAATCGTCGAGCGTGGCATCGCAGGCACCGTAGGACGTCAAGGACGCCTGGGGCAACGGGTGCGCCACCCCGCGCGCACCGACGCAATGCGCCAGGACTGCCCCGTCCGCGGTCTGCGGCAATGACTTGCCGCCGCATGTCCGCCACCGCATCATCTCCTGCTCCATCGGAGCAGCTACCGCTCAAACCGGCCAGAGCGGTCCTTCCTGCATGGCGCCGAGCTGCTCGCGCAATTCGAGGATGCGGTCTTCCCAATAGCGCTGCGTGTTGAACCACGGGAAAGCCGCTGGAAACGCCGGGTCGTCCCAGCGGCGCGCGAGCCACGCCTGGTAGTGAATCAGCCGCAGCGTGCGCAACGCTTCGACGAGGTACAGTTCGCGCGGCTCGAAGTCGCAAAAGTCTTCGTAGCCGGCGAGCAGATCCGCCAGCGCACGCGAAGCCTCAGCGCGGTCGCCCGGCAGCAGCAGCCATAAGTCCTGCACCGCCGGACCCATGCGGCTATCGTCGAAGTCGACGAAATGCGGGCCGGCGTCGGTCCACAACACATTGCTCGGATGACAATCGCCGTGCATTCGCAGCATGCGAATTTCGCCGGCGCGCTCGAACGCGCGTTCAACACCTTCGAGCGCGAGATTCACAACGGTTTCCCACGCGGTACGCACGTCGTCAGGCAAGAAGCGTTGCGACAGCAGGAAATCGCGCGGCTCGTAGCCAAACGTGTTGATGTCGAGCGTGGGACGCTCAGTGTAGTTTTGCGTTTGCCCAACCGCATGGATGCGGCCGATAAAACGCCCCAGCCATTCAAGCGTATCGCGCCGGTCCAGATCGGGTGCGCGGCCGCCTCGGCGCTCAAAGATCGAGAAACGGAAACCGTCGAAGGTATGCAGCGTGCGGCCTTCGAAAACACGTGCGGGTACCGCCGGAATCTCGCGCGCGGCGAGGTCGGCGACAAAGGCGTGTTCTTCGAGAATGGCGGCGTCGCTCCAGCGCTCGGGACGGTAGAACTTGGCGACCACGGGCGGGCCGTCTTCCACGCCCACCTGGTACACGCGGTTCTCGTAGCTGTTGAGCGGCAGCATGCGACCGTCGGTGTACACACCGACACTGCTGAGCACGCTGTCGAGCGCGTCGAGCACGATTTCCGGCTTGAGCCGGGCGAAAGGTACGGCGCTATCGGCGCCGTCCTGTGGGTCGAGATTGTCGTCGTTCATGCCCGCATTGTGCGCCGCGCCGCCGTCAAAGACGAGGGCGCCGGCTCACCTTGCGGCTTACTGCCACCTGCAACCGCCATGAAACGGACTCAAACCAGCGTCAATGCACCTGCGCGCTCGACGGGCGCACCTGCTCGCCCGTATCGATCAGATCTTCAAGGAAAAAGGGTTCAGTATTCAGATGTTCCGACGTGCCGGGCTCGCCGGCATACCAGGCCACCATAGCCATGTCGCCGAGAATGCGCATGACGATCCCGCGTGCGCCCTGCGGCACCGCGATATGCACCGATCGGACAATGGAACCGATTTGCATGATGTTTCCCCGTTTCTCCCATAGCCGGCTTTATGGTTTCCGCGCCGGTCAAGGTGATGATAAAAGCGCCGCTTCGCCGATAACGTTGCGTACGCACCCAATCTGCTGCGCGTAAGACGCGTGAGAGGTTCGAGTCATTGTTCCCGTTTTGCGGGGCCATGGAAAGCGCGAACTCAAGGCTGTTTACCCGTCGTTTCGCCCTATTCCCATTACAGCGCGCCGGACCGATGATCTGGGCGTACAGCGTCGTAACGAGACCATCATAAACCCAGCTGGGGCGATATATCAAAATCATGCACCGCCAGAACAACCCGCTCAATCCGCCTATTGTGCCCGCCGTCCGCCGGCGCGGCACGCGTCATAACCGCTGTGCGTGCCGCGCCGGCGGCCCCGGCTTTCATCAACCTCACTAACCATGTGGATCGTTCGCCTGGCGCTGCGGCGCCCCTATACCTTCATCGTGCTGGCCCTGCTTTTGCTGATCGTCGGTCCGTTGACGATCCTGCGCACGCCGACCGACATTTTCCCCAATATCGACATTCCGGTGCTGTCGGTGATCTGGTCGTACAACGGCCTGCCCGCCGATGAAATGGAAAAGCGCATCGTGCTCAACTACGAGCGGGGGCTGTCAACCGCGGTCAATGATATCGAGCACACGGAGTCGACTTCGCTGAACGGGATCGCCGTCGTGAAGATCTTTTTTCAGCCGCACGCGAACATTGATGAAGCGCTCGCCGAAGTCACCGCGCTGTCACAGACGCAATTGCGCTCGCTGCCGCCTGGCATCACGCCGCCGAATATCCTGCGCTACAACGCGTCGACGGTGCCGATCCTGCGCCTCGCGCTGTCGTCCGCTTCGCTCACCGAGCAGGAGCTGTTCGACTTCGGCAACAACTTCCTGAAGACGCAACTGGCCACCGTGCCGGGCGCCTCCGCGCCTTTGCCGTATGGCGGCAAGCAGCGGCAAATCATGGTCGATATCGATTCGCGCAAGCTGCAGGAGCGCAACCTGTCGCCGATGGACGTGGTCAACGCGGTCACCGCGCAGAATCTGATCTTGCCCTCGGGCACCGCTAAAATCGGTTCGACCGAATATTCGGTGGAGATGAACGGCAGTCCGGATTCGCTCGCCGGCCTCAATAACATTCCGATCAAGTCCACCGCCAACGGCACGGTTTATATCCGCGACGTCGCCCATGTGCGCGACGGTTTCCAGCCGCAAACCAATATCGTTCGCGTGAACGGACAGCGCGCCGCCTTGCTGACTATCAACAAAAGTGGCAACACGTCCACGCTCGAAATCGTGGACCGTATCAAGAAGATGATGCCCACGTTGCGCAATCTCGTGCCCGCTTCGCTGAATATCGATCCGGTCGCCGATCAGTCGCTGTTCGTGCGCGCTTCCGTGCAAGGTGTGCTGCGTGAAGCGCTGATTGCCGCATGCCTCACCGGGCTGATGATTCTGCTGTTCCTCGGCAACTGGCGCGCCACGTTGATCATCGCCGTGTCCATTCCGCTGTCGATGCTCACCTCGATCATTGCCCTGTCGATGCTCGGTGAAACCATCAACATCATGACGCTCGGTGGCCTCGCGCTCGCGGTCGGTATTCTGGTCGACGACGCGACCGTGGCGATCGAAAACATCAGTCATCAACTCGAGCAAGGCAAGACGCTCGAACAGGCGATTCTCGACGGCGCACATCAGATCGCGATCCCGACGCTGGTCTCGACGCTATCCATTTGCATCGTGTTCGTGCCGATGTTTCTGCTGACAGGCGTCGCGCACTATCTCTTCATTCCACTCGCCGAAGCGGTGGTGTTCGCGATGCTGGCCTCATATTTCTTCTCGCGTACGCTCGTGCCCACGCTCGCGAAGTATCTGCTGCGCCATCACCATAAACCGGCGGACCTGCATCACGCAGCCGGGCAAACGCGTAATCCGTTCATGCGCGTGCACTATTCCTTCGAGCGTGGCTTCTCGCGTTTTCGCGAGCACTATCGTGTGTTTCTCGAAGCGCGGGTTGCGCGGCCGGGCCTGTTCGTGACGCTGTTTCTCGTTTGCTGTGGCGCGTCGATGCTGTTGATGCCGTTTCTCGGCCGCGACTTTTTCCCGCAAGTCGATGCAGGCACCATCGCGTTGCATCTGCGCGCCAAAACCGGCATGCGGGTCGAGGAAACCGCAGTGGTGACCGATCGCGTCGACACGCGGATTCGTCAGTTGATACCGGCCACAGAGTTGCACTCGCTCATCGACAATATCGGCCTGCCGGTCTCCGGTATCAACCTCTCGTATAGCAACACCGGCACGATCGGCACCTCGGATTCAGACATACTCATCACGCTGAATCCCGATCATCATCCGAGTGCGGACTACGTACGCACCCTGCGCCGGACGCTCACCGATGAATTCCCCGGTGTGCAATTCGCCTTCCTGCCTGCGGATATCGTCAGCCAGACGCTCAACTTCGGCATGCCCTCGCCGATCGACATTCAGATCGTCGGGCGCGACGTAGCCGGTAATCGCGCCTTCGCCGCGCAGTTGCTGAACCGGCTGCGCACGGTGCCCGGTCTTGCCGATGCGCGCATCCAGCAGCCCGCCGATTTGCCGCGCATCTTTATCGACGTGGACCGCACGCGCGCACAACAGGCAGGATTCTCGCAACGCGACATCGCGAGCAATCTGCTGATTACGCTGTCCGGCAGCCAGCAGACCACGCCGACGTTCTGGCTCAATCCGCGCAACGGCGTCAGCTACAACGTGATCACGGAAGCGCCGCAATACACGATCGATTCGCTGCAATCGCTCGCGAACATTCCGCTCAATGCGAATGGCCGCAGCAATATTCTCGGCTCGCTTGCCACGATGAAACGCGAAGCGGGCAACGCCGTGCTCACACACTACAACGCGCAAACCACCATCGACATCTTCGGCACCGCCGACGGCCGCGATCTTGGCGGCGTGTCGGACGACATCAGCAAGATCATCGACGACGCCAAGGCCGATCTCCCCAAAAGCTCGACCATCGAGGTGCGCGGCCAGGTGCAGACAATGAACGATTCGTTCTCGGGTCTGTTCGCCGGTCTCGTGTTCGCAATCCTGCTGGTGTATCTGCTGATCGTGGTGAATTTCCAGTCGTGGCTCGATCCGTTCATTATCATCACGGCGCTGCCAGGCGCGTTGGCGGGCATCGTATGGATGCTGTTTCTCACGCACACCACACTGTCGATTCCAGCGCTAACGGGTGCGATCATGTGTATCGGTATCGCCACCGCGAACTCGATCCTCGTGATCAGCTTTGCACGCGAACAACTGCTCGAACACGGCGATGCGACGCGCGCGGCGATCGAAGCGGGCTTCACGCGCTTCCGTCCAGTGCTGATGACGGCGCTCGCGATGGTGATCGGCATGGTGCCGATGGCAATCGGCCTCGGCGAAGGCGGCGAGCAGAATGCGCCGCTTGGGCGCGCGGTGATCGGCGGGCTGACTGTCGGCACCCTGGCTACGCTGATCTTCGTGCCGGTAGTGTTTTCGATGATCTACCGACGGCTCGCGGCGCGGCGCCAGCGGGCAGCTGAGCATGTGGTGCAAAAGCCATGATGTACAGCGCACAACAAACAACACGAAGCACAAGAGGCAGCCTCGACTGCCCAGCCAATCTGACAGGGGAAGGTTGATGGAAGGAAAACGTCCAGACGGGTCCAGCACTGCACTCAATCCGTCGAAGGGAACGCGCACGCGCTGGGTCATCGTGGTGGTGGTTGTGGTCGTCGTTCTGCTCGCGGCGCAAGGCATCTGGTCGCGCCATGACGCGCATGCGGCACTCGAGCGCGACGCCGGGCACGCAAGCCAGACGAGCGTCGAAGTCGTGCATCCGCAGAAGTCGACGGCGGGACTTGACCTCGTGCTGCCCGGCAACGTGCAGGCGTTTCTCGACACACCGATTTACGCTCGCACCAACGGCTACCTGAAGAAGTGGTACGCGGACATCGGCGCGCACGTAAAGAACGGCCAGTTGCTCGCGGAAATCGACACCCCCGAAGTGGACGATCAACTGCGCGCCGCCCGCGCCGATCTGGCGAATG
Organism: Paraburkholderia sp. D1E; assembly: GCF_052682275.1. Lineage (NCBI taxonomy): Bacteria > Pseudomonadati > Pseudomonadota > Betaproteobacteria > Burkholderiales > Burkholderiaceae > Paraburkholderia > Paraburkholderia sp. D1E. Next base: position 9,075,489 of record NZ_JBQYMB010000001.1, read on the forward strand.
CCGACGCCAACTATGGGCTCGCGAAAAGCACGGCCGACCGCTGGACCGAGATGCTGAAAAGCAAATCCGTCTCGAAGCAGGAAACCGACGAGAAGGTCGGCGACATGCTCGCAAAGAAAGGCACGCTGGATGCCGCACGCTTCAACGTGGCGCGCCTCGAGAAAACACAATCGTTCCAGAAGGTCTACGCACCGTTCGACGGCATCGTGACGGCACGCAATGTCGACGTGGGTGCGTTGATCGATGCGGGCAGTTCCGGCGGCCCGGCGAAGGAACTGTTTCACGTTGCGCAGGCGGACAGATTGCGCGTGTATGTGAACGTGCCGCAGGCCTACGCTCAACAAGTTCACGCGCAGCAGACGGCGTTTCTGACGCTGACCGAGACGCCGTCCAAACATTACCCAGGGACCGTGGCACGCACCGCGGGCGCCGTCGATCCACAACAACGAACCATGCTCGTGGAAGTCGATGTCGACAATCGCAATGGCGATCTGCTGCCGGGCGCGTACGCGCAGGTACATTTCGCGTTGGGCGCGGGCGCCGCATCGTTTACGCTGCCCGGCAACGCGTTGTTGTTTCGCCCCGACGGCGTAAAAGTGGCGACGGTGGATCCCCAGCACAAAGTGAAGCTGCTGCCGGTTTCGCTCGGAACGGACTTTGGCACGCGCGTGGCAATCGCATCCGGTTTGCAAGGCGATGAACAGGTGATTCTGAATCCGCAGGATTCAATCGTGGATGGTGCGCCGGTGCGGATCGTGCCGGGCAAAGCAACGGGCGCTTCGGGTGCCGCGGCGGGTGGCGACGGTGCGGCAGGCGCTTCCGGCGCAGCCGCGGCTAGCGCGCCTGCTGCGCACGTCACCAGTCTGCAAGCGGTGAGGGACGCACTGTGAACACACCGGTATTCCGTCGCCGTTTCGCGCAGCGGGTCACGCGTGCCTCGTTGCTTGCCGCAACGCTGGCGTACACGCTCACTGCCTGCACCGTGGGCCCCGACTACGTCAAGCCACCGGCCACCACCGCCGCGACCTATAAGGAACTCGAGGGCACCGGATGGAAGCCCGCGCAACCCGCCGACACCCTCTCGCGCGGCGCGTGGTGGAACGTCTACGTAGACCCGTCGCTCGATGCACTCGAGTTGCAGGTCGCCAGCGCGAATCAGAACGTGCAGGCCGCCGAGGCACGCTTTCACGCCGCCCGCGCGACAGTCGCGCAGTATCGCTCGAACTTTTTTCCTGTGGTCACTGCGAATGGCGATTATTCACGCGCGCGGACATCGGAGAATGTTCTGCACAAATCGACCGCCGGTCTCACGCTGAACGATTACCTCGTGCAAGCCGACGCATCGTGGGAACCGGACTTGTGGGGGCGCGTATCGCGTAGCGTCGAAGGGGCGAAAGCCGAGGCACAGGCCAGCGCCGCCGACGTGCAGGCCGCGCTCCTCTCGATGCAGGCCGAACTGGCAACCGACTACTTCGAACTCCGCGGTCTCGATCAGGAGCGCCAACTTCTCGACGACACGATCAGGGCCTACGAGGAAGCGCTCGATCTGACGCAACACCGCTACGCCGGCGGCATCGCTACGGACGCCGATGTCGCGCAGGCGCAGACGCAGTTGAAAACCACGCAGGCGCAAGCGCTCGACCTCGGCGTGCAGCGCGCGCAACTCGAACACGCGATCGCGATCCTGGTCGGCCAGACACCTTCGACATTTTCGCTGCCGGTTGCGCCGCTCGCCGCAGTACCGGTGGTCGCGGCTGCGGGCGTGCCATCCGCATTGCTCGAACGAAGGCCCGATATCGCGTCAGCAGAGCGGCACGTTGCCGATATGAACGCGCAGATTGGCGTGGCGACGGCAGCGTTCTTTCCGAGCCTGATTTTGTCGGTGACGGGTGGGCTCGAAGCGACCAACTACAGCCAATGGCTGCTGGCGCCGAGCCGTCTGTGGTCGCTCGGGCCGGCACTGGCCGGCACGCTGCTCGACTTTGGCGGACGTGCGTCGGTGAAAGAGCAGGCCCGCGCGCACTATGACGAAAGCGTCGCGCAGTACCGCCAAACAGTGCTGACCGCGTTCGGCCAGGTCGAAGACAATCTCGCCGCATTGCGCGTGCTGGAACAGGAAGCCGCCGCCCAGGACGACGCCGTGGCCGCTGCGCAGCGTTCGCTGTCTGTCGTGTCGAACCGCTATAAGAACGGCGCGATCACGTATCTCGATGTCGTGGTCGCGCAAACCACCGCGCTTACCAACGAACGGAATGCTGTGTCGATCGCGCGCCGCCGGATGGCTGCGAGCGTCGCATTGATCAAGGCATTGGGCGGTGGTTGGGACGTGTCTTCACTGCCGACTGACGAACAGATCGTGCATCCCGCAACACCGGCGAGCGAGGCTGCGGCGCATGGTTAGCGGTGAGCGTTCGGCGCGTGAAGGTCATCCGCAAATGGATCCGAAAACCGCGACGAGCATGCCGTCTGTGCACGTCGTGACAGCACCTCGCTGCGCATCGCAGCCACCCGCCAAGCCTTTTCAGCGTATCCTTAACTCCTTTGAGTACTTTGCGCTCCCCAAGGAGATTTTTTCGTGACCGCATCGCCGGAATCCCACCGGACTGCTGCTTCAGCTGTTCCTGCGTCATCCGCTTCTTTCACCTCCGCTGCTATGCCTCCCGTCGGCGACATTCCCTATCTCGAACGCGGCACGCGTGCCTATTGGCGCGCCAGCATTGCGCTGCTGTTCGCGGGGTACGCCACCTTCTCACTGCTGTATTGCGTCCAGCCATTGCTGCCCGCGTTCTCTACGGCGTTCAACGTGACGCCGGCACAGAGCAGCTTGTCACTCTCGCTGACTACCGCTGCGCTCGCGCTCGCCATCTTCATGGCCGGCTTCGTCTCGGAAGGCTGGAGCCGGCACAAACTGATGACTGCGTCGCTCACGCTGTCGGCGCTGTTGACGATCGGCGTGTCGATCGCGCCGCACTGGCATCAACTGCTCGTGTTGCGCACGCTCGAAGGACTCGCGCTCGGTGGCGTGCCCGCCGTCGCGATGGCGTACCTAGCGGAAGAAGTGCACCCCGACGGACTGGGTCTGGCGATGGGGCTGTATGTCGGCGGCACGGCGATCGGCGGGATGGCCGGGCGCGTGATTACCGGCGTCGTCGCGGATCTGTTTTCGTGGCGCGTGGCAATCGGCACGATCGGCGTGCTCGGCATTCTCTCGATGCTCGCGTTTCGCGCGTTGCTGCCGCCGTCGCGCCATTTCGTCCCGCGTCGCGGGCTCGGCTTTACACATCACCGCAGTGCACTGCTGAAGCAGTTCACGCGACCCGGTCTGCCTCTGCTGTTTCTGCTCGGCTTCGTGCTGATGGGCAGCTTCGTCACGCTGTACAACTACATCGGTTACCGGCTGCTCGCACCGCCTTACCTGTTGAATCAGACGGAGATCGGCGCGATTTTCGTCGTCTATCTGACGGGCGTGGTCGCTTCGCCGTGGTCGGGCCGCATGGCCGACACCTTCGGCCGGGCGCGCGTGCTGACCGCCAGCCTGCTACTGATGATGCTCGGGCTCGCTCTCACGATGCTGCATCCGATCGCGGCAATAGCAACCGGGATCGCGTGCGTGACGTTCGGTTTCTTCGCCGGACACTCGGTGGCAAGCGGCTGGGTCGGGCGCCTCGCGAAAGAAGCCAAGGGGCAGGCGGCGGCGCTGTATCTGCTCGCGTACTACGTCGGCTCGAGCGTGGTCGGCTCTTACGGCGGGCAAGTGTGGGCCGGTTATGGCTGGAATGGTGTCGCCGGACTGGTCGGCATGCTACTCGTCATCGGTATCGTTGCGGCCATGCGCTTGCGTCAGCGCGAACAGACCGCCGTATGAGGGCGCGTTGCTGATCGGCTTCGGGGAAACTGAAGTTGGACGCAGCACGGAACCCATGCTGATATCCGCGTGCCTTGCGTTAGGAGAACAATCCGCGATGCATCGATCAGACTTAAAAGTAAGGCCTGTGTAAGCAAATACTTCATTTTCAAGGGCATTTTTGCTGCGATGCGCCAATCTCCACCGCCCTTGCAGCATTGGGTTCAGCGGTCTGCAAAGACGCGCTGCAGCGCCCCAAAGCGTTGTTATGTTGATCTAAGCGTCGCCTATACTCGAATCGAGCGCGGCAGTGTATGACTCCAGAAATCGAGCCACTGTCCTCGCCTGTACTACATAAGGAGACGGGTATGACGACCTATTTCACGATCGGCGATTTCATTCTGGTCATTCCGATGGCGCTGGCCGGCGCTCTGTTTGTCGGCGCGCTCCCCTGCAAGACGGAATTTCGGCACAACGTGCTACGCGTGCTTGGCGCGCTTATCGGCGTAGTGTTCGCGGTCGTGCTGGTCGAAGGCTTGCCGGCGCTGGTGTAGCGGGGTCCGGCGGAGACGGCCTGGTCGCTTCGCCGATGGTTTGTTGACTGAAAGCAGTCGCTTCGGCCACTGGGTGGGAAGTGCGTGCGCTTGAATTGTGTCAATAAAAAAGCCGCTGCGGGTGTAATAGCGTTCAATTTTTTAACTGAGCGGTATTAGCCTCACAAGCGGCTTTTCTGTTTCTACGGCGAGCCTCTACGACCTGAAACTCAGCGCGATCAGATCGCCTGATCCGTCGACGGTTTTTCCCACAGGTTAATGCCACCTTCCGTCGCGTAGCGGTCGATCTCCGCCAGCTCTTCCTTCGAGAACGCGAGATTCTTCAACGCACCGACGTTTTCGCGCACCTGCTCCGCGCGGCTAGCGCCGATCAGCACGGACGTGACACGCGGATCGCGCAGCGCCCAGGCCAGCGCCATCTGCGCGAGGCTTTGTCCGCGACGCTGCGCGATGTCGTTGAGCTTGCGCACATGATCGATGTTTTGCGGGCTCAGATGCTCCTGCTTCAACGAACCGCCGCCCGGCTTGTTGACGCGCGCGTCTTCCGGCACGCCGTTCAGATACTTGCCGGTGAGCAAGCCCTGCGCGAGCGGCGTGAACGCGATGGCGCCCGCGCCGACTTTCTCGAGCGTGTCCAGCAGTTCATGTTCGATCCAGCGGTTGAGCATGTTGTACGCCGGCTGATGAATCAGCAGCGGTACCTTGTATTCGGCAAGCAGCTTGGCCATTTCGAGCGTCTTGGTGGCCGAGTAAGACGAAATACCGATGTACAGCGCTTTACCTTGCTGCACGGCGCTCGCCAATGCACCGGCGGTTTCTTCGAGCGGCGTGTCGGCATCAAAGCGATGCGAATAGAAGATGTCGACGTAGTCGAGACCCATGCGCTGCAGGCTCTGATCGAGACTCGCGAGTACATATTTGCGCGAGCCGCCGCCCTGCCCGTATGGACCCGGCCACATGTCCCAACCCGCTTTCGACGAGATCAGCAGTTCGTCGCGATACGGCTTGAAGTCGTCTTTGAAGAGACGGCCGAAGTTGGTTTCCGCGCTGCCGTACGGGGGGCCGTAGTTGTTGGCAAGGTCGAAGTGAGTGATGCCCAGATCGAAGGCCGTGCGCAGGATATCGCGCTGCGTGGAAATCGGCGTGGTGTCGCCGAAGTTGTGCCACAGGCCCAGCGACAGCGCCGGCAGTTTGAGACCCGACTTGCCGCAGACGCGGTATTGCATGTCCGAATAGCGTTCTGAAGCTGCTTCGTAAGCCATTGCTAGTGTCCTTGATGTTGAAGTCACCCGGCGATCACGGGCGTGAGGAGATCACGTGCTGCGGGAGGTGTGCAGGTTTTTTTGTTTAGGTATGGGTGAGACCAGACCGCTATGGTAGCCAATCGGCGTGATGCCTGCAGACGCCCAGTATGCGGGATGGACGATTGCTTGCGGCTCCCCTACACTTTGGCCGATCAAAGCTTATTGGAGGGGGCAGTTTCATGACGAAGGCGATTTCAATCGCGCTGATTGTCGGCGGTATTGTGTTGTTGTATTTCGGCGGGCAGGCGTTCAACTCGGTCAGCAGCGAGGTGTCTCGCGTGTTTACCGGATCGCCGACCAATAAGGCGATCATACTGATCGTGGCCGGCGCTATCGCCACTATTGCCGGCCTGACCGGCGTGGCTGTTTCCGGACGCAGGCGGTAGAGCGCTGGTTGCCTACGCGGCGCGAGACTGACGAACGTCAGCGCCGCGCAAGGCAAAGCGCCTAAAAAGCAATTTCAGGCTTAGCCGCCGAGCGGGATCCCGGCAGGGGCACATTGCTCGCCCCGTGATAGGTAAACACCAAAGAAAATTTCACCTGATCGCTGATGTTCTTGCCCGCCGAATGCAGCGTGTTGCAATGAAAGAACACCACGTCCCCGGCTTTGAGCTCAGGCGAGACCGCGGTGCGAATCAATGCCTGATTCTCTTCCAGATCGGAACGAAAAAATTTGGCCTCGTCGAACCGGTCGGAAGTGAAGGCAATGCTGTGCGACTTCGGCACCAACCACAACGCACCGTTATCGACCGTCTCCGAACCGACTGCGAGCCATACCGACACCAGATCGTCGCGCTCGAACGACCAATACCTCACGTCACGATGCCAGCCGGTCAAGCTGCCATAAGCGGGGTGCTTGGTCATCATGCAATTGTGATGCGCCCGCGATAAACGCGGCTCCTCGCCGAAGTACAACTCCATCCAGCCGCGAATTTCCGGCGCGATCGCCCACTGCGCAAAATGCGAATCGCGCCCATACGCATCCAGCAGCCGGCGAACCGTATGGCCGCCCGGCGCATACTTTGACTCCGGCGCGCCCGGATAGCGAAGGTCCGCTTCGAACTCGATCGGCGCCGCCGCTTCCTGCAACTGCCGCTCCGCAATCCGCTTCAGCTCGCCGCAACGCTCGGGCGACACCAATCCAGGCACAACGACAAATCCTTGCTCCCGCAACGTTTGAATCTGCTCTTTCTTCGAGTGAAGTGACATGGTGTTCCGTTACTTTCGACTGACTGATGCTCGATTGTAAAACGGGCGCGATCGGACTGCGCGCTGTTTCACCTTTCACGAAGCCAAGCCTTACGCACTACTTTCACGCGATTTGGTGGTTTGCAAGGCACCCTGTCAGGGCAAGCACGCACGGTAATCGCCCGCAAAGGGCGCGACCCCGTCTGCGTACACGCCGCTCTACCCCGCAAAAACCCGTATTCGCAGGGTAAAAACCGACTTTCTGACGTCACGAATCGCGTGTAGCCTGCACACATGTTGATCGCTACTCCCGCACTTGTGCGGCGCGCATGCGCCGCTGTGACCGGCTCCGCCGTCCTCCGTGCCCTTTCCCATCGAATTCCGGGCTTTCGCGCCGTCCATCGCGACACCGCCGTTGGCACATTTGGTGCTCTTTCTGGCGCACACCCCGTCGCGCGACACGTTGCCTACTTGTGAAGCCATGCATACTCTTCTGAGCACCCGTCTTACCCGCGCCGCATTGAAAGCGGCGCGTCCGGCACGCCGCCATGTCGTGCGTGCACTGCGTCACCATGCCACCCGCACTCGCGCATTAGGCGAACAGTGGCGCGAAGCCAAAGCGGTCGACGGCATTCGCACGTGGTTCCACACCTTTTTCTCCGCGTTGCGCCTGCAAGGGAGTTCGCGCCGTTTTTCGCTGCGCACGCTGCTGCGCAAACCGACGCCGCTGCGCCTCACCGCTACGCGCAACGCGCCGGTCGCCGCACCCCAGAGCACGAGCCGCCGCCCGCGCCGTATGTCGACGAACGGCAGCACCGGCTGGTTTGCGTTCGCGTTTGCGAGCCGGTGAGACAGCGCTTTCGAAGGCGATAAAAAAACCCCGCCCGGCTTACGCCCCTGCCCCTTACTTAGCGTGTTGATGGAAGGGGCCTGATTCACTATGATGCCCCACAGGTCAAGGACTTGTGGGGCATTGCTATGTCTGAAAAAATTTCTGGCGAGGAGCCTGCTGAAACTGGCTCACAGCCTCCATCACCGCCCCGTATCCCCGAAGAGGTGGCCGGGATTCAGGTGAACCATTGCAAGTCTCCTCAATGCCCGAATTTTGGACACTCTGCGTTGCCAATACGGCCATATCGGCGAAAAGGCACACCTGCAACGCCCGGGGATTACACAATGAATGCCGCGATGGGCGGCTTACCGCAAATCAAATGCGCATTTTGCGGTGAAAAATCACCCCTCAGGAGTAATCTCGCAATATCAGAGGAATATAACCGCCTGAGTTCCCATCTGGTCAAGCCTGTGATTGAGGGTTCGTGCAAGAACGAAAACTGTTCGATGTTCGGAATTCCAGTATCGAAGGCTGGAGGCCAATATGTTTCGTTTGGAAAGACATCAGCTGGGACTCCTCGATACCGTTGTCAGTCTTGCAAAAAAACTTTTATAGGAAAACAGAAGGCGATTATTCGGCAGCGACGCTCCGAGAAAAATAGGGACGTGTTCACGCTCATTACCAATCGAGTTCCGATTTCTCGCATAGTCGAGGCGACGACCTTGTCGGTGAAGGCTGTCTACGACAAACTCGAATTTATTCATAAACAATGCCGTTTGTTTGTGGGAAGTCGCGAATCTCAAATGCTGGAGCCCGCATTTGTCTTGCCGAAAATGTATGTTTCGGTGGACCGCCAGTACTACGCAGTTAATTGGTATGACCATGAGGACCGACGCGAGATACAGCTTAATGCAATCGCGACCGCTGATTTAAAAAGCGGCTATGTATTCGGCATGCATTTGAACTTCGATGGCTCCGTAATTTCGGACGTTATTGAGAAAGAGGCAGCTGCGGCAGGCGACTCCAGTCTCTCCCCGCCATTTCGTCGTTTTGCTCGGCTATGGGTGAAACGAGACTACGATGAGGCGCTGACGGACGCCCAGAAGCGCGTGGTGGCGTCGATTATGGCGCCACCAGTCAATCTCAATAATGCCCTCCGACATGAGATTGCAGCAGAATACGTCGACGCGGATGCACGAGCCGATATCGAAGAATCTGATTTTAAGGATAATAAGGTCCAGTTACCGAAGCAGGGAATGCAAGTGCGGGAAACCTACACAATGTACGCGCATTTTCGTTTTGTGGCACGGCTTCTGCAAAACGCCCCCAAGGTTCGCGTTTTTATGGACCAAGATTCAGGGTTTCGTGCTGCCTTTATGGCTGCCTATGCCGGAAGAATTAAGGCGCGTACTGCTGATGGCTTTTTTGTGAAAATGAAAAAAGATGCCTCGGCTTGGGAGAAGAAGAATGCTTCGGCCAATGCGAAACGGGATTTGATTGAATTTATGGCCAAACATCGAATCACCGACGAATATTCGGCGAAGGTCGAAATGATGAAGTTAAACGTAAAGGCTGCTGTTAAGCTTGGCCGGTGGAGCGATAGCTGGGTAACCCATCCCTTACCGTCCGCTGCTGAACCGGGAAAGGAGATTAGCTGGCAAACTAACCTGGGTGATTACGATGAAAATCATGAGGCACGTTTGCTGTTGAAGGCGTCACTTCATGCTGTCGACCGATTTTTCATGATTACGCGTCGTCGGCTCACGAAGGCGGAAAGGCCGGTTATGAGTGTGCGCCGTAAGCGCGCCATGTGGTACGGATATGCCGCATATAATCCCGCCATGCTGGCTAAGGAGCTTGAGGTTTGTCGGGTGTATTACAACTTCTGCGTGAAAGGGAAAGACAAGAAAACGCCGGCGATGCGGTTGGGTTTGGCGACGCGACCGGTGGACCCGCAGGAAATTCTCTACTTTTCTTAAACAAAAGCGCCGTTTTGTATAAAAAAGACAGGGGATTTCGGCCCCTGTCTTCGAATCAGCCCCGCCAGGCAAGGCCCCTATCAACACGCCAAGTAAGGGGCAGGGGCTTACGCCGGCGGGGTTTTTTGCTAAAGCGGACTGCGCGCTTATTCTGCGAGCGCGGCGACCGGTTCGGTACCTGCTGCTTCGGCGAGCAGCAGCGCCTTGTCCGTGGCTTCCCACGTGAATTCCGGCTCTTCGCGGCCGAAGTGACCGTAGGCCGCGCTCTTCTCGTAGATCGGGCGCAGCAGGTCGAGCATCTGGATGATGCCCTTCGGACGGAGGTCGAAATGCTCCAGCACCAACTTCGTGATGACTGCATCCGACACGCGGCCCGTGCCGAACGTGTTGACCATGACTGAAGTCGGCTGGGCAACGCCGATCGCGTACGACACCTGAATCAGGCAACGCGACGCCAAACCAGCAGCCACGATGTTCTTCGCGACATAACGGCCGGCATACGCTGCCGAACGGTCGACCTTCGACGGATCCTTGCCCGAGAACGCGCCGCCGCCGTGCGGAGCCGCGCCGCCGTACGTATCGACGATGATCTTGCGGCCCGTCAGACCGCAATCGCCTTGCGGGCCACCGATCACGAACCGGCCGGTCGGGTTCACCAGGAACTTGATGTCGCCCTTGATCAGGTCAGCCGGCAGCGTCGGCTTGATGACTTCTTCGATCACGGCTTCGCGCAGCACGGCCAGATCGATGTCTGGCGAATGCTGCGTGGATAGCACGACCGTGTCGATCGAATGCGGCTTGCCGTCGACATAACGCACGGTGACCTGCGATTTCGCATCCGGACGCAGCCAGGACAGACGGCCGTCGCGGCGCAGATTCGCCTGACGCTCCACCAGACGGTGCGACAGGTGGATCGGCAGCGGCATCAATTCCGGCGTTTCTTCGCACGCGTAACCGAACATCAGGCCCTGGTCGCCAGCGCCTTGATCGAGGTTGTTGTCGTGCGCACGGTCCACGCCCTGGGCGATATCCGGCGATTGCTTGTCGTACGCCACCAGCACCGCGCAGCCGCGGTAGTCGATACCGTAATCGGTGTTGTCGTAGCCGATGCGCTTGATCGTATTGCGCGCGACCTGGATGTAATCGACATTCGCGGTGGTGGTGATTTCACCGGCCAGCACGACGAGACCCGTGTTGCACAGCGTTTCGGCTGCGACACGCGAATACTTGTCCTGAGTCAGAATGGCGTCGAGGATTGCGTCCGAGATCTGATCCGCGACTTTGTCGGGATGGCCTTCGGACACGGATTCGGAAGTGAAGAGATAATCGTTTGCCACGTTGCAGACTCCTGTTGTGTGGTTACGGTTGAGTTTCACGTAGCCAGCTTCGGGAGCCTTGAAGCGGCGACGCTTTAGCGGATTACCTTACCGGCAGGGGCATATCCCATGGATCGCACCCGCCAGCTTCGCCCCGCAAGTTGTCTATTAACTCGGCGAAGCCCTTATTATAGCGACTTCCTTTGATTGTCACAGAGTGTTCACCCGTGCTGTATTTCGACCCGTTTCCAGGTTCCTTGAGCAAAGCGTCGCTCGACGCCCTACACGGAGGGGCGGCATGCTGAGTCGTCTTGGTGCCCATCTGGCCATTGGGCTGCTGAAGTTTTTGGCCTTGTTGCCGTACGGTTTCGTTGCCCGACTGGGCGATGGGCTGGGCTGGCTGCTCTATCAGGTCCCCAGCAGCCGCAAGCGCATCGTCCACATCAATCTGAGCTTGTGTTTCCCGGAGTGGAGCGCCGAGCATCGCGAAGAGATCGCGCAGAAACACTTCCGCCACGCGATCCGCAGTTATGTCGAGCGCAGCGTCCAGTGGTTCTGGTCTGCAGAGAAGCTGGAGAAGATCGTGCAGGTGGATAGCGAGATCGATCTGCTGGCCCCCGACATGCCGCCCACCCTGTTGCTTGGCGCGCATTTCGTCGGTATCGAGGCAGGCTCCGTGTTCATCAATCACGCGCTGCGCCGGCAGTGCGGCGCGCTCTATCAGCCAATGTCCAACAAGGTGCTCGACGACGTGGCGATAGCCGCGCGCGGCCGCTTCGGCGCGGACATGGCAAGCCGCGCCGATAGTGCGCGCATCGTGCTGCGCTGGTTGCGCGACCGCAAGCCGGTCATGCTCGGCGCCGACATGGACTACGGCATGCGCAACTCGACGTTCGTGCCGTTCTTCGGCGTACCGGCATGCACGCTGACGGCCGTCGGGCGGCTCGCCGGGGTCGGCCATGCGCAGGTGGTGCCGTTCATCGGCGAGGTGTTGCCGCACTACAAAGGTTACCGGCTAAAGGTCTTCAAGCCGTGGGACAACTACCCCACTGGTAATGACGAGGCCGACGCGCGCCGCATGAACGCCTTCCTCGAAGAGCAGATTCCGCTGATCCCCGAGCAATACTACTGGGTGCACAAGCGCTTCAAGACCCGTCCGCCGGGCGAGCCGAGCGTGTATTGAGCGAACTTCGAAAAAAGCGCCGGAACGCGGAAATAATGGTGCGTTCGGCCCACCTGCGGGCGCGTCACTTACAATAGCGTGATGAAACTGAAATTCACCAAAATGCACGGCGCGGGTAACGACTTCGTCGTGCTCGACGGCTACACCCAACCGGTCCACCTGACGCCGGGGCAGGTGCGCGCGCTCGCGGACCGGCATTTCGGGGTCGGCGCCGACCAGTTGCTGCTGGTCGAGAAGCCCACCGTGGACGGCGTTGATTTCAGATATCGCATCTTCAATTGCGACGGCGGCGAGGTCGAACACTGCGGCAACGGCGCGCGCTGCTTCGTCAAGTTTGTGCGCGATAACGGCCTGACCGACAAGCGCAGCGTGCGCGTGCAAGTGCAGAACGGCACCATTTTGCTGACCATGCAGGAAAACGGCGAAGTGCTGGTTGATATGGGCTCACCCGTGTTCGAACCGGAGCGCGTACCGTTCGCCAACAAAGGCCTCGAAGGCCGCCGCGAGAGCGCGGACACGCTCTGGCCGCTCGACGTGAACGGTGTGACGCGCTGGATTTCGGTGGTGTCGATGGGCAATCCGCACGCGGTGCAGGTGGTCGACGACGTCGAAGCGTTTCCCGTGCTCGTCGAAGGCCCGGTGATCGAGCGGCACGCGCGCTTCCCGCAGCGAGTGAACGCAGGCTTCATGCAGATCGTCGGCCGTAGCGAGGTCAAGCTGCGCGTCTACGAACGCGGCGCCGGCGAAACGCTGGCGTGCGGCACGGGCGCGTGTGCGGCAGTCGCTGCCGGTATTCGCCGCGGACTGCTGGATGCGCCGGTGCTGGTGCACACGCACGGCGGCAAGCTGACCATCACGTGGGACAGCACGCAAAACGGCGCGCCGCTACTGATGGCAGGCCCTGCGGCAACCGTCTTCGAAGGCGAGATCGAACTGGCCGACTGACCCGCGCCAGCGTAATACCCGATTCAGCGGCCGAGAGATCGGCCCAGGAAGTACCCGACACGTGGCCTCGAACAGGCCGATGAAGATGCCGGTGAAGGCCAATAGCCCGGTGAAAAAGCCGGACCAGGCGGCTCTTTCACCGGCCGACCGAACTCATGACCGATGCGCCGCCCGAAGGCGTCGTCCCGTAGTCCTTTAGCCGAAACCATGAACGATCGCGAAGTCGCCGAATACCTGCTCGCCAACCCCGAATTCTTCGCCGAACACGCGGAAATGCTCGCGACGATCCGGCTTGCGAACCCGCACGGCAAAGCCGCGGTGTCGCTGCAGGAACGGCAAATGGAAATGCTGCGCGACAAGAACAAGCATCTCGAACGGCGTCTGGCCGAGTTGCTGCGCTACGGTCACGAAAACGACAGCATCGCCTCGAAATTCAATCGCTGGACTATCCGCGTGATGGCCGAGCGCGATCCGTACGCGCTGCCGCGCACGATCTCCAACGGCTTGCGCGATATTTTCGATGTGCCGCAAGCCGCGCTGCGCGTATGGGACGTCTCCGAGCCCTATTCACAGGCTGAGTTCGCGCGCCATGTCGGCGAGGAAGTGCGAATCTTCGCGAATAGCCTCACCACGCCGTACTGTGGCGCGAACACTGGCTTTGAAGCGGCGCAGTGGCTGACGCCGGCGGTGTCGGCCGTGAGCGACGACGAATCCGCGGGCAGCACAAGCGAGTCCGCGCACGTCACCGAATCGATTGCGTTGCTCGCGCTGCGCGACCCCGAAGGCAAGGAAGAAGCGCCCACTTTCGGCCTGCTGGTGATGGGTTCGGCCGACGCACGCCGCTTCCATGACGGCATGGCGACCGATTTCCTGACGCAGATCGGCGCGTTGGCAAGCGCGGCGCTGAGCCGTCTGCTGCCGCGCTGAGCCGCACTGATCCACGAAAACCATCGTGACCGAAGCCGACCCGATCGCCGCCTATCTGTCGAATCTCGAACATGAGCGGCGGCTGTCGGCGCATACACTGCGCGGCTACACCCACGAACTCGATGAGCTCAAGCTGCTGGCCAAAGGCCGGCCGCTCGAAAGCCTCACCGCTGTCGATATTCGCGGCGCGGTTTCGCGGGCGCACGCCGGCGGCCTGACGGCGCGCTCGATCAGCCATCGGCTGTCGTCCTGGCGCGCGTTCTACCGCTGGTTCGCGGGCCGCGTCGATCTGCCGGCCAACCCGGTCGCCACCGTGCGGGCGCCGAAGCAGCCGAAAGCACTGCCGAAAGCACTTTCCGTCGACGACGCCGCGCGCCTGATGGAGAGCCCGCCCGCCGCGACCACCGAAGGTTTGCGCGACCATGCAATCCTCGAACTGTTCTACTCGTCGGGCCTGCGTCTGTCCGAACTGGTCGGCCTCGACGCCCGTTTTGCCGACGCCGGCGGCTACCGTTCCGCGGGCTGGCTCAAGCTCGACTCCGCCGAAGTCGAAGTGCTCGGCAAGGGCAACCGGCGCCGCATCGTGCCGGTGGGCAGCAAGGCGCTCGACGCCTTGACCGCGTGGCTCGCGGTGCGCGACCAGATGGTCAAACACGATCCGCATCCGCTGTTTCTGTCGGCGCGTGGCAATCGCCTGTCGCCGAATGTCGTACGCGAGCGTGTGAAGCGCGCGGCGCTGGTCGCGGGCATTCCCGCCAATGTGCATCCGCACGTGCTGCGGCATTCGTTCGCCACGCACGTGCTGCAGTCAAGCGGCGATCTGCGGGCCGTGCAGGAACTGCTTGGCCACGCCAGTATCACTGCCACGCAGGTCTACACCGCGCTCGATTTCCAGCATCTCGCGCACGTCTACGATCAGGCGCATCCGCGCGCCAAAAAACGCGACTGATTCCGCTCTTTGCTTTTTGCGGCTTGCGGTCTCCACCTTCGCTTCACCTGCCGCGCGACTCTTTTCCGCGCGGCCTATTGCTCTTGCTGACACCCTGATGAATACCGTTACGCTCAAACCGTCGAAAGAAAAATCGCTGCTGCGGCGCCATCCGTGGGTCTATGCCAACGCGATCGATCGCGTCGACGGCAATCCCGCGCCCGGCGCGACCGTGCTGGTGCGCGCGCACGACGGCCGCTTCCTCGCGCGTGCGGCCTACAGCCCGCATTCGCAGATTCGCGCCCGCGTGTGGAGCTTCGACGAAATGGAGCCGATCGATCACGCGTTCTTCAAGCGCCGCGTGCAGCGCGCGCTCGCGCATCGTCAGACAATGGTGCACAACACCGGCGCCGTGCGGCTGATTTTCGGCGAAGCGGACGGCCTGCCAGGTCTGATCGTCGATCATTACGTGGCGGAGGACGAAGGCCAGCGTAGTCAGCTGGTGTGCCAGTTCATGGCGACGGGCGTCGAAGCATGGAAGGAAGCGATCGTCGCCGCGCTGACCGACGCGACCGGCTGCCCGAACGTCTACGAGCGTTCGGACGTGTCGATCCGCCAGAAGGAAGGGCTCGAGCAGATCACCGGCGTGCTGGCAGGCGTTGCGCCGTCGGAAGCGCTGATCGCGAGCGAAAACGGTGTCAGATATCACGTCGACGTGCGCAATGGCCACAAAACCGGCTTCTACGTCGACCAGCGCGACAACCGCCTGCTGGTGCAGCAGCTCGCGCAGGATCGCGACGTGCTGAACTGCTTCTGCTACACCGGCGGCTTTTCGCTGGCTGCTTTGAGGGGTGGCGCCAAACGCGTGGTATCGATCGATTCGTCGGGCGAAGCCTTGGCGCTCGCGCAGCAGAACGTGACCGCCAACGGTTTCGACGCCGAACGCGCCACCTGGCTCGACGCCGACGCATTCAAAACCCTGCGCCGCCTGTACGACGAGGGCGAACGCTTCGACCTGATCGTGCTCGATCCGCCGAAATTCGCGCCGTCGCGTGAACACGTGGACCGCGCCTCGCGCGCCTACAAGGACATCAACCTGACCGGCCTGAAGTTGCTGCGCCCGGGCGGCCTGCTGTTCACCTATTCATGTTCGGGCGCGATCGACTCCGAACTGTTCCAGAAGATCGTGTCCGGCGCGGCGGCCGACGCGCGCGTCGATGCGCGGATTCTCAAGCGCCTCGGCGCCGGGATTGACCACCCCTTGCTCACCGCATTCCCGGAAGGCGAATACCTGAAAGGCCTGCTGTTGCAAATTGCCTGATCGCCCATAGCTTCGGGGTTATATCCCGTGCGCCGCGGAGGGGTTCGCCCCCGCCGCCAGCGCCGGATTCACAGATATGTTTCAATATCCGGCTAGTTCGGGCCGCGCGCCGTCAGGCTGCCGCGCCCGGCAAACCGGATACGCAGATGCATTCGCTGCAGAGAATGGGCTGCACATTTCGCGCTGTAAATTCGCGCTTTTGAATTCGATTACGCACAGACTTACGTAAAGGCGACCAACATGATCCCAGTCACCATCCTGACCGGCTTTCTCGGCAGCGGCAAAACCACCCTGCTCAAGCGCATCCTGAACGAAAAGCACGGCATGAAGATCGCCGTGATCGAGAACGAGTTCGGCGAAGAGAACATCGACAACGAAATCCTCGTGCAGGACACGAGCGAGCAGATCATCCAGATGAGCAACGGCTGCATCTGCTGCACGATCCGCGGTGACCTGTCGCGCGTGCTGGGCGATCTGGCGGCGAAGAAGCAGTCCGGCGAAGTGGATTTCGACCGTGTCGTGATCGAAACCACCGGTCTCGCCAATCCGGGCCCGGTCGCGCAGACGTTCTTCATGGACGACCAGATCGCCAACGAATTCCTGCTCGACGCGATCATCACGCTGGTCGACGCGAAGCACGCGAACCATCAGCTGGACGAGCATGAAGTGGTGCAGCGCCAGGTCGGCTTTGCTGATCGCCTGTTCATCACGAAGTCCGATACGGTCGATGAAAAGCACGTGGACGATCTGCGCCACCGCCTGCTGCACATGAATCCGCGGGCGGCGATCAAGATCGTCAATTTCGGCGAAGCGGACATTAAGGAAATCTTCGACCTGCGTGGCTTCAACCTGAATTCGAAGCTCGAAATCGACCCGGACTTCCTCGCCGAGGACGAACATGCGCACAGCCACGCTCACGCGCATGACGAGCACGGCCACACCCACGACGACCATGCCGGCCACGATCACGAAAACTGTGATCACGACCATGGCAAGTGCGACCACGAAGGCCACGACCACGCGCATCACCATCACGCGCACCATGACGACAAGATTAAATCGTTCGTCTACCGCAGCGACCGCCCGTTCGATCCGAACAAGCTCGAGGACTTCCTCGGCGGCATTCTGCAGATCTATGGTGAGCGCCTGCTGCGCTACAAAGGCGTGCTGTATATGAAGGGCGTCGACCGGAAGGTGGTGTTCCAGGGCGTACATCAGATGATGGGCAGCGATCTGGCCGCGAAATGGCAGCCGATCGAGAAGAAGACCAACAAGATGGTGTTTATCGGCATCGAACTGCCGCAAGACCTGATCACCGACGGCCTGGACGCCTGTCTGGCGTAAGCGCTACGCCTGCCGTGCCGTGCGAGTAGTGCGGCACGCGGCGTGCTGCAGCGCCCTTGCCGCGAGCGTGCGTCCGCGGGCACCGAGACAATCATCTGCGGAATACGCAGCAGACCGGCCGAAAGCCCGCTGAAATGTCGGGCGTATGAAAAGCACGTGAAAACCCTGCTGTATTAAACCGTGCACGACCATCGCTTTTTGGTCGTGCGCGCGTTATATTTTCGGGATATCAATGCGCCGCCAGGCGATTTTCACCAGTTGCGGTGCTGGATTGTGATTCAGTTACAATACGTGCCCACTGGAGAATGACAACGAATTGCCCGGTCAGCGCGTATTCCGCGTCGGGCCTGAAACGGCGCCGGAAAATCTTATCCGGAAATCACGCCGACAATGCCGGCTGGCGCAGCAGACAAGGCATGCTGCCGGCAAGCAATGCCTCAGGAGCATTTGAGAAACGGTTTCCAGAGGAGTTCGGCCCCGCATTGGCGTAGCGACGCCCGGCGCGTGGGCGCAAGGCGCTTTTCGGCGTCACCGACAGCCCATCGTCCGTGCCCACCCAGCGCTCCGCGTCCTCGTGGCGCCTTTGCGGGCAATACGAAAGTGCGGGCACTATGTAAGAGTTTTGCCTCACATTGAAGAAGCAAGCCAGATGACGACGAAACGACTCTTGACTGAAGCCGAAATCCTGAAGATGAGCGACAAGGATTACATGAATGCGGATCAGCTCGCCTTCTTCAAGAACAAGCTCGAACAGCTGCAGGCGGACATTCTCCGCAATGCCGGCCAGACGACCGAGAACCTGCGCGAAACAGTAATCGTGCCGGACCCGGCCGACCGTGCAACGATCGAGGAAGAGCATGCGCTGGAACTGCGCACGCGCGACCGCGAGCGCAAGCTGCTGAAGAAGGTGCAGCAATCGATCGCGCGCATCGACTCGGGCGATTACGGCTGGTGCGAAGAAACCGGCGAGCCGATTGGTGTTCCGCGTTTGCTCGCACGGCCCACGGCAACCCTGTCGCTCGAAGCGCAGGAACGCCGCGAACTGCGCCAGAAGCTGTTCGGCGACTGAACACCTACGGCGCGGCTTCGGCTCCGCGCCCTTTTTAAGCTGCTTCGTCGAGAGGCGCACGGTGATCTGTGCGCCTTTTTTCTTTTGTGCGACGCTTTTCGGGCTTTGCTGAGCAGGCCGCTCTGAGCGTCCGTTGCGCGGCTGTTCGAGGGCGCGCCCAGTTCCGCCGCCCCTCTCTGCGCGGCTCGTATCTCTACGCCCGCCCACCTCAGTGCGGCTCCCGCTCCTCCGTTCTGAACCCTGTGTTTTTGTCTTATGCCATTTGCCGGCTCTTGATATGACCGCGCACGCCCTAAAATAAGCCGAACATGCGTTGCACGAGCGCGCGCCGACCGGTTCATCGTTGCGCGCCGTCCGCGTCCAGGATTCATGCGGTGGTCTACGCCATCGCGTCCTACCCGTTTTGCAAAGAGGAACGCATATGGAGCAATTTCACGGCACAACGATCGTTTCCGTGCGCCGCGGCGACAAGGTCGCGCTTGGCGGCGACGGCCAGGTGACGCTGGGCAACATCGTCATGAAAGGCGGTGCAAAGAAAGTCCGGCGCATCTACAACGGCAAGGTGATGGTCGGCTTCGCCGGCGGCACGGCCGACGCCTTCTCGTTGCTCGACCGCTTCGAAGCGAAGCTGGAAAAACATCAGGGCAATCTGACCCGCGCAGCCGTCGAACTCGCCAAAGACTGGCGCACCGACCGTATGCTGCGCCGCCTCGAAGCGATGCTGATCGCCGCGGATGCCACCACTACCCTCGTCATTACCGGTAACGGCGACGTGCTCGATCCGGAAGGCGGCATCTGCGCGATCGGTTCGGGCGGCGCTTACGCGCAAGCCGCCGCCAAGGCGCTCGTTGACAACACCGATATGTCGCCCCGCGAGATCGTGGAGAAGTCGCTGGAGATTGCCGGCGACATGTGCATCTATACGAACCATAACCGCGTCATCGAGACGATCGAGTAAGGACCCACGATGAGCACCATGACCCCTGCCGAGATCGTCTCGGAACTCGACAAACACATCATCGGCCAAGGCCGCGCGAAAAAAGCAGTTGCCGTGGCGCTGCGCAACCGGTGGCGCCGTCAGCAGGTTGAAGACCCGCTGCGTCAGGAAATCACGCCAAAGAACATTTTGATGATCGGACCGACCGGCGTCGGCAAAACCGAAATCGCGCGGCGTCTGGCGAAGCTGGCCGACGCGCCGTTCATCAAGATCGAAGCCACCAAATTCACCGAGGTCGGCTATGTCGGCCGTGACGTCGACAGCATCGTGCGCGACCTGATCGAAATTTCGGTCAAGCAGACGCGCGAAACAGAAATGCGCAAAGTGCGAACCAAGGCTGAAGATCAGGCCGAAGACCGCATTCTCGACATCCTGCTGCCGAGCGCCCGCCCGGTCGGTTTCGGCGCGAGTTCGAGCGCGGCGGATACCGTCGACGAAGGCAGCACCACACGTCAAACGTTCCGCAAGCGTCTGCGCGAAGGTCTGCTCGACGACAAGGAAATCGAACTCGACGTCGAACAGCCGCAAGTCGGCATGGACATCATGGGGCCGCCGGGCATGGAAGACATGACCGAGCAGATCCGTTCGATGTTCGCGAACATCGGCGGCGGCAAGAAAACGCGCCGCAAGCTGAAGGTGAAGGAAGCGCTCAAGGTCCTCACCGACGAAGAAGCCG
The DNA here is from genome assembly GCF_052682275.1 of Paraburkholderia sp. D1E. Lineage (NCBI taxonomy): Bacteria > Pseudomonadati > Pseudomonadota > Betaproteobacteria > Burkholderiales > Burkholderiaceae > Paraburkholderia > Paraburkholderia sp. D1E. The sequence continues at coordinate 9,095,896 of NZ_JBQYMB010000001.1, forward strand.
GCAAGATGCTCAACGACGAAGAGGTGAAAGCCAAAGCAGTGCAAAACGTCGAGCAGAACGGTATCGTGTTTTTGGATGAAATCGACAAGATCGCGTCGCGCAGTGAAGCAGGCGGTGGTGAAGTATCACGTCAGGGCGTGCAGCGCGATCTGCTGCCGCTCGTCGAAGGCACCACGATCAACACCAAGTACGGCATGGTGAAGACCGACCACATTCTGTTCATCGCGAGCGGCGCGTTTCATCTGGCCAAGCCGAGCGATCTGATTCCGGAACTGCAAGGCCGCTTCCCGATTCGGGTCGAACTGGATTCGCTGTCGGTGGGCGATTTCGAATCGATCCTGGTGTCGACCGACGCAAGTCTCGTCAAGCAATACCAGGCACTGCTGGCCACCGAAGACGTGCACCTGGAATTCGCCGACGACGGTATTCGCCGTATGGCCGAAATCGCGTACTCGGTCAACGAGAAGACCGAAAACATCGGCGCACGCCGCCTATACACAGTGATCGAAAAACTGCTCGAAGACGTCTCGTTCGCAGCGGGTAATCACTCGGGCAAGACCGTGCAGATCGACGCGGCGTACGTCGATCGCGCGTTGAACGAAGTGGCGGAAGACGAGGATCTGTCGCGCTACGTGCTGTGATGTCGATGTCGATACCGCGTTAAATTCGCGGGTTCAGCATGATGCAGATCATGTGTAAAGCGTAAAAAAACGGGCTGTCTTGTGAAAGATAGCCCGTTTTGCTTTACGGCCCGCAGTGCGAGCAGGTCCCAGTGCTCACTGCTTGACCGGCCGTTTCGCCAGCTTGCGTTGCAGCGTTCGGCGATGCATGTTCAACGCGCGTGCCGTAGCCGAAATATTGCCGCCGTGCTCCGCGAGCACGCGTTGGATATGCTCCCACTCCAGGCGCGCAACCGACAACGGCATGGGATGCTCAATCGCCTCTTCAGCTTGTAGCGAACTCGCTTCGCTTTGCAACGCCGACAAGATCGTCTCCACGTTGGCGGGCTTCGCCAGGTAGTTATCGGCGCCGTCTTTTACCGCCTGCACCGCCGTGGCGATGCTGGCATAACCGGTCAACACCAGCATGCGCGCGTCAGGCTGCAAATCACGCAAGGGGGCAACGAGCGTAAGACCGGAGTCGTTGCCGAGATGCAGGTCCACCGTGATCTGGCTGAACTTCTGCTGGTTCGCCAACTTGATGGCCTCGTCCGCGTTGTGCGCTTCGGCCACCGTATAGCCGCGCCGCGTCAAACCGCGGGCGAGGATGCCGGAGAACACCTCATCGTCGTCGATCACCAGAAAATTCATATCGCTCATGCCTGTTTCTCCGTGTTGGATGGCGTAGTGCCTTGACGGCCCGCACCTGATAATTTGCGCGCCGCAAGCGGCAGCCTCAACACTGCGCGCGTGCCACGCGGCTTGATCTCGCTGACATCGGTCAGTTCGATCGATCCCTTCAGACGTGCTGCCGCCGAAAATGCCAGATAGAGGCCCACGCCGTGTCCGCCCTGTGTGCTGTCGACCGGCATCGTACCGAGCGACCCGCGCAACGCGGCCGGAATACCGGGGCCCGCGTCGCATACTTCGAATACGACCTGATCGGCGCGCGCCGCAAGCGTGCACGACAGCGTTACGTGATCGCGGCTCGCCCGCGCGGCGTTGTCGAGCAGAATCGTGAGAATCTGACTGACGGCAACCGTATCGTCAAGACTGACTCCCACAGGCGGCGCACCGATCCGCTCGAACTTCACATGCGGATGACGCAAGCGCCATTGCTCGCCAAATGATTCGAGCCATTCGTTGACCGTTTGCCGGTTGGTCGTTGTCGATGCACGACTGCGCAGTCGCGCCAGCGCCGAAGTACACAGCGTCATTTGCTGTTCGAGCAACTCCAGATCGGCGCTGTACGGCGCGAGCCCTTTATCGGTTCGCGCGGCATCGCGCAATTCTTCGGACAACATTGCAATTGTAGACAGCGGCGTGCCGATTTCGTGCGCGACAGTGGCGGCCTGCACGCCGAGCGCGACGGCGCGTTCGTCATGAAGCAAGCGCTGCTGCGCGTCTCCGAGCGCTGCGTCACGTAGTCGCAGAGCGCGTGACATGCGCGCGACGAACCACGCGATCAGGCCGACGCTGACCATGAAGTTCACCCACATGCCGGCACGATAGTAGTCGAACAGGTTCGCCGGGTTGTCGAGATTCAGCGGCACGGAATCGAAACCGAGCACGGCATAGCAGGCCACGGCGAACGCGGCGAGCCACGCCATCAGATGCCACGGCAACACGGCTGCGGCAATCGCGAGCGATGGCAGGTACAGCGAAACGAATGGGTTGGTGGTGCCGCCGGAGAGGAACAGCAGCGCTGACAATGCGCCAAGATCGACCCAGATCTGGCCGAACAGTTCGAGATTGGACTCGGGCCGCTGCTGCGAGACACGCCACCATGTGAGTCCATTGAAGATAACTTCGAGGGCGATCACAAGCAACATGGCGGGCAGCGGCAGATGCACGCCGATGAAGATCTGCACGAACGCGATCGTCATCAGTTGGCCAATGATGGCGAGGCTACGTAGCCAGAACAGATGACCGAGGTTGACCCGGCCGGTGTTGGTTATACGATGCATGACATTAAGTTTACCTGTTCGGACTAGTCCGACTTACCACACGGCCTCATGCCGGTAACATGGAATTTTTGCGACAGCGTCGCACAGGCCGATCATGCATCACCGGTTTTTGTGCCGCCCAAAACCATCCATGCCGCCTACTTCCGATCGTGAGACGCCCGCCTCGTCAGCTTTCCTGACTTTTCTGCGGCATGCTGCCGCAGCCCAACTAAACGGTACCGCAGAAGCAGAGGCCCAGTGGCTCGATGCCGCTGCGCAACGCCATCCACTCGACGACGAGTCGATTGAATCGCTGATTGCTACGTTGTTCGAGCAACATCGTCACAACGACGCGATCGAACTCGCCGCCATTATTGCCCAACTCGATCCACGTCGCGCTCTTGCACACTTCCGTTTCGGCTACGCACTGCAGATGGCAAACCGGCATAGCGAGGCAATCACGCCATATCGTCGAGCACTCGCCATCGATCCAAAACTGCCGCAGTTACGCAACAATCTCGCTGGCGCCCTCATGCTCACAGGCGGCGACCTCAGCGAACAACTCGCACTCCTTGAAAGTGCAGTTCATGACGAACCCGGCCACGGCGACGCATGGACCAATCTCACTCAGGCAAGCCGCGTCAATCTGAATCTGCCGCGCGCGCTCGAAGCCGGCGCGAGAGCCGTGCAATGCGCGCCGCATAGCCCATTGGCACATAACAACTATGCGCTGGCACTGCGGGAAGCGCAACGCTGGGACGAAGCGGAGCGCGCCGAAAAAACCGCCTGTGCGCTAGCGCCAAACAACCCAACCATGCGCGCCAATCTCAGCATGCTGCATCTCATGCGCGGCGACTACGCGCACGGTTGGCAAACTCATGAAGCGCGCTGGGACGGCTCACTTGAATTGGGCGGCAACCGCCCGGCAATGCCGGCGCCAACCTGGCGAAGCGAACCGCTCGCCGGTAAAACGCTGCTGGTATGGGGTGAACAAGGTATGGGCGATGTCCTGCAGTTCAGCCGCTATATCCCCCTGCTGGGCGAACGTGTTCATCGCGAGGGGGGCCGTCTCGTCTGGAATTCATTTCCGCAGATGGGTGCGCTGCTCACTCGCAGCCTCAGTGATCATGTGGACGACTATTCGGCAGGCGGCGGCGTCGAATCCTTGCCGCCTTTCGACTGCGAAATTCCGTTACTCAGCCTGCCTTTAATATTCGACACGCGCGAAGAGACCATTCCCAATGCGACTCCGTATTTGCGTGCAGACGCTGCAGCCAGTGCGTTATGGCGGCAGAGGCTTGCTGGCGAAACGAGGCTCAAAGTCGGACTGACATGGACCGGCAGTCTTGGCCATCAGCGCAATCCATTCCGGCGGGTAGGTTGGGAACGCTACGCAGAACATTTCGGCGGCATTCAAGACGTGGCGTTCTATTCGCTGCAACCGGGTGCCGGGACAGACGTCGCGGCTGCCCGGGCGGCGGGTCTGCCAATGTCGGACTACACCGCCGAATTCGCCACCTTCGACGACACGGCCTCGTTTGTCAGCGCGCTCGATCTCGTCATTACTATTTGCACGTCCGCAGCGCATCTGAGTGGCGCGCTCGGCCAACGCACATGGGTGCTGCTCGACGTCAATCCGCATTGGGTCTGGCTGCTCGACCGGCCTGACAGCCCGTGGTATCCGAGCGCGACGCTCTACCGGCAGCCACAGTTCGGCCAATGGGGGCCGGCGCTTGAGGCTGTTGCCCGTGACCTGCGCGCGCTTGCGGCCCAGCACCACGCGGCGTAGGTCGGCAACGCAGCCGCCAAAGCCGCGCCGCGTTCAAGGTGAGCTGGCTCCCGGCGACGGTTGCACGGCTCGTGCGATCTCGGCTGCGAGACATTCCGGGCACAGGCAGCGGCCGGACGGATCGAGCCTGTCTGCCGGCAGGGCCGGCATCTCGCGGCACCAGCAGTCGAACGGCACCCCATGCATGCCGCAATCGAATGCCTGACCGCAGCGCGGACAACGTGCGCTGCTTTCGGAGCGGGAAGCTGACAATTTCATAAGGGGCCGGATGGTCTCGCTTCAGCCTGAACCAGGAAATGATGCCACGGCTGACGGGCCGCCGCGAGTCGGCCGTTCGGCCAATTCACAGACATAGTTGAACGACGGTAAGCTTGATTGTCGGCCGCTGCTTGCGCCCCTCCATTGCGCAGTGCGCAAAGCCTGCGTCACCCGTCACCGGCGCCGGTATCGAAAACCCTGTTGCAGCGCGCCAGTCCTGTACAATTCGCCCTGTTTTAACTGTTCCGTGCCTGAGCCTGCCGCCATGTCCGAGCTTCCTGACCTTTCGCAGATCGCGCCCACCCTGAAGGCTGAAATCCTGGCCGAGGCGCTGCCTTACATTCGCCAGTATCACGGTAAGACCGTGGTCATCAAATACGGCGGCAACGCCATGACGGAAGAGCGGCTGAAGCAAGGCTTCGCGCGCGACGTAATTCTGCTGAAGCTGGTCGGTATCAATCCGGTTATCGTGCACGGCGGCGGTCCGCAAATCGACCAGGCGCTGAAGAAAATCGGCAAGCAGGGCACGTTCATTCAGGGCATGCGCGTCACCGACGAAGAGACAATGGAAGTCGTCGAATGGGTGCTCGGCGGCGAAGTGCAGCAGGACATCGTCACGCTGATCAATCATTTCGGCGGCCACGCGGTCGGCCTGACCGGCAAAGACGGCGGCCTGATCCACGCGCGCAAGATGCAGATGCCGGATCGCGACAATCCGGGCCAATACTTGGATATCGGTCAGGTGGGCGAAGTCGAGGCGATCAATCCGGCGGTCGTAAAAGCGCTGCAGGACGACGCGTTCATTCCGGTGATCTCGCCGATCGGCTTTGGCGAAGACGGCCTGTCGTACAACATCAATGCGGATCTGGTCGCGGGAAAACTGGCAGTCGTACTGAACGCCGAAAAGCTCGTGATCATGACCAACATCCCGGGCGTGATGGACAAGGAAGGCAATCTGCTGACCGACCTGTCGGCGCGCGAAATCGACGGCCTGTTCGCAGACGGCACGATCTCCGGCGGCATGCTGCCGAAAATTTCGTCGGCGCTGGATGCAGCGAAGAGCGGCGTGCGTTCGGTACACATCATCGACGGTCGCATCGAGCACTCGGTGCTGCTGGAAATTCTCACCGAACAACCGTTCGGCACGATGATCCGCTCACATTGATTCCTGCCTCAAACCCGGCACACACGGCACGCTTACCCGGCATGCCATGTGTGCCGTGCAGTTGCGCTGTCGTCACCGCTGGTTCCTGCATGACCAACGTGTCCGGCGGCCCACAACGCACCGCCTTCTCGCGCCGACACGCTCTCCCCTCTTTCACCGCCTTCCGCATTGCGAACCGTCGTCCGCATTCGCTGCGTGAAGCGACTGCTCGCGCCTGAACGGCGTCCTCCATCATGCGCACCCCCGCTTCCCGACGCCGTCGTCCGCACATCGCAGGCGGCAGTCCGGTCTGGCTGTTCGATCTCGACAACACGCTGCACCACGCTTCGCATGCGATCTTCCCGGCGATCAATCAGGGGATGACGCAATACATCATCGATGCGCTGGGCGTCGATATCGACGAAGCCAACCGTCTGCGCACCGGCTACACGCAACGCTACGGCGCGACACTGCTCGGTCTGGCACGCCATCACCCGCTCGACCCAAACGACTTCCTGAAAGTCGTGCATACGTTCCCCGATCTCGGTTCGATGATCCGTCACGAACGCGGCGTCGCGCGCCTCGTCGCGTCGCTGCCCGGTCGCAAGATCGTGCTGACCAATGCACCTGAGGCGTATGCGCGCGCGGTGCTCACGGAATTGCGCATCGAGCGTCTGTTCGAACAGGTGATTGCCATCGAACATATGCGCGATCGCCGCAACTGGCGCGCCAAACCTGACCATGCGATGCTGCGCCGGGCAATGCGCGACGCGCACGTCTCGCTCAAAGATGTGATCCTCGTCGAAGACACGCGCTCGCATCTGAAGAACTACCGGCGGCTCGGCATCCGCACCGTGTGGATCACCGGCCATTTGCCGCGCAAACCGCACGCGGACGGCATACCAACGCGTCTGCCGGGCACCGGTCGGCCGCATTATGTCGATCGCAGCATTCGTTCGTTAAAATCGCTACGACTGGGCACCCGCTCGGTTCGATTGAAGGGACAGCAGACGGGACGACAGCCATGCAGCCGATCGACAAGCCTGACGAAGCCGTAGCCGAAGACGAACCCTCCCCGTCGGCCGCCCCGCGTGCGCCGCGCCTGAAGCCGGGCGAGCGTCGCGTGCACATCCTGCAGACGCTTGCCGCGATGCTGGAGGCGCCGAAGAGCGAAAAGATCACCACGGCGGCGCTCGCCGCCCGGCTCGGCGTCTCCGAAGCCGCGCTATATCGCCATTTCGCCAGCAAGGCGCAAATGTTCGAAGGGCTGATCGAGTTCATCGAGCAGACGATCTTCGGTCTGATCAACCAGATCGCCGACAAAGAAAACAACGGCGTGCTGCAAGCCCGTGCAATCGCATTGATGCTGCTCAACTTCCCGGCAAAAAATCCCGGCATGACGCGCGTGCTGACCTGCGAGGCGCTGGTCGGCGAGCACGAACGGCTGACCGAGCGCGTCAATCAGATGATGGAACGGATCGAAGCGTCGTTGAAGCAGTGTCTGCGGCTGGCCCAGATGGAGGCAAACGCAAGCGCGGGTGAAAACGCAAGCCCGAGCGCAAATGGGCATGCTGCCCACCTGCCCGCCGGCTACGATCCCGCGATTCGTGCGAGCCTGCTGCTGAGCTACATCATCGGCCGCTGGCATCGGTATGTTCGCAGCGGCTTTGCACGGCCGCCCGCCGAACACGCCGATGCACAACTGCTGCTGATTCTTCAGTAGTCCGCGCGGCAGGCGGGCTCACGAGGAGCCCTCGCCGCTGTCGCATGAAATTTTCCGCTATACTTTGCGCCTGACTTCGGCAACTCACTACGCCTGAAGCCGCTGTCCAGAACACCCTGAACACCTATCACGCGCCGATTTGCTGACTCGATTGCGGGCGCGCGAACTACCGGGAACATACGATCCCGCGGTTCACTATAAATGCGGCTAAAGAGGTCGTCAGCCGCGCACACCGTTTCTCCTTCGTGCCTCGCCGACGCCAATCTAGCCGCCCTGTATTTGTTAAATGGCGGAATGAATGGAATCGATCGGTATCGTCGCTCCCCAAAAAATGCATTTCACCGAGCCGCTGCTCATGCAGAACGGCAGCTCGCTGGCCGGTTACGACCTGATGGTCGAGACCTACGGCACGCTCAATGCCGCGCGCAGCAATGCCGTGCTGGTGTGCCACGCGCTCAACGCATCGCACCATGTGGCCGGCGTGTACGCCGACAATCCGAAGGACATCGGCTGGTGGGACAACATGGTCGGCCCTGGCAAGCCGCTCGACACCAACAAGTTCTTCGTGATCGGCGTGAACAACCTGGGCTCGTGCTTCGGCTCGACTGGACCGATGAGCATCGATCCGGCGACGGGCAACCCGTACGGCGCGACCTTTCCGGTGGTCACGGTTGAAGATTGGGTGAACGCGCAGGTGCGCGTCGCCGATGAGTTCGGTATTGCGCGCTTCGCCGCGGTGATGGGCGGCAGCCTCGGCGGTATGCAGGCGCTTGCGTGGAGCATGATGTATCCGGAGCGCGTGGGCCATTGCATCGTGGTTGCGTCCACGCCGAAGCTTTCCGCGCAGAACATCGCGTTCAACGAGGTGGCGCGCTCGGCGATCCTGTCGGACCCGGACTTCCACGGCGGCAACTACTACGCGCACAACGTGAAGCCGAAGCGCGGCTTACGCGTCGCGCGCATGATCGGCCACATCACGTATCTGTCGGACGACGACATGGCCGAGAAATTCGGCCGTTCGTTGCGCCGCGCGGAAGGCGCGGTGGACGCGTACAACTTCAATTTCGACGTCGAATTCGAAGTGGAGTCGTATCTGCGCTACCAGGGCGACAAATTCGCCGACTACTTCGACGCGAACACGTACCTGCTGATCACCCGCGCGCTCGACTACTTCGATCCGGCCAAAGCCTTTGACGGCGATCTGACCGCCGCCGTCGCGCACACCACGGCGAAATACCTGATCGCCAGTTTCTCGACCGACTGGCGTTTCGCGCCGGCCCGCTCGCGCGAACTGGTGAAGGCGCTGCTCGATCACAAGCGCACCGTGACCTACGCGGAAATCGACGCGCCGCATGGTCACGACGCTTTTCTGCTCGACGACGCGCGCTATCACAACCTGATGCGCGCCTATTACGAACGTATTGCGAACGAGGTGAACGCATGAACCAGCGAGCACTCGATTATCTGGCGCTGCGCCCGGACTTTCGCGCGATCGCCCGCTGGGTCGAACCGCGCGCCACCGTGCTCGATCTGGGCTGCGGCGACGGCTCCTTGCTGTCGCTGTTGACCGAAGAACTGGACGTGCAGGGCTACGGCATTGAAATCAACGACGCCGGGGTATTGGCGTCAACGCAGAACGGCGTCAACGTGATCCAGCAGAATCTGGAAGACGGCCTGCGTCTGTTCGAAGACGGCAGCTTCGATTTCGCCGTTCTGTCCCAGACGCTGCAAACCATCCATCAGACGGCCGCGATCCTGCGCGAGACAGTCCGGGTGGGCAAGGAATGCATCGTCTCATTTCCGAATTTCGGTTACTGGGCGCACCGGCTGTCTGTGCTGCAGGGCCGCATGCCGGTGTCGAAGTCGCTGCCTTACCAATGGCACAACACGCCGAACGTGCGGGTGCTGACGATCAAGGATTTCGAGGCGCTGGCGCCGGAAGTCGGCATTGAGATTCTCGATCGCGTGGTGCTTCACGATGGCCAGGTGGTGCGATGGGGGGTGAACTGGCGTGGTAGTCTTGCGGTCTATCGCGTCAAGAAAAGCTAACACCACTTATCCACATGTCGAACCCGCCGCACGAGGCGCCTGCACTTACCGCTCACGAAGAACATCCCGGCTGGCGCGCGTTTCTGAATACGCGCATGCTGATCTGCGTCTTTCTCGGCTTTACGTCGGGACTGCCGCTGTTCACGCTCGTCTATCTGGTACAGGCGTGGCTACGCTCCGAAGGCGTCAATCTGAAGGAAATCGGCCTTTTTGCGCTGATTCAGTTCCCGTACACCTGGAAATTCATCTGGGCGCCGTTGATGGACCGCTATGTGCCGCGTTTTCCGGGCTGGCGTCCGGGAAGACGGCGCGGCTGGATGCTGGTCACACAGATTCTGGTTGCGGGCGCGATTGGGACGTTAGGTTTCGTGTCGCCGCGCGACTCGATCTGGACCGTGGCGGCTTTGACGGCACTGGTCGCGTTCTTCGGCGCAAGCCAGGACATCGTGATCGACGCCTACCGGCGTGAATTGCTGAGCGACACGCAGCAGGGTCTCGGCAACGCGGTGCATGTGAACGCATACAAGATCGCCGCGCTGGTGCCGGGTTCGCTGGCGCTGATTCTGTCCGACCATTTGCCGTGGACCACCGTTTTCATCGTCACCGCTGCATTCATGCTGCCCGGCATGGTCATGACGCTGGTGGTGCGCGAGCCCCAGATGCATGGCACGCCGCCTAAGAATCTGCGCGAAGCGATCGTGCAGCCATTCAGTGAATTCATCCAGCGCGATGGTTGGCGCGGCGCGCTCTTCGTGCTTGGTTTCATCTTCCTTTACAAGCTCGGCGACACGATGGCGACCACGCTGTCCACCTCGTTCTTTCTCGACATCGGCTTTTCGCGCACGCAGATCGGTGTGATCGCCAAGACGACCGCGTTCGGCGCAAGTCTGGCGGGCGGGCTCGTCGGCGGGATCTGGTTGATGAAGGTCGGCATCGGCCGCGGGCTCTGGATCTTCGGCGTCCTGCAGATGGTGTCGACGCTCGGCTTTGCATGGCTCGCGCATCTTGGTCCGGCATCGCCCGGTCTTGCCGTGATTTATGACATCGCAGTCTGGCTGAGCCAGGGCACCTCAAAGCTGCTCTCGCTGGTCGGCATCGACTGGACCGTGCAGCTCGATCCGCGCTCAGTCGCACTAGCGTTGGTCTACGGCCTGGAAACCTTCGCGACCGGTCTGACGATGGCGGCCTTCACCGCCTACATCGCGAGCACCACCGATCCGCGCTACACCGCTACGCAGTTCGCGCTTTTCACGAGCCTCGCCTCCGTGCCGCGCACGTTGGCATCGGCGGCAAGCGGCTATGTGGTCGCGCAGATCGGCTGGTTCGACTATTTCATCGTATGTACTGCGCTGGGGCTGCCCGGCATGTTGCTTCTGCTGCGCATCGCGCCCTGGAGAACCCGGTCGTGACGATGCGTCAGTCAAAGCGCGTGGCGCGCCCGGAATCGGATGCCTTCGGGGTTTCCTCGTTCAAGGTCGACCGCATGCTGCTGCGTGCGGCGTTGGCGCTCGGTTGCGCGAGCCTGACGTTGGCGACGCCGCTAAGTGCCTACGCGGCGGCGATGCCTGCGGTCGGCACCAGTGCAGCAGCACCGGCCACCGCCGCCACGCCAACTCCGGCGACAGCGGCAAAATCGGCGCCGAACACAGCGAGCCCTGAAAACGCGACATCGGCGGCGGCCAGCGCGACCAGCGCCACGAACACCGGCAGCGCACCTGCGGCCGCCACGCCGCCCTCCTCAACACAGCCGCCACCGCCGCCGGTAACGGCCAGAACGCCTGCCGCTACGTCGGTTCCGGCTGTGGCCACCAAAGCGCCTGCCGCGACTTCAACACCCGCAGCAGCAGCCAGCGCGCCCGCTTCCCCGTCTTACAGTCGTCCGAATACACAGTTGCGCTACGGCGGCTACCTCGTATTTCGCAACCTGATCCCGTCGCCAATGCTCGAGGCGCAAGCCGCCGAAGAGTTCAGCCAGATCGTGTACGGCGCAGAGCACGCGAACCGCCTGTACGGCGATACCGATGCCCACGTCACTCGCGTTCGTTCGATCGTCGACAAGCTGATTCCCTATTCGTTGAAGTGGAACGAGCGCGCGAAGGGCTGGAAGTGGAATGTAGCGGTGGTGCGCTCACCCGATATCCGTATGTACTGCCTGCCGGGGGGCAAAATCGTCGTGTATAGCGGCCTGCTCGATCGCGCGCGATTGAACGACAACGAACTCGGCATGCTGATCGGTCACGAGATTGCGCATGCATTGCGCGAGCATGCGCGTGAGCGGCTCGGCGAACTCCAGTCAAGCCAGCTCGACTCATCCGGCACGATCCCGCAGCTATTCGGACTCGCCGATCTGGGCGAGGCGCCGCTCGGCATCGGTTCGCGGTTGCTGGAGATGAAGTACGAAAGCACCGACGAAACCGAGGCTGACGTGATTGGCAGCGATATCGCTTCGCGCGCCGGCTTCGATCCGCGCGCGGCGGTCACGCTATGGGACAAGCTGGCCAAAGCGACGCGCAGCAATCGTGACCAGGGCTATATCTACGTGCACCCGTACACGCCAACGCGCCGCCAGGACATCATCAAGCGTTTGCCGGATATGCTGCCGCTCTATGCGAAGGCCATCGGCAAGAGCGTCGATGCGTTGCCGGACTATGCCGGCATGGGGCGCCCGCGCCGCAAACCGATCAGCGAGTGAGTTGCGCAGGCCGCAGCGCTTGCGGCTTGCGGCTTGCGGCTTGCGGCTTGCGGCTTGCGGCTTGCGGCTTGCGGCTTGCGGCTTCAGGCCCGCCTGCGGCTCACGCGGTTCCGCTGCGGCTCGGGCCGTGCTTACTTCTTGAGCTTGTGGTCGTAATCGATCGTCAGCGGTGCATGGTCGCTGAACTTGATATCGCGGAACACATCGGTGCGTTTCGCCTTGCTGGCGATACCCTGCGTCGCGATCTGATAGTCGATCCGCCACCCCACGTTCTTCGCATACGCCTGACCGCGATTGCTCCACCACGTGTACTGTTCCGGCCGCTGATCGAGCTTGCGGAAGACGTCGACGTAACCGACTTCGTCAAACAGCTTGGTGAGCCACTCGCGCTCTTCCGGCAGGCAGCCTGAATTTTTCTGGTTGCTCTTCCAGTTCTTGATGTCGATCTCTTTGTGGACGATGTTCACGTCGCCGCACACGATCACTTCCCTCTCCTGGGCAGCTCCGCGAGATGCGGCATGAACTCGTCCATGAACCGGAACTTGGCCTGCTGGCGTTCTTCACCACTCGATCCCGACGGCACGTACACCGAGATCACCGACAGTTTGCCGAAGCGCAATTCGACATAGCGCCCTTCCGGATCGAATTCCTCACTGCCGAAACCGATAATAACTTCGTCCGGTTCATGACGTGTGTACACGCCCGCGCCGCTATAACCCTTCTTCACCGCATGCTGGAAATACCCGGTGAAATCGTGCGGCGACATGAATTCCGGCGTCAAATCGTCCTGTGAGCATTTGATTTCCTGCACGCACAGCACGTCGGCTTTCTGTTCTCCGAACCATTCGAAAAAACCCTTCTTCGCCGCTGAGCGGATGCCGTTCAGGTTGGCGGTAATCACACGCAACATGTCGTTTCCTTTACGTTCAATTCGTTTCTGGAGCAAAAAGCCGAAGGCACAGGGTCATTCGACCTTGATGCCCTTCAGCGATTCTTTGGCAGGCGGATATTCGAGCTTTAACGCTTCGAACGTGCGTAGCAATAACTCGGCGACCATCACATTGCGTTGGGTCTTCGAATCGGCCGGGATGACGTACCACGGCGCATAGTCTGTCGAAGTCGCAGCCAGTGCATCGCGATACGCCGCCTGATATTTGTCCCACTGCTTGCGCGCCTCGAGATCGGCGACGTCGAATTTCCAGTGCTTGCTCGGATCGTCGATGCGCGCCTGCAGACGCGCACGCTGCTCGTCTTTCGAAATGTACAGCATGCACTTGACGATAGCCGTACCGCTGAAGGCCAACAGCTCTTCGAACTGGCGAATGTGGCAGCAGCGTCGCTCGAATGCGTCGGTATCGAGGTTGCCGAGCACCGTCGGCACCAGCAAATCTTCATAGTGACTGCGGTTGAAAATAGTCAGCTCACCGGCAGCGGGCGCCTGCGCATGCACACGCCAAAGAAAATCATGCGCCAGTTCGACGGGCGTCGGCGCCTTGAACGGCACGATGCGCAAACCGAGCGGGTCGACTTCATGAAACACCGCGCGGATCGTGCCGTCTTTGCCGCTCGTGTCCATGCCTTGCAGGACTAGCAACACCCGACGTCTCTGCTGCGCGTGCAGGCACTCCTGCAGTGTATCGAGCTTCGCGCCGATCTCCGACAACCGCGCCCGGTCGGACTCTTTCGAGCCAGTCGAAAAAGGCTTCGCGGCCGGATCGAAAGCGTCGAGCGAGAATTTGCTGTTCTTCTTGCCGTCGTCGAAATACGGTACGCGGAAATCGTCGAGGTCGGGTTGCTTCGCCATTCACACTCCGTGTTCTGCGTTTAAACGGGCCCGCAAAATGAAACGGGCCGCTGCCCCCACTTTCGTTTCCGGCAACAGCCCGCAATGGCAGAAGCTCTCGCTTCGGCCGTGGCTTTTTCAACTGAGCTTTAACTCAGCGTCAACTCAAGACAGCTTCTTCTTCAGCAGTTCGTTCACCTGCGCCGGATTGGCCTTGCCCTTGGTCGCTTTCATCGCCTGGCCGATCAGTGCGTTGAACGCCTTTTCCTTGCCGGCGCGGAATTCCTCAACCGACTTCTGGTTCGCGGCGAGCACTTCGTCGATGATCGCTTCCAGCGCGCCGGTGTCCGAAATCTGCTTCAAACCCTTCGCTTCGATGATGCGATCAGCGGCGGCTTCGTCGGTGGCCTTCTCTTCCCAGATCGCGAGGAAAATTTCCTTGGCGATCTTGTTCGAGATCGTGCCGTCGGCGATACGTTGCAGCAGTAGCGCGAGTTGCGCCGACGAAACCGGGCAATCGGTAAAATCCACGCCTTCGCGATTCAGTTGCGACGACACTTCACCCATCAGCCAGTTAGCCGCGACCTTGGCCTGAGCCGGGCCGACCTTGAGCACAACGGCTTCGTAGTAAGCGGCCATGGCCTTGCTCGACGTCAACCCATTGGCGTCGTACGGCGTCAGGCCGTATTGCGTGACGAAGCGCTGTTGAATCGCTTCCGGCAGTTCCGGCATCTCGCTCTTCACGCGCTCGACCCATGCCGCGTCGATCACCAGCGGCATCAGATCGGGATCGGGGAAATAGCGGTAATCGTGCGCGTCTTCCTTGCTGCGCATCGAACGCGTTTCGCGCTTGTCCGGATCGTACAGACGCGTTTCCTGCACCACCGTGCCGCCGTCTTCGATCAATTCGATCTGACGGCGCACTTCGTACTGGATCGCTTCTTCGAGGAAGCGGAACGAGTTCAGGTTCTTGATCTCGGCACGCGTGCCGAATTCCGCCTGACCGACCGGGCGCACCGATACGTTCGCGTCGCAACGGAACGAGCCTTCCTGCATGTTGCCGTCGCAGATGCCCAGCCACGTGACCAGCGTGTGCAGCGTCTTGGCATACGCAACCGCTTCCGCCGCGCTGCGCATTTCCGGCTCAGTGACGATTTCGAGCAGCGGTGTGCCGGCGCGATTCAGGTCGATGCCGGTCATGCCTGCAAAGTCTTCGTGCAGCGACTTGCCCGCGTCTTCTTCGAGGTGAGCGCGCGTCAGGTTGACGACCTTCTCGTACGCTTCCTTGCCCGCCTTTTCATTAGCCGGGACCTGAATCGTCACCTGGCCGCCCTGCACGACGGGTATTTCGTACTGGCTGATCTGATAGCCCTTCGGCAGATCGGGGTAAAAGTAGTTCTTGCGCGCGAAAATGCTGCGCGACGCAATGGTCGAGCCGATTGCGAGGCCGAATTGAATCGCGCGCTCGACAGCGCCACGGTTCATCACCGGCAGCGTACCCGGCAATGCCAGATCGACGGGGCATGCTTGCGTGTTGGGTGCCGCGCCGAATTGCGTGGGGGCACCCGAAAAAATCTTCGAAACGGTCGACAGTTGCGCGTGGGTCTCCAGACCGATCACGACTTCCCATTGCTTGGCCATGGTGCTCACACTCCTGCCGGTGCTTGACGATGCCAGTCGGTCGCGCGCTGGAACGCGTCGGCCACTTGCAGCATCCGGGCTTCATTGAAATAGTTGCCGATGATCTGCAGACCCACCGGACGCTGCGCATTCGCGCCCGCGCCGAAGCCGCACGGCACGCTCATGCCCGGCAAGCCGGCAAGGCTCACCGACAGCGTGTAGATGTCGGCCAGATACATCTGCACCGGGTCGTCGCCCTTTGCGCCGAGGTCCCATGCCACCGACGGCGCGACCGGTCCCATGATCACGTCGCACTGCTTGAACGCTTCCTGGAAATCCTGCGCGATGATGCGGCGAATCTTTTGCGCCTGCAGGTAGTACGCGTCGTAATAGCCGTGCGACAACACATACGCGCCCACCAGAATGCGGCGCTTCACTTCCGGGCCGAAACCTTCTGCACGCGACTTCTTGTACATGTCGAGCAGATCGCGGTATTCCGACGCGCGATGGCCGAAACGAACGCCGTCGAAACGCGACAGGTTCGACGAAGCTTCCGCCGGCGCGATCACGTAGTACACCGGGATCGACAGTTCGGTTTTCGGCAGTGAGACTTCCACCAGCGTCGCGCCCAACGCTTCGTATTGCTTCAACGCGGCGTCGATCGAGGCGCGCACGTCGTCGGCGAGGCCTTCACCGAAGTACTCTTTCGGCAGGCCGATACGCAAGCCGGCGAGCGGTTTGTCAGCGCCGCCGTCTTTCCACGGCTTGCCGATGTGGCGCGTGAAGTCTTCGTCTTCACGCGTCAGGCTGGTCGAATCGCGTTCGTCGAAACCGGCCATGGCGTTGAGCAGCGTCGCGCAATCCGCGGCGTTTTGGGCCATCGGCCCGCCTTGATCCAGCGACGACGCGAACGCGATCATCCCGTAACGCGAGACGCGGCCGTATGTCGGCTTGATGCCGGTGATGCCGGAGAACGACGCCGGCTGACGGATCGAGCCGCCGGTATCCGTGCCGGTTGCAGCGGGCGCGAGGCGCGCAGCAACCGCAGCCGCCGAGCCGCCCGATGAACCGCCCGGCACAGCCTTACGATCCCACGGATTCTGCACGGGACCAAAGTACGAATTCTCGTTGGATGAGCCCATCGCGAACTCGTCCATATTGGTCTTGCCCACGCATACCATGCCGGCGCTCTGCAGGCGCGCGACAACCGTCGCGTCGAACGGACTCTCGTAGTTCGACAGCATCTTCGAGCCGGCGGTGGAGCGCCAGCCCTTGGTGACGAACACGTCTTTGTGCGCGATCGGCAGGCCGACCAGCGGGCCGGCGTGGCCGGTATGCAGCAGCGCGTCCGCGGCTTTCGCCTGCGCGAACGTGAGCTCCGGGTCGACCTGAATGAACGCGTTCAGGCTGTTGGCCGCTTCGATCCGCTTCAGATACAGCTGCGCCAGTTCGACTGCGGAGCATTCCTTGGCCGCCAGTGCGGCGCGCAGTTCGGTCAAGCTTTTTTCATGCATTGCGTTTTATCCTGAGCTTTATTCGCGGGTCTTACTCGATCACCTTCGGCACCAGGTACAGGCCGTCCTGAACGGCCGGCGCCGGGCGCTGGAAAGCTTCGCGTTCGACCGTTTCGGTCACCGCGTCGTCACGCAGGCGCAGCGCGACGTCTTCGATCTGCTCGATCGGATGGGCAAGCGGGGCAATGCCGGTGGTATCGACCGCCTGCATTTGCTCGACAAGGCCGAAAAAATCGTTGAGCTGGACAAGCGTGTGCTCAGCGTCGGCATCGGCCAGTTCGAGTCGCGCAAGGTGCGCGATGCGTTTAACATCGGTCAGGGTCAGAGCCATGCAGTCACCGGAAAATGTGGTGGACCGCCGCAGCGGGGGAAAACAACGCTGCGACAGCGGGTTACGACACTGGAGGAAGGCCTCGAAAAAAGGGGCCAGCGGTGGCAAAAAGTGCCTTCCGTTTCCTTCAAAACATCCAAAATTATAAGGTATCATTACGCGTTCGACCCAAACCCGGACCGACTTAACAAGGCCTTTCTGAACAATTCCCAAAGATAGTTCGGATTTTTCTGACCAGGCCTTGCTCCGGCCTCCGGTAGACTCCCTCGCAGCTTCAAGTTCCTGTGGCGCCGCTTCCGCCCGGTTGAAGCTGTTATTTTTTCCGCTGCCGCCCTGCGCATACTTTGCGAGGCCCGGCCCCAAGCGAGACAGGATTTTGAATGTTCGGCTTTTTGCGCAGCTACTTCTCCAACGATCTGGCGATTGACCTCGGCACTGCCAACACGCTTATCTATATGCGTGGCAAGGGTATCGTCCTTGATGAACCGTCGGTGGTCTCGATCCGCCAGGAAGGCGGTCCCAACGGTAAGAAAACCATTCAGGCAGTCGGCAAGGAAGCCAAGCAGATGCTTGGCAAGGTGCCGGGCAACATTGAGGCGATCCGCCCGATGAAAGACGGCGTGATCGCCGACTTCACCGTCACCGAACAGATGATCAAGCAGTTCATCAAAACTGCTCACGAATCGCGCATGTTCTCGCCGTCACCGCGCATCATCATTTGCGTGCCGTGCGGTTCGACCCAGGTCGAGCGTCGCGCGATCAAAGAAGCGGCGCACGGTGCCGGTGCTTCGCAGGTTTACCTCATTGAAGAACCCATGGCCGCTGCAATCGGCGCCGGTCTGCCGGTTTCGGAAGCAACGGGATCGATGGTCGTCGACATCGGCGGCGGCACGACTGAAGTCGGCGTGATCTCGCTCGGCGGCATCGTGTACAAGGGTTCGGTGCGCGTAGGCGGCGACAAGTTCGACGAAGCCATCGTCAACTACATCCGCCGCAACTACGGCATGCTGATCGGCGAGCAAACCGCCGAAGCCATCAAGAAAGAAATCGGCTCCGCGTTCCCGGGTTCCGAAGTCAAGGAAATGGAAGTGAAGGGCCGTAACCTGTCGGAAGGCATTCCGCGCAGCTTCACGATTTCCAGCAACGAAATTCTCGAAGCCCTCACCGATCCGCTGAACCAGATCGTGTCGTCGGTGAAGATCGCGCTCGAACAAACGCCGCCGGAACTGGGTGCGGATATCGCCGAGCGCGGCATGATGCTTACGGGTGGTGGCGCACTGCTGCGCGATCTGGACCGTCTGCTCGCCGAAGAAACCGGCCTGCCGGTGCTCGTCGCCGAAGACCCGCTGACCTGCGTTGTGCGCGGCTCGGGCATGGCGCTCGAACGCATGGACAAGCTGGGCAGCATCTTCTCGTACGAGTAAGCGAGCCCGTCTCCATGTCAGTAGCGCGGATCAGGCAAACGGCCCCTCGTGGGCCGGTTTGCCGTTGGCTGGGCCTGCCAGCCTCCGCGCGCTGAACGCGCGTCCCTCGCGCGCCGCCGTCTCACCCAACCGCTCACGCCCCCGGCGCCGACCATGGAATACAGTCCGCCGCCCCTGTTCAAGCAAGGCCCGTCCGCTCTCGCACGGCTGGTGTTTTTCGTCGTGCTGGCGCTCGCCCTGCTGATCTCCGATGCACGCTTCAAGACGCTCGAAATCGTTCGCGGCGTGCTCGGCGCGGGTCTTTATCCGTTGCAACGCGCAGCCCTCGTGCCGCGCGACATCTTCATGGGCGCTGCCGACCTGGCCGTGACCAGCGCCACATTGCGCCACGAGAATGACACGCTGCGCACCAAAGATCTTCAGCTCTCGCAGCAAGCCAATACGGCCGCCGAACTAGCCGCCGAAAACACCCATTTGCGCGCGCTGCTGCAACTCTCGCAACGCTCGACCACGCAATCACTGCCCGCTGAAATCCAGTACGACACGCGCGATCCGTTCACGCAGAAGGTCGTGATCGGCCGCGGTGCGCAGCAAGGCGTCCAGGACGGTTCACCAGTCGTCAATGAAGACGGCGTGATCGGTCAGGTTACGCGCGTGTTCCCGCTGCAAGCCGAAGTCACGCTGCTCACCGACAAAGACCAGGCAGTGCCCGTACAGATCGTGCGCACCGGGTTGCGCAGCGTAATTTACGGCACGCCGAAGGGCGATACGCTCGATCTGCGCTTCGTGCCGATCAGCGCCGACGTACAAACCGGCGACGAACTGGTCACGAGCGGGCTCGACGGCGTTTACCCGCCGGGGTTGCCGGTCGCCAAGGTCGTGCGGGTCGACAAACAGGCCGATACGGCGTTCGCGCGCGTGATCTGCTTGCCGGTTGCACCCGTGCGCGGCGCGCGTCAGTTACTGGTGCTGCACTATGTGAATAATGTGCCGCCGCGTCCAGCGGAAGAGCCCGATGCGGCCACGGCCGCGAAAGACGCCAAAGCGAAAAAGGGTGGCAAACCCGCGGACAGCAAGGCCGCGGCGGATAAATCCGCTGCGAAGCCTGCTGAAAAGCCGGCCGCCAAATCCGCCGAGAAAACGCCCGCCAAGCCCGCCGCTGCGGAGAAGAAGGCCACCGCCGAGAAGAAACCGGCCGCAGACAAGAGCGCGAAGCCGCACGCCACGCCGGGGACCCAGCCATGAACCGTCCGCAATACATCCTGCAGCCGGTCAATCCGTACTTCATCGCGTTCAGCCTCGCCGCGGCGTTCCTGCTGAACCTGATGCCGTGGGGGCGCCTCGCCGGTGTGCCGGACTTCGTGGCGCTCGTGCTGCTGTTCTGGAACGTGCACCAGCCGCGCAAAGTCGGCATGGGCATCGCGTTCTTTCTTGGCATGCTGATGGACGTGCACAACGCCAGCCTGCTCGGCGAACACGCGCTGGCGTATACGTTGTTGTCGTACGGCGCGATTACGATCCATCGCCGCGTGCTGTGGATGTCGCTCGGCGTGCAGACCTTCGCGGTGATGCCGCTGCTGGTCATCGCGCAGCTGGTGCCGTTCGTGATCCGTCTGCTGACGGGCGCGGCGTTTCCGGGCTGGAGTTACCTGATCGACGGCTTTGTCGAAGCCGCGCTCTGGCCGGTCGCCAGCATGCTGCTGTTGATGCCGCAGCGCCGTCCTGCCGATCCGGACGATACGCGGCCGATTTAATCACCTATCGAGCGCGCCGGCCGTTCGTTCCGATGGAACCCAGGTACCCGGCCCGCTCGACGCGCAGCGCTGTTCATGCCTCCTGGCTCCGGCCGGATTGGGCGCACACTCATGATGGCCGTCAGACGGCTTTTTGCAGAATCGCATGACCGAATTCAAGGACACTCAGCAACAGCTCTCGAAGTTCCGCCTGCGGGTCGCGGCGGCGGGCGTGTTCGTGTTCGTCTGCTTCGGGTTGATCGGCTTCCGCTTCCTGGTCCTGCAAGTCTGGCATTACAGCAAGTACTCGCTGCAAGCCGACGAAAACCGCATCTCGGTCGCCCCGATCGTGCCGAACCGGGGCATCATCACCGACCGTAACGGGGTGGTGCTGGCCAAGAACTACTCGGCGTATACGCTCGAAATCACACCGTCGAAGCTGAACGACACGCTCGAAAACGTGATCGACAACCTGGCCACCGTGGTCTCGATCGATGCTCGCGACCGCCGCCGCTTCAAGAAACTGCAGGAAGACTCGAAGAATTTCGAGAGCCTGCCGATCCGCACCCGTCTCACCGACGACGAAGTCGCGCGCTTCACCGCGCAACGCTTCCGCTTTCCGGGCGTGGAAGTGCGCGCGCGCCTGTTCCGCCAATACCCGCTCGGACCGACCGCGGCGCACGTGATCGGCTATATCGGCCGGATTTCACAGCGCGATCAGGACCGTATCGACGACGCCAGCGATCAGAACGACAGCGATCCGGACCACTACGATCCGCGCCTCGACGCGAACAACTACAAGGGTACGGACTACATCGGCAAAATCGGCGTCGAGCAGAGCTATGAAACGGAACTGCACGGCCAGACCGGTTTTGAGGAAGTCGAAGTAACTGCGGGCGGCCGGCCCGTGCGCACGCTGTCGCGCACCCAGGCAACGCCGGGCAATAACCTTGAACTATCGATCGACATCGGCCTGCAGCAGGTCGCCGAACAGGCGTTTGCGGGTCGCCGCGGGGCGCTGGTCGCGATCGAACCGGCAACCGGCGACGTGCTCGCGTTCGTGTCGGCGCCGAGCTTCGATCCGAATTCGTTTGTCGATGGCATCGATCAGCAGACCTGGGACGAACTCAACAACTCGCCCGACCATCCGCTCCTGAACCGCCCGCTGCACGGCACCTATCCACCCGGCTCGACCTACAAGCCGTTCATGGCGCTCGCCGCCCTGACGCTGCATAAGCGCACGCCGGGCTGGGGTTTCCAGGATCCGGGCTCGTACACGTTCGGCGGCCATACGTTCCGCAACGACGTGCGCTCCGGCCAGGGCTGGGTCGACATGAACCGCGCGATCGTGGTGTCGAACGACACGTATTTCTACATGCTCGCGCACGATCTCGGCGTCAACGCGATCGCCGGCTTCATGAAGCCGTGGGGCTTCGGCCAGATCACCGGCATCGATATTTCGGGCGAAGCGCGCGGCATCCTGCCGTCGACGGACTGGAAGCGCAAGGCGTACCGCAAGCCCGAGCAGCAGCGCTGGTATGAAGGCGAAACGATCAGTCTGGGCATCGGCCAAGGCTACAACTCGTTCACCATTCTCCAACTCGCCCATGCCACCGCCACGCTCGCGAACAACGGCGTCGTGATGAAGCCGCACCTCGTGCGCGACATCGAGAATCCGATTACGAAAGATACGCGCCCGGTCGTACGCGATCCGAGCGACAAGATTGCCGTGAAGCAATCGGACATCGACATCATCAAGCGCGCGATGGAAGGCGTCGTGACCAACGGTACGGCGTCGAAGGTATTCATTGGGGCACCGTATCTGGCCGCCGCCAAGACCGGCACGGCACAGGTGTATTCGTTGCAAGGCGCAAACTACAAAGGCCACGCGATCGCCGAACATCTGCGCGACCACGCGTTGTTCATTGCGTTCGCGCCGGCCGAACAGCCAAAGATCGCGATTGCGCTGATCGTCGAAAACGGTGGCTGGGGTGCGGAAGCGGCCGGTCCGATCGCACGTCGTGTGCTCGATTACTACCTGGTCGGCAAGAACAAGCCCGGCGCTGAGGCGGCAGCTGTCGCAGCAGCGGCCTCGGCGACGCAGGATGCGTCAGCGCCTGAAGTGGGTGGCGCACCGACGCCACAGGACGCGGCGCAACCGGTTAAGGTCGCAGCGGGCTTCACGGCACTGCCGATGCCGGGCGCCGCCTCGGCCGCAGCGGCGGTTTCTGTTGCCGCGGCCGCATCGGCTCCGTCCGCTGCATCGACACCTACGGCTGCGGCGGGTGCATCCGGCGCGTCGGCCGCTGTCGCCACACCCGCGTCTGCCTCTGCCGCTGCAAAGAACCCAACGCCGCGTAAATCCGGCGTCCCGCACAAACCCCGCCCGAGCAGCGAGCCGGTGCCTACCGCCGCCGCCCCGTCGCGGGATGACGGCATTCAACCTACGTCGCCACGCCAGCCGGTTTCCGGCGGCATCGACGAGTAAGGAGAAAGGCATGCAATTCGACAAGCGCGCCTGGCTCGACCGCATCAAGCGGATGTTCGTGGGCTTCGACCGGCCGCTCGCCCTGATCGTGTTTCTGCTGCTGTGCGTCGGCATCGTCACGCTATACAGCGCGACGCTGGACATGCCCGGCCGGGTGGAAGACCAACTGCGCAACATCATGCTGACGTTCGTGCTGATGTGGGCGCTGGCCAACGTGCCGCCCACCACGCTGATGCGCTTCGCGGTCCCGCTCTATACGTTCGGGATCGCGTTACTGGTTGCGGTGGCGCTGTTCGGCCTCACGCGCAAGGGTGCCAAGCGCTGGATCAACGTCGGCGTGGTGATCCAGCCGTCGGAGATTCTGAAGATCGCCACACCACTGATGCTCGCCTGGTACTACCAGCGCCGCGAAGGCGTAATGCGCTGGTACGACTTCCTGGTCGGCTTCGTCATCCTGATTGTGCCGGTCGCTTTGATCGCCAAGCAGCCTGACCTTGGCACCGCCGTGCTGGTGTTCGCGGCGGGCTTCTTCGTGATTTACTTCGCGGGGCTGAGTTTCAGGCTGATCGTGCCGGTACTGATTGCCGGCGTGATCGCGGTTGGCTCGATCGCGGCGTTCCAGGACAAGATCTGCCAGCCGGAAGTGCAGTGGCCGCTGATGCACGATTATCAGAAGCACCGTATCTGTACGCTGCTCGATCCAACGTCCGATCCGCTCGGCAAGGGTTTCCACACGATCCAGGCGGTGATTGCAATCGGCTCGGGTGGCCCGCTCGGCAAGGGCTGGCTCAAGGGTACCCAGGCGCATCTGGAGTTCATCCCCGAGAAGCACACCGACTTCATTTTCGCGGTGTTTTCCGAGGAATTCGGGCTGGCGGGCGGGATCGTGCTGCTCACGCTTTATATGCTGCTGATCGCGCGCGGTTTGTATATCGCGGCCAACGGGGCAACGCTGTTTGGGCGGCTACTGGCCGGATCGTTGACGATGGCGTTCTTCACCTACGCGTTCGTCAACATCGGCATGGTGAGCGGGATCTTGCCGGTGGTGGGCGTGCCGTTGCCATTCATGAGTTACGGCGGCACCGCGCTGACTACGCTGGGGGTTGCGATTGGCCTCATCATGAGCATCGCGCGGCAGAAGCGGTTGATGCAGAGTTAGAGCGAGCAGGACTTAGACTGCGGAGATGAACGCAGCAGGGCGCAAAATCAAAAACCCTTCCGCTAAAAGAAGTCCCATCGGTCGTCCACAACGAAACGACGATCCGGCTTCCTCGAAACGGCCGTAGCCGATCCGCGAAAGCGGACCACGGAACGAAGGCCGAATAAACAAAAGGGGCGTACCGTCAGTGAGCGCCCCTTTTTTCATCTACTGCGGCTTCACTTCCTTCTGATCCCGCAGTTGCGCGCTCAGTTGCTGATACTTGAGTTTCGCCGCCGGGTCACCCTGTGCGGCGGCTGCCGCGTAATACGCGCGCGCCACGTTCAGGTTCTTGTCCACGCCGTCGCCACCGCGTTCGTAGAACGAGCCGGCGACGTACTGCGCGGTCATATCGCCGCCTTGCGCGGCCTTCTTGTACCAGACGAACGCTTGCTGGTTATCGCGCGGCGTGCCGCGGCCATCGAGGAACTGGTTGGCCAGCGCGAGTTCCGCCTGTATGTGCCCCTGCCGCGCGGCCTTCAGGAACCACCGATGCGCCTCGACCGGATCACGCCCGACGAACTCGCCGTCGTCGTACATCTTCCCGTAGACGTACTGCGCGTGCGACATGTTGGCATCGGCGGCTTTGCGCAACCACTTCTTGCCTTCATCGACATTGGCTGGGGTGCCCTCTCCGTTGAGCAGCATCATCGCGTAGTTGAACTCGGCAAGCCGGCTGCCGCGCTCCGCCGCTTTACGGAACTCGGCAAGCGCTGCGCCCAGATTGCCGGCGTTGTAATCGGCGACCGCGGTTTGCGTCTCCGGATCGTTCGACTTCGCGACGCGGCTATCCTGCGCATACGCCGTCACATTCGCCATCAAGGCCGCTGTGACCGCCAGGCGCACCACGACGCACTGCACCATCCCCTTCATGTCCTCACCTCCTGCAACGCCTGGCGGGTCGCGCGCAACATCCACATGACGTCGGCGGCCAGGGCGATAAAACGAAAACCGGCGTCACGATGCTGCTTTGCGCTCGCGACATCCATAGCAAAAATTCCCGTGGCGATACCGGCCTTGTCGGCGGCGCTAACGATGCGCGCCATCGCGGCCTGCACCTCGGCATGTTTCGAATCGCCAAGATGACCGAGACTCGCCGCGAGATCGGCCGGTCCGACAAACAGGCAATCGACGCCCGGCGTCGCCGCAATCTTCTCCACTTCCTGCAAGCCGCGCGCCGACTCGATCTGCACGATGCTTGCGATCTGTGCGTTGGCGCTCTGCACGTAGTCGCGCCGCATGCCGTACGCAGCCGCCCGCACCGCGCCGGCGACGCCACGCTGACCGTCAAGCGCATCGGCGGTCGGATACTGCGTCAGACGCACGGCGTGTGCCGCCTCCTCGGCGGATTCGATATTCGGGAACATCAGCGTGCGCGCGCCGGCGTCCAGCACACGCTTGACGAGCCACGCTTCGCTGGCGGGCACGCGCACGACCGGCTCGCTAGGCAGATGCGCTGCGGCGATCGCGCGCAATTGCGACGTGACATCGCCGCTATCGTTAGGCGCATGCTCCATGTCGATCAGCAGCCAGTCGAAACCGGCGTGCGCGAGCGCCTCGGCCGAGGAATCGCTGCCGAGCGAAAGCCATAAGCCGAACAGCGGATCGGCCTCTTTCAGACGTTGCTTGAGGGGATTCGTGAAGGTGCTCATTGCCGCGCTCCCTGGCGTTGAGATACAGCGCCTGAAACACGGTTGAGGGTGCTGACGTGGCGGAACAGCTCAACGCCTGGGCCATGACGGCCTGAATGCCTGCTGCGACGCAATGCGGTGACCGGCATGTCTCGCTCCGTGTGGTTATCGGAGCGATCATACCGTGACAATAACGTGGGGGTTAGGCCACGAGGTTGACCCGGCGTTTAGTCGCGAACGACGTCGGCCCAGCAGTTCGGTGTCTCGAACAGACGCACCTTATGCAGACGCAGATTCACGCCGTAATGCGCGTCGTAAACGTTCGCGAGGATGTCGAACGCGACGGCGGCGAGATTTTCGACGGTGGGGATGCGATCGAGCACGACCGTCTTGTGCCCCGCCATCGTTTCCAGAAAGCCGCGCACCTGCGTGTCGCCTTCGTAGACGAGAAACGCGTGGTCCCACTTATCGACCAGATGCTCGACGGCGAGCGACTTCACGTCGGCGAAGTCCATCACCATGCCGCGATCCGGCGCGCCTTCGGTGTCGACCAGGTCGCCTTGCAGCGTAATTTCGAGCACATAGCGATGGCCGTGCAGATTACGGCACTGGCTGCGGTGATCGGGGATGCGGTGGCCCGCGTCGAATTCGAGTTTTCGTGTAATCGTCAGCACGGCAAATCAGGGAATGTTCAGATACTTGTGGGTCTGCATCGACAGGCGCCATTGCGGATGGCGTTTGCACCAGTCGATCGCGAGCTTCGTGTTGAGCTCGCGCGACGGGCCGTCCATCGGCTGGACGAGGAAATACTCGAAGTCGAGCTTCGCATACTCGGACAACCGCTGGTTGTCCTGCGGAATCACGACCTTCAATTCGTTGCCTTTGGTGACGACGAGCGGCGCGTCGGCCTTCGGGCTCACGCAGATCCAGTCGATCGTCTCGAGCACCGGCAGCGAGCCGTTAGTCTCGATGGCGATTTCAAAGCCGGCGGCATGCAGCGCGTCGACGAACGGCTGGTCGATCTGCAGCATCGGTTCACCGCCAGTGCAGACCACGAAACGCTCGCCTTCGCCTTCCGGCCATTGCGACGCGATCATCTGCACCAGTTCTTCGGCGGTGCGGTACTTGCCGCCGTTCTCGCCGTCAGTACCGACGAAGTCCGTATCGCAGAAGCGGCATACCGCCTCCGCACGATCTTCTTCGCGGCCCGACCACAGATTGCAGCCGGCGAACCGGCAGAACACGGCCGGACGACCGGCATTCGCGCCCTCGCCCTGCAATGTGTAGAAGATTTCCTTGACCGCGTACGTCATGCTGCTTTCTGCCTTGTATTCCTGAAAATGATTGCCCGCTGGCGCACCGTTTGCGCGATGCGCCAGCGTCAGTGCGTGTCAAACCGTCAGACTGGTTCGGTGACCTTTTCGCCGGCCAAATAGGCTTCATAGCCCCGCTTGCGCAAGCGGCACGCCGGGCATTCGCCGCAGCCAAAGCCCCATGCATGCAGTTCGGCGCGCTCGCCAACATAGCAGGTATGCGTTTCGACGCGCACCAGCTCGACGAGTTCGTCACCGCCAAGCTCATGTGCGAGACGCCACGTGTCGGCCTTGTCGAGCCACATCAACGGCGTTTCGAGCAGGAAGCGCGTGTCCATGCCGAGGTTCAGCGCGACCTGCAACGCTTTCATCGTGTCGTCGCGGCAATCGGGGTAGCCCGAAAAGTCCGTCTCGCACATCCCGCCGACCAGCACTTGCAAACCACGCCGATACGCGATGGCCGCCGCGATCGTCATGAACATCAGATTGCGGCCAGGCACGAACGTATTCGGCAAACCGTTGGCGGTGGCGTGAATCTCGATTTCACGCGTCATCGCGGTATCGCTGATCGAACCGAGTACTGACAGATCGATCATGTGATCTTCGCCGAGCCGTTCGGCCCATGCCGGAAATGCCTGTACGACGGCGTTGCGAAACCCTTCGCGACATTCGAGCTCGACGCGGTGCCGTTGACCGTAATCGAAGCCTAGCGTTTCGACCGTTTCATAACGTTCGAGGGCCCAGGCGAGGCACGTGGCGGAATCCTGGCCGCCGGAAAACAGCACCAGAGCGCTACGTTTAGCGTCTTTGCGGATCACCGTGAAACTCCGTGAATGATGAGTGCCACGTCGCGCTGCGCGAGGTGCGCCATGCAAGCAACGCGGCGCGACGCGTGCCGGCACTGCTGCCGGCCCAAAGCAGTATAGGCCGCGCCTTCCATATGCAGAGTCGCTGGGCGCTTATACCGTTAATCGTCGGGCGAAGGGTTCGGCGCCTGTTGCGGCCTTGCTGTCTTGCAGCAAAGTGCGCAGAAGGTCCCGCTTCAGGATGCGAAAAGACGTGTTTAGCGCGGTGGCATACCAGCCGAACCTCGACCGCGCGCTTGCATGCAAGTCCTTGAACTGGCGCGATTTTATCACGCGATGCCAAACGCCGCCGAGCACGCCCTACCGCCACGGCAAGCAAGCCCCACCGCCGCGAATGCCTGTCAGAAAAAGGAAAAGCCCCAGGAATCTTGCGATTTCCTGGGGCTGAATCCTGGTGGCCTGGGACGGAATCGAACCATCGACACGCGGATTTTCAATCCGCTGCTCTACCAACTGAGCTACCGGGCCAACGAAGAACGAAATGATATCAAAGGGTCAGCAGTGCGGCAAGCCCCTTCTCGAAAAAATCTGGCCACCCGGACCTGCACGCACGGCACGCCGTTCACTCCCCTTTGTTCTTGCCAAGATCGACGCCGAGCTGTTTGAGCTTGCGATACAAGTGCGTACGCTCCAGCCCCGTCTTCTCCGCAACGCGCGTCATGCTGCCATTCTCGCGCGCGAGGTGATATTCGAAGTAAGCGCGCTCGAACGCATCGCGCGCGTCGCGCAACGGAATGTCGAATGAAATCGACGCCGTTTGCGCAGCCAACGCGCCGCTGCCCATGCCATCCGACGACAGCATCGGCAACGCAGCCGCCGAGGCCACTGCGGAAGCGCTGACCGGCAACGCCGGCTTCGCCGCCGCGCCGCCCGGCGCACCGGCCGCCGCGTTGCCGCGAGCGAGGCCCTGCTCGACCGCCTTCAGCAGTTTCTGCAACGCGATCGGCTTCTCGAGAAAATTGAGGGCGCCGATTTTGGTCGCTTCGACCGCCGTATCGATGGTTGCATGACCGGACATCATGATCACCGGCATGGTCAGTTGCCCTTGCGCGGCCCACTCCTTGAGCAGGGTCACGCCGTCGGTATCGGGCATCCAGATGTCGAGCAGCACCAGGTCCGGCGCCTGGCGCAAGCGGAATTCGCGCGCTTCCTGCGCATTTTCCGCAGCTTCCACGACATGCCCCTCGTCGCTCAGGATCTCCGAGAGCAATTCCCGGATGCCCATTTCATCATCTACCACCAGGATGGTTGCCATTTACGCTGCCCTTGTCTGCACTGTTGCTTTTGTCATTCCCTGCGCCGCATTGCCATGCGCCGCCCGCGGCCCTGCTCCAGGTGCCGCGGCATCGTCTGCCAGTTGAAGGAAGAGGATCGAGATCTGCGCGCCTTCAATCACATCGCCCGCTTTCATGCGGTTGCGAATGTCGATCCGCGCGCCGTGTTCGTCGACGATCTTCTTGACCATCGCGAGACCGAGACCTGTACCTTTGGCCTTGGTCGTCACGTAAGGTTCGAATGCACGTGTGAGGATACGCGCGGGAAAGCCCGGTCCGTTATCCGACACTGTCAGACGCACCGCGACGCGTACTTTGCCTTCAGCGTCGGGGTCTCCGTATTCTACTGTCCTCGTCTCGAGCAACACACGTGGTTGTTCGACGTCGGCCACGGCATCCTGCGCATTCTGCAGCAAGTTGTGAATCACCTGACGCAATTGCGTGGCGTCGCCGCGAATCGCTGGCAAGTCCGCGAGTTCCACCTGAATCGCGCCCTTGCCTTCCTCGATACCGTACAACGTCAGCACTTCGCTGACCAGTTCGTTCAGTTGCAGATGCGCCAGCACCGCCGGTGGCGTGCGCGCATAGTCGCGGAAATTGTCGACCATCTGCTTCATCGCCGCGACCTGGTTGACGATGGTGGTCGCGCCGCGCTTCAACACATCGGCATCCGATGGCGACAGCTTGTCGGCGAGCTTCATCTGCAAACGCTCGGCGGAAAGCTGGATCGGCGTGAGCGGGTTCTTGATTTCGTGCGCGAGACGCCGCGCCACTTCGCCCCAGGCGATCGACCGCTGCGCGGAGATCACGTCCGAAATATCGTCGAACACGACGACGTAGCCGGAGGTCTGCATATCTTCCGCATCGCGATCAGTGGCGGACACAAGACGCGCGCCGCGCACAAGCAAGGTGAGCGGCTCGGTTTCGCCCGGCACCTGCACCGAGAACTGCTGCTGCCAGTGGCCGCGGTCGTCGTGACCGTCACCGCTCGCGGCTTCGCGATCGGCAAATGCCTTGCGCACCATCCCGCCGAATTCGATCAATACGCCAATCTGCTCTAGCGCCGAACCCAGCACTTCCTGGAACTGCTGACGGAAGATGCGCTCGGCGCCGCGGTTCGCGGTGGTGAGACGGAACTGCCGGTCGAATACGAACACACCCGCGGTCAGGTTCGCGAGAATGCTTTCCAGATAGGCCTTCGAATGCTCGAGCGCGATGCGGTTGTTCTCGACCGCCGCGCGCGCTTCGGACAACTGCCGCGTCATCGCGTTGAACGACTGCGTAAGGAAGCCCAGTTCGTCACGCGACTTGATTTCGCGCTTTGGCGTGTAGTCGCCCTCCGTCACCTCCTTGGTGCCTTGCGCGAGCAGGAACAACGGCCGCGCGAGCTGATTGCCCAGCGCGAGCGCCAGCATCATCGCAATAAAGGTGGCAAGGAACAGCGCAAGCGTCAGCGTGCCGATGTACATCTTGCGCAAGCCGGTGCGGCCCAGCGCCTTTTCCTGATACTCGCGATAGGCTCGCTGCACCGCGTCGGCATTACGCGCGAGCGACGGCGACACCGGCTGCGTGAGTTGCAGAAAGCGTTCAGTGGGCTGCAACAGCGACGCATTCGAATCGGGAATGCGCTGCACGATGCGCAGCCGCAACACGCCCTTGCTGCCATGCGCATGCGGATCGCCGTCGACTTCTCCTTCGATCGCCGCATACCCGCGGCCGCGCGCCTGATCGATCATCAGCGGCGTGGGCAGGTCGTTCGGCACAAGCGTGGCGTAATTGCCGGATGCCTGCGCGACCACATGCATATCCGGCGTCGCGCCCGACATGCTGCGCGTGGGTTCGACGATCGTCGCATCCTGCACGCCGAACTGATCGCGCAAACGCAGGAGCGTGAGCGTCGTACCGGCGGCATCCGCGCTCGCCAGTTGCTCGGACATCAAGCGGCCCTTGGTCTGCAGATCGGACAGCGACGCGTCGAGCATGCCGCGGCCCAAATTCAGGCCCGAGGTCAATGCGGTTTCGACATTCACGTCGAACCACGATTCGATACTGCGCGACACGAACTGGTACGAGACGACGTAAATGATGCCGCCCGGCACCACACCAACCAGCGCCATAAAAAACGCGAGTTTCGCTAACAGCCGCGTGCCGAACTTACCTTTTCGAAGCCGGGCAATGATGATGATGACGAGCGTCGCCACCACCAGCAAAAAGATCATCGCGACCGCGAGGTTGGCCGCATACAGCCACTGGTAATAGCGGTCGAAGAATTCGGTGTTCGCACTCGCCGCTGCAAGCAGCACGAGCAGCAGCACGGCCGTCACGGCGACCGTGGACACCAGCACGCGCACGACGATGCTGCTGACGCTGGTGGCTCGGCGCACTCTATTTAGCACGTTCGGTCACCGTGAAGGTAAAGCGCTTCCACTCGGACGAGAGGTTCCAGTCGCGGTTGTTCACCGCGTCGATCTGGAACGGCTTGGGCATCAGCGCGATGTCGAGTTGCGTGCGCACCGACGCCGTGTACGTCTCTCCGGCATGCACCTGATTGCGGTCGATGACATGCCACGACGTGATGTGCTTGATCACCGCGAGCGCGTCTTTCAGCGTGCTGAAGCCGAGTTGCAACCCACCCGACGATACGCTCGAGACACGATACTCACGTGTGAGCGGCTGGAATGAGAGGCGAATGCTCTGCGACACGCTCACCGGCTGCTCGTCGAACCAGTACCAGCGCGGCCGGCTCAGTTCGAAGTCCGTTGTGAAGTACAGCGGAATGCCTTTGTTGACGGCGTCTTCGAGATTGCTGTTCAGGTCGAAGTCGAAACGTGCGTCAAGGCTCCAGCCGGTGTTGTCCGATTGCAGCGACGCGCGCTGCACCGCGATCGAATCGGCATATGCCGCGCCCGGTGCGGCGAGCCACATGGCCAGCACGATCCAGAACACGGCAGCGAGCCGAAGCGGGAAGAAGCGTTTGATTGTCACCGTTTCTGGAAGCGCGCGTAGAAAAATCCGTCGTGGTCTGAGTTCGAGCCGGCGCTATCTTCAGCGGCGTGTCCGGCATGGGAACCGGCCGATGTGTCGGCGGGCGCGCGGGCAGCTGAGGGTAAAAGTTGCCCCGGCGCGTCCAATCGTACCGCATCCTGATACTTGTTTCCAAACCACTGCGCCTGCAACTCGCCTTCTTCGGGAAAGATCGAACACGTAACGTAGAGCAACTCGCCGCCTGGCTTCACGAGCGGCCATAGCGCGTCGAGAATGCGGCGCTGCTCGGCGACCAGCGCGGGAATATCCGACGCGCGGCGCAGCCAGCGAATATCCGGATGGCGCCGCACGATGCCCGAGGCCGAGCACGGCACGTCGGCCAGAATGCGATCGAACGGCTGGTCGATGTCGTCGTGCCATTTTGCCGGCGCACCCGCGTCGCCGATACGCACTTCCGCTTCGAGCTTGAGCCGCCGCAGATTTTCACCGATGCGGCGCGCGCGCGACACGTCGCTTTCAAGCGCCACGAGCTGCAGGTTGGCGAGTTCGAGCAGGTGGCCGGTTTTGCCGCCAGGCGCCGCGCACGCGTCAAGCACGCGCATGCCGTCACGCACGTCGAGCAGTTGCGCGGCAAGCTGCGCGCCGGCGTCCTGCACGGACACAACACCGTCGTTGAAGCCGGGGATGCGGTCGACCGGCATCGGCGTAGCAAGCATGACGGCATACTCGCCGGCTTTGCTCGCAGGGATGTGATGGTCCTGCAGCACTTGCAGATAGGCGTCGACCGTCGAGCGGCGTGCGTTCACGCGCAGCGTCAGCGGACCTTGCGTATTTCCGGACGCGAGCACCGCTTGCCATGCCTCGGGCCATGCGTTTTTGACCGCATCGATCCACCACATCGGGTAGTTCCAACGCGCGACTTCGTCGGCTTGCGCTGCGTCCAGCAGCGCCTCGCGCTCGCGCAGGAAATTGCGCAGCACGGCGTTGACGAGGCCCTTTGCGAACGCAAACTCACGACGCGCGGCGATGGCGCCCACCGCCTGATCGACGACCGTGAACGGCGCATAGGCGGCGTTCGCTTCATCGTCGACGAGCAAGGCGAACGCGCAGGCAAGCACATGCCCGACATGCGGCGGCGGCGCCTTTTTCACCAGCTTCGCGATCAGCCACTCGGTGGTCGCCAGACGCCGCATGGTGCGATACGCGATGTCCTGCACTGCGCCGCGCGCAACGGCGGCACTGCCCTCAGCCGAGCAGACGAACACGGATTGCAGCGCCGCCGGCAAGGCCGCGCCAAGGCGCACGGCCCCGACCGCCTGGCCCGCGCAGTCGAGCGCGAAACCGAGCGACTCGGGCGCGAGATGCAGCATCGACAACCGGGATTCGCGCGGATGCGCCGATGGGGAAGCAGAACGCGAAGAAGGCTTTGGAGTCATGAAAAAGGCAAAAGCAGGCCACGCGGTGCGCGCGACGCAAACAGCACACATTGTAGCGTGGCGCGGGACAGGGGCCGCCGAGGGCGAATGACAGCCCACAGCCTTAGTCGCAGCAACGGGTGCTGCAAGCAATAGGGCAAGGACCTGCAGAGGAGGGCAAGCGACGCAACGCGAACTGCACCTGAGGCGAAAGGGCCTCGCATTGGCCGTAGCCGGGCGCGCCGCTACTAGCCTAAATCCCCCGCGCTCAAACAAGAAAGGCGAGGCCGCAGACTCGCCTTTCTTCACGCCACGTAGCGCTGTTTTTTACTCGAAGCGCCCCGTGCGCGCCATTTCCATCAAACGCGCGACGCGTTCCTCGGTGGCCGGGTGCGTCGAGAACAGCTTCGCGACGCCCCCGCCAGACAGCGGGTTCATGATCATCATCTGCGCGGTGGCCGGATGCTGCTCGGCCGTCGGGAAGGGAATCCCGCTCGCGTAACGATGGATCTTGTCGAGCGCCGAGGCGAGCGCCTGCGGGTCGCCGGAAATCTGCGCGCCGCCACGGTCCGCTTCGAATTCACGCGCGCGCGAAATCGCCATCTGAATCAGCGCACCGGCGATCGGCGCGAGCAACGCCACAGCGATGCCGGCGATCGGGTTGGTCGAACGGCCGTTTTCGTCGCGGCTGCCGAAAAACATCGCGAAATTCGCCAGTGCGGAAATAGCGCCGGCCATTGTCGCCGAAACCGTAGAGATCAGGATGTCGCGGTGCTTCACGTGCGCCAGTTCGTGCGCCATCACGCCGCGCATTTCGCGCTCGGACAGCACGCGCAAGATGCCGGTGGTGGCGGCGACGGCCGCATGCTCCGGATTACGGCCAGTGGCGAACGCGTTCGGCGCGTCTTCGTTGATCAGATAGACGCGCGGCATCGGCAGATTAGCGCGCGTGGAGAGTTCGCGCACCATGCGGTAGAACTGCGGCGCACTGTTTTCGTCGACTTCCTGCGCGTTGTACATGCGCAGGACCATCTTGTCCGAGAACCAGTACGAAAAGAAATTCATCCCAAGGGCGATCACGAGCGCGATCATCATGCCGCGCGACCCGCCGATCATCCCGCCGATCACGATGAAAAGGGCCGTGATCGCGGCCATCAACATCGCGGTTTTGACCCAATTGAACATGTCTGCAACTCCTTGCCCTAACGCGGGTTCATATCTGCGCCGCATGATCGCGGCGACTGATTGTAAGCTAAACGTTAGATATGGGCGCGCGAGGAAAATTCAATCATCTTGATGCGGTGGCGAGCTTGATGCCCAAGCTGACGAATGCACTGCCAACGCCGCGATCCAGCCACTTCTTCATCGATGGCTTGCCGGAGAAGCGCCGGGTCACACTGCCGGCAATCCACGCGACAAAACTGTTCCAGATCATGCTCATCACGACAAACACCCCGCCGAGCGTGAGGAACGCCAGCGCCTTATGATCGCTGCCCGTCGTGACGAATTGCGGAAAGAACGACACGAAGAACAGCACGACCTTGGGATTCAGCACATTGGTCCAGAAGCCTTGCAGGAAAAGCTGCCGCAGCGATTTCGGCGCGCCGGCCGCACGCGCTTCGCCACCCGCCTGGTCTGCCGCCGGCTTCGCGAAAATCAGGCGCACGCCGAGATACATCAGATAAATAGCGCCGACGAACTTGATGACGGTGAACGCGGTGGCCGAAGCGGCCAGCAGCGCCGTCAAGCCGAACGCACAAGCAAGCGAATGAACGCAGCAACCGGCGGAGATGCCGAGCGCGGACATCAGACCTGCGCCACGGCCCTGAGCGACGCTGCGCCCGACGATGTAAGCCGTATCGGGACCGGGCGTCACATTCAGTAGAAAGACCGCGACGACGAAAAATTCGAAATGGGTGATGCCAAACATGGGGATCCTCGAAACACAAGCTGTTGCATAGAGGATTCTAACGCGCCGCGAGCCCTGGGCGGGGCGCCTTGAACATCGGCCGAACGGGGGATGTTCAAGACATGCGCAATGCGGTTATTTTGCTTCGGGAAGCTGGAAACGCTGATCTGCGGCCAGCGTTGCGCCGGCCAGGAATTCGCGTACCGGCAAGCGCTTACCGCCCGGCTTTTGCAATTGCGTGAGACGCAGCGCGCCTTGACCGCAGGCGACCACGACGCCCTCGGGAGAGACCTCGGTGATGACGCCGGGGGCGGTTGCGTTGCTTTGCGCTTCAACTGGAACCGCTGCCCAGATCTTGATCGACGTGCCGTCTTCCAGCGTCCCCAAACCGCCGGGGAACGGATCGAACGCGCGCACCTGACGCGCGAGGGCTGCGGCCGGCTTACGCCAGTCGAGCGCAGCCTCGTGCTTGCCGATCTTTTCCGCGTAAGTCACGCCATCCGCCGGTTGCGGTGTTGCCGTCAGTTTGCCGCTGCGCTCGAGTTCGATCAGCGCTTCGACGATCAGCCTCGCGCCGTCTTGTGCGAGACGGTCGTGAAGGGTGGCCGTGGTGTCGACGTCGGAAATCGGCGTGCGCGCTTCGGAGATCATCGCGCCGGTGTCGAGTCCGGCGTCCATTTGCATCAGCGTGATGCCGGTTTCCGCGTCGCCCGCCTCGATCGCGCGATGGATCGGCGCGGCGCCGCGCCAGCGCGGTAACAACGAAGCGTGAATGTTGATGCAGCCCAGCGGCGGAATATCGAGCACTTCCTGCGGCAGGATCAGACCGTACGCGGCCACGACCATCACGTCGTGCGGCGTGGCGCGCAGTTGATCGATCGCGGCTGCCGCTTCAGCCGGATACTTGCCCGTGCGCCGCAACGAGGGCGGTTGCGCGACCGCAATTCCATGCTCCTGCGCGTAACGCTTAACCGCGCTCGCCTGCAATTTCATTCCGCGTCCAGCAGGCTGATCTTGCCGGGTCAGCACGAGCGGCACCGGAAAACCGGCGCTATGGATCGCGGCCAGCGCGGCCGCGGCGAACTCCGGCGTACCGGCAAAGATGACGCGCAACGAATGACTCATGAACGGGGGCAGTAGGCGAGGTGGGCGCGCATTACATCGCGTGGGCGAGCTTCTTCATCTTGCTCTTGATGCGCGTCTGCTTCAGTGACGACAGGTACTCGACGAACACGCGGCCCATCAGGTGATCCATTTCGTGCTGGACGCAAACCGCCAGCAGCCCTTCGCAGTCCATCTCGAAGGTTTCGCCCTTCGCGTTTAACGCCCGAACCCGCACCTGCTCGGCGCGCTCGACGTTGTCGTAAATGCCCGGCACCGAGAGGCAGCCCTCTTCCGACAGCTTCTTCTCGTCGCTCGACCAGACAATTTCAGGGTTGATGAACGCGAGCAGTTCGTCGTGCGTTTCCGACACGTCGATCACGATCACGCGTTCATGCACGTCCACCTGGGTCGCCGCGAGGCCGACGCCGGGCGCCGCGTACATCGTTTCAGCCATGTCGGCGACGAGCCGGCGGATGCGGTCGTTGACCACTTCGACCGGCTTCGCAACCTTGTGCAGCCGTTTGTCCGGGTAA
Source organism: Paraburkholderia sp. D1E (assembly GCF_052682275.1). Taxonomy (NCBI): domain Bacteria; kingdom Pseudomonadati; phylum Pseudomonadota; class Betaproteobacteria; order Burkholderiales; family Burkholderiaceae; genus Paraburkholderia; species Paraburkholderia sp. D1E. Next base: position 9,133,277 of record NZ_JBQYMB010000001.1, read on the forward strand.
TTGATGATGTTCAGTAAAGCCATGATCTTGAGTGTGTTTTTAGGCGCCGCTGACCGGTGTAAGACTCGCGTTAGCCGTTTGGCCAGGTTGTGGGCACATCGCGTTACGCAGAGGATAGATGGTGTCGAACCGGTTCGATTCAACGCGCCACATGCGCTAAACGACGAGCCCGCGCGGGTGGGCGCGGCGCTGCAGTTATTTCGGATGATGAAAATTTTAGCATGGCGCCCGCCTGCCCGCTGGCCCTGTAAGAGGATCGACTTTCAATGCGCACCTTGCCAGCAACCGATATTGAACTTGCCGCCTGGCTGCGGCTTTCGCTCGCGCCGGGGTTGAAACCCGCCGCCCTGCGCTTATTGCTAAGCGCTTTTGGACTGCCGGAAGCGATTTTCAATCAATCGCTCGAGGCACTTGCCGGGATCGCGGGCGAGACTGCGGCGCGCGCTGTGCTGGCACCACCCAGCCCAGACTTCGAGGCGCAACTCGACGCGGCGATCGCATGGTGGGCGCTGCCCGGCAACCACGTGGTGACACTCGACGATCCTGCTTATCCTCCCGTGCTACTCACCATGCCCGATCCGCCGCCGCTACTATATATAAAGGGCCGGCTGGATTTGTTGCACACACGGGCGATCGCGCTGGTGGGCAGCCGCAGCGCAACGCCGCAAGGCATCGAAGACGCGGAGCGCTTCGCACGTGAGCTTTCGCAAGCCGGCGTCACTATCGTGTCGGGGCTGGCGCTGGGTATCGACGGTGCAGCGCATCGGGGCGGGCTGGAAGGCGTCGGCGGCACGGTCGCCGTGATCGGCACCGGCGCGGACCTCGTGTACCCGGCCGCGCATCATGCACTAGCGCGGCAGATTGCGGCGCAAGGGGCGATCCTTTCGGAATGGCCACTCGGCACGCCGGCGCGCGCCGCAAACTTTCCGCAGCGTAACCGCCTGATCGCAGGCCTTGTCAGCGGAGTTGTGATCGTCGAAGCCGCAATGCGCTCAGGCTCGCTGATCACGGCTCGGCTCGCCAACGAAATGGGACGCGATATCTTCGCATTGCCCGGCTCGATCCATGCGCCCTTATCGCGCGGTTGTCATCGAATCATCAAGCAGGGCGCCAAGCTGGTGGAAACGCCCGATGAGGTGCTCGAGGAACTAGGCTTTGCCACGCCCGTGGCTGCGAAAGCCGCCAGCAAACAGGCGGTGCGTCGGAAAAGCGCGGGCTCAGAGCATGCATCGGCAGCGATCCAGTCCGAATGGCTGGCGGTCCATGCCCCGACATCAATTCAGCCCGAATTGGCGGCGGGGCCTGCATCATCTTCAGCCCCGCCGGCCATGAGCGCGGAAGCGCTGCAACTCCTCGACGCACTGGGCCACGCCCCCGCCACGCTTGAAATTCTTGCCATCCGCACCGAGATGGGAGACGCGGCGTTGCAAAACACGCTGTTGCAACTCGAACTCGCCGGCCAGGTGACCGCGCTGCCCGGCGGCCGCTTCACGCGAGCGACCCATGGCTGACCCCGCATTGACCAGGGTTGACCACGATCCAGGATCGGCCATGCTACATTCGCGCCAAAGCACCTGACAAAAGTACGCAAGGAACCACCATGCCCGCGCTGAATCTCGACACCGACCAAGACCGGATTGCCGAGCGCGTCAACGAACCCGATACGCTGTTCGTTGCCTGCCTGTGCGCGGAGTGGTGTGGGACTTGCCGTGAGTATCGGGATGCCTTCGACCGGCTGGCGGAAAGGCATCCGCATATCTGTTTCGCATGGATCGACATCGAAACCCATGCGGACCGCTTCGACGATCTGGATGTCGAAAATTTCCCGACCATCCTGATCGAAGACTCGGTAACGACACGTTTTTTTGGCACGGTTTTGCCACAGGCGGCGATTGTGGAGCGGATGTTGTCTGACCTGACGGCCGTGCCCGGCATCAGCGGCGCGCCCAAACTACGGCCCGCGCTGACCGCCGCGTGAATGTAGCCGTCAGCCGCTGAAGCTTGCGGCACGGGCGTTGCGAGCGATACACGACGCGTTTTCCGCAGCTTGCCCAGTGACTCAGCGCGCAATTATCATGGCGCGCTTTTTATGGCACTTGACACGCCGCTCTCGCGCCGTGTGCTATAAAGCGGTCGTTATTGGGTCGCAAAGGTCGCAAACGAGGGTCGCGCTAGTTAAAAGCGCACTCAAGGCCATCAACCCGGATCTACCAACCTCACATCGAGTCATGTCCAAAGCACTGATCATCGCCGAAAAGCCTTCCGTCGCGAACGACATCGCGAAGGCTTTGGGCGGCTTTACCAAGCATGACGAATACTACGAAAGCGACGACTACGTCCTTTCCTCGGCAGTCGGCCACTTGCTGGAAATCGCCGCGCCCGAAGACTATGAAGTCAAGCGCGGCAAGTGGAGTTTCGCCAACTTGCCCGTCATTCCGCCGCATTTCGATCTGAATCCGATCGCCAAGAGCGAGTCGCGCCTGAAGGTGCTGACCAAGCTGCTCAAGCGCAAAGACGTAGATCGTCTGATCAACGCATGTGACGCGGGGCGCGAGGGCGAGCTGATTTTCCGCCTGATCGCGCAGCACGCAAAAGCCAAGCAACCGGTTCAGCGCCTGTGGCTTCAGTCAATGACGGCCGGCTCGATCCGCGACGGCTTTGCCCGTCTGCGCAGCGACGAAGAAATGCAGCCGCTCGCCGATGCGGCGCGTTGCCGTTCGGAAGCGGACTGGCTGGTCGGCATCAACGGCACGCGAGCCATGACCGCGTTCAACAGCAAGGGCGGCGGCTTTTTCCTGACCACGGTCGGGAGGGTGCAGACGCCGACGCTGTCGATCGTCGTCGAACGCGAAGAGAAGATTGCCGCTTCGTGCCGCGCGATTACTGGGAAGTGAAGGCGGAGTTCGTCTGCGCGGCCGGTTTCTACGAAGGCCGCTGGTTCGATCCGCAATTCAAGCGCGACGAGTTCGATCCCGAAAAACGCGATTCGCGTCTGTGGGCACTGCCCGCGGCCGAAACGATCGTCGCCGCCTGCCGCGGCCAGATCGGCAAGGTAACCGAAGAATCAAAGCCGACCACGCAACTGTCGCCAGCGCTGTTCGACCTGACCAGCTTGCAGCGTGAAGCCAACGGCCGCTTTGGCTTTTCGGCGAAGAACACGCTCGGCCTCGCTCAGGCGCTGTACGAAAAGCACAAGGTGCTGACCTATCCCCGGACCGACGCGCGCGCGTTGCCGGAAGACTATATGGATACAGTCAAGGAAACGCTCGGCATGCTCAAGGAGAGCAACAACTATCTCCCGTATGCCAAGCAGGTGCTCGACAAGGGCTGGGTGAAGCCGAACAAGCGCATCTTCGACAATTCGAAGATCAGCGACCACTTCGCAATCATCCCGACGGCGCAAGCGCCGAAGAATCTGTCCGAGCCGGAACAGAAGCTTTACGACCTCGTCGTGAAACGCTTCCTGTCGGTGTTCTTCCCAGCCGCCGAATACCGGGTGACGACGCGGATCACGGAAGTGGTCGGCCATCACTTCAAGACTGAAGGCAAGGTGCTGGTCGAACCGGGCTGGCTGCAGGTCTATGGCCGCGAAATCAGCGGCGAAGACGCAAACCTCGTGCCGGTGCAGAAGGACGAGAAGGTCAAGACGGACAAGATCGCCGCCCAGCAACTGGTAACGAAACCGCCCGCACGCTACAACGAAGCGACCTTGCTGTCGGCAATGGAAGGCGCAGGCAAACTGGTCGAAGACGACGAGTTGCGCGAAGCCATGGCCGCCAAGGGGCTCGGCACGCCAGCCACGCGCGCCGCCATTATCGAAGGGCTGCTCGGCGAAAAGTATCTGATCCGCGAGGGCCGCGATCTGATTCCAACCGCCAAGGCATTCCAGCTGATGACGCTGCTACGCGGCCTCGGCGTAAAGGAATTGACTGCACCGGAATTGACCGGCGAATGGGAGTACAAACTCTCGCAGATGGAGCGTGGCAACCTGCCGCGCGACGCGTTCATGCAGGAAATCGCCCGCATGACGCAGACCATCGTCAAGCGCGCGAAAGAGTACGATTCCGACACGATCCCGGGCGATTACGCGACGTTGCAAACGCCGTGTCCGAATTGCGGCGGCCAGGTGAAGGAAAACTACCGGCGCTTTGCCTGCTCGAAGTGTGAGTTTTCGATCTCGAAAATTCCGGGCGGACGCCAGTTCGAAATTCCGGAAGTTGAAGAGCTGTTGCAGAACAAGACGATCGGACCGCTGTCGGGTTTCCGCAGCAAGATGGGCCGCCCGTTCTCCGCGATCCTGAAGCTCTCGCTCGACGACGAGATCAAGAACTACAAGCTCGAGTTCGACTTCGGTCAGGACTCTGGCGGTGAAGATGGTGAACCGCCTGACTTCTCCGACCAACAATCGGTCGGCGCGTGTCCGAAGTGCAAGGCTCGCGTGTTCGAACACGGTATGAGCTATGTCTGCGAGAACTCGGTTGCAAATCCGAAGACTTGCGACTTCCGCTCGGGCAAGGTGATTCTGCAGCAGGAGATCGCGCGTGAGCAGATGGCGAAATTGCTCGAAGAAGGACGCACCGACCTGCTGACGAACTTCAAGTCGTCGCGCACCGGTCGTAACTTCAAGGCGTTCCTCGTCAAGCAGAACGACGGCAAGATCGGCTTCGAGTTCGAGAAGAAAGAGCCGTCAGCCAAGACAGCAGCGAAGACCGCCGCGGCAAAGGCGGCAGCCAAGGCAGCGCCGGAGTCGGACGACGAAGATGCACCGGTCGCATTGAAGGCGGCGCCGGCCGCCAAAAAGGTAGCGGCGAAGAAAGCGCCCGCTACGAAAACTGCGGCTGCGAAGACTGCTGCTGCCAAGAAGACGCCGGCCAAAAAAGCGGTAGCGCGCAAGACGGGCTCGTAAATCGGGCGGGCGGCCGGAGGTATTCAGTTTCCGGCCTGCCTCGCACCTGCCCAGAAAAAAGGCGCAGTCACTTCATGTGACTGCGCCTTTTTGTTTTGGACCTGGCTGCGCTTAGCTCAGCGCCGCCGGTGCCATCGCTCGCACGCTCAAAGCGGCGACAGAGCGGTGGGCCGTGGACGGTTCGTCGTCTTTGCCAAAGTCTTCGGCATCGGCGATAGCTCGCTATCCAGGAGCCGTGAGAGCGGCTCAGCGCCATCAAACGCTTCCGGCGGCATGTGATCCTCCGAATCGAGCGCCGCGGACGTGGCGGGCCTGCCAAGGCCGTCCTTGATCCACTGCTCGCCCAGCAGACTGTTCGGCGTCTGGCTGAAATGCTCGACCAGGTGATCGATGAACGTGCGCACCTTCGCCGGCAAGTGACGACGGCTTGGATACGCGATGTTGATCTCGACCTGCGGCAAACGGTAATCTCCGAGCAGACGCACAAGCCTGCCGCGCGTCATGTCGCGGCCGATCAGATAACTCGGCAAAATCGCGATGCCCATGCCGAGCAGCGCGAACTGCCGCAGCATTTCCGTGTTGTTCGCCACGATCACATTGGACGGACGCACGCGCACTTCCCCTTCCGGGCCCGTGAACACGCGCTCGTCGCCCCAATACTCGGACGGCAAGCTCAGGCACGGATGCTCCAGCAGATGCTCAGGACGCGTTGGCGTGCCGTGCTTCTCCAGATAGGCCGGCGTTGCGCACACCGTCATGCAGCCGGTAGTCAAACGGCGCGTGACGATGCTCGCGCTGCGCATTTGCCGCGCGATCACCACGCCTACGTCGAAGCCTTCTTCGACCAGATCGACTTGACGGTCGACCAGCGTGACATCGGGAATGACTTTCGGATAGCGCTCCGCGTACGTCTGCAGCACGGGCGCAAGGTTATGCAACCCAAACACCACCGGTGCGACTATTCGCAACGTGCCGACGGGTTCGTGATTGCGCGCGACCACCATCTGCTCGACGTCTTCCAGTTCGTCGAGAATCTGGCGCGCGCGCTCGAGATAAACCTGACCGGATTCGGTCAGGGACAAGCTGCGGGTTGTGCGATTGAGCAGCCGCGTACCAAGCCGGCCTTCGAGATCGGCAACGTGACGGGTAGCAACTGCGTTGGAAATATCCATCGCGCTCGCAGCGCGGGCAAAACTACCGAGATCCGCCACTTTGACGAAAACTCGCATCGACTGCAAATGATCCATGGGACAACTCCTGCCGTGTTACAGCTTCCTGACAATTAGTGAAAACCAGTGAAGCGAACTTGGAATTCTCCTACGACTCGCGAAATCGTGCAGAAGTTGCCCGCCAAAGCGGAAATATTGTCGATATTTGTGTCACTGTGCTCCCCAGTGTGGGGCACGGACCTCGATTGTTCCGACTAAAGCAACAATCTGCTGCACCGCAGCTTGCACTGTCTTTTTTGTTCGAACAGATGCAAAGGTCTCCCCGCCATTGTGAAATCAGAGAAAATCGCCGTGCAGGTCGGAGCGGGAAAGAAAAAACCGCCCGAAGGCGGCTTTTATGCGAAGTGAACACTCACCTCGTCAGGCAGCGAGTTTTCCTTCGAGCGCGAGTTTGGTCTGTTTCAAAGCCGGCGGCAGACCTTGCTGCAATGTGTCAAACAACTCGGCATGCAGCGCGAGTTCGTCGCGCCATGCCGCGTCGTCGACAGAAATCACCTGCTGGAATTGCTCGCGGCTGAAATTCAGGCCACTCCAGTCGATGTCTTCGTAGTGCGGCGACACGCCGAACGCATGTTCTTCACCTTCCGCGTGGCCTTCGATGCGCCTGACCATCCAGCTCAACACGCGCATATTCTCGCCGAAGCCCGGCCAGACGAACTTGCCGTCCGCACCCTTACGGAACCAGTTGACGCAAAAGATTTTCGGCAGCCTGGCGTTCAGTTTCTCGAGGCGCTCACCGGTTTTCAGCCAGTGCCCGAAATAGTCGCTCATGTTGTAGCCGCAGAACGGCAGCATCGCGAACGGGTCACGGCGCACCACGCCCTGCTGCCCTGCGGCGGCCGCGGTCGTTTCCGAGCCCATGGTCGCGGCCATGTACACGCCTTCGACCCAGTTGCGCGCTTCGGTGACGAGCGGCACGGTGGTTGAACGGCGGCCGCCGAAAATGAACGCGTCAATCGCGACGCCCGCCGGGTTTTCCCAGTCGGCATCGATCGACGGACATTGCGAAGCCGGCGCCGTGAAGCGCGCGTTCGGGTGCGCGGCCTTGCGCCCACTCTCTTTCGCGATCGCCGGCGTCCAGTCCTTGCCCTGCCAGTCGATCAGATGCGCGGGCGGTGCGTCGGTCATGCCCTCCCACCAGACGTCGCCGTCATCCGTCAGCGCGACGTTCGTGAAGATGACGTTTTCATTCAGCGTAGCCATCGCGTTGAAGTTGGTCTTTTCGCTCGTGCCTGGCGCGACGCCGAAATAACCCGCTTCCGGATTGATCGCGTACAGGCGGCCGTCCTTACCCGGCTTGATCCACGCAATATCGTCGCCGATCGTGGAAATTTTCCAGCCGTTCAGGCCTTCCGGCGGAATCAGCATCGCGAAATTGGTCTTGCCGCAAGCCGACGGAAACGCCGCCGCGACGTGATGCTTGTGTCCTTGCGGCGACGTCACGCCGAGAACCAGCATGTGTTCGGCGAGCCAGCCTTCGTCGCGACCCATGGTGGATGCGATACGTAGCGCGAAGCACTTCTTGCCGAGCAACGCATTGCCGCCATAGCCCGAGCCGTAGCTCCAGATTTCGCGCGATTCGGGGAAGTGGACAATGTATTTGGTGTCGTTGCACGGCCACGGTACGTCTTTCGCGCCCGCCGCGAGCGGCGCGCCGACCGAATGTACGCACGGCACGAATTCGCCGTCTTCGCCCAGTACCTCGTACACCTTGCGGCCCATGCGCGTCATGATGCGCATGTTGGTCACCACGTATGGGCTGTCGCTCAACTCGACGCCGATGTGCGCGATCGGCGAACCGAGCGGCCCCATCGAGAACGGCACCACGTACATGGTGCGGCCACGCATCGCGCCATCGAACAAGCCGTCGAGCTTCGAGCGCATCTCAGCCGGTTCGATCCAGTTGTTGGTCGGCCCGGCATCTTCACGGCGCTTTGAGCAGATGAATGTGCGGTCTTCCACACGCGCCACGTCCGACGGATCAGACCATGCCAGATAAGAATTCGGACGTTTGGCGGGGTTCAGTTTCTTAAGGGTGCCGGCTTCGACCATCTGGGCGCACAGCCGGTCGTACTCTTCCGGTGAACCGTCGCACCAGACGATCTGGTCGGGCTTGGTCATGGCGGCAACGCGCTGGACCCAGTCGACCAGTTTCCGGTTTTTGACCCACGCGGGCGCTCCTGCAGACGCCTCGACGGTGGGCTGTCCTTCGAATGAGGGATGATTCATCGACCTGTCTCCGTTTTGAAAGCAATAGAAAAACGGTACAAGCCCAGTGACGCTGCATGCGAGAGGCGTTAGGTTCTTCGCGACGACATTCCTACAAGCCGACGCACAATTGTGCAGGTCATCACGGGCCACACAGCGTGTTGCATGGAGGCATCCGCGGACAGTTGTCTGCAACCGTCTGTAAAGCGGCTTGCCTCAACACGCAACAAACTGTTAAAAACGATGTCAATCTGCCTTGCAGTGGCGCTGCCGTTCTATGCGGCAGCTTCTACATTAAGGCATTCAGTCATACCATCATGTGACCTGGGTCACATGATGGGACAGTCAGCATAACACTCCGTTCCGCACCGCTATGGTGCGTCGCAAGACACATACCATGAAGATTGCCATCCTCGACGATTACCAGGACGCTGTCCGCAAGCTCGATTGCTTTCAACTGCTTGCCGACCATGAGGTCAAGGTTTTCAACAACACCGTCCGCGGTCTCGGGCAACTGGCGAGCCGTCTTTCCGAAGTCGACGCTCTCGTCCTGATTCGCGAACGCACCCGTATCAGCTCGCAACTGCTCGACAAGTTGCCGCATTTGCGCATGATCAGTCAGACCGGCAAAGTTTCCAGCCATATCGATCTGGCCGCCTGTACCGAGCGCGGCATTGCCGTGCTGGAAGGCAGCGGCTCGCCGACCGCACCGGCCGAACTGACCTGGGCCCTCATCATGGCGGCTCAACGGCGGATTCCGCAATACGTAGCAAACCTTAAGCAAGGGGCCTGGCAGCAATCCGGTTTGAAGACGTCGGCACTGCCGCCGAACTTCGGTCTGGGTCAGGTGTTGCGCGGTCAGACGCTGGGAATTTGGGGTTACGGCAAGATCGGACGGCTGCTTGCGGGATACGGCAAGGCGTTTGGCATGAACGTGCTGATCTGGGGCCGCGAGCATTCGCGCGAAGCCGCGCGCGCGGAGGGATATAGCGTGGCCGAGAGCCGCGAGGCGCTGTTCGAGCAGAGCGACGTGTTGTCGTTGCACCTGCGTCTGCATGACGACACGCGCGGCATCGTCAAGGAGGAAGACCTGATGCGGATGAAGCCGACCGCATTACTCGTGAACACGAGCCGGGCCGAACTGCTCGACGAAAACGCCCTGGTGAACGCGCTGTCGCACAACCGTCCGGGGATGGTCGCGATCGATGTCTATGAGAGCGAGCCGATTCTGCAGGGCTACAGCCTGCTGCGCATGGAGAACGTGATCTGCACGCCGCACATCGGCTACGTGGAGCGCGAGAGCTACGAGTTGTATTTCACCGCGGCATTCCAGAACATTCTGGCTTTCGACGCCGGCGATACCTCCAGTACAGCGAATCCGGAAGCGTTGCAGGGCGGGCGTCGGCGGTAATCTGTGGCGTTGGTTAAGCGACCGCGTTAATCCCTCGCGGTTGTTTCGGCTTCAATCTGCGCGCCGATCTGGTTGGCGCGTGGCCTGCGCGCCGCGCAATGCTTTTAGAAGCCGCGCCGCACCGTTAGTCACATTCACCTCAGCGCGCTTCGTGCGCGCCGGCTTCCAGCAGATCAGGCATGCGTTCCAGAAAGACCTCACCATCGGCACGGCCGAGGTTGTACGCGTGCACCATCTGCGATGGGCTCGTGTAATCCCAACTCGAAATCGGCACCTTGCGCGACGGCTGCACGTAGAGCCGTTGCTGCACGCCATGCGGCACGACGAACATCTGCGGCCGCGGATAAAGACGCGTGACCATCACCAGCACGTTGCCGGGTGCATCGGCGTCGAGCGCGCCGACCGGCACGTTGTCGACCATTCCGCCATCCAGCACCGGCCGCCCATTGCGCCGCAAAACCGGCGTGAACGGCGGCGTACTCGACGATTGCAGAATCAGATCGGCGAGATCCTCGACCGTCGCACAATCCTGCGCGCGAACGAATTCCGGATGAAAACCGAGCGTCTGACCGAGCGTCGGATGCAGCGTCTTGCGCACGTATTTCTCGATGTTGTACGCAATCAGGCCCGCAGCGACGGCGCTTCGCGCGCCAAGCCAGCGCGGCAGGTGCGATACGCCGATGCGGATTTCTGGCGCGTCGGCGAGCGTCGAGAACTTGTCGCCGTAGATGTCGAGCAGCGCCTGCCGGTAGATCCGGTAATGTGGAAACACCGATTCGCCACGCAGCAGATTGCCCCAGTACGCGTTGCGGGTGTTGTGACGCAGTGCTTCTTCGTAATAGCGCATGACCCAGTCGGAATCGCGCGTGTAGAGCATGCACGCGGTGGCAGCACCGGCCGAAATGCTGGTGATGACACGCGGCCGGATATCCAGCGCCGGCTGCGCCACGTCCCAGAACCCCGCCTGCCACCAGCAGCGATTGCCACCGCCGGCGAATACGACCTGATCGAACATCTTGGCTTTTTCCTCTATTGCGGCTTGCGAGCCAACTTCAAGTCTCGGGTTTCAGTCGAGCAGCGCGTAGGTGGTGGTGGCGTGCACCGCCATGTTGCCGGCTTCGTCGAATAATTCGACTTCGCCAAACACGAGATTGCGGCCCATGCGCAGCACGCGCGCGGTGATCAGCACGTCGCCGTTACGGACCGCACGCATGAAACTGATGTTGAGCGACACCGTGCTCATCGGCTTGAAACCGCCGAGCGCAGCCGAAATCGCGACGATCATTGCCGTGTCGGCGGCCGCCATAAAGACCTGCCCGCAGATCACGCCGCCCGAGTGGCGCAGCCCGCCGGAGAACGGCAGGCGCAAAGTCGCACTCTCTTCGTCGACCTTGACCGGGGTCAGCGTGAGCGAGCGGACCCAAGGCGCGAGGATGCGGTCGAGCAGCTCGATAATTTCTTTGTCATCCATGGCGGTCCCCGGTCGAAAGCCGCGCGACGCTTCGCGCGGCAGATGTCCGCGACATGATACCGGGACGGTGAGCCGCGCGCCTTTCCGGTGTCTGACGGCAGGCAGATCGGGCTTTGGGTCGCCTCCCTGCCCAGATTTTTTAAGAAATCTGCTAAAGGGGGTTGGCAATCCTGGAAAGTTTCGGCATAATTTCGCTTCTGTTTGGGGCGTTAGCTCAGCTGGTAGAGCAGCGGACTCTTAATCCGTAGGTCGACAGTTCGAATCTGTCACGCCCCACCAAAGATTCAACAAAAAGCCCGGTCCTTGCGACTGGGCTTTTTGCTTTGCGCCTTTGCGGCACGGGTGCCATGTGGGCACGCCGACTCCGTATCTCCCGCATGCCATCGGGATCCACGATTCGAAGCGCCGGAGCCTCACCATGTCCAAATCAAAACTCGCCCCCGCCGATCTGGCCAACCCGCTCTCCGAAGAAGAGTTCGACGAACTCGATGAGTTTCTGATTTCCGATCTGACCTCAGACGAGACGCTGACGATCGAGGGGCTCGACGGTTATCTGACCGCGATGGCCATCGGGCCGACTACCGTGCCGCCCAGTTACTGGCTGCCGGGCGTCTGGGGGCCCAGCGAGAGTGACGCGCCTGCGTTCGAAACGATGGATCAGGCGCAGCACATCCTCGGGCTGATCTTGCGGAACATGAACGGCATCATTACCTGCCTGGAAGATGACCCCGATGAGTTCGAGCCGGTGTTTGGCTTCAGCCAAGTTGACGATAGTGAACGCGAATACATCGACGGCGAAGCGTGGGCTTTCGGCTTCATGCAGGGCCTCGCTGTAGTTCGGGCAGATTGGCAAGCGCTGTTCGATAGCGAGCAGGGTCGGGCATGGCTGGATCCGCTACACCTGATGGGCTCCGAGGAGCTGACGCCGGAAGAGGCGCAGTTGGTCGACACGCCAGAACAGCGTGAAGCCCTCACCAAGCAGATTCCCGCCAGCATCGCCGCGATCTATCGCTTCTGGCTCCCCCACCGTCAGGCCGTCCACGAGCAGAAGCTCGCCGCGATGCAGCGCACCGAGCCGAAGGTGGGACGCAACGACCCGTGTCCTTGCGGCAGCGGCAAGAAATTCAAGAAGTGCTGCGGCGACGCGGCGACGCTTCACTGAAAGTCATTTCCTTCAATACACCCCACCCTACTGCCCGATACCGTTGAGCGTCGCAAATCCTGCGCACTCACGTATCGAGGCATCAGATGACCATTTTACTCTCCATGGCCGCCTTCGCATTGGCCTCGTCGATTTCTCCCGGGCCGGTCAATGTCGTCGCGCTGAGTGCCGGCGCACAACATGGATTCACTGCGAGCATGCGGCATGTGACCGGCGCAACCGTCGGATTCACGTTGTTGCTGTTGCTCATCGGTCTGGGTCTGCATGAGTTGCTCGCGCACTTCCCCAATCTGATCAACATCGTCAAATGGGCCGGCGTCGGGTTTCTGCTTTACATGGCCTGCAAACTCGCCATCGATGACGGCAAGCTCGGCGCGGACAAACCCACTCGCGGGCCATCGTTCGCATACGGCGCGGCGATGCAGTGGCTTAATCCGAAAGCATGGCTCGCGTCATTAGCCGGCATGGGCGCCTACGCGGCCGATGGCGGCGGCCGGCTCGTCTGGCAATTCACCGTCGTGTACTTTGTGGTTTGCTATCTGTCGATTGCCTGCTGGGCGTATGCCGGCACGTTCCTGCGTCGATACCTGCAGGAGCCCAAGCGCGTGAGGTTTTTCAATCGTGCGATGGCGGCTTTGCTCGCGGCCAGCGCGCTGTATCTGCTGATCGCGTGACGCGCGCAGCAGGACGCGCTCACGAGGCGCAACCGCTACTTCAGCTACATTGCCCGACGCCATCGTCAGCAGTTGTTTGACGGTCGAGTGAAATGCGCCTGGTCGGCAGAGCCAGGCTCAACTCCGATACTGCCCCGGCGTCGCCGCGACCAGCCGCTTGAAGGTCCGCTGCAAATGCGCCTGATCGGCAAAGCCCGCATCGAGCGCGACGTCTGCTATCGGGTAGCCGCGCCGCAGTTGTGCGCGGCTGTACTGAATGCGTCGGTTGATCAGATACGCGTGCGGCGTCATGCCATGACGCTGCTTGAACGCGCGGATCAGGTGCGAGGCGGAAAGCCCAGCCGCCTCGCAGACATCCTCCAGCTTCAGCGGACGCGTGCAGTTTTCAGCGATGAATTCCGCGGCTCGCGCGAGTTGGCCGCTTGCGTCATCATCCGGCAAGGGCGCCGGATTCAGCTTCTGTTGCACTTCCGAGAAGAAAGTTAGCGCGGCGCTTTCCTTGCGCATGAGCTCGCTGTCGTCGTCGACGAGGACCGCGTAAAGACGGTTCAAACCGTCGAACAACGCCGGGTCCGCCGTCATGGTCTGCGAGAAAGCGCGAAACGCGTGGTTGTCGCTAAAACCCAGGTCGTGTTGCAGACCCGTGAGCCAATCAACCTCCACATGCAGCATCCGATACGACCAGCGCGCGTCGGCGACCGGGTTACACGCGTGCACGTCGTCCGGATTCATCATCACGACTGCCCCGGCGCCGATCCATTCACTCGCGTGACGATTCACGTACACGCTATGCCCGCCGGTAACGGCGCCGATCGAAAACGTCTCGTGCGAGTGTTTGGCATAGCAGACTTCGCGGCCGTCTTGGATAGAACGCGCCTCGATGAACGGCAACGCTTCATCGCGCCAGAACTTCGGCGCTGCAGCGGTCACCGCTGAATCACTGCAGTCATTCGTCCCGCTCATCGTGTGCTCCTCGGTCATGCGCCTTATCCTACCGCAACGCTGGACCCGCCGAACACAGCCCGTAACACGATCAATAAGTTACTTCGCCGTCACATCGATATTGCCGAGATACTTCGTCGCCAGCGTCTTCACCGTGCCGTCGGCCTGAACCTTCGCAATCGCCGCGTTCAGCTGGTCACGCAGTGCGGTGTCGCCCTTGCGAATCCCGTACGCAATGCCACTGCCGAGGATCTTGTCATCGCGCACCGGCTGACCGACGAACGCGTAGTCCTTGCCGCTAGGCTTCGACAGAAAACCCGTCTGTCCAGCCGGCGCCAGAACGAGCGTTGCGTCGAGTCGACCTGCGACCAGATCCGTATAAACCTGGTTCTGGTCCTGATATGGCACGACGGTGACGCCCGCCGGTTCCCAATGCGCCTTTGCAAAGGTTTCCTGAATCGACGCCTGCAACACGCCGACGCGTTTGCCCTTCAACGAAGCCGGCGTGGGCAGCAAACCGCTGTCGCGTTTCGCAATCAACTGCGTCGGCACGCGATACACGACGGTCGTGAAATCGATCGCCTGACGGCGCTGTTCGGTGGCATTCATCGCCGAATTGATTGCGTCGAACTTGCGACCCTGTAGCGCCGGAATCAGGCCGTCGAATGAGGTTTCAACCCATTTGCACGTCATATGCGCAGCAACGCAGACGGCATTGCCGACGTCGATGTCGAGACCCTGCAGTTCACCGTTCGGCCCTTTCGATTCGAACGGCGGATACTGCGCCTCGAGTCCAAAACGCAGCGTTGCGGGTTCGGCAGCGATCGCGACAGACGATGCGGCAATCGACGCGACTGCGCAGGCCAGCGCCAATAGAGGCTTGAGCAACTTCATAACAGGTCCCTTTTTCTTCGATATTGTTGTAACGCAGCATGCAGCGCACCGATGCATAAGGACGTACGACGTAACGACGCGACGATCATACTGCGATCAAAAATGCTGCCGGTTCACGCCGCCGTTGATCTGATCGCGTCCCTCTGCGATCAGGTCAGGTCTTCATGCGTTCGCCGGGAAAAACTCGCACAACCGGCGAATCAGATTTCGCACAAACGCCGCGCACCTTCGATCAAGGTCGCGTCGTCCTTCGAAAAGCTCAGGCGGATCAAGCCGGAATCCGTGCCGTCGGTATAGAACGCCGACAGCGGAATCGTCGCGACGCGCGCATCGCGAATCAGGCGCAGCACGAAATCGCTATCGCTTTCCTCCGAGAAACCGCGAAAACGCGCAAGCATGAAGAAGCTGCCTTCGCTCGGCAACAACTCGAAGCGCGACTCGCGCAGCGCATGCGCGAGCAGATCGCGCTTCTTCTGATAGAACGCGGACAGGCCGAGATAGCTCTCGCGATTGGCCAATGCATCGACAAACGCGTACTGCATCGGCGTATCGGCGGAAAACACCATGAACTGATGGACTTTGCGAATCTCGTCCATCAGCGCGGCGGGCGCGAGGCAATAGCCGATGCGCCAACCGGTTACGTGATACGACTTACCAAACGACGACACGATCACGCTGCGCTCCGCAAGTTCGGAATCGCACGCCATGCTCTGATGTTTGGCGCCGTCGAACACAACGTGTTCGTAGACTTCGTCGGCGAGAACCACGATGTCGGTGTTTCGCGTCACGGCCTTCAGACGCGCGATATCGGCCTCGCTGAACACCGTCGCGGTCGGGTTGTGCGGTGTGTTGATGATGATCATGCGCGTCTTCGGCGTGATCGCGGCAGCGACCTCGTCCCAGTCCACGCGGAAATCGCTCAATGAAAGTTTGATCGGGATCGGCGTTGCGCCTTGCAGGCGAACGATCGGGCCGTAGCTGTCGAATGACGGTTCGAAGTAGATGACTTCGTCGCCCGGGTGTACCAAGGCGCTGATCGTCGAATACAGGCCTTCGCTGGCGCTGGCGATCACGGTGACTTCGCTCGACGGGTCGTAGCGCACGCCGTACAGCGTCTCGACCTTGTCGGCGAGCGCTTCGCGCAGGGCGGCGATGCCGGCCATCGGCGCGTACTGGTTATGACCGGCGCGCATGGCTTGCGCGACACCGTCGATCAGTTTCGCGTCCGGCGCGAAATTCGGCGCACCTTGCGACAGGTTCAGCGCATCGTGTTGCGCGGCCAGTTGACCGATCACGGTAAAAATCGTCGTGCCTACGTCAGGCAGTTTCGAGCGGGCTTGCATGGCGCTCTGCATAAGGCTTTCTCCCTTTCTCCATCCGGCAGCGGATTCGCGGACTGCCCACTGCGCGGCGGTCCCATCCGGTTCGATGATTAGGCATCAGCCAAAGAACCGTCACAATCGAAACTTTGTCATGCGCGGCATGCGTTTACGTCATGGCTCGCGCAATACCGTGCTGGAGCAGGCTAAGGCAATGAAATCGGGGGTTTAGCGGGAGAAAGGCAGCCGAGCGGTGAGCGCGGAAAACAGCCGAGGTATGACGTAATGTGATGCGCGACGGCGATGCGGAGTTGTGATTCGCTGCGACGATACTCAGCGGTGATGCAGACCAACCCGGCTGCGACCAGGCGGTCGCAGCCGTCAAAGCAAACTAGTCAGCGATCACGCGTCGTCCATCATGCGGACTTTGACCTTCTTGCCCTTCACCTTGCCGCCACTGAGCTTGCGCAATGCGTCGCGCGCGACGCTGCGCTCCACGGCCACATAGGTCGACATTTCGGTCACGTTGATCTTGCCGATCTGCGAACCGGCGAAACCTGCTTCGCCGGTCAGCGCGCCGAGCACATCGCCCGGACGGATCTTTTCCTTGCGGCCACCGAGAATCTGCAGCGTTTCCATCGGCGGCAGCAGCCGCTCGTTGCTCGCGGGCTTGAGATCGGCCAGCTTGTGCCACTCGACTTCACGCTTCTGCGCCTGTTCGAGACTGCCCACGCGGCCCATCTCGTTCATGCTGGCGAGACTGAGCGCCCAGCCTTCCTGATCGGCGCGGCCCGTGCGGCCAATGCGGTGCACGTGCACTTCCGGATCCGGCGTCACGTCGACGTTGATCACCGCTTCGAGCTCCGCGATGTCCAGACCGCGCGAGGCGACATCGGTGGCAACCAGCACCGAGCAACTGCGGTTCGCGAACTGGATCAGCACCTGATCGCGTTCACGCTGATCGAGTTCGCCATGCAGCGCGAGCGCATGAAAACCCTGCGCGCGCAGCACGTCGAGCAGATCGCGGCATTGCTGCTTGGTATTGCAGAACGCCAGTGTGCTCACCGGACGATAGTGATTCAGCAACAGACCGACGGCATGCAGACGCTGGTCTTCGGTCACTTCATAGAAGCGCTGACGAATCTTGGTGTTGTCGTGCCGCTCGGCGAGCTTCACTTCCTTCGGATTACGCAGGAATTGCTGGCTGAGTTTGACGATGCCTTCAGGGTACGTCGCCGAGAACAGCAACGTTTGACGCTCTTTCGGGCATTGCTTCACGACCGTCGCGATATCGTCGAAGAAACCCATGTCGAGCATGCGATCGGCTTCATCGAGTACCAGCGTGTTGAGCCCCTGCAAGGGCAGACTGCCGCGCTCGAGGTGATCCATGATCCGGCCCGGCGTGCCGACCACGATGTGCGCACCGTGTTCGAGGCTGGCGGTTTGCGGACGCATCGGCGTGCCGCCGCACAACGTCAGCACCTTGATGTTTTCTTCGGCACGCGCCAGACGGCGGATTTCCTGCGTGACCTGGTCGGCGAGTTCGCGCGTCGGGCACAGCACCATCGCCTGCACGGCGAAGTTGCGCACGTCGAGGCGGTTGAGCAGCGCCAGCGAAAACGCCGCAGTCTTGCCGCTGCCGGTTTTCGCCTGGGCGATCAGATCGTTGCCGGCCAGCGCGATCGGCAAACTCGCTGCCTGAATCGGCGTCATCTCGACATAGCCGAGCTGCGTCAGATTGGCGAGCGTCGCGGGGGGGAGCGGTAGCTGGCTAAACGGCGCGCCGGCTGGTGTGGGACTGTTCATAGAGTGGTGGCTCGCTATCGACTGAAGGGGCTGAAGAGACTGAAGACCAGGAACTAATCGGCCATGGGGCCGGTTGCGGGACGGCCTTCGATCTGCTCGTACAGCACTGATCCATCTTCCGCGTCGAAGCGTTCGACGTAATTGCGCGCGCCGCACATCGGGCAACGGAACAGAAGCCCCTGCCCTTCATTCTTGATGACGACGTCCGACATCTCCCACTGCTCGCCGCAGGGCTGATTTCTACAGGTAAACACGTTGAGTCTCCAACTGGATTCGATTGTTTATTGAGTGGGCTGGATAAATGGCCCAGCCTTGAATGCTGTCACTGCCGTGGTCAGCGCCGCCGCCAATACGGGCGCAGCGCTTCAACCCAGATGCGTATGCCGCACACGCGCTGCGCCGACGTCCATTTCGGTGAGGCCCTGGACGATGCCGCAGTCTTCAACGGCCTGTTCACCGTGGCATTGCTCGCGCAGCGTGGTGAGTTGCACTTTCAGCTGCTTCAATTCGTCGATACGCGTATCGACGTGCGCAATGTGCTCGTCGATCAGGGCATTGATGCCGCCGCAGCCGTCCGCCGGCGCGTCCGTCAGACGCAGCAACGCACGGATTTCGTCGTGGGTCATATCGAGCGCACGGCAATTGCGGATGAAGCGCAGGCGCTCGACGTGCCTCACCGAATAGCTGCGGTAATTCGCCTCGGTGCGCTCCGCTTCGGGCAACAGGCCCTCTTTTTCGTAGAAACGGATGGTTTCGGTCGTGCAATGGGCAATTTTCGCCAGTTCGCCGATTTTCATGGACCCTCCGGATTGCGGCCTTGACCTTGTAGTGGCTTCAAGGTGTTTACTAGACCACAAATCGAACCAGGAAGCCACCCATGCCTCACGCGAACCAAGCCGAAGCAGACCGTCCGGAACGGGCCAAAGCGTGTGCCCACGGGCACGAAGGGCATGCCCACGAGCGTGCCGATGAAAACGCCGATGGTCATGGCCATAGCGAATCCTGCAGTCACGACCACGAAGCGCGCGGTCAGGACCCGGACCACGAGCACGCTGAAAGCTGCAACCCTGGCCCTAAAGCGCACGCTCAAGCACACCGCGAAAGCTGCGGTCACGAGCATCAAGCGCGCGACCACCGCCGTGAACACGCCCACGGTCACGCCGAAGCAGGCTGCTGCGGAACGGCGCACGCGGCAGCCGCGCCGGTCAAGCTCCCGCAATCCGAAGCTGTCGGCAGCGACCGGCGCACCGCGATCCGCATCATGCAGATGGACTGTCCGACCGAAGAAGCGCTGATCCGCAAGAAATTCAGCCGCATGCCCAGCGTGCGCAGCATGGACTTCAACCTGATGCAGCGCGTGCTGATCGTCGTCCACACGCCGGACGCCCTCGACTCGATCCTCGCCGCGATCCGTTCGCTCGGCTTCACGCCTGAACTGGCAGACGCGAACCCGGACACCGCAGCCGCCGTCCCCCATGCACCGCCCAAGCCGTGGTGGCCGCTGGCGCTCGCCGGCCTTGCTGCGGTGGGCTCAGAGGCCGCCGGCTGGCTTGGCGCCCCCGTATGGCTGGCAGCGGGTCTGGCGATCCTGGCGATCGTCTCCTGCGGCCTCACGACGTACAGAAAGGGCTGGGTTGCGATCCGGAACGGCAATCTGAACATCAACGCCCTGATGAGCATTGCGGTGACCGGCGCGCTGATCCTGCAGCAGTGGCCGGAAGCCGCGATGGTGATGGTGCTCTTCACGATCGCTGAACTGATCGAAGCGAAGTCGCTCGACCGCGCCCGCAATGCCATCCAGGGGCTGATGCAGCTCACGCCCGAACAGGCCTGCGTGCAGCAAGCCGACGGCAGCTGGCGGCCCACGGACCTCAAGGCAATCTCGCTCGGCGCGGTAGTACGCGTGAAGCCGGGTGAACGGATTGCGCTCGACGGCGAAATCGTCGCGGGCCGCTCGAGCGTCGACCAGGCGCCGATCACTGGCGAAAGCCTGCCGGTCGACAAGGCCGTGGGCGACGCGGTGTTTGCCGGCACGATCAACCAGGCCGGCTCGTTCGACTATCGCGTCACCGCTGCGGCCAGCAATACGACGCTCGCGCGCATCATTCACGCGGTCGAAGAAGCACAAGGCACCAAAGCGCCGACGCAGCGTTTCGTCGATCAGTTCGCGCGCATCTATACGCCGATCGTGTTCGCTGCCGCACTCGCCGTGGCGGTGTTGCCGCCGCTGCTCTTTGGCGGACAGTGGCACGAATGGGTCTACAAGGCGCTCGTGATGCTGGTGATCGCCTGTCCTTGCGCACTGGTGATCTCGACGCCGGTGACGATTGTCAGCGGCCTAGCCGCTGCCGCCCGCAAAGGCATCCTGATCAAAGGCGGCGCCTACCTCGAGCAGGGTCGCAAGCTAAGCTGGCTCGCGCTCGACAAGACCGGCACGATCACGCACGGCAAGCCGGTGCAAACCGAGTTCGAAATACTGGCCGAGGTCGACGTCGTTCATTGCAGGACACTCGCGGCGGGCCTTGCGGGTCGCTCGGACCATCCCGTGTCGATGGCGATTGCGGCCGCGGCGAAAAACGAAAGCGTCGCGAGTGCCACGGTCGAGGCGTTCGAGGCACTGGCGGGCCGCGGCGTGCGCGGCGAAATCGACGGCTCGCCGTATTGGCTCGGCAATCATCGGCTGGTCGAAGAACTCGGCCGCTGCTCGACGTCGCTCGAGGCGCGACTGGATGCGCTCGAGCGGCAAGGCAAAACCGTCGTGATGCTGGTGGATGCCGAACGCGTGCTCGCGCTGTTCGCTGTCGCCGATACGGTGAAGGACACGAGCCGCGCCGCCATCGCCGATTTACAGCGCCTCGGCGTGCGTGCCGCCATGCTCACCGGCGACAACCCGCACACGGCTGCTGCGATCGCGCAGCAGGTCGGCATCGACGAAGCACGCGGCAATCAGTTGCCCGAAGACAAGCTGAACGCGGTGGCGCAGTGGTCGCAGGAAGGTGCGACGGTGGGCATGGTTGGCGACGGCATCAACGACGCCCCCGCGCTGGCGCGTGCCGACATCGGCTTCGCGATGGGCGCGATGGGCACCGACACCGCGATCGAAACCGCCGACGTCGCGTTGATGGATGACGATCTGCGCAAGATTCCACAGTTCATCCGTCTGTCGAAGGCGACGCATTCGGTGCTGGTACAGAACATCACGCTGGCGCTGGGCATCAAGAGCGTCTTCCTCGTGCTGACGATGATGGGCTTGGGCACGATGTGGATGGCCGTGTTCGCCGACGTGGGCGCGAGCCTGCTGGTGGTGGCAAATGGCTTGCGGCTGTTGCGCAAATAAGTGCGTGCGGGGCCGCCGCCTGCAAACAGCAGGCCGCCGGCCAGCGTACTTTGTACCAGCAATGCGCAACGCGCCGCACGATCCTAGTGAGCGAACGAACGATTCCCCGTCACCTGATGAGCGCCGATCGCGGCCTTCAACGTATCGGAAGGCCGCATGCCGAACAGCTTCCGGTAATCGGTCGCAAACTGGCTCAAATGCCAGAAGCCCCACGCCGCCGCAACATCCTGCACCGAGCGTGTTTCGTGCGACGCATTGCACAGATCGCGTCGCGCGCCATTCAGGCGAATCGTGCGCAGATACGTGGCAGGCGCCATCCCGAGCACGTCCTGAAAGCAGTATTGCAACGTGCGCCGGCTCACATGCAGGCGCTCGCACAACTCCGGCACGTTGATCGCGCGGTCGCGATTGGCCAGCACATACTCGCGCGCTTCCGACACGATCGACTGACGACGCCCACGCGCAGGCATCGCCACCTGCTCCGCGGCAGGCAACGCGCCCACATCGAATAGTGAAGCCAGCACCGACGCCTGCAAATTGTTGCGTGCGAACGAGGACAGCGGGGTGCTGCTCGCAGCGCCGTCGTTGAGAAGTTGCCGCAACGATGCGCACAAGCGATCTTTGCGCGCCGTGCCGATCGACACGACTTCCGTGTTCGGCAGATGATCGGCCAGACCGACGCGCTCCACTTCAGCGGCGTAACGGCGCAGCACTTCACCCTTCACCACCACGCCAAAAATCTCGTAGCCCGCTGAGGTCAGCAATTCGAATTCGATCCCGCCCGGACGAAATGCGAGCGCATCCCCAGCGATCACCTGCGCGTCGATACGTCCCGAACCTTCACGGCAAATCGGAATGCCGAACCAGTAGGCATCCTTCTGCACTTCGCAGGTCTGCCGCAGCGTGTGGCTGGTGGTTTCGACGAACACCTGCATGTGATCGAGGCACAACTCCGTCAAGCCGCCGACAAACCGGCCTGCGGTCAGCTGGTCGTAGGTCTGGTGCCAGCCGTGGAGGTTGCGCGCCTGCTCGTCCGCGTCGTAGGCGACGCAGGTCTGCACGCAAAAGTTCGGCTGTTGCGCGTGCGTCGGTGCTGTCAGGCTCTGATTCTGGAATTCAATCGTCATACCGGATCTACGAAAACGGAATATCGAAGCGGGAAAGGAAGGCAATTCCCATGCCGAACGGATTCTTCGCTTACTTTGCTTTGATCTCACCAGCAGGTGCGCACGCCCTGTTCAATTCCTGAACAGCGCTGCGCACGCTGGTCAGAAACGAAACGCTCATCCACCGGCAACGTGAACAGTGCCACGCGCCATGCCGCGCAAAGTGCCCGCTGCGCGTGCGCGGCTCACCAGCGCGGTGCATTGGCACGGTTCTGGCTCTAGCCTCTCGCGGCCAAGCGAAATATCGCGCCGAATATAGCCCATTCAAACATGTGAGGAGCACACAGATGAATCACGCAGAGATGCAGTTTCTGACCACCGAATTCCCGTACAAAAAGCAGTATGCGAATTTCATCGGCGGCGAATGGGTAAAACCAGTGGGTGGCGAGTACTTCGACAACGTGTCGCCAATCACCGGTGAGGCGTTCACGTCGATCCCGCGTTCGCGCGAAGCCGATATCGAACTCGCGCTCGACGCCGCGCATCGTGCGAAGGCAGCGTGGGGCAAGACCTCCGCCGCCGATCGCGCGAACGTCCTGAACCGTATCGCCGACCGGATGGAAGCGAATCTGCAGCGCATCGCCGTGGCTGAAACGATCGACAACGGCAAACCGCTGCGTGAAACGATGGCGGCCGATATCCCGCTAGCCATCGATCATTTCCGTTATTTCGCCGGTGCCGTGCGTGCGCAGGAAGGTGGGATCTCCGAGATCGACCACGACACCGTCGCGTATCACTTTCACGAACCGCTCGGCGTGGTCGGCCAGATCATTCCGTGGAATTTCCCGATCCTGATGGCGGTATGGAAGCTCGCACCTGCATTGGCTGCCGGCAATTGCGTCGTGCTGAAGCCGGCCGAGCAAACTCCCGCTTCGATTCTCGTGCTGCTCGAACTGATCCACGATTTGCTGCCGCCGGGCGTGCTGAACGTGGTGAACGGTTTCGGCCTCGAAGCCGGCAAACCGCTCGCATCGAGCAAGCGCATCGCGAAGATCGCTTTCACCGGCGAGACGACGACGGGCCGCCTGATCATGCAGTACGCGAGCCAGAACATCATTCCCGTGACGCTCGAACTCGGCGGCAAGAGCCCGAACATTTTCTTTGCCGACGTGATGAACGAGGACGACAGCTATTTCGACAAGGCGCTCGAAGGCTTCACGATGTTCGCGCTGAATCAGGGCGAGGTGTGCACGTGTCCGTCGCGTGTGCTGATCGACGAAAAAATTTACGACCGCTTCATGGAACGCGCATTGAAGCGTGTGGCTGCTATCACACAAGGCCACCCGCTCGATACGAAGACGATGATCGGCGCACAAGCCTCGCAGGAACAGTTGGAAAAAATCCTCTCGTACGTCGACCTCGGCAAGCAGGAAGGTGCCGAATGTCTGATCGGCGGTGAACGCAATGCGCTCGGCGGCGAACTGAGCAAGGGCTACTATGTGAAGCCGACCGTGTTCCGTGGCCACAACAAGATGCGCATTTTCCAGGAAGAAATCTTCGGACCGGTTGTTTCCGTAACGACCTTCAAGAACGAAGAGGAAGCGCTCGAGATCGCCAACGATACGCTCTACGGTCTGGGCGCCGGTGTATGGACACGCGACGGTACGCGCGCCTATCGCTTCGGCCGGCAAATCCAGGCGGGCCGTGTGTGGACCAACTGCTATCACGCGTATCCGGCACACGCTGCGTTCGGTGGCTATAAGCAATCGGGCATCGGCCGCGAAAATCACAAGATGATGCTCGATCACTATCAGCAGACCAAGAACCTGCTCGTCAGCTATAGCGATAAGCCGCTCGGTTTCTTCTGAGCGTAACGAGGAGCTGGCGATTCTGTTCGAGCGGGCCGCTTTGCGCGGCTCGCTTTTTTCAGCGAGGGCATGTGATGGCTGATGAGAAGGAAGTGGCCCGTGTGATTGCCACGCCGGCTGCGGTCGATTTGATCGATAAGCTATGCGCCGAGCACGGGGCCGTGTTATTTCACCAATCCGGTGGATGCTGCGACGGCAGCGCGCCGATGATGTTTCCTCAGAGTGAGTTCATGGTCGGCTCGTCCGACGTGAAACTCGGCACGATTGCGGGCGTGCCGTTCTACATGAGCGAATCGCAGTTTGAATACTGGCAGCACACGCAGTTGATTATCGACGTGGTACCGGGCAATGGCGGGATGTTTTCTTTGGAACGGCCGAGCGGCTTGCGTTTTCTCACACGCTCGCGACTGTTCGCGGACGATGAAAACGCGTGGCTGGAAACGCATCCGGTGGAACGGGCGGATGCTTAAGTGGCGTTTTTATGTCGCGCGTGAGGTCGAATTGTTGCTGACTGCGAGCGTGATCGTTAGCATCACTTCTCTAGTTTGAATCGCGGCCGACTGCTGGCGTTCCCGGCGCGCTCTCTTGTCAGCCGTGCGTGTCTAATTCTAATCGCCGCCGACGGCAAGTTTTGCCGGCGCATTCACCAGCGGCGCGCGTCTAATTCGAATCGTCATTGACTGCGGGTGGTGTCGGCGGACTTACCAGCAGCGTGTCACTGTCGTCCTTCAGGCCGACACCGGTGAGACCCAAGCGCTTCGCATGCGTCAGCAGATAGTGCAACTTGTGCGCGGCTGACTCGTAGTTAAGACCTTCAGGACGCACGTTGGAAATGCAGTTACGTTGCGCATCGCTGCAGCCCACTTTGGGCGCATAAGTCAGGTAGATACCGAGACTATCGGGCGAACTCAAACCTGGCCGCTCGCCGATCAGCATCACCACCAGTTTGGCGTTGAGCAACTCGCCGATCTCGTCACCGAGCGCAACACGAGCCTGACGTGCAACCACCACGGGGCCGATTTTCCAATCGGCCAGGCGTGGAATGACTGCTTGCAGCAGCGGGATCGATTGCTTCGACGCAGCGAATGCAGACAGACCATCGGCGATGACGAAAACCACTTCAGGCGAATCGTTCTTGAGTTGACCAAGCGCAGCGCGGCTCTCATCGCTTAAGCGCCTGCCGAGATCAGGCCGCCGCAAATAATGTTCGCGATCAGGCGCGGCACTATGCACATCCAGTGTGCTGAAACTTTGCGCGCGTAGCTGTTCGTGCAACACCTCCGTATCGAGCGGATGATGCACCGCGTCGCGCGCCTGCGCATGCGACAGGTTGAACGCCAGCAACGGCGCCGTCGGCAAACTATTGCCTGCGCGGCCCAACGCGATGCGCGCGTTAGTGAACTGTCGCAGCGCGTTCCATGGATTCTTTTCGAGGAAGTCGCTCATGCGATCCCCATCCAGTCGCGCGCACCTTCCAGCAGCGGTTGTTGTGTCGACGCACTCAGCAATGCGCCACGCGCGTCGGTGATCTGCATCGACTCCAGCCACTCTTCGAATTCCGGTGCACGGCGCAGGCCGAGCACGTCGCGCACGTAAAGCGCGTCATGGAAGGAGGTACTTTGATAGTTGAGCATCACGTCGTCCGCGCCCGGAATGCCCATGATGAAATTGATGCCTGCCACACCGAGTAGCGTAAGCAGGTTGTCCATGTCGTCCTGATCGGCTTCGGCGTGATTCGTGTAGCAGATGTCGCAGCCCATCGGCACGCCGAGCAGTTTGCCGCAGAAGTGGTCTTCGAGACCCGCACGGGTGATCTGCTTGCCGTCGTACAGATACTCGGGGCCGATGAAACCGACCACCGTGTTGACCAGGAACGGATTGAATTTACGCGCGACGGCATAGGCGCGCACTTCGCATGTCTGTTGATCGACGCCGAAATGCGCATCGGCCGACAACGCGCTGCCCTGCCCGGTTTCGAAATACATCAGGTTATTGCCGACGGTGCCGCGTTTCAGCGACAGCCCCGCTTCATACGCTTCCTGCAGCAGCGCGAGCGAAATACCGAAACCCGCGTTCGCCTTCTCCGTACCTGCAATCGACTGAAACACCAGGTCGACCGGCGCACCTTTTTCGATGGCGGCAATCGTATTCGTGACATGGGTCAGCACACACGATTGTGTCGGCACCTGATAGCGCAGGCGGAAATCGTCGATCATCAGCAACAGCTTGGTGATCGCGGCGAGATTGTCGCTGGCGGGGTTGATGCCGATCATCGCGTCGCCGCAGCCGTACATCAGGCCGTCGAGCATTGACGCGGCGATACCTTTGACGTCGTCGGTTGGATGATTCGGTTGCAGACGCACCGACATGCGGCCAGGCAAACCGACCGTATTACGAAACCGCGTGATCACCGGACGTTTGCGCGCCGCCGTGATCAGATCCTGATTGCGCATCAGCTTCGAGACCGCAGCAACCATCTCCGGTGTGAGCCCGGCGGTAATACGCGTGAGCGCATCCGCATCGGTCGTGCTGCTCAGCAGCCAGTTGCGAAAATCGCCGACGGTGAGATGCGAGATCTCGGCGAACGCTTGCGGCGAATGATCGTCGATCACGAGGCGCGTGACCTCGTCGGTTTCGTACGGGATCAGAGCTTCGTTGAGAAACGTGCGCAAAGGGACCTGCGCGAGCGCCATCTTGGCCGCAACGCGCTCCTCTTCGCTCGCCGCCGCGACGCCCGCGAGCTGGTCGCCCGAACGCTGCGGGCTGGCTTTCGCCATTAACGTTTTCAGATCGGCGAAACGATACGTGCGGCTGCCGATTGTCTCGGTGTAGCTCATTTTACGACTCCATCGCCGCTGCTTGCGCAGCGGCTCGTTCCGTCACTCTTCGAGCAAAGCGTCTGCCGGTGCTGCTTCGCGTTGATGGCGCGTCAACAGGAAGTAGACGTAGCCGAGCGCGAGAAAGATCGCGAACACGACGGCCACCACAAAATTGAAGTAGACCATCGTTGCCAGACAAATCACCGCAGCCACCAGCGCGAACGCCGGAAAGAACGGAAACAGCGGTGCGCGGAACGGGCGCTCCATGTTCGGATCCGAGCGGCGCAGTTTGAACAGCGACAACATGCTGATGATATACATCACGATAGCGCCAAATACGGACATCGTCACGATGTTCGCCGTCAGCGTCTGCCCGCCGAACTGGATCAGCTCGTCGCTATAGATCGCGGCGATGCCCACCACGCCACCCGCGATGATCGCGCGATGCGGTGTTTTGAAGCGCGGATGCACCTTGGAGAGCCACTCCGGCAGATAACCCGCGCGGGCCAGCGCGAAGATCTGACGCGAGTATCCGAGGATGATGCCGTGAAACGACGCGACGAGCCCGAACAGGCCGAGCCACACCAGCATATGCATCCAGCCGCTATGCTCGCCGACGATGAATTTCATGGCCTGCGGCAACGGATCGTTGATGTTCGCCAATTTGGTCCAGTCGCCGGCGGCGCCTGCGAACACCATCACGCCGACGGCGAGCACCACCAGCGTGAGAATACCGGTGATGTAGGCAATCGGAATCGAACGCTTCGGATTCTTGGCTTCTTCGGCGGCCATCGCCACGCCTTCAATCGCAAGGAAAAACCAGATGGCGAAAGGAATCGCCGCGAACATGCCGTGGAACGAGCCCATGCTGAAGGTGTCCGCGCCGGACCAGCCGCCTTTCGTGAAGTTCGACCACTGAAAACCGGGTGACACCACGCCCATGAACACCAGCAATTCGAAGATCGCAAGCAGCGTTACGCACAACTCGAAGGCCGCGGCAATCTGCACGCCGACGATATTCAACGCCATAAAGACGAGATACGCGCCCATCGCCGCGTGTTTGGGTTCGAGACCTGGAAACTGCACGTGCAGATACGCGCCGATCGCGAGTGCAATCGCGGGCGGTGCGAAGACAAATTCGACTAACGTCGCCGCGCCCGCCAGATAACCGCCGGTTGGGCCAAAAGCGTGGCGCGCATAGGCGAACGGGCCGCCGGCATGCGGAATCGACGTGGTGAGTTCGGTGAAACTAAAAATGAAGGTGGTGTACATCGCGGCAATAAAAACCGCCGTGATGACAAAGCCAAGCGTGCCGGCGCTCGCCCAGCCGTAGCTCCAGCCGAAATACTCACCGGAGATGACCAGACCGACCGCGATCCCCCACAGTTGCCACGTACCGAGCGTCTGCTTCAACTCATGATGCGTGACCTTACCGACGTGCTGACTTTTGGACTCTGATTTCATCGGACGCTCCTGATGTTGCCGCTTGCTCGACGCCGCAAGGTTTTGCGGTGCATGAGCGGACAGGCTTCAGCCGATGGTAGTGAGCCATTATTCGAGGTGTTATCGAAATTCGGCAAAGTTCGAGCGCGATTGTGTCAGTGGACGCTTAACTCCGTTTGCGTGCGGCGTGTGAAGTTCGCAGGATTTGGTAAATGGGGACGTGGTACTTTGGTTCGCATTTTTACGCAAGCTTCTCCTGGTTAGCCACTTAATATGAACCCAGCAGACAACCGCGCGCGCTACGAAATTCGGCTGGGCCGCGTGCTGGACCATATTTACGATCATCTCGACGAACCGCTGAATATCGATCGTTTAGCGGAAATTGCCTGCATGTCGCCGTATCACTGGCATCGCATCTATCAGGCGATGTATGGCGAGACAGTGGCGACGACCGTACGCCGCCTGAGGCTGCATCGCGCGGCGGGATACCTGGCGAATGGTTCGACGCCGATCGCGGAGATTGCCGTGCGCTCGGGTTACAGCAGTTTGCAGTCTTTCTCTCGCACCTTTCGCGCGGCGTTCGGCGTTCCGCCGGCGCTGTATCGCAAGCAAGGCACACATAGCCGGTTTCGTCCGGCGCTTTCTGGAGACGATCAAATGACGATGCGTGAAGTGGTGATTCGTCACGTGGAGCCGATGGATGTTTTGTCGGTGGATCACGTGGGACCGTATATGCAGATCGGCAAGGCGTTCGATGGGTTGTTCGGCTGGTTGGCGAAACACAATCTGCTGGCGGGGCAGATGCGCATGATCGGGATTTACTACGACGATCCGGGTGTCGTGGAGGAGAATGAGTTGAGGTCGAAGGCAGGGGTGTTGTTGCCGCATCCGGTTCAGGCTTCGGTGACCGTGAGTCCGCCGGTTTCGGTGGCGCACGTGAAAGGCGGTGAGTACGCGGTGTTGCGCCACAAGGGGCCGTATAGCGATATGCGTGCGGCTTATGAATGGCTGTATGGGACGTGGCTAGTGCAGTCAGGGCGCGAGGCTGCGGATGCGCCGGTGTTCGAGGAGTATCTGAATAGCCCTAAGGAGACTGCACCTGCTGATCTGTTGACCGAGATTTGTTTGCCGTTGGTTTGATGGCTTTGGCCTGGTTCTGTTTGTTTTGCCTGCTTTGTGCGTGTTTATGCAGCGGGCTTTCCGGATGCCTCTCTGGTTTTTATAGTCTTTGTATATGTATACGTAGTAATAGTTAACAAGCACCGCGCCTGGTTGTGGATAACCTGAATCTTCGTTTACGGATCAAGGGACTGCGGAATCGATAACCCTGCGGAGCACGGGCGAACAGGGGCAAGGAGCCAGGGACAACTTTTGACTGACCTGGCGAGATCGCCGATTTATCAAAGTTTCGCCCACAAGGTGTCAGGTGGCTTGTACAAAAGTTGTCCAGAGGGGGCTGTGGATAAGTGGCGTGACTTATCCAGTGCTCAATCTGCGAGTTCGTACGACGTGCTGCGGCCCGGCTGCCGCTGATTTTTTCGACACCCCGAGTGCGACGCTGATCCCACTCATTCTCCCCTGCAGGCACCAATCATCCGCCGCAGAAAACGCGGAGAATAGTGCGCTATTCGCCGCTTGAGACAGTGCGCTCCTCACGAACGACTGATTTCTCGAACGGATCGGGTTGAGTAAGGCAAAAGCGGTTGGGGCCGCGCTGCAAGACACGTAATAGCTGCGGCAAAGTCAAATCAGAATAGGTTGTCGCACTTATCGGATACCGCCTGTGCAATGGTGAGACCGTATCCTCGCCTATTGCCGATTTTGCTGCTGCCCGTCGCTGACTGTGAGTTATCGTGCCTTCTGGATCAATCAGGTGCCTCGGCAACACTTTATTGCAGAATTGATTCGTACTGCAGATGCGTTGACAACACTTAGCCGCGTCGCTTATCTTCGACCCGCGGGTCGGCTGGTCAAGCTTGCCAAGGTACGGGCAGTATTCGTTCCAGGCACTACGGGGCTACCCCGTGGATCAGAAAGACCTCCGCAGTTCGTCGCATGAGCGTCAGTTGCGCGTTGCGCAAAGGAGCTCACGCAGCACAAGACGCGTTGACTGGCCGCCCCGCTCCTCTCTTTGCTCTATGCCCTTATCTTCTCTGCAATTCGTCACCTACGCGATCGCCGATGCCATGTTGGCCGGACCGCCCGACGCCGTCGCGATAATCGAGCGGATGACGCTCGTATTGGGTGAACGCTCGGATTGGATGAATGGATTGTCGCGTGGGGTCGAGAAGCGATTTGGCGCGCGTTGGGACAGCGTCGACAGTAAAGAATTGTCGAAGGTCGTGGCTGAGAACACGGGTTTTGTTTCGGCATGGAGGAGTGAAAGCCGGCCGAGGGTTGTTCGTATGTTGCCTCGCCCTCCTGTTCAGCGGCCGCCTCCACCCTGGTTGCATGACGTGGCGCTACCGCAGTTGCCGACGCTCGGCGATCTGGCCGCGTGGTTGGAAATCGAGTCAAACGAACTGGACTGGTTTGCCGATCGCTGGCGTGTGCAAGCGCAGAGTGCGGCGACACCGCTTCATCACTATTCGTACAAGGCGATCGAGAAACGCGACGGTCGGTGTCGGATCATCGAAGTGCCCAAATCGCGCTTGCGGGCTTTGCAGAGAAAAGTGCTGCATGGCTTACTCGATCGAATTCCTGCTCACGATGCGGTGCATGGTTTTCGACGTGGACGGAATACGGTTACGTTCGCGGCGCCTCATGCTGGGAAGGCGCTTGTGATTCGCTTCGATCTGACGGATTTCTTTGCGTCGGTGCATGAGGGACGTGTTTACTCCACGATACGTGCTTTGGGTTATCCCTTGGAGGTTTCCCGAGCGCTGACTGCGCTGTGTACCAATCGTGTGCCGAGTGGCAGGTTGCTGGCGCCGGATGTGCGCGACAAGATCGATTGGTTGGAGCGGCAGCGGTATCGGAGCCGGCATTTGCCGCAAGGGGCGCCTACTTCCCCGGCGTTGGCGAATTTGTGTGCGTTTCGGTTGGATCTGAGGTTGGCTGGGTTGGCGCGTTCGTTAGGTGCGACGTACACGCGGTATGCCGATGACCTGGCGTTTTCCGGTGGTGACGCTCTCGCGCGGATGGCTCAGCGGGTTGAAATTCGCGTGGCGGCGATTGCTATTGAAGAAGGGTTTGCGGTTAATTTAAGGAAGACGCGGGTGATGCGGCGGGGGGCGAGGCAGCATCTGGCTGGGGTGGTGGTGAACAGTCATCCGAATCTTGCGCGGACTGAGTTTGATGCTTTGAAGGCGGTGCTGACGAATTGCGTTCGACTTGGAGCGGCTTCACAGAATCGCGACAATTATTCCGACTATCGAGCTCATCTCATGGGTCGCGTCGCGCACGCTGCGATGCTGAATGCGACGAGAGGCACCAAGCTGAAAGCGATTTTCGAGCGGATCGTGTGGGATGAAGATAGCGATGCCGGAGCAGAACCACGCATGTGAGGTCCGATCGCCGCGATCCTTGCGATGTTGAACGCTTCGACCGCTACCCGTGGAGTCTGTCTGTTCCTGCTCCCGCTCGTCGCGACGATCGCAACTGCCGTCGGGCTATTCGCTAGCGGCGTTCACGGCCACGCGCTACCAATCGTTCCCATCGGCGCCGTGCTCAGCAACTGGTTGTGTTTCAGGGTGATGGCGTGGTTGCGCCTTCGTCCTTAACGGCGTGGCCGCTTCGACTGATTCCCTCCGCGTCGCCCACGCGCTCGCTCGTAAGCGGCTCGTCTGGGCCGTTATGGACAGCGGATTGAGGGTTTGGGTAATTTGGTGTCCACCAAATTATTGCGGACACCAAAGTGGACAATACATTGAAGGCGCGCGCAGCCGGTGGCGCATATAAGCGACCGAATTTCCCTACGGAGTTCAAACGGCGCCTGGTAGAGCAGTCACTTGAGCCAGGTGCCTCGGTAGCGTTGATTGCGCGTGCCAACGAGGTTAATGCGAATTTGCTGTTCAAATGGCGACGGCAGTATCTGCAAGGTGCCTACGGCATCCCGTCGCTTCCCAACCCCACGATATCCGATCCTGCCCGGGAGAGTGCGCCGCTGTTGCCGGTGAGCATTGTCGCCGACACCGCCGAATCGACCCCGGTGACGGTGCGCGACGCGGGGGGCGTGAACACCGTGGTTGAGAGCGTGTGCGAGGTGGTGTTCAGCAATGCGTGTCTGCGGATCCGCGGCGAGGTCTCGCCCGCCACGCTACGTCTGTTGATCCGTGAGCTGTCGCGATGATCGGCCTGCCGGCGGGCACACGTATCTGGATCGCAGCAGGGGTGACCGACATGCGCTGCGGCTTCCAGGGCCTGGCCGCCAAGGTACAGACGGCGCTTGAGGAGAATCCGCTGGGCGGTCACGTGTTCATCTTCCGCGGCCGTCGCGGCGACCTGGTAAAAATTCTTTGGGCTACCAGCGACGGGCTATGGCTGCTTGCAAACTATCTGGCTTCATACTACAACTCCTTTGGTTGGATGAGAGGGTTTTGATTCTTTCGTCGCCTGCACCGCAGCTACGCGGTCAGCGAGCCGGTCCCATCGACTACTATGCTTCACCGGTGGGTTCGAATCGGGGACTTCGTAGAGATGCGCATAATCGTTATAGGCGTGTTTGGTGACGATGCCGTGTTCCACCCATCTGACGAGCGTGGCTTCATGGATTCCAAGCCGCGCGGCGGCCTCAAGTCTCGTCAACATGCCACGATCCCGCAGTCTGTCGCGACGGGAGCGGAGCCCGTTTCGCTGAGCCTGATATGCGACGCGCAGCGCGGTAAATCGGATGTCGGCCTTACCTGGCCGGACACAACCACCAGGGCGGATACCCTGATTGTTGAGGATGTCAGCAATCTCGGAGCATATGTGGCTGTCGAGAAGCGTGTCGATGAGTTCCAGGACCTCTGGCCGGGTCTTAACCTGTTGTGCAGAGGTTTGGGGATTCTGCGCCGTCAGGGTTTCAGTCCTGCCAGCCTTGAAGCGGACGTGAATCCTGGTTGTTCCCTCTTCTGGCAGTTTGACCAGCGTGACATCCTCGATAATGTAAGCGAGTAGCCGCTTGCGTTCACGGTTCGGTAGTGATTGGTCACGCCAGAGCGTTTTGAAGTCGGTCGTCATGGCGATGAGTCGGTCGCGGATTGCATCGTCGACCACGAGACGTTCCTCCTGCTGGCTACGCTCCCTTTCCTCCCTGGCGTTGGCCAACGTGCGTAACTTGTCGTTCCATTCATGCTCGAGCGTGTCGGCGACCAGACGATTATCTGGGGCAACCAGCATGAATCGTCGCTGTGCAAGATCAGCCTCGTACTGCGCGCGTTCGACGGCCCGAAGGCGCAACCGGTCTGCTTCGTCGTGGCGGGCTTCGATCTCTCTGCGAATCTCCAGCGCCAATTCAACGGCGGCCGGAGTCATCATGGCGGCGACCAGTGCACCAACCGCTTCATCTATAGGCGCTCCGGCAATCGACTGGCAGCAGGGTTCGCCACGAGTGCCTTGTGCGCGATCGCAGATATACCACGCTTCCTGTCGTCCGCGTCGTGTTGCGTACCGGAGCCGGAAGTGCCGGCCGCAAAGCCCGCAAACCGCGCGCCCCTGTAGCAGGGCTGCGCCTTCCCTGGGCGGCGACGCTCGCGCAACCTCGTACCCTTGACCATTGGTCTTGAGAATCTCGAGATTCTGCTGAAACTGTTCCCGTGTGATGTACCCGGGATGGGCATCCGGGATGCAGGCTAGCCAGTCGTCACGTTCGCGCTTCCGAGTCAGACTCTTACCATCAGCAGTCCGCCGGTAATACCGCCGGCCATAGAAGTAAGTGCCTGCGTAACGCGGGTTGTTCAGTGTCCGGAGCGCGGTCGACGCGGTGAGGGGCTGGAAGGTTATCAGCTTCTCGTTGCGCATGCGGGATGGAAACAGAAGCCCCTCATTCTTGAAGACCTTGACTGTCTGACAGGCAGAGCCTACCCGTGAAAACGTCTCGAAGAAGTACGCGATTGTCTCCCTGACCTGCGAGTCTGGGTCAAGCACCACGTTGCCGAGTTCGTCGTACACGAAGCCTGTCGGAAGTCGACAGCGAAACTCGCCACGGCGCGCCTTGTTCAGGATTCCGCCACGCAATCGGGCCTTGATAACATGGAGTTCGGCCTCGCTCATTGTTCCCTTGAGCCCGAGCAGGAGCCGATCATTGAAGCTGGCCGGATCGTATACTCCGTCTTCGTCCAGAATCAGCGTATCAGCGAGGGCGCAGATCTCCAGCAGGCGATGCCAGTCGGCATTGTTTCTCGCCAGGCGTGACACCTCCAGGCCCATGACGATGCCGGCCCGGCCCATGCCGACATCAGTAACCAGCCGTTGAAACCCCTCCCGCCAGGACGCCGACGCTCCAGATTCACCTTGATCGCTATCGATCGTGATGATCTGGTCATCGCGCCAACCAAGCGCGGTCGCACGACCACGCAGGGCGTACTGCCGTTTCGTGCTCTCGACGTTCTCGACGACCTGTCGCATCGACGACTGCCGAATGTAAAGGTACGCACCCCGCTCGAGGTGATGAGGTTGAACTTTATGCGATGCGTTCATAGTGTTCCCCACTTATTGAATGTCATGGCCATGCCTGCGAGTGCGTAAACCACGGTGTTGCGCTCGAAGGATCGTGCATGTGGTGCGGATTGGGTCGGAATCGGTTCCGGGCGCGTGCCGGTAGTGACCGACATGCATGCCCATGCCCACATGCCTCGATTTAGAAAGACGTTGAGCCCACGCCGGGCGTCTGCAGGCAAAACCTCCCCCAGCATGGCCGAACGCATCACCTCGTACTGCGCGACGACGGCGGGCGAAAGCGTCGGTGGTCTGGCGTCGGCTCTGGTTATTCCGCCGTTTTTTTTACACCGAAGGCACGTTCGATCGTTCTTGGATGCACATCGAGACCAAATTCCTTGCGAACCAGCCTTGCCAGTTCGCGTGCCCGAATCGGCTCTCCAGGGGCAAGCCGTGTCTTGAGAAACGCCAACACATCACCCTGGATCTTGTGTGGACCATGCGGCCCCCGCTTCCTCGGCATCAGTCCAGCGATCCCGCCTTCCTCGAAGTCCATCCGGGCCTGATAAAAGGTCGGTCGTGAGACGCCGTATTCGTCGGAAACCGACGTCACCGATGCCTTCTCGACGGAGACGCGGCGCAACATCTCGTACTTCACCTGCACGGCATCGTGCGGGTCAAAAAAACTCCCTTCCTGAAACTTGGGGTCCAGGACGTTCTCCGGCATCGGATTCAACGCGCCGTCCTCTGTGAGAACGTCGATCTTCGAGCGCTTGCGTTCGATGGTTGTGGGCACATTCAACTCCAGATGACTCAAAGAGTATATGTAATTAAAATATGCCGCAATGCAAGCCTTGTCAAGGTCAATAAAGATGGACTTTAGTCGTAATTTTACGGAATAGTATTGCGACTATGGCTGCGTTAATGAAAGAACGTGCGGCATAATTACATTACATAAGCGGCAAAATTAGGCTTACAGCTAATTGGCGCTATCAGCTCGCCTTTGCGAGGAGAGGCGTGTCACGAGGCAAGCAAGTTCCATCAAGTCCGCTACCGTGAACAGCGCACGTTCTTGCCCCATGGTGACCTCAGGATCAGGCTCGCTCATATCGGTCCACTTCGGGGGAACAGAGCAGAAGCTCTTGTCGTCGATGCGCAGCAAGAGACGCTTGCCGGAGCGGTTATAGCGCTCGCCAACGCAGACGAGCTGCCGGCCACTGAAGGGATGGAAGGGATGAGTTATGCGGACAAGCTGCGCCGAGGTAGCAACAAGGCCTGCATTCCGAGCTATGTTACAAGCGGCTCGAGCGTGGCCGCTTCGTTTGGCCGCAGGCCGATAGCGGCAAGATCCATCTGACCCACGCCCAGCTGTCGATGCTGCTCGAAGGCATCGACTGGCGGCAGCCACGCCGCACCGCTGAGCCACTGTCGATGTTGTAAACCGCGCGGCACCTGCGTAAACTGCGTGGCATGTCTGATGCCAGCGACCTTCCTGATGACATCGATGCACTCAAGGCCTTGCTGCTCGAGGCGCGGGCGTCCCTGGCCGAGCGGGATCTGGAAATCGAACGGCTCAAGGCGCAAATCGACAAACTCAAGCGCATGCAGTTCGGCCGCAAGTCCGAGAAACTGGACCGGGAAATTGCGGAACTTGAGACCCGACTGGAGGACCTGACCGGCAGCCGGGGCGTGGCCGAGACGCGCGAAGCGCAGGCCGGCAGCAGCAAGGCGAGCGCGAACCGTGCTTCGCGCGAGGCGCTGCCGGAACACCTGCCGCGCGAGGAGCATGTGCTGGAGCCGGATCCGGTTTGCCCCGAGTGCGGCGGCCAGATGCAACCGCTGGGCGAGGACGTCTCCGAACAGCTTGGCCGCATCGCGGCAGCGTTCACGGTCATCCGTACCATCCGGCGCAAGAAGGTCTGCGCGTGCTGCCGCCGCATCGTGCAGCCGCCTGCGCCGAGCCTGCCGATCGAGCGCGGTATCGCACACCCGAGCCTGCTTGCCGACATTCTCGTGGCCAAATACGCGGATCACCAGCCGCTGTACCGGCAGTCGGTGATTGCGGCACGCGACAAGGTCACGCTGGACCCGGCGAGCATGGGCCGATGGGTCGGCATGTGCGAGTCCCTGGTCGATCCGCTGGTGGAGGCGTTGCGCCGCTATGTGATGGCCGGCACGAAGCTGCATGCGGATGACACGCCGATTCCCGTGCTCGCGCCAGGCAACAAAAAGACCCGAACCGGACGGCTGTGGGTCTATGTGCGCGATGATAGTCGGGCTGGCTCGAAGGAATCCCCCGCGGCATGGTTTGCCTACTCGCCCAACCGGCGCGGGGAGCATCCCCAGCGCCATCTGGCCGACTTCAGCGGCATCCTGCAAGCGGACGCTTACGCCGGCTTCGACGAGCTGTTCAAGGATGGCTCGATTCGCGAAGCGGCGTGTCATGCGCACGCGCGACGCAAACTCTACGACATTCACGTACGCACGCCATCAGAGACGACCACCGAGGCGCTCAGATGCATTGGCGAGCTCTATGGTATCGAGGCCGGCATCCGCGGTAAGCTGCCAGCGGAGCGACTGCGTGTGCGGCAGGCGCAGGCCAGACCCTTGCTCGAAAACTATGGCATGTGGCTCAGGGCAAAGCTCAAGACGTTGTCGGCCAAGTCGGACACAGCCAAAGCGATCAACTACTCGCTCAACCAGTGGGATGCGTTGACGCTGTATTGCGACGACGGCACGGTGGAGATAGACAACAACATCGCCGAAAATGCGCTGCGTTGTGTGGCCCTGGGTCGAAAGAACTTCCTCTTTGCCGGCTCCGACAGCGGCGGCGAGCGGGCGGCGGCGATGTACTCGTTGATCGCGTCGTGCAAACTCAATGGCATCGACCCGCGCGCTTACCTGTGCCACGTGCTGACCTGTATTGCCGATCATCCAATCAACCGCGTCGACGAATTGCTGCCCTGGCGCGTTGCCGCAGACCTGCAAAATCCACCCCAACCTGCGGTTCCGACCGGTTGAACAACAGCGGTGGACAGCACGCCCCGATCGCCCGGAGCGGCTCACACGCGCTGAGCCGGTAGCCGACTGCACCTGGGACACCGGTCCGTTACCCGGTAACGCTGAAGGGCTACCGTGGCACCTGGAAGTAGGTATCCCATTCTGCGGAGTCCGGATCGAGCCTGCGCACGATCGCCGCGTCCGCCCGCACTGCCAGCCGCTCCAGCATCTCACGTTTCGTTACCGAGTAACGGCGTGCCAGCCGTGCGAGCGCGAGATCGGCTTCAGTGGTCACCCACATATCAAGCCGCCGCTCCCCGTTGCCATCGTTTCCAGCTGTCGCCCGCCTTGCCCGGAAGGCGGCCTGCCGCTCCGCTGTTGTTTGCGCCATCGGTTTCCCCTCGTCGTTGTTACCCGGTAACGATATGTCTGAACTCGTTACCGGGTAACGCAAAATACCCAAAGGAGATAGCATGTCCCGCTTCACATCGCGTTGTCCAGGAAAAACCGAACGGTCCAGGCGAGGCGCTTACGCTCGCTCGGCGGTATTCGCGAGATCAAACGTCCATAAACTGACTCGCCGTCAACGTCGTTCCCAGAAAATTCGCCACGTTGGTCATAACACTGAGCAATTCGAAGGCGACCTCGGCAGTCCATCGCTCGCCGAAATAAAATGTGGCTTCTTCGACGTTGCGGCGCCAGGCATGAATTCCCGGCTCTGCTCGTAGTACGCAAACGGCCGACACCTGGAAATATCCCGACGAGCGTGCCGGGATCGCTGATTCGACTACGAAGCCCAAGAGGGACGCGCGTCGAAAGCGGAAACTTTCGTGATGCCACCGGAAGCCAGCCCACTCGGCATCGCGCGAGCGGAACGCGAAAAAATGCGCAGGGTCGTCAATTGGCGGAACCCATCGCCGGCTAGCGAATGTGGCAAATTCGGCTTCGGTCGTCATCGACGCGGGTGAGAGGGTGTGTCCGACTTCGATATCGGTTATTTCGCCAAACACGTTCTTTAAGCCTGAGAATATTTCGTCGTTGAGACGTCCGCCGAAAGCCCTTACTTCGTCTGAAGTCGTCGCCTTGATGCGAGGGCGAAGCCCGATGTGCTCGAACACCGCCTGGTCTCCCAGCAGCCCATAAAGGCGGTTGTCGTCGGGCGGATCGTCAACACGGCGCAGGCCTAGTGGATAAGGCAGATCCTCGGTCGGCATGCGCCTGTCGGTCGTACGGGTAGGCGGCTGATCTTGCGGCGCGGTCGGGTCAGAGCTCATCGGTATGTCTTCATACGTGCCCCAGAAGTTACACCTGGTCGTTAGGGTTGTAACTCCAGATCACGCGCCCCCAATCCGTCATTTCCGTGTCGGGGAATTTTTGCCCAGCTTCGAAATAACGTCGGCCCTGTTCGGCCCCTAAGGCCGGGCTCACCCACCAGCCGCTTTGCGGCACGATTTCCCCCGGATTACCCTTCAACCTGGACGAAAAGGATGCAAGCACGGGCGCATTCGTGTCCGGAACCAGGGAGCACCATTCAATACAATCTTGCTTCTCCGCACTACTCAAAGCAATCGCCCGGCGCGCCTCCGGCGTGTCATCGAATTTGGTTTGGGCCATCACCGAGCCTTGAGGCACATTTCCAAAGGTCCCGCCATCAAAGCGCACCCTCTCCAGCATCGCCCCTCGGAAATCCACACCACTCAAGTCACAATTCTGAAACTCGGCCCCGACCAAACGCCCTTCATTAAGCTGCGACCCAGTAAGATCGCAGTCAATAAATCGAGCGGCTGAAAAATTGCAATTCCGTGCGTCGTTCCATCTAATTTTTCCCTTCTCAACCAGCACGGCCGAAAAGTCGCTATTCGTTACATTTGAATTGGTCAGATTCCCACCCTGCATCGCGACATGCGAGAAATTCGATCTCTTCAGCTGGGCATGGTCA
Source organism: Paraburkholderia sp. D1E (assembly GCF_052682275.1). Lineage (NCBI taxonomy): Bacteria > Pseudomonadati > Pseudomonadota > Betaproteobacteria > Burkholderiales > Burkholderiaceae > Paraburkholderia > Paraburkholderia sp. D1E. The sequence continues at coordinate 9,173,390 of NZ_JBQYMB010000001.1, forward strand.
ATATGAGATTTTTCGAACTCGGCGTGGCTAAAATCAATCTCTTCGCCGGAAATTATGATCAGCTGCGCCGAACGGAATTTACACACCCTAAAGGACGCCCCGCTCATGAGGGACCCTTGGAATTGCGCCCCATCAAAACTGCTGCGATCGAAAACTGCGAAATCAAGAAAGCTGCTGCTTATATCCAGATTTTTTAGATCTTTCTCGCACAAACTTATCCCGCGCAAATCATTGGCCAATTTCTTGTCGGCTGGATGAACGATGGTATCGCACATGTCCATCCATTCATCTTGCGGCAACACATTCTCAAGCGCCTCAAGCACGGCTTTATACTTCCCATCACTCCATCGATCGCTCAATTGCCGTAACTCTGAACCATTAGACAACATACTCTCCCTCAATTCCTTCAAAATCACCTGTCCATTGGCACTGGCATCAAGCGGCCGCGGCTATTCGTAACCACCTCATAGGCCCGCTGAACCTGTTCCGGTTTAAATTAATGTCTGTTTTGCAAAGCGGAGACTGTCTCCAACTGGTCGTCCTATGCCAATTGCATCCGGCTGCGTGCGGCCAGTTTCAGTCGTTCGCGCATGTCTGCGCCAGCGTCCACAGTATGGTGCTGAGGCGGAGGCTGGCATTTCTCGCAGTTACACGGATACCGGCTACGCCTCCCCAAAACGGCCCCCGGCGTGTTCAACCGATTACTTGCCACCCAGCATTGGGATATCTTTACTCATGTCATGCATTGGCGCGGATTTCATAGCGCTCCAGAAGTTATAGTTGGTCGTTAGGGCTGTAACTCCAGATCACGCGCCCCCAATCAGTCATTTCTGTGTCGGGGAATTTTTGCCCAGCTTCGAAATAACGTCGGCCTTGTTCGCTCCCTAAGGCAGGGCTCATCCACCAGCCGCTTTGAGGCACGAGTTCCCCCGGATTACCTTTCAGTCTGGACGAAGAGGATGGAAGCACGGGAGCATTCGTGTCCGGAACCAGGGAGCACCATTCAATGCAATCCTGCTTCCCTGTGTTGCTCATGGCAACCACTCGCCGCGCCTCCGGGGTATCGTCAAACTTCGTTCGTATCACAGAGCCTTGATGCACATCCCCAAAGGTGCCGCCACGAAAGCGCGCCCCGTTGAGCTTCACCCTTCGGAAATCCATACCACGCAAGTCGCAATTGTCGAAGGAGGCATCGGTCAGATTCCCTTCGCTCACCTGCGACGCTCTTAAATCGCAATCAACGAATCTGACACCTGAGAAGTTGCAACGTTGCGCAACGTTCCAGCTGAAGTCCCCTTTTTCGATCAGCGCATCAGAAAAATCGCTACCCGCTATCTTCGACTGATTCAAATTGCCACCTCGCATCACGATATGCGAGAAATTGCAATTTTCTATCTGTGCATGATCAATATGGGACCTATTGAACTCCGAACGGGAGAAATCGATTTGCTCGCCAAAGATCGGTATCATCTGCACCGAATGAAATTTACAGCCTCTAAACGATGCACTCGTCAAAATCGACCACTGAAAATGGGCTTCATTGAATTCGCAGTGGTCAAAATTTGCGAAATCAAGGAGACTGCTTCCTAGGTCCAGATTCTTTAGATCTTTCCCGGATATTCTGATCCCTCGCAAGTCATTTGCTAGCTTCTTGTCAAATGGATGGATGATGGCGTCGCACGTATCCATCCACTGTTCCTGCGGCAAAACACTCTCGAGTGCCTCAAGGACTGCCTTATATTTCCCGTCACTCCATCGCGTGTGCAATTTTTGCAACTCAATATCATCAGGCGACATACTGACCCCTTAACAAACCTTAGTTACCTGTCCAGTTCAACGGCTTTCAGGCGGCCACGACTATCTGTGATGACCTCAAACACTTTATTCACCTGTTCGGGCTTGATTCTGCCCGGCACCGCAATCTCTATTTCCCCATGAACCGCGTTGCCACCAAAGCTGCCATCAGGTTTCAGAACGCGGCCTTCAAGCGCAGCATTGACGTCATAGCCTTTCACATTTTGCAGCTGAATCACAAAGCCGCCTTCGTCTGCCCACAACATTGCGCCGGCCTCCCTATCTTGCGTCAGCATCACCTCCGTTGTCCCGCGAAAAGCTCGATCAGGCGCGTTCGCAGCATGCTGAATCAAATCAATATTGTCGCCTCTTCCGGGCAAACCTTCGGCATAAATCTTCGCCGCGACTTCCTTGGCCGGCGTCTCCGCACCGACCCCCAACGTGGCCCTGTCCGCGCCATGGAATAGTCTCTCGTAAAGAACCGGTTTGACTTTTAACCCATTCACCAACGCATAGTCTTCGCCTAGGCTATGCACTTCCTCGATTTTCACATTCGGCCGTCCGTCCGGCGCCGGCGGCACATCTGGTTTGTCTTTTCGCGCCGAAGCACCACCGCTCGTCGCGTGTCCATCAGCGCCAGCGTTGCCTGCCCCTTCATGCTTGCGAATGGCCGCGCCGGGCGTGTCATTGATTTCCTGCCTGAGCGGCGCGACAGGCGGAGGCTTATTCGCCGTCACCCCTGCGGAAACCATGTGGCTCTCCTTCGGTGCCTCCTGCATCAGCAATTTGTCGAGCCGCTGCTGCAATTCCGCCACCGCCCTCGGGATCTGTTTGACCCCTTCCTGCTGCACCGCGTAAAACCGCTGCTCCCACATCGACAGTTTGTTGATCAAGTTTTGAACCGACTCCAGATGATCCGCAATCCTGACGCTGAGTATCCGGGCGTTCATCAGCTTACCTCGGACTTGCTGCACGATGCCGATCAGCTTGCCCGTAGTCTGCTCAAGGATTTCCAGCAGTGACTTTTCGTATTTGGCAAACTTCACGTCCTCCAGAAACTGAAGGATGTTGCCTTTGACGAATTTATTGAGGAAGCGAACCATCTCGGCCAGCTTCCCCGATTCCTCGATCAGCATCAGCATCGAAGCGCGCAACGTGGCGGCTAGTTCGTCCCCCATGATGCCGGTGACAATCGCTCCGACACCCGCTGCTGCCGCGCCGGCAGCGGCCATTACCAGCGGCAATGCCAGTGCGATCAGGCATGCGCACAGCAAAATCCATTCGGAAACCTGTTCGCGCCGTTCAGGATGCGTGGCAAGGCGAATGATGATGGCAACCGCGTCGCGCGCACTGGTGAAGATGATGACGCCCGGCACGAAGTTCGCCAGCATCTCTGCCACGATCACTGAGAATGGACGGTCGGGAACGAACTCACCAAACAGGAGATCCTTCAGCCAATTGAGGCTGGCGGCCGCATCGCCGACAACTTCTTCCCAGATCCTATCCAATAGGCCGTTGCTCGATGAATCGCTCATGCTGTTGTATTCGGATCGCTATCGTTAGAGTTGGAATCGTTGACCACAGGCTTGGGCGTGACATTGATCCCCATGAACTGATTCCAGTCGGAGTCCGCTTTGATACCCACTTCAGACGTGGGCGGATTCTTGTCCGTCAGATATTGGACTTTCGCGCTGGCGCCTGTCGGCACGCCACTGATCTTCGCGTAGCCGTCGGCATCCAGTGCACCTGTTTTCACGCTGCCATCGCTCAAGGTCGTTTTATATTCGACGCCGGGACTAGCGCGCCCGTATGGATCGACCAAACGAAATTCCAGGTCCGTTGGAGCCGGCTCGCCTTGCGGTAAATGTGGCATGACGACGTTCGTGCTAGCCGGCCCGGCGAAGGCATGCTCTGCGCCCTTGACATCGATCTTTCCCGGCGCATGAATTTCGATGTTGCCGCCCTTCAAACGGATATACGCGCCTCCCGACGTGAGGAGGATTTCGTCTTTTGCCATCGCTTCAATGTTTTCTGTTGCGGCGACGAGTTTGATGCTCTTTTGGCTCGTCACTTCGATAGCGTCCGATTGCGCCTGAACCTCGACTTTGCCTTTCGCTGCAAACAACTTCATACCGGCGTTCTGGACAAACAGGCTGATCTTTTCGGTAACGCTCGCAATCAGCGACTTACCGGTCGCGATATAGGTGCTCTGACCGCTTACGAGGTTCGTCTGTGCATCGCTAGCAAGGTGAACGGATTTCTGCGTGGACAATGCGATACCGGAAGGGCTGCCCATTAGGATGATGGGCTCCTTGAACGCATTTGCGTTTCCAGTTCCGCCACCGGCCGTGTTTCCGCCCGAGGCGTTTCCGGAAATACTATTCTGTGTCGCGTCGGTGAATGCCATCAGCGAATCGTAGCCATCTTTGAGACTTTCGGCCTGATGCGTGGTGCTGGCACCGGACATCGCTTCAAGCACGCTTTCTGAATTGACCAGTTGCGATCTCGCCTCGCGCGCATCTAGCGGCTGGCTGGCCGCAGGATAGGTTGTGACATACAGACCGCGACCTGCACGGAGGGCACCAAATGCGTCAGACTTCAGATCGAAGCCGCTGCCCAGATAGCTTCCTCTGGCGTTCCCAGATTGGTCGATCAGGTAGCCTAAATGCAATTGCGCGTTGGTACTGGTTGAATTGAGTTGAACGCGATTCTGACCCGTCGCGTCATCCATCACCATCTGGTTGTAGCCGCTGCCTTGATATTCCTTCGACTTGTATCCCGAAAGCAGGCCAGTGGAATGCCAGTGAGGTTGCGTTTGGCTGTTGTAGACACGGCCCGTTACAAGCGGCCTGTCGCAATCGCCGTCAGCCCAGCTAATCAGGTCCTCTTCTCCGACTCTCGGTACGTGTACGCCGCCGTAGCCGCCACCCGTATCGGACATGGCGACCCGCACCCAGCACGACGCTTTTTCATCGCCCTCATTGACTCGGTCCCAATGAAAACGCACCTTGATACGATTGAGCTGGTCGGTATAGACCTCTTCGTTTGCCGGTCCGACAACAATTGCCGACTGCAAATGCATTTCCGGCTTGTGATGTTCAAACGGGCTGCGAAAAGGCACGATCTTGCGCTGTGCTTCGATTTCAACAAGGAAGAAGCCTTCGCTGCCATCTGCGGACGCAACGTTCACCGCGCTTGTTGTACTTGCGTGATTCGCTTTGATCGTTGCCAGTCTGTCTTTCAGACTGTGCGGGAAATCTGTCGACAGGCTCGACACCGGCAGATTGTTTTCTATGGACCACGAGGTTTCAATAACAGCGAACTGTCGGTTCTGGTCACTATCCGTGGGGTGATCAACCAGTTCAAACCATTGCCCGGCATCCGCCTGCCTCACGCCGCCTGCGCCGAAGAAGCGCTTTGCGCGCGATTCCCACTCTTCCATCCGGATTCCCGACAGCGCAACACCACGGTCTTGATCGCCGTAGGTGTAGGCGCCGGTGTATTCGTACACTTCGGCTTGTTGCGGCAGGTTTCCTTGAGTGGCAAGCGTGGGGATGTTGGTGCCCTTCGGATTCGCTGGATCAGTGGGGGCCTTGTAATCGAAAGTACGGGTAGTCAGCGTCGTGCTTTGCACGGGTTCGCGTACCCGACCACTGAACCAGGGCATCGGTTTCGCTGTTTGTGCCAGCTCGATAGAACTGCACTGTCTGCGGCGAAAGCGGCGGGAAGGTATCCAGACTATCTGTCACGACAAACGTGTGAGATTTACCGTCGCTAGCCTGCTCGACGTATCCGAACAACCCTTCGCTTTCCATCAGCCGATGAACGAAATTCCAGTCGTCCTCATACTGCATGCAGAACGAACGTGAGGGCAGAGGTTTACTTAAAGCAAAACGAAATGCGCCTTGGGCCTGGGGATGCATGTTGAAAACATCCGTCAGAATTTCGTCAGCTGGTCTGTCTTGCCAGATTCGCGCATCCTTGCGAAACCGCAGGAAATGCATCCACGACGCAAAGCCGATCTGGTAGCTTGTGAGCGCGCTATCCGACCCGAGCCGGCGAGCCGTGTGCACGTAGCCGTGATGGGGCAGGTAGGATTGGTCCGTCTGCTGGATCCACAACGTGACTGACTGGGCAATCAGTGTCTTGAGTTCTATTGTGCCGGACGTAGAAACAACATCAGCGATGAACTCGTAATGACGGCCAATTCGTGAACAGCCGACAATCCGCTGGGGGAGCAAAACATTATTCCCCAACGGACTATCCAGTTTCAGAAGGCGATCAGTCTGGGCGAGTCCACCCGCAATTACGCCGATTATGTCCTGCGCTTCCATACGGCCTCATCTTGTTAGCTGATCGAGCTACCACCGTTCGCGCGGTTCTACAAAAATTCATGTCAATCAGTCAGCCAATACTAATACGCATCGCACTTGTCGGAATTTAAAATATATATGTGACACGCATATAAATAGTGTTGCAGGCGAATTTCCAAGTCATCTTTTCACCCAATCTGGACTAGTATTCTGTCCCAGAAATAACTTGTCGTAAATTTCGATTGTTCTATGATCAAATCCGGGAGAACAGGAGGCGACCATGGGACGCAAGGGAATCGAGGTTGTGGTGTCGGAACTGGAACGAGAGCAATTGCTGTCAATGAGCCGCTCACGTTCGCTGCCTCATTCTCTGGTCCGTCGTGCAAAGATTGTTTTGATGGCGGCTGATGGCCATACGAGCCAGGAAATTGCGATGCAGTGCGAAGTGACGCCACCGGCGATCACACACTGGAAGAAGCGGTTTGTCGCGCACGGGCTTGCCGGCCTGCATGATGAAGCCCGCCCGGGCCGCCCGCGCACACATGACGATGAGGTGGTAGCGGAACTGCTCGCCAGGGTACTGCATGAGAAGCCGAACGGGGCGACGCACTGGAGCGTGCGTTCCGCTGCTGCGCAGACAGGGATTTCAAAGAGTTCGGTGGCCCGATATCTATCGCTGTTCGGTGTGCAGCCCCATCGTTCAAAGAGCTTCAAACTGTCTACCGATCCGTACTTCGTCGAGAAGGTGCGCGATATTGTCGGGCTGTACCTGAGCCCACCGATCAATGCCCTGGTGCTGTGCGTGGACGAGAAGAGCCAGTGCCAGGCGCTGGAGCGTACGCAGCCGATGTTGCCGATGGGGTTAGGCTATCTCGAAGGGGTGACGCATGATTACGTCCGGCATGGCACCACGACCCTGTTCGCTGCGCTCAACACTGCAACAGGGGAAGTCATTGCGCAATGCAAGCCGCGCCACCGGCATCAGGAATTTCTGGCGTTTCTCAGGCATATTGACCTGGCGGTGCCGGCCAATCTCGATGTGCATCTGATTGTCGATAACTATGCGACACACAAGCATCCGAAGGTCAAGGCATGGCTGGCCAGGCACACGCGCTACCACATGCATTTCACGCCGACCTACTCGAGCTGGCTCAATCAGGTTGAACGCTGGTTTGGCCTGATTACGCAGCAGGCGATCCGTCGAGGGTCGTTCAGGAACGTGCGCCAACTCATTGCCGACATCGAGCGTTACATCGAGCAATACAACGAGCACAAGCGGGCTTTCGTCTGGACCGCGACAGCCGATTCCATTCTCCGGAAAGTGGCTCGGTTATGCAAAGTTATTTCTGGGACAGAATACTAGCAGGCCGTTGAAATATCCGTCGTTGATGCGCTCAGGTGCATTACGACGGATGCTCGGTTCGCATTTTTGAAACGCGGAACACGTTTGCGGGCATTCGACGTTGCTCGCGGGTTCATCATATCGGTGTTATCCATTACTTCCTGCTCCTCAACCGGAAAGTGTGCGCATACGCGTCAGGTTGTAGCCGACCTGCGTCAACACGAAGAGCTGGTCTACGCGTTCAAGTCCTCGATACATCGCTTGTCGAATTCGTCCGACTGTCTTGCCCCATCCGAACACCTGCTCAATGCGCTTACGTTTTTGCTGGCTGACCGCGTAGCCCGGCCAGCGCGTAGTTCGCTCGTCAATTGCTGAACCGCCTGGACGCCCATCGTTTTGTGCCACATGCGGCGTTACACGGTTCGCTCGACAACTGGCCACGAAGCCGGCGGTGTCGTAGTTCTTGTCCGCCCCGACCGTGATGGCGCCCGGTGCAACACTTGCGGCATCAGCAAGCATCCGCCCGGCCGCGTCGCGCTCGGCGGTGCCCGTCGCCAGCGTCACCTGTGCGTTGACCACCAGGCCATGCCGGTTGTCGGTCAGCACGTGGCCCATGTAACAGAGCATCGCTCCGGTTCCTTTGCTCTTGCGAAACAGGCGCGCCTGCTCGTCCGTCGTGGATTGGTGCGTCTCGTTACTGCGCTTCTGTCCGTGCCAGTTGTCATTCGGCGCGGGCGGTTCGTCAGGAGGCGTGTCGTCTTTGTCCGGACTTGCCTTGGGCACAAAGCTCTTGTGCCCGGCCCATGCCTGAATCAACGTGCCGTCAACGCTAAAGTGCTCTCCAGAAAGATATCCGCGCTCGCGCGCGGTCTCGACTGTCTCGTTGAAGAGCAACACCAGCACATCGTGTTCGAGCAACCGGTCGCGGTTCTTGCTGAACGTCGAGTGGTCCCACACGGTCCCGTCCATCGGCAGGCCGACGAACCAGCGGAACAACATGTTGTAGGAAATCTGTTCCACCAGCATGCGCTCGCTACGAACTGAGTACAGCACCTGCAGCAAAAGAGCTCGCACCAGCTTCTCCGGCGCGATGCTCGGCCGGCCACCTTTCGCGTCAGCTTCGTACATCCGCGCGAAAACGTCGTCCATGCGCTTGAGCGCGTCATTGAGCCAACTGCGAATCGGACGCAACGGATGGTCCTTCGGCACGAAATCATCCAGCTTCAACACGGTGAACATTGACTCGGTAAAACCATCTGGCCCACGCATCCGTTCCATCTCGCTCTCATTGATGACATCAGTTCAACGTTTACACCTGCGTCCCGGATGACCGTTCCGCGAGGTATTTCACCGGCCTGCTAGTATTCTGTCCCAGAAATAACTTGTCGTAAATTTCGATTGTTCTATGATCAAATCCGGGAGAACAGGAGGCGACCATGGGACGCAAGGGAATCGAGGTTGTGGTGTCGGAACTGGAACGAGAGCAATTGCTGTCAATGAGCCGCTCACGTTCGCTGCCTCATTCTCTGGTCCGTCGTGCAAAGATTGTTTTGATGGCGGCTGATGGCCATACGAGCCAGGAAATTGCGATGCAGTGCGAAGTGACGCCACCGGCGATCACACACTGGAAGAAGCGGTTTGTCGCGCACGGGCTTGCCGGCCTGCATGATGAAGCCCGCCCGGGCCGCCCGCGCACACATGACGATGAGGTGGTAGCGGAACTGCTCGCCAGGGTACTGCATGAGAAGCCGAACGGGGCGACGCACTGGAGCGTGCGTTCCGCTGCTGCGCAGACAGGGATTTCAAAGAGTTCGGTGGCCCGATATCTATCGCTGTTCGGTGTGCAGCCCCATCGTTCAAAGAGCTTCAAACTGTCTACCGATCCGTACTTCGTCGAGAAGGTGCGCGATATTGTCGGGCTGTACCTGAGCCCACCGATCAATGCCCTGGTGCTGTGCGTGGACGAGAAGAGCCAGTGCCAGGCGCTGGAGCGTACGCAGCCGATGTTGCCGATGGGGTTAGGCTATCTCGAAGGGGTGACGCATGATTACGTCCGGCATGGCACCACGACCCTGTTCGCTGCGCTCAACACTGCAACAGGGGAAGTCATTGCGCAATGCAAGCCGCGCCACCGGCATCAGGAATTTCTGGCGTTTCTCAGGCATATTGACCTGGCGGTGCCGGCCAATCTCGATGTGCATCTGATTGTCGATAACTATGCGACACACAAGCATCCGAAGGTCAAGGCATGGCTGGCCAGGCACACGCGCTACCACATGCATTTCACGCCGACCTACTCGAGCTGGCTCAATCAGGTTGAACGCTGGTTTGGCCTGATTACGCAGCAGGCGATCCGTCGAGGGTCGTTCAGGAACGTGCGCCAACTCATTGCCGACATCGAGCGTTACATCGAGCAATACAACGAGCACAAGCGGGCTTTCGTCTGGACCGCGACAGCCGATTCCATTCTCCGGAAAGTGGCTCGGTTATGCAAAGTTATTTCTGGGACAGAATACTAGGGAAGAACGCCGCATCGTCTAATGACCTGACGGACGGCGCTTGATCGACGCAGAAATTGCTTTCCCGATCTCATCGATTTCCTCGGCTGATACAGGAGGCTTGCCCTTGGCATTCGTTGCCGTGCGTTCGACCAGAAGAAGCAGATCGGGGGTGTCGACAGACGCATTCGGATCACCTTGGACGGTCGCCAAATAACCGAAATCTGTCGCCCCGTCGTCGCGCGTGATGGTCGCGGATGTCGCGACGCCTTCCCGCCCGTCCAACGTCACAGAATGATAAGGCACCACCCCGTGCAGCTTGATCTGCTTACCTATGCCGTAATCGTAGCCCCAAACGAATTCGTTCTTTTGCCGCGAGGTCAGCTTTGGGTCCGTTGATTGTGCTTTGGCATCAAGCAGGAAAACCGTGACGTCAGGGTGATCGATCAGGCGGAATGTGACGCCAACCTGCCTGTTCGAATCCTTGTCGTTGTCTGCGACGAAAGCGTACGGCAAGCAAACACCGGCGCCAGTTGGAATTTCATACAGTGCACGACTTGAGAAATTCCCGCTGATTTTGCCGAAATTCCGCTTGGCGTCGGTGAGGTCAGGGTATCCCGTATCGGTATAGGAATAAATGCGCCCGGCTTTGTAGACCACGAACCCAAGTGACTTCTTACCAATCCATGCCGTCGCCCCGGCAAGCCCGATCGGATACGAACCGAAACCGTTCGCATCCTGGGAATCCGTATCTGCCGTCAATTTTTTAAACGGCGCAACATACCCCTCGTAAAAATCACGCGTTACGTCGTTGGTGATGACGAAACCACCGTCGTAAATAAAACGCGAATGTGGAGCACGTTGGCCATCGCTGAATCGAATGGGGTCCTTGACGCCCCCGTGCAAACTCTCGCGTGTAGACAGTGCAACGTCAACCGCGCCAGGGAGCGCCAGATCGTATCGGCCCACGCATTCAGTCCTGGTAAGAGAGATCGGACTTTGAGCGACGGCACCCGACGACAAGCACAACAGGCACGCCAAAAAAGCGCCGCGCTCACACCAATTACGTAAATTCACGAAACCTCACCTTTCGAATTGTCTGCGTCATTGTTGAGCGCGATCGGTTTCTGCGAAATGCCGTCTGCCTTTTGCGGGACGGTATTTTCTGCCACGAGCGACGTCGGGAATCCCACGTTGTTGTTTTCTCCCTTTGTCCATTCGATTGGCAACGTCACGATGTAACCCTGGACATCCGACAACTTCTCGGCGGCTCCCTTGGTGTGCTGCGGTCCAGTCCAGAATGCCGCATCAAAAGGCATCGGGCCATTCTGCCTGCGGTTTACCGTGTCCCATCGTGGCCAGATGGAGGCAGGTTCAGAACTCGCAGGGCCAGTCACGGTTCTATTGCGCGGAATGAAATCAAAAGCCGCTTCATAAAGGTCGCGATTCTTATTTGCTACGGTCTGAATAGCCTTCCAACTCGCGGGATTACCTGGCTGGTCGATCGCAATCTGAAGTGACGAAGCGGGTCGCACGCCGCCCGTGATTCCGAATATCTTCGACCAGACATCCCGTCGCAATTTGCGAGCAAAATCACGAGTGACTTTAACGCTGCCCGTGCCCTCGATATCGTGTCGATGCGTCGCCGTGTCAGACACAAGCATAGCGATCTCAGAGTCCCGCGAGCCCAGCATGCTTCGATCGTTGATATTCGCACTTCCAACAAGCGCAAACAGGTCATCAACGATCATCATTTTCGTGTGAATGTAAATTTGCTCGGTGATGTAGCGATCGCCTACTTTCGCCCAGTTGCGCAGGTTGAGCAGCGTCACGTACTCGTCGCAAGCTGAGATATCGATATCCTTGTATCGCACATCTTTCGCGTCGCTCAGGACTTTCTGCCAAGTGGGATCCTTCTTATCTTTTAACGCTCTCGCCTTGAGAAATCTACGAATCCTGTTTAGCAGGCTGAAAGAACCAAACACCAGTGACTGCATCGTCCAATGGACCTGCGCCACAATGTTTTCGTTGTTCAACAAACCCTCAGGATGTACCGGAAGCGTAATAATGACATGGAAGTGCTGCTTCGGACCTGCCATGATTGCCTTGCCTATCCGCTCGCCCAGCAGCTCGCAGATAAAATTCTTGGGGGCCTCGTCCGGGTGCGTCGAGATGGCGTGCGTGCTCATTTCACCGGTGCCGAAGCCCTTGATTTTTTCCGCTGGACCTGACAACGGACCTTCTGCAGGGATATTCGGAGCCAGTGAATCCGGATCCGTTTGCGCTGAGCCAAATCCCGACACGAAAAACTGATTCTCGATATAGATGAACGACATCGCCTTTGCAATCAGATTCCGCATAGCAATTGCGATATCGCACTGTTTTAGACCAGGCGCGGCTACCCCCTTCTTGGCAGCCGGATCCAGTTTTTCGTACTCAGCCTTGCGCATACCTAGCGGCGCACTTCTCAAGACCTGAACACCGCATTTATCCAAGTTTGCGTCCGGAGCAGGTGTCTGCGGCAAAGGCAGAACTTCCGTCCCACCTTCGCTATTCCAGCGCATGACGAAATTGCGGGCGACGTCAGAGGCAGAAGGACCGTCAACGCGCAAATGCACATCCTGCCAAGGCATTCTCGGTTGCGTCTTCTCGTTCAACGTACTGTAATCCAACTGCAAACCCGCAGGACGTCTGACTCTGGACCAGTACGGCGTTTCGTCGCCGTACGCAACCTGAAAAGCACCAGCCTGAATTTTTGCTATGACGTCACTGTGATTGGACGAAATCAGTCCGCCAAATGTTGGATGGTCATCGTACGCACCGGTTAGCAGATCGGGATCGACTACCTTGTCTTTGGAAACCTGACCCGCGTGCTTGACACAACCGTTATAGCGATTCAGTGCTTCTCGGCCTTTGTCGTTCGCGATGAGACTGTAACGTGCATCGTCGAACCGGCCGTAGCAGAGATCCATGCCCCCCACATAGCCGATCTTTTCATCGACAATTACGGTCTTCTGATGGTGGCTGAAGAACCCACTGTCTTCGTCGGCAAGCGATGACGCCAGTGTCACCCATACACACTTGCGACCGGCGAGATCGTTGATTGCTTCCAGGACCGATTTCGTTTGACCGTCATACGTCTGGATCGGCGGTGAATGTTTCCACGGCATCACATACACCTTGAGCTGTGGGTTCTTCTGCACCGCCAGCAACAGAAGATTGAACAGGCGCAAGCCCGGCTTAAGCTCCGCGTCCCAGTTAACCTGCCACCCAGTGATATAGACCGAGTGGCTCGCACCCATTACCGAGGCCCATAGGTCTTCGAAATACGCCTCTCCCGTTGTGAACGGCGTAACCTGGTTTCCGTACCGAGGTGACGAAAAAACGTTGTATCCCCCTACCCAGATGTTTTCGGTCGAAACAGCCTGATACGGCACGCCGGTCTTATCGACAATCTGGTTGATGGTGATGGGGCTTCCGTCAAAGAGCTTGCCTGTCGGCGCCTCTCGCGCAATGGGTTCCTGCATCACGCGTCTCCCTTTAGTTTGCCCAGGATTGCACTGCCGCTATCGGCCTGAAGTTCCTGTTTTGCCCATTTCGTAAAACTCTGATCGATATCGTCCTGCTGAGCGACAAATGGCTGATCGCTATAGCCCATTGCATCGAGCGCTTCGTATAAACGGTCACGATCCGACCAATCATCCGATTCGCGGCTCAACGCCAACTGGCGCACTTGTCCTGGATACACAAGCCAGATCTGCCCCGGTGTGCTGTTGTACGCGTCATGCAACGTCTTTTGGTCAGCATCGGAGAGTGTCAGTTTTCCGTTCGTATCGCTCTTGCCTTGCAGAACAAAATCTGAGGACATTAGTGCTTCATCCGCGGTAGGCGCACTCACGATCCACCAATTGGTGTTGATATACGGATGCCCGCCCGGGCCGGCAGTATCGCTCAAAAGCATGTTAAAACGCACCGGCCCTTGCGTTTCCGGCTGCGGCCACTTCGGCATCGGAACGTTCATGCTCGCCGGGCCCGAGAACGCATGCTGGGTACCCTTCACGTCCACCTTTCCTGGTGCGTGGATTTCGATGTTGCCGCCAGACATTCGAATGTATGCCCCGCCAGAGGTCAGCAGGATTTCCTGTTTCGCTATCACCTGAAGCGAGTCTGTCGCCGAAAGCAATTTCAGCGTTTTCTGAGCGGTCAGTTCGATGTTGTCGGCGTGCGCCTGAATCTCGACCTTGCCCTTCGCGGCAAACAATTTCATGCCGGCATTCTGCACAAACAGACTGATTTTCTCAGTCACACCTGCGATGAACGATTTGCCCGTTGCGATGTGCGTGCTTTGCCCGCTTACGAGGTTGATGTGTTGGCTTGCGGATATCTGCATGGATTTCTGCGTCGACATCGCGATCCCCGCCGGGCTGCCAAACAGCATGACCGGTTCCTTGAACGCGTTTGCATTGCCGGCACCGCCACCTGCTGTGTTGCCACCGCTGCCTGTCGCGCCTGCCACGCTGTTTTGCGTTGCGTCGGTGAAAGTCTTCAAGGAATCTTGACCGTCCTTGAGACTTTCAGCCTGATGCGTTTCGCTTGCCTGCGATAGCGCTTCGATCACACCTTCCGAATTCACGAGCTGACCGCTTGCAGCGCGTACGTCGAGCGGCTGGCTCGACGCACCCGTGTTCGGATGCGTCGACACATACAACCCCTGCCCCGCTCTGAGCGCGCCATACGCATCCGACTTCAGATCGAAACCGCTGCCCAGATACGACTCACGCGAATTGCCCGTTTGTGAAATCAGATACCCCAGATGCAACTGCGCATTCGTGCTGCTGCTATAAAGCTGCAGTCGATTCTGCCCCGTCGCATCATCCATCACCATCTGATTAAACCCGCTGCCCTGATACTCCTTCGACTTGTACCCCGACAGAATCCCGTTCGAATGCCAGTCCGGCTTCGTCGCGCCGTTGTAGACGCGCCCTGTTACCAGAGGTTTGTCGCAATCGCCGCCCGCCCAGTCGATCAGCACCTCTTCACCGATACGCGGTGTGTGCACCGCGCCATAACTTCCGCCCGTATCGGACTGCGCGACACGCACCCAGCACGATGCATTCTCGTCGCCGGCATTGAGCCGGTCCCAATGCATCCGGACCTTGATACGATTGAATTCGTCGGTGTACACCTCTTCGTTTTGCGGGCCGACGACCGTCACCGTTTGCAAGCGCATGGTCGGCTTGTGATGCTCGAACGGGCTGCGGAACGGCACCGTCTTGCGCTGCGCCTCCACGCTCGCCATGAAGAAGCCTTCGCTGCCGTCGCTACCTTTGATCGTCAGTACTGCATTATCGGCACTGTGCTCTGAGCGGGCCCCGGCGATGACGGCTTTCAGGCTGTGCGGAAAATCCGTAGTGCCCGACGACACGGGCAGGTTGTTCTCGATCACCCACTCGACGCCGATCACCGCAAACTGCCGCTCCTGTTCGCCACCGGTGCTGTGGTGCGGATGATCGTCCATCTCGAACCAGCGACCCGCATCCAGGCGGCGCACTGCACCGACACCGTGAAAACGCTTCGCGCGCGACTCCCACTCTTCCATCCGGATCTTCGAGAGCTGGTCGCCGCGATCCTGTTTTCCGTACGTGTACGCGCCGGAGTATTCGTAGACTTCCGCCTGCTGAGGCAGATCGCCCTGCGTCGTGAGCGTCGGCACCGATGTGCCCTTCGGATTGTTCGACGCCGACGGCGACTTGTAATCGAACGTACGGGTGCTCAGCGTGGTGCTTTGCAACGTACGCGTGCCGCTCCACTGCACGAGCGCATCCGTTTCGCTGCTCGTTCCCGAGCGGTAGAAATTCACCGTTTGCGGGGAAAACGGCTGCAGGGAAGCAATATCATCGACGATAACCAGCGTGTGCGATTTGCCGTCGGCGGCCTGTTCAAAATAGCCGAACAGCCCTTCGGTTTCCATCAGCCGGTGACAGAAATTCCAGTCATCCTCGTATTGAACGCAGAAAGAGCGCTGCGGCAACGGATTACGCAATTCAAAGCGGAATGCGCCCTGCGCCTGGGGGTGCTGATTAAATACGTCGGTGAGAATTTCATCGGTGGCTTTATCCTGCCAGATGCGTGCATCTTTTCGGAATCGCAGAAAATGCATCCACGATACAAAACCGATCTGGTAACTGGTCAAGGCGCTATCGGAACCTAAACGCCGCGCGGTATGCACATAACCGTGATGCGGCGCATACGACTGGTCGGTTTGCTGGATCCACAGGGTGACGGGCTGGGCGATCAGCGTTTTTAATTCGATGTTCGCGTTGGTGGAAACCGCGTCGAGCGTGAATTCGAAGTGACGGCCCAAGCGCGTATGACCCGTCAGCCGTTGAGGCAGCAGGACGTTGGCGCCGAGCGGCGTATCGAGTTTCAGCAGCCGGTCGCTTTGCAAAGGCCCGCCGGTGATCGCTGCTATTAAGTCTTGCGCTCCCATACCGCCTCTTCTTTTGACACGCCCCGCGCGTAATGCGCAATTGTACAAAAGTCGGAAGAAACATCGGGATTTTAAGTTAGGACAAAAGTTAAATCGTGAAGCATTTTTGCGGCGATTATTTGGTTGATGGAAATTATTTCCACCCCTTTGCAATGCGCCCGCGCAGGAAAAGTAAAAAATACCCATTTCAGCGAGGCCCAGTGCATTGAATTTTATGCGCCATGGATTCATTGACGTCATTTTTAAGGCGGCTTGGGCGGCTCGACCGGTAGTTTGCACATCGTTCGACGGAGGCGAGGCCATGCACAATCGGTCCGACTGTCGGTGCTCAAGAGTCCGCGAACCGCCGAATCGCGCGCAATACGACGGACTCATCCGTCTGGTGGGCATTCTTATGAGCGTGAGAAACTGCCTTGACGCTCATGTGGTCAGTCCGCAGTTCAACACCTCCATAACCGACCATTAGTCGATACGATCTCATGGCGCGGAAGGCGATAACGCCGAAACCGCAATGACGCCCTACCTTTATAAGGCGCCGCTTGCCGATGGAAACCGCCAGATCGAATTTATAATCCGTTTGCCATCAGTCCGGAGAGTTATCGCATGCGTTTGTCTTTCACGAAAGGCTCCATCCTCGGAGCGATCCCACTGGCAACACTAGCTTTTTGCTTTCCTGCATGCGGCCAAACCGGCCAATCGCCGGAAGTCAAAGCGCTTGTTAAAAAATCGATTGCAGATATGGTCTTCGTGAAAGGTGGGACGTTCACGATGGGGGATTTCGGTCCACAAGTGACGCCAGAGAAACTCCCGTTCACGTCGCAGCAGGAAAACAAACCTGCTCATCCGGTGGCGCTCGATAGCTTTTCGATCGGCAAATACAAGGTCACTTACGCAGACCTCGATGTCTATGCGACCGCTACCGGCAAGTCCTCGTGGCCGCAAGACAAAGCGGATCGGCCATACAAGGCTGCCGATAACCCAGCCGGTGTTCCCTGGCAGATGGCCAAAGACTATTGCGGGTGGCTTGGCAAGCAAAGCGGCGCGCCTATCGATCTGCCCACGGAAGCCCAATGGGAATATGCTGCCCGCTCGGGGGGCAGGCCAGTGATTTTCGGAACGAATAACGGCAAGTACGAAGCAGATCACAACCTGCCATCAGTCGATACGGTCGAACAAAAGTACACGCCCGACACGGCCGTTTCCCAATACATTTATCCGATCGGTAAATATCCACCGAACGCCTTGGGCCTTTACGACATTGGTGTCGATGGACGTGACTGGGTCAACGATTGGTTCGCACCCGACTACTATGAGCATTCACCCGCTAAAAATCCCACTGGGCCTGCGAGCGGGACCATGAAAGTGATTCGGGGTGCGGAAGGTGACAACGCGGAGACCGCGATGACGGTTTACCGTTATAGGGCGCCGCCTGCCGGTTATGTCGTCAAGACCAAGGACGGCCGTACGCTGGGACCCACGGCCGTCACCTTGACCTTCCGTTGCGCGGTGCAGATGGCCGCCCCGCTCCGAGCGGCAAAGCTTTAGACCGTCCACTGCCCAGCCGCTTTATTGCCGTGGCTCCTTGTGGATCAATATACGATGCAGCGTTCGCGCCGGGTATGCCTGGCTTCACCCCGTCTCTGATAAGGCTCATTGCAATTGCAAACGGCTGAAACCGCCAGACCGAACTTATAATCCGTTTGCCCTCTGCCCGGAGATTTATCGCGTGCATTTGTCTTTCACGAAAGGCTCCATCCTCGGAGCGATCCCGCTGGCCATACTAGCTTTTTGCTTTCCTGCATGCAGCCAAACCGGCCAATCGCCCGAAGCCAAAGCGCTTGTTAAAAAATCGCTTGCCGATATGGTCTTCGTGAAGGGCGGCACCTTCAAGATGGGCGATTTCGGCCCAGAGGTATCACCGGAAAAGTTACCCTACACGTCGCAGGATGAAAACAAGCCGGTCCATCAGGTAACGCTTGATGGCTTTTCCATCGGCAAGTACAAGGTCACATACGCTGACTTCGACATTTACACAGCTGCCACAGGGAAGCCGTCATGGCCGCAGGACAAAATATCGCGCCCGTACAGAGTTCCGACGCATCCCGTCGGTGTGCCTTGGCAGATGGCGAAGGATTACTGTCAATGGTTGGGTAAAGAGAGCAACTTACCCGTCGATCTGCCCACCGAAGCGCAGTGGGAATATGCCGCCCGCTCAGGTGGTAAGCCGGTTGTCTTTGCAACTGACAACGGCAAATACGAGCCCGATCGCAATTTCCCGAGCGCCGGTACGATCGCAGACAAACTCGCACCGGGCGTCGGAATTGTCCAGAGGTATCTGTATCCCGTTGGAAAGTACCCGGCAAATCCGCTCGGACTGTTCGATATGGGATTTGACGGACGCGACTGGATGAACGACTGGTTCAGTGCCGATTACTACGCGAAGGCGCCGGCCAAAAATCCCCAGGGACCCGCGTCGGGTACGAAGAAGGTGATCCGCGGAGCCGAAGGCGGTAACGATGAAACCGCAATGACGATGTATCGCTACGGTACGGAGCCAGCGGGACATCCGATCCCCGTGAACGGCGGAATGACCATACCGTCAGCCTTTATCACCCTCACGTTCCGCTGCGAGCTTCAAAGCCCTCAGCCGCAATAGCGGCCTCGCGACGTCATTCCACCCGCACATCCGGCACGTTCTGATAGAGAGGGTGGGGTGCCCGCGGCAACCTGTGGCGCCATACAGGCCAAGGTCCTTGCGCTTTTCATCGCGATAATGTCCTGCGCACCCATACCGCTTCCTATTTATGCAATTTTTGCCCCAATGCGCCGTTCTCCTAATCGGCCACCAATACAGGCTTGCGATGTTCCTTCTCCAGCTTTCTAGGTAAGCTGACCATCACGAGATAGATGCGGACGAGCAGGCCAACAAACCAAAGCGACACTGGCATACCCAACACCGCCAAAGCGAACAACACGCCGTTTGTCCCAAAGTTTGACGACAGTAGTCGGCCGAGTATCAGATAGAACGGCGCGATACCGAAGGCGATATAAGAATAGATTTTTGGAAACGGCGAGCGCTCTTTATTGAGCCGCTCGAACAGTGCCATTCCGGCTTGGGTTCGATAACGAAAGTCAGATGCGTTCTCTTCGAAGGCCCGGTTGACGAAAGAGGTTTTCGTGATCGTATGCGTCACCGTTTTCCTCGACATGACTACCCAGTACAGCGTCAATGCAACCCCACCCAGTAGTCCCGGCCAACGCAAAACGGGTGACATTGGTGCAAACACGAAGTAGTAGAAGTAGGCAAATATGCCAAAGAAGAAATACGTGGCAAACGTCGTAATCGATAGTATCAGCCCGCATACCCACAGCAGATCCGAACGGCGGTACATTATCGAGATGGCGAATGGTACGAAGAAGCAAACCAGCGTAACAAGTAGTCCGATTTTCCATGGCCATCCCGATACTGCAAGATCGTCAGCATATGCCGCGTACGACACGCCGGCGCCCAGTAAAGGCAACAACAAATTCGCCGGTGCGGCTTTCTTCGTCATCTCCCAGATCGGGTCTTTCCGTTCTACTGGCAACATCGTGGGCGGCTTTGATTTCGGCATCGAGGGTCTCATTCCGGTGGAGGCGCTGGCACGACATGTACTTCACCCGATAGGCATCGTGGTCTTCGAGTATTCACTGTTCCAGGTATTTGGCCGCCGCATGTTCGGTAGACTTGCTGCGATTGAAGCCTAACCAATCAGAACGACGGATTTGCCCTACGAACACTCAAGCGTCAATGGCAGATGAATCATCAGCAGGCGTTGCTTTACCAGCGGTCCGGCGACCCAAAGTGAGACAGGAAACATGATGATGGCACCGAGGTCTAGCTTCGCCTTCTCCGTTGCGCCGTACAGAAATCCGATCACTCTCTAAGTGACAAAGCTTTAAGTCAGCTACATGTCCGGTACTGCGGATACAGGAGATCAGTATCCACGGTGGTTTTTCGATAGAGTCGTACGCCTGACTTTGCCCCCTCCAAAACAAAAGTTGTTGCAATTGCAAACACTGGAAATCGCCCAATTGAACTTATAATCTATTTGCCATCAGTCCGGAGATTTATCGCATGCGTTTGTCTTTCACGAAAGGCTCCATCCTCGGAGCGATCCCGCTGGCCATACTAGCTTTTTGCCTTCCTGCATGCAGCCAAACTGGCCAATCGCCCGAAGTCAAAGCGCTTGTTAAAAAATCGCTTGCCGATATGGTCTTCGTGAAGGGCGGAACCTTCAAGATGGGCGATTTCGGCCCAGAGACGTCACCGGAGAAGCTACCCTACACGTCGCAGGATGAAAACAAGCCGGCCCATCAGGTGATGCTCGACAGCTTTTCGATCAGCAAGTACAAGGTTACATACGCTGACTTCGACATTTACACAGCTGCCACAGGGAAGCCGTCATGGCCGCAGGACAAAATACCGCGCTCGTACAGAGTTCCGACGCATCCCGTCGGTGTGCCGTGGCAGATGGCGAAGGATTACTGTCAATGGTTGGGTAAAGAGAGCAACTTACCCGTCGATCTGCCCACCGAAGCGCAGTGGGAATATGCCGCCCGCTCAGGTGGCAAGCCCGTTGTTTTTGCAACTGACAACGGCAAATACGAGCCCGATCGCAACCTCCCCAGCGCTGACACGATCGCAGACAAACTTGCTCCGCACGTTGGACTTGTCCAGATGTATCTGTATCCGGTCGGCAAATATCCGGCAAATCCGCTCGGGCTGTTCGATATGGGATTTGACGGACGCGACTGGGTGAGTGACTGGTTCAGTGCCGACTACTACGCGAACTCACCGGCGAAAAATCCCCTGGGGCCCGCGTCGGGTACGAAGAAGGTGATCCGCGGAGCCGAAGGCGACAACGCTGAAACCGCAATGACGATGTATCGCTACCGTACGGAGCCAGCGGGACATCTGATTCCCGAAAACGGCGGAAAGACCATACCGTCGTTCTTTATGATCTATACATTCCGTTGCGCGCTGGAAAGCTCACGGCCGCAATAGTGGCCTCCCAAGGTCATCCCACCCGCACATCCCGCATGTTTTGATAAAACGGGTGGGTGCCTGCCGCCATCTGGAACCCGTACGCGTGGGAATCAACGGGCGAGACCGCATAACCGGGAGTCGGTTCGGTCTTGAGCATCGCGGTCAGGCTGTCGTAATAATTGTCCATCTCCTGGGCGTCTGGAGTTGGAGCGCCCGTCAGCGACATCTGGAGAAATTCCCTGAGGTGCTGTCGGCGTGTGACTAGGTCACCTTTCTCTCCATTGGCGTCTATGTGCTGCACAACGTTGGCAAGATCGTGCTTGGTGTGGGACCATTGCAGGATCTGTTTGACGGCGTCTTTGCGGCGACCGTAATAGCGACCAAACGTGTGATTTGCCGGGTCGAGCCCGTCGGTGACAGCCCAGTGACGGGTCAGCTGATAGATCATAATGCCCTTGGCCTCCGGCGTTGCATATTGAAGCATCCAGGGATTGCTTAGCACGCGGTTCATCAGCTGAACGCGCGCGGCTTCCTCCTCGTATGCGGCGACTAGCCGGAGGTACCAAGACTCAATTTCGAACAAGTCTTGGTCGACTGTCGAGCTTAGATCTTTCAGCCCCTGGATGACCATCACCTGGATATGCGTGAACGCACTGAACGCAGCATTGTCGACAAACTTCAGCCGCTGGAAATTCGCGTGATATAGCTGATAAAAGAACCACTTGAAGAACTCGGCGATGCGTAACGCATCCACCGACACTTCGATATCGCCCTTGACGCCTAGCCCCAAGCACAGTCCTGCCTTCGCCTTGATCCGGAAACGTCCCGCCGCGTAGCTGATATCGAGCATACAGGTCAAGCCCGCGCCCGCCATCGCAGTGACCGTATCGCCCACCTTGGCGAATGGTTTGTATTTGCCGCTAGGGCCCTTCTCTGCGGGCTCCATCCACTCAAGTGCTCCTTCAAGCGACAAGTCCGCACGTGCGCCGGCAAACACGTCGAGATCGGCATTCGCATTTGGATCGACCGGCTTGCCGCCCACCTTGATTTCGCGTTGCTTGGTGGTCGGGTTATCGACTGCGGCGCCGTACAGGCCCAGGTCCTTCCGCTTTTCGTCGCGATAGTCGACCACGACACCCAGTTGCGCGACCACGCTCGCACCGACCATCCCCGACAGCCCAAGTTCGCCTTTAAAACGGACTGCACCGAGCGGATAGGGCTTGCCGTTATCGCCATCCAGACTCCACATCCAGCCGGCGATGTCCGGATAATAGAAAGCACCGGACACCTTGCCCTCGGCAATGGCGAATTCGGCCTGCGCCGACGCCTTGATAGCCACGTGGCCCTTTTGCGGTGCCCACTCGGTGTCCAATCCCGCGCCGGCCAGATAGCGCATCAACTGCGCCTTGGCTTCGATACTGACGTTGTTGCCGAAGGCGGTCTGCTTGGGCTTCTCCGCCTTTTTCTTTTCGCCTTCACCACCCTCGCCGCGTTCAGCGGGTTCTTCCGCGCCAGCACTGTAAGTGAGATCCTTGTTCCACTCTTCGGCCCACGCGAAAAGCGTCCCCGTCACGTGTTTCTCGACGATCTCGGAGGAGACTTTCGTTTTTTCGTATAACTGCGACTTGATCTTGCTCTCGCGGTTAATCAATACGCCTTCTTTCAGCTTGTCGACGTCGATCTTGTACTTGCCGTTCGCATTCTTCTTGATGAAGCTTTTCGCACCGGTTTCTTTTTCTTCCTTGCGACCCTTCATGTCTTCGAAGGCGGCTGGGCCGAATTTATGCCAACCCGCCTTGATCTTGTTCGAGCGTACGTAATGCAGCTTGTACTTGGCAAATTTGACAGATTTCTTTCCGTCACCATCGATATGAATAGGGATCAACTCAACCATGGTGAGGTCTTTGCTATCCAGCTTGCTGAGCGGTTCCAGTTCCTTTTTTAGCGCCTTATGCGCGGTTTCGCGCTCTTTGAGCGCATTGTCGACGGCGGCCTTGTGCGACTCCCCGGCACGCGGATCGGACATGTGGTTCTGCACGTCCTCAGCGTATGCCTTCAGCACCACATCGAGCTTTTCATTGGCCTTGTGAAATTTGTCGACGCGGTCGTGCAGCAAATTGCATTCGCTTTGCAGACCGCTGACGTCCTCCGCCGGCACGAGAATGAATTCACCGGTCTCGGGCCGGAAGTAGAGCATGGGCGCCGGATCGTGCGGCACGTGCACGAGACTGTCGGGCGTCGTGTTAGTGGTGCCGTTGCCATCGGGTGCGTGGCTTGTGCTCGGAGCGTTCATGGATGTCGGTCTGCTTGAATGGGCAAAATGAATAGGCGCATCCACAGGACGCGCGTGTGCTCGTCGGCTAGAGTCAGGTGTCGAGAAACACTTTCAACGCGCTCGGTGTGCTCGTCATGATGCGCGAGGTCAGGCCTTGTTCATCGGTCATGCCCTCGAACACTTTGCCTTCCGCAGTCTCGACGCGGTAGCGCACGTAGGGAGCAGGGTCGCCGGTGTGCTTGTCGTGGATCTTGAACTGCTCGTTGTAGGGACCTTCGCCGGAGGGGAGTGCCGGTGGTTTGCTCGAAAGACTGGTCGGACCGGCGAAGGAATGGTCGCTGCCCTTGATATCGATTTTTCCAGGCGCATGGATTTCGATGTTTCCGTCTTTAATCCGGATGTACGCGCCGCCACTCGTCAAGAGGATGTCCTGTTTCGCTACCACCTCGACTTTCTCCGTCGCCGACAGCAACTTCAGGCTTTTTTGGGCGGTGACTTCAATGTTGTCAGACTGGGCCTGGATTTCGACTTTGCCCTTCGCCGCGAACAGTTTCATGCCGCCGTTCTGCACGAACAGACTGATTTTCTCCCCGACACTTGCCAGTAACGATTTGCCTGTCGCGATGTGCGTGCTCTGTCCGCTCACAAGGTTGATGTGCTGACCCGCTGCGATCTGAGCAGACTTCTGCGTCGACATCGCGATACCCGCCGGCGTCGCGAACAGCATGATCGGCTCTTTAAATGCGTTCGCGCTACCCGTACCGCCGCCAGCTGTGTTGCCCCCGCTGCTTGCGGCTCCTGTCACGCTGTTTTGCGTTGCGTCGGTGAAGGACTTCAGCGAGTCATGGCCGTCCTTGAGGCTTTCGGCCTGATGTGTTTCGCTCGCCTGGCTTAGCGACTCGATCACGCTTTCGGAATTGACCAGCTGGCTGCTCGCGTTTCGAACGTCGAGCGGCTGGCTCGATGCGCCCGTGGTCGGATGCGTCGATACGTATATGCCTTGTGCTGCGCGGACTGCGCCGTATGCATCCGATTTCAGATCGAAACCGCTGCCCAGGTATGCACCACGCGAGTTGCCGGTTTGCGCAATCAGATAACCCAGATGAAGCTGCGAGTTCGCGCTGCTGCTGTACATCTGCACGCGGTTCTGGCCGGTCGCATCGTCCATCACCATCTGGTTGTAGCCGCTGCCCTGATATTCCTTCGACTTGTAGCCAGACAGGATCCCGTTCGAATGCCAGTCGGGTGTCTTCGCGCCGTTGTAGACGCGCCCGGTGACGATCGGCTTGTCGCAGTCGCCATCGAGGAACGAGACGACGACCTCTTCGCCGATGCGCGGTACGTGCACGCCGCCGTGTCCGCCACCGGCATTCGATTGGGATACACGCATCCAGCATGATGCGTTTTCGTCGCCAGGATTCAGGCGGTCCCAGTGCATCTGGACTTTGACCCGGTTCAATGAATCCGTGAAGACCTCTTCGTTCTGCGGCCCGACCACGGTCGCGGTCTGCATGTTCATTTCTGGCTTGTGATGCTCGAACGGACTGCGGAACGAAATGGCCTTGCGTTGCGCTTCGACGGTCGCCATGAAGAAGCCTTCGCTGCCGTCTGCGGCCTTGCTGACCAGTGTCTGATTTGCGCCCTGTGCGGCGCGAGCCGCGGCCACGGCTGCGTTCAGGCTGTGCGGGAAGTCCGTCGTGCCGCCAGAGACGGGCAGGTTGTTTTCTACAACCCAGTTCACGGCGATCACCGCGAACTGCCGGTCCTGCTGGCTACCTGTGCTGTGGTCTGAGTGGTCGACGAGTTCGAACCAGCGGCCCGTATCGATGCGGCGTACCGCACCTACACCGTGGAAACGCTTTGCACGCGACTCCCACTCTTCCATCCGCACTTTCGCGAGCTGGTCGCCGCGATCCTGCTTGCCGTACGTGTACGCGCCCGTGTACTCGTACACCTCGGCCTGTTGCGGCAGGTCGCCCTGCGTGCCCAGCGTCGGAATCGTCGTGCCCTTCGGGTTCGCGGATGATGACGGCGCCTTGTAGTCGAACGTGCGGGTGGTGAGCGTCGTGCTCTGCAGCGTGCGTGTGCCGCTCCACTGCACGAAGGCATCGGTCTCGCTGTTGGTGCCCGAGCGGTAGAAATCCACCGTTTGCGGCGATAGCGGCTGCAGGCTGGCGATATCGTCGGTGATCACCAGTGTGTGCGATTTGCCGTCGGTGGCCTGCTCGAAGTAACCGAACAGTCCTTCCGTTTCCATCAGCCGGTGGCAGAAATTCCAGTCGTCTTCGTACTGGACGCAGAACGAGCGCTGCGGCAGCGTATTACGCAAGGCAAAGCGGAATGCCCCCTGCGCCTGGGGATGCATATTGAATACATCGGTGAGAATTTCATCAGCCGGTTTATCCTGCCAGATGCGTGCATCTTTTCTGAAACGCAGAAAATGCATCCACGACACAAAGCCGATCTGATAGCTGGTTATGGCACTGTCGGAGCCCAGACGGCGGGCGGTGTGGACATAGCCATGGTGCGGGGCGTAGGACTGGTCGGTTTGCTGCATCCACAGCGTGACGGGCTGGGCAATCAGCGTCTTGAGCTCGATACCGTCGTTGGTTGAGACGGCGTCGAGCGTGAATTCGTAATCTCGCCCGAGCCGCGACTGACCCACCAGCCTTTGTGGCAGAAGGACATTGGCGCCCAATGGCGTGTCCAGTTTAAGCAGGCGGTCGCTTTGCGTCAGCCCCCCTTTGATTGCCGCGATAATGTCCTGCGCGCCCATACCGCCTCTTATTTATGCAATTTGCGCCCCCGCGCTATCGCGCGATAATACAAAACATTACGGACTTATTGCAATCGCATATTCAAAAACAAATGTTAAATCGGAATTTGTTTCGGTTTGATTCGAGGTGCATATGGATTCGGTAAAAATAACATGCGCGCCCATAAATGCTGCAGCAAAAATACTTCTTGGCTATTTAGGGCGTCTCGCTGCGGGTTAAACCGGCGACAGAGGCACGGGTTAATCGTTAGGCGTCGACGGACATCGTCTGCTGCGAGGACACCAGTTTCGGTGGCGGATGGCAGCCGCAGATACATAGGTCGTCGCTCAACGCGGCATGGCGTCCGTCCGGCGCGGTCATGACCTGGCGTGGCCCGTCGCACTGGATTTTTCCCGTTGTGTTGCAAGCGGGGCACGCGACCGGATCCCCTTCATGGGCGACGTCTTTATCGCTCAATTGAATAGTGGTCGGCACGGCCTGAACGACGCCGTTAGCTGTCGTCTTGTCGCCGTTTAGAATCAAATATCGTTTCATGGTACTCCCGCGCTTAAGGTTTTTCGCACATTTAATCCGGCTTCGCGACCCGCTATATTGACCGCCTAGCCATCTAGTTAATTCCCAAACTTCAAGATGTTGCCACCGACGAGGCTAACCTTGTCCGCGCTCGATACGAAATACTGCTTTCCGCAACCTTGAACTGAGGTGTACCGCAACACCTTCGAACACAACTTCGATGCGGTCGCCTTTGAAGACAAGTCGACAGGTCACGACACCCCCTGTTTTCAGCGCCCCTCTTTGTCTTGGCGAAGAAGAGCCCACTCCACGTAGTGCACCTTGCCCGCGCCTGACCAGTCCTTTATCACCAGATCTGGCATGACCGTACCCTTGACAACATGTACCTGATGTTCCGGATGGCCCGTCGCTTGCCAATGCCCAGTGGCCGGGCATACCTCACCTGCTCTCACCGCCGGGATGGCGGGGTCCGGTTCAATGTAGGGCGCGGCCCCCGGCGCAGTCACGAAGTATTCGAACTCGTCGGGAATCAAACCGTCCGTGTAGCGATCATCCTTCCATAGGAGGCACCAGCTCACATCGATGTCTTCGGCGTAACCTCGACTCTCGTTAAAAGGTCCCGTCATGCGGGGCGCGCGCGTACCTTGAACAAGGTAGTTAAAGCAGCCCGCATTCTCGCTGAGGGTGGCGCCTACCGGGATAAGGCCAAGCACTTTCCCGCGGGTGATCGTGAGCGGTTCCCATATGCCATCGACGGGTACGGTATCACCCGTGCGGATCACGACGCCGGTCGGCTGCGGCACGGGCGGCAATGGCTCGGGAAAAACGGGAAAGCCGAGCTGATAGAAGCGAAAAACGTACGCCTCAGGATTGAGCAGCGCGCCGGCCGCCGTGAATTGAGCGGTCGAATCGTCACCCGCAGGCACCTCACAGGCAGCGCGCTCACCCAGATATTCGCTTGCGCGCATAAGCACATTCACCGCTTCAACCTTGGGCGGATAGGGCACCTCTTGGACGCCGCGCTCCCAATAGTCCCC
The DNA here is from genome assembly GCF_052682275.1 of Paraburkholderia sp. D1E. Taxonomy (NCBI): domain Bacteria; kingdom Pseudomonadati; phylum Pseudomonadota; class Betaproteobacteria; order Burkholderiales; family Burkholderiaceae; genus Paraburkholderia; species Paraburkholderia sp. D1E. The sequence continues at coordinate 9,201,458 of NZ_JBQYMB010000001.1, forward strand.
GTCCGGATACAGGTAGGTTGCGACCACCTGATAGTCCGTTAGCGCCTGGTCGAACGCTTCCCCTTGGCGCCAGACGAAACGGTAACCCCGCCGCAGTTCGTCCAAACCCTTGTTGTAGGCGGCGAGGATGCCATAAATGCGCGGAAGGTTATCCGCGGGCATTTGTTCATGCTGGCTGGAAGGCCAAGTCTTGACCGCATTTTCATACTCGCGCGTGAAGATTTCCCAGTCGTCGCGCTTCTTTGCCCAGAGGCTGTAGCTCGTCAATCTCTTCAGGAGCCAGAAAACCTGACGGCGCGTCGCTTCGTCGCGCATGCTGAACAACTTCATTGTGGTCCCGTCGTCCGTTACCGGTCGTATTTTGGGGACTAGCGTGAACGGCGTCCAGCGAGCCGTAATGACACCGCCGCGCGCTACGCTTCCGTGGACATCATTTGTTGCGAAGCGACCAACCGAGGCGGCGGTTGACACCCGCAAATACATAGGTCGTCACTTAATGCTGCATGCCGTCCGTCCGGGGCGGTCATGATCTGGCGTGGTCCGTCGCACTGAATTTTCCCAGTTGTCTTGCAAGCCGGGCACGCAACTGGATCCCCTTCATGGGCGACGTCTTTATCACTCAATTGGATGGAGGTGGGGACGGCCTGAACGACGCCGTTAGCTGTCGTCTTGTCGTCGTTCAGAATCAGAAATCGTTTCATTGTGTCCCCAAGGCTTATAGCAAGAGCTCGAAATTCCAAAGGTGCTCATGCGCTTTTCACTAACGACGATACGCGACGATTCCAGCCCAGTCTATTGCCCTTCCAAGTACCCAATAGATTTGCATCGCTGCTCGCATTTGAGCAAGTGAACCGCAACCAGAATATTCCAGCCTTAGACTAAGATTTTTTGGCCAGACGCCACGTGACCCAATGCGCCGTTCGTTCACCTAGGTTGTCCATGACCAAAAAATCCGGCATGGACGTGCCCTGTTCAATGTACACCGTCTCGCCTCCGTATTCCTCCGTGCGCCATTCGCCCGAGACTGGGCAAATCTCGCCGGTGCGGATGGGTTCCACGGGCACGTGATTCATCTGCTCCGTTGGTTTGACCGCATTGAGGAAGTATTGCGATTCGTTTGGAAGGACGCCATTCTCGTAGCGAGTGTCCTCCCACAGCAAGCGCCAATGCGTCGGTTTGGCCGTTACATTGAACGTGGCGCGGTCAAAGTTTAAGAGATTGGGCGCTTTCGTATCTGTCACGAAATAGTTGAAACAGCCGTTATTCCCGAACAGTTTTGCGCCGAGCGGTATGACTCCGAGTACGCGGCTTTGTTCGATAGTGACGGGTTCCCAGATGCCATCGCACGGAACCGTCTGGCCAGACTGGATTGCCGGTCCGGGCGCATTCGGAACTTCGGGTAGTACCTCGGGGAAAGTTGGGTACGCGAGCTCATAGAACGTATGGCTGTACTTCTCGCGGCTCAACAACGCCCAAGGTGACGTCAGTTGCGCGAAGTTGTCGTCCGTGCCCCATACTTCCAGTGGTGCGTGCTCCATCTGATATTCGGACGCGCGCATCAACCTGGCGAGCGCATCGACCTTGGGCGGGTAAGGCTCAATCTGACCACCGCGCTCCCAGTATTTCGGGTTCCTGTAGAAATAGCTGGCCAGATAATTGAATCGATTGACCACGCGTTCGAGTGCCTGACCTTTGCGCCAGACATAACGGTGGCCGCGCGCGAGTTCGTCGAGCCCCTTGTCGTAAAAACTCAGGATTTCATAGATGGTCTTAAGGTGGTCCGCCTCCATCGCTTCCGGATCGGTCGACGGCCATGTTTTGACTGCCGTTTCGTATGCGGAGGCAAAGACCTTGAACGCATTTTGTTTTGCTTTCCAAAGCGACAAGCTGGTCAGGCGCTGAAGCAACCAGAAAATCTCGCGCCGCGTGACGTCATCTTGCATGTTGTATTGATTCACGCCGCTTCGCTATGCTTCCGTGGACATCATTTGCTGCGAAGCCACCAATCGAGGTGGCGGATGGCACCCGCAAATACATAGGTCCTCACTTAGTGCTGCATGCCTTCCGTCCAGAGCGGTCATGATCTGACGCGGCCCGTCGCGCTGGATTTTCCCTAACGTATTACAGGCCGGACACGCGACCTCGTCGCCTTCATGAGCAAAGTCTTTGTCGCTCAATTGGATCGGAGTCGGCGTCGCTCGAACGACTCCGTTAGCTGTCGTCTTGTCGTCGTTCAAAATTAGAAATCGTTTCACGGAGTCTCTTTGGCTTTTGATTCTGCGGTTAATCTGGTTTGACCAGATGCCACGTCACCCAATGTACCGTTTGCTCGCCCAAGTTGCTCCGAACCATCAAGTCAGGCATCACATTACCTGCCGCAACCTGGATTGGAGCCGCCTCGTAATCCTTCGCTACCCAGAGCCCCGATACTGGACACTCCTCGCCGGTCCTAACTTCTAAAGCGACGTCGTTTACCTTCGGCGGCTTTTGAGCACCAACATCTGTGGCAAGGAAATACCCTGACTCATCGGCAACGATGCCATCCTTGTAACGCTCATCCTTCCAAAGCAGTCTCCAGTGCGTACCTACCTGTTCCACTCTTGAGGTCGCCTCGTTGTATTCAGCGATTCTAGGTGCTTGGGTTTCACTGACGAGATAGTTAAAACAACCGCTATTCATCACTTCTCTCCCACCCAGCGGAATGATACCTAGCAGCCGATCTTGATGGATTTTCACCGGCTCCCATATTCCGTCCACGGGCACTGATTGGCCGGACTGAATAAGTATGTCTGTACCTACAGGAACATCCGGCAACAATGGCGGAAAAACCGGATACGGGAGTTCATAGAAGCCGTAGTTGTAAGCACTCGGATTCAGAAGGTTGCCCGGATTTGACCAGTAGGCGCCTAAGTGAGACGAGGCATAGTCAATTTCGAGTGGGCTCTGATCACCTTGATACCGTGACGCCAGCATAAGTTGGTTCAACGCCTCTATCCTGGGTGGATAGGGCTCCAGTTGCATACCTCGCTCCCAGTATGCCGGATGACGATAGAAGTTAGTCAGTATCACACCGCTTTCACGCTTGGCCTCAAAGAGCGGCTGCCCGATACGCCAGACGAAGCGATACCCTTTCTGCAACTCGTCCAGCCCCTTATTGTAAGCGCTCAGAATGCCATAGATGCGCGGAAGGTTGTCGGCTTCGACTTGCTCGGGCTGGCTCTTTGGCCAAGTTTTTACGGCATCCTCATAGGCCCGCGTAAATATCTCCCATGCGTCGCGCTTTCTTTCCCATAACGTGTAGCTAGTTAAACGTTTGAGTAGCCAGAACACTTCCCTTCTGGTCCCCGCGTCATTCATGTCGTATTGCTTGATTATGTCGTTCATTGGCCATGTCCCTGATCGGCATTGCTCGGTGGAGTCGCCGCTGCCGCCTTGGATTTCGTTACCTTTGACTGGATTTCGTCGGCCGCGAGTTTTCGCGTATGAGCACCTTCGGCTGCAGCGTCGTCCAGTTTGCTGTAACCGTAAACATCCTCAACGTTCGTCCAGTTGGTCGGACGAAATTCGACACGGATGCCGTTGTACTCGATGGGCTCGAATGCCTCACCAGCTTTGACTTTTTCGCCCATCTTGGAAATGTCGGAGCTCAATCCGCCGAGATCGATAAAGAGTTGCCTGCCACCACCTTCGAGATACTGATTTGGAGTATCCGTCAGCACAACCCGTTAGGGCAGTTTTCGCGGCTAAATGTCGACGATCTTTCGCAATAGAGAGTACGAAACGCGCCAGTGGCCATCGGTGTCATTGACGGCGACCGATGCGGTCTTGGCATTCAGCCTCACGACGATTCCGACGCGCTCGCTTAGGTGCTTGTCGGTGAAGCCGACTGTGTCGCCGATGAAGAACTCTTCACGCTGCGTTCTCGGCGGCGGTGTCGGTTCAACCTGAGGCTGAACAGTCGAAGTTTCCGGGATGATCGCCGCATAGAGCACGCCCCAACGGCGTCGAGTTGTGCTGTCCTGAACCACTGCCTGTGTCTGGCGGAGTTCGACTATGGTGCCTTGCGCCGGCGGTCCAAGCGGGTTATCGCCGATGTAGTTAACGGCCATCCCCAGGTGCAGGCGTTGACGTATTTCGAGAATACGTCGGGGATCATCGAGCATTTTGCCGATAGCAAGATAGAGGCGATAAAGCTCGGCACTAGGCGCCTGCCGAAGCGAGTCGAGAATGTCCATGGTGTAGAGGTGTTTTAACGGGCGAGCGGCAAGAGCTCGTGCACGCGATTGACGGGATACGACGGCAGTTTCTCAAGTGTTCGTTCGAGCCACGCATAGGGTTCGATACCGTTAAGGCGAGCGGTCCCAAGGAGTGAATACATTGTTGCCGCCGCACGCGCACCTCGTGGAGACCCCGCGAACAGCCAGTTCGACCTTCCGAGGGCAATCGGTCTGATTTGGCGCTCAAGCGCATTGTTGTCTGGCAACAGGACGCCGTTCTCTGTATATCGGACAAGCGCCTCCCAATGTCGCAACGCATAACCGAAGGCCTTGCCGAGCGGGGCTTGCGCGGGCAAACCGATGCTGTTTGCCTCTAGCCATTGACGAAACTGTGCCAACACCGGCAACGTCTGCGCTTGCCGTGCTGCAAGTTTGATGTCCGGGGTTTGGTCTTTGACACGTGATTCAATCGCATATAGCTTGGCGATCCACTGCAGTGCCTGCGCCGCGAGGCCGGGGTCTTTCTGAGCCTTGGCAATTTCGAAGAACCGTCGACGGCAATGAGCCCAGCATCCGACCTCAATAATGTCACCTCGCGCGTAAAGCGCGCCATGACCGCTGTACGCGTCGGCTTGCAGATAGCCTTTGTATTTATTCAGGTACAGCAGCGGATGCGCGCCCGCGCGTGACTCAGCGAACTCGAACACGACCGCTGGCGGGTGGTCGACCCAGACGCCGTTCTCGTTGCGCTGGCCCGCGCCCAGATAACCCCATAATCGTGCTGTGCGCGTTGATGGGTGCCCTCGCTCAAGCAGAGGTAGCGTCGTGTCATCCACGTGCATGCGCGGCGCCTTCAACTGGTGAGCGCGCAAACCAGGCAGCAGTACCGAGAGCAGCTCAGCAGATGCCAGCTTCCATTCGCACAACGTAGCGCGTGGCAAGTACACACCACGGCGCGCGTAGCGCATTTCCTGTCGATTCAACGGCAGATGATCGACATAGGTATTGACCAGGACATTGGCGAGCAGGCTCGCGCTCGCATTGCTCTTTGGCAGCGGCGACGGCTGAGCGCTTGCGGTCACGATGGTCGATTCGCCATCCTTCTTCGCCACGTATTTGAAGCGGATGTGCTCAATGACGGTGAGCCTGGACGGCTCGTAATGCAGCGTCTCGCTGCGCTCTTCGCCGATCCGTGCAAGCGTATCGAACGCCATCTTCTGTTCGTCGCTCAGATCGTATTCGATGCGTGTGCGCGGCAGGTCCTTCGGTAGCGCCGGACGCCCTTTACGGGTGTGACTCCCTACGGGAATGGCGTCGACCGCCGGCGGTGCCGGGATATCGGTTGCGGCGTCGAACAGCTCGGCTTGGCCCGCCAGGCGCTCGGAGCTCACGCCAAAGCGCGCACGGTTCAACTGCGCGATCTGATACTGAAGGATTTCCAACTGCTCCCACAACACCCGTGCGAGCCGGTTCTGTTCAAGCGCGAATGCTTGCAGCGCATCGGGCTCGACGGGAAGATCCGCGACAGTGACGGCGTTGGGTGGCATGTGCTCCATGATGCCTAACTCAAGCCACGTTTACAAGCTCGGGGCCGCGCTGGAGCACCTCATGCCACGCGCGTCACTGCCACGGTGCGGTGTGGCTCTCGCGCCGGGATCTCGATGCCTTCGAGCCATGCGTTGAGTTCCGCGAGCGTGAAGCCGCGCTGAGCGAGTAATGAGGGTGACGGGAAACGGCCTCTTTCGAGACGCTTATACCAAAGCGCGAAACCGGTCCGGTCCCAATAAAGAATCTTCACTTTGGAGCGGTCTCGCGCCACGAAAACGAACAGGTTGCCCGATGCAGGCTTCTGAGCAAGTAGCGGCTCGACGAGATAAGACAGCCCATCGATCGCCTTGCGCATGTCGACCGGGTCGCGACAAATGTAAGCGCGAACGTCCGAGGTAATCAGCACCGACCACCTCCGAGCTGCCCGAGCACATATCGCACGATGCGCTCGGCGTGAACGCCGCTCAGTTCGATACGAACGCCAGCGAGCGAGAGCGTCACCCCGTCACGCGACGGCGATACATCCGCCGCCGGCGTTGCAACAAGCGGCCTTGAGGAAGCCAGTTCACCATCCAGATTGGAACCGATGAATGCGGCATCCGCAGTAACCGCGAGTGGCTGTTTAATCTCTCTGACCGGGCTTGAGAGCTTCTTGCGCCACAGGCTGAAGGTGCTTACCGCCAGACCCTGTTCTCGGCAAAACCGCCGAGCGCCGACACCGCTCGCTTTCCAGGTGGTGACCATTTCGCCCCAGAACGCTTCCCCTTGCCGTGGGCGACGCGTACCCATCGCCGTTGCAGCCTTAATGTTCTCGTCTTCCATCGCATTGCCCTCGTTCTCACGAAAGCATCACCTTCACATTCGGGAAGTCGCGATTCAAGACGGGATCCGCTGACGCTTACGATTTGGAAGCTTACTTCCGAACTGTTCAGCAATCTGCCCGGCCCATCCTTTCGCTGTGGACATGGCATTTTCAAGGTCGGGGGGGAAATGAAGAATCGCAATGAAGCCGTTCCCGTTCCACTCGTCCAGTACCGCCGAGTGAATGCGCCACTCCTCGGCGGTCTTGGGAATCGAGCCCATGCCCCAGAACATCCCCCCGGCGAAACTTTCGCTCGCATGGGTGGAAGCCTTGCCGAATGCCCTGTATAAAGTTTTTCCTGCCAATGCGCTCGCATCGAGCGCCTCGATTTCGCCGTGAAAGGAAGCTACGGTCTGATATACCTTTACCCCGGGGAAAGCAGGATTATCCTCTGTCTGTTTCATAAGAAGATTCGGCCAGCCGCCTTTGACCTTAGCCTGATACTTTGCCTTTATCTTCGCTTCAACGGGCCCGCCGTCCGCCAGACATTCAGCAGCCGGATACCTCCCTTGCCGGATTTCCCGCGCAAGCCGTCGTTCTTCAAGATACGCTTCCGCTTCGCGGCGCACCTTCGGCATGCCGCCCGTAGCAATTTCGTGAATTTCGCCGCGGTAGACCATGTTCTGCAGCGTTTTGAGCTTCGCCTCGAATTCCCGCAACGCCTTGGGGACCATCTACCGACTTTCCACGATATGTAGCACAGTGCCATCTATTTCTCTCACTTCAATACGGACATCCCTAGTAGAAAGCGCCGCCAGAAACACCACTAGATCTTTGGTTTCGATGACGTCGTAATACGCGACGCGCTCGGCTCCGATTTGTGCCGGAATTTGCGCTCTCAATGAGCCATCCGCATTCGCGATATACGCGCGATTTCCCGAAGGTTCGTACGGCGCCTCGACGACCGTGATGCCGCTTGCATCGCGAAGAAGTCTTCCGATCACACCAGCCGGGTTGCGGATGCTGTGATGAATGCCGGCCGACTGCCAAGTGAGTTCAACGGGTGTCAATTCTGCAACGGTTAACCGCAGAGGATTGTTCTCCCTGTCGTAACCCGGGTTGCGTTCGACGATCCGAAGATCCATGACCTTCGCTGCGGTACTCATTTAATTGCTCGCTGTATGCAAAGACGATAAGCCCAGATTGCTACAACTTCCGTTTCTTCAACGTGTAGGCAAACAGTGCGTATTCGGTGTTTGTATCGGGATCGAAATAGCCGCCTTGGGCCGCTCCGTCGTTCAGGTCGTCCCATGATTTTCCGAAATCTTTGCTGATGAATGTGAAGTCAACTGGCGCGCCGTCGCCCGTGGCATCTGTGGCGTAGACCAGCAGCACGCCTTGCTTACCTGCGCTGAGGCCATCAAGCATCAAGCGTTCATCAAACGTATGCAACTGCTGTACATTGGGTCGTTGAGCGCTCCCCCAAACCGAGAGCGCGCCTGTGCGGCGCCCCTTGTCGCTTGGATCGTCCCAATTGCGCGGCGCACCCAACCGGGACAACGCATAGAGCGAATAGCGTCCGGTCGCTTCCGGCGACGATTGCATGTCGACTACCGTTTGGTTCGGCAGCACGACATCCTGCTCAAAGTCCTGTTGGTCCCAAGCTATCCGGTAGATAAGACTCGATGTTTTGACGCCGCCCAATTGTTCAACATAGTAAGCGACCCGCAGGACGCCATCAGGGCCAAGATTCACCGCGTCAAACGTTTTGCGGGGCTTGCCGACATCGGCGAGCGGCGGCACTTTAACTTCGTGCCACGACTGGCCGCCATCGGCAGTGCGCCATACGTGAGGTCCCCATCCGATTGCATAACCACGCTGCGAATCAAGAAACAGCAACTGTCCAATGTTGTGGTCTTCCGGCCAGCTCAATTGTGTCCAGTTCTGGCCGCCGTCGCTGGAACGCCAGAGTTTGGTGATTTGCGGTACCAGTTCGTTCGGTGCGTCGGGCGTCTTGTAATCCATCCATCCTGTGCTGACATACAGCGTGCCCCAGTCTTTCGAATACCACCAGGCGGCATCCTGACCGCGTTGCTGGAAAGTGCGTGTTAGCCCAGCGTCGATAGGTCCCCGCAAGAAGTTTACGGTTGACCGGTTGAGGCGCTCACCGGAGTCATTCATCCATGCTTCGGTCGGCTCTGCCACCTCCGGGTTCTTCAATTGATCGGCCGGCTTAAACGTGATTTCTGGACCGGCAAGCTTGAGACTGATCACTTGGGTTCCACGAATACGAAAATCCCCACCGCCGTAGGGTTTGTCAGCTTTGGCGAAAGACGTCGTGACCGTTTCCCAACCGGTCGCCAGGTTCTGGTAGCCGTAGGTTAAAACAGCCAGCAAGGAAAGGCCGCCAAGTAGTTTCTTCCAACGTTTTGATTTTTGCATGTCATTTTGCCAACGGGCGTCTAAGCGCCTCGCCAGCCGGAACATCGGTGTCGATGCGATGCGCGATCAGCACTTGCTCAGGACTCGACCGAACGGAATTCCAGTGCAGGCGAAAGGCGCGGTTGGCTTGCGTCAGCGACGGGAAGCAAAAGCGCTCTACATCCAGACGGGAGAAAGATTTATCGTCGAGTCCGCTGTATGCAAAAACGATAAGCCCAGATTGCTACAATTTTCGCTTCTTCAACGTGTAGGCAAACAATGCGTACTGGGTGTTCGTATCGGGATCGAAATAGCCGCCCTGCGCCGCTCCGTCATCGAGCTCTTTCCAAGATTTGCCGGCATCAGTGCTAATAAAAGTGAGGTCTGCCGGTGCACCGTCACCCGTCGCATCAGTCGCATAGACCAGCAACAAGCCTTGCTTACCCGCGCTCAGGCCATCAAGCGTCAAGCGTTCGTCAAAGGTATGCAACTGCTGGACCGTTGGCCGCTGGCGATTCTCCCATGTTGAGAGAGCGCCTGTGCGGTGCCCCTTGTCGCTCGGGTCATCCCAATTGCGCGGTGCACCCAGCCGGGATAACGCATAGGCTGAATAGCCCCCGGTCGTTTCCGGGGACGATTGCAGGTCGACTACCGTTTGGTTCGGCAGCACGACATCTTGCTCAAAGTCCTGTTGGGCCCAAGACATCCGGTAGATAAGACTCGACGTCTTGACGTCGCCCAACTGGTCGACGTAATAGGCAACACGCAGGATGCCATCGGGGCCAAGATTTACCGCATCAAATGTTTTGCGGGGCTTGCCGGCATCGGCGAGCGGCGGCACTTTAATTTCCTGCCATGACTGACCGCCGTCGGCGGTACGCCATACGTGAGGCCCCCATCCGATCGCATAGCCACGTTGCGGATCAAGAAACAGCAACTGTCCGATGTTGTGGTCTTCTTGCCAACTCAATTGCGTCCAGTTCTGGCCGCCGTCGCTGGAACGCCAGAGTTTCGTAGTTTGCGGTGCCAGTTCGTTCGATGCGTCGGGCGCCTTGTAATCCATCCATCCGGTGCTGACATATACGGTGCGCCAGTCCTTCGAGTACCACCAAGCTGCATCCTGACCGCGCTGTTGGAAGGTCCGCGTCAATCCGCCATTGAACGTCCCTTTCAAGAAGGCTACTGTGCGTCGATTTAGCCGTTCGGAAGAGTCGTCCATCCACGCTTCAGTGAACTCCGCGACATTGGGATCTTTAAGTTCACTTGCCGGCTTAAACTTCAGTTCCGGTCCTGCAGTCTTGAGACTGATGATGTCGTCGCCGCGAACACGAAATGCCCCACCGCCGTAGGGTTTGTCACCTTTTGCAAAAGATGTCGTGACCGTTTCCCAACCTGTCGTCATGCTCTGGTATCCGTAGGTTAAAGCAGCCAGCAAAACAAGGCCACCCAATAGCATCTTCCAGCGTTTCGATTTTTGCATGTCATTTTGCCAACAGGCGACCGAGTGCCTTGCCGACTGGATCATCCATGTCAGAACTGTTAATCATATTCGGCAGAACCACTTTCCCGCTGTCAACTGCCTGCTCCCACGTCCGCGTGTCACCCCACTCTTGGATGTTGGGTTGCGCGGAGATTTTTGCCAGATCCAAAATTGGAAGATCTGCGAGACCTCCATCCAGATAGGCGAGAGGATGTGTCTTGAATGCGAAGGATTTGAACCTATCGTCATCAAGTTCAAGCATGTAACGCTGCACTGGCAGGTCGACGCTGCCGTTTCCCGGCTTCACGCTACTCATTTGAATACGGTCACCCTTCATATTTTGACGTAGGCCATCTTCCATGTTCGTTTGCAGAAGCTTTCTAGCGTTTCGCAACCAAGCTTGCCCATCCGGGCTCAATTTCGGATACAACTTCGCTCCGTAGTTAGAGCAATAGTAGTACCCGTAACTGACGTAATACGAAGGCGGCTTATGCTCGCAGCCGATATGCCGCATCATGAAATTTCCATGACGTGACCAATCGGAATCAGTGCTTTCTGGCGCAATCAACTGCTCGCGCCGATGCAGCAAACGACGTGCGACTTCCTTATCTTTCCACGGGTCCCACGAAGTTGCGAAAGCCTTCACCGTCTCCCATGCGCTTGAGACGCTGACTTTCTCTACCGTTTCAAGATACTCACCATGCAGTGGCTGGTAGTAGTACGGACATTTTCCGATAATCGAAGCAGCCGCAGGCGGCACTATCTTGTTGCAAGTGCTTAGCGCAACCTTCGGGCGGACCTGATACCCGCTGGGTGTCAGCATTGACGTCCCCGTTCCCAAGACGGAGTCCTGCGTGTCAGCCATCAATGGTTCTCCAGAAATTTAATCACCACATCTTTCGGCACGTGACTTTGTGTGAGTCCTGTTTCACCCAGCTCGTTCGTGACACCTTGTGAAATCAGCGTGCCATCAGAGAACATCTGAAACTTCGTATTGGCCGCGGGGATATCCGTGCCGGCCCAATGTGCGATAAACGCTTGGTCGTAGTTACCTTCCGAGCCGGGCATGGCAGGCAGCGCGGTGGACATTTGTGTTGGCCCCGCAAACGAATGCTGGCTACCCTTGATATCAACCTTGCCCGGCGCATGAATCTCGATGTTGCCGTCCTTGACGCGTATATAGGCGCCCCCTGCCGTCAGCAGGATTTCCTGCTTTGCCGCCGCCTCGATCTTTTCCGTTGCCGAAAGCAGCTTCAACGTCTTCTGCGACGTGAATTCGATGTTATCCGAGTGCGCCTGGATTTCTACCTTGCCCTTGGCCGCGAAGAGTTTCATCCCGGCATTCTGCACGAACAGGCTCAGCCTCTCCGCGACGCTCGCGATTAGCGATTTACCGGTCGCGATGTGCGCGCTCTGACCGCTCACGAAGGTAATGTGCTGGTCCGCGGATACGTGGGCCGATTTCTGCGTGGACAGAGCGACGCCGGAAGGACTGGCGAAGAGCATGACGGGCTCCTTGAACGCATTGGCATTGCCCGTTCCACCGCCCGCTGTCTTGCCACCCGACGACGAGCCCGAAACACTGTTCTGGGTAGCATCGGTGAAGGACTTTAATGCATCGTGTCCGTCCTTGAGACTTTCAGCCTGATGCGTGGTGCTCGCGTCGGACATCGCTTCCAACACGCTTTCCGAATTCACTAGTTGCGAGTTCGCCTCGCGCACGTCAAGTTGCTGGCTCGTTGCTGATTTCGCATGCGTGGAAACATACATGCCTTGACCAGCACGCACCGCGCCGAATGCATCGGACTTCAGATCAAAGCCGTTGCCCAGATATGACCCGCGTGTGTTGTCAGTCTGAGCGATGAGATAACCCAGGTGCAAATGCGCATTCGTACTCGTGGAATACAGTTGAATGCGGTTCTGGCCCGTCGAGTCATCCATCACCATCTGGTTGTAGCCGCTGCCCTGATATTCCTTGGACTTGTACCCGGACAGCAGGCCGTTGGAATGCCAGTGCGGTTGTGTCGCGCCGTTATAGACGCGGCCCGTTACGAGCGGCCTGTCGCAATCGCCGTCTACCCAGCTGATCAGGACCTCTTCGCCGACTCTCGGCACATGCACGCCACCGTATCCGCCGCCCGTATCGGACATGGCGACGCGGACCCAGCATGAAGCTTTTTCGTCGCCGCTATTAAGCCGGTCCCAGTGGAAGCGCACCTTGATGCGGTTCAACGAATCTGTGTAGACCTCTTCGTTAGCCGGGCCGACGACGATTGCTGACTGCACGTGCATCGCCGGCTTCCGATGCGCCAACGGACTGCGATACGGCACCGCTTTGCGTTGCGCCTCAATTTCAACGAGGAACAAGCCCTCGCTGCCATCGGCATGTGTGACGGTCAGCGCGTTGGCCTGCGTCGTGTGATCTGCCCGGATCGTTTTCAGTTCGCTTTGCAGGCTGTGCGGAAAATCGGTGGCCTGACTGGACACTGGGAGGTTGTTTTCAATGAACCATGCGGCCTCGATAACGGCGAACTGCCGATTCTGCTCGCTATCCGAGGCGTGAGCAGGGTGGTCATTCAGCTCAAACCAGCGACCGGCATCCGCACCGCGCACGCCACCTGAGCCAAAGAAACGCTTTGCCCGCGATTCCCATTCTTCCATGCGGATTTTCGAAAGGGCATCGCCCCGGTTCTGGCTGCCATAGGTGTAGGCGCCGGAGTATTCATAGACTTCGGCCTGCTGAGGCAGATCCCCCTGTGTGGGAAGTGTGGGGATGTTCGTGCCCTTCGGATTGGCGGCCGAGCCTGGTGCCTTGTAATCGAAGGTGCGGGTCGTGAGCGTCGTGCTTTGCAATGTCCGGGTTCCTGACCACTGAACCAAGGCATCCGTTTCGCTGTTCGTGCCCGCGCGATAGAAATCGACGGTCTGGGGCGAAACAGGCTGGAACGTGTCGAGATTGTCCGTGACGATGAACGTATGCGATTTGCCGTCGCTGGCCTGCTCGAAGTATCCGAACAGCCCTTCGCTTTCCATCAGTCGATGAGCAAAATTCCAGTCGTCCTCATATTGCACGCAGAACGATCGCTGGGGCAGCGGCTTGCTCAGGGCAAAGCGAAATGCGCCTTGAGCCTGTGGATGCATGTTGAAGACATCGGTCAGGATCTCGTCAGCCGGTTTGTCCTGCCAGATTCGCGCATCCTTGCGGAAACGCAGGAAATGCATCCACGATGCAAACGCGATCTGGTAGCTGGTGAGCCCGCTATCCGACCCAAGGCGACGGGCGGTGTGCACATAACCGTGGTGGGGCTGATACGACTTGTCAGTCTGCTGAATCCACAGCGTCACGGGCTGGGCAATCAGCGTCTTGAGTTCAACTGTGTCGGTTGTGGAAACGACGTCGACGGTGAATTCGTAATGACGACCGATTCGGGAATGACCGATGACACGTTGGGGCACTAGAGCGTTATTTCCCTGCGGAGCATCGAGTTTCAGCAGGCGGTCGCTTTGGACGAGTCCTCCGGTTATTGCCGCGATGATGTCCTGCGCTCCCATACTGCCTCTTTCTGTTTACTTTTCACGCGCCCCGCGTAATCGCGTGATTTTACAAAACATTTATGGGGTGAGGCAAATTGGATTATTGAAGAATGTTAAATGTTTCTTATATAAGTGCTCTTATATGCATTAAGCATTTTTTGGTGGGTTTTATTGAGGCTTGGTTGGGTCTGCTTTGGGTGGAACGTTGGACGATGCGGGGCGTCGGTCGGGCTTCGACATGCTCGATCTCGTGCGAGGTCTGCAGGCAAATAAATGAGGCGCGCATCCGCGATGACAACAGGTTGCCAACTCTTAATTGGCTGCTACGGTGACGATAAACCGACTGCGCCATTAGGCAAAATTGCTAGTTTCTTCCAAGGCGGGTTGTTTCTCTCGCCCGTTTGGGAGCGTTAGACGCATTGGGGTATCCGGCGCCCCTGTGCAACGACAACGCGCCCAAGTCCTTGGGCCAACGCAACTTGCGTCATCTGCGACGCGAAGCCTCATACCAGCGTAGCCAGCCAAATAACGCACGCATCAAACCGCCCGGTCTTATATCATCACCTTTTATTGAGATAGTGACGACGCGGCCCATTCGAGTAGGCACGCCTCCAGCGCCCTATTTCACCCCGCAAGACCGATCCGTTTAGTTATCTCCCAGCCGTCTGGGGAAGAGCCATCACCCGAAGAGATTTTGAGATGCAAAGTGACCTTGCTAGCTTGCGCGACCTCGTTCGTCAGTTTGCGGATGAGCGTGACTGGGACAAATTTCACACGCCGAAGAATCTGGCGACGGCATTAAGCGTCGAGGCGAGTGAGCTACTCGAGCCGTTTCAGTGGCTGACCTCCGGAGACAAGAGCGAACTGGACAAAGACAAACAAACCGCCATTCGTCACGAAATGGCGGACGTTTTGCTATATCTCGTTCGCCTCGCAGACAAGCTTGATGTCGATCTCTATCAAGCCTGTCTGGAAAAGATGGATATCAATCAAGCGAAATACCCCGCCGAAAAAGTCCGGGGAGATTCGCGTAAGTACTCCGATTACCAAGACTAGAGGGTGTTAGGAACTTGTGGCCAGACCTGGTACCCTGGCGGAATGACAGTACGCAAGCCATACCCGACGGATGTATCGGACGAAGAATGGAGCTTTGCTGCTCCGTATCTGACCTTGATGAATGAAGACGCACCGCAACGCCGGTACGAACTGCGCGAGATGTTCAACGCGCTGCGCTGGATGGCGCGCGCGGGTGCATCGTGGCGCATGCTGCCGACAAATTTCCCGCCGTGGGAGATGGTCTACCAGCAAACGCAACGCTGGTTGAATGCGGGCTGCTTCGAAGCAATGGTCAGCGATTTGCGTTCGGTCATTCGGGTCGCGCAGGCGCGTCAAGGCCAGCCGAGTGCCGTGATTCTGGACGGGCGCACGTTGCAGTCCACCTGCGAGAGCGGACCGCGTGCGGGTTACGACGGCCATAAACGCAAACGAGGCAGCAAAGTCCACATGGCTGTCGACACATTGGGCCTTCTGCTCGCGGTACATATCACGCCGGCCAACGAGCAGGAGCGGGCGCAGGTGGCCGAGCTTGCGCGCCAGGTTCAGCAGGCAACCGGCCAGACGGTGAAACTTGCATTCGCTGACCAGGGCTATACCGGTGAAACGGCTCGACAGGCGGCGCATGACGAAGGCATCGAACTGCAGATCATCAAACTGCCCGAAGCGAAGAAGGGTTTCGTGCTGCTGCCGCGTCGCTGGGTGGTCGAGCGCAGCTTCGGTTGGCTCAACCGGTTCCGGAGGCTGGCGCGCGACTATGAGCGCCTGCCTGAAACCCTGGCAGGCCTACACTTCGTTGTCTTTGCCATGCTCATGCTCGTACATGTCGCACCGATTATTCAAAGTTCCTAACACGCTCTAAGAATCAAACTTGCGCGCACCGGGTTGACCAACCAGGGCGTCATGCTCGAATTTCAGTTGCCCGACGAACTCGAAGCGTATCGACTGCCTGCTATGTGGCTCCGCGAAAGATCGAGCGCCGACGGCCGTAGCGATCGAGCTGAAGCAATGGCAGACATGCGAGGAGTCGACAGGAAATAACGAAGTCTCGACGTTCATCAATTGCTCCGGGTGCCTAAATTCTCGACGTTGCAGGAGATGGCGCCGACATTCAGCGCCACCGACGTAGACGAGTTCGTCAAGTTTCTGATGACTGGGCTGAGCCCCAGCGCAAGCGGAAGGCGCGATTGGCTTGCGTCAGGGACCGGGCCGCTGAACAGGCTATTTTTCGTGAGTTGATTTACCGACCGGTGCCACCGTAGTCGTGGCGCCCGAGGCTGACCGATCGTTAGCCTTAACATCGACAAACTCCACGCTACGTAAAATTTTCAGTGCAGTCGGAAGAAAGTTTGCCTTTTGATCGGATAAGTTCATAACTTGCCCCTCTCCGCAAATCGCCTTCGCGTCGTGATCGTGAAACAGACAGTACGACAATGCACGCGCGCGATGACGGGGATCCCCAATCACGTCATCGGTCGTGCGTGCGAACCCACTGGCGTTGGAAGTGTGGATCGCGTAGATGTGCGTTGCAGGGGCGAGACTGTCCTTGTCCTGCTCATCAAGATAGTACGCAACCCACCTCTTTCTTTCTGGATCAAAGTATCCACCGTGTTCTTTAGCCACGTCGTTTCTATCCGCAATTCGGTCGGCACATCCAATCGAGAACCCGAAACGTTGCCTGATTCCGTTAGATTCGAGGGTTTCGCTATACCCCGCAAACTTATAATCATTCTCCTCCCTCGGCTTCATAATTTCCCCGCGTGCACTCGGCGTGATGGAAATTTTGCAAGTTTGAATTTCTATTTCACCTCTTTCGTTCGCGGCCTTGAGCTTCACGTTAGCATAAGAGCTCAAAGCCACAACAAATAGGATCAAAGCAACCGCAACGGTGTTTTTCGATTTCATATTCACGTTCTCCGCGGCGTGCGGCCCTCTGGAAATAGCAGCAGCCCGCCTGACGCGTCGGGGAAAAGAATATCCGCCAATGCCGCTAGCGCCTGAGCATAAGCCACACAACGAGCGATGTAGCCATTAAAATTCATGTTGGGGTTGCTGACGCGCTCATAGTCCGACCACGAATCGCCCGCGTGCGGCACGTCGATGACCGCATCGCGCAGTAGCTGCGCGATGTCGTTGCCGGCTTCGCCCTTATCGACAATGCTCGTCTCCGACGCCTGCGCCACCGTCGCGCTCTTGTAGTCCCAGCTCGCGCGCTGCACGTTGCCCGGCACGAGCTGACGCGAGGCCGACCACAGCGTGATCGAGTCGCGCGCTTCGGTGGTCGCGTCGCGGTGATAGCGCACCGTGCCGGCCGACGACTTCGGCAGTTTCATCGGGTCGTCCAGCAGCACCGGCGACTCACCGGCGCCGTTGGCCGATGGGGCCGCTCCCCGCTTGCCCGCCGCCGTGAACCACGCAGCCCCACGCGACGGCACAGCCGCCGGATGAAATCCGCGTCCGACTCGTGAAACTGCAACAGCGTCTCGCGCACCGGATACTTCGCGCGATCCAGCGACGACAGGTCGCAATCGAACACGCGCACGCGCCGGACTCTTTTTCTGCCATTCACCCAGCAGCTTCTCAATCAAATCGGGCACACTCAGCGTGCGGAAGATGCGCGTATTGGTTCGCCCCTCCAGCACCGATAACGCATCGCGCATGGTCAACTGTAGGTCGCCAGCGACCCGTCCGACTGGCCCGCGCGGGCGTCGGTGACGATCGCGCAGATCGGGTGCAAGGCGCCACGGTCGGTGACCATCTGCACCGACAGCGGCAAGCCGATGAACGCATTGAGCGGCAAGTCCGCGCGCGTCGACAGACACGTCACGTGACCCACAATGCCTGAGCACAGGCCCTCGCTGATGTCGATGCGATGCGCGATCAGCACTTGCTCAAGGCTCGACTGGGCTGAGCCCCAGTGCAGGCGGAAGGCGCGATTGCTTTGCGTCAGGGACGGGGAGGCGAAGGCGCGGAGCAGGTCGGCGGAATTCACGGTGGCCTCTTTGGGTGTCGCGTGGTCGTTATGGGTTGTTTGGCTCTCGGGTGCTTTCTGGCGGGTTTCTGTTTTGAGTTTGTTTTTTTCGTTATTGACGGATTTGCTGATCGGATTTAAACGGCTGATTTATTTGGTTGATGCTTTTGTCGTGAGGCGACGGGCTTGGCCCGCCATTGACGCTACCGCTTATGTGATGTGCTCCCATGTGCTGCCTCTTTTAGTTTGCTTTGCTTTTCACGTGCCCCGCTAATCGCGCGATTTCACAAAACATTTACAGCGCGATGCAAATTTAATCATTGAAGAATGTTAAATATCTCTTATATAAGCGCTCTAATATACATTAGGCATTGTTGGTGGGTTTTATTGAGGCTTGGTCGGGGCTGCTTAGGGTGGAACGTCGAGCGATGCGGGGGCGTCGGTCGGGCTTCGACATGCTCGATCTCATTCGATGTCTGTCAGGGCGAGTGTGCCTCCAAGCTGGCGATGAAATGTGTGCTCTGTTTCGTCGTTCCTCGAGCGTTCGACGTTGCACAACTCCCGACAATGCGCGAAAATATATCGGATGCCTAACAATATAACCGACAATAACGACGCATTACGTTTATAAAGCACCACTGAACGATTGGCTCGTTGGAGGGTAGAAGAGGACGCGAAAGCGCCGAGCCGAGCATCAAGGAGAACGAGGAAGGAGATGAAGCGCGGGACGCACGGGCTGCCACCCATCCGTCCCGCTGACCACAACCAACTCATCAAGGGAGTTGATTATGGCTGACGCCAATCATAAAGCAGTTGCGCCTGTTACCCAACGCATCTTGACCATTTCGGCACAAAGACGCCCGCGGCCGATGAAAACGTTCGCGCCGGATCACGTTAAATTTTTCCCAGATTTGCCACCAGCGCCTTGGATTCGGCTTTCGGGAAGGTGGTTGGAGGAGGCGGGGTTTGAGATTAGTGGGCGAATCGTAGTGGACGTGCAAAGGGGCCGGTTAGTGATCACACCGTTCAAGTGAACCGGCAGGGACACTGATCGCAGCAACACGCATCAAGTGTCCCACCGCCCCTAAAACTCGGATCTCCGCCGAATCGACAAATAACCCATCCATCTGCAAGGGACTACCGCCGATCGGCAATCTTGGTTCTTCGATGCCATCTTTCGAAGGAGACTCCAGTTTAATCCCGTGTTTTATAACCAGTCGTAACGTCCGGCAAAGAACTCGTACCTTGCCTCTAGCATGGAGCGTCGCGGCGACTGCTCTGGCGATGCAGGCTCGGCCAATACTGGGAACGTTGTATCCAAGAAAGCACACAAGGCTGCATTGTCCTCGTGGCCCCTTGCAACCTCCTCATTAAAGACGATGTTGCGCGTTTCTGGATCAACCCAAATATGGTGTGCATCGAAGGCGGCATGGTGATTATGGCAGAGTGCCAAACCGTTCCATACGGCGTCCGGCGCACCTTCGGCGGCAACAGGGTTGATATGGGCTCCAACGACGAGGCCCGCACCTAACCCGCACATTGCGCAGCGGTGCCCATACGCACTTAGAACGTTCCTGGAAAACGCGTAGTGCCGGACCAAAACAGCGGCCGCGCGGCGAACGCGCGTCGCGGAAGCATCGTTTTCCTCATCAATTAGACCGGAAGCAATGGCTGCACTAGATATTGCGTCGTCAATAGTGGTCCCTAGGTCAGGCGCTTCCAAGCCATTGACAAGCACGGCAACGAAAATCGGGAACATGCTCGGGAGAAAAGCATATATTTTTTCACCGTTTGCCGACTGATAAACAGCCCATCCAGTTGTCCGAGCTTGAGCGGCTACCCGAGTGTCAAACAAAACGGAGAAACGGGCTTCTCGCCCTATGCGGCTTGTTCCATCCGTCGCGATCAACAGCGTCGGATGGCCATCTTCCTTCCAGAGACCGAGTAGAATCGGAATTGCAGCGCCATGAGCGGCTACGGGTGAGCGATCGCCGGGATTTTGAAAACGGAATTCCCAGTCTTTACGGTTGTGCGGACTGACCGTTGAAACATGCAATGCGATTTGTCGGATCTGCCCATCCGGCAGCGTTGTTGTGACGACCCCAGGCCATCCGTCACTTGGGGCCGTGGCCACGGTCGTATTACCTATAAGTCCGCAAACTTCTATCAGCAGGTCTGCTCGCGCCATCGTCTTATCCTTTTTGTCGACTGACGCGAGTATATCGCGGCCTATGCGACTATGCTGTCTGTAACTCGTCGTTCCAGTTGAGCTTTATCCGAAAGCAAAGGAAACGGATACGTACAAAGAACGCCTAGCTGTCGTATCGTGTTATGCGTGTCTGCCGTTCTGACATCCCACCGATGCGCACGCATGTCAAGAATAACGTCAGTGATTTCCTCTTTCTTTACATTGAGAGCCGCAGCCGCAAATTCTACTGTGACAAGTTCACCACAATTCTCGGAGCAGCCGAAAAATTCAATTGCGCGTTCTAATCTCGATTTGCGGATCGCATTTATTTCGGTAGTTATTTTTACAGTATCACCCCGATTCGCATAATGCCCGTAAATATCAATTAGGCTGAAAAACTGACTATTCGCTTTAAGTGCTTCCTCGATTACAGACCAAATCCTGAAAACGTCATCAAGATCAGAAAATTTGGCATCCACCGTCACCGAATCGATGTGCAACAAGTACTTAGACAATCCCTTCAAGGAGATTCGAATATCTCGAGATTTGCGTGCTGCAGTACTTACCGGGTCGATTTTCAGCAAAATTGCGTCTCTTTTCTGCGAGAACGCCACGGTGTAGTAATGGCGATCCAACTCAAATTGAGCCAAATTTTCTGAGCGTAGACGCGAAAAGAGTCCTTTAAAACTTATGAAATAAGCACTCGCCCGTTCTAGCAAATTTTCGTCCAAAATTTGCACATTCGGAAAACGAGCCGCGACTTCCTCAGCAGCGCGCTCTTTGAAATGCACAGTTCTTTCACGCTGACGTTGGCGAAAGCTCGATTTAAACTCGGCACCTCGTTTTTCATACGTAAGCGTCCGCGAAGGACGAAGCAGTTGTTCACGAACAGACGTCGCAATTGTCTCAGCCAATCGCGGAGGGACAGAGTTTCCGACTTGCTCCATTATTTTTGCATACGTCCCGACAATTTCGTAATCGTCAGGAAAAGTTTGAAGGCGCTTCAATTCATCGACCTTAAAATGACGGTTCTTCCAATGAAATGGACCGGTAAATTTTCCAGGTTGAGCTTTGATGGTCCGACTCGGCGTACGTCTGTCTACTTTGTAAAGAAAGTCGTGAAATTTAGAACGCCATGCGAAATATGGCCTCGGGTAGCCCATTTCCCGCGTAAAAAAGGCGTAATTCAATCCCTCGGGAACCAAAGACAAAAGGTGCCCGTAAAGACCATCTAACTCATGGTAGGGCTCTTCGTCATTTTGAAGGTCTTGGATAGCGTCAAGCACGCTCACCAGAGGTCGACCGCCGGTAGAATCAGGCCCATGCGTCGGCATAGGAAATTCAAAGTTTCCCTCCCCTTCCTTGTATCCGACGATAATTAGACGCTCGCGGTGCTGAGGAACACCGTAGTCTGCAGCATCCAACACTTCGGCTCTCAACTCATAACCCAGTTCGTGAAACGCTTCACGTATTTCTTTCCACGGGCCGCCTTCATTTGCCCCAGGAAGTCCATAGACATTCTCAAAAACAAATACCTTGGGCTGGATGACTTTGAGTATTTTGCAATATGATTCGAATAGCCTCCCTCTTGCGTCCGACGTTCCCAAAACTCCTCCGGAGCGACGGCCAGCAGCAGAGAACGTTTGGCAAGGAGGCCCGCCAATGACACACTCAATTCCCTGATCTACATAGATGGAAGGATCAAATTCGCGAATGTCTAAATTGTGGATTTCTGTCGCAGTGGAAATATATTTCCCGATCTTTTTATTTTCATCTAGAGATTTTGAGTAAGCCGCCTCAATCTCAACGCAAGCGATGACATTAAAACCTGCTTGATGAAAACCAATGTCTAAACCACCCGCACCGGTGAAAAGACTTAGGGTCTTAATTCCTTCTTTGTTTTTGCGCAATTTATTCATTTTCATTCCTTTGTCGCGGCCGTACGAGCATCCGATTCGTCGAAAAAGCTTGTTTGTAAGCTATCGCCGTAACTAGCAACAAATTCGCGCATAAAGTTGCGCAGTACCTGTGCTGCTGTTCTGTCCTGCGCTTTGCACGCAGCCAAGAATTCTTGCCGCAATCGCGGATCAAGGCGGATGCGCAGTCCGCATGAGTTGCTCTCCATGATCACCTCGGATACACCATGTGTATCCAATTATACGCGCCTCTAATGAGAACGGTGAGTCCGGCGTCGGAAGTATTTCTTGAGCGCTAGCAAGCGCCAAGTGGACGCGTCGTGCTTCCGCGGCACCGCCGCACTAAGATGGCACTCAAAAAGTTGTCCAGCTTTGCCGATCAACCTTTCCAAATCGAACCCTCTTTTTCGCCAAGGCGGCCGTAGGGTGCTGTAGAAAGCGCACCTGCGCTTCCCCAAAAATGCAAAATGGCCGCGCCACAAAACCGGTCGATCTTTGTCTAAATTGCTGAGGCTGGGCTAGAGACGCGCCGAAGTTGATGCAATCAAAATTAGCTATGCGGTCAAGGCGGTAAGCCAGCAGTTTTGAGCCACCTAGGCGCCACCTGCAACGCCCCATTCATCCCACTGAGTGTTGACGTATCCGATATTCCTACCGCCTTGGCGTTGCTTTTTTCCAAAGCGGCCGACTGAGACAGACCAGAGAATTTCTCGGCAGCGTGAGAAACGGAAAGACATAGGTGATGAAAAATAGCCCAAAGTCCATTCGCCGTCCCTTGACCCGAAGCGAGACGATGCGCCGGATAAAAAGCGTCGATACTGCGCCTGAATTGCGCGTGCGGAAGATGCTTTGGCAGCTTGGATATCGCTATCGCCTGCATGACAAACGATTGCCCGGTAAGCCCGACGTCGTGTTCTGGGGCCGAAAAAAGGTTATCTTCGTCCACGGCTGCTTTTGGCATCAACACAACGGATGCGCAGATTCGAAGCTTCCGAAGTCGAATACCGAATACTGGTACCCGAAGCTCCGCCGCAATGTCGAACGCGACGCTGGGGCAATCCAATTGCTCGAAGCAATGGGCTGGAGCGCTCTGATTGTGTGGGAGTGCCAGACACGAGCGTCAGATCTGCAGGCCGCTTTGACGGGTTTTCTGGAATCTTTGTAGCAACGGGCGATGGAAAAAGCGAAGAAATGACACAAGAGACCTCGTTCAAGAGGTCGTTAATTTTTTTGAACGCGATGTGCGTCCGTTTGGGGGGCGGGGGGAAATCGCCACTTCCCGCTGTCGCCGCACTTGTACACGCACCGTTGCAATTCGATGACTGTCTGCTTCACGGCAACCGCCTTTGCAAGATTGCGTAGATTTCGCACGCCAAATCGCACGGCCATGCCGCAGATACCAACTGCTCACCACCCGGTAGACTGCAAGCCGACTTGTCGAGTTAAAAAAATGCCCCCGCTGGCAAAGAAGAGGGCATTCAAGATGATGTGATGGCGAATCAGGTACTCGATCACCACACATCCAGTTCGCCGAGCGTTCGCTGCCTAGGCTTCCTTGTGTCAATCGGCAATTCACTAACGTCTGTCAATCGCAATTACCCTGGTGTCCTACGACGCCCCCAGTCCTACGCGGAGATTTGGACCCTCAAACATCAATATTCCCCGCCCTCAACGCATTCGACTCGATGAAAGCCCGACGCGGCTCCACATCATCCCCCATGAGCGTAGTAAAAATGCCATCAGCCGCAATAGCATCCTCAATCTGCACCCTCAACAAACGACGCACCGCCGGATCCATCGTCGTCTCCCAAAGCTGCCCAGGATTCATCTCACCCAGGCCTTTGTATCGCTGCTTGGAAACATTCCGCTCAGCATCGGCAATCAACCACCGCATCGCGCTCTTGAAGTCGGTAACCGCCATACTCCGCTCGCCGCGTTTGATCATCGCACCCGCGCCGATCAACCCCTTAAACGTATCCGCCGTCGTCAAAAGCTGCTGATAATCCGCAGTCAGCTGAAACTCTTGATCCAGCACAGAAACCTTCTGATTACCATGATGCGTCCGCGAAACACGCAGTGACCGCAGCTCACGCACCGGGTCATACATCGTCGTCACCTTCACCTCAGGCTTCAACGGATCGTCCCGCAGCTTCGCCTCAAGCGTCTTCGCCGAGCTTTCAGCCGCTTGCTCAGAAGACAGATCGATCGCTACCCCATCCATCACCGCCTCAAGCGCGCCAGCGTCGTACAACCGGCTCAGCCGATCCACCACGCCTTGCGCCAGCAGATACGAACGCGCCAGCTCACCCAACGCATCGCCAGCGATCGGCGTCGCATTCTCAGAAGGCAGCAGCTCCGACCCATTCAGCGCCAGCTTGAGCATGTGCGCGTTCAGCTCGGTTGCATCCTTCAGATACCGCTCGTCCTTACCCGCCTTGATCTTGTACAGCGGCGGCTGGGCGATATAAATAAACCCGCGCTCGATCATGTCCGGCATCTGACGATAGAAGAACGTCAGCAGCAGCGTGCGGATGTGCGCGCCGTCCACGTCAGCATCGGTCATGATGATGATGCGGTGATAACGCAGCTTGTCGAGGTTGTAGTCGTCCTTGCCGATCCCGCAACCCAACGCCGTAATCAGCGTCACAAGCTGTTCCGAAGAAAGCAGCTTGTCATAGCGCGCCTTCTCCACATTCAGCACCTTGCCGCGCAGCGGCAAGATCGCCTGAAACTTCCGGTCGCGCCCCTGCTTCGCCGAGCCGCCTGCGGAGTCGCCCTCGACGATATAAATTTCGGACTTCGCCGGGTCTTTCTCCTGGCAGTCCGCCAGCTTCCCAGGCAAGCCAACGCCGTCGAGCAAGCCCTTGCGACGCGTCATTTCACGCGCCTTGCGAGCCGCATCCCGTGCCCGCGCCGCATCAACGATCTTGCCGCAAATAATCTTCGCGTCGTTCGGCGTTTCCTGCAGGAATTCTTCGAGCGCCTTCGCGACCACATCTTCCACCGGCGCGCGCACTTCCGACGACACCAGCTTGTCCTTGGTCTGCGCGCTGAACTTCGGCTCCGGCACCTTCACCGAGAGGACGCACGAGAGCCCTTCGCGCATGTCGTCGCCGGCCGTCTCGACCTTCGCTTTCTTCGCGACGTCGTGATCCACGATGTACTTGTTCAACACGCGCGTCATCGCCGCACGCAAACCGGTCAAGTGCGAGCCGCCGTCGCGCTGCGGAATGTTGTTCGTGAAGCACAGCACGTTTTCGTTGTAGCTGTCGTTCCACTGCATCGCGACTTCAACGCCAATGCCGTCTTTCTCGCCGCTGATGTGAAAAATGTTCGGGTGCAGGACGACCTTGTTCTTGTTGATGTACTCAACAAAACCCTTCACGCCGCCCACAAACGCGAAATCTTCTTCCTTGCCCGAGCGCAGATCGCTCAAGCGAATCCGCACGCCGTTATTCAGGAACGACAGTTCGCGAATCCGCTTGGCCAGAATGTCGTAGTGATATTCGACATTGCCGAAGATCGTCTCGTCGGCCATGAAGTGCACTTCGGTACCGCGGTTTTCGGTATCGCCGGTCACCTGAATCGGCGACACAGCCACGCCGTCGATCTCTTCGATGATGCGGTTCTGCGGCACGCCACGGTGGAACTCCATGAAGTGCTTCTTGCCGTCACGGCGCACCACCAGGCGCAGCCACGCCGACAGCGCGTTCACGCACGAGACGCCCACGCCGTGCAGGCCGCCGGACACCTTGTAGCTGTTCTGGTCGAACTTGCCGCCGGCGTGCAGCTCGGTCATCACGATTTCAGCGGCGCTACGCTTCGGATCGTGCTTGTCGTCCATCTTGAGACCGGTCGGCACACCGCGGCCGTTGTCGGTGATCGAAATCGAGTTGTCCGCGTGGATGGTGACCTGGATGTCGTTACAGTACCCGGCCAACGCTTCGTCGATCGAGTTGTCCAGCACTTCGAATACGAGGTGATGCAGGCCGGTGCCGTCCGATGTATCGCCGATATACATCCCGGGACGCTTGCGCACCGCCTCCAGACCTTCAAGGATCTGAATGGACGAGGCGCCGTAGCCGCTGTTATCGGGTTGCGAATTGTTCGTTTCAGTCATGGATTTTTTCCGGTTCTGCGTTGCTGCTGGGTTGCTGCTCGGGACTTTTCAAAACACCATAAAAACGCCAAAGGGGCACTGCGCCCCTTGGTGTGTTCCTGGTTTCTGGACGCGTTAGATGCGCATCGGCATCACGACGTATTTGAATTCGTCGTTCTCGGGAATCGTGATCAACGCGCTGGAGCTGGCGTCGCCAAGGCTCACTTGCAACATGTCGACCTTCAGGTTCGCGAGCACGTCGAGCAGATACGTGACATTGAACCCGATATCGACGCTGTCGCCGTCGTACGCGATTTCCAGTTCTTCCTGCGCCTCTTCCTGATCGGCGTTGGTCGACATGATCTTCAACTGGCCCGGCTCGATAATGCAGCGCACGCCCTTGAATTTGTCCGACGTCAGAATCGCGGCGCGTTGCAGCGAACGCTGCAGTTCTTCACGGCCGATCAAGAACTGATTCTTGTGCGACTTCGGAATCACGCGCTGGAAGTCGGGGAATTTGCCTTCCACCAGCTTCGACACCAGTTCGACCTGGCCGAACGTGAACTTCACCTGCGTTGCGGCGATGTCGATCTTCAGCGTGTCGTCAATGTCTTCCAGCAGACGCTGCAATTCGAGAATCGTCTTACGCGGAATGATGACTTCCTGGCGCGCGAACGAGCCTTCGATCTTCATCGACGAGAACGCGAGGCGGTGGCCGTCGGTTGCGACTGCCATCAGCTGGTCGCCGTCTACCACCAGCAGCATGCCGTTCAGGTAGTAGCGGATGTCCTGCTGGGCCATCGAAAAATGGACCATGCCGAGCAACTGGCGGAACGTTTTCTGGGGAACCACCAGGTTCGCGCCGTAGTCTTTAGCTTGAGCAACGGTCGGGAACTCGTCGGCCGCCAGCGTTTGCAGCGCAAAGCGGCTCTTGCCGGATTGCACGGTCAAACGCTTGTCGTTCAAGGTCAGCGTGACCTGCCCGTCGGGCATGGCGCGCAGAATGTCGAGGAGCTTTCTTGCTGCCACCGTAGTCGCAACCGAATCGCCGCCCACGCCAAAATCGGCGCGCGTGGTGATCTGCAACTCAAGGTCGGTCGACAGGAACGACACTTCTGGGCCGTTCTTGGTAATCAGCAAATTGGCGAGGATCGGCAACGTATGGCGGCGTTCGACGATGCCGCTCACAGTTTGCAGCGGCCTGAGGAGGTTATCGCGTTCGGTCTTGACCAGTTGCATAGAGTTCCTTCGTTGATATGACGGCCTGCGCGCCTGACTTGCCAGCCTTACAGCGCACAGCCGCGGCTCCCCGCCGGCGCCACGCAGCGCCTGTCACGGCGTGAATTCCGCCCGCAGCCGCCGGGCGGTTAAACCTGTATTGTGCCTGAAAACAGAACCGCTCCACTAAAATGGGGGCGAGTTCCGAAATAAACAGGTCGAAATTTCCGTCCGGCCTGCTTAACCTTTCAGCGTTTGCTCCAGCACGTGCAGTTCATGGTTCAGTTGCGCGTCCGTGCCGCGTTCGGCGGCAATCTTGCGCACCGCGTGCAGCACGGTGGTGTGATCGCGCCCCCCGAACAGCTCGCCGATTTCCGGCAAACTTTTCTGCGTCAGTTCCTTCGCCAGATACATCGCGATCTGCCGCGGCCGCGCAATATTCGCCGGACGCTTCTTCGAATACATGTCCGCGACCTTGATGCTGTAGAAGTCAGCCGTGGTCTTCTGGATGTTTTCCACCGAAATCTGCCGGTTCTGTACCGTCAGCAGGTCTTTCAGCGCTTCTTTTGTCACTTCAATCGTGATTTCACGGCCGTGGAACTTCGAATACGCGAGGATCTTGCGCAGCGCGCCTTCGAGTTCACGCACGTTCGAACGCAGGTGCTTGGCGACAAAGAACGCGACGTCTTCGCTCAGGCTCACAAACTCGGACTGCGCCTTGCGCATCAGAATCGCGACGCGCATTTCCAGCTCGGGCGGCTCGATCGCCACCGTCAGGCCAGAGTCGAAGCGCGAGATCAGGCGGTCGTCGATGCCCGAGATTTCCTTCGGATACGTGTCGCTGGTGATGATCACCTGCGCCTTGTTCGCGACCAGCGCCTCGAACGCGTAGAAGAATTCTTCCTGCGTGCGGGACTTGCCGGAGAAAAACTGAATATCGTCGATCAGCAGCAGGTCGAGCGAGTGGTAGTAACGCTTGAAGTCGTCGAACGCCTTGCGCTGGTAGGCCTTCACCACGTCGGACACGTACTGTTCCGCGTGGATGTAGCGAATCCGCGCGCCGGCCTTGTCCATCAGAAGCTGGTTGCCGATCGCGTGAATCAGGTGGGTCTTGCCCAGGCCCACGCCACCATATAGGAACAGCGGGTTGTACGAGATGCCGGGGTTGTCCGCGACCTGAATCGCCGCGGCGCGTGCCAACTGGTTGGCTTTACCGGTCACGAAGTTGTCGAAGGTGAGCACGGGATTGAGCTTCGAACGCTCGTACATCGAGTCGTTCTCGCCGTTGCCGTTCGAGTTGGCGCTTTGGCCCGGACGCCACGTGCGGCGTGCGGCTGCGGCTTCATTCGCGTCGAGACTGGGAAGGTCGAGGTCGGCGGCATCTTCGGCCGCGGCGCGTGCTGCGTTCGCGTTGAGGTTTGCCATCGCGTTGTTCGCGCTGTTCGTGCCATTGGCGCGCGCGGCATGGGCCGATTGCACGGCGCCAACGGCCGCGTCCACTGCGGCACCTGCGCCGTTTGAACCAGAAGAAGAATGGCCTGCGCCCGTCGAACCCGCCGCGGAAGACGGACGCGACGGAGCCGACGTCGCTGCCGCAGGCGCGCGCATACCGGCTTTCGGGTCCAGCACAAATTGCACGTCGACCGGCGTCTGCCAGAAATCGCGTGCCATATCGGAAATACGGCCGGAGAACTGGCTCTTGACCCAGTCGAGCTTGAAGCGGTTCGGCGCAGCGATGCTAAGCGTGTTCGCAGCGGCGTCGAAGGCGACCGGGGCCAACGGTTTGATCCACGTCACGTACTGCTGGGGCGTAAGCTCGCGCTCCAGCAATGCGGAACAGTGTTGCCAGAAATCGTTCATCGAGTTGCTGTCGTTATGGTATGCACGGCGGTTCGCCGCTGCCCCTGTCGCGTGCGCGCAACAAGGCCCTGAGCAGCCAGGCGTAACGGCTCCAGGCGCTTGTGCCACAAGGGTTTGCGGAGCAAGCGAGCCAGAGCGGCGTGCAGGATTTTTGGGAAGTAAGGCGAGATTCTAACGCCAAAACGCCCGCGAAAGGGAGTTATCCACAGGGACCGATCATCCGGCGAAGCTTCTCCAGCCTGGCGCCGAACCAGGCTAAACTATTGACGGCCAAAAGAAAACCGGTTTAAATAGCGGGTTCCGCGAAAACCAATTCTGCACAACCTCCGGCCATTGCGCTTTCAGCGATGATCGCGCGGTTATTTTTCGATCAAGTGAGAGCAACATGAAACGTACTTACCAACCTTCCGTTACCCGCCGCAAGCGCACCCACGGCTTTCGCGTTCGCATGAAGACCGCAGGTGGCCGTAAGGTCATCAACGCACGTCGCGCGAAGGGCCGCAAGCGCCTCGCCATCTAAGGCAGGCGAGCGGATTGCGCGCTCCGTCTGTGGCTAGCGAGGCCCGCGGTGAAGCGGGAGCGGCAGGGGCGCCGCAACTGGGCTCGGTTCCGTTGCGAGCGCAAGCCGCCTTCCCCAAAGCCGCAAGGCTACTGAAAACGGATGAATTTTCATCCGTTTTTCGTTTGCGCCCGTGGCGCCGCACCGCGCACTTTGTGGTGTACGGCCGGCCCACCGGCAACGACGCTCGCCTAGGTCTCGTGATCGGCAAGAAATATGCGCCGCGCGCGGCCACGCGTAATCTGGTACGTCGAATCGCGCGTGAAGCCTTCCGGCTGCGTCGCGCGGAATTCGGCGGTTGGGATGTGCTGCTGCGTTTGCACACGCGCTTCGACAAGAAAGCTTTGCCGAGCGCTTCGTCGCCCCCGTTGAGGGCGCTGTGCCGCAGCGAGATAGAGGCGCTGCTCGACAAGGCAGCGCGCGAAATTGTCCGTCGCGAGGCGCCGCCCGCGGAAGCGCCCAAGACGGAATGACGCTCAAGTGACCGCCCAGTGCGCAGCTATAGCAGCCATGCTGCGCGGGCGTCGCCCGGTACTCCACGTTGCGCGGCGCCGTCCGGCCGCACCAGCCATGCAAACGGTACTCATCGCTTTACTGCGTTTCTACAAGCTTGCTGTGAGCCCCATGCTCGGCAACCGGTGCCGTTTTTACCCTTCCTGCTCTGATTACGCGCGCGAAGCAATCCAGTATCATGGCGCCGCGCGCGGGACTTATCTCGCCGCCAGGCGTATTTGCCGCTGCCACCCGTTTTCCGCGGGCGGCATCGATCTCGTCCCGCCTCCCACTTCTGAAAAGCGCTGACGCGCCGTTCCATCGACACTGAGACAACGCATGGATATCAAACGCACCGTCCTATGGGTCATCTTTTTCATGTCAGCGGTCATGCTGTTCGACAACTGGCAACGCGACCACGGACGCCCGTCGATGTTCTTCCCGAGCGCCAACCCGACCAAGACCGTCGGTAACGCCGCTCCGGGAACCACGACGCCGGGAACCCAGCCCGCCGATTTGCCGGCCACCAACGCAGCAGCGCCGGGCAACGCGCCGGCTGCAACGCAGTCGCAACTGGTCAAGTTCAGCACCGACGTCTACAACGGTGAGATCGACACTCGCGGCGGCACGCTGTCGAAGCTGTCGCTCGTCAAGCAAGGCGACGGCAAGCAGCCGGATCTGGTCATCACGCTGTTCGACCGCACCGCGAACCACACGTACGTGGCGCGCACGGGTCTGCTCGGCGGCGATTTCCCGAACCATAACGACATCTACACGCCGGCGCCGAACCAGCCGACCGATCTGACGGGCGACGAAAAATCGTTCAAGCTCAGCTTCGAATCGCCGGTCAAGGGTGGCGTGAAGGTCATCAAGACCTACACGTTCACGCGCGGCAGCTACGTGATTGGTGTCGACACGAAGATTGAAAACGTCGGTACCGCGCCGGTCACGCCGTCGGTCTATATGGAACTGGTACGCGACGACACGCCGGTGGAAACGCCGCGCTTCTCGCACACGTTCATCGGACCGGCTGTCTACACCGACCAGCACCACTTCCAGAAGATGACGTTCAGCGACATCGACAAGAACAAGGAGGACTTCGTCAATTCGGCCGACAACGGCTGGATCGCGATGGTGCAGCATTACTTCGCGTCGGCATGGATTCCGCAGCAGGGTGTGAAGCGCGATATCTATGTCGAGAAGATCGATCCGGCGCTGTATCGCGTCGGCGTGAAAGAGCCGGTGCCGACCATCGCCCCGGGGCAATCGGCTGACGTCTCGGCACGCCTGTTCGCCGGTCCGGAAGAAGAGCGCATGCTCGAAGGCATCGCGCCGGGTCTGGAACTGGTGAAGGACTATGGCTGGGTCACGATCATCGCGAAGCCGCTGTTCTGGCTGCTCGAAAAGATCCACAGCTATGTCGGCAACTGGGGCTGGTCGATCGTGCTGCTCACGCTGCTGATCAAGGCCGTGTTCTTCCCGCTGTCGGCGGCAAGCTACAAGTCGATGGCGCGCATGAAGGCGATCACGCCGCGTATGCAAGCCCTGCGCGAACGCTTCAAGGGCGATCCGCAGAAGATGAATTCGGCGCTGATGGAGCTGTACAAGACCGAGAAGGTCAATCCGTTCGGCGGCTGTCTGCCGGTCGTGATTCAGATTCCGGTGTTCATCTCGCTGTACTGGGTGCTGCTGTCGTCGGTTGAAATGCGCGGCGCACCGTGGATTCTCTGGATTCACGATCTGTCGCAACAGGATCCGTTCTTCATCCTGCCGGTGCTGATGGCCGTCTCGATGTTCCTGCAGACCAAGCTAAACCCGACGCCGCCGGACCCGGTTCAAGCCAAGATGATGATGTTCATGCCGATCGCGTTCTCGGTCATGTTCTTCTTCTTCCCGGCCGGTCTGGTGCTGTACTACGTCGTGAATAACGTGCTGTCGATCGCCCAGCAGTACTACATCACGCGGATGATGGGTAAGTCGAAGGTGAAAGCGGCCTGATCGATGTCTTGCCTGCAGCGGGCAGTGGTAACGCCCGTTGACCGACAGGCAAAAGCAGAAGCTGGCCGTAAAAAAGCCGCCCGGTTTACACCGGGCGGCTTTTTTTATGACTCGGCCTTATGACTCGGCCGACGAACTCTTAGGTTTCAATGTGTCTTCGGGCGCGGCGTCGGTCTCCGGTTGCGTGCCGCCGTCAAATTCAGTGATCAGTTCTTCCACCAGATTGCGCTGACGCGGCGATAAACCCGCGAACCGGTTAGCCATCTGCGTAACCAGCTCGACCGTTTCCGGCGTCAGCGGATATTTCTCGCCACGGGCGAGCGGCTTGGTCTTGCCCGAAGGCCCCGGCCCATATTGCAGCCAGTGAAGATCGACTTGCAGCCACTCGGCCAAAACCCGCAACTTATCGGGCTTCGGAATCGTCGTACCTGAAAGCCACTTATGCGCCGTTTGCGGTGAAACGGCGGGACCACTGGCATAGAGGAAGTTGAATTTCTTGGATAAAGCTGTTCCACCCCTCAAATCTTTCGGGAGTGAGTCTTCCAGCCGTTTGGCGAAAGCGTGTTTTTCTTTGGAGGTCGGCATGGGCCCGATTGTGCAATCCGGCGCATAATCAGTGGACAACCAGTTAGGTGATTTTATAGCTCAAATAAGCTATTTTTAGCCTGAAATGGCCACCAAATAACGCGCTTCGCGATTTTGTCGAATCCCGTCTTTTCCTTGTGTGACATACATTTCAGACATGCGGAACGTGTCGATCGGCCGCAAATAGGTTGCAAGCTATCTTAGCTTATTCAAGATAAATCCTAATTTGTCTGACAAAGCCCGCCTACACCCGAGAATCCAGTCGTGAGACGAGGGACTGCAAAGGCCCGCGTTACAATGCGCGGCGCCCACTCATGCGCATTCAATCCCTTCTGATAGCCTCGTCCCCATGCTTACCACCGATTCCGATCCGATCGTCGCCATTGCCACCGCTCCCGGCCGAGGCGGAATCGGGGTCGTGCGGATTTCGTGCGGCCGTGCCGGGGAAGCCGCCGCGCAGCCGCTGATGCAAGCGCTCACCGGCCAGGCACTCGCGCCGCGTCATGCCAGTTACGTGCCCTTCCTCGACGACAGCGGCAATGCGCTCGACCGCGGCATCGCGCTGTATTTTCCCGCGCCGCACTCCTACACCGGCGAGCACGTGCTCGAGCTGCAAGGCCACGGCGGTCCGGTCGTGCTGCAACTGGTGCTGCAGCGTTGCATCGACGCCGGCCGTGCGTTTGGTCTACGTCTGGCCGAGCCAGGCGAATTCACGCGGCGCGCGTTTCTCAACGACAAGCTGGATCTGGCGCAAGCGGAAGCCGTTGCCGATCTGATCGAGGCCAGCACCGAAGCCGCCGCACGCTCAGCGGGACGCTCGCTCGACGGCGCGTTTTCGCGCGACATCCACGCGCTGGTCGAAGAGGTCATCACCCTGCGGATGCTGGTCGAAGCGACGCTCGATTTCCCGGAAGAAGAAATCGACTTTCTCGAAGCCGCCGACGCCCGCGGCAAGCTCGCGCGAATCCGAGAGCGCCTCGCGCATGTGCTGAGCGAAGCGCGCCAGGGGGCGTTGCTGCGCGAGGGCTTGTCGGTGGTGCTGGCAGGACAGCCGAACGTCGGCAAATCGTCGCTGCTGAACGCGCTGGCCGGCGCGGAGTTGGCCATCGTCACGCCGATCGCCGGCACGACGCGCGATAAGGTCGCGCAGACCATCCAGATCGAAGGCATTCCGCTGCATGTGATCGACACGGCCGGCCTGCGCGATACCGAAGACGAGGTGGAAAAGATCGGCATTGCGCGCACGTGGAGCGAGATCGAACGCGCAGACGTCGTGCTGCATCTTCTCGATGCGCGAACCGGCATGAACGCCGAAGACGAAACGATCGCTGGCCGCTTCCCGAGCGGCGTGCCGGTGGTGCGCGTGCTGAACAAGACCGATCTGACCGGGCTCGCGCCGACCGTGACGCCGCTGGACGCGGATCTCGATCTCAGCGAAGTGCGGCTGTCGGCGAAACAGGGCGATGGCGTCGCGCTGCTGCGAGAAGAATTGCTGCGAATCGCCGGCTGGCAGGCGGGCGCGGAGAGCGTGTACCTCGCGCGCGAGCGGCATCTGATTGCGCTGCGTGCGGCCCAGGAGCATCTGGCGACGGCTGCGGCGCACGCCGATCAGAATTCCCAGGCACTCGATCTGTTCGCTGAGGAACTGCGGCTCGCGCAGGACCAGTTGAACTCGATTACCGGTGAATTTAGTTCGGACGATCTGCTCGGAGTGATTTTCAGCCGGTTTTGTATCGGCAAGTAAACCGAGTTGAAAATTTTCGCGCCAATGTCTTATCTGACATGCCTGCACTGGCGATTCGAGACAACCTCTCCGACACGCGCCGAATACCATTTGTTGACCTAAATCTGCCTATTTCTTTGGTACACAGAGTACAGCTGGTTTAAAATCACCGCTGTCCGTGTATCAAAGACCCGCCATGCCAAAACTAGCCGCTCCCCTCACCGAAGCGCAGATCCGTGCGCTGGAACCCCGCGCCACCCGGTATCGTGTCGCAGACGGTAACGGCCTCGTCATCGAAATCATGACGACGGGCACCAAGGTCTGGCGCTTCCGCTATTCGCTTAACGGCAAGCGCCAACCGCTCGCCACAATCGGCGACTACCGGATGATTTCACTGCGGGTCGCGCGCGCCAAAGCGCAGAAGTACGCGGAGATGGTCGCGAGCGGCGTCTCGCCAGTGGCGACGGCGAGACGCGACCGCGGTGCAGAGAGCAAAGCCGAGGTGCTGCGTGAGGGCGCGGAACTCTATCTCGCGACGGAGATGGCCGGCAAGTCGGCGGAGTATCAGCGCACCACGCGGCGCGCGCTCGAAAAAGATGTGCTCCCCGCCATCGGCGCCAAACCGATCAAAGCCGTGACGGACGACGACATTCGCGCGATATGCGACCAGATCAAAAGCCGTGGCTCGCCAAAGATGGCGCTGCACACGCGCAACGCGGTCAAGCGGCTCTACGAGTACCTGATCGCCCGGCAACTCGCTACGACCAACCCGGCAGCGCTTATTCCGGCCCGCTTCATCGCGACGCCGGACAGCCGCACCCGCGTGCTCACTCCAGACGAAATGGGGGCCATGCTCCGGGCGATCTACGCATCGAACATTCGACGTCCGCTGAAATTGGCTTTGCACCTGCTCGTGCTGACGATGGTGCGGAAATCGGACATCGTCGAGGCGGCCTGGTCCGAATTTAACCTCACTGCAGCCCGCTGGACGATCCCCGCTGCGCGGATGAACAAGGGCCGCGAGCATGTGGTGTATCTCCCGGATCAGGCGGTCGCCCTGCTTCGCGAGCTTCAGGACACGAAGACCAGCCGGAATTTCGTCTTCCCGAGTGTCAGGGGCGACGATCGTCCGATCGCAAAGAGCACGCTCAATCAGGCCGTCAAATCGCTCGGACTCGACGTGGAGCATTTCGTCTTGCATGATTTTCGACGCACCGCCGCCACTCACTTGCGTGAGATGGGCCAGCCTTCGGAGGCGATTGAAAATGCGTTGGCGCATGCCGTCAAAGACACGCCGGGCGGAGACAACCACGCCGAGCATGTCGCACAACGGCGTCGCAGCTTGCAACTGTGGGCGGATTTTGTCGACGCCCAGATCGAGAGCGGCCGACAAGGTGTGATCGGCTAATTAAGGCAAATGCGACAAGTGCGACGTTGGTTGTCAGGGGCCGGTAAACCCACAGGCCAGCGGTGCGCTTGATGGTACACAACAAAATAAACATAAGCCGCAAACATCAGTCTTCAAAAAGGAATGCAATCTCTTCACAAGGTTCTTAATCCCACTGCGATCGGGCCCCGCCAGCCAATTCACGTCAATCCCGCCGCGCTGCCAGCCAACCCATCACAGCGCCCTTTCTTCTCGCCATTCATCGCCTAAACTAAAACATGGTTGCAAGCCGAGGCGGAGGCTCCGATGTCTGAATCGTTAATGGCTTATTTGTTGGGACCTTTGGTGATGCTGCTGGTCGGCGCGGTGATCTGGGCTGCGTCCCACCCTCGTCATAAGACAGGGCCTGAGCGCCTCGAGCGCTGGCTCGACACGCACTATGCGGAGTGGCTACATCACAAGCACTGAGGCACCAAGCTGAGTCACCCAACAAAAAAAGGCCGTCGCATCAATGCGACGGCCTTTTTCTCTGGTGCGCGCGAGCCTCAAAGCGGCGCGCGCCAGCGCATTCCGTTTACCAGCCCTGTTGCGGCTGCTGCGGATACCCATACTGTGCGGGCGGCGGTGCGCCGCACGCGACATACGCCCGCTGGTACTGGTCATAGCAGTATCCCGGCGGCGGTCCCGCATACACCGGCGCCTGCTGATAGACCGGCTGCGCATACACCGGCTGCTGGTAAGCGACCATAGGCGGAGGATTCAATGCGGACGTGACCACCGCGCCCAGCAAGGCACCCCCGATCAGCGCACCGACCACATCGCCGCCATTGCCGTGAGCTGACGCTTGACCCGCCGCACTCAGGCTCCCGACCATCAACAACGCCATCGCAATTTTTTTCATGTTTGACTCCCGCCGTTCAGGCATGGAACAGATTGTGTGGGTTGCGTGCAGAAATAGATGCTGCAGTTGGTAACCGGGCATTACGGGTGTAACGTCGCGCGAACGGTCCTGTAAAATCCGCCGCGTGACCCGTCGGACAAATCCGACGACCCGCAAAAGCTTTCCTATCCTTCGACCCGAGACCCACAAGTCGACATCGGGCGTCAGGACCAAGCCAAAAAGTTAAGGGGCGTGCGCGTGAAACAATGGACCATCCGGCAACGGATTCTGTGCAGCTTCGGGATCGTGCTGATCGTGATGCTGGCAATGGCAATCGTCACTTTCGAGCAACTCGGCGGCATCGACCACGACGCAAAGAGCCAGCAGCAGGACTCGATGCCCGGCCTCTACTACGCCACCGCAATGCGTGCGGCCTGGTTCGAGAACTACACCGTCACGCAGCGCCTCATCTATGTCGACGCGGACCCGGATTCCGTGAAGCGCGACTCCTCCCGCTTGCAAGAGACTCAGCAGA
This sequence comes from Paraburkholderia sp. D1E, assembly GCF_052682275.1. Taxonomy (NCBI): domain Bacteria; kingdom Pseudomonadati; phylum Pseudomonadota; class Betaproteobacteria; order Burkholderiales; family Burkholderiaceae; genus Paraburkholderia; species Paraburkholderia sp. D1E. The sequence goes on from NZ_JBQYMB010000001.1 coordinate 9,238,924, forward strand.
CGCTCGAGAAGCTCCTTAACGACTACGGCGCGACCATCTTCCGTCAGGAAGACCGTGAACTCTTCAACAGTTTCCGGCAGCAACACACGCAATACCTGCCTATCCAGGCGTCGCTGCTGACCGCCCTGGCGAGCTCGAAAGAGAACGCCGCGCAGATCTTCAACACGCAGCTCACACCGGTCTGGGAAACCGGCCGGCTGTCCGTGCGCAAGCTGGTGGACGACAACAAGACCTACGCCGACCAGTCCGCCGAAAGCATCCGCAGCTCGGTCGAGACGACCCGTATCGTGCTGCTCGTGATGCTGTTGATCGCCGCCGTCGCCGCCGTTCTGGCTGGTTACTGGCTGCTGCGCGCGGTCACCACGCCGATGGCGAAGGTGTTACAAGTCGTCGACGTCATGCGCACGGGCGACCTCACGCAGCGTCTGCAACTGAACCGCGCGGATGAAATCGGCGCCCTCGAAGCCGGCTTTAACCGCATGACCGACGAGCTCACCGCGCTGGTCGGCCAGGCGCAGAAGTCGGCGGTCCAGGTCACCACGTCGGTGACGGAAATCGCCGCGACCTCGCGTGAACAGCAAGCCACCGCGAACGAAACCGCGGCGACTACCACCGAGATCGGCGCCACGTCGCGCGAAATCTTCGCAACCTCGCGCGATCTGCTGCGCACGATGAACGAAGTCTCCGAAGTAGCCGGCCAGTCTGCGGCGCTCGCGGGCACCGGCCACGCCGGTCTCGCGCGCATGGAAGACACCATGCGCCTCGTGATGGAGGCGGCCGGCTCGGTCAACGCGAAGCTGGCGATCCTCAACGAGAAGGCCAGCAACATCAACCAGGTCGTCGCCACCATTACCAAGGTCGCGGATCAGACCAACCTGCTCTCGCTGAACGCGGCGATCGAAGCAGAAAAGGCCGGCGAATACGGCCGCGGCTTTGCTGTCGTGGCGACCGAGATTCGCCGCCTCGCGGATCAAACTGCCGTGGCGACCTACGACATCGAACAAATGGTCAAGGAGATCCAGTCGGCGGTGGCAGCGGGCGTGATGGGCATGGACAAGTTCTCCGAAGAAGTCCGGCGCGGCATGCTCGACGTGCAGAACGTGGGCGGCCATCTCACGCAGATCATCCAGCAGGTGCAGGCGCTCGCGCCGCGCTTCTCGATGGTTAACGAAGGCATGCAGACACAGGCCACCGGCGCGGAGCAGATTACCCAGGCACTGACGCAGCTCTCGGAGGCCGCGCAGCAGACGGCGGAATCGCTGCGTCAGTCGACCCAGGCTATCGACGATCTGACGCACGTCGCCAATAGTCTGCGTACCGGCGTATCGCGCTTCAAGGTGGTGGCCTGACGCGCCGCGGCGGGCTCATTCAGGCACACACCTCGACGCAAACAACGTACGTCACTCCACTCCAGCCCACGCCGATGCTCTTCATCCTCTTCACGCTCGATAGCGAACGCTACGTGATCGACGCGACGCAGGTGGAGCGTCTGATGCCGCTCACACCGCAGTCGCCGCCGAAAACGATTCCCGGCGCGCCGTCGTGGGTCGCGGGCGTACTCGATCACGAAGGCGTGCCGCTGCCGGTCATCGATCTGCCGGCGCTCGCGCTCGGCCGCCCTGCCGCACAGTTGATGTCGACGCGTGTCGTGCTGGTGCGCTATCCGCATGCGGGCACGGTGCGCCTGCTCGCGCTCCTGCTCGAAGGCGCAACGCGCACCATTCGCCTGCAAGCCGATGCGTTTCAGGATGCCGGCATCGACATCCCACACGCACGCTATCTAGGCCCGGTCGCGAGCGAGGCAGGCGGTCTGGTGCAATGGATTCGCGTCGAACATCTGCTGCCCGACAACGTCAAAGCCCTGCTGTTCCCCGAGGCGCACGCATGAACGCGCATCACGACAACGCCCCGCTTTATCGACGCTTCGTCGATCTGCTGCATCGAACCATCGGGCTCGATGCGGCGTCGCTCGGTCATGGCGCGATCGAGCGCGCGGTTGATCAGCGCGCCACCGCCTGGTGCGCGGAGGGTCACGCCGACGCCACGCTCGCCGACTACTGGGATGCCGCGCAGGCGTCGCCTTCGATCGTGCAGGCGCTGGTCGAAACGGTGGTGGTGCCGGAGACCTGGTTCTACCGCGATGCCGACGCGTTCCGTGCGCTCGCGCGTCTCGCGCACGAACGCCTTGACGAGCGCGGCACTGCGCTGCCGCTGCGGATTCTGAGCCTGCCCTGCTCGACCGGCGAAGAGCCCTACACGATCGCGATGACGCTGCTTGATGCCGGCATCGACGCCGCGCACATGCGCATCGACGCAATGGATATCAGCGAACGCTCGCTGGCCGTCGCACAGCGCGCCGTGTACAGCCGCAACTCGTTTCGCGGCAACGCGTTCCCGTTTCGCGACGCGCACTTCACGCGCACCGAAGACGGCTGGCGTCTCGCGCCACGCATCGCCGACGCGGTCCGTTTCTCGCGCGCCAACCTGATGCAACTCGATGCCACGACGCTCGGCGTCTACGACTTCGTGTTCTGCCGCAACGTGCTGATTTACTTCGACCGCGAAACACAGGAAACGGCCTTGCGTACGCTCAACAGCCTGCTGGCCGAAAACGGCACGCTGTTCGTGGGTCCTGCGGAAACCGGGCTGTTGATGCGTCATGGCATGCAGTCGGCGAAGATTCCTTTGGCGTTCGCGTTTCGCCGCGCCACGCCCGGTGAGGCGCAGTTCAATGGCTGGCATACCGCGCCGCTCGCCACCGCTGCGGCACTCGCGATGACGCATTCGCCCGTGCCCGCTCTTGCGCCGTTGCAGGTGTTCTCGGCCGAGCCTTTCGCGTGGCCCGATCCAGTTGCGCGTAGCTCATTGAGCGATATTTCAGCGCTGACGCCTTTGAGCGGTGTTTCGCAGCCCACATCATTGAACGGTATTCAGCAACCCACACCGCCGAATGACATTTCACCGCGCACGCCGTTGAACGGTATTTCGCAGCACACGCCGACGCCGTTCAAAGCCGCCGCGCAGTCGCACGAGTTCATGTCACCGCAGATCATCGCGCCGACCAACGCCGCACGCGACACGCTTCAAGCCGCGCACGCGTTGGCCGACGCAGGCCGTTTGACGGAAGCGGCAAACGCGATCAACGCTTATCTGGAACAGCACGCACCGCACGCCGACGCGTTCTATCTGCTCGGTGTGCTGGCCGACGCCAGCGGCGATACGAACCTCGCACGCGGCCAGTATCGCAAGGCGCTCTACCTCGACCCGCAACACGTCGAAGCGCTCGCGCATCTGGCGACGCTGCTCGAACTCGAAGGCGACCGCAACGGCGCGCGTCTGTTAATGGAACGCGCGTCGCGCGCACAGGGAGTGCAACGTGGTTGAGGATCGCACGGTGAGCTTCGACGATTGCTGGAACCGCATCGGCGTGCGCGGCGATTCGTCGTGCGAGCGGCTGGTCGAATACGTGCGCTGCCTGAATTGCCCCGTGTTCGAAGCGGCAGCGGCCAAATTGCTGGAGCGTCCGATTCCGCTGGTGGATCTCTCGCAGCATGAGACCCGCATGCCGGCGCAACAGCAGCGACGCGATCCGCAAGGTGCGAGTGAGTCGTTCCTTATCTTCCGTATCGGCGGCGAATGGCTCGCGTTGCCCACGCCGATCTTCAAGCGCATCGTGCAGACGCGGCCAATTCATACGTTGCCGCACCGGCAACATCGCGCGGTGCTGGGTGTGGTGAATGTGCAGGGCGACTTGCTGGTGTGTCTGTCGCTCGCGCATCTGCTGGGTTTCGAGGCCGACACCACTGCGGCCGACGACAAAGCGCGTCACGATCTGCCGCGTTTGCTGGTGGTTTCGCGCGCGGAAGAGCACGCGGTGTTGCCCGTCGATCAGGTCGACGGCGTGCATCGGATCGCAGTCTCCACTTTTTGCCCGCCGCCCGCGACACTGTCGCACGCGGCCGCCGCGCACACGCGCGCCGTGGCCCCATGGCGCGGCATGACGGTCGGCCTGCTCGACGCCGAGGCATTGTTCGATACCTTGAACCGGAGTCTCGGATGACGGACGACCCGCGCCGCCCGTCGCTGATCGATCTCTTCCGCGAAGAAGCGCGGACCCAGGCACGCGTGCTCAATGACGGCCTGCTCGCCCTCGACCGCGCACCGCGCGATGCCGCCGCGCTCGAGGCCTGCATGCGTGCGGCTCATTCGCTGAAGGGCGCGGCGCGTATCGTCGGCGTGCAGGTCGGTGTCGAACTCGCGCACGCGATGGAAGATTGCTTCGTCGCGGCGCAGGAAGGGCGCGCGTTGCTCGACGCTGCCTGGATCGATGAATTGCTGCGCGGTGTCGATATCGTTGCGCGCATCGGCAATGATGAAGACGAGTCCGCTCGTGACGCCGTCAGCGCGTGCGTGGCATCGTTGCAAGCGCGTATGGCGGGTGTCGTGCCGCATGGGGCGGCAATGCGGAGAGATGCTGTGCCGCCGGCTGCGTCTATTCCTGCTCACGTCGGCGTCTCTGCATCTGCACCCGGCGTAGCCACCGAACCGCAAACCGCATCGGCCGGCGCTGATCATGAGGCAGAAGCCGCATTCAATCTGCTAGCCAGCGCCTTGCGCGCCGAAGCGATGCCTGCCCCAGCCGCACCGGCCGGCACGACGGAAATCGGGTCCGCGTCAGCCTCTGCAATCCTGTCCGCTCCTGCAGGCGTCTCAGCGTCTGCCACCGCCGCAACCGCGCCCGCCTCGAACGAGGCAAGCGTCCCCTCAACAGACCCCGGCCGCATGCTGCGCGTGCGCGCCGACAACCTCGACCGGCTACTCTCCTTATCCGGCGAATCGCTGGTCGAATCGCGCTGGCTCAAACCCTTCGCGCAATCGATGCTGCGCGTCAAACGCGTCCAACGCGACGGCTCGCGCGCGCTGGATCAGTTGCACGAAACGCTCGCCGACCTGAAGCTCGACCCACGTGCGCACGCCGCGCTCGAAGAATTGCGGCGTCTCACAGCGGAATCGCAGCATCTGCTCGCCGAGCGTCTGGCTGATCTGGAAAGCTTCGACCGCCGCTCGACGCATCTGTCGCAGCAACTTTACGACGCCGCGCTGCAATGCCGGATGCGCCCCTTCGGCGACGGCACCAGTGGTCTCGCTCGCATGGTGCGTGACGTCGCGCGTTCGCTCGGCAAGAAGGTCCGCTGGCAACTGGTCGGCGAATCGACTCAGGTCGACCGCGACATTCTCGATCTGCTCGAAGCGCCGCTCGGCCACATGCTGCGCAACGCGATCGACCACGGCATCGAAGCGCCCGCGGTCCGTCTCGCGCACGGTAAGTCGGAAGAAGGCACGCTCACGCTCGACGCGCGCCACACTGCCGGCGCGCTGCTCATCACCGTTACCGACGACGGCGCGGGCATCGACCTCGACGCATTGCGTACCTCGATCGCCCGCAAAAAACTGGCGAGCGCCGAAACGGCTGCGCGCCTGTCCGAGACCGAGTTGCTCGAATTCCTCTTCCTGCCCGGCTTCTCGCTGCGCGATCAGGTCACCGATGTCTCGGGCCGCGGCGTCGGACTCGACGCAGTGCACGACGTCGTCAAGCGCGTACGTGGCACGGTGCGCATCACGCACGAACCCGGCCTCGGCACGCGTGTGCAATTGCAGTTGCCGCTCACGCTCTCGGTGATTCGCAGCCTGCTCGTCGAAGTCGCGGGCGAGCCGTATGCCGTGCCGCTCGCGCATGTGAACCGCACGCTGCACGTCCGCCGCGCGGATATCGAATTGCTCGAAGGCCATCAGCACATTGCCTTCGACGGCCGCCGCATCGGCGTCGTCACCGCGCATCAGATTCTCGACACCGCGCCACCTGCCAACGAAGCCGATACCGTCAGCATGATCGTGATCGGCGACGGCGAAGAAACCTATGGCGTGGTGGTCGATCGCTTTCTCGGCGAGCGGATGCTGGTCGTGCAGCCGCTGGATCCGCGCCTCGGCAAAATCAGGAACATCACCGCCGGCGCGTTGATGGAAAACGGCGACCCGGTGCTGATCGCGGATGTCGACGACTGGCTGCGCTCGGTCGAACGGCTCGTGGCGGGCGGCGATCTGCAACACACGCAGCACAGCGCTGCCCTCGCCGCCCGGCGCGTCACGCGGCGCGTGCTGGTGGTCGACGACTCGCTCACCGTGCGTGAACTCGAACGCAAGCTGCTGGCTACGCGCGGCTACGACGTGACCATTGCCGTCGACGGCATGGACGGCTGGAATGCGGTGCGCGGCGAGCGCTTCGACCTCGTGATTACCGACATCGATATGCCGCGCATGGACGGCATCGAACTCGTCACGCTCATCAAGCGCGATCCACAACTGCAGGCGCTGCCGGTAATGATCGTCTCGTACAAGGATCGCGAAGAGGACCGCCGCGCCGGCCTGAATGCGGGTGCGGATTACTATCTGGCAAAAGGCAGTTTCCATGACGAAGCATTGCTCGATGCAGTGCGTGATCTGATCGGCGAAGCTTACGGTTAAACCCACGGGTAAAACGGATGAAAATCGGAATCGTCAATGACCTGCCCCTCGCCGTCGAGGCGCTGCGCCGCGCGCTTGCGGCGCGCCACGACTACGAGCTGCTGTGGGTCGCGCAGGACGGCCAGCAGGCGGTCGATTTCTGCACCGCGCAGCGGCCTGACATCGTGCTGATGGACCTTGTCATGCCGAATGTCGACGGCATCGAAGCCACGCGTCGCATCATGGCAAAGGCGCCGTGCGCGATCCTGATCGTGACAGTCGACGTGGGCGCGAACGCGTGGCGCGTCTACGAGGCGATGGGCGCAGGCGCGCTCGATGCGGTGGATACGCCCTCGCTGAGCGGCCCGGACGCGCACAAGAGCATCGCCACCCTGCTCGCGAAGATCGACCGCATCGCCGCACTCGTCACGGAACGCAATGCACCTGGCGCGGCGGCTGCGGCAGCGCCCATCAGCGCGACCAATCGCGACACGCCGCTGATTGCGATCGGCGCCTCGGCGGGCGGCCCGGCGGCACTCGCCACCCTGCTCGCCGGTTTGCCGAAGGATTTCCCTGCGGCAATTGTCATCGTCCAGCACGTGGATGCGGCATTCGCCGCCGGCATGGCCGACTGGCTGAACCAGCAATCGGCGCTGCCGGTGCGGATCGCCCGCGAAGGCGACCGGCCGCAAGCGGGCGTCGCACTGCTCGCCGCTACCGACGACCATCTGCATCTGAAGCTGCCTAACGTGCTCGGTTACACAAAAGTGCCGGAAGAAACGCCCTATCGGCCTTCCGTCGACGTGTTTTTTTACAGTGTCGTGGCACGCTGGCCGGCGCGGGCAATCGGCGTGCTGCTGACCGGCATGGGCCGCGATGGCGCAATCGGACTCAAGGCGATGCACACCAAGGGCTATCACACGATCGCGCAGGACGAGGCGACCAGCGCCGTCTACGGCATGCCGAAAGCGGCCGCCGCGCTCGACGCCGCCGCCGCGATCCTGCCGCTGCCCCGGATTGCCACTGCGCTCGCCGCCGCCGTTTGCGCGAGGTAGGCGCACACTAGCCGCACATTAGCCCGCTACGACTCATTGACATTCATTCTGGCTGACCAACATGGACACTTCCAAACCGCATCAGAACGCCACTGCGCCGAACCTTGCAGAACACGACGCGAACGCGCAGACGTACGCGGAGGACGCGCCCAACAGCGCTATCGACGACGCATTGGCGCGCATCCTCAGCAGTCCGCCCGCGGCCGAGTGCCCAATCATGGTGTTGCTGGTCGACGATCAGGCGATCATCGCCGAGGCGGTCCGCCAGGCGCTGGCCGATGAAGCGAGCGTCGACTTTCACTACTGTGCGTCGCCCGAAGAGGCGGTGCGCTGCGCCGACGAAACCCGCGCAACGGTGATCCTGCAAGACCTCGTGATGCCCGGCACCGACGGCCTGACCCTCGTGCGGCAATACCGGCAGAATCCGTCGACGCGCGATATTCCGATCATCGTGCTGTCGACCAAGGAAGAGCCGTTAGTGAAGAGCGCGGCCTTCGCTGCGGGCGCTAACGACTACCTGGTGAAGCTGCCGGACCGCATCGAGTTGATCGCGCGGATTCGCTATCACTCGCGCTCGTACCTGAACCTGTTGCAGCGCGACGAGGCCTACCAGGCGTTGCGTCAATCGCAGCAGCAGTTGCTCGCGACCAATCTGGAATTGCAGCGGCTCACGCATTCGGATGGGTTGACGGGTTTGTCGAATCGCCGTTACCTCGATCAGTACCTGGCCGCTGAATGGCGTCGCGGCACGCGCGACAAAACCGGCCTCGGTTTTCTGATGATCGATGTGGATAACTTCAAGGCCTACAACGACACGTATGGACACGTTGCCGGCGACGAAGTGCTTAAACGCGTCGCCCACACCATCGAGTCGTGCCTCGGACGCTCACCCGATCTCGCGGCACGATTTGGCGGTGAGGAATTTGCGGTGGTGTTGCCGGGGGCGTCTTCGGGTGGATTGCGCTTGCTCGCGGAAAAGATCCGCATTGCAATCGAAGGGCTCGGCATTCCACACGCAGGTTCGGCAAGCGGCGTCGTGACGATCAGCATCGGCGCAGCGATGATCGTGCCGTCAGCAACCGAACCGGTGACGACGTTGATCGAAGCCGCCGATGTCGGACTGTATCGGGCGAAGCGGGATGGGAAAAATCAGGTGGCGGTGAGCGGCTGATCCGCATTGCTGGAACGCCACACACCCGGCCACGCCCATACGCGCTTCGCCACAATTTTCGACCGGTTGGCGGCGCGAGGCGCACACCACACAGCCTCAGGCGCTCACGAAGCCGCCGCTGGTCCTCGCGTATAACGCGCGGCCGGCGCCTTGTGCGACAGGTTCGGCTGCAGCTGCTGACGAGCGGTGTTGAATCGCTCCCAATCGGCCGCATCCGGCAGCGACGGGATTGTCACCAGTTCGCCTTGGTCAAGACCGGCGAGCGCGGCATCCACCATGTCCTCGGCGGTCATCACGATCTGCGTCGGCAGATGTTCGACCGCGAGACCGGCGCGGTCCCAGAACGCGGTGCTGGTGGCGCCCGGCAGCACGGCCTGCAACTGCACGCCCTTGCCGCCCACTTCATGATGCAGCGACTGCGTCAGATTCAGCACGTAGGCCTTGGTGCCGCTGTAAGTGCCGTTAAGCGTCTCCGGCGACAGCGCAACGATCGACGAGATATTGATCACGATACCGTTGCCGCGCGCCACAAAACCCGGAACGGCCGCTGCCGTCAGGCGTGTCAGCGCCGTCACGTTCAGGTCGATCATGCTTTCGAGCTGGTCCACGTCCGAGTCGATCAGCGAAGCCGTTGCGCCGACGCCCGCGTTGTTGACCAGCATCGTGATGCTGCGGTCGGTCCGCAAACGCTCTTCGATGCGGCGTGTGTCGGCTTTGTCGGTGAGATCGGCGGCGACGATATCGACATGGCGGCCGGTTTCGCTGGCCAGGCGCTCGGCCACGCCGGTCAGGCGTTTAACGTCCCGCGCCACCAAAATCAGATCGTAGCCGCGTCGCGCGAGGCGGTCTGCATAAACGGCGCCGATGCCTGACGATGCGCCCGTGATCAAGGCCGTGCCCTTGTTTGCTTGCGTTGCCATGGTGAATCTCCTTGCGGGCTTTGCGCGTCACGCCTGAGCCCTGATCGGTGAATGGGGAAACCTGAAACCTCCGCCGCTGTGCCTTTTTTGTGAGCATCGCGGTGTTGACGAGGCAAGTCTAGGCGCGTAGCCTTTTGTCTCAAATGTCGTATTTACCTCGTTTTGAGACATCGCAATGAAACGTATCGGCGTGGTGGTTTTCCCCGGCTTCCAGATCCTCGATATGGTCGCGATCTCCGTGTTCGAGCTCGCAAACCTCGAGGCCGGGCAGCCGGAGTACGCGGTGGAAGTCATCTCCGAACTGGGCGGGATGGTGCGCAGCTCGTCGGGCGTCGAGATCGCAACGCAAGCGTTCGGCGATCCGGCGTATGACACGGTGGTCGTAACGGGCGCGATGCAGATCGAGCCGTCATCGGCGGCGTTGCTGGGGTTTTTGAACGACGCCCTCGCCGCCTCGCGCCGCACCACCAGCATCTGCACTGGCGCTTTCGTGCTGGCCGAAGCAGGCATCCTCGACGGCCGGCATGCCACGACCCACTGGCACCATGCTCGCGAATTGCAGCGGCGCTTTCCCGATACGCACATCGACGAAGACCGCATCTTTATCGTCGACGGCACCGTGTGGACCTCGGCCGGCATGACGGCGTGTATCGATCTGTGTCTGGCGCTGATCGAAAGCGATCTCGGCGTCGAGGTCTCGCGCGCTATTGCCAAGAAACTTGTCGTCTATCACCGGCGCACTGGCGGCCAGTCGCAGTTCTCGGCCATGCTCGACCTGGAACCGAAGTCCGACCGCATTCAGGACGCGCTGTCATACGCCAGGAACCATCTGCACGAGCCGTTGACGGTCGAACAACTCGCCGATGTCGCACATCTGAGTCCGCGCCAGTTCAGCCGCGCCTTTCGCGACGAAACGCGCCAATCGCCGGCCAAGGCCATCGAGGCGCTGCGCGTGGAAGCCGCGCGCACCATGCTCGAAGCGGGCCGTCACTCAATGGAAGCGGTCGCCGCTGACACCGGTTTCATCGATACCGAACGGATGCGGCGCGCCTTTCTGCGCGCATTCGGCCAGCCACCGCAAGCGATCAAACGCGCAGCGCGCGCGTTGTAACACATGTGGTGGACAATATCGCCGACAGCAACTCCACCGTGATACAGACAGCACCCTAGAGGACGCGTGATGAACTACGACGACAGCAATCCCTTCGCGAAGATTCTGCGCGGCGAACTACCCTGCATCAAAGTGGCGGAAAGCGATGCCGCGCTGGCCTTCATGGATTTGATGCCGCAAGCGGACGGTCACCTGCTGGTCGTGCCAAAGGAAGCGGCGGTTGAGATTTTCGAGTTGTCGGATGCCTCGACGGTGGCCTGCATGCGCATGACGCAGAAGCTTGCCATCGCCGTTCGCGCGGCTCTGCGCCCCGACGGCGTGTTCATCGGCCAGTTCAACGGCGCGGCGGCGGGACAAACGGTGCCGCACGTGCATTTTCACGTGATCCCGCGCTGGGAAGGACAGCCACTGCGCATGCATGCACGCGAAGTGGCCGATGCGGCCACGCTCGAAGCGCTGGCCAAGCGTATTCGCGACCACTGGCGCGCTCACTGACGCCGGGCGGGCCGTAACTGGTCACGCCCCGTAATATGTGTAATGGCCGGTGAAACCAGCCGCACGCGCTGTGCGGCTAGACTGGCACCTGCCTTGTACCCGCAAGGCATTGAGTGTGGATCTCTTTTCAGCCTGCCCGAAACGGCAGGCTTTTTTATTTGGGGATCGAATTCGCGAGCCGCCCTCGCCTCGTCGAGACGTTTGCCGCGCGCTCACCCATGCAGGCCGGCCACCTCAAAGCCGATGCCGCGAACGGCGCAGCGGATGCCGCCAGTCGATACGATGCCGTTTCATCGGCACGGGATTCATCTCGTGCAAATGCCGGTGTTCTTGCCACAATTCGTCAGAGAAAAGAAACGCGACGATAAGCAGCGGGATGACCAGAAAGGCGCCTAATATCAAGTGCTCGATCACGGTAGCCTCCATCGCAAGAGCCTGATTTCATTGTAGAGCACCCCATGTGCCCACACGGTGCCGAGCCCCTCACAAATTTGCGATAAGCGCCCTGCGACAACGCGACGCCCCACCCTCGCCGAACCCGCGTGGCGCCTCGCGCTTTGCAAAAACGCGCCGCACCTTGGTCTGGCGTTGCAAGAACTCCCTGCGCTGAGCCCGGACTAACAGGAAACGCAAGCCGGAGCCCTCACCCTGAGCTTGCGCACTCAAACCAATAATTCTCAAGGGGAATCCAATGACTATCGAACGTAGCAGTGAACTGACCCTGCGTCCGCTCGAGCGCACCGATCTGCGCTTCGTCCATGAAGTGAACAACAACGCAAAGATCATGCGTTACTGGTTCGAAGAGCCCTATGAAACGTTCTCCGAACTGACCCAGCTGTACGACCAGCACGTGCACGATCTGCGCGAGCGCCGCTTCGTCGCGATCGACAACGACGGCCAGACCGTCGGCGTCGTCGAGTTGATCGAGCTGGACTATATCCACCGGCGCGGCGAGTTTCAGATCATCATCGCGCCGCACGCGCAGGGTCGCGGCTACGCTACCGTCGCCACGCAACTCGCGATCGATTACGCGTTTTCGGTCTTGAACCTGCGCAAGGTCTACCTGATCGTCGACAAGTCGAATACCGCTGCCATTCACGTCTATGAAAAGTGTGGTTTCCGGCACGAAGCCGAGTTAATCGAAGAGTTTTTCGGCAATGGCCGCTATCACAATGCATTGCGCATGTGCATGTTCCAGTCCGAGTTCTTCGAAGGTAATCGGCAGGCCGAGTAACCCGCTGCCAGGCCGCCCAGGGACGCCATGCTGCGTCGACTGACGCACCTGGCACCGTTTATCTTTAGTACATGCACCGTTATTTCGTGATTTTTGATTAATCGGGTGAATGACTTTGTGTGCAATGCACCAAGTGCATCCGTTAATTGTATTAATTCACTTAATTGGTGCCCCTCGTTTACGCGAATACGTGCCGCAAAGCTTTACTGGTTAAAGCGGTGTGTCCCGCCCGTCTCTTAGTTATCCGTTGCAATCCACCCTGTTTAAGCCGCTGCTCAAGGTTTAAGCAGGGGCGAAACGTGGTGCGACAATTCGCCGCTGTTGCGACCGCACACAAGATGTGCTTGTCCTTCTTACGCGTTCTCCTAAAGTGCAAGGTGCGGGTTCGACGTTAAAGTTAAATACATAGCTAACCTGAGTATTCAACCCGCACCGGAGGAAAATATGAAAACGCGAATCGCCCTTGTTTTCGCCATTGTGGGTTTGGCTGCCGCTTCTGTTCAGGCGCAAGATTTCATGGTCAAGCCGCAGCAAACCATTCAGTTCAAGGCTAACGCGTACGGTTGCCTGTCGAAGGATAAACTCGACGCCGCCGACCAACATGCGCAAGCTGGTGAACAGCAAAAGATGCAGGAATTCTTCTCCGGATATCAGTGCGTTTCCGCGCCGGAAAACTCGAGTTTCCGAGTTGTACGCGTGGTTGGGCACGATGTCGAATTCGTGAATGCGGCTAATAGCGATACGGAAGGCCTCTGGGCAAACGACCGATTCATCAAACAATAAGCTAAACGCCAACGCTCCGGCGAAGCGCCGGAGTTTTTGACTTTCGCCATAAACTCTCTGGCTTTAAAAGCCCGGGGGCTGTGAACCTGCGAGTTATAAACCGGTCAGGCATTGCATGCCTGGCCGTTTTTATTTCTGCCCAATTTTTCCATGAAGTGAAACCGATAAAAAAGCCGATGCGGGATTTCGATCCGCATCGGCAATACGCCTTCTCGCAAAGCGCAGGGAGAAACGTTTAGCCGTTCAAACGGCGATCAATGCGAGTCGCGCGGCACGGGGGCGCCGCTCGATCCGACCAGGAAATCGAGATCGGCGCCCTGGTCCGCTTGCAGCACATGGTCGACGTAAAGCTTGTAGTAGCCGCGCGTGGGCGGCGCAGGCGGCTGCCACGCGGCACGGCGACGCGCGAGTTCTTCATCGGTGACATCCAGATGCAGACGGCGGGCGTCGACGTCGAGTTCGATCATGTCGCCGGTTTGCACGAACGCGAGCGGGCCGCCCGCAGCCGCTTCCGGCGATACATGCAGCACCACCGAGCCGTACGCCGTGCCGCTCATGCGGCCGTCGGAAATGCGCACCATGTCCGTGATGCCTTTTTGCAGCACCTTTTTCGGCAGCGGCATGTTACCGACTTCAGCAAAGCCCGGATAACCCTTCGGCCCCGCGCCCTTGAGCACCATGACGCAGTGCTCGTCGATGTCGAGCGAGTCGTCGTCGATCTTGGCGTGCAATTCCTCGATGTTCTCGAATACCACCGCACGGCCACGATGCTTCAGCAGATGCGGTGTCGCCGCCGACGGCTTGATCACCGCGCCGTTCGGCGCCAGGTTGCCCTTGAGCACCGCAATGCCGGCCTTGGGCTTGAACGGCTCGGCAAACGTCGTGATGACCTTCTCGTCGTGATTCGGCGCGTTGCGCACGTTGTCCCAGATCGTCTTGCCGTTCACCGTCAGCGCCTCGCGATGCAGCAGGCCTTGCTCGCCAAGTTGCTTCAGCACGGCGGGTAGGCCGCCCGCATAGTAAAAATCTTCCATCAGGTATTCGCCCGACGGCTGCAGATTCACCAGACACGGCACGTTCGAACCGAGCTTCCCAGTCCTCCAGCGACAGCTCCACGCCGATGCGTTTGGCCAGCGCGATCAGATGGACGACCGCATTGGTCGAACCGCCGATCGCCGCATTCGTGCGGATCGCGTTTTCGAAGGCCTGGCGCGTGAGGATCTTGTCCATCGTCAGATCCTCGCGGACCATATCGACAATGCGCCGGCCCGCCAGATGCGCAAGCACCTGCCGGCGTGCGTCGACGGCGGGAATCGCCGCGTTGTGCGGCAAGCCCATGCCCAGCGATTCGACCATCGAGGCCATCGTCGACGCGGTGCCCATCGTCATGCAGTGGCCGCGCGAGCGGTTCATGCACGACTCGGCTTCGGTGAATTCTTCCTGCGTCATTGTGCCGGCACGCACTTCCTCGGACATCTGCCAGACGCCCGTACCGGAGCCGATGTTCTTGCCTCGAAAGCGGCCATTGAGCATGGGGCCACCCGACACGGCAAGCGCAGGCAGATTGCACGACGCCGCACCCATCAGCAGCGCCGGCGTAGTCTTGTCGCAGCCGACCAGCAGAATCACACCGTCCATGGGATTGCCACGGATCGATTCTTCGACGTCCATCGAGGCGAGATTGCGGAACAGCATCGCGGTCGGGCGCAGATTGGTCTCGCCGAGCGACATCACCGGAAACTCGAGCGGCAAACCACCCGCTTCGTGAACGCCTTTCTTCACATACTCGGCAAGCTCGCGAAAATGCGCGTTGCACGGCGTCAGTTCGGACCACGTATTGCAGATGCCGATCACCGGACGTCCATCGAATTCGTCGTGTGGAATACCCTGGTTTTTCATCCACGAACGATGCAGAAAACCATCGCGATCTTTGAGGCCAAACCACGCCTGGCTACGCAGCGGCTTTTTAGTCTGGTTGGAATCAGCCATGAAATCTCCTGTTGGCAAGTATGTAGAGGGGGCGTCTAGCCCGGGACGCTTAGCCCGGGGCGTGTATCAGTCGTCAGTGCACACGCTTGCTGCGGCGGTACTGGTCGAACAGCACCGCGAGCAGCAGAATCCCGCCACGAATCAGGTATTGGTAAAAGGTCGGCACATTCATCAGGCTCATTGCGTCCTGCACGGAACCCATGATCAGCACGCCGACCAGCACACCGGAAATCGTTGCGACACCGCCCGTCAGCGAAACGCCGCCGAGCACGCACGCGGAAATCACGCCGAGCTCGAGCCCGACAGAAGTTTTCGGATCGCCGAGACTCATGCGTGACGCAAGCATCACGCCTGCAAAGCCGGTCACGAGGCCCTGCAATACGAACACTGTGATCTTGATACGCGTAACCGGCAAGCCCGCGAGCAAAGCGGCCTCGCTATTGCCGCCGACGGCCAGCACGTTCTTGCCGAACACGGTTTTCTTCAGCAGAAAACCGAACAGCACGAAACCGACGATGTTGCTCCAGATCGGATAAGAAATGCCGAGGAACGCGCCGCCGCCGAGGTCGAAGAAACGCTCTTCGGAGATCATCACGGCGTCGCCGTTCGATGTGATGTAGGCGAGGCCGCGCACGACTTCCATCATCGCAAGGGTGACGATCAGCGAGTTGATCTTGTAGCGCGCGACCAGCACGCCGTTGACCAGCCCGACCGCGCCCCCCGCGAGTACCCCGGCGGCGATACCGATCGTCACGCTATGCGTCGCGGTGATCAACGTGGACGCCACCACGCCCGCGAACGCGACGATCGAGGCCACCGACAAATCCACTTCACCCAGCGCGAGCACGAACATCATGGTCACGGAGATCGAGCCGATCAGCGTGACGGAAAGCAGCAAGCCCTGAATGTTTCGCGAGCTTAAAAATTCCGGCACGGTGAACGACAATGCCGCGAACAGGATGATGAACACCATCACGATGCCGGACCGGTTGATCAGGTCCCAGGTGCGTGCGGCGCGTGCGCTCAGGCCCGCGGAAGCGACGGCTGGCGTAGTGGGGTCGGTTGAGGGTGTGTGCATGATGTCAATTCCGTTTTCAATGGCGCGATTCAGTTGCCTTCGATTGCCTTAACTTGCCTGGTGAGTGCGGCGCCTTTAGCGAGGCAGCGCGAGCTTGATCAGCGCATCCGGCGTGGCCTGCGCCTTCGGCAGATCGCCGACGATGCGGCCTTCCTTCATCACGATCACGCGGTCCGCGACGCCGATCACTTCGGCGAGATCGCTCGATACGACGATGACCGTGCGGCCCGCTTCAGCGAGCCCATACAGCAGGCCGTAAATCTCGCTGCGCGCGCCGACGTCGATGCCGCGCGTGGGTTCGTCCATCAGGAATACGTCGATGTTTTCGGCGAGCCAGCGCGACAGAATCACTTTCTGCTGGTTGCCGCCGGAGAGCGTGCCGATCGGCGTTTCGCCGTTACGCGTCTTGATCGCGAGCTTGCCGATGAATTCTTTGGCGGTCTGCGCTTCTTTGCGGCCGTTGAGCACGTTGAAGCGGCTGAAATGACGACGGCAACTGATGTTGAGGTTGTCCGACACCGAAGCAATCGAGACGATGCCTTCCTGCTTGCGGTCTTCCGGACACAGCGCGACACCTGCACGCACGGCGTCGCGTGGCGTGGCGAAACGCACGCGCTTGCCCTTGAGCGTGATCTCTCCGGCAGCCGGTTTGACTGCGCCGTAGATGAGCTTCATCAACTCGGAACGTCCCGCGCCGACCAGGCCGAAGAAGCCGAGGATCTCGCCTTTACGTGCCTTGAACGAAGCCGGTTCGCGTAAGCCACGTCCCATCAATTCCTTGACGTCGAGCTGTATATCGCCGAGTTCGCGTGAGCGGTAGCCGTACACGTCGGCGATTGAACGGCCCACCATGCAACTGATCAGGCGATCGCGATCGAGCCCATCGCCCGCTTCGAACGTATCGATGCGGCGGCCGTCGCGAAACACCGTCACGCGGTCGCACAGTTCGTAGACTTCATCCATCCGATGCGTGACGTAGATGATCGCGCGGCCCTCGGCCCTCAACGCGCGGATGATCCGGAACAACTGCGTGGTTTCGCGCGACGACAACGAACTGGTCGGTTCGTCGAACGCGATCACACGCGCGTCGCGCATCAGCGCCTTGCCGATTTCGATCATCTGCCGCTGACCGATCGACAGATTTTTCACCTGTTGCGAGGGGTCGATTTTTTCGCCGAGTCTTTCTAACTCACGCACCGCACGTGCAATCAGCGCCTTCTCATCCAGCACGCCGAAGCGGTTGGGCAGGGCGCCGAGCATCAGGTTTTCGGCAACGGTCAGTTCAGGCACCAGATGCAGTTCCTGATAGATGATCGCGACGCCTGCCGCGATGGCCGCCTTGGTGGTGACGAACTGCTGCTCGACACCGTCGAGCGACAGCGTGCCCGCCGCCGGTTGATTCACGCCGGACAGCACTTTAAGCAGCGTCGATTTGCCGGCGCCGTTTTCGCCCATCAAACCGTGTACCTCGCCGCGCCGCACGTCGAGCGACACCTGGTCGAGCGCGAGCACGCCGGGAAAGCGCACGGTGATACCGTCGAGTTGCAGATACGGATCAGTCGACGTAAGCGTAGGCGAGGGCGCTTGCGCGGGGAGCGCCGTTTCGCCGGTGTGAGAAACCGTCATCAAAAGCCTCTAGCGTATGGACAACCTGTGCAGGCCGCTCACGCGTCGGCGTGAGCATCAACGTGAAAACGGCCCGCAGTGTGCAGACTCGAATACCGCTTAAATTCCGAGCTCTTTACGCACGTCCAGCCAGTTGCCGCGCACCATCAACTTGCCGGTGGTTTGCGTGTCGGCGGGCGGCTGCTTGCCGTCCTTGATCCACTCGACGAGGTTCTCCGTGCTCTCCTTGCCGTGCATCGTCGAGCTCACGGCGATCGTGCCGTAGAAGCCCGTGGGTTCCTTCTTCTGGAACTCGGCAAACGCTTCGCCCGCACCGTTGATGCCGACACCGATCACATCCGCCGCCGGAATGTGCAGTTGTTCAGTCGCGCGAACGCCGCCCAGCACGCTTTCCTCGTTGAGCGCGAAGATCACCCACTTCTTGATGTTCGGATGCTGCGCGAGCACCGGCGATGACGCGTTGAAACCGCCTTCGTCATCAGTGGTCTTTTGCGGAGCGTCGAAGATGTTTTCCCTCTTGAAGCCGCCGGCCAACAACGATTCCGTTGCGCCGTCCGTGCGCAGTTTGGCGGTCGGCAGTTCGTAGTTCGTAATGCGCAGCGCGCCGACTTCTTCCGGCTTCCAGCCGCGGCGTTTCATCTCTTCAGAGATCGCGGTGCCGACCTGATTGCCGATCTTGAACGCGGACATGCCCAGATGCGGCACGTTCGGCAGCGGCTTGCCGGTGGAGTCGACCAGCTGATCGTCGACGGTGACGAACTTCATGTTGTAGCGCTTCGCACGCGCCTGGATCGCCGGTCCGAGCCGGACGTCGGGCGCGCAGATCACGAAGCCTTTGGCGCCTTGCGCGCCAAGGTTATCGATCGCGGCCAGCACCTTTTCACCATCCGGCGTGCCGATGTTGACCACCGAGAAACCGTCCTTCTGACCCAGCGCGGTGGCGGCTTTCTGTTCATTGATGAACCACGCCTGTTCCGGCATCTTCACAAGGAAGCCGACTTTGAGCGGCGTGTCCGCGTGCGCGGAGAATTGCGCGGAAAAGGGTGCGGCGAGGGCCGCGGCGGCGAGCGCGGTTAGCGTCAAACGGCGAAGCTTGCTGGTCATATCTGTCTCCTGAGGTTGAAAAGCTGCATTGATTTCGTTTATTTGCAGCGTGAAAGCACGGCGGCGTCAGCCGGAACGTGGATGGGCGATAGCGTGAGCGGCTCGAATCGCGGCAGCGTGCGCCGTGCAACGCCATGCGTGCTGCGCGGTGAGATTCGCGGCCGAGTGAACTTCGAGAGGCACGGTGGCTACGGCGCTGCAACGGGCAGCAGGTTGAGCCGTGGGAGAAGTGGCAAAGCAAGCATGCCTCATCGCCATCAACCCGCAACGTAGGCCGTTTTCACGGCCGTCCAGAAGGCTGCATCCGTTGCGCCATAGGCTGACGCTTTGCGACCGCCGCCAGGCGCGTGGTGCTCGACGGCGGTAGTCGGCAGATTGATCGTGACGAGGCCGCATTGCACGTGGCGGCGAAAATGCCGCGCGCGGCTCAGCGAGCGCGTGCAGATGCCGGCGCATAAACCGTAAGCGGTGTCGTTCGCGAGATGCAGCGCGTGGTCGTAGTCGTCGGCCTTCAGCACCACGGCGAGCGGACCGAAAATCTCTTCTCGCGCAATGCGGTGTTCGGGTTCACCGATAAACAAAGCCGGTTCGAAAAAATAGCCGCGCGTCGCGCGTTCAAGTTGGCGGCCGCCGTGCAGCAGTTGCGCGCCTTCCTGTTGGCCGACGCGTACGTAGTCAAGATTGCGCGCTAACTGCGCGGCGTTGGCGACCGGGCCAATATCCGTGCCGTGCTTCAGTGCATGATCGACGCTGAGCCTGGCGAGCTTCGTCTGCAACGCGTCGACGAACGGCTCGAACACCGCACGTTCGACGACCAACTTCGACGCAGCCGTACTGCGTTGGCCGGCGAAGCTATAGGCGCCGTTGAGGGCCGCATCGACGGCGCCGTCGAGATCGGCATCGGCCAGCACCAGGAACGGGTTCTTGCCCCCCATTTCCAGTTGCACGCGTGCGTGCCTCGCAGCGGCAGCCTGGAGGACACGCGTGCCGGTTTCCGCCGAGCCGGTGAAACTGATCGCCGCCACCAACGGATGCGTGACGATCCGCGCGCCGACCTGCCGGCCGCTGCCCAGCACGAGATTGAATACGCCGGCCGGCAAACCGGCGCGGCTGACGATCGACGCCAGCGCCGCCGCGCAACCCGGCGCCGATTCGGCCGGTTTGAAGACGATGCAATTGCCGTGGGCGAGGGCGGCGCCGATCTTCGCGGCAGCAATCGCCAGCGGCGCACTCCACGGCGCGATGATGCCGATTACGCCGAGCGGTTCGCGCGTCACATCGATCTCGACAC
Organism: Paraburkholderia sp. D1E; assembly: GCF_052682275.1. Taxonomy (NCBI): domain Bacteria; kingdom Pseudomonadati; phylum Pseudomonadota; class Betaproteobacteria; order Burkholderiales; family Burkholderiaceae; genus Paraburkholderia; species Paraburkholderia sp. D1E. The sequence goes on from NZ_JBQYMB010000001.1 coordinate 9,259,282, forward strand.
CGGCGCGCGCCGATGCCCCGGACTCAGCAAACGCGTGGAGTGCCTCGGCGGCAAAAAACTTGAATATCTGGCCGGCCCGCGTTGCTTCGGCTAAAGCTTCCGGTAGCGTCTTGCCAACTTCTCGCGCCAGCAGCCGGCCCAGTTCATCACGGCGCGCGAGCATCTCGCTGCCGATCGTATCGAGCGCATCCGCGCGGCGTTGCGCCGAACCCAGGGACCACTCGCGAAAAGCTGCGCTCGCCGCTTCGATCGCGGTATCGGTCTGCCTTGCATCAGCCCGCACGTAGTCGCCGACCGGCTCATCCAGATCCGAAGGATTGAGTGATACGCCCGTGGTCGCGCCCGTCTCCCAGCCGCCATTGATGTAATGACGGAACGGACTGGCAACCAGCGGGGCGAGCGGATCGCGATTCATCGAAGGGAGGGGCGCCACATGAGGAAAGCTCAAAGTCCACGAATGGTATGAGCCACCCCAATAACTTTCCAATCCCTTTTTAGGCTATCCCGATATCATTTTCGATATGGCATGATGGCGACCTGGTGACGGCAAATCGTCCGAAAGACGGCATCAAGCCGCATAAGGAGACAGGCCCATGACGCGTAGCTACTCGAACTGGTTCGTGCGTGCGCGACTCAAGACGCGGCAGTTGCTACTGCTCGCGGCAATGGAAGAGGAGGGTAATGTCCGGCGTGCCGCCGACGTGCTCGGTATGACCCAGCCCGCCGCCTCGCGGCTCCTGAAAGAGCTGGAGGACATGCTGGAGGTGAGCCTGTTCGACCGTACACCGCACGGCATGCACGCCACCCTGTACGGCGAAGTGATGATCCGTCACGCGCGCATGGTGCTCTCGAATCTCAGCCATGCGCATGACGAAATCTCCGCACTGCGCGCCGGTCTGGCAGGCCAGGTGCGCATCGGCGTGATCGCCGCGGCCGCCGCGACGATGGTGCCGCGCGCCATCGCCAGCGTGAAAGAACGTTATCCGCAGTTGCAAATCTGGGCAGAGGTGGAGACGTCAGACGTTATGCTGCCGAGGCTCGCCGAAGGCGAACTGGATATCATGATCGGCCGGGTACTGGAGCGGCAAAACCAGTTCAAGACCGAAGTCCGCTACGAACCGCTCGCCGACGAACCGCTGTGTGTGGTGGCGCGCCCCGGCCATCCTCTCGAAAATGAAACAGGTTTGACACTGCGTGGAATCGTCAACGCGAGCTGGGTTTTGCACCCGCCGGGCAGTGTTTTGCGCCATCGCTTTGATCTGATGTTTTCGCAGATTGGACTGAATCCACCCCAAAACGTAGTCAATACCAACAATTTTCTGGCGATTTCGAGCTTATTGCTTCAAAGCGACATGTTGGCGGTTTTACCCGATGAAGTGGCGCGCCAGTACCAACAGTACGGTGTTCTCAAGCAGGTACCGATCGATTTACCGTGCAGAATGGATACATTCGGTATCATCACGCGCCAGTCGCACCTGCTTTCGCCGGCGGCCTCCGTCGTGCTCGGAGCCTTGCGGGAAGCCGCTTCCGAGGTCTACGGCACCGCTTTCGAGCCGGCAGTGGCGCGATAAATGCTTCTCCCGTTGCAATAGTCGCAATGGCAGCCGACGTTCGGCTCGGGAGGAACACGCGATGTACAACAAACACGGAAAACGGCAACGCGCCGTCGACGATTCTTTTTCTGTTCGCTCCGGTGGAGCGAGCGCCTGGTTTAGTAACGGCATGGCTCTAAAATCGACGATTTACAAGGCGGAACTCCAGATCGCCAACATGGACCGGCACTACTACGCCGACCATTCCCTGACGATCGCCCGCCATCCCTCGGAAACCGACGAACGGATGATGGTCCGCGTCGCCGCGTTCGCGCTGTTTGCGCAGGAACGCCTCGAATTCTGCAAAGGTTTGTCGGATGTCGACGAACCAGACCTCTGGCAGAAGGATCTCACCGGCGCGATCGAAACCTGGATCGAAGTCGGCCAGCCGGACGAACGGCGCATTGCCAAGGCGAGCGGCCGCTCGAACGAAGTGATCGTGATCGCCTATGGCGGGCGCACGTCGGACATCTGGTGGCAAGGTGTGCGCGGCAAGGTCGAACGCATGCGCAATGTGACGGTGTGGACGCTCGGCGAAGACATCGCCGCCGCGCTCGGCAAGCTCGCCGAGCGGACCATGCGCCTGCAATGCACCGTGCAGGACGGTGAGGCATGGCTCGGCAGCGCCGAAGCCGATGCGGTGAAGATCGAGTGGACGGTGTTGAAGGCGCCCGCTAGCGCCTGGTAATTACAGCGACGTCGCGCGCGCCGCTTCGGGCGGCCCTTTGAGTTCGACCATATTGCCCTCCGGGTCGAACAGATACAGCGATTGCCCAAATCCATCCGCCCCGTAGCGCAAAGCCGCCTCGCCAGGCCGCGCGCCGTGTTCGGCCAGATGCGCCTTGAGCGCCTCGGCATCGAACGGTTCAACGCGCAAACACAGGTGGTCCATATTCCGCCCCGCGCCCGGCACGCCGTTTTCGGGGTGATCGAGCTTCGCGCCAACCTTTAACAGGTCAATCAGCGAGCGCCCCGCGCGCAACTGCGTCAGGCCCAGATCGGGCTGCTCCTTCTCGACGCTGCAACCGAGCACCTCGCAATAAAAGCGCCTCATCTCCGGAACGTTCGACGCCCGAATGACGATGTGGTCGATCTCGCGAATGTGGATTTTCATGTCGAACGCCCCTTGGCTGGTTCGCAGAATGGATGAATAGCCACCACAGTTTAGAAGAAAGGACGGCGCAGCGAGAGCAGGCCGCGAACCGGTCGCAAGGGACAGATCAGAAATGTTCAGACGAAAAAAAGCCCGCTCTATGTGGAGCGGGCTGAATCCATATCAGGAGGAGACATGGAGGAGACAAGTACTAATATACACATGGGGTTGGTGCGACGCAATAACTTTTTAAGGGAAAACCCGATATCGTGCCAAATTGTCGCAGTTTGAGGCGAGACGAGCGCCTGGCGGGGCTTCCAACCTACGGGGAAGCGCAATGACAGAGCAAGAACCGGGGCGTAGTGTGTCGGCATGCGGCCTACATTGGTGAGCATCGACACCGTCTTTCCGGGACCATCATGAACCGCACCGACCATACCGATATCGACGCCGAAACCGCCGCCGGCACCACCAGCTGGGCCACCGACGCCGAGCGTTGGGAAGCCGTCACCCGCCGCGAGGCGCAGGCCGACGGCGCGTTCTTCTACGCGGTCAGAACGACGGGCGTGTTCTGCCGCCCCTCGTGCGCATCGCGCCAGCCGCGCCGCGAAAATGTTACTTTCTTCACTGACGCAGACGCCGCGCGCGCCGCGGGCTATCGCGATTGCAAGCGTTGCCAGCCCGGCGGCCTGCCGCGCGAGCTGGAGATCGTCAATCGCGCCTGCGCCGCGCTAGATGCCGATCCGCAGCAGCGCCTCACGCTCGCACAATTGAGCGACGCCGTGCACGTCAGCCCGTTCCACTTGCAGCGTCTGTTCAAGCGCGTGGTGGGTGTGTCGCCGCGGCAGTATCAGGCCGCGCAGCGCGGCGCCGCATTGCGCGACGCGCTGCAGAGCGGTTCGGACGTGACGCGCGCCACGCTCGATGCCGGCTTCGGCTCGCCGTCGCGGATGTACGACAGCGCCTCGGTGGAATTGGGTATGGCGCCGTCCGCGTTTCGTCGCAAAGGCGCGGGGCTCACCGTGCGTTACGCCAGCGCATCGACCTCGCTCGGCTTCGTGCTTGTCGCCGCAACCGACAAAGGCATCTGCAAAATCGGTTTCGGCGACGACGCCGCGATACTCGCCGAGGATCTGCGCGGCGAGTTCGCCAACGCCGAGCTGGTCGAGGACGCAACGCGCCTCGCACCGTTCATCGCCCAGATCGACGCCTATCTGCGCGGTACCCGTCAGGACTTCGATCTGCCTTTGGATATCGCCGCCACCGCATTCCGCCAACGTGTATGGGACGCGCTGCGGCGCATTCCCTACGGCGAGACGCGCAGCTATTCCCAGATTGCGGAAGCGGTCGGCTCGCCGCGGGCCGTGCGCGCGGTCGCGAGCGCGTGCGCGACGAATCCGGTTGCGTTGGCGATCCCATGTCATCGGGTGCTGCAAAAGGGCGGTGCGCTGGCAGGGTATCGCTGGGGCCTGCCGCGCAAGGCCGCATTGCTCGACAACGAAGCACGGCACGCGGGCGACGTTTCGCCCGATAAACCCGATCGCCGCGAGCACGCAGCCAATGCAACCACCACCGACATGGACCACGCTGCGTGAGCACGCTTGACGACGTCGCAACACTCGAACTACCGTTCAAACCACCCTTCGACTGGCCGCGTCTGCTGCGCTTTTTCGGCGGACGTGCGACGCCCGGCGTCGAAGCGGTCGAAGACGGCACCTATCGCCGCGCGATCGATTGGGCCGGCGACAGCGGCACGCTGACCGTGCGCCTGCATCCGCGCAAGCGCTGCATCGTCGCCAACATCCAAGGTCCCGCGAGCCATCATGCCGACGCGCTCGCCGCGCCGATCGCGAGAATGTTCGACCTGCTCGCCGACCCGAAGAAGATCGGCAACGAACTATCCGCCGACCCATGGCTCGCGCCGTTGATCGACGCCGTGCCTGGCTTGCGTGTGCCAGGCGCGTGGTCGGGTTTCGAACTGGTGGTGCGCGCCATTGTCGGGCAGCAGGTCAGCGTGAAGGCGGCGACCACGATCATCGGACGGCTGGTGCAGCGCGCCGGCGAACGTATCGAAGGTCATCCGCATGAGAACACCGCGTGGCGCTTTCCGACACCCGCCGCGCTCGCGACTGTGGAACTGGAAAAGATCGGCATGCCGGGTAAACGCGTAGCGGCGTTGCAAGGCTTCGCGCAAGCGGTCGCTTCAGGCGAGGTGCCGCTCGACAGCAGCATCGCCGACGCCGACAGCCTGCGTGCAGCGTTACTCGCCCTGCCTGGCATCGGTCCATGGACAGTCGAGTATGTGGCGATGCGCGCCTGGCGCGATGCTGACGCGTGGCCCGCATGGGACCTCGTGCTGATGCAGTCGATCTGCGCCCGCGATCCCTCGCTCGTGCGGCCCACGCAGCAACGCATCCGCACCGACGCGTGGCGGCCGTGGCGCGCGTATGCGGCGATGCATCTGTGGAACGAGGTGGCGGATCGGGCGGGGGCCGCGCGCGGCGGCTGAGAGAGTATCGCGGGCAGGGAGAGCGAGGCAGCATGATGTAGCGACCAGGCCGGCGCCCCCATGCGGTGACTAAGGTCATACGACACTCAGGGAGCACCGCCGCACAGGCTGGCGGACCGGGGCTAGCGTCCTCGCGTGGCGGCTAAGGTCGTACACCAACCGGGGACAAGCGCGGATCGCGCCTCAGGCGCGTGATGGATAGAGTGACAAGGCAAAGGGCAGGCCGATTCATCCTGAAAATAGGCAGAGTTGAGCGGTCCGAGGGCCGGCCGAAGCGGCCTCAAGCAGCCGCCGTGGCGAGATGTTAAAGTGCCCGCTACCCGAAAATTCCGCCGAACGTTGTCAACCGCGCAGTGCTGCACATAAGCAGTGAAGCGGCACATGGCGGCCGACAACGCCCGACTCGCATCAATGCCAAACACGACATCCTCCCGCACGAACGACTCGTTCTCGCACCGCCTTTCCGTGCTGACCTCAGGCCCGCAGCGCGATGCGCTGGTACGTGGCTTGCGCGGCATCGAAAAGGAAAGCCTGCGCGTGACGCACGACGGCAAGCTCGCCATGACGCCGCATCCGCGCGTGCTCGGTTCGGCACTCACGCATCCGTCGCTCACCACCGACTATTCCGAAGCGCTGCTCGAACTGATCACGCCGGCTGAGCACGACGTCGCGATCACACTCGAGAAGCTCGATACGCTGCATCGTTTTGTCTACGCAGAACTCGGCGACGAGATCTTGTGGAATAGCTCCATGCCGGGCCTGCTGCCCGAAACAGACGACGGTATTCCGATCGCGCGCTACGGATCGTCGAATATCGGCAAACTGAAGTACGTCTACCGCATTGGCCTGGCGCTCCGTTACGGCCGCACCATGCAGTGCATTGCGGGCATCCACTACAACTATTCGCTGAACGAAGAAGTGTGGCGCGTGTTGCATGCCGATCAGCAATCCACGGCAACCGCCGTCGATTTTCAGTCCGACCGCTACCTCGCGCTGATCCGCAATTTCCGCCGCAGCAACTGGCTGTTGATGTACCTGTTCGGCGCGTCGCCGGCTCTGGATCGCCGCTTCCTGCGCGATCGCCAACACACGCTCGAAACGTTCGACGCCGACACGCTGTATCGCCCGTATGCGACCAGTTTGCGCATGAGCGATCTCGGCTACTCGAACACCACCGCGCAAGCCGCGCTGCACGCCGACTACGACACGCTGCCGGGCTACCTCGATGCGCTCGCGAAGGCCGTGAGCCAGCCGTACCCCGCGTATGAGGCGATCGGCACGCAACGCGACGGTGAGTGGGTGCAGATCAACACGAACGTGCTGCAGATCGAAAACGAGTTTTATTCGACGATTCGTCCGAAGCGTGTCACGTATCCGGGCGAGCGTCCGCTGCATGCATTGGCTGCGCGTGGTGTGCAGTATGTCGAAGTGCGCTGCATGGACATCGATCCATTTGAGCCCACCGGCATTTCGCTGGAGACCTCGCGTTTTCTCGATGCTTACCTGCTGGTCTGCGCGCTCGACGACAGCGCGCCGCTGCCGCCGGACGCGTATGCGGAGGCGAATCAGAACTTCGGCCGCGTGACGATGGAAGGCCGCAAGCCGGGCCTTGAACTGACGCGCGACAGCCGACCGGTTGCGATGCTGGATTGGGCAAACGAATTGCTCGTCAAGATCGACGCAGCCGCGGCAACGCTGGATGCGTTGCACGGTGGCGACGCGCATGCGCGCGCCGTGGCCGTTCAGCGCGCGAAACTGGCGGATGCCTCGCTGACGCCGTCCGCGCGCGTATTGCAGACGATGCGCGCCAAGCAGCAGAGTTTCCTCGCGTTCAGCCTCGAGCAAAGCGAAGCGCACGCCGCCTGGTTCCGCTCGCGTCCGCTAGACGCCGCGCAGACAAAGGAATTCACCGACCTCGCTGCACAATCGCTGGCAGAGCAAGCCAAACTTGAACAGGAAGAGGTCGGTTCATTCGACGCGTTTGTCGCGGCATACCGGGCGTACACCCTGAACCGCTTTAGCGTCTAAACGACGAACGTAGGCCGTGGCCTGATGCCGTTCAGTTAACACTGAAACTGAACGGCATTTTCATTTGTGAAGCAGAGAGCGGCCTTGAGGGCCGCTTTTTTATTGCGCACAGGTAACGTCTACGCAAATCGCGTGCTGGATGTCCTACCACACCGGCAAAATCTCCGCTTGTTTGACGATTCGCGGATGCGTATGAAACACCGCGCCGGGGACGCTGTCCAACTTGAATGACACGCTCCAGAGAGGGAGGCTTCAACGTGATGAAAAAAGGTCTGTTGGCCGGGCTATGCCTGGTGGCGACGGCGGGATGTTCGACGCAGGGGCAGGTCAACCCGGACGTCATGCAGGTCGCGACAACGCCGTTGACGTGTTCGAACAAAGCCGAGTGTGATGTCTGGTGGCAGCGTGCGCAGACGTGGGTAACGAGCCATTCGAAGTACAAGGTCGAATCTGCGACGGACACGTTGATCCAGACTGCCGGCCCGGACGGCGGCAAGCGCGCCTTGGCGTACCAGATTACGCGCACACCGAACCCGGACGGCACGGCGACGATCGGGTTTGCCGCGCATTGCGACGGCTCTTTGGGTTGCAAACCGAACCCATGGGAAGCGGGCGCCGATTTCAAGGAATACGTACGAGGCACGGTGACGTCCGCGCCGCAGAGCGGCGAAAAACCCTCGCAACCTGCGCCAACAGCTATGCACCCGGACACATCAGGACAATCGATCCCGGGAACGAGTGGGGAAGCGATAACGCAGTGAGGGGAGGAAGGCGAAACGATAACGCGGTCAGCGAGGAGAGAAAGCGCTCACGCATGAAACGCGGGTGGGGCACTGAGAACAATCCGCCGCCCAAAATGCGGCAAGGCAGTTCAAGAAGTCCCCATCGGCGCGCGCAGCGCCGCCGGAAGTATGACGCCCTTGTCACTAACGTGGAATGTGCGAGAGGACAGATTCCAGATGCACCACTACCGCGACTGTGCGGGGGCCTCACTTAAGAATTAGCGGTGTGAGCCGCTTTCTCTTGCTTACTTCTCTTTGCGGCGGCAAAGAGAAGTAAGTGCCCGCCCCGCACAGGGGCAACGCTAATAAACCAATAACAATTCAAGGAAAGGCCAAAGAAGCCAGACCAGGGAAAAGCCAACACCATAAAACCACAACCAACAAGCGCCGCACAGGCAAAAAAAACCTCAATGCCCCATAGAAGGCCCAACCCCCTTCCTGGGTTTAGTCACCCAAACCAGCACAGCAAGCACAAGAAACCCCGCACAGGAAATCCGGAAGAAATCATTAGTGGCCATCATATAAGCCTGCGCCGTAACGATCTGATTCAACTGCGCGGTGACACCATCACCAGAAAGCCCAAGACTCCCCAACGCATTGGTAAAAGCGTTCGTATTCGCTGAATAAACATTCACCGAATCGGTCAACATCGCATGATGGTAGATCGTATCGTTCTCCCAGTACGTCGTACTGATCGCCGTCCCGATCGCCCCGGACAAAGTCCGAAAAAAGTTCGACAAACCAGACGCACTCGCGAGCCGGTCATCGGACACGCTGGACAACGTAATCGTCGTCATCGGCACGAAGAAGCAGGCGACACCAATGCCTTGCACCAACCGTGGCCAGATCACATGATTGAACGGCACATCGAGCGTAAAAGTCGAGTTCCAGAACGACACGAACGCAAACACGATGAACGCAAAACTCGCCACCATGCGCAGGTTCAGCCGATGCATATTCTTGCCGATCATCGGCGACAAAAACAGCGCAAGAATGCCGACCGGGGCGGTCGCCAAACCGGCCAGTCCAGCGGTGTAACCCATCACGGTCTGCAACCAGAGCGGGAAAATCACCACTGACCCGAAGAACGCCATAAACCCGAACGAAATAATCACCACGCCGAGCGCGAAGTTACGATCCTTGAATAGCGAGAGATCGACGACGGGTTCCTTGTCCGTCATCTCCCACACCAGCAGGAACGCAATCGACACCACCGCGATAATCGCCAGTGTGACGATAAACGTCGAGTTGAACCAGTCTCGATCCTTGCCAAAATCGAGCACCATCTGCAGACACGACACGCCGATCACGAGCAACGCGAGTCCGACCGCGTCGATCCGCTGTTTGGTGACCTTGGTCTCGCGGCCGCGCAGCAACAGGAACGCGCACACCGCCGAGAACAACCCGATCGGCACGTTGATGTAGAAGATCCACGGCCATGTGTAGTTGTCGGTGATGTAGCCGCCCATCACAGGCCCGAAAATCGGCGCGCAAATCACGGTCATTGCCCAGAGGCCGAGCGCGAGCCCGCGCTTTTCCGGTGGGTATGAGCGCATGAGAATCGTCTGCGAAAGCGGGACCATCGGCCCCGAGACGAGCCCTTGCAGGAGCCGGAACGCGATCAGCGACTCAAAGTTGTGCGCGAAGCCGCACAGCGCCGAGGCGATCGTGAAAAGCAGAACCGACAGCGTGAACAGCCGCGCTTCGCCGACGCGCCGCGCGAGCCAGCCGGTCAGCGGCACCGCGATCGCCGAGGCCACGGAATACGATGAGATGACCCAGGTGCCCTGACTGGTCGCCACGCCGAGGCTGCCGGAAATGGTCGGCACAGCCACGTTCGCAATCGACGTGTCGAGCACTTCCATGAACGTGCCGAGCGCGAGGCCGACGGTGAGCAACGCCAGCATCCCGCCTTTAAGCGGGGTGAGTTCGGCGGCGGGTAGGGCTTCGGCGGGAGCCGCGGCAGCCATGTGTTTCTCCTCAACTGGGAAAGCTTGTCGCGGCAGCTTTATCGCGCCCACCGAATGGCGCGTTTACATGCTGCATCACCCTCTGCCCAGACAGACATTTTCAAACGATGGCGCGTGCAAAAACGCCTCCTGGTTACTGCCCGCCGTGATCGGGCAACGGCTCTTCGGGTGAATCTTCCAGCGATTCCTGCGACGGTCCGAGCCCGCAACACGCGCTTGCTTCCTCGCCGATGCCGTTCGCAATGAAACGGCCGAGCAGGTCGAGCAAGGCGGCATGGTCCGCGGCGGAAAATCCGCGCAATTGCTCGTTCAACACGGCGGCGCCCAGAGCGGGCAATTGCTGCGCGGCTTCGTGACCCTGCGGCGTCAACTCCAGCTTGACCATCCGGCGGTCGGCGTCACTGCGTGAGCGCACCACAAAGCCTTTCTTTTCAAGGCGATCGAGCAAACGCGTCATCGATCCGCTGTCGTATGACATGACGCGCGACAACTCGAACGGCGTGCTCGCGCGTTGCGCAGACAACAGCAGAATCACACCGATTTGCTGGGTGGTCAGTCCTAACGGTTTCACCGCACGGTCCATCCGCGCGAAAAGCACGTTTCGCGCTTTCGTCAGGTAATAGCCAAGACTCGATTCGAGGTGAATCTCGTCCGCGTTGTAGGGCCCATCGTTCATCGTGTATCCGGGAACATCGTCAAGCAGAACGGATTTTAGCTGCCTAAGCAGACAAGTCAAATTTCATTTCGCGCAGCGCGGGCGGCGCAAAAAACAACACCCTCACTCCGCGCGAAGCAAAGTATCTTGAAATTTAATTGCATAGTCAATATTATTGTAGGCAACGAGTTACGCGCGATCCGCGCCACCCGAGACCATGTTCTGACCGATTGTCTGCACGCCGCAACGGCGCCGTGCGAAAAGGATTTTCCCGATGCTGTACCTCAAAAACACCCTTGGCGGCTTGAGCCGCTCCCTGACCGATTCCGCGCTGAGCACCTTTCAAGGGCCGCATCGCTGGTGGAAACTGGCGTTGTTCGCCGTGCTGTTCGTGCTGCCCGGTGGATCGGTGGGGGTCGCGGTGCTTGCGTGGGCGGAGCATCGGCGGGGGCAGAAGGGGGCTAAGGCGGCCCCAGAGGAATCGGTGGTGTCCTCCGTCGCAGTGTCGAGTGCCGTTGTAGCTACGAGTGCCGCCACCAGCTCTGCGGGCGCTTGCCAGGCGCGCTTAGGTGCGCCGTGTCGGGCTGCGGCTGGAAAGCTGGCCCGGCAGACTACTTCATCGGATTCGCGGGTTTAATTCCTGTCTGATAAAACCGTCCTTCGTTGCCTGAGCGGCGTTTTTGCCGCCCTCAAAGGCAACGAAGCCGGTAATAGCATGTAACCATCCCGACACCCTAAGTAACACACCTCCTTCTCCCCCCGCATTACCCTTTCAGTTTTCCGCGCCTGAGCGGCTCCATACGCTAACATCCCGGCAGAGCCATGATCTCGGCCGGCAGTGCCGCCAACGGCTGCGCTGCGGCGTCCAGAAGGAATCCATTGCATGCAGTTTGATCGAATCTCGCGCGCGCGGGCGATTACGCCCCGCGCCTTGACTATTGCAGTATCGGCGGCCCTCGCCACCCTGCTGGCCAGCTGTGCGGTCGGCCCCGACTACAAAACGCCCGGCGCTGAAATCCCAGCTTCCTACAAGGAAGCCGCCCCCGGCTGGAAAGTCGCCCAGCCGGCGGATCGGCAAGACCGCGGCGACTGGTGGAGCATTTACGAAGACCCGCAACTCAACGCGCTCGAAGACAAGCTGAACGCGTCGAACCAGACCATCGCCCAATTTGCCGCCGCCTACCGGCAAGCTCGCGCGCTGGTCGGCGAAGCACGCGCGGCGTATTTCCCGACTGTCGGTGCTTCGGCAGGCGCCACGCGCTCGGGCAACGGTTCGTCGTCGAGCGGCAACTCCACCACCGCCTCGAGCCGCTCCGGCGTCAGCAACAGCTTCAATGTGCAACTCGATGCAAGCTGGGAGCCGGATCTGTGGGGTTCGGTCACGCGCTCGGTGAATGCGCAGAAAGCCGGTCAGCAAGGCGCGGCCGCCGATCTGGCGAATGCGCGCCTGTCCGCCCAGGCCACGCTCGCGCAAACCTATTTCTCGCTCCGCGCGCTCGACTCCGCCCAGAAGCTGCTCGACGATACCGTCGCGGCCTATCAGCGCTCGCTGCAACTCACGCAGAACCAGTACGCAGCAGGCGTCGCCGCGCGCTCCGACGTGATTCAGGCACAAACGCAGCTGCAATCGGCACAAGCGGCCGCAATCGACAATGGTGTACAGCGCGCGCAGGACGAGCACGCGATCGCCGTCCTTGTCGGCGAACCGGCCTCGATTTTCTCGATTCCGCCGATGCCGCTCACCGCCACACCGCCCGCCGTGCCCGCGCAGATGCCGTCGGCGCTGCTCGAGCGGCGCCCGGATATCGCGTCGGCTGAGCGCAAGGCGGCAGCAGCGAATGAACAGATCGGCGTCGCAATCGCCGCGTTCTTCCCGTCGCTGACACTGTCGGCCACCGGCGGCTTCGAGAATTCGGTGTTCTCGCAATTGCTGACCGCGCCGTCACGCTTCTGGACGCTCGGCCCGCAACTCGCCGCAACGATTTTCGACGCCGGCTTGCGTAAAGCGCAGACCGACGCCGCCCGCGCCGTCTACGATCAGGACGTCGCGACATACCGCCAAACGATTCTAACGGCGTTCCAGGACGTCGAGGACAATCTTGCCTCGCAGCGCATCCTCGAACAGGAAATCGTCGTGCAGCGGCAAGCGGTGGATTCGGCCAGGCAGGCGCTGGCCATCGTCACGAACGAGTACAAGGCGGGTACGGTCGGTTACGTCAACGTGCTGACCGCGCAGACCACCGCCTTCACTGCGGAGCAGAAACTGGAGAGCATCGCCGGGCAGCGGATGGTGTCGTCGGTGGGTCTGGTGAAGGCGCTCGGCGGTGGCTGGGATATAGCGCAAATGAATCGCGAAACGGGCGATGTGGCGGCACCCGCGCCGCTGCCGGCAGCTTCGGCGACGCCTGTGGCACAAAACAGCGCCGCGTCGCAAGCGGCGCAGAGCAACTAGGCGCGCGATTCGCCAGGACAAAACAAAAGAGGCATAGCCGCGAAATGTGGCCATGCCTCTTTTTTTAACCGCGTGACACTCGCGCCAACCCGCGCCTCAGTGCACGAACGTCAACGCGACCGTATCCGGCCCGCTTGGCCGCCCCAGCAGATTCAGCAGTCCTGCGAGATTGTCGCGCGCTTCCGGGGCGGCGCTGGCCGTCCCATGAAACGACGTCGAGGCCGGTGACACGCTGCCATTGCCGGTCAGCATCAGCGGCCCCTTGAGGGTGGTCAGATCCAGCGTGGACGACACACCCTGCGCCTGAAACAACAGCCGGTATGAACCCAGCGGTTTGACCAGCGAGACGCGCGAACTGACATCGTTCAGCGTCACAGTCAGTTGCCCGAATGCTTCCTGATTGAAGCTGCGCCAATCGGACCATGCGAGACGCACGTCGCCTTGCAGATCGAGCGTATTGAAAGGCGCGCCGAGGCCGCTCAGCAGCGAAGCCGGTACCGCCATCGCACCCGGCGTGACGATGGCGCTGCGCGGGGTGATGTCGACGGTGATCGGATCGGGCATCGCTTCGCTGTGCCGCATGATCATCCGCACACGGCCGGTGAAGAGCGGCCAGAACGCGGTGCGCCATTCGATCCGCCCCGGCAGCAGGCTCGCCGCGCTCATGTCGGAACCAGCGGCAAGCATCAGTGTGGCCGACCCGTGCCACAGCGAGCCGGCTGGGTCGACGAGATTGATGTGGCCACGGGTCTGTTTGGCGAACTGCGGTGTGATCCAGGCGGCCGGCAACAACGTGAGCATCACGGCCGCGCTCGCCAGTATCGCGACCACCAGCCAGGGGAGCGCGACGCGCAGGCGCCGCATCCAGTAATTCATGCGAGATCCTGTAGCGGCGCGGTCATTTCGCGGTAGACGGCTGCAACGACGCCATCAGATCCACCTGGCCGTCTTCCTTGAGCGCGGTCACGTGCGCCTCGGCGACCTGCACCTTGAACTGCTTGCGCGCATCGTCGACCCAGCTCGTCCACGCCGGGAACGACGCGTTCTTCATCTGGATCTGCACCGCGTTGCCGATCACCTGCACCTGGGTCGCGGCAAGACCGTGATCGCTGAGCGAGGCGGTGAGCGCGTCCTTCAGCGCAGCGCCGGTCGGCGCCACACCTTGAGCCGCGGCGGAGAGCTGGCGCGCTTCATTCGACTGCGCGGTCATCTGCGCCAGCTGACGCTGCAACGTAGGCAGCGATTCACGCAGATGCGCGCGGCCATCCTGCGCCGCGCCCACAGCACCGACCACGCGATCACCACGGCCAGCACGCCACCGCCCCATGCCAGCAGCGTTTTTTCGCGCTCGGTGCGCTGGTCCCAGAATCCAGCCCAGCTTTGGGCGAGTTCAGCTTTCATTGTCCGTTCCTGATGGTCCACTTGCCGGTGTTGCTATCGATCGCGCCGGTCAACCCGTTGCGCGCGAGGCGCTTGGCGAAATCGGCATCGAGTTTCACTTCGGGCTTGAAGGTCACATCGAGCCGCCGGTCGTGATAGTCAAGCGCGGCGATGCCGTTGACCGGCACCGGCGCCAACGAACGCGCGAGACCGTCGGCGAGCGACAGAAAATCGTCCGGCGACAGCTCACCCGCCGCCACCCGCAACTGCTGCAACTGGCGCGACATCTGATCGGGCGCATCGAGCACAACCGTCGTCTTGGGGAAGGTGTTGAGGAACAGCTCGGTCATCTGCGTGTTGATCGCGTCGCGCTGGCGCACGAGCATCAGCCACTGCACGTTCGCACCAATGATCGCGATCACCAGCGCGGCAACTGCCAGCATGACCGGCAGGCGCAGACGCCGCAGCGTCGCGCGGTCGAGCCGCCACGGCTGCGAGGCGAACTCGAATTGACACAGATCGAAGCGGCATTCCAGCGCACGACGCGCAAGTTGCTCGAAGGGCAGCGGGCTGGCCCCATGGATATGGGCAGCGAGCCTTGCGGGGCCGGTTGCAGCAAGACTCGGCTCGTTGCCGGGCGCCTCAGTCAGCATGTACAACGAAACTGGCGCCGCACCGGCGAGTGCGGCAAGCGTCGCGTTCACGGCGTTAGCCGGTACTGCCAGCCCTTCGCCTTGCACGCCGCGCGCGATAGCCAGTTCGACGCGCGGCGCGCCGCTGACCACCGCGCTTTCAATCGCGCCTTCGAGCAGCAACGCGGGCGCGGTCTGGACGACGGCGCCGAGCACGGCCGCCACCATCGGCACCGCCGACGCGACGCCCGGCGCCACCACGGGCGCCACGCCCGGCAGCGACGTCGCCACGCTAGCCGAGCCCGCCATGACCGGCTCGCCCGCGTTGACCATTTCCGCGACCTCGGCGGGTGTATCGAGTGCGACTGCTTGCGGCAGGCAGCGCGTAACCGGCACGGCGCGCACGCTGCGGTGCCCGGCTGCGGCAAAGCCCTCGCAGATGAAGCGGAACCAGCCCCGGTCGATGATCGCGAGCAATTGCCGGCCGCCCGCGACCGGCTGCGGGTCGACGGCGATGTGGCAGGTTTGCGGGTCCTGGATCAGCTGATCCTCGACGATATTCGGCAACGCCTGACGCAGCCGGGGGCCGCGCAATGGCGGCAGCTTGGCGGGCATCATCAGCAGGTCGCGGGCGGCGACCATCAGCACCGTCGACGAAGCGCGCGGCAGCAGCGCGAGCGCCGAGCGGCCCGTGCGTTGGGTGCGGCCCGACTTGTCGAGCAGGACGAACGGCAGGTCCGGCAGTTGCCATTCCTGCGATGGCACCGCCGGATCACGCGGCGGCAATAGAACGATCAGCGTGCTCAAAGGCCACTCTCTCTGGGAAAGGCGTTATTCATAGTTGGTCTTGTACCCGCACGATACGCGTAGTGTGAGTCAATGCGTCGCGATAGACGAGGGTCGTGCGGTCCACTTCCGCGCGTTCGTGCTGCACGCGGCCGTGGATCAGAAAGTAATTCGTGTTGACGTCCATGTCGCTTGGATCGATCGCGATCGACTGTACGCCGGCGCCGGTCAAGGCGAGTTGCACATCGCTCACGTTATGGAAAAACACCGTCTGCCGGCGCGCGACGAAGGCTTGTGCGGACGACAGACTCATTCCCGGCACGATTGCCGCGATCACTTCGGCGGAGGCCGTATTCATGTTGACAGCCGATACGGTCGGCAGCACGGTGACGAACGGCCGCAAGCGCGCGATCATTTCCGGCGTATAGCCGGGGACGTCGAGCAGCGAATCGACGCTGATCATTTGCAGCGGCGCGAGCGCCGCGTTGTCGTCGCCATCTTCCATACCGGGTTTATCGGTGAAGCTGCCACCAGTGGCGCCGCCCTGCGGGGTCGGGGTCGCTGTTGTCCCGGTAGTGGACGTGACTGTCTGGAAGCGTGTCGCCGATTGAGCGAGGCTCGCGCGGACCTGGACGGCGGTGTTTTTTGCCAGTTGGCTGTTCACGCCGAGGGACACGAGCAAACGCTGATAGGCGCCGATCTGTTCCGTGTTCAGTTGCATGACGCCCGGCGCTGGGCTCGAGACCAGATTGCGGAGGTTGAATTTCGCCTGGGCGTCTTCGATCGAACCTGAGAGATAGGTTGCCTGACCTTGCTCGGCTCTGACTTCACCTATTTGCCCGAGGAAATCCGACAGTCGTGTTTTGGCGATGGGGACGCCCCAAAGGCCGCCCAGATAGGTGATGCCTGCTGAGGTGTCGCCCTCCGAGCGGAGAATCAGGCGCGTCCAGTCGAGCGCGCCTCGTGCGACCCATTGCGCCTGGGATAGGAGGCGCTGGTTTTCTATTCTGCGGATTTGGACTTGCTGGCGCCAGAGCATGCCGGATACCAGGATCGCTGATAGCGCGACTACTAGTAGGGCGCTGATGATTGCTACGCCTTGTTGTTTTGTCTGCGGATGCTTTTCTGGCTGTGCGCCTGCGGCGTTGGCCTTTCCTTGGTTTGCCTGCGGGCGCTTTCCTGGCTGTACGCCTGCGGCGTTGGCCTTTCCTTGTTTTGATATCGGTTTATTAGCTTTCCCCCTGTGCGGGGGGGCACCTACTTTTCTTTGCCTGCTGCAAAGAAAAGTAGGCAAAAGAAAGCAGCTCAAACCGCTAGCTCTTAAGCGGGTCCCCTGGCTTGGAGGGGGCAGTGGTCCATCTGGAATCTGTGCCCCCGTATCCTCAACCCGGAGCGACAAAGCCGTCATACTTCCCGCCTCGCGCTGCGCGCTCGCCGGACGGGTTTGCCTGGAAAACCAGTGGCTTCGTTTGGGGGGGGTGGGGGCCGTTGGCTTCGCCTCGGCGGGGCGCCTATCCGCTTTTTCTGCAGATGCCTGTGCGTGGGGCAAAGTGCGTACAGCTGAAAGGCGTGTCACGTCGAAACGATCGGATGATGAGAGCACAAGCGCTGATGGGAGCAGCCGTGCCTCCCCGCCTGCAAAGGCGATAGCCGCCGGGGCACGGGTGCCAGAAAAACCAAACGCAGTGCCCATCGAGGCGTGAGTGTCGGAAACGCCAAAGATGGCGCCCGGTGCACAAGCATCAGAAGCACCCCGTGTTTTTCGTGATGTGCCGCTCGGCGCGCGCAGCGCCGCCGGAACGGATGACTGCCTTGTCACGAACATTGAATGTGCGTGGGCACCGATTCCAGATGCACCACTGCCGTTAGCTGCGCGGGGGACCCGCTTAGCATTAGCGGTTTGAGCCGCTTTCTTTTGCCTACTTTTCTTTGCGGCGGCAAAGAAAAGTAGGTGCCCGCCCCGCACAGGGGCGACACAAATAGACCGATAAGAAAACAAGGAAAGGCCAACGCCATAAGAGCGCAGACAAAGACAAACACGCCGAGCAGGCAAAGAATCGAAAAAACGGCACGGCCGCACGCACCCAAACCCAGAGCGTCGCGGAGACAACAAAGACACCAAAACCCCAGACCATCGCGGAGACAAAAAAGAGAACTTCATATTCATTCTCCGACGAGAAAAACCCGCGTAACAGGCCGCGCCAACGACTTAGCCCCAACACTCACTTCCAGCCCGGTCACCGACCGCGGCAGCGGCGCATTCCCCAACTGGGGCACCTTCAAATTATTGTCGTTCTCCGTGATAGCACTCTGCACATCCTTCATCTGCGTGGTCCAGCCAACCTTCGGCACATAAAGACGGGCAGAAATAGCACCGACCCCACCCATCAAAGGCACCGCCGTCCAGCCATCTCCCTCACCACCGCGCAGCGCGCGCCGCAACTCGCCCACATTCCCCAACGGCGGCGATGCATACCGAACCACGCGACCCTCGGACACGCGATACCTCACCACCTGCAAACGCGGCGCCGTCCCCGGCAACAATGTCTCCCGCACGATCTGCAGCACGCTGCCTGAAACCGATACCGCCGCCTGTCCGGATTCATCATCCGACGCGGCCTGCCGTGCATCGATCCGCATCTGGTCGAATAACTGCGCAAAGACGCGCTCCTCTTCCATCGCGCTCGTGATCGTCTGTCGACCGCGAATGATCTGATCGAGCCCGCGCCACGACAGCACGGCAATCACCGCCATGATCGCAATCGCGACCAGCAACTCGATCAGCGTGAAACCACGCGCGCCCGATCGGCTACGGCGCTTAGAGCGAACGGTTGTTTTCATTCGCGACCACCGTAACCATCTGCGCAAGATTGCCGGAACGCCCTGGCATCGTCACCATCACTTCCACTCGACGAAACACCGGATTCGGCGTCGCCGTCACATGCTCGGTACAGATCAACTGCAAATTGCCCTGCGAACAGTCGAAACTCGTCGAGCCGACGTTCGGCCAGCCATGCGTCAAATGCAATTGCGCCAGCGTATTGTCCGCGCTCCATCCCGCAAGCAGACGACGATGCAAATCGGCTTCGCCATTCGCAAGACTCCCCACCGCGCGCAACGACGCCGCCAAGGCAATCGCGATAATCGCCAGCGCCACCAGCACTTCAATCATCGTAAAACCGCGCTGCGATACGCGCGCGCCCATGTCCCTGCAACGACGCATCTCAGTGCACCTCATAGCGGCCATTGCCGGTGCCGACGATCGTCGCGCGCCCCGCCGCCGAAAACAGCGTGATCTGCACCGGCACGTCGATCGCTTCGGTGCCGAACACGACACGGCTCGGGTGCGAATCCGACCCGGGGTAATTGATCGTTACGCCGGTCACGCCACCTTCCCAGTTGCGCGGTCCAAGCAGATCGTCACGCAGCGGACGCCAGCCGTCTTCGGTACGCATATCGAAGCGAAAGCCGCCATCGAGCGGTTGCCAGGCGATCGGCCGTGCGCGCACCTGCGCTTCGTCGCCGGCCGACTCGAACAGCAGCGCGAGACGCTGCGCTTCTTCGTTCAGATCGGTGCGCGGGTTGCGGGTCATCGTCAGCGCGGTCAGCGATACCAGAATGCCCGCGATCACCAGCACCACCATCATTTCCAGCAGCGTGAAACCCGCCGCGCGCTTCGGGCCACCAGCGCGTAAGCCACGTGGCCCACGCACGCGCGTTCCGGCGCACGCCATGCCCGGCAGCGGCGCCGTACATGGAGTGTCCACACGGGACTTGCAAGCGGACAGTCGCATAGTGCCGGCCACGAACGATCAACTAAAGATCAGAAAAACAATGAGTCGATAAGACGCGCGGTGGATCGCCAAAAGAGCAGGGCGGTCCGGCGCGCCTGAAAATCAACGGCGCTTGCTGAACTACTGAACTATCGGACTACTGCCACGAACCCACGTCGGCGTCGTTACCTTCGCCGCCCGCTTTACCGTCCGCGCCATAGCTGAACACGTCGATTTCGCCATGCACGCCCGGGTTCAGATATTGATAGCTATTGCCCCACGGATCGTTCGGCAGACGTTCGAGATAACCGCCGTCCTTCCAGTTGTTCGGCACCGGGTCCGTACCCGGCTTTTCGACCAGGGCGCGCAGGCCTTGCTCCTGAGTCGGATAACGGCCGTTGTCGAGACGGTAGAGTTTCAGTGCCTGCATCACGGTGCCAATGTCCTGCTTGGCGGCCACGCGCCGCGCTTCGTCCGGACGGCTCATGATTTTCGGCACGATCAATGCGGCGAGAATGCCCAGAATCGCGATCACGACCATGATTTCAATCAGCGTGAAACCGCGTTGACGACGGCTGCGCGGACCCGCGATTTCAGTACGGCGAGTGGTCGACAGTTGCATAGCTTGCTACCTCTTTTCAGGTGAAATTTTCGATCGGGCGGGATTCGCGTGTCAGACAATCAGGGTGCCATTGAACACGCCCGGCCGGTCATTTTAATGTCATGTAGTTGAAGGGTTGCGAGAAACCGCCGGGCCTGGCGCAAAGCGCCAGGTTAGGGCACTTTCCCCCAACGCAATTTTCACAATAGTCCGTACAATATGCGCATGAACGCCATCCAAATCCGCCTTCTGTCGCTCGCGCTGTTCGCCGTGTTTTGCGCGACGCTGACCTATTGGGTCATCACGATCTCCACGACGTCGGGCGCACCGTTGCCAGCGGCCGCCGCGCATGCGCAGGTCTCGACCGACCAGGCCGCCACACTCTTCGGCGGCCAGCTCACCCGCAGCGCCAACCAGGACGTGCATCTGTTCGGCATCCTCGCTTTGCGTGAAGGCGCCGCGGCCATCGTCAGCGTCGGCGGCGAACCGCCGCATGCGGTGTCGCTCGGCAGCACGCTCATGCAAGGCGCCAAACTCTCCGAAGTCCGCGCCCGCTCGATCGTCATCGACCGCAATGGCGCGCATTCCGAAGTGTTCCTGCCGGCTAATTCTGCAGGTCCTACGATCTACATGCGCTGAGTCGTCCCACCTCGAATCGCTTCAGCTGATTGCGTGGCCGCCACACTCGCCACCTGAGTAGGCCGCCGACATAGTCAGATCGGCCGCGCAACTTCAAACTCTCCCCGGTCACTGCACCAGGTTATTCAACTCGATGATCGGCAGCATCACCGCCAGCACGATCACGAGCACCACGCCCCCCATCGCGAGAATCAGCAACGGCTCGAGCAGGCTCGTCAGGAACATCGTGCGACGCTCCAGCTCGCGTGCTTCGCCATCGGCCGCGCGGTCGAGCATGGTCGTCACGTCACCGGTCGCTTCGCCCGAACGGATCAGGTGAACCAGCACCGGCGGAAACGTCTTCGTATTGCCGAGCGCACGCGACAGGGACGTGCCTTCGCGCACCCGCACGATCGCATCGTCGATGTTCTCGCGCATGGCGTTATTGCTGAGCGTTTCGGCGGCGGCTTGCAGCGCGCGCAGAATCGGTACGCCCGCTGCAGTCAGAATGCCTAGCGTGCTGGCAAAACGCACCGTGTTGTAGCCGCGCACGAGTTTGCCGAGCAGCGGGGCGGTCAACAGCCACCGGTCGAAGGCGAGCCGCGGACCGGGCTGCCTCAGGATCGAGCGCACCAGATACACCAGTAAGACCACGCCGATCAGCATCGCCCACCACCAGTGCCTCACGAAACCGGACAGCGCCATCATCATGATGGTGAGAATCGGCAGTTGCTGTTTGGTGCTGGCAAACACATTCACGACTTGCGGCACCACGTAGCTCAGCAGGAACGTGACGATGCCGAAAGCGATAAGGGTCACGATCGCCGGGTACGTGAACGCAAGCACGATCTTCTGCTTGAGCGCGTTGCGTTGCTCGATGTAGTCGGCCAGACGCGAGAGCACGAGACCGAGTTTGCCGGTATGTTCACCGGCGGCGACCAGCGCCCGATAGATCTCGGGGAAGTCTTTTGGATGCTGCGTCAGCGCATTCGCGAGCGAATGGCCGCCGAGCACTTCAGCGCGAATCGACGCCATCAGCTCGCGGATGTAGTCGCGCTCCGATTGCTCGGTCAGCACTGAAAGTGCTTCGTCGAGTGGCAAACCGGCGATCAGCAGACTGGCCAGTTGACGCGTGAGAATTGCCTGCTCGCGCTGCGATAACCGCCGTCCCATCGACAGGCGCTGATTGCGCTCGCCACGGGTGCGCGTCGCCGCCGGTTCGACGACGAGCGGCGTCAGTCCTTGCGAACGCAGATTGGTCCGCGCGCCGCGCGCGCTGTCCGCGTCGAGCACGCCTTTTTGCGCCTTGCCCGCTGCATCGATCGCTTCGAAACGAAATGCCGGCATGCGCTTATGCTCCGCCCGTCACGCGGATCACTTCTTCGAGCGACGTCAGCCCGGACGCGAGCCAGCGGTCCGCATCTTCGCGCAGCGTACGCATACCTTGTGCGCGGCCCGCGATGAGAATCTCGGCGTCCGCTGCGTTGCGGTGAACCAGCGTGCGGATTTCGTCGTCGATCAAAAGCAGTTCGTACACGCCGCGCCGGCCTGCATAACCGGACTGCCCGCACTTGTCGCAACCGACCGGATGCCAGCGCACGCTGCCGTCTTCTTCGACGCGTTCTTCGCGGCACACCGAACACAAACGCCGCACCAGCCGCTGCGCCAGCACGCCGAGCAGCGACGACGCCAGCAGATACGGCTCGACGCCCATGTCGGTCAAACGCGTCACGGCGGATGCCGCGTCGTTCGTGTGCAACGTGGCCAGCACAAGGTGACCTGTCAGCGATGCCTGCACCGCGATCTGCGCGGTTTCCAGGTCGCGGATTTCACCGATCATGATGACGTCCGGGTCCTGCCGCAGAATCGAGCGCAGCGCCCGCGCGAAGGTCATACCGATCCGCTCGTTGACCTGCGTCTGGCCGATGCCCGAGAGGTCGTATTCGATCGGGTCTTCGACCGTCATGATGTTGGTGGTCGCGGTCTCAAGCCGCGACATCGACGCATACAGCGTGGTCGTCTTACCCGAACCGGTCGGGCCCGTCACCAGCACAATGCCGTGCGGCTTGCCGATCAGCTTGTCGAACTTGACGAGCGTATCCGCCGCCATGCCGAGGGCTTCAAGATTCAGTCGCGACGCGTCCTTTTCCAGCAGACGCAGCACCGCGCGTTCGCCGTGACCGGTAGGCAGCGTCGAAACGCGCACATCGACCGGACGTCCGCCGACGCGCAGCGTGATACGGCCGTCCTGCGGCAAACGCTTCTCGGCGATATCAAGCTGCGCCATGATCTTGATCCGCGAGATCAGCGCGCCATGCAACGCTTTCTTCGGCCGCACGACATCGCGCAACGTGCCGTCGACCCGAAAGCGCACCACCGACGAAGTCTCGAACGGCTCGATGTGAATATCCGAAGCCTGTTCGCGCGCGGCTTGCGTGAGCAGCGCGTTGATCATGCGGATGATCGGCGCGTCGTCTTCCGACTCGAGCAGATCCTCGACCTCGGGAATGTCCTGCATCAAACGCGACAGGTCGACTTCGCCTTCCACTTCGCCGACCACCTGTGCCGCGCTGCCGTCCTGGCGTGCATAGGCCTGGTTGATCGCCTGCGCAAGTTCGTCAGCCGGCACACGCACAATGGACAACGCGCCAAAGTTACGCGCGACCTCGGCAAGCGCTGCATCACTGGTGCGCTCGCTGATCCAGATTTCGAGGCTGTCAGCATGCTGATGCGCGACCAGAATCTGGCCGCTGCGGGCAAAGCCGTAGGGCACGAGGCGCGCGGCGACTCCTGACGGTGCAATGCGCTCGGCATGCTCCGCCACGACGGCGGGCGGCATTGCCGAGGCTTGCGTCGATGCAGCGGCGCGCGCCGCTGCCGACGACGCGGAAGCTGACGGCGGCGTGGACGGCGTACTCACGGCTGCACTCCGGGCGACGCGGTGGAAGGCGTCACCGTTACCGGGTTCGTCTGCACAGCGGCGCCATTCGTGGCCGGGTACGTCTGCTGCACGGTTCCGCCATTATTTATGACCGGATTCGTCGTCACAGCCCCGCCATTCGTGACCGGCGCCGGCGCCGAAACTGCCGGCGGCGTTAGCTGCTGACGACGCATCCTGTCGAGATCGAACAGGTTCATCGCGGGCGAACCGCCCTGGCTCGGACCGATCGGCATCGGCGGAACCACCGGATCGTCGTTGTCCTTGATCAGGTTATTGTCCGACTTGTAGGCACCCTGTACGCCCTGGATGTAATCGTAGCGGTTCGAGGTCACGGCCTGCGCGGTAGCGCGGTCGGTGATGATTACGGGGCGCAGGAACACCATCAGGTTAGTCTTGTTGCGGGTCTTCTGTTCCGAACGGAACAACTGGCCGATCCACGGAATATCGCCCAGCAACGGTACCTTGCTGTTACTGACCTGATAGTTGTCCTGCATCAGGCCACCCAGCACGATGATCTCGCCGTTATCGGCCAGTACCGTCGACTGGATCGAACGCTTGGTGAACTCGGGGCCGGCCGGATTGGTCGTCGCGTTGGTCGTGCCGTTCACGATCGCCGAGTCTTCCGTGTAGAGCTGCAGCTTGAGAATCCCGCCGTCGGTGATCTGCGGCTTGACGTGCAGCGTCAGACCGACGTCGACGCGGTCGTAGGTATTGAATGCCGAGGTCGCGGTGCTGCTCGTGAGATTCGAATACGAACCCGTCTGGATCGGCACGTTCGTACCCACGACAATCTTGGCTTCCTCGTTGTCGAGCGTAATGAGGTTAGGCGTCGACAGCACGTTCGCGTCAGCGGTCTGCGACAGCGCCTGCAGCAGCGCGCCGAGTCCCTGCACACCGAAAATGTTGTGCACCCAACCGACGTTGAGCCCCTGTTGGAGCCCCCCGCTCGCGCTGCCGAGCGCCCCGGCGAGACCGCCGGTGGCCGCGCCAGCCGCGGCGGCGGCCGTCAGATTGATAATGCTGTTGCTGTTGCCGGTCGACAGGTTGGTGCCGGCAAACAGTGAATTGTTCGCGACCTGCCATTGAATGCCGAGGTTGGCATTGGTGTTCGAGTTCAGCTCGACGATCAGCGCCTCGATATAGACCT
Organism: Paraburkholderia sp. D1E; assembly: GCF_052682275.1. Taxonomy (NCBI): domain Bacteria; kingdom Pseudomonadati; phylum Pseudomonadota; class Betaproteobacteria; order Burkholderiales; family Burkholderiaceae; genus Paraburkholderia; species Paraburkholderia sp. D1E. The sequence continues at coordinate 9,284,241 of NZ_JBQYMB010000001.1, forward strand.
GCGCGCGCCGCGCGTCGAGCTGGTCGATCACCGCCCGCAGGTTGCGGTATACCGGCTCGGCCGCGGTGATGATCAGCGAATTGGTTGCTGAGTCCGCCTGGATCATGCCGCCTGGCTGATTGTCGTCGCTCTTGTCCTTGTCGCCGCCTAGCAGGCCGCTGGAACCGGCACCGCCGTTCGAGCCGTAGCCTCCCCCGCTACCGCCCAACGGCGACGCCCCCGAACTACCGTTGAGTCCGCCCGACGGCAACGGCGGCGTGCCCGAGGTGCCTGTCGAATTGCCGCCCAACCCACCGCCGCCGTTCTGGTTAAACGAATTCGCTTCGTTCGAGCCGCCCGACGAGCCGGTGTCGCCGGCTTTGCCGAGCATCCCGCGCAAGGTCTTCGCGAGCTTCGTCGCGTCCGCGTTGCGCAGCGCCACGACGTGCATGTTGCCAGGCATGGTGGTCGGCGTATCAAGTTCCTTCGCCAGTTGCTTCGCCGCCGCGAGACGTCCGCCGTTCGACGCGCGGATCAGCAGGGAGTTGGTACGCGGGTCGGCCGTGATCGACACCTTGAGCGTCGCGTCGGTGCTGCCGATCGCGCCGGGGTCGAGCATCTTGGTCAACTGCGTGGCGATGTCGATCGCGTTGGCGTTCTTCAACTGCACCACCGAAACCGACTGGCCCGCCGCCGTATCGACACCCGCGATGATCTGCGCGATACGCCGCACGTTGTCGGCGTAATCGGTCACGACAATCGAATTGTTGGCCGGGTAGGCCGCCACGGTATTGTTCGGCGAGATCAACGGACGCAACACCGGCAACAGGTTGTTGGCCGATTCGTTCTTCAGCACGAACACCTGCGTGATGACCTGATCGCCTCGTGCAACCGGTGTATTGCCGACGTAGGTCGGCACACCTTGCAGCTTGGCGTCAGCCTCGGGCACGACCTTCAGGACGCCGTGATCCTGAACCAGCGCGAAACCCTGCATCCGCAAAGCGGATTGCAAGGTCTTGAGCGCCTGGTCTTCGGGCACCGAATTTTCCGAAACGAGGTTCAGTTGACCCTTCACGCGCGGGTCGACGATGATCGTTTTGCCGGTTGCCGCGCCGATCGCCTTGGCCACCTGGTCGATATCGGCGTTCACGAAGTTGAGTGTCACCTGTGCCTGTGCTGTCTGCGCGGTGATCAATCCAGCCACCAGCAGCGCCGTTGCGACGCGACGCAATGCCATACGATTTCTTCTCATGGAATGTGGGATCGATGCCAACGGCCGTAGCCGTCGACGGTCATGCAGTGCGAACATTTGAGCAGGCCGCCGCCCTATCGGTCTGCCAGCCGGCGTCACAGGCGATCAACGGCCCGGATGCCGGACATCCAATGTCCGAAAAAAATGAACAGTAACAGTTTTTCATGTCGGATTTGTCACAAAACAAACGGCCCGTGCGATTACTCTAAATACCGTTTCGAACCGTCAAGCAATTGAAAGCAAATGAGCTTCCATGCGCCAAACCGCAGAAGTCCTTGGTTTTACGCTTGATTATGTCGGTTAGCCAACTTGACGCGTCTAAGTCTGCCGGTATGATACGAGCCGTTCGAGGTACTGGTTGCGACTTGCCGACACGGGTTTTCCCCGATGTCCGACGAAGGCCCGGCCAGTGAGCCTCAGCGGCTTCCAGCGGCTGAAGTATGGCCGATGCATTGCCTTACCGAACCTTACCCTTGTGATTTGTTTAGTCATCTTGACTGATGAAACGAACCTTCGTCACCATCGCCGCAGGACTTGCCGTGCTGATCGCAGCAGGGTCCGCGCGCGCCGATTGTTTTGACGCGGCCGCAGGGTATCAGAAGGTCAACCCCTTGATTTTGCGTGCTATTGCGTGGCAGGAGTCACACAATCGGCCGGACGCGCTGCATAAGAACGCCAACGGCTCGACCGACTACGGCGTTATGCAGATCAACTCGATTCATCTGCCGACGCTCGCCCAGTACGGCATCTCGCAAGGCACGCTGATGGAGCCTTGCAAAAACGTTTATATAGCGGCATGGCATCTGCGCCGCCAGATGAACAAGTACGGCAATACCTGGCAGGCGGTCGGCGCGTATCACTCCGAGACGCCGGCACTGCGTGATAAATATGCACAGCAGATCGCCGCGATCCTGCGCAAGTGGAACCTGATGCCGGCTGCACACTGAGCGGTATCGTCGTGGGTCCTTTCGTCGATTCGTTGTCAGGCACTTTTGCTGGCGCTCATGCCGGTGCGGCTTTCCGGCCGGTGCTTGTCAGCGTGGCTGCTCAGGCATTCTGATCCGGCCCGTCACGCGGTTACGCCCCGTTTGATGCACAATGCGGCTTCGTGCTGCCGTCGCTGTTCGGCCATCTTCCGGTCCCGGAGTCATGCGACCCGAGCCCGGCACGCCTTCCAATCCTCTTGTCTTTCCGTACTGCGATGAACCAGCCGCTATTGCCAGTCACCGTGCTCTCCGGTTTTCTGGGCGCCGGCAAGACCACGCTCCTGAACCACATCCTCGCGAATCGCGCCGGTTTGCGCGTCGCCGTGATCGTCAACGATCTGGCCGCCGTCAATATCGACGCAACGCTCGTGCGCGACGCCGCTGCGCTTTCGCATGTCGAAGAACAGCTCGTCGAACTGTCGAACGGCTGCATCTGCTGCACGTTGCGCGACGACTTGCTGGTCGAGATCAGGCGGCTGGCCGGCGAAAAACGCTTCGATGCAATCCTGATCGAGTCGACCGGCGTAGCCGAGCCGATGCCGATTGCCGAAACCTTCACCTTCGTTGACGACGACGGCGTGTCGCTGTCCGATGTCGCACAGCTCGATACGATGGTGACCGTGGTCGATGCGTTCAACTTCCTGCGCGACTACGGTTCAGCGGATGCGCTCGCCGAACGGGGCATCGCCGCGACCGAAGAGGACGACCGGACGCTGGTCGAATTGCTGATCGAGCAGATTGAATTCTGCGATGTACTGGTGGTGAACAAGGCCGATCTGGTAAGCGCGGATGAACTCACGCGTTTGCAGCGCATCCTTGCCCGCATCAATCCGCGCGCAGTGCAGGTGGTGAGCCGTTTCGGTGAGGTGCCGCTTGCCGAAGTGCTGAACACCGGGCGCTTCGATTTCGACGAGGCATCGAGCGCGCCAGGCTGGCTGGCGTCGCTCAATCACGAGCACGAGCATGACCATGAGCACGGCCATGCTCATCATGGTGAAGCGGACGAATTCGGCATCGGCAATTTCATTTACCGCGCGCGGCGGCCGTTTCACCCGGAGCGCCTGTGGGCATTGCTGCACGAGGAGTGGAAGGGCGTCTTGCGCAGCAAGGGCTTCTTCTGGCTCGCCACGCGCAACGACATTGCCGGTTCGCTGTCGCAGGCGGGTGGCGCGTGCCGGCATGGTCCGGCGGGCATGTGGTGGGCCGCTCAGGATCGCAGCAAATGGCCGGACGGCGATGACGAGCTGGCCGCCGAAATTGCCGCCGACTGGCACGGCGATCCGGACGACCTGAGCATCGGCGATCGTCGCCAGGAACTGGTGATGATCGGCGTCGGCATCGACCCGGCTGTCTGGAAAGCGAAGTTCGACGCGTGCCTTGTGACCGACGAGGAATACGCGGCGGGATCGCAAGCGTGGCAACAATTCGTCGATCCGTTCCCGGCATGGGACTTCGACGAAGATGATCATGACCACGATCACGATCACGACGGCCATGGTCACGGCGAAATCGTGCATCGCCACGACTAGGCAGCCCTTGCCCTGATGCTGAATGTTTGGCCGCGACGCCTGTTGCGGTCGCGGCTCAAACACAAAATCGCAGGCGAAAAAAAACCCGCCATTGGCGGGTGTCAACTGCCAGGCAGTAATCTGCTTAGCGCTTGTTGACGGCGTCCTTGAACGCCTTGCCAGCCGTGAACTTGACGGTCTTGGCGGCCGGGATCTTGATAGTTTCGCCGGTCTTGGGGTTACGACCCGTACGTGCTGCGCGCTTGCCCGAACCGAAGCTGCCGAAGCCGATCAACTGGACCGCGTCACCCTTCGACACAGACTTCTTGATCACTTCAAGCAACGTGTCCAGCGTCTCACCGGTTTGAGCCTTGCTGGCGCCGGTCTGTCCTGCGACGGCGTCGATCAGTTCCTGTTTGTTCATTAAGGTTCCTTTCTGAGTTTAGGTTGACACGAACAGCGCGAACGCGCCGATTATACGTGCGCGGGTCACACCGTCGAGCAGCTGCGGTCCGGATCCCCTCCGGACAATAGCGCCGGGCGATTTGACTACCCGTCGGCCGTGCTGCCGCTCCCTTCGCGGCGCTTGCTATGATAGCGCAGCGCAAACCCAATCAGGATAAGGGTTTCGAAGAAATTAAGCGGTTCTGGGGCCGATATCGAGGGGAAACCCTTCTTTTTTCGCTTCGCGAGCCTCAATTGGAGGCTCAAACCCAGTATGGACGGGGCTTAGCGTTGGTTTTTGCCAACGTTCTGAGCGTCTTTTTCGCCGCCCGGCGAGCTGCGCGCGCTGGTGGTAACGTCTGACCCGCTCTTTCGAGCGTCATTTTCCGTCGCGCATGACCGATCCGCTGATCCCCGCCGTCCTCGCGTTTCGCGACAACGGCACACCTTTTTCGCCGCTCTACGACGACATCTATCACAGTGCTGTCGGTAGTCTCGAGCAGGCCCAATACGTCTTCCTGCGCGGCAATGCGCTACCGGACCGATGGCAGGGCCGCCGCATTTTCACCGTGCTCGAAACCGGTTTTGGCATGGGCATCAACTTCCTGATGACCTGGGCTGCCTGGCGTGACGATCCCGCGCGCTGCGAGCGGCTGCACTTCGTCTCGACCGAGAAACATCCCTTTACTCAAGCCGATTTGCAAAGCGTATATGCCGCGACGATCTCCGATCCGGCGATTGCCACGCTCGCGCAAACGCTGGCCGACGCATGGCCGATGCTCGTGCCCGGCAGCCATCGGCTGGAATTCGAAGGCGGCCGGATCGTCCTGACGCTCGTGTTCGGCGACGCAGGGGAAACCTTGCCAAACCTGCGACTGCGCGCTGATGCGTTCTACCTGGACGGCTTCGCGCCGGCCAAAAACCCCGAGATCTGGACGCCTGCGATCTTCAAGGCGCTCGCGCGGATGGCCGGCGAAGGCGCCACATTCTCTACCTACACCAGCGCCGGCGACATCAAACGTGCATTGACGCAATGTGGTTTCGAGTACCGCAAGGTCGACGGCTTCGGCTGGAAACGGGCGATGCTGGTCGGCCACTTCGCGCCGCGCTGGCGTGTGCGCCGCTATGAGCCGCCAGCGCCGCTGGAGGTCGACGAGCGGCACGCCATCGTGATCGGCGCCGGTCTTGCCGGCTGCGCCATGATCGAGCGCCTGGCTGCACGGGGCTGGCGCGTCACCTCGCTGGAGCGCCATGCGTCGGTCGCGCAGGACGCCTCGGGCAATCCGGCCGGCGTATTCCATCCAATGATCTCGCGCGACGACAGCGTCGCTTCGCGCGTCACGCGTGCGGGCTTTTTCTACACGCTGAGACGCTGGGCAGCGCTCGAACGGCTTGGCCACTGTCCATTGCGCGGCGCTCCGGGACTGCTGCAGATCGCCGCGGACGACGACGAAGCACGCTCGATGAGTCAGGCAATCGCGACGTTCGGTTACCCGTCTGAATACGTGACGCCCGTATCGCTGAGCGAAGCGCAAGGCCTTGCCGGTATGCCGCTCGCGCGAAGCGGCTGGCTCTTTCCTCATGGTGGCTGGATCGACCCGGCATCGCTTTGCGCCGCGCAGTGCGCAGCGGCAGGCGATCTGCTCGAACGCCGCTTTGGTGTGGACGTGGCGCGCCTCGAGCGATCCGGCAATCAATGGATCGTCTTCGATGCAGCAGGGCAGGCCATCGCGCGCGCGCCGGTGGTCATTGTCGCAAGCGCACACGACGCCGCGCGCATCGCCGGTTTGCAACACGCACCGACCCGCAGCATCCGCGGCCAGTTGACCTTGCTGCCACCGGGCACGGTACCTTCGCTTGGAGTGCCGGTGATCGGCGAAGGCTACGCTGTCCCGCTAGCCGACGGCGTCACACTCACCGGCGCCACCTACGAACTCGACGACCCTGACTCCTCACTGCGGCCTGATGGCCATCTGGAGAACCTCGAGCGTGTCGCGCAGATGCTGCCGGCCTTTGACGGCATCGTCGAGCCGTCAAAGGCGGCAGCACTCGCCGGGCGCGTTGCGTTTCGCTGTGTCACGAGCGACCGCATGCCGATGATCGGCAACGTCGCCGACGAAGCCGCCTCAGCGCGCGACGCCGAGCGTCTGCGTGGCGCATGGCCGCTCGATTTGCCGCGCGTCGACGGCTTGTACAGCGCATTCGCTTACGGGTCTCGCGGTCTGGTCTGGGCGGCGTTAGGCGCCGAGTTGATTGCCTCGCAAATCGAAGGCGAGCCATGGCCGCTCGAACGGGAGTTGGCCGAAGACATCGATCCTGCGCGCTTCCTCTTACGCGCGCTACGCCAGGGCACGGTGCGTTAACCGCACCCGCTGAACATCGGCGACAAGAAAAGTTATCCACTGAAGCTTGTGGATAACCGCGCCGTTTACCGGCGCAACTCATGTGGAACCGTTGTGGACGTAAACGGGGTAACTTGGCTGCCGTCGAAAATCGCGAAAAGTTACCCTTGTATACCCGTCACTGCCGCACACACTGTGCATCCTGTTATACGAGCGGCAAGCCAATGAATTGATTCGGTAAACCAAGGTTATCCACAGAAATCGAGGCACCTTGTTAACTGTTACTACGTATACATACGGTAAACCTGTAAACAGAAGAGCCATCCTGAGATCGAGCGAGATCGTCGAACCAGAACCGCCGGCAATCGATGGAAAAACACCACCAGCGACGCTCTGAAAAAAACATCTGCAACGTTGAATCTGTACGCTATGAGCGCCAGATTCGGCTTTCAAACGGTCGCTTTTTCCTCATGTCTAGTAGATAACGTACGTTTTTACCGTTTTGCCTGCATGTTCCTGTCTTTTCGGTCAAGTCTGAAAAAGCTATGGCACAATCGCCGTTCTTTTCCGCGTCGTGCCTCGCCTCTGGCGGCACACGCTGCAACGGAACGGTGCCGCTCAATCAGAATCTGATTCAAAGTCGACGGCGTTCTTTCACCGGGCCGGATGCTGCGGCCGCACCCCGGAATGCGCCGCGCTCCCTGCGGCTGCGGCGCATTCAGATCATCCGATCGTTGAAAACTCGCAACGCTGGTCACGCGAAACGATCGCGACAGTGAGCGCCTCATGCGCCCACCCGCTCGCCGGTATTTGCGCCGGTTCGTGTCGTCTGCCGTTGCTGCAAAGGAGAACCCATCACGATGAAATCGGCGTTTTCATTTTTTCCAGCCTGGCCCCTCACACCCGACGCCATTTTTTGGGCTGGTCTTGCATTGCTCGCCGCGGGTCTGTGCGGTGAACTTTGCTATCGCGCATGGCGTTTGCCGCGCATCTCCGGGTATGCGGTCATCGGCCTGATAGCAGGCGCCGCCGGTTTCGGCGTGATTGACGCGGATTCTGCAAGCGCCGCACGGCCGTTGCTCGATGTGGCGCTCGGTTTGTTGTTATTCGAGCTTGGCAGCCGACTCGATTTGCGCTGGATTCGCCGCAATCCCTGGCTGATTCTGTCGAGCGTTGCCGAAGCCACGCTGACGTTCGCGCTGGTTTTGCCGGTTTTGTTGTTCCTGAAAGTGCCGCTGATGGTGGCGACCGTGCTTGCCGCGATTGCCATGGCGACTTCGCCGGCGATGGTGATCCAGCTCAAAACCGAGTTGCGCGCGGAAGGTCAGGTCACCCAACGTTTGTTGACCCTTACCGCGTTGAACAGCATGTATGCGGTGGTGATCGAAAAGCTGGTATCGAGCTGGTTGCATCAGGAGGTCTACGGCAACGTGTATGCCACGATTCTGCAGCCGCTGTATCTGCTGGTCGGCTCGCTCGTGCTGGCTTATCTGCTGGCGCGCACGTGCACGTTTTTTTATCGCCGTCTGAACATGCAGGACGAGCATTCTTTCGTCGCGCTATTCGGCCTCGTGCTGCTGGCGATTGCGGTGGCGCATCTGTTCAAGCTTTCCACGATTCTTGCGTTGCTGGCCGCAGGCATCATCGTGAAGAATCTTGAAGCGCGTCCGCAGTTGTGGCCGGAACATTTCGGCACGGCCGGCTGGTTGTTGACCGTGATTCTGTTCGTGCTGACGCTGACTTCGTTCGAATGGAAAGATATCGCGCTCGGCGGTGTTGCGGCGCTGGGCCTGATTGTTGCGCGTCTGGTTGCGAAACTGGTGGGCGTGATGGCCTTCGCCAAACCGAGCGGCTTGAACTGGAAGCAGGGGATGGCGTTGGGTTTGTCGTTATCGCCCATGTCGGCGCTTGCGTACCTGCTCGTCGACGATACGTACAACCTCTATCCGAATTTCGACCCGCAACTGCGGGCTATCGTGATGTGCTCGATTTTCGTGCTGCAGATTCTCGGGCCATGGCTCGTGTATCGCAGCCTTGCGCTGGTGGGTGAGCGGCGCGAAGAGTAAAGCACACGCCGCTTCTCGACGCTGTACGCGCTTTATCCAATTTATTCGCTTCAAAAACGGCCGGGCATGTGACAAATACCCGGCCGTCCTGACCTAGGGGACGCCATGTCACTCGAACCCTTCATCGATTCGAAACCGTTCACTTTCGGTGTCGAACTCGAAATGCAGATCGTCAATACGCACGACTATGATCTGACCAAAGCCGGCTCGGATCTGATGCGTCTTATCAAGGATGAAAAAATCCCCGGCAACATTACGCCGGAAATCACCGAAAGCATGATCGAGTTGTCGACCGGTATCTGCACGACACATGAACAGGCTGTCACCGATTTGCGCAAGATCCGCGACACGCTGGTTTCCGCTGCCGACCACCTGAATGTCGGCTTGTGCGGTGGCGGCACGCACGCGTTCCAGCAATGGAGCGAACGGCAGATCGTCGATACGCCACGCTTTCAATATCTTTCCGAGTTGTACGGCTACCTCGCCAAGCAATTCACGGTGTTCGGCCAGCACGTGCACATTGGCTGTCCGAATCCGAACAGCGCGCTGTATCTGCTGCATTCAATGTCGCGCTTCATTCCGCATTTCATCGCCTTGTCCGCTTCATCGCCGTTCGTGCAGGGCGTCGATACCGGTTTTCATTCTGCACGACTGAATTCCGTGTTCGCATTTCCGCTGTCGGGCCGTGCGCCTTTTGTGTTGACGTGGGACAGCTTCGAAGAATATTTCTCGAAAATGGTTCACACAGGCGTGGTCAACAGCATGAAGGATTTTTACTGGGACATCCGGCCGAAGCCGGGTTTCGGCACGATCGAAGTACGCGTGATGGATACGCCGATGTCGGTGGATCGGGCCGCGGCGATCGCCTGCTACATCCAGACGCTTGCACGGCATCTTTTGCTCGATAAGCCGATCACGCCGAAAGAAGACGATTACCTCGTCTACACGTTCAACCGTTTCGAGGCATGCCGGTTCGGTCTGGCCGGCAACTGTATCAATCCGCAAACGAGCGAACGCAAGACGATTTCCGAAGATATCCTCGAAACGCTGGATCTGATTGCGCCGCACGCCGAAGCATTGGGTTCGGGCAACGCACTCGCCGAAATCGGTGCGATTGCGCGCGGTCAGGTCAATGATGCGACGTGGTTGCGTGGCGTCTTCGAGCGGGAAAAGTCCTTGCACGAAGCCGTAAGGCAGCAGTGTCTGCAGTGGCGAGCCTAGCCAGGTACAGGATTGCTTACCTCAAACCGTAAGGAAGACCCGCTTCGTGCGGGTTTTTTTTCGTAAATAATTTCCAGCTCGGGAGGCTTTAGGTTTTTCTAAAGTTTACGTATACAAACGTAGTAGTAGTTAACAAGCATTGCATCTGCCTGTGGACAACTGAATAATTCCCTGCAAAGTCAAAGTTCTACGTAAACTATAACTAGACTGGTCAGAGGTGCATTGGTACCGGGAAACGAGGACAACTTCTGTAAGACGGGGGCGGTCGGATTGCTTATCAAGAATCGACACACATGCCATCCCCTGTGTTTTCCCATGGTTATCCACAGGTTGCGTTGGATAACTTAGCTGTACGATTCGCCGCTCTCGCATAGAATGTCGTTTTAGCCGCTTTGGCTTGCAAGGCGGTAAATTTTTGAGATAGTAGATTCCGTCTCGTCTGCTTTTGGGCGAGGCTACCCCACACAGGCTACGGGCGTGTTCGGCAGCGTTTGCCGGCATCGCACGCAAGCTTTAATAAACCAAACGAAGATTATGAGCGAAGGCGTATACGGAGAACAGGCATCCGGGCGAGTGACCCACAGCCTATTGCGATTGAGCACGGCCATGCGGAGCCAGGCTTGGGAATGGGCGGAAGGCGCAGGCCTGACGCCGACCCAGGGCGAAATTCTCGTCTTGCTGATGCAGCGCAAAGGCCCGATGCGGCTCGGCGAAATTGCCCGTGAAACGGCTCTGACCGCCGCGACCACCAGCGATGCCGTGAGCACGCTCGAGACCAAGGGTCTGGTCGAAAAACGCCGTGCCCTTGACGACGGCCGTGCCCTCGCCGTCCGTCTGACGGCGCGTGGCCGAACCGCCGCGAAGCGCGCTGCGCAATGGCCGGACTTCCTGGCTAAAGCGGTTGGCACGCTGCGCGACGAAGAGCAGGCGCTGTTCTATCGCACGTTGCTCAAGACCATCCACCAGCTGGAAGCGCAAGGCACGATTCCGCCGCACCGCATGTGCCTGAGCTGTACGCACTTCGAGCCGAGCAAGAATCCGAAGAAGACGCCGCATCACTGCGGGCTGCTCGACATGAAGATGTCGGACACGGATTTGCGTCTCGATTGCTCGGTGTACGAAGCGGCTGATGTCGCCACCCAAAAGAAGACCTGGAAGATCTTCGCCCAATAAGGCGGCTTCTCCAGGGACAATCCGCTACACTGCCATGCCGTGTTCCGGCGGGCGGCGATTGCCGTCTGCTGGCCGGTTCGCGCCGCGTAGCGGCAAGTCTTTAGTCAACCTGAAGGTGGGACAGGCTGATGAATCACGAAGTTCTGGCCATTCGCCATGTGCACTTCGAGGATCTGGGCAGTCTTGAACTGGAGCTTGGCGAACGGGGTCGCCCGGTGCGTTATCTCGATGTCGGCTTTGCCCGGATCGAAGCGCCGGACCCGGTTGCCGCATCGCTCATGGTCGTACTCGGCGGCCCGATCAGTGCAACCGACGACGCGCTTTACCCGACGCTCGTTCCGTTGCTGTCAATGATCGAAAAGCGTATCGCTGCTGGTTTGCCGACGCTCGGCATCTGTCTCGGCGCGCAATTGATCGCGCGTGCGCTCGGTGCTCGGGTTTATCCCTCAGGCCATACCGAACTCGGCTGGACACCGCTTACGCTCACCGATGCGGGCCGTGCTTCGCCAGTGCGCCATCTGGACGGCGCGCACACGTCGATGCTGCATTGGCATGGCGACACCTTTGATCTGCCCGACAATGCCACACGTCTCGCCTCGACCGCTGCGTGCGAAAACCAGGCGTTTGCCTGGGGCGATCATGTGCTGGGTCTGCAATGTCATCCGGAGATTCGCGCTGACCGTTTCGAACCCTGGCTGATTGGCAACGCTGGTGAGATTGCCAGCCACGGTATCGATGCGCGCCGGTTGCGGGCCGAGACCGCGCAGTTCGGCCCGGTGCTGGAAGCCGCCGCGCGCCGGATGTTCGGCGAGTGGCTCGCTCAGATCGAGCCGAAACCTTGATCTGAGCGCGCCTGCAGACAATCACCCGCGGTGCTATGCTCGTTCGCTCTCGGGTTTTTACTGGGCGTAATCCATGAGCGCGCTTTTTTCCCCGCTCACGCTGCGTAGCGTGACGCTTCCCAACCGTATCGTCGTGTCCCCGATGTGCCAGTACTCCGCCGAACGTGGCGAGGCTACAGCGTGGCACATGATCCATCTCGGCAGTCTCGCGTTATCCGGCGCCGGCATGTTGTGCATCGAGGCGACCTCTGTCGAACCGGATGGCCGCATCACGCCGGGCGATCTCGGACTGTGGGATGACGCCACCGAAGCGGCACTCGAGCCGGTCCTGGCCGCGATTCGCAAGCATTCGCACATTCGTGTGGCGATGCAGTTGTCACATGCAGGGCGCAAGGCGTCGAGTCAGGCACCTTGGGAAGGCGGTCAACTAATTCCAGTTTCGCAAGGCGGCTGGCTGCCGCATGCGCCGTCGGCGTTGCCGCATAAAGGGGGTGAAGAGCCGCCTTTGGCTCTCGATACACCCGCACTGAACCGGATTCGCGAAGCGTTCGCGGCTTCCGCGCGTCGCGCCGCGCGCCTCGGTATCGATGCACTGGAAGTGCACGCCGCGCACGGTTATCTGCTGCACCAGTTCCTGTCGCCGATTGCCAATCAACGCAGCGACGACTACGGCGGTTCGCTCGAAAACCGCATGCGCTTTCCGCTCGAAATCTTCGACATCGTGCGCGCGGCGTTTCCCGCCGACAAGCCGGTTGGCGTGCGCGTTTCGGCGACCGACTGGGTCGAAGGAGGCTGGACGCTCGAGGACACGATCACGTTCGCACAGGAGTTGAAAAAGCGCGGCTGCGACTGGATCGACGTGTCGTCCGGCGGTGTCTCGCCGTTGCAGAGGATTCCGCTTGAGCCGGGCTACCAGATCCCGTTCGCGAGGGCCGTCAAACAGGCAACCGGCTTGGTTACCATCGGCGTGGGCCTGATTACCGATCCGCTGCATGCCGAACAACTCATCGAAGCGGGAGATGCCGATCTGATCGCGCTGGCCCGCGCGCTGCTGTACAACCCGCGTTGGCCGTGGCATGCAGCGGCGCAACTCGGCGCGACGGTCGAAGCGCCGCCGCAGTACTGGCGTTCACAACCGCGCGAGCAAAAGGCCCTGTTCGGCGAGATTTCGTTCGGACAACGGTGAACTTGGCAGTGGGCCCTGTGCGCGCACGTCTTTTTGACGGTTGAACGAAGCCGTCTTGAGCGTGTAGGATGCCGGATGTGGCGCATGAGCGTCGCAAGTCGACGCGGCGCTCGCAAGGCGCCGCGTTTGCTATCCGCGTCAGAAAAAGCAGCGCGTTACGTGCGGGCATTTCTGGCGGCTGACGGATCTTCACCCCCAGTTCTTCACAAGGATTCATTCAATGAGTTCACGCAGGATCGCCGTGCGCCGTTCGGGTGTGCACGGCAAAGGCGTGTTTGCCATCGAGCCGATTGCGGCCGGCGAGCGGCTGATCGAATACAAGGGTGAGCGGATCTCCTGGAAAGAAGCGTTGCGTCGTCATCCGCATAATCCGGACGAACCGAATCACACGTTCTATTTCGCGCTCGACAGCGGCAAGGTGATCGACGGCAAAGTGGATGGCAACAGCGCGCGCTGGATCAACCATTCATGCGCGCCGAACTGCGAAGCCGAAGAGATCGACGGCCATGTGTACGTGCACGCGCTGCGCGATATCGCCGAGGGTGAGGAAGTCTTTTACGACTATGGCCTCGTCATCGACGAGCGCCAGACCAAGAAGCTCAAGAAGGAATACGAATGCCGTTGCGGCGCGCGCAAGTGCCGCGGCACGATGCTGGCTCCGCCGGAGAAAGAGAAGGGCGCTTCCAGGTCCGACAAGACGGTAAAGAAGGCGAAAAAGCCAAAGAAGAAATGAAACAGGCTGCCTGAGTTGAACGTAAGCGAACTCAAGGCAGCCCGTGGCAGTGCATTAACCCACCACAGAGTCACATATCGATCGGCGCCGAGTGCGCCGATTTTTTTGCCGGGCGCAGCACCTCGGGATCGACGTCATACTGAACGCTGCTCGGCACAAGCGGAATACGCACGATGAAGCGCGCACCGCCTTCCGGCGCATCTTCATAATGCACGCTGCCGTGATGCAGCACCATGATGTCGTGAACGATCGCAAGACCAAGACCGGCGCCGCTATCCACACCGGCGTCGCTCTGACCGTCCCCGCGGAAGAACCGTTTGAACAGATCGGCTTGCTGCGTTGGCGGCACGCCCGGCCCATTGTCTTCGACGATGATTTCGGCCATGCGCAGATCGTCGATCACGGTTTGCGACACCGTCACGGTGATGCGACCGCCATCGAGGCGTGATGGCGGCACGTACTTGAGCGCGTTATCCAGCAGATTGGCGATCACTTCGTGCAGCAGCACCGGATTGCCGCGTGCCATCAGCGGGTGATCGTTGGCGGGGTCGTCGAGGCGTTGGAAGCCGAGGTCGACGTGGAAAGTCAACGCGCGCGGCACCCATTCCGCCCCCGTATCGAAAGCGAGTGCAGCCATATCCACGTTGACGAAACGTGCTGCCTGTTCGCCCGGCTCCGCGCGCGCAAGCGAAAGCAACTGGTTAGACAGCCGCACAGCACGATCGGCGGCTGCGCGCAGTTCACGGACCGCGGCAAGGGTCTGCTGCGGGTCACGCGCGACCGCTGCCTGTTCCGCATGCAGTTTGACGGCGGTGAGCGGGGTGCGCAGCTGATGCGCGGCGTCAGCGATAAATTTGCGCTGGCCGTCGAGGGCGGTTTTCAGGCGACCGAGCAGCGCGTTCAGCGCGCCGGTGAGTGGCCGGATTTCAACCGGCACATAGGTTTCGTCCACCGGTTCGAGCGACGTGTGGGTTTGCCGGTTCAGCGAGTCCGCGAGATCGGTCAGCGGATTGAGCTGCTGGTTGACCACGCGCCACACGATCACCCAGCCCGCAAGCAGCAGCAGCAGCAGCGGCATCATGATAGCCACCAGAAACTCGGCGGCGATACGAAAACGGTGATGTACCGGCTGACCCACTTCGACGACGATCGGATTACCGGTCGGCTGATCGACGCGCACCTGTGCCACGCGTACCGTCACACCTTCGTGTTGCGCTTCGAAGACGTACGCATAGTGCATACGCCGTACGCTGGTGCCTTGCAGCGGCAGGTTGTGGTCGCCGGCGATTTCGGTTTCGCCATTGCTGATTCGATAGACGAGGTGCTCGACTGGATCGGAGAACATGGCCTGCGCGAGCGGCGGCACCGTGAGGCGCGCATTCGGCCCCGCAATCTGGATCTGTTTGGAGATCGCGGTGGCGAGATCGGCGAGCGACCGGTCGACCACGTGCTGCGTGTACTGCCAAGCCAGCCAGTAAGCGATCAGGCCGCTCATGAGTGCGAGCAGCGAAAGGGGGGCAGCGAGGCGCCGCAGCAGCGTGCGGCGCAGACTATTGGCGGCCGGCTGGGGCATGATCGAACGCACGGGAAAAAGGCAACGGCATAAAGCACCGTAGTGCCGTGAAAATTCGCCGGATGCCGGCGAATTGCGCACCGAGTGCGCGGCGCCGGCCCGGCGCTGTCAGGCCGCAATACAGATTGCGGCCCTTGCGACGATTATGCGGCCTGGCGGATTTCCTGCAACAGGTAACCGAAGCCGCGCACCGTGACGATTTCGACACGGCAGTTTTCGAGCTTTTTGCGCACCCGGTGCACATAGACTTCGATCGCGGTATCGCCGAGATCGCCGCCGAAGTGCGTCAGATGGTCTTGCAGCTGGGCCTTGCTGACTACGCGGCCGTGGCGCAACAGCAGCATTTCGAGCACCGCGAATTCGCGCGGCGACAGTTCGAGCGGCTTGTCGTCGTTGAAAATGCGGCGATCGACGCCCGACAGACGCACACCACCCAGCGACACTTCCGGACGCGGCATATCGCCGTGCGGGCCGCTGCGGCGCATCACGGCGCGGATGCGCGCTTCGAGTTCGGTGGGTTCGAACGGCTTCAGCATGTAGTCGTCCGCGCCCGAATTCAGGCCTTGCACACGGTCGTTCAACTCGTCGCGCGCGGTGAGGATGATCACCGGCGTATGACGATTGCTCTGACGGAAGCGCGCAAGCAGCGTCATGCCGTCGATACCGGGCAGGCCCAGATCGAGGATCACCAGCTCATGGCGGTTTTGGGTAAGGGCCTGTTCGGCGAAAATGCCGTCATGGACCATGTCGACGGTAAAGCCGGCTTGTTCGAGACTGCTTTGGATGCCGCGTGCGATGGGGCGGTCATCTTCGATCAGAAGGAGTCGCATGGATTTCGCTCAAGTACAATGGTTTTAGGCGTTTGGGCAAGCGGTTCGCCGGGGCGCCTGCTGCACAGGTAACGTGCGGCGTGGCCGTGCCGAACTGGCACGAAGCGGCCACGGAGCAGCTATCGAGCAGCCATGAAGTAGCCATAAAGCGGCCACCGAGCGATCACGAAGTCATGTCCGAGATAACGATTCACGAACTGGAAGCCGCGATCAACTTCTGGCGCGCCCGCTCACCTTCAAGCGGCGACGAACTCGTTCTGTGCAAGGAGGCAAGCGCGCTCTCCAAGCCGTATGCGCTGATGATTGTACAGCGTCAGCACACGCTATCACCGGATCGTTTAGACGGGATTGCCAGGCAAGCGTGGGATTCTTACGTGCGCCTTAATAATAGCCTGTAGAACTGAAGGTTTGAGCGCCAGATTGCCTGCAATGCCCTTTCATTACCACCAGATTGTTCGATGCAGCGTGCTTCGAGGCACCTGATCGCCTGTATTAAGCAGTAATACTGTCGATAAATTGGGCCAATTTGATGTCCCGTTCAGTCAAGCCATTGGCCTCGTGTGTTGACAGTGTGATTTCCACCTTGCTATACACGTTGAACCATTCCGGGTGGTGGTCCATCTCCTGCGCCTTGATCGCCACGCGTGTCATGAAGCCAAATGCTTCGTTGAAGTCGGCGAACGTGAAGTGGCGCTGGATTGCGTCGCGTCCCGCTAAGGCTTGCCAGCCGTTCAGTTCCGCAATCTGCGTAGCGCGTTCTTCGGAAGTCAGTTTATGAATCATGGTGCTACCTCGTTAATCTGAACAGGCGCGCCAGTGGGCGTGCGCACCCGCTATTTTTTCACGGATGCCGTCAGCCTGCAGCCGCCCTGCTCAGTTCAGGCTGTGTTTCAGATGTCGCCGTCGGTTTGCCAGCTTTCCTGCGAGCCGCGCGTGATGACGTGATCGTGCTCGAGCACGTTGCCAGCCGCGAATGCCGGTTCTGCAGCCAGCTTCGCGAGCAGCGGCGCGAAATCGGTTTGCGCGACGCCGAACAATTGCGCGAAGTCGTCGATCACGAAGTAGGTTTTCTGGAACGTATCGATGCGGTAGCGCGTGCGCATCACGCGCTCGAGGTCGAAGCCAAGCCGGTTCGGCGCCGCGCTTTGCTGACTGTAGAGCGTCTCGCCTTTGCTCGACACAATGCCCGCGCCGTAGATCTTCACGCCGTTCGGACTCGCCGCGTCGCGGATCAGGCCGAACTCGACTGTGTACCAATAGAGCCGCGCGAGCAGCGGCAGGGCGCCGGCATCATTGGCGGCGAGCGCGGCGCGGCCGTACGCGTGCATATAGTCTGCGAATACGGGATTGATCAGCAACGGCACGTGGCCGAACAGATCGTGAAAACAGTCCGGCTCCTGCAGATAATCGAGCTGGTCCGGCCGGCGCATCCACCATGTCACCGGAAAGCGTCGATTCGCCAGATGCTCGAAGAACACCTGATCGGGCACGAGTCCGGGCACGGCGACGATTTGCCAGCCCGTCGCGGGCGTCAGCTTTGCGTTGATTTCGTCGAAGGCGGGCACGCGATCGAGCGGCATGCCGATACGGTCGACGCCTGCCAGAAACTCATTGCACACGCGGCCCTTGAGCAACGCGGTCTGGCGTGCATAAAGTTGTTGCCATGCAGCGTGGTCGATTGCGCCATATCGCGCGGTCGGCTGGTCGATCGTGAAATCGGCGCGGGTTTCGAGGCCGGCGTCGAATTGCTCCTTGAGTTTGGCGGTGTTGGCTGTGGACATGTTGATGCGCGCTCTGCGGTGACTGCGGTTGAAACGGTGATGCAAGTGTAGAGCGGCAGGCGTGCGGAAAGGGCGCAATGATGGCGTCACGATGCATCAATATGCAATAATCGTGCATCAATAACGGGTTTAATGCGGATATCGATCATGTTAGAACTCGATCACTTCGATCTCGCGCTGCTGGACGTTCTTCAGCGCTTCGGCCGGGCCACGCATCAGCAATTGGCTGAGCAGGTGCCGCTGTCACCGTCGCAGATTGGGCGGCGTTTACAGCGCTTAGAGCAGGTCGGTGTGGTGGACGGTTATCGCGTCGTGCTGCGGCCGGAAAAACTCGGGCTTGGCGTGACGGCTTTTACCAGTCTGAAGTTGAAGCATCACGGCGATTCGATCATCGAGCAATTCCAGCAACAGATCGAGGTGCTATCGGAAGTACTGGAATGCCACGCGGTGGTCGGTGACGCCGATTATCTGCTGCGCATCGTCGCGCCCGATCTGAATTATCTCTCGACGTTCGTGATGAAAAAGTTGATGCGTGTACCGGGCGTCGACAGCGTGCGCTCCAATATCGTGTTGACCACGTTCAAGCGCAATGGCCCGTTGCCGCTCGGCCATCTGTCGCCGGGGGCGGCCGCCGCTTGATGCGGCGCCTTCCTTGCCTTTCAGGTTTTCAGGGTTTTTAGGGTCGCTGTTCCCGGATTGATGTCGCCGCGACCCATGATGCTTAAGTTTTACGCAGCTTGCTTCGGCTCGCTGTCCGGGCTCAGCAAATCCACGTAAGCCACCGCTACCAGATCCGATTCCGGCACGCCGAGGGTCGCGAACATCGCGTGTGCTTCGGCGTGGCCGCTCTCTTCGTCGTCGTCCTGAGCCAGTACGACTTCGAGCTCGACGAAGTCGCCGAGACCATCGACCCGATCCAGATGAATCCGCGTACGGCCCGTCAGATAGACGTGACGTTCCTTCGTGACGATGCCACGTGTGGTCAGCGCCGTGGCGAGCAGCGCGTGCATGGCTTCAGGGTTGGTCACCGGGCTGCGCGTGTAATACGACGCTTTTGGGCCGTCGCGGTCGTCGCGCTGATAGAAGATCAGTTCGGCCGGTGTGCCGTCATCGAACTGGCGCAGCTTCAGGCGGCCACGCGGCACGTCGTAGAAAAAGTCCTGCTGGCGAAAGATCAGTGGGGCGTCTGGTGCGAGCTTCGCGGCGCGTTCGCGCAGTTGCTCGAAATGCTGGGCGCGGGCTTTGATTTCAATATTGCGTGCCATGTCAGGCTCCTGTCGAAGGATGGCGTGGTCGGCAGCTTCCGGTGTTGCCGGGGCGAAGCTGCCGGGAAGAACAAAGTCAGACGGAACAAAAAAACGACGCGGGGCCGGCGCGTGAGCGCGAACCCCCAATCTAACAAAAAGCGCGTGACGGTGTCGTTTCAGATAACGAGGCCGACGAGGATGGCTTGCCAATGTGACTTGCGAGATCGGCTAGCGCTGACCACCCACGCACGGCGATCGGCAACGGCGACCAGCAGGGACCGCTAGGGATGCCACCCTAAAGAGGCAGTCAGCGACGTATCCATCGGCCGGGCCGGGCCGTACCGCTACGCGGCTGTCATGAGCGTGGCTCATATCGCTCCCGTTTTGCTCGCAGGCACGCGTTGATTCTCGCTCTCAAGTCGCCCATTGCTGCTCGATCAGCTTCAATGCGGCGGCGATCGCCGGTTCGTCCTTGCGTTCCGCCAGCGTGATAAAGCTGAGCTGGGTCGGCACGGTGACGCCTTCGACGATGGTCAACGCGTGCGCATGGGCTTCGGCGATCGCAGTGGCGTCGCGCGCGAGCGTTAGACCGACGCCTGACTTGACCAGATCGAGCATTGACGGCTCCTGATCCACTTCAGCCACCTTAACCGGTTTTGCGCCGGCTTCACCAAAGCAGCGCGTCAACAATCTATTGTGCGCGGACGCGGGTGGCGTCCAGATCCACGGCAGTGCGGCGAGCGAGCGCCAGTCGCGCGCGCCTTTCACACGATCTTTCCAGCCCGCCGGGGCCAGCACGCGGTACTGGAAATGCGTGAGCGTGACGGCGTGAAAGGCAGCGCCGTCGCGGGTATCGTCATCGGATGGAAGGCCGATGTAGTAGCCCACATCCAGTTCGCCCGCGCGAACCTGCTCCAGCACCCAGCCCGACATGCCGTGGCGCAAGGCCGTTTCGATGTGCGGCCAGGTTTCCACCAGTTGCTTGAGAAAGCCGCCGAGGCGCAGAAAGGCTGGGTCGAGAATCGTGCCGATCCGCAATCGGCCGCGCACTTCGTGGCGCAGCGACGCCGCCGCGCGTTGCATGTCGCTCGCGGCGCCCAGCGCACGTTCGGCATAGGGCAGCAGGGCCTGGCCGTCGCGTGTCAGCGAAAGCCCATGCGAGGTCCGCGTGAACAGCGTCACGCCGAGCGTCTCCTGCAAATGCTTGATTTGCAGGCTGACGGCAGGTTGGGTCAGGTGAAGCTGCACCGCGGCACGCGTGAGGTTGCCCTCGCGTGCGACGGTGACGAACGCCCGTAGCAGAGTCAGATCCATATCCTGATATTAGCCCGGCTTATAGCGCAGTTGAGCATTACTCATTGGATTTGTCACCTCGAAGCGCCGTACGCTTGCGTTCATCACGCCGGTTGTGATGGGCGGAAGACATTCATAGGAAGAGGACAGGAAGATGAGCGAGACATATCAGGACGAGACCGTCCGGAGCGAGACGGGTGCACGCGTGCTGACCCATTTCATCAACGGCAAGACTATCGACGGCACGAGCGGCCGTTTTGGCGACGTCTTCAATCCCGCGCTGGGCAGCGTGAGTGCGCGCGTGCCGCTGGCGAGCGTCGCTGAAGTAGACGCGGCGGTCGCTGCCGCCAATGCCGCGTTTCCTGCATGGAGCGAAACCGCGCCGATCAAGCGGGCGCGCGTGCTGTTCAAGTTCAAGGAGTTGCTCGACCGTCACCATGACGAACTGGCGGAGTTGATTACCCGCGAGCACGGCAAGGTGTTTTCGGATGCGAAGGGCGAGGTGATGCGTGGCATCGAGATCGTCGAATTCGCGTGCGGCATTCCAAATCTGCTGAAGACCGATTTCACCGACCAGATTGGCGGCGGCATCGACAATTGGAATCTGCGTCAGCCGCTGGGCGTGGTCGCCGGCATTACGCCGTTCAATTTCCCGATGATGGTGCCGTGCTGGATGTTTCCGGTGGCGATCGCATGCGGCAACACGTTTGTGCTGAAGCCGTCGGAGCGTGATCCGTCTGCTTCGATTCGATTGGCTGAACTGTTCAAAGAGGCGGGTTTGCCGGATGGCGTGTTCAACGTCGTGCATGGCGACAAGGTGGCGGTCGATGCATTGCTCGTGCATCCTGAGGTGAGCGCATTGTCGTTTGTCGGTTCGACGCCGATTGCCGAGTACATCTATACGGAGGGCACGAAGCACGGCAAGCGCGTGCAGGCTTTGGGCGGTGCGAAGAATCATCTCGTGGTGATGCCGGACGCGGATCTCGATCAGGCTGTCGACGCACTGATCGGCGCGGCGTATGGTTCGGCGGGCGAGCGTTGCATGGCGATTTCGGTGGCTGTTGCCGTCGGGCATATCGCCGATGAACTGATCGAGCGACTGACGCCGCGAGTAAAGAGCCTGAAGATTCTGAACGGCATGGAGCCGGAAGCCGAGATGGGGCCGTTGGTGACAGCGGTGCATCGCGAGAAAGTGACTGGTTATATTGATGCCGGTGTTGCCGCTGGTGCGAAGCTGGTAGTGGATGGGCGTGGCCATGAGGTGGCGGGACATGAGAAGGGGTTCTTTCTCGGCGGCACGTTGTTCGATGATGTCTCGACCGATATGAAGATTTACCGTGAAGAGATTTTTGGTCCGGTGCTGTGTGTTGTACGGGTGCCGGATTTTGCTTCTGCTGTTGAGTTGATTAACGCTAACGAGTTTGCTAACGGGGTGTCGTTGTTTACCTCCGACGGCGGGGTGGCTCGCGCTTTTGCGCGGCGGATCGAGATTGGGATGGTTGGCATTAACGTGCCGATTCCTGTGCCGATGGCGTGGCATTCTTTTGGTGGATGGAAGCGGTCTCTTTTTGGTGATCACCATGCCTATGGGGAGGAGGGTGTGCGGTTCTACACGCGGTATAAGAGCATTATGCAGAGGTGGCCCGATAGCATCGGGAAGGGGGCTGAGTTCACTATGCCCGTGGCTAAATAGGTTTGTTGTTTTGCCTGCGGCGGTGGTTTTTTCTTGATCTGGCTTCGGTGGCCTGCCCTTGATTTGGTTGCCTTGCGCGGCACTTATTGTTGTATGCCATATGCCTATGGCGTTGGCCTTTCCTTGAATTGATATTGGTCTATTAGCGTTCGCCCCTGTGCGGGGCGGCACTTACTTTCTTTGCCGCCGCAAAGAAAGATAAGCAAAGAAAGCGGCTCACCCCGTCAGCTTATAAGTGGGTCCCCCGCGCAGTTGCGGTAGTGGTGCATCTGGAATCCGGGCTCTCGCACATTCGGCCGTGATGACAAAGCGCTCTTCAGCTCCCACTCCGCACTGCGTGCGTCGCGGATGGGTCTGCCAGGGAAACCCGGGACTTCGTTGAAGTACGGGGGAGCCATCGGCTTCGCCTCGGCGACGACGGTGTTGCATGGGAAACCGAGGGGGCGTTAAGTGGCGGTAGGGGCCATGGTTTTGCCTCGGCGGAGCATCGAGTGGAGCGCGAGTGTGGAACACAGCAATCGGTTTTATGAGCTGCGCTTCGGCGCGCGCAGCGCCGCCGGAAGAATGACGGCCTTGTCACTCACGCCGAATGTGCGAGGGCACGAATTCCAGATGCACCACTACCGCAACTGCGCGGGGGACCCGCTTATAAGCTGACGGTGTGAGCCGCTTTCTTTGCTTATCTTTCTTTGCGGCGGCAAAGAAAGTAAGTGCCGCCCCGCACAGGGGCAAACGCTAATAGATCACTAACAAAACAAGGAAAGGCCAACGCCGCAGGCATACAGAAACGAGCACCCGGCAGGCAGACAGATCAAGAAAAGGCCAACGCTGCAGGCGTACAGACCGACCAAACGCCGAGCAGGCAAAAAAGCTTAGGAGACTAAACAAATGAGCAACATCGAAAAATCGCCACCGGCAATCCGCCGCCTGGAGGGCGAATTCGACTACATCATAGTAGGCGCCGGCACGGCAGGTTGCGTACTGGCCAACCGCCTATCAGAAGACCCAGAAATACAAGTCCTACTGTTAGAAGCCGGCGGCAAAGACGACTATCATTGGATCCACGTGCCGGTAGGCTACCTCTACTGCATCGGCAATCCCCGCACGGATTGGCTCTACAAAACCCAATCGGAACCGGGCCTGAACGGCCGTTCCCTCTCATACCCACGAGGCAGAGTATTGGGCGGCAGCTCATCTATCAACGGCATGATCTACATGCGCGGCCAGCGCGAGGACTACGACGAATGGGCCCGCGTCACCAACGACAGTTCCTGGTCCTGGAACTCGGTCCTCCCCATCTTCAAACGCAGCGAAGACCACCACGCCGGCGCGTCCGAATCGCATGGAGCAGGCGGCCCATGGCGCGTTGAAAAGCAACGTCTGAAATGGAAGATCCTCGAAGAGTTTTCACACGCTGCGCAACAAGCCGGCATACCCGCCACCGACGACTTCAATCGCGGCGACAACACCGGCGTCGGTTACTTCGACGTCAATCAGAAACGCGGTATCCGTTGGAATGCGTCGAAAGCTTTCTTGCGTCCGGCGCTCAGGCGCCCGAATCTCACTGTCATCACCGGTGCGCACACCCAGCGCGTCGTGTTCGAAGGACGCCGCTGCGCCGGTGTCGAATATCGTGGCGACAACACCGACTTCATCGCCAAAGCCCGCTGTGAAGTAATCCTCAGTTCTGGTGCAGTCAACTCGCCGCAATTGCTCGAACTTTCCGGCATCGGCAATGGCGCACGTCTGCAGAATCTCGGCATCGAGGTCGTGAAGGATCTGCGTGGCGTCGGTGAAAATCTGCAGGACCATCTGCAATTGCGGATGGCGTATAAAGTCGACGGCGTACGCACGCTCAATACCGCCTCCGCGCATTGGTGGGGCAAGCTGATGATTGGCATGCAGTACGCGCTCTTTCAAAGCGGTCCCATGTCGATGTCGCCATCGCAACTCGGCGCATTCGCCAAATCCGATCCGGACGATCGCTCGCTCACGCGCCCCGACCTCGAGTACCACGTGCAGCCGCTGTCGCTCGATCGCTTCGGTGAACCGTTGCATCGCTTCAATGCGTTCACCGCGTCGGTGTGCCAGTTGCGGCCGACCTCGCGCGGCAGCATTCACATTGAATCAGCCGATGCTTCAGCACCGCCGTTGATTGCGCCGAATTATCTGTCCACCGATTACGACCGGCACGTCGCCGCCAACGCATTGCGTCTCACGCGCCGCATTGCCGCGGCACCTGCGCTCGCGCCCTATCGGCCGCAAGAGATTCTGCCTGGTATCCAGTACCAGACCGAAGAAGAACTTCAGCAGGCCGCGGGCGCGGTCGGCACCACGATCTTTCATCCGGTCGGCACCTGCCGTATGGGCACCTCCGACGATCCTGGCGCGGTAGTCGACAACCGCCTGCGAGTTATCGGTGTTGACGGTTTGCGTGTGGTCGATGCGTCGGTCATGCCATTCATTACCTCGGGCAACACCAATTCGCCGACGCTAATGATTGCCGAGCGCGCCAGCGACATGATCCGCGAAGACCGTCGCGCACGCGTGGCCGGCAGCGTTGCGGTTCAGTCAAGCGCTGCGCCGTCCATGTCCGCTATGTGACACGCAGTGTGACAACGGGAGCCGAGTCGCGCGGGGCGTGCCTCGGACTTCCTCCGGCATGCTTCGAGCAAGGTCGAAGCACCCTTCGAGTATTCCCCGGGGCCGTCCCGAGCAAGGGCCAAGACCCACTCGAACACCCCTCCAGCCTGCCTGGGTCCGCCTCAAGCAGTCGTCATCCACTAAGTGCAAATCCCGATGAATGCGCTGCATCATTGGCGCGACAATGGCAGCCATGCTGCGTGCCGCCCCATGGATTACCGTCCGGATTGGTGCAGCACGCCAACGAGCGGCACGGGGTGCCCTCGTCGTAAAAAGTCGCGCAGCCGTTCGCGCGGAAGATCGTAATGCTTCGCCTTACTCCGTATGGAAGGGAACATGATTCTCGGCGATACGATTCTCGAAACGCGCGGTCTCACCCGCGAGTTCAAAGGCTTTATCGCCGTGAACGGGGTGAACCTGCGCGTGCGCCGTGGCTCGATCCATGCGCTGATCGGCCCTAATGGGGCAGGCAAGACCACCTGCTTTAACCTGCTCACCAAATTTCTCGAACCGACAGCGGGCCAGATCGTCTTCAATGGAATCGACATCACCAATGAGCGCCCGGCGCAAATCGCCCGCCGCGGCATCATCCGGTCGTTTCAGATATCGGCGGTATTTCCGCATCTGACCGCATTACAAAACGTGCGTATTGGCTTGCAGCGCGTGCTCGGCACGGCATTTCATTTCTGGAAGAGCGAACGCACGCTGCGCCAACTCGACGACCGGGCGATGGACTTGCTCACCCAGGTCGGACTGACCGATTTCGCCGACGTGCTCACGGTAGAACTGTCCTACGGCCGCAAGCGCGCGCTGGAAATCGCCACCACGCTTGCGATGGAGCCCGAGTTGATGCTGCTCGACGAGCCGACGCAAGGCATGGGCCATGAAGACGTCGATCGTGTCACCGCACTGATCAAGAAAGTATCGAGCGGCCGCACGATCCTGATGGTCGAGCACAACATGAACGTGATCGCCGGTATCTCCGACACCATCACCGTGCTGCAACGGGGTGAAGTGCTCGCCGAAGGGAGCTACGCCGAGGTGTCGAAGAACCCGCTCGTGATGCAAGCCTATATGGGCAGCGCAGACGCGGCGCTCGCTGGAGCCCACGCATGAATACGATTGCGGAGCGCGAAAGCCTCGAAGTGAGTGGCACGGCCGGTGGCGCACCCGCGCTGGAGATTGCAGGTTTGCAGGCCTGGTATGGGGAGTCCCATATCCTGCATGGTGTCGATCTGACGGTGAACCGCGGTGAAGTCGTGACGCTGCTCGGCCGCAACGGCGCAGGCCGTACCACGACGCTGCGCGCGATCATGGGCCTGACCGGTCGCCGCACCGGTTCGATCCGTATCGGCGGACGCGAAACCATCAATCTGCCCACGCATCGCATCGCCCATTGCGGCATCGGTTATTGCCCGGAAGAGCGCGGCATTTTTTCGAGCCTCTCGTGTGAGGAAAATCTGCTGTTGCCGCCGCCCGTCGGCGACAAGGCGCACATGATGTCGGTCGAAGAAATCTATTCGATGTTTCCGAATCTGCAGGAACGCCGCATGAGCCAGGGTACGCGGCTCTCGGGCGGCGAGCAGCAGATGCTGGCGGTCGCGCGCATTCTGCGCACGGGGGCGAGTTTGCTGCTGCTCGACGAAATCTCGGAAGGTCTCGCGCCGGTGATCGTGCAGGCGCTCGCCCGCATGATCATGACGCTCAAGGCGCGCGGCTACACGGTTGTGATGGTCGAACAGAATTTCCGCTTTGCCGCGCCACTCGCCGATCGCTTCTACGTGATGGAGCACGGTGCGATCGTGGAGCACTTCGGGGCCGCTGAGCTCGAAACCAAGATGCCAGTACTGCACGACCTACTGGGCGTATAAAAAGCGTCCGATTGCCTCTGATAACCACAAGCGAAGAAACCAGGAGACAGGAATGAAAAAGAACCCACTCGCGCGGCTTGCCACACTGTGTTTCGCGGTTGCCGCCGGCGCCGCGTTGACGATGAGCAGCGCGCAAGCGGCTGACGATGCGGTGAAGATCGGCTTCATCACCGATCTGTCGGGTCTGTACGCGGACATCGACGGCCAGGGTGGCCTCGAAGCGATCCGCATGGCAATTGCCGATTTCGGCGGCAAGGTCAACGGCAAGCCGATTACGCTGGTCTACGCGGATCACCAGAACAAGGCGGATATTGCCTCCTCGCGGGCGCGTGAATGGTTCGACCGTGACGGCGTCGATATGCTGATCGGCGGCACGAATTCGGCGACCGGTCTGGCGATGAACACGGTGGCGGGCGAGAAGCACAAGGTCTACATCAACGTCGGCGCCGGCGCCGACACGCTCACCAACGAGCAATGCACGCCGTACACGATTCACTACGCGTATGACACGACAGCGCTCGCCAACGGCACGGGTTCGGCGGTGACCAAACAGGGCGGCAAGACGTGGTACTTCCTGACGGCTGACTACGCTTTCGGCAAGGCGCTGGAAAAAGCGACTTCAGACGTCGTGAAAGCGAATGGCGGTCAGGTGCTGGGCGCCGTGCGGGCGCCGCTGTCGGCCTCGGATTTCTCGTCGTTCCTGTTGCAGGCTCAGGCCTCGAAGGCGCAGATTCTCGGCCTCGCGAATGCCGGCGGCGATACGGTCAACTCGATCAAAGCCGCGAAGGAATTCGGTCTGACCAAGACGATGAAGCTGGCTGCGCTCCTGATGTTCATCGACGATGTGCACAGTCTGGGTCTGGAAACGACACAAGGTCTCGTGTTGACGGACAGCTGGTACTGGAACAAGGACGCCGCCACGCGCAAGTGGGCACAGCGCTACTTCGACAAGATGAAGAAGATGCCGTCGAGCCTGCAGGCGGCTGACTACTCGGCGACCATGACCTATCTGAACGCGGTTAAAGCGGTCGGCTCGACCGACACCGACAAGGTGATGGCGCAACTACGGAAAACGAAGATCGACGACTTCTATGCGAAGGGCTACATCCGTCAGGACGGCAGCATGGTCCACGACATGTACCTGATGCAGGTGAAGACGCCGGCCGAATCCAAAGAGCCGTGGGACTACTACAAGATCATGGCGACGATCCCGGGCGAACAGGCATTCACGACCAAGGCACAGACGCGCTGCGCGTTGTGGAAATAAGCGCAGTGATAACCAGCAAACCGTCTATGTTCCCGTCTTGACGGGTAATTCGGGGCGGATTGTTGGTACACAGCCTGGCGGCAAATCGTTTCATATGCCGCGAGCGATCGGTGAATGGCTCGTCGATCGCTCGCCGGCTGGATCGTGCTTAACCGATCTTACCTGGGCGTTGGCTTAAGGGATTAAGGCTTCAATGGAAATCTTTGGCGTTCCGCTACCGGCAATGCTGAGCCAGCTGTTGCTGGGGCTCGTGAACGGCTCGTTCTACGCGATTCTGAGCCTGGGTCTGGCCGTGATCTTCGGCCTGCTCAACGTGATCAATTTCGCGCATGGCGCGTTGTTCATGCTTGGCGCGATGCTCGCGTGGATGGGCCTGTCGTATTTCGGTCTGCCGTACTGGGTGATGCTGGTGCTCGCGCCGCTGATCGTCGGCGTGTTCGGCATGGTGATCGAACGCTCGATGCTGCGCTGGCTGTACAAGCTCGATCACCTCTATGGGCTGCTGCTCACCTTTGGACTCACGCTGGTTGTCGAAGGGGTGTTCCGTTCGGTCTACGGTTCTTCCGGCCAGCCGTACGACGTGCCGTCGGCACTCTCCGGCGCGACCGATCTCGGCTTCATGTACTTGCCGAACTATCGCGCGTGGGTGGTGGTAGCGTCGCTCGTGGTCTGCTTCGCGACGTGGTTCGTGATCGAGAAGACGCGCCTCGGCGCTTACCTGCGCGCGGGCACCGAAAATCCGAAGCTGGTCGAGGCGTTTGGTGTCAACGTGCCGTTGATGATCACGCTCACGTACGGCTTCGGCGTCGCACTGGCAGCGTTCGCCGGCGTGCTTGCCGCGCCTGTGATTCAGGTCTCGCCGTTGATGGGCCAGCCGATGATCATCACTGTGTTCGCGGTGGTCGTGATCGGCGGCATGGGTTCGATCATGGGCTCCATTCTTACCGGCCTGATGCTAGGTGTAATCGAAGGGCTGACGCGCGTGTTTTACCCGGAAGCGTCGGCGACCGTCGTCTTCGTGATCATGGCGCTCGTGTTGCTGGTGCGCCCGGCGGGTCTCTTCGGCAAGGAAAAATGATGCAGAGAAAAATGCTCTATGGTCTGCTGCTGATCGCGCTTCTCGCGGTGCCCGTGCTCGGCATCTATCCGCTATTCGTCATGAAGGTGCTGTGTTTTGCGTTGTTCGCCGCGGCCTTCAATTTGCTGATCGGCTACACCGGTTTGCTTTCGTTCGGTCACGCGATGTTTCTCGCTTCAGCCGGTTACGTCACCGGCTACGCGATGCAGACGCTCGGTTTCTCTCCGGAACTCGGCGTACTGGCCGGCACCGCTGCGGCGACGGTACTCGGGTTGGTGGTCGGCCTGTTTGCGATCCGCCGGCAGGGCATCTACTTCGCGATGGTGACACTGGCGCTCGCGCAAATGGTCTACTTCGTATTTTTGCAGGCGCCGTTCACGCACGGTGAGGACGGCTTGCAAGGCGTACCGCGCGGCAGGCTGTTCGGCTTGCTGGATCTGTCGTCGGACGTGACGCTGTACTTTGTCGTGCTGGCCGTGATGGTGCTGGCATTCCTGCTGATCGTGCGGATCGTGCATTCGCCGTTTGGGCAGGTGCTGGTGGCGATCAAGGAGAACGAGCCGCGCGCCGTGTCGCTTGGTTATGACACCGATCGCTTCAAGCTGCTGGCTTTTATTCTGTCCGCAGGGATCGCCGGTCTGGCGGGCTCGCTCAAGGTGCTGGTGCAAGGCTTCGAGACGCTGAGTGACGCCTACTGGACCATGTCGGGCCTCGTGATCCTGATGACGCTCGTTGGCGGCATGGGCACGCTGTTCGGGCCGCTGCTCGGCGCGGCGCTGATCGTCGCGCTCGAAGACCGGCTCGGCGATATCGGCACGGCGCTGGCTGCATCGACGGGGGTCGAATGGTTCCGGTCGCTAGGTGAATCGGTAACCATCGTCACGGGCCTGATTTTCATTGCCTGTGTGCTGGCGTTCAGACGCGGCATCGTCGGTGAGATCGTCGCACGCGTGCGGCCATTGCGAGCCTGAAACGGCACCGGATTTTAAATTGCTTTGGCATCCGATATAATTCGGCAGCCTTGAAGTCGGCTGGGCGGGTCCTTTATTGTGCGCAGTTGACCCCCGCGACCCAAGCTGCACCAAACGTGCCCCAAATTTGTGCCGCAGTGCACCACTAGGGTAATTGCTAGTTGTAGTCACCCAGGTGCTCGTTTAATCTTCATGCAGTTCTGATGCACCACGAATTTTGCAGGTGGAGAACGAGGAGACAATGAGGCACTCAGTGCCCAGACGAAAGCGCTGTTGGATTGATATCCAGCAGCGCTTTTTATTTGTGCTTTTCGTAATTCGCCATTCAAATCTTCCGCTAATTCGGTGACCCTTTTTTATTCATCGAATCACTCCCGATTTCACTCGTTGCCACCCTGCAAATTGCTTGCAGCGCGGGGCTTTTGTCCGCTAAACTTGCCATTCACCGACCGCTTGGTCGGCGAATAAAATCTGCGCATTTGAATTCAAATGAATAACGGGGTAGATAGGGGAGCGGGATGACGTCGGCATTGCGTTGGATCAGCGCGGCATGGGTCGCCACCGGAGTATCCGCAATATGGAGCGGCCATGCATTCGCTGACGTGAAAATCGGCGTCACGATGTCGGCAACGGGGCCTGCTTCCCACGGCATCTTCAACATGAGCACGAACGATCACGCCGGCCTCGACCAGCGTGGCGCGTGCGATGGTGGCGATCGTCGGCGGCAAGTGGCAGCTGTCCGGCGACTGAGCGCAGACGAAGCGATACGGAATCCCATTAAACAAGGCGCGTGCAGTTGACGCGTCTTTTTTATTGCCCGCGTCTGATGAATCGCGGTGCGTGAAGCGCGTTGGACGAGTGAAGGGCGGGCGGTCAAAGTACCGACAAAGCGGACTGTTTCAGGACAAACCCGTATTCGGGCGACAGTCTATTGACCATGGATGATGCAGAACGCAATACTACTAACATATTAGTGTTTAACGTATAAGAAATCGCAGCAGTGGTTCGCAGCAGGGAGTAGCACCAGAACGGAGAAGGCATTGGCGCTAAGCAGGGAAAACCATGCTTGGCATGCCTGAACCCTATAACTAGATTCAGACACCCGGCCCGTGAGCCGGATTCAGATACGCGCTTCAAAGCGTTTGGAGACTTGCAATGAAAAAGACAAAGCAATGGGTACGCACCGGTATCGCGATGGCGTTGATGTGCGGCGCGGGCGCTGCCTTCGCGCAGGTGAAAATCGGCGTCACGCTATCCACTACGGGGCCGGCTGCATCGCTCGGGATTCCTGAAAAGAACACGATCGCGCTGCTGCCGAAAGAGATTGGCGGCAAGACCGTGCAATACATCATCCTCGATGATGCATCGGACACCGGCAAGGCCGTGCAGAACACGCGCAAGCTGATCGACGAAGACCACGTCGACGCCATCATCGGTTCGACTGTTACGCCAAATTCGCTGGCGATGCTCGACCCCGCGGCCGAAGGCAAGACGCCGGTGATCTCGCTGGCGGCATCAGCCGCGATCATTTCGCCGATGGACGCCAAGCGCGCATGGGCCTTCAAGCCGCCACAAAACGACAGCCTGATGGCTGACGCAATCGCCGACTACATGGAGCGTCACGGCGTGAAGACGGTTGGCTTCATCGGCTTTGCGGATGCGTACGGCGACGGCTGGAACAACGTTTTCACAGCCGCGGCCGCGGCCCATCATCTGAAGATCGTCTCCAATGAACGCTTTAACCGCACCGATGCATCGGTGACCGGCCAGGTGCTGAAGACGATGGGCGCGAACCCGGATGCGGTGCTGATCGCGGGCGCGGGTACGCCGTCGGCGCTGCCGGCCAAGACGCTCAAGGAGCGCGGCTACAAGGGCAAGGTCTACCAGACGCACGGCGTCGCCAACAACGATTTCCTGCGCGTGTGCGGGAAGGATTGCGAAGGCGAGTTCCTGCCGGCTGGCCCGATCCTCGTGGCGGATCAACTGCCGGAATCGAATCCGGTGAAGAAGTCGTCGGAAGCGTACAAGGCAGCGTATGAGAAAGCTTATGGCGCGGGCTCGGTGGCGACCTTCGGCGGTCACGCATGGGATGCCGGCCAGATGCTGCAAGCTGCGATTCCGGTCGCGCTGAAGACCGCTCAGCCGGGCACTGAAGCGTTCCGCGTGGCATTGCGCGGTGCGCTTGAAAACATCAAGGAGTTGCCGGTCTCGCACGGCATCATGAACACCACGACCACCGACCACAACGGCCTCGACAAGCGCGCACGCGTGATCGTGCAGATCGTCGACGGCAAGTGGAAGTTGCAGAACGACTAATAACAAAAGCGATACGCGCCTCTCGCGCAACCTGCGGCACGCCATGCCGCATTGCCATTCTGTTCGATGACAATGGCAACGACCGCCGCGCCATGTTCCGGCGCGGCGGTCGCCTTTTCTGGCATTGCAGGTCAGTGACCGGCCGCGGGTCCGCCGCCACGACTGTTTCCCGGTTTCGATTTCGACGCTTCAGGACGAGGAAGTATGGATCTATCAATTGCGGCGATCCTCGCGCAGGACGGCATCACCACCGGCGCCATCTACGCGCTGCTCGCGCTTGCGCTGGTGCTGGTGTTCTCCGTGACGCGGGTGATCTTTATCCCGCAGGGCGAGTTTGTTTCGTATGGCGCGCTGACGCTCGCCGCATTGCAGACACAGAAATTTCCGGCGACGTGCTGGTTGCTGATGGCGATGGGCGCGGCATGTTTTGTCGTCGAGATTGCGGGGCTGGTGCGGCATCCCGAACGGCGTCGCCACGCGGCGCGCACGCTGGCGATGCTGGTCGGCAAATACCTGCTGTTCCCGATCGCGGTTTACGCGCTCACGCAAGGCGTTTTCCTGCATCCACTGCCGATGCTCGCGCAAATCGCGCTGACGCTGCTGATCGTGATTCCGATGGGGCCGTTCGTCTACCGGCTCGCGTATGAACCGATCGCGGAGGCGACCACGCTGCTGCTGCTGATTGTGGCGGTAGCGGTGCACTTCGCGATGGTCGGCCTCGGGCTCGTGATGTTCGGTGCGGAGGGTTCACGCACCACGGCGTTCTCCGATGCGACCTTCAACCTCGGCACGTTGTCGATTTCCGGACAAAGCCTGTGGGTGGTGGGCACGGCGGTGGTGTTGATCGGCGCGCTGTATCTGTACTTCGATCGCTCGATTTCCGGCAAGGCTTTGCGCGCGACGTCGGTGAACCGGCTCGGCGCACGGCTCGTCGGCATCGGCACGACGCAGGCAGGGCGCCTCGCGTTCACGCTCGCTGCGGGCCTCGGTGCGCTGTGCGGCATCCTTGTCGCACCCTTGACCACCATCTACTACGACTCGGGCTTCCTGATGGGTTTGAAGGGCTTCGTAGGCGCGATTATCGGCGGCCTGGTCAGCTATCCGCTGGCTGCGGCGGGCGCGATCCTGGTCGGTCTGCTGGAGTCGTATTCGTCGTTCTGGGCGAGCGCTTATAAGGAAGTGATCGTGTTCACGCTGATCATTCCGGTGCTGCTATGGCGGAGTCTGGCCAGCCCGCACTCGGAAGAGGAAGAGGAGTGACACGATGAAACGGATCATGCAAAACAAGTTCTTCTGGCTGTTCCTCGTGGTGCTGTTCGCGTTGCCGGTGTTGCCGCATCCGATCCATGTGCCTGAGTACTGGGTGACGCTGCTCAACTACATCGGCCTGTATTCGATCGTCGCGATCGGTCTCGTGCTGCTGACAGGTATCGGCGGGATGACGAGCTTCGGTCAGGCAGCGTTCGTCGGCATCGGCGCGTATGCGACCGCGTATCTGACGACGACTTACGGCGTGTCGCCGTGGCTCGCGCTGATCGCGGGCGTGGTGGTGACGGCATTGATCGCGCTGATGCTGGGGCTCGTGACAATGCGGCTATCCGGCCACTTTCTGCCGCTCGGTACGATCGCGTGGGGGCTCGCGCTGTTCTATCTGTTCGGCAACCTGGAGATGCTTGGCAAGTACGACGGCATTAACGGAATTCCAGTGCTGAATGTTTTTGGCATCAACCTGGAGTCGGGTCGCCATATCTACTACCTGATCTGGGTGGTGGTGCTCGGTGCGGTAATTTCTGTTCAGAATCTGCTTAATAGCCGGCCAGGGCGGGCGATTCGCGCATTGCGCGGCGGCGGCATGATGGCCGAAGCAATGGGCGTCAACACGGCGTGGATGCGCGTGGTGATCTTCGTCTACGCCGCAGTGTTGGCGTCGATTTCGGGGTTCCTTTACGCGCACTTGCAACGCGCGGTGAATCCGACACCGTTTGGTCTGAACCATGGCATCGAGTTCCTGTTCATGGCGGTGGTGGGCGGCGTCTCGCACGTCTGGGGCGCAGTGCTTGGTGCAGCGATTCTGACCATTTTGCAGGACTATCTGCAAACGCTGCTGCCGAAGCTGCTGGGCGAGAACGGTAACTTCGAAGTGATTGTGTTCGGCATTCTGATGGTGCTGTTGCTGCAATACGCTCGCCAAGGTGTCTGGCCGTTTGTCGCGCGGTTTTTCCCGAAGGGGCCACGCGCACATTTATCGGATCATGCGGAGCCTTTGCCGCAGCGCAGCAAGCCGGCCGCGGGCGAAAGCCTTTTGACGGTGAATAAGGCACGCAAGCAGTTCGGCGGGCTGGTCGCGGTGAACGATGTCAGCTTCGAGGTGAAAGCAGGGCAGATCATCGGTTTGATCGGCCCGAACGGCGCGGGCAAATCGACTACCTTCAACCTGGTCACGGGCGTGCTGCAGGCGACGAGCGGCGAAATTACGTTCCGCGGCGAACGTATCGATTCACTGAGTTCACGTGAAATCGTCAAGC
Organism: Paraburkholderia sp. D1E; assembly: GCF_052682275.1. NCBI lineage: Bacteria > Pseudomonadati > Pseudomonadota > Betaproteobacteria > Burkholderiales > Burkholderiaceae > Paraburkholderia > Paraburkholderia sp. D1E. The sequence goes on from NZ_JBQYMB010000001.1 coordinate 9,319,061, forward strand.
GCGGCATTGGCCGCACCTTCCAGCACGTCAAGCTGCTGCCTGGTATGACGGTGCTGGAGAACGTTGCGATCGGCGCGCATCTGCGTGGCCAGGCCGGCGTGTGGCGCAGCGTGGCGCGGCTGAACGGTGCGGAAGAAGCGCGCTTGATGGCCGAAGCGGCTCGCCAGATTCGTCGTGTCGGGCTCGAGCAGCATATGTACGACGAGGCGGGTAGCCTGGCGTTGGGGCAGCAACGAATTCTCGAAATCGCGCGCGCGTTGTGCTGTGACCCGACCCTGCTGCTGCTGGATGAGCCTGCCGCCGGTCTGCGTTATCAGGAAAAGCTGCAACTGGCGGATTTACTGCGCCGCCTCAAAGCCGAAGGTATGAGCGTGCTGCTGGTCGAACACGATATGGATTTCGTGATGAATCTCACCGATCGGTTGGTGGTGATGGAGTTCGGCACGCGCATCGCGGAAGGCTTGCCGCAGGACGTCCAGCAAGACCCGGCTGTGCTCGAAGCTTATCTGGGCGGGGTGGAGTGATGGAGAACACGATGAATGATGCTGCACCGATTCTCGACGTGAATGGGTTGTCGGTCCGCTATGGCAAGGTCGAAGCGCTGCACGGCGCGGCAATCAAGGTGCGGCCCGGCCAGATCGTCTCGGTGATTGGTCCGAACGGTGCGGGCAAGTCCACGTTGCTGAACGCGATCATGGGCGCATTGCCGACCACTGGTCATGCGAAGGGCTCGGTCCTGTATAAAGGTGAAGACGTCAGCGCGGTGCCGGTTGAAAAGCGGGTCGCGCGTGGTATGTGCCTGGTGCCGGAAAAGCGCGAGCTGTTCGCGTCGATGACCGTTGAAGATAATCTGGTCCTCGGCGCGTATCGGCGTAAGCGGGCAGGGGAGCGCAATTTTCTTGATCAACTCGAGCCAGTCTTTACGCTTTTTCCTCGTTTGAAAGAGCGCCGGAAGCAGGCCGCAGGGACGCTATCAGGCGGGGAGCGTCAAATGCTCGCGGTCGGGCGTGCATTGATGGGCAAGCCCGATCTGCTGATGCTCGACGAACCGAGCCTGGGTCTCGCGCCGCTGATCGTGAAGGAAATCTTCCACATTATTAGCGCACTGCGGCAGACCGGCGTCGCGACGCTACTGATCGAGCAGAACGCACGCGCGGCGCTGCAAATTTCTGACTACGGTTACGTGCTTGAAACCGGTGAACTGGCGCTGGAAGGACCCGCGACTGATCTGGCGCAGAATCCGCGTGTGATCGAAACGTATCTGGGGCTGGCTAAAAAAGTGGCTTAGTTCGCCGCTTCTACTCAGCTCGCTGTGGTTCAAAGCGGTGTGTTTCACGTGAAACACACCGCTTTTTTGTTGTCTGGCCATTCGGACGAAATTCGGGCCTAAACCGAACCCGTTATAATTCGCCCATACATTTTCCTCTGAAAGGCTCACGCGATGATCTGGCGTGAGATCCGCGATGCTTTTTCCCACAGAATTTGACGTAATCGTCGTCGGCGGCGGTCATGCGGGCACTGAGGCCGCTTTGGCCTCGGCACGCATGGGCAATACGACCCTCCTGCTGACGCATAACATCGAAACCCTAGGTCAGATGAGCTGCAACCCGTCCATTGGCGGGATTGGCAAGGGCCATCTGGTGAAGGAGGTCGATGCGCTCGGCGGTGCGATGGCGGCTGCGACGGACGAGGGGGGGATCCAGTTCCGCATCCTCAATTCGTCGAAGGGGCCTGCTGTTCGTGCGACGCGCGCGCAGGCGGACCGTCTGTTGTACAAACAGGCGATCCGACATCGGTTGGAGAATCAGCCGAACCTGTGGCTGTTCCAGCAGGCGGTCGACGATCTGATGGTGGAAGGCGACCGTGTCGTCGGTGCCGTGACGCAGGTGGGGATTCGCTTCCGCTCGCGCGCCGTTGTGCTGACGGCTGGGACGTTCCTCGACGGCAAGATTCACGTGGGTTTGAACAACTACACCGGTGGCCGCGCTGGCGATCCGGCAGCGGTGTCGCTGTCTGCGCGCCTCAAGGAATTGAAGCTGCCACAAGGCCGTCTCAAGACCGGAACGCCACCGCGTATCGACGGTCGGACGATCGATTTCTCGAAGCTTGAAGAGCAGCCCGGCGATCTGGATCCGGTGCCGGTTTTCTCATTTCTGGGGCGCGTCGAACAGCATCCGCGCCAAGTGCCGTGCTGGGTCACGCATACGAATGAGCGTACGCACGACATCATCCGTGGTGGTCTCGACCGCTCGCCGATGTATACGGGCGTGATCGAAGGGGTGGGCCCGCGGTATTGCCCGTCGATCGAGGACAAGATTCATCGCTTCGCATCCAAGGAATCGCATCAGATCTTCCTCGAACCGGAAGGGCTGACGACCAACGAGTTCTATCCCAATGGGATTTCCACCAGCCTGCCGTTCGACGTGCAACTGGAACTCGTGCGCTCGATGCGAGGTTTGGAGCAGGCGCATATTCTGCGACCGGGTTATGCGATCGAATACGACTACTTCGATCCGCGTGGGCTGAAGGCATCGCTGGAAACCAAGGCGATCAACGGGCTCTTCTTCGCGGGTCAGATCAATGGCACAACTGGCTATGAAGAGGCCGCTGCGCAAGGTTTGCTGGCGGGGATTAACGCCGGCCTGCAAGTGCAGGGCAAGGATGCATGGTGCCCGCGCCGCGATCAGGCATACCTAGGCGTTTTGGTCGACGATCTGGTGACGCGTGGTGTGTCCGAACCGTATCGCATGTTCACGAGCCGCGCCGAGTACCGTCTAAGCCTCCGCGAAGACAACGCCGATATGCGTCTGACGGAGATGGGCCGCGAACTGGGTATCGTCGACGATGTCCGGTGGGACGCATTCAGCCGCAAGCGCGACGCTGTTTCACGTGAAACAGAGCGCCTCCGTACGTCGTGGGTCAATCCTAAGACGTTATTGGCTGAAGAAGCGACTGCATTGCTCGGCAAGCCGATTGACCACGAATACAGTTTGGCCGATCTGCTCCGCCGCCCGGGCGTGACATATGACGGCGTCTGCGGCTTGCGCGCGGGAGCATGTGCTGCGCCTGAAACGCTGGCCGAAGACGACGTGTTGCGCGCCCAGATCAAGGAGCAGATCGAGATTGGCATCAAGTATCAAGGCTATATCGACCGGCAAGCTGATGAGATCGAGCGCAATGAGTCGCACGAAAGCACGCGTCTGCCGGAGGGTTTGGACTACGCCGAGGTAAGGGGGCTATCGTTCGAGGCGCGTCAGAAGCTGACGCAATTCCGCCCTGAGACTATCGGACAGGCGTCGCGTATTTCCGGTATTACCCCGGCGGCGATCTCCTTGCTGATGGTGCATCTGAAGCGTGGCTTGGGGCGCCGTTCGACGAAACCCGCCGAACCGGGCGCCGACAGCACGCCGGTGACGCAATGACGGTGAGTCTGAAGGGAAGTGGTAGCGAGGCATTGGCGCCGCTGTTAGCAGGCGGCGTCCGCGAACTCGGTCTCGATCTGAGTGACGCGCAACTCGGGAAATTGCTCGACTACGTAGCGCTGCTATCCAAGTGGAATGCTGTCTACAACCTGACGGCGATCCGTGATCCGCGACAAATGCTTATCCAGCACATCCTGGATTCGCTTTCGATCGTGCCGCACCTCGCTACGCGCGGTGCGTCCTCGGTGCTGGACGTGGGCTCTGGCGGCGGTTTGCCTGGTATCGTGCTCGCTATCGTGCTGCCCGACTGGACCGTCACCGTGAACGACATCGTTCACAAGAAGACGGCTTTTCAGGCTCAGGCCAAAGCTGAGCTCGGCCTGGCGAACCTGTCGGTCATCACGGGCCGCGTCGAGACTTTGCAGCCGGGCGCCGAAGTACCCGCAAAGTTCGACGTAATCGTGTCGCGCGCATTCGCAGAGCTCTCGGATTTCGTTACACTGGCCCGTCATCTGGTTGCGGAGCAGGGGGCGATCTGGGCGATGAAGGGTGTGCGTCCGGATGGCGAGATTGAGCGCCTGCCGGCGGGCGCTCACGTGGAACAGATCATTCGGCTGAACGTGCCGTTGCTCGACGCGGAGCGGCATCTGATCAAGGTGCTGGTGGATGCCGATAACTGACGGGCATCGCTAGGCTCGAGGCACGCACCGCATACCAGACGCGCTTTCTACTTTATTCAGCAGCAAAAGGGACACACCAACGATGGCAAAAATCTTCTGCGTTGCGAACCAGAAGGGCGGCGTCGGCAAGACGACGACGGCAGTCAATCTGGCCGCGAGCTTGGCAGCGCAGGGACAGCGAGTCCTTCTCATCGATCTGGACCCGCAGGGCAACGCCACGATGGGCAGCGGCATCGACAAGGCCGCATGCGCGAACACCGTCTATGAAGTGCTCGTGGATGGCGTGTCGGTGGCGGATGCGCGAGTACGCCCGGAAGCCGTCGGCTACGACGTGCTGCCCGCGAACCGGGAACTGGCCGGCGCCGAGGTCGAATTGGTCAGCGTGCAGAGCCGTGAGCGCCAGTTGAAGATTGCCTTGGCGGCAGTCGAAAGCGAATACGACTTTGTGCTGATCGACTGCCCGCCGGCTTTGTCGCTGCTAACGCTCAACGGCCTGTGTGCCGCGCATGGCGTGGTGATTCCGATGCAGTGCGAGTACTTCGCGCTCGAAGGCCTGTCCGATCTGGTCAACACGATCAAGCAGGTGCATGCGAACCTGAATCGCGATCTGAAGGTGATTGGTCTGCTGCGCGTGATGTTCGATCCGCGCATCACATTGCAACAGCAAGTCTCGGATCAGCTGAAAGAACACTTTGGCGACAAGGTGTTCGACGTGGTGATCCCGCGTAACGTGCGCCTTGCCGAGGCGCCTAGCTATGGGTTGCCGGGCGTTGTGTTCGATAAGGCATCGCGCGGTGCGCAGGCGTATGTGCAGTTCGGTGCAGAGATGATTGAGCGGGTGCGCACATTGAATGACGCGCCCCAGGCGTCCTAAGCGGATCGAGGAAGCACGATGAATGCAGTAGCAAGAAAGAAGGGGTTGGGCCGTGGTCTGGAAGCATTGCTTGGTGGCAGTGCGGATATTACAGAGGCCGTGGCGATCGAGGGTGCGCCGAACGTGCTGCCGCTCAGCAAGCTACAGGCCGGCAAGTACCAGCCGCGTACGCGCATGGACGAAGGCGCGTTGCAGGAATTGGCGGCCAGCATCCGTGCCCAAGGGGTGATGCAGCCGATCCTCGTGCGGCCGGTTTCGGTGGATAAGTACGAGATCATTGCCGGCGAGCGGCGTTTCCGCGCCGCGCGCCTTGCCGGCCTCGACGAGGTGCCGGTGCTGGTGAGGGACGTGCCTGATCAGGCCGCCGCGGCGATGGCGCTGATCGAGAATATCCAGCGCGAAGATCTGAATCCGCTAGAAGAAGCACAGGGTATTCAGCGCCTGCTCGACGAGTTTAATTTCACGCATGAGCAGGCAGCTGAATCGGTGGGCCGCTCACGCAGTGCCGTATCGAATCTGCTGCGTTTGCTTAACCTGGCAGCACCGGTGCAGACGATGTTGCTGGCCGGTGATCTGGACATGGGTCATGCACGTGCGCTACTGGCCGTCGATGCTGCGACGCAGATCACGCTGGCCAATCAGGTCGTCAACAAGCGCATGTCGGTACGTGAGACCGAAAAGCTGGTGACGGCGACTACCAAGGCTGCGCCCACGGTGAAGGCGCGTGCGAATCAGGACGGCGGCCGCGACACGCGGCGACTCGAAGAGGAGTTGTCCGATCTGCTTGCCGCCACGGTAAAGATCAAGCTCGGCCGACGCGGCCGCGGCCAGGTGCTGGTGGACTTCGGTGACCTGGACGCGCTGGAAGGCATTCTTGTCCGGTTGCGTGGTAACGCCACGGCGTGATCATGACAAGTTGAGTGTGGAAGGGCGCTGGACATGCTTGCGAATTATCTGGATGGTTGCTAGCAAGCCGTTTGGCGCACTTTGTGCGCTTTCAATGAGGGGTTTGGTTTTATCGGGCTTGCCGGCGTCACGCTCAAGGGGTGGTTTGACGAATTCCCTGATTGATCGGCACACCGTATTAGCGCTGGGTGGATTCCTGATTAAATTCAACGCAAAATAATCAGGAATGCTGAGGTATTGGTCTGTCAGGTCACTTTTGCAGTGAGGCAGCGTTGATTGTGTTGCGCGGGACTTGACTGAGCACAGCCTGGTCAGGCCGCAGCAGCGAAGAAGCGCACGTCGCTAGTTTTTTGTTCTCGATCCGGGCCGCGATGAAACGGTCGGCGCCGCGTGTGAATTGGTCGGACAGAGCAGGGCGGACGTCAGTACGAAGCCGGGCAAACCGACTGTGCTCGAAGTTGGTTACCTGGCCAGAAGCACCGGACCTGACACGGGCGCTGTTATTCGCCATTGAAGAACTCCCTGTACACAAGCGCCGTCCGACCCTTACCCGGCGCCGTCTTGGATGTCTATCAAAGTGGGCAAAAATTGCCGTCTGTTGCATTTTTGAGACGTCCGCAGCAGCGTCGAAACGACGCATCCACGCACTTCAGCCTCCTCGATTCAAGGCGCATGTTTTGCCACTCCCCGGCCGCCTTACATTTGCCGTGTACGGGGCGGTCGAAATCACGCTCCCGCATGGTGAAGGCCGTTTTCACGCAGGTTATTGAACGGCCTAAAGTCTTGAATTGCCTGCAACTATCGCTTACAATCGCCCGGATTTAATTGCACGGCAACCCCGTAAGCGCAGCGTAAGCTCGCGGGCTGGAACAAGACTTTCGGAACACTGCGATGGCGGTTAAAACGTCGAATCAGGCGCCACAGAATGGGCACGACGAACACCGCGCTGAACGCACCGATTCCGTTGCGTCTACCGGTCAGCACGTTACAACTGACGATGCGTGGGATGTCGAGCAACAAGATAACAATATCGTTCCGCTCACGCGGGTCGAGGCTGAAAAGCTGTTTGGCCCGAATGTGAGTCGTCCATCGCGTGTCACGCCTTTCAAGGTCGTGGCGGCGCAAATGGTTTTGTCCCTGGGTGCGACGCTGGTGTGGTGGCTGTTCTACAAGCCGCCGGGCGCTGCTGCGCTGTCCGCGTTCCTGGGGGGAGCGATCTGCTGGGTGCCGAGCGCGCTGTTCGCGGCACGTCTTAGAACGCTGAGCGGCGCCGAAACAGCGATGAGCTGGATGATCGGCGAAGCGCTCAAGATGGGGACAACGATCGCGATGTTTGTAGCCATCGCTTTCTGGTATCACGACGTACGCTGGGTGCCGCTGCTCGTGACTTACCTCATCGCGCTCAAGACTTACTGGATCGCCCTCGCGTGGCGCTAAGGTAGTAGCAAGAGTAAGCAACACAAAATTCAGGCTGGCGCGTAGCGCTGGCGTAAGGAGTGCGGATATGACACGATCCGCACCCGGCGTGTTCCCGCAATACAGAATTGCGGCGGGAACGGCCTAAGACGATTTTCGACAATTTGGGTGGCATTAACGATATGGCAGCTAGCGAAGGCACGCGCGCTCTGGATCCGTCCGAGTACATCGCGCACCACTTGCAGAACTTTTCCACCGCGCACCAGACGTCGATTTTCGACATTCATGTGTGGAATCTGGACACCCTTTTCTGGTCGATCGTTTGTGGTCTGGCCACGATCGCCATCCTGCATCTGGCGGCCCGCAAGGCGACGTCCGGCGTGCCGGGTCGTTTCCAGTGCGCGATCGAAATGCTGGTGGAGATGGTCGAGGATCAATCGAAGTCGATGATCCACGGCTCGCGCACCTTCATCGCCCCGCTGGCACTGACCGTGTTCGTCTGGGTCGCCTTGATGAACTCGCTCGACTTTATCCCCGTCGACCTGCCGGGCCGCGTGATCGGCTGGCTGGGGCTGTCGCAAGTTATCCCCCATCATCGCATCGTGCCGACGGCCGACCTGAACGGTACGCTCGGTATCGCACTCGGCGTGTTCGCGCTGATGATTTACTACAACTTCAAGATCAAGGGCGTAGGCGGCTTCGTGCATGAGCTGCTGTCGGCTCCGTTCGGCGCGCATCCGCTGCTGTGGATTCCGAACCTTGCATTGAACATCATCGAGTTCGTCGCAAAGACGGTTTCGCTCGGCATGCGGCTATTCGGCAACATGTACGCGGGCGAGCTGTTGTTCCTGCTGATTGCCCTGCTCGGCAGCATGTGGGGTTTCGGCGCGGACGCGTCAGTGCTCGGCTTTATCGGCCACGTCATCGCAGGCACGGTTTGGGCGATCTTCCACATCCTGATCGTTCTGCTGCAAGCATTCATTTTCATGATGCTGACGCTGGTGTACATCGGACAGGCACACGACAGCCACTAATCACGGCTTGTTGAACGACGAATTGTTTTAGTTTTGTTTTATTAAATCCCAGTTCCAACCAGTTCCAAAAGACTTTTCACAAAGGAGTGATCATGCAAGCTTTCATCGCCAACATCCAGGGTCTGACCGCCATCGGTATCGGCATCATCATCGGCCTGGGTGCAATCGGCGCCTGTATCGGTATTGGCCTGATGGGCGGCAAGTACATCGAAGCATGTGCTCGTCAGCCGGAATTGATGAACCCGCTGCAAACCAAGATGTTCCTGCTGGCTGGTCTGATCGATGCGGCTTTCCTGATTGGTGTTGGTGTGGCAATGCTGTTCGCGTTCGCGAACCCGCTGCTGTCGAAGCTGGCAGGCTGAGGTTCCTCGGAAGTTTGCGCCTGAGCTATAACTGGTAAAGGCGCAGGGCGGAACGGGCACTTAGGCGCTGATCGAATACAGAATCGATGAGCGCCTTGCCGTTTCACTTTCCGAACTAGCAACGTTTAAGGAAACACCGTGAATCTCAACGCAACCCTGTTTGCGCAAATGGTCGTGTTCCTGATCCTCGCGTGGTTCACGATGAAGTTCGTGTGGCCGCCGTTGATCAACGCCCTCGACGAGCGCTCGAAGAAGATTGCTGACGGTTTGTCTGCCGCTGAAAAGGGCAAGGCTGAACTCGAAGCCGCTCACAAGCGCGTCGACCAGGAACTCGCTCAGGCACGCAACGACGGTCAGCAACGTATTGCTGACGCGGAAAAGCGCGCTGTGACAGTCGCTGACGAAATCAAGGCTCAAGCACAAGCTGAAGCCGCTCGCATCATCGCGCAAGCGAAGGCCGACGCGGACCAGCAAGTCGTGAAGGCACGCGAAACGCTGCGCGGCGAAGTCGCTGCACTCGCCGTGAAGGGCGCTGAACAGATCCTGAAGCGCGAAGTCGACCAGGCAGCCCACGCTGACCTGCTGAATCAACTGAAAGCCGAGCTCTGATCATGGCCGAACTTGCAACCATCGCCCGTCCGTACGCAGAAGCGCTGTTTGGCGTGGCCGAAGCTGGTGACATCGCCGCCTGGTCCACGCTCGTGCAGGAGCTGGCACAGGTTGCGCGTCTGCCCGAAGTGCTGTCGATCGCCTCGAGCCCGAAAGTAAGCCGCGCCCAGGTCAGCGAACTGCTGCTGGTCGCGGTCAAGTCGCCGCTCAAGGACAACGCGCAAGCGAAGAATCTGGTGCAAATGCTGGTGGATAACCATCGCCTGCAATTGCTGCCGGAAATCGCTACGCAGTTCGAAGAGTTGAAGAACGCCCGCGAAGGAGCGGCAGATGTGCTGATCGTCAGCGCATTCCCGCTCGAAGGCGCGCAGTTGAACGAACTCGTCGCAGGTCTCGAACGCAAATTCAAGCGCAAGCTGAAGCCGACGGTCGAAGTCGACTCGTCGCTCATCGGCGGCGTGCGCGTGACGGTCGGCGACGAAGTGCTCGATACCTCGGTCCGCGCGCGGCTTGCCAGCATGCAGACGGCTCTGACGGCCTGAAGCGCATAAAGCGCTGAAGCGGCTGGCACGCAACAGAATTGACTATCAGGAGCGAATAATGCAACTCAATCCCTCTGAGATCAGTGAGCTGATCAAGAGCAGGATCCAGGGCCTTGAAGCGAGCGCAGACGTTCGCAACCAGGGCACCGTGATCTCCGTGACCGACGGTATCGTGCGTATTCACGGCCTGTCGGAAGTGATGCAGGGCGAAATGCTCGAATTTCCGGGCAACACCTTCGGTCTCGCACTGAACCTCGAGCGCGACTCGGTCGGCGCCGTGATTCTGGGTGAGTACGAACACATTTCGGAAGGCGACATCGTCAAGACGACGGGCCGCATTCTCGAAGTGCCGGTGGGTCCGGAACTGCTCGGCCGCGTGGTCGACGCACTCGGCAACCCGATCGACGGCAAGGGCCCGGTCAACGCGAAGAAGACCGACGCAATCGAAAAGATTGCTCCGGGCGTGATCTGGCGTAAGTCGGTTTCGGAGCCGGTTCAAACCGGTCTGAAGTCGATCGACGCGATGGTGCCGGTTGGCCGTGGTCAGCGTGAGCTGATCATCGGCGACCGCCAGTGCGGCAAGACCGCAGTCGCTGTCGACGCGATCATCAACCAGAAGGGCAAGAACCTCTTCTGTATCTACGTCGCGATCGGCCAGAAGGCTTCGTCGATCATGAACGTAGTGCGCAAGCTGGAAGAAACCGGCGCACTGGAATACACGATCGTCGTGGCCGCTTCGGCTTCGGAATCGGCTGCAATGCAGTACCTCGCGCCGTACGCCGGCTGCACGATGGGCGAATACTTCCGCGACCGCGGTCAAGATGCGCTGATCGTTTATGACGATTTGACCAAGCAAGCTTGGGCATACCGTCAGATCTCGCTGTTGCTGCGCCGCCCGCCGGGCCGCGAAGCTTACCCGGGTGACGTGTTCTATCTGCACTCGCGTCTCCTGGAACGTGCTGCTCGCGTCTCGGAAGAGTACGTCGAGAAGTTCACGAACGGCGAAGTGAAGGGCAAGAGCGGTTCGCTGACGGCACTGCCGGTCATTGAAACGCAAGCAGGCGACGTGACCGCATTCGTTCCGACGAACGTGATCTCGATTACCGACGGCCAGATCTTCCTGGAAACCGATCTCTTCAACGCAGGTATCCGCCCGGCAATTAACGCCGGCGTGTCGGTCTCGCGCGTTGGTGGTGCGGCTCAAACCAAGGTCGTGAAGAAGTTGTCGGGCGGTATTCGTACCGACCTCGCACAGTACCGTGAACTCGCAGCGTTCGCGCAGTTCGCATCGGACCTCGACGAGGCGACTCGTAAGCAGCTGGAGCGCGGCCGCCGCGTGACGGAGCTGCTGAAGCAGCCGCAGTATCAACCGCTGCAAGTATGGGAACTGGCGATCGCGCTGTTCGCTGCGAACAACGGTTACCTCGACGATCTGGAAGTTGCGCAAGTGCTGCCGTTTGAAAAGGGCCTGCGCGAATACCTGAAGTCGAGCCACGCTGACCTGGTCAAGCGCATCGAAGATACCAAGGAACTCTCGAAGGACGACGAAGCCCTGCTGCATACGGCTCTCAAAGACTTCAAGAAGTCCGGCGCTTATTGATCCGCGAGTGATCCGCAAGGCATAAACGGACCTTGAAGCGGCGCGGGCCGCAGGCAACTGAACCCGCGCTGCTTCGATCGCTTTGCATGGGACCCGAGTGCTGAAGCGCTAACTCGGGCCGACAAGGAGCAAGCAATGGCTGGAATGAAGGAAATTCGCGGCAAGATCAAGAGCGTGCAAAACACGCGCAAGATCACGAAAGCGATGGAGATGGTGGCCGCATCGAAGATGCGCCGCGCTCAGGAGCGCATGCGCGCTGCTCGCCCGTATGCCGACAAGGTCCGCGATATCGCTGCGCACATGAGCCGTGCGAACCCGGAGTATCGTCACCCGTTCATGGTGTCGAACGAAGGCGCGAAGACGGCCGGCATCATCCTCGTCACGACCGACAAAGGTCTGTGCGGCGGTATGAACACCAATGTGCTGCGTGCGTCGCTGCAGAAGTTCAAGGAACTGGAAGGCCAGGGCAAGACGGTCGAAGCAACTGCGATCGGCACCAAGGGTCTGGGTTTCCTGAATCGTCTGCGCGCCAAGGTGGTGTCGAATGTCGTGCATCTGGGCGACACGCCGCATCTGGAAAAGCTGATCGGCGCGGTGAAGGTGCAGCTCGACCTGTACTCGGAAGGCAAGGTTTCGGCGGTGTACCTCGCGTACACGCGCTTCGTCAATACGATGAAGCAGGAGCCGGTGATCGAGCAACTGCTGCCGCTGTCGGCAGATCAGTTCGAGCGCAAGGACGAAGACGGCACGACCCCGAGCACGCAGTGGGACTACATCTACGAGCCGGATGCACAGGCAGTGGTGGACGAACTGCTGGTGCGTTATGTCGAAGCGCTGGTCTATCAGGCCGTCGCGGAAAACATGGCATCGGAGCAGTCGGCACGAATGGTCGCAATGAAGGCCGCTTCGGATAATGCGAAGACGGTCATCAACGAACTGCAGCTCGTGTACAACAAGAGCCGTCAGGCCGCGATTACGAAAGAACTGTCGGAAATCGTCGGTGGCGCAGCGGCAGTCTGACCATAAGGGTCAGGCACGCCGCTTCGTGCGCGCCCGTGAGGCGCCCCCGTCTCGGCGGCCCCATCGAAATTGCGCCTTTGCGCGAGTGAAGAATTGAGTATCTAAAGGAAAAGCGATGAGTACTACTGCTTTGGTAGAAGGCAAGATCGTACAGTGCATCGGCGCGGTGATCGACGTGGAATTCCCGCGTGACCACATGCCGAAGATTTACGACGCGCTCATTCTCGACGGTTCGGAACTGACCCTCGAAGTCCAGCAGCAGCTGGGCGACGGCGTTGTCCGTACCATCTGTCTGGGTGCCTCGGACGGTCTGCGCCGCGGTACGACGGTGAAGAACACTGGCAAGCCGATCAGCGTGCCGGTTGGCAAGCCGACCCTCGGCCGGATCATGGACGTGCTGGGTCGCCCGATCGACGAAGCCGGCCCGATCAACTCGGAGGTGACGCGCGGTATTCACCAGAAGGCTCCGGCGTTCGACGAACTGTCGCCGTCGACGGAACTGCTCGAGACCGGCATCAAGGTTATCGACCTGATCTGCCCGTTCGCCAAGGGCGGTAAGGTTGGTCTGTTCGGTGGCGCCGGTGTGGGCAAGACCGTGAACATGATGGAACTGATCAACAACATCGCCAAGGAACACGGTGGTTACTCCGTGTTCGCCGGTGTTGGCGAGCGTACCCGCGAAGGGAACGACTTCTATCACGAAATGAAGGACTCGAACGTTCTCGACAAGGTCGCGCTGGTGTACGGCCAGATGAACGAGCCGCCGGGCAACCGTCTGCGCGTTGCGCTGACTGGTCTGACGATGGCTGAGCACTTCCGTGACGAAGGGCTCGACGTGCTGTTCTTCGTCGACAACATCTACCGTTTCACGCTGGCAGGCACGGAAGTGTCGGCACTGCTCGGCCGTATGCCGTCGGCAGTGGGTTATCAGCCTACTCTCGCTGAAGAAATGGGTAAGCTGCAAGAGCGTATTACGTCGACCAAGACCGGCTCGATCACGTCGGTTCAGGCCGTGTACGTCCCTGCGGATGACTTGACCGACCCGTCGCCGGCTACGACCTTCGGTCACCTGGACGCAACCGTCGTGTTGTCGCGTGACATCGCTTCGCTGGGTATCTACCCGGCAGTGGACCCGCTCGATTCGACCTCGCGTCAGATCGACCCGAACGTGATCGGTGAAGAGCACTACGCGATCACGCGCGGCGTGCAGCAAACGCTGCAGCGCTACAAGGAATTGCGCGACATTATCGCGATTCTGGGCATGGACGAACTGGCGCCGGAAGACAAGCTCGCCGTGGCGCGCGCTCGTAAGATCCAGCGTTTCCTGTCGCAGCCGTTCCACGTCGCTGAAGTGTTCACGGGCTCGCCGGGCAAGTACGTGCCGCTGAAAGAAACGATCCGTGGTTTCAAGATGATCGTAGAAGGCGAATGCGATCACCTGCCGGAACAAGCGTTCTACATGGTCGGCACAATCGACGAAGCCTTCGAAAAGGCCAAGAAGATCCAGTAAAGGTCGGGTGTAACGAAGCGGGCGCCGCTCGCGCCGAAATACTACCCAAACGGTAGCATTTCGCGAAAACGGCGCCTCTTACTACGCTCAACCAGGAGTCGACACTTATGGCAACAATCAAGGTAGACGTCGTCAGCGCGGAAGAGCAGATCTTCTCGGGCCAGGCGAAGTTCGTCGCGCTGCCGGGCGAAGCAGGTGAACTCGGCATTCTGCCGGGCCACACGCCGCTCATCACGCGGATTCGTCCGGGTGCGGTGCGCATCGAAGCTGAAAACGGTGAAGAAGAGTTTGTCTTCGTCGCCGGGGGCATCCTCGAAATCCAGCCAGGCGCTGTGACGGTTCTCGCCGACACGGCGATCCGCGGCAAGGATCTCGACGAAGCCAAGGCCGAAGATGCACGCAAGCGTGCGGAAGAAGCGCTACAGAACACGGGTTCGAACCTCGAATACGCAACCGCGCAAGCGGAACTGGCGTATGCGACGGCTCAGCTCGCTGCGATCCAGCGTCTGCGCAAGCTGCGCGGGCAGAATTAGGCACTACGTATCAGAGAAAAAGCAGCCTCTACGGCTGCTTTTTTTTGACCTCTACTTGACGTTTACGGAAAGGTCAGCAAAATCGTATGCTTGGATTGGACGTTGGGCAATTACACCTCCGGCAGCCAGCGCTGTCGCAGAGGGCGGGTAACACTTGATGCCGTACGGACATACGCCGGTGGCACAATCGGTTTCAAATTCATTTCAATAGACTGGGCGAGCTTCCGGTCACGGAGACAACACCATGGCAACGCACATGTCAGGCGTAGGAGCACTCATCGAACCCAAGGACAACCTGTCGTATGTTCGCGGGTCGACCGAGATTCCGTTGAGTGGCGCGCCGCTAGGCCAATTTCTGCGCGACACCGCAGCGCGCTTCCCGGACCGTCCGGCCGTGGTATTTCGCGAACAGCGTATTCGCTGGACGTGGAAGGAGTTCTCTGAAGAGATCGACGTGCTGGCGTCAGGGCTGCTTGCGCTTGGTATCGAGAAGGGCGACCGGGTGGGCATCTGGTCGCCGAACCGTGTGGAATGGCTGCTCACGCAGTTCGCGACCGCGCGCATCGGCGCCGTACTCGTCAATATCAACCCAGCTTACCGGCTCGCGGAACTCGAATATGCGTTGAACAAGGTCGGCTGCAAGGCGATCATCGCTGCCGAGCGGTTCAAGACGTCGATGTACCTCGAGATGCTTCAGGAACTCGCGCCGGAACTGGCGACGCAAGCGCCGGGGGAACTGCGCGCCGCTCGGTTGCCGGCATTGCGCTACGTGATTCGCATGTGCGACACGGAAACACCCGGCATGCTGACTTTTTCCGACGTGATCGAACGGGGCCGCGCGACACTAGACGTCGCGAAGCTCGACGCCATCGGCGCGACACTCTCCTGCCACGAACCGATCAACATTCAGTTCACCAGCGGTACGACGGGCAATCCGAAGGGCGCGACGCTCACCCATAGCAACGTCGTCAACAATGCGCGCTATATCGCGATGGCGATGCGTCTAACGGAGCAGGACGCCCTGTGCATTCCCGTCCCGCTCTATCACTGTTTCGGGATGGTGTTGGCGGTTCTGGCATGCGTATCGGTCGGTGCGAATATGGTGTTCCCGGGCGAAGGCTTCGACCCGGCTGCGACCCTGGCCGCCGTCGCCGAAGAGCAGTGCACCGCGCTGCATGGCGTGCCGACGATGTTCATCGCCGAACTTGATCATCCGAACTTCGCCACCTACGACTTTTCGCGCCTGCGCACCGGCATCATGGCCGGCTCGCCGTGCCCGATCGAGACGATGAAGAAGGTCGTCTCGAGGATGCATCTGAACGAGATCACCATTGCCTATGGCATGACGGAAACGAGCCCGGTGTCTTTCCAGAGTTCGACCACCGATCCGCTCGACAAGCGCACCACGACCGTCGGGCGGATCCAGCCGCATCTGGAAGTGAAGATCGTCGACCCGCTCGGCGAAATCGTGCCGGTGGGCGAGACGGGCGAGCTGTGCACCAAGGGCTACTCGGTGATGCAGGGCTACTGGGGTGACGAAGCGAAGACGCGAGAGAGCATTGTTGACGGCTGGATGCATACGGGCGATCTGGCCACGCTCGATGCCGACGGCTACTGCAACATCGTCGGTCGACTGAAGGACATGCTGATTCGCGGTGGTGAAAACATCTACCCGCGTGAGATCGAAGAGTTTCTGTTCCGTCATCCGAAAATCCAGAGCGTGCAGGTGTTTGGCGTGCCCGATTCGAAGTACGGCGAGGAAGTGTGTGCGTGGATCGTATTGCGTTCAGGAGAGCAGGCCACTGCCGAGGAAATCCAGCAGTTCTGCCAAGGCCAGATCGCGCACTACAAGGTGCCGAAGTACATCCGCTTCGTCGATGAATTGCCCATGACGGTGACCGGCAAAGTGCAGAAGTTCATCATGCGTGAACGGATGATCAGCGAGTTGAAGGTGCAGGAAGGTAAGACGGCCTGACGGACATGCTGGTTCGGCGCTGCGCGAAGATTCACGCAGCGCCGGCCGACATTTTTTGGGGAAAACCGTTTGCTGTAGGAAAAACCAGCTAGCGGGAAAATGCGCGGTTGGAAACCCGCAAAATCGAACCGCTACGAAGCTCGCAAACGTTTGACCAGACGAAAAAAAAGCGGGCCTGGAGCCCGCTAAAAACCACACGCTACGGGGTTAGCGCGAGGAGACCAAAGGTGGGACCAACTGAGACGACGACCCTACGTCGACTACGGCCCCAGCAGGGATGCCCCTTTACAGGGCTTCGGCATACGCCGACCGGCAAGTGCATCGTATCCGCTCACACCACGCACCCAGCCACATCCGTGTTGAAACCGTTGAGGGCATTGTGGGCGAATTAACCTACGAGCGCGGTAACAAAGTGTTTCAGGTTGTAACGCCCGCCAGATAAGGCGTTGCGGGATTTATTTCCAATCTCAACTGTTTCAAACGTATTTTTTACCGATGACTCATGCGCAATTTCATACGCCTGATTGATGCTATTCGTGACGCATACTGCGGCGTAATTCGTTCAGTCGATTCCGCATGAAATGGTTGCACGTTCATCTTTTTTGGAGCGAATCGACTGTGTTACAGGCGTTTTTCCGGCGTCACGAAGTTGCCAGATTTGCGGGCGATCGCGCGCGTTGCACCGCAACATCCTCCGCAGATGGGAAAGATGCGCAAAGGCCCGGTTCGTTGGGCCTCGTTCAACCGCATTGTTTGGATTTTGCTTAACACCCTGGGGGCCGGTTACACGATTGTGTCAGCCATGCGGACCTATTAATCGACCAGGCTGCGCCTGCCTTCCCATCGAGCGGAACGCAGGCGGACCTCTGCAAGGATCACTTCAGCCACTTGTCCGAGATTGCCTGATATTCGCCGGTTGCTCGCGCCAGGTGCAACCATTGATCCACGTATTGCTGGAACGTCACATCGCCGCGCGGCAGCAGCCAGGCCTTCTCGCCGTACTGGAACGGCTTTTCCGGATGCACCGAGCAAAGACCCGGATTCAGCTTTTGCTGCAACAAGGTCTCCGACGCGTCCGTGACCATCACATCGGCCTTTCCGGCGAGGATCTGTTTGAAGATCGTCACGTTGTCCGGATAGACGGTCAGGTTCGCATGCGGGAAATACTGCTTGGCGAAACGCTCGTTAGTGCCGCCCGGATTGACGATCACGCGAGTCGCCGGCTGGTCGATCTGCGCCACCGTTTGATATTTGTTGACGTCGTCACACCGAACGATCGGCGTCTTGCCGTCGACCATGTACGCCTGCGTGAAAAAGGCGCGCTTCTGGCGCTCGAGCGTTGGCGAAACACCGCCCACACCAATGTCGCATTTCGCAACGAAGTCGTTCATCAGGTTCGACCACGACGTCTTGACGAATTCCGCCTTTACTCCGAGCGATTTGGCGAGCGATTCGGTCATGTCGATATCGATGCCTTCGAACTGGCCGTCCGGCTTGTAAAACGAGTACGGCTTGTAGTCGCCGGTTGTACAGGCGCGCAATGTGCCGCGGGCGAGGATTTCGTCGAGCCGTGAGGGCGCCGCGGCGGTGGCGGTGGCGGTGGCGCTGGTCTGCGCCTGGGCCACGCCTGCGTGCATCAATACACCGGCCAGAATGCCGAGCAGTGTGAGTGCTGCCTTGTTCATCGAGTCTCCTTGGTTGCGCGTAATTGTTTGGTAAGGCCGGTGGATGATAGCCCGGCAATTCGCGCTTGAACATTGGCCCTTCAGCCAGGTCATGGCGTCGCACGGGTCAGCAAAAAAGCCGGCCGCAAGCAACGCGCGCGCGAGTTATTGCCTGCATCAAGCGCGATGCAGCGAGCCGGGTCCGGTAAAATGCCCCTTTGCCTTCAGTCGTACGCAACGTGGCCCATAAACTCCTGAACGACACTTTCCTGCGCGCGCTGCTGCGCCAGCCGACCGACTACACACCGATCTGGCTGATGCGGCAGGCTGGCCGCTATCTGCCGGAATACAACGCCACGCGGAGTCGCGCGGGCAGTTTTCTCGACTTGGCCAAGAACCCGGCGTACGCAACGGAAGTCACGCTGCAACCGCTCGAGCGCTATCCGCTCGACGCCGCGATCCTGTTCTCCGACATCCTGACGGTGCCGGACGCCATGGGCCTGGGTCTCGAGTTTGTCGCTGGCGAGGGTCCGCAATTCGCCCGGCCGGTGCGCACCGAAGACGATGTGGCACGCCTCGCGGTGCCGGATATCGACGCCACGCTGCGCTACGTGACCGACGCGGTACGCGAAATCCGCACCGCGCTCACCGACACGCAAGGCCGTCAACGCGTGCCGCTGATCGGGTTTTCCGGCAGCCCATGGACGCTGGCGTGCTACATGGTCGAAGGCAGTGGGTCGGCGGATTTCCGCACGGTCAAATCGATGCTGTACGCGCGCCCGGACCTGATGCACCGTATTCTCGACGTCAACGCCAGATCGGTTGCGGCTTACCTGAATGCGCAGATCGAAGCCGGCGCGCAAGCCGTGATGATTTTCGACACGTGGGGCGGGGCGCTCGCGGACGGCGTCTACCAACGCTTCTCATTGAAATACATCCAGCAGGTGGTGAGCCAGTTGAAGCGCGATCACGACGGCGAAAAAGTGCCGGTGATCACCTTCACGAAGGGCGGTGGTTTGTGGCTCGACGAGATTGCCGATATCGGTGTGGATGCGGTCGGTCTCGACTGGACAGTGAACCTGGGCAAGGCACGCGAGCGCGTGGGTAGCAAGGTGGCGCTGCAAGGCAACATCGATCCTTCGGTGCTGTTTGCTCCGCCGGCTTCGATCCGCATGGAAGCGCGCGCGGTGCTCGATAGTTTCGGCAATCATCCCGGCCACGTTTTCAATCTCGGCCACGGCATTTCACAATTCACGCCGCCGGAGAATGTCGCCGAACTCGTGGACGAAGTGCATCGTCATAGCCGTGCGATTCGCAGCGGCGCGCATGCACCAAGCTGAGGCCGTAAACGTTGCCATTTTTGCTGCAATGCAGCGAACTGGGCTCTTGCTCTAAGGGAAAAATTGCAGTCAATGGGCCGTCAGATGGCGGTCCCGCGAAAGTCAAGACTTGACTTATGCACATTGATCACGCTGCGGCGCGGTAGAAGCTTTAGTCGTGTCCTGACTCTTGCACATTGCGGGCGCATTTGATCCAAGCCTTGTCTGGCAAGGGTTTCACGGGGCCGTGACAAAGTGTGTGGAATCCCACAGAAGGCCGCTGCGGCGCGGTTCCAAGCCCTTCTGGGCGAAGTTCTCAACAAAGTTATCCACAGGCAAGCGGACCGATTGCAATTGTTCAGCCGAATCCAAAACTTAGCGCCGAAATTGAAGTTTTACTTTAACTTCGATGGGTTCGCCGTTTGCTCGACATACGCCGTGATGCGGCGTCATGCCGCATCCGTTCATCCGATCCATACCGCCGCGTGAGTGACGTGTTCGTCCGCGTCGCGCTGGATCATCCGCTGCCGACTTTGTTCGACTATCGCTGCGACACACCCGAGCGTATCGCGCCGGGCATGCTGGTGAGCGTGCCGTTTGGCAAGCGCCATGTGGTGGGTCTCGTATGCGAAGTGACCACTCACAGTGACGTGCCCGCTGACCGTCTGCGGGCGGTCGACCATGTTTGCACAGCCTGCCCGCCGGTGTCGGCCGAATGGCTGGCGCTCACGGCCTTCGCCGCCGACTACTATCAGCGCGGCCTCGGGGAAGTGGCATTGCCCGCTTTGCCGCAAGCGCTGCGCGATGCCTCGCGCTGGTCGCGTCTGTTCGCACCGGAAGAGCGTTACAGCCTGACGGTGGAGGGGAGCGCCGCGTTGCCGGAAATTTTGCCTGCGCGCGCCAGCGCGTTGCGCAAGCTTGCCCAAGCCCTGGCCGAGGCCGAGTTTCTGATTGCCGCCGACGCTCGCGCGCTCCACCCCAAAGCCATTGCAACCCTGGACGCCTGGCAGGCCGAAGGCTGGGTTGCGCTGGAGGTGATCGAAGCCGCCGAAGTGCTCGCCACTCCCGCATCGCCGGATACCCCCGCACCCACCTTACCCACCCTCACCGACGAACAGGCAACCGCAGTCGAAGCGATCCGCGACGCGAACGGCTTCGCGCCGTTCCTGCTGCACGGCGTGACGGGCAGCGGCAAGACTGAGGTATATCTGCGCGCGCTCGCCGAGATTCTGGCGGCGAAGCCTGACGCGCAGGCACTCGTCCTCGTCCCTGAAATCAATCTGACGCCGCAGTTCGAGTCGGCTTTCCGGGCGCGCTTTGCCGCGCTCGAAGGCACGTCGATCGTCACGCTGCACAGCGGTCTTGCAGAAGGCGAACGCGCCCGCAACTGGTTCGCCGCGCACACCGGCCGCGCCCGCATCGTGCTCGGCACGCGGCTGGCGGTGCTTGCATCGTTGCCGAAACTCGCGATCATCGTCGTCGACGAGGAACACGATCCGGCTTACAAGCAGCAAGAAGGCTTGCGCTATTCGGCGCGTGATCTGGCGATCTATCGCGCCAAACAACTCGATTTGCCGGTCGTGCTCGGCTCGGCCACGCCGTCGCTGGAAAGCTGGTGGCAGGCGGATCAGGGGCGCTACAAGCGTCTCACCCTGTCGCGCCGTGCCGTCGCCGAAGCTGTCCTGCCGACTGTCAGGCTGGTCGATCTGGAAGAGGAGCGGCGACGCGGCCGGGCCTCGGTAGAGGGTTTGTCTGGGCCGCTGATCGCCGCGCTGAAGGCGAGGCTCGAGCGTGGCGAGCAAAGTCTTGTGTTCCTGAACCGGCGCGGTTACGCGCCGCAGCTTGCCTGCGACGCCTGCGGCTGGGTCGCCGGCTGTCCGCGTTGCAGTGCCTACGTCGTTTTGCACAAACCCGAACGCGCACTGCGCTGCCACCACTGCGGCTGGGAATCGCGCATTCCACGCGCGTGTCCGGACTGCGGCAATGTGGACATTGCGCCGATGGGACGCGGCACGCAGCGCGTCGAAGAAACGCTGGCAAGCGCAGTGCCCGGCGCTCGCGTGCTCCGCATCGACGCCGACAGCACGCGCCGCAAAGGCAGTGCACAGGCGCTGTTTTCCGATGTCCACGCAGGCGAGGTCGACATCCTCGTCGGTACGCAGATGATCGCGAAGGGCCACGACTTCCAGCGAGTGTCGCTGGTCGGCGTGCTGAACGCCGACACCGCCTTGTTCTCACACGACTTCCGCGCGAGCGAACGCCTCTTCGCGCAATTGATGCAGGTAAGCGGCCGTGCCGGCCGTGCCGGTTTGCCGGGCGATGTGCTGGTGCAGACGCGCTATCCGCGCCACGCGCTGTATCACGCGCTGGCGCGGCATGACTACGTCGGCTTCGCCAATTCGACATTGGCCGAGCGGCGCGATGCTCATCTGCCGCCGTTCGCCTACCAGGCCTTGCTGCGCGCCGAAGGCCGCACGCTCGAAGCCGCGCTCGCCTTCCTGCAGCAGGCCGCCGCCGCGCTGACGGAGATCCCGGCGGCCGGGCGCGTGACCGTCTATGACGCCGTGCCGCTCACCATCGTCAAAGTGATGCATGTGCATCGCGCGCAATTGCTGGTTGAGAGCGCGTCGCGGGCCGCGTTGCAGGCTACGTTGCGTGCGTGGCAACCGATGCTGCGTGGTGTGAAAGGCGTGCTGCGCTGGAATCTCGAAGTCGACCCGCTCGACATCTAACGCCTGTTGCCGGCCGCTTCGCGGCGTTACTCCTTTAAGTCATATTCATAGAGCGAATGGTCGTTTCGCTTTGCGACGTCGCTCGCCTATATTTCGCCGAATCGGCGCATGTTCAGGCAAAACTCAAAAATCCCGCGCCGATGCACCTTAACTTTCTCGGGGCATTTGCGATGAGCGATACCAACCAGACGCTGCCTACCGGCGCCGCGCCCGGCAAACCGCGCAGCGGCCACAGCACGCACGGTGGCGGACTCTTTTCGACTGAAGACTGGTGGGCTGTCTGGGTCGGCCTGCTGGTGATCGTGATTGCCTGGGCGCTGTTCGCCTCGGGCAGCAGCATCAAGTGGCTGGCGGTGGCGCCGGTCAAATGGTCGAGCGTGGGACAGGCCGCGCAGGACATCGGCAAGCATCTGCCGAACTATGTCGCGTTGTTCGTCGCGTTCGCATTGCTCTTCGGCGTGAGTCTCGCTGCGCTGAAACAGCGGGTCGGCGCTTTTCTGGCGTCGTTCCTGATCCTGTTCATTGCATCGGCGCTGATCTTCACGCTGGGCGCGTGGGTCAACGCGTCGAAATACAACCTTGAGCCGCCGCTCGTCGCGCTGGCGCTTGGTCTTTTGATTTCCAACGTATTCAAGTTGCCCGAGTGGTTTTCAGCGGGTTTGCGCGTGGAGTTTTACATCAAGGTCGGCATCGTGCTGCTCGGCGCGACGCTGCCGTTCACCTTGCTGGTGTGGGCGGGGCCGGTCGCGGTGGGGCAGGCGACCATCGTCTCGCTCGTGACGTTCTTCGTGATCTTCTTTGTCGGCAAGGCGCTCGGCCTCGACCGGCGGTTTGCGGCCGTGCTCGGCGTGGGCGGCGCGGTGTGCGGCGTGTCGGCAGCGATTGCGATTGCCGGCGCGGTGCGGGCCAAGCGCGAACAGGCGTCGGTGGCGATCACACTGGTCGTGTTGTGGGCCATCGTGATGATCTTCGTGCTGCCGTTCGCATCGCGGTCGTTGGGCCTATCGACGGCGGTGGCGGGCGCGTGGATCGGTACCTCCGAATTCGCCGACGCCGCGGGTATCGCGGCCGCGCAAGCCTACGGCGACTTCGCGAAGCACGCGGGCGGCGTGATTGCCGGCGCACCCGAGGCGTCGCTGCAGGCGTTCACGCTGATGAAGGTGGTCGGCCGGGATATCTGGATCGGTATCTGGGCATTCGTGCTGGCGATCGTTGCGACGACGCGCTGGGAATCGCAGGACAGCGGCGTTAAAGCCAAGGCCAATGCGAGTGAAATCTGGGCGCGTTTTCCGAAATTCGTGATCGGCTTCGTGATTGCGTCGGCGCTGGTGACGTGGATCGCCAGCCACTACTCGTTGACCGATTACCGCAAGGTTGTCACGCCCGAATTCGTTGCACCGGTCACCGCGCTGCGCACGTGGGCATTCACGTTCTGTTTCCTGAGCATCGGATTGACCACGCGCCTGCGTGCGCTGTCGGCGACCGGCCTGAAGCCGTTCCTCGCGTTTACGGCGGGCGTGGTCGTCAATATCGCCATCGGCTACGCGCTGTCCGCGCACGTGTTCGCACCGTACTGGAATAGCTTGGGGCAGGGCTCGTGATGAGCGAGGCTGTCCGCATAGCCGGCACGGCCCACGCACGCGGCGACGCGTGTGCGCCGCGCTGTGCAAGCTGCCGGTATCGCGCCGAAGATCGGCATTCACTGGAGCAGAGCATTCCGGGCCTCGCCGTGTTCGGTTCCGGGTTTGGCGCGAGTGTGGCGGATAGCCGGCTATGCCGTCTGCACGACCAGCTCGTTTCGCCCGACGACACCTGCGCTCAGTTCAAGCTGATGCCGCATCACTGACGTGCGTGCTTGCGTCGCCGCGGGTTGAACCGGGGCGGCGCAAATTCACTGCTCGCTGTTTCAGTTGCAACCGGCGGCGCTACGTCTATCGCCGGTCTTCCGTTTAATCGTTCAAAGCTGCCCGCGCATCGCCAGCCGATGCGCGCGACGCCGGGCGTACGCCCTTTTCCGCAGCCGTGCGTTTGCCCGAGCCACCGCCTGTCGCGCCGCGGATAAACAGCACAGCGCAAGTCGCACACATCGCCCAGATACCCAATACCACCAACCACTTTTCCATTTCGCCAGTCCTCTAAAACCCCGTACCGTTTTTTTGTGCGTACCTTGCGGCCGCGACTACCCATGTCTGTATAACGGCACGCCGCGCAATCTGATAAGGGTAAAAGCGAAAAGAATCACGCCAGGGAAAGTACTGATCGCAACCGCCATCGCCACGTGCGGCGCCATCCTCCGCAAACCCCCACCGTACAAGGCTTTCACGAAGGTGCAACCATGCGTGGCGCATGGTTGCACCTTTTTATTGGGAAGCGTACGATTCGCTCAACTTTTAGTCTTTCGCCAGCGAATTCGTCTGGTCTCCGAAGAAGGAAACATGGCTAGCACCACCCTCGGCGTCAAGGTTGACGACCTCCTGCGTTCCCGGCTGAAAGATGCCGCTACTCGCCTCGAACGCACTCCGCACTGGCTGATCAAGCAGGCGATCTTCGCATACCTCGAAAAGATCGAGCACGGTCAGTTGCCGCCTGAATTGTCGGGCCACACCGGCTCGGCCGATCTGGCTGATGGCGCCACGGTGGAGCAGGAGGAAGACGGTGCGTCGCATCCATTCCTCGAATTTGCGCAGAACGTGCAACCGCAATCGGTGCTGCGCGCGGCTATTACCGCTGCGTACCGCCGTCCCGAGCCGGAATGCTTGCCGTTCCTGGTCGGCCAGGCGCGTCTGCCGGCGAATCTCGCGGTCGACGTGCAGGCCATGGCCGGCAAGCTGGTCGAAACGCTGCGCACCAAGAGCCGTGGCGGCGGTGTCGAAGGGCTGATCCACGAATTCTCGCTGTCGAGCCAGGAAGGCGTGGCGCTGATGTGCCTCGCCGAAGCGCTGCTGCGCATTCCCGATCGCGCCACGCGTGACGCGCTGATCCGCGACAAGATCAGCAAGGGCGACTGGAAATCGCACGTCGGCCAGGCGCCGTCGTTGTTCGTCAACGCCGCAACGTGGGGCCTGATGATCACCGGCAAGCTGGTGACGACCAATAGCGAAACGGGGCTCTCCTCGGCGCTGACGCGTCTGATCGGCAAGGGCGGCGAGCCGCTGATCAGGAAGGGCGTCGATATGGCGATGCGCCTGATGGGCGAGCAGTTCGTCACTGGCGAGAACATCTCCGAAGCATTGGCCAACAGCCGCAAGTACGAAGCACGCGGCTTCCGCTACTCGTACGACATGCTCGGCGAAGCGGCCACCACCGAAGCTGACGCGCAGCGCTATTACGCCTCGTACGAACAGGCGATCCATGCGATCGGCAAGGCGGCCGGCGGCCGTGGCATTTACGAAGGCCCGGGCATCTCGATCAAGCTGTCGGCGCTGCACGCACGCTATTCGCGTTCGCAGCAGGAACGCACGATGAGCGAACTGTTGCCGCGTGTGCGCTCGCTGGCGATCCTCGCGCGCCGCTACGACATCGGCCTGAACATCGACGCTGAAGAAGCTGACCGCCTCGAAATCTCGCTCGATCTGCTCGAAGCGCTGTGCTTCGATCCGGAACTGGCCGGCTGGAACGGCATCGGTTTCGTGGTGCAGGCGTATCAGAAGCGCTGTCCGTTCGTGATCGACTACCTGATCGATCTGGCGCGCCGCAGCCGTCACCGCATCATGGTCCGGCTCGTGAAGGGTGCGTACTGGGATACCGAAATCAAGCGTGCGCAGGTGGACGGCCTCGAAGGCTATCCGGTCTACACGCGCAAGATCTACACGGATGTGTCCTACGTCGCTTGCGCGAAGAAGCTGCTCGGCGCGCCGGATGCTGTCTATCCGCAATTCGCGACGCACAACGCGCACACACTGTCGGCGATCTATCACCTCGCGGGCAACAATTACTACCCGGGCCAGTACGAGTTCCAGTGCCTGCACGGCATGGGCGAACCGCTGTATGAAGAAGTCACCGGTCGCGACAAGCTGAACCGTCCGTGCCGCGTGTATGCGCCGGTCGGCACGCATGAAACGCTGCTCGCGTACCTCGTGCGCCGTCTGCTGGAAAACGGTGCGAACACGTCGTTCGTGAATCGCATCGCCGACGAAAGCGTCGCGATCAAGGACCTGATCGCCGATCCGGTCGACGAAGCGTCGAAGGTCGTCCCGCTCGGCGCGCCGCACGCGAAGATTCCGCTGCCGCGCAATCTGTTTGGCGCCGAGCGTCTCAATTCGATGGGTCTGGATCTGTCGAACGAACATCGTCTGGCGTCGCTGTCGTCGGCATTGCTGGCGAGCGCGCATCATCCGTGGCGGGCCACGCCGATGCTCGAAGACAACGAGATCGCGGTGGGCGTCGCACGCGATGTGCGCAACCCGGCCGATCATCGCGACCTCGTCGGCACGGTCGTCGAAGCAACATCGGAACACGTGAGCGCCGCATTGGCACACGCGGTCGCCGCCGCACCGATCTGGCAAGCCACACCGGTCGATGCGCGCGCCGATTGCCTCGCGCGTGCCGCCGATCTGCTCGAAGCGCAGATGCATACGCTGATGGGTCTCGTGGTGCGCGAAGCCGGCAAGTCGCTGGCGAACGCGGTCGCGGAAATCCGCGAAGCGATCGACTTCCTGCGCTATTACTCGATGCAGATCCGCAACGAGTTCTCCAACGATACGCACCGCCCGCTCGGTCCCGTGGTGTGTATCAGCCCGTGGAACTTCCCGCTGGCGATTTTCATGGGCCAGGTGGCCGCGGCGCTTGCAGCCGGCAACACCGTGCTCGCGAAGCCAGCCGAACAAACGCCGCTGATCGCCGCGCAAGCCGTGCGTATCCTGCGCGAAGCCGGTGTGCCGGCGGGCGCGGTGCAACTGCTGCCGGGCGACGGCGAAACGGTCGGCGCCGCGCTGGTGGCCGATCCACGCACCCGTGCGGTGATGTTCACCGGCTCGACCGAAGTCGCGCGTCTGATCAACAGAACGCTGTCGAACCGCCTCGACCCGGAAGGCAAGCCGATTCCGCTGATCGCCGAAACGGGCGGCCAGAACGCGATGATCGTCGATTCGTCGGCGCTCGCTGAGCAGGTGGTCGCGGACGTGCTGCAGTCGTCGTTCGATTCCGCCGGTCAACGGTGTTCCGCGCTGCGCGTTCTTTGTCTACAGGAAGATGTTGCGGACCGCACGCTGGAAATGCTGACGGGCGCGATGCGCGAACTGTCGGTGGGCAATCCGGATCGCCTGTCGATCGACGTTGGCCCGGTGATCGACCTCGACGCGAAGCGCGGCATCGACGCGCACGTCGCGGCGATGCGCGAGAAAGGCCGCAAGGTCGAGCAACTGCCGATGCCGGAAGGTGGCGCACAAGGCACGTTCGTTCCGCCGACGCTGATCGAACTCGACAGCATCGACGAATTGAAGCGAGAAGTGTTTGGCCCGGTGCTGCATGTGGTGCGTTACCGTCGCAGCCAGCTGGACAAACTGCTCGAACAGATCCGCTTGACCGGCTACGGCCTGACGCTCGGCATCCACACGCGGATCGACGAAACCATCGCGCACGTGATCAGCCGCGCGCATGTCGGCAACATCTACGTGAACCGCAATGTGATCGGTGCGGTGGTCGGGGTGCAGCCGTTCGGTGGTGAAGGGTTGTCGGGCACGGGTCCGAAAGCAGGTGGCGCGCTGTATCTGCAGCGTTTGCTGGCCACGCGTCCGGCTGGTTTGCCGAAATCGCTGGCGCAGTCGTTGATCGTCGAGGTGCCGCAAACGGGCTCGAACGGGGATAATCGCAGCGACAGTCCGTCCGCTGCCTTGACGGCGCTGCGTGACTGGCTGATCGGCGAACAGCAGCCGGTGCTGGCCGCACGCTGCGACGGTTATCTGTCGCATGTGCCGGCGGGCGCAACTGCGGTATTGTCGGGGCCCACTGGCGAGCGCAACACGTACACGTTGGGCGCACGCGGCACGGTCCTGTGTATCGCATCGACGGCGAGCGGTGCGCGCGTGCAGTTTGCCGCGGCACTGGCTACGGGAAATCGCGCATTGTTCGAAGGCGCGGCTGGTGAACAATTGGTGTCGCTGTTGCCTGCCGCGTTGAAGTCTTACGCAAGCGTGAAGAAAAGCGCTGACACGCCGTTCGAAGCGGTGCTGTTCGAAGGCGATAGCGACGAACTGCTGGCGCTGGTGAAGGAGGTTGCGAAACGGTCGGGGCCGATCGTCTCGGTGCAGGGCGTCGCGGCGCGCGCGCTGGAAAGCGGCGATGAGGACTACGCGCTCGAGCGTCTGTTGACGGAACGCTCGGTCAGCGTGAATACGGCAGCAGCAGGCGGTAATGCGAATTTGATGACGATCGGTTGAGCGAACCTCATCGATTACTTCAAGAAAATGCAGGGCCGCCCCCAAATTTTCTTGCCCCTCGGGGGCCTGGCGCGAAGCGACAGGTATGGGGGCGCTCAGTATTAAAACGGAAGCGGTACGGCGACCCCGAAAAACCGCTCCATCCACACCTGGTACCAAGGAGAAGCTATGCAACACAAGATGAAACAGCTGGCAGGCGCAGCACTGGTTGCGGCAATGTCGCTGGCGGGGACGGCCAACGCTCAATCGACCGAAGACGTGAAGATCGGCTTTGCCGGTCCGATGACGGGCGCACAGGCGCACTACGGTAAGGACTTCCAGAACGGCATCACGCTGGCTGTGGAAGACATGAACGCAACCAAGCCGGTGATCGGCGGCAAGCAGGTTCGCTTCGTGCTGGATTCGGCCGACGACCAGGCTGACCCGCGCACCGGTACGACCGTTGCACAGAAGCTGGTGGATGACGGCATCAAGGGCATGCTCGGCCACTTCAACTCGGGCACCACGATTCCGGCTTCGCGCATCTATGCGAACGCGGGCATCCCCGAAATCGCCATGGCGACGGCGCCTGAGTACACGCAACAAGGCTTCAAGACCACGTTCCGCATGATGACGTCCGACACGCAGCAAGGTTCGGTCGCCGGCACGTTCGCGGTGAAGACTCTGGGCATGAAGAAGATCGTGATCGTCGACGACCGCACGGCTTACGGCCAGGGTCTGGCAGATCAGTTCGAAAAAGCAGCGAAGGCAGCAGGCGGTCAGATCGTCGATCGTGAATACACGAACGACAAGGCTGTCGACTTCAAGTCGATCCTGACCAAGCTGAAGTCGGTCAACCCGGATCTGGTGTACTACGGCGGTGCGGATTCGCAAGCGGCACCGATGGTCAAGCAGATGAAGCAACTGGGCATCAAGGCTCCGTTGATGGGCGGCGAAATGGTTCACACGCCGACCTTCATCCAGCTCGCGGGTAACGCCGCTGACGGCACGGTGGCATCGCTCGCCGGCCTCCCGCTGGAAGAAATGCCGGGTGGCAAGGACTACGTCGCGAAGTACAAGAAGCGCTTCAACGAAGACGTGCAAACGTACTCGCCGTACGCTTACGACGGCGCAATGGCAATGTTCGACGCCATGAAGAAGGCTAACTCGACCGATCCGGCTAAGTACCTGCCGCTGCTCGCGAAGACCTCGATGCCGGCAGTGACGGCAGCGAACCTCGCGTACGACGGCAAGGGCGACCTGAAGAACGGCGGCATCACGCTGTACAAGGTTGTCGACGGCAAGTGGACGACGCTGCAAAGCGTGGGCGGGAAGTAAGCCGCCTTCGACACGGGCATCGCGCGCCGCGCGGTTCTGCAGCGGCGCGTATTCCAACTGGACGGCGTACGCGTTTCACACCCGTTCCAATCGAAACATCTGAAAACACCCCATGAGCCGATTTGGCTTGTGGGGTTTTTTTGCCTCGAGCCACGGCCTTTTATGCGCAATGAATAAAGCGCGTTTTAATGCGTGCTTATCGATTGGCATTTTCGAAAAAAAGAGGCCCTGCTTTATTAAGCACACCGATATTCTGCGGCGTGTCTTCTTCCTTATTTAGGGGATACATTTTCCGCATAGCTGCCGATTGTTTGATCCATGTCTAACCGTCTGATTTACGCTTAAGCGGCTAGGCGGTTAGTCTTCATCTGCCAGTTCAGATGTACGAATAAGTTAATTTGCATTTCTAATAATAGATGATTGAGAGAAATATCGTCCCGGTTATCTGACGAAGCGGCGCCTAAAGCACGCTCACCTTTATAGGTGCAGTGAGAGAAATGGAGTGTGGAGTGTCGATCAAGACGAAGTACGAAGTAACGCAGTGGCTGATCGCTTATACGCGAGAGCACTTCAACAGCGAATGGGACGGCACGACCGCGAGCCTGGCCGATCTTGGTATTGACTCGCTGTCCGGGGCGGACTTGGTCTGCTCTTTGGAGCGCTGGTGCGGCATCTCGATTCCCGCGGATTTTCTCGAGCGCGTCAGCAACTCTGACGAGCTCACGCAAGCGCTGCTCGAATTGGCGGAGCGGTCAAGGGCCGGGTCGACGCGTGGTCGGCCGTATGAACAGTTCGTGAACCCCTGGCTCGCGCAAAAGCTGCAGCAATTGAAAATCGACCGGTCTTTCGTCCGGGCAGATGGGCCATTTCTTTACGACGAGGACGGCAACCAGTACCTCGATTTTCTGGCGCAATACGGGGCCGTCCCGTTCGGTCACCATCCGAAAATAATCTGGGATGCGGTTAATGCGCTGCGTGAGGAAGCCGAGCCGGTCTTTGCGCAACCTTCTTTTCTCGTATCGGCTGGGCTGCTTGCGAAACGACTGATCGGACTTGCACCGTCAGGGCTTCGGTACGTGACGTTATCCAATAGCGGCGCCGAGGCGGTGGAGGCGGCGCTCAAAATGGCGCGTCACGCAACCGGTCGCACACGTATTCTCTCTACTCGAAATTCCTTCCACGGCAAAACGTTCGGCGCCTTGTCGGCCACTGGCAAGCCCGATTATCAGTCCCATTTCGGTCTGCCGATCCCGGGCTTCGACTACATCGAGTACGGCAATGCCAACGCGCTGGAAGCGCATCTCGCGTCCTGTGCTGACGCGTACGCGGCCTTCATTGTCGAGCCGATTCAGGGCGAGGGTGGTGTGCATGTACCGCCAAAGGGATATCTGGCCGAAGTCGAAGCGATCTGCCGCCGGCACGGCGTCTTGCTGATTGTCGACGAAGTGCAGACCGGGCTCGGCCGCACTGGCGCCATGTTCGCCTGTGAATACGAAGGCGTGCGCCCCGACATTTTGCTGTTGTCGAAAGCTTTGGGCGGTGGTCTCGTTCCCATTGGCGCCACGCTTTGCACTGAGGCCGTCTACCGCGAGAAATTTGCGCTGAAACATTCGTCGACGTTCGCGGGCAATGCGCTT
The DNA here is from genome assembly GCF_052682275.1 of Paraburkholderia sp. D1E. Taxonomy (NCBI): domain Bacteria; kingdom Pseudomonadati; phylum Pseudomonadota; class Betaproteobacteria; order Burkholderiales; family Burkholderiaceae; genus Paraburkholderia; species Paraburkholderia sp. D1E. The sequence goes on from NZ_JBQYMB010000001.1 coordinate 9,350,590, forward strand.
GCGTCGCGCGTAGCCCTCGCCACGCTGGACAGGCTGACGCGCAACGAGGGCGAGTTGCTGCACCATGTCCGTACGGAAGGGGCCTATCTGAAACAACGGCTCGAAGCGCTGCGCGAGAGCTATCCCGAACTGATTGAAGAAATACGCGGGCAAGGCTTCATGCTGGGTGTTCGTTTCAGCTCGGATCGCACGCGCTGGCCGGAAAACTTTCTCGGCATTGCAGCTCAGGAAGGCGAGCTGGCGCAATTTGTCGCCAGCTACCTGCTCAACGTCGAACGGGTGCGCTTTGCGCCTACCCTCAACCGGGGTGACGTGCTGCGCGTTCAACCTCCGCTTACCACAACGCGCGAGCATTGCGACATGGCGGCTGATGCGCTCGGGCGCACGTTGAAGGTGTTGGCCAGCCGCAATACGGGTGCCTTTTATCGCGCACTGCTTCGGCGCGAGCCGCCGGCCTGCGAGGCAGTCGAGGCGCGGCATGCCAACCAATCGCGCACGCCGTCACCCGCCGCCCTTCCGGCTTCGTGCAATGAACATCACTTCGCGTTTCTGCTTCATCCACTCGACCCGCAGAGTTACGCGGACTACGACCAGAGTCTCAGCCTGCTCTCGGCCGAGGAGCTGAACGAGTTTGCGCAAAGCATGGACGGGATGATCGATCCTGTCGTTGGGTCGACCGTGCAGGTCGAATCTCGCACCGGCGCGAAGGCTCGAGGTGACTTCATCATGATCAGCCATACCGCCGCACAATTGCAACGCCTGCCACAGCGCGAGGCCATCGAGGTGCTGAACAAGGGCATCCGTCTCGCGTGCAAGCGGGGCGCGCAGATTGTCGGACTGGGCGCTTACACCTCGGTTGTCAGCGGCGGAGGCGTGCAGTTGCTGAATCCGGACGTGCCGTTGACATCGGGCAACTCGTACACCGTCGTGGCCGGTATCGAGGCGCTGGACGACGTGATCCGCCGCACCGGTCGTCAGTGGGATCGAAGCGCGGCCGCGGTCGTCGGCGCCGCCGGTGCGATTGGTTCGTGCATGGCGACGTTGCTGTCGCGGCGGGCCGCGTGCATTCTCCTTGTCGGCAATCCATCTCACACGTACGAAGTCGGTCGGGCGCGGCTCCTGCGTGTCGCTCGCATGATCGTGCAGGACGCCCTCTTGTCATCCGAGCAAGCGCTTCGTCCCGGCTCCATTGCCGCGCAAATCACGCAGATCGCCGCGGAGTTGGGCTCGTCACATGCTGATGAACTTATTAGGCAGCTCGAAGAGCGAAGGGCGCTCTGCCTGACCGGCGACATCGCTTCGTTGAGTTCGGCACACGTGGTGCTCGCTGCCACCAGTTTTCCCGGCGACGTCATCGAGGCGAGCTTGCTACGACCTGGCAGCATTGTGTGCGACATTTCCCGACCTCGCTCGATCCCGGCGTCGGTTGCCGAGCGTCGTCAGGATGTGCTCGTGATCGACGGCGGGATTATTGCACTACCCGGTTCACCGCGGATCGGACCGTACGGCATCGCGCCCGGTACGTCGTACGCCTGCATGGCCGAGACCATGCTGCTCGCCCTTGAAGGGCGTTTCGAAACCACCAGCATCGGCGATACGCTGAATATGCACGAGATCGCGCGGCAGCAACAACTCGCACGCAAACACGGATTTTCACTCGCGGGGTTGCAGAGTTTCGGTCAGCCACTCGCCCGCACTAATCTGCAGCGATTCATCGATTCCACCGCACAGCCTTCGCCGGCGCTCGTTTGAGTCGAGCATCGGCATCGACATTTCGAGGAGTTCCCATGATTGCTTCTAGCCTACCGCTTAAGCTTCTCGTTCCACCCGACCCCTACCGGAGTGCGAGCCTCGTCGAGGTGGTGCGTAACTACGCCGATACCGCACCGGGCGCCATGCCGTTCACTTTTATCGACTACGCGGGCGCTCGGCCGGAAGACCTGGCGATGACGTACCAACAGCTAGACCAGCGGGCAAGGCGCATAGCCGCGCTACTGCAGACTTCGGGCAAACCGGGTGATCGCGTCTTGCTGCTCTACCCGGCGGGGCTCGACTATCTATGTGCGTTGTTCGGCTGTCTCTATGCGGGGATGGTGGGCGTGCCAGCCTATCCACCGCTTAATCCGCGCCTGCGCGACCGGCTTGCCGCCGTTGCGGAAGATTGCGGCGCCAGCGCGGCGCTGACAACGGGGGCGGTGCTTGAGCTGGTCGGTGACCGGGCCGGGCCACCTGGCCGCCTGCGCTGGCTAGTCACCGATGCCGCGCTGGGTCATCTCGAAGACGCATGGCGCGATCCAGGTGTGACTCGAGACCGTGTGGCGATTCTGCAATATACGTCGGGCTCCACGGGCACGCCAAAAGGCGTGATCGTCACGCACGGCAACCTGTTGCACAACGTCTACCTGATCGCGTTGCATTTGCAATTCAGGCCTGACGATCACCATCTGACCTGGTTGCCGCCATATCACGACATGGGGCTGATTGGCGCAATGCTCGGCTCGTTCTGTGCAGGCGTGCCGGTCAGTTTCATGGCACCCGCCTCGTTCCTGCGCCGGCCGGAACGGTGGCTCGGCGAGTTGTCGAAACGGCGCTGCACGGTGAGCGGCGCGCCCAATTTCGCCTACGAGCTATGCATCGAAAAGATCCCTGAGGAGGCACTGGCCGCATTCGACCTGTCTAGCTGGCAGCTCGCCTACTCGGGCGCGGAACCGGTACGAGCCGACACGCTGAACCGTTTCGCCGAACGCTTCGGTGCACGCGGATTCCGGCGTGCAGCGTTCTATCCGTGCTACGGCATGGCGGAAACAACGCTATTCGTTACCGGCAAACGCCGCGACGAGCCGCCCCGCACGCTGACCATCGATAGCGTCGCTTATGCAAACGAAGCCCGTGCAGTAGTGCGCGAGGGTGCCTTGGCGGATCCATCGGTGAGTGAATTTGTGAGTTGCGGCGAGGTTGCAACGGACCTCGATCTGCGAGTGGTCGATCCGCATTCCGTGCTCGAGTTGAGCGAAGGACGTGTCGGAGAAATATGGGTGGCGGGGCCTTCTGTGACGTCGGGGTATTGGCGCAGCACACCCGGGACAGCGGGCATATTCGACGGTCACATTGCTGGGCGTGATCATGCATACCTGCGCACGGGCGACCTTGGTTTCATGCATAACGGCGAGCTTTATGTCAGCGGCCGGCTCAAGGATCTGATCATCATTCGCGGCGTCAATCACTATCCCCACGATATCGAACGCACGATCGATCTTTGCCATGACGCAGTTCGCCCAGGATGCGGCATTGCTTTCTGCATTACCGCGGGCAACGAAGATCATCTCGTGTTCGTGCAGGAAGTCGGACGTCGCGACGAAGCACGATCTGACGAAATTACCGCACGCATGCGTGACGTCATTTATTCGCAACACGGAATTCAGGCCTACGCGATCGTGCTGATCGCGAACGGAACCATTCCCAAAACGACGAGCGGCAAGCTGTCACGCCGGCCGTGCCGTACCCAGTTTCTGGAAGGACGCCTGCAGGTGATCTCGCAATGGATGAACCCTCGATTCGCCTGTATGGAGCAGGGCGTCGCTGAGCCTCCTCGGCATGCGATGCCAGCCTGAACCCGTTCGCTTATTTTCCCAGGAGGTATTCATGTCCGCGCTTTCGCCGAGTCCGGCTGCATTCACACCGGCTTTCGATCCTCTTATCCCCCATCCTGTCCATGTGCGGGATCCCTACATCGTCTACAAGCAATTGCGCGAGCACGCGCCAATGTACCGGTCGCCTCACGGCGTGTGGATCGCCAGCCGGCACGCCGAGATCTCGTTCATGCTGAAAGATGCCCATTTTGGGCGTGGCTACTTCTACTTCGAGAACATGGCTCAGCGGATGGGGCCCGGCATCGTCGAGCAGCCGGTCTACGCGTCGGCCCGGAACATGATGGTGATGAAAGACGGCGAAGACCATTTGCGCTTGCGGGAATTGGTCGCGCGAGCTTTCGCGCACAAGCGGATCGAGTCGATGCGTCCATTCATGCAGTCGGTGATGCACGATCTGATCGACGTGGCGCTCAAAAAATCGGCTTTCGACGTGATGCTCGACCTCGCCTTTCCGTTGCCGAGCGCCGTGATCTGCCAGATGATCGGCGTCCCAAAGCAGGACTGGCCGAAGTTCGGTCAACGCAAGGCCAATGGTTCCCGCGCGCTCGAACCCGCGCCGTTGAATCCGCTGGAAATGTTCGAACAGAACCAGGCCGTCGACGAGGCGCGTGATTATTTCGAGTGGTTGATCGACCTGCGCCGCCGCGAACCGGGTGACGACCTTACGTCGCAATTGAACGCAGCGGAGCAGCAAGGGCGAATTACGCATGCCGAGACGATCGACAACCTGCGAATGATGTTCGTCGGCGGGCAGGAAACAACGGTGAATACCATCGGCAACGGCCTGTTCGCCCTGTATGAGCATCCTGACCAGTTGCACACGCTCAAGCAGGACATGTCATTGCTTCCCGGCGCGGTGACCGAAATGGTGCGCTATGACTCGGCCGTACAGATGACACCGCGGCAGGCGCGCGAAGACATTGAAGTTGCAGGCTCGTCGATCAAGGCAGGGGAGACGATCTTGTGTATCGTCGCGTCCGCCAACCGCGATGAGAGCGCGTGGCCTCACGCCGGCCAGTTCGACATTACTCGCACGAGCAACTATCCGCTTTCATTTGGTGGCGGCCCGCACTACTGCCTTGGCGCGCATCTCGGTCAGGTCGAAACCGAAGTGGCGCTGCAAACCATCTTCGAACGCCTGCCCAATCTCAACCCGCAGATGGACAATCCGCGCTGGCTCCCCGGCACTGTCGTCTTCCGCGGGCTGCAGTCGTTGCCCGCCACCGCGTGACACGGAGATCGAGATGGTGCGCAAATTTCTCACTGGACTGGTCGCGATAGCGCTGGTCTTCGTCGTGCCGGCAGCGCTGATCCAGCCGCAGGCACTCCTTTCGTCGAAGCTCTGGGCAATGGTGGCCGCTGGGCTGCTCGCCTCGTTGACGCAGCCGGCCTACAGCCCGCTCGATCACGACGCCCCTCCCGAAGATCGGGGCACAGCAAAGCAGCTCGTGTGGACGGTCTATCTGACGCTGCTGTTTGGTGTCGTCGAATGCCTTCTGTGGCGGTATCCCGGCAGCATGGACTGGGACGCGCTTGCCATTGCCACCTACGCGGTCGCCATTGCCGGCGCCTTATTGCGCGCGTGGGCCGTGGCTGCGCTGGGGCGCTTCTTCACTTGGCACGTGCGCGTTCAGTCAGGCCAGCAGGTCGTTTCGAGCGGGCCCTATCGGATGTTGCGCCACCCGAGCTATACGGGCGCCTGGTTGCTCTACACGGGCATGTTGCTCGCCATGCACGCACCGATTGCGGCGGCGCTCGCCGGCGTTTTGCTGCTCGCCGCTTTTGTCAGGCGTATCCGCTACGAGGAAGGCCTGATGTTGCAGGCGTTTGGCGCGGAATACGTCACCTATAGCCGGCGCGTCAAGCGGCTGGTTCCACTCGTCTGGTAACCCTGGAAACACATCGCCATGTTGACTCTTCATCACTCACCGTTTTCCGTTGCATCCCAGAAGGTTCGGCTCGCGCTCGCCGAAAAGCAGCTCGATTGGGATGACCGTCTGGTTGACCTGTTAGCGGGCCAGCATTTGCAGGAAGATTTCCTGCGCCTGAACCCGCGAGCCGAAGTGCCGGTCCTCGAGCACGACGGTCACGTGCTTAACGAATCGTGGTTCATTTGTGAGTATCTCGAGGAAGCCTTTCTTCAGCATCCGTTGATGCCCGCCGCGCCGGTGCATCGTTATGCCGCGCGCCAATGGAATCACTGGATCGAGCGTGAGCTGCATCATGCGTCGGGCGTCGTAACGTATGCAGTGTTGGCGCGCCCGCTTTTACTGCAGCAGCCGCCCGAGGTGGTGGAAGCCTTACTGAAGGCGATACCGGACGCGTCGGTGCGCGCATGGCGCGCGAGCGTCCTGGAGCATGGCCTCGACGCGCCGCAACTGAAGGAAAGCATCAGCAGGCACCACGCGTTCGTCCGACGGATGGAGACGCAACTCGTCGACGCGCATGGGTGGCTCGCCGGGCCCGCTTGTAGTCTCGCCGATCTCGCTGCCTTGCCCTACGTCATGCGCGCCGATCACGTGGGCCTAGGCAGCCTGATGACCTTCGAAGAGTCGCCCAACCTTCGCTCCTGGTACCTTCGCATGCTCTCGCGGCCTTCCATGCAAGCGTCGTTCGTGCGCTACGTCGACGCGGACCTGCAAAGCCTCATGACTCAGCTCGTCGTCGCCGCGCATCCGAAGCTAGAACAACTCATACAAACGAGCGATTGACGGAGGGCGGGATGGATCAACGGAACTTGTTCGAAACGCCCGCGACGTACCGACTGGTGCGGTTGGAATATCTCATTGCGCTGGTCGTCTGCGTCGGACTGCTGATTGCCCACCGCACTGAGGTCCGCTGGTGGGCTTTCGTGTTGCTTTTCGCGTACATCGACGTTATTGGCTATCTTCCCGGCGCAGTGGCGCACCGGCGTGCGCACGGCAGGCGCATCCATCGGGTCTTCTACGTCCTTTACAACGTTGCCCACAGCGCGGTCACGGCGCTTCTGGTTGCGATAGTGTGGGCATGGTGGGTGCGACCGGAATGGGCGCTGCTCGCTATCCCGATCCATCTGTGCGGCGACCGGGCGCTGTTCGGCAACTTTCTGAAGCCGTTCGGCGTGAGCTTCGAACCCGCCGCGCATCCCGACTTCGAGCGTTTCCGCAGTAGCTATGTCAACGCGTGCGGCCGCAAGCCCGGGGGTCCTCATGGGACGTAACGCTTCGGCGCCTGCACTCGCCGATCAGGAAACCATCAAGGCCGTGCAGACGCTGCGAACCCATGCGGACCACCCCTCGGCGCTACTCGCGATCAACCGGCAAACCGCGCGCTTTTGCGCGCCCGGGATAGACGGCCTGATTGCCTATCGACTCGCGGGTCGCCGACATCTGGTGATGGTCGCCGGCATTGCGGCCGCGCACGATCAGCGCGCGGCGTTGCTCGACACCTTCTTGCTCTGGGCGCACCGCGAGGGTCGCAAGGTCGTAGCTGTGCAGATGCTGCACGAGGATGCTGAACTTTTCGCGAGCCGTGGTTTCAGTGTCAATCAGATCGGCGCCTCCTACAGTGTGCGGCTCGATCGGTTCAAAATCTCGGGTACACCGTTCATCAAACTGCGCAACAAGATTTCGCGCGCGCGGCGCAGCGGCGTCGCCGTGCTCGAACTCGGCGTCGACTTGCCGGCAAGCGGCGACGTATGGGACGCCGTCGCCGCTATAGACCGGGCATGGATCAAGGATAAGGGCACCAAGGAGTTGGCCTTTCTCATTGGCGAATTGGGTGCCCCCGAGGCGTTCGACCGTGCGATCAAGCGTCTTTTTATCGCCATGGCCGACGATGTGCCAGTGGCATACATCCTGTACACCGCGAGCTTCGGCCAACACGCCGGCTGGATGCACGACCTGAGCCGGCGCAACCCGGACACGGCGGCCGGCGTCATGGAGCTCGTCAACATTACCGCCATCGAACGCTTCAAGGCCGAAGGCGCGCCGATGCTGAACTTCGGCTTCACACCGCTTACCTCGCTTGCAGACAGCAACGAGTTGCCGGGCGCATACAGCCGCGCCACGGCGTGGGTTTTTCGCCAACTGGCGCAGCACGGCAGTGTTATCTATCCGGCTCAAGCGCAGTTGCAATACAAGCTGAAATGGGCGCCCGATCTGATTCAGCCCGAGTACATTGCGTTTCAAAAGGGCGCGACCGCGGGTGGACTGTGGCAGTTCCTCCGTCTCACGGGGGCAATCTAGTGACATTGAATATGTCCGCTTCCCTGGCATCTCGCCAGCCGTATTCGACGGTCTGGCTCCCGTTCCCGCTCGACGAGCTTGCGCCCGCGCCAAGCGGCCACCTGCGCTGCGACGTCGCGGTGGTCGGCGGCGGCCTGTCGGGCTTGTCGACCGCGCTGCATCTCAAGTTGGCCGCGCCCCAACTCGACGTCCTACTGCTCGAGGCGGGACGCATCGGTTACGGCGCGAGCGGCCTGAATTCAGGTCAATGCGCGCCGCGCATCGGACCGGCCATCGAAAACCAGGTGCGGTCACTGGGCGAAGAATTCGCGCGTGCGGCGTATGACTATTCGCTTGGCGCAGTTGAATTCGCAGCCAGGTTCGCGAAAGACCTGGCGATAGATTGCGAACTCCGCTGTGCCGGGCAATGGCAAGTCGCCCTCCGAGACGCCGATGCGCTCAAGCTCGAAAGGCGGGCGGCGGTGTATCGATCGCTTGGGCTCGACGTGCCATTGCTCGGTGCCGATGCGGTACATGCATCGTTGCCGGACGCATACCGCATACGCAACGCGCTCGTCTTTCCGGCCTGGTTGCTCAATCCGGGCCGATTATGTGTGGGGATGAAGCGAGCGGCTCTCGCCCAGGGCGTGCGCATTTTCGAACATGCACGAGTGGAGCGGTTGGAGCGCGACATCGGCACGCTGCACGTCGGCTCCAGCTCGATCCGGGCGTCGCGAATGGTGCTTGCAGTCGACGGTGCCATTGGCGGGCTGATCGCGTTTCGACGGAGTGTGCTGCCGGTCACAGCGTTCGCCGCCGTGACGCGCGCCCTTTCCTGCGCGGAGCGTTCAGCGATCGGCTGGACGCAGGGCCAGGGTCTCTACGATGCGCGCCCCATGTTCAATTTTTTGCGACCGATGGCCGATGGCCGCCTGCTGATTGGTGGCGACTATCGTTACGCGCGCGACACACAAGCCGGCGTCGCTCAGAAGCCGCAAGACGCGTCGCATTTGCTTGCACAGTTGTCCCTGTTCTTTCCATCAGTGCGTTCGATCACTGCGGACGTCGTCTGGCACGGACTGCTCGGCTGCACTCTAAATGAATGGCCGATTGTCGCCCCACTCGATCGCGACGGCCGCCACTGGCATATCGGCGCGTGGAATGGGCACGGCGTCGCACTTGCCCTTCGCGCCGGCCACGATCTCGCCTATGCAATGACAGGGCAAACCGCGCTGCCAGGCATTCCATGGCACTGCCCGAGAGCGGCGAATTTGCCACATAACCTGATTGCCATGCTGGTTCCCCTGTACCTCGAATGGCTTCGCCATTCGAGCCGAATGACCATTTGAAACGAGGTAACACTTCATGTTCTTGCAGGAATCACGCGCCGTATTGGCGCGCTACGCACCGGGGCTGGACGCCGAACTGACCCACCGTGGCCTGTCGGCCCTGGAGTCGATGGAGCCTCAGGCAATCAAGGCGCTGATCCACCAATACCGGCTGCCGCGCTTGTGGGTACCGTCCTCACTGGGCGGCGCCGCGATTTCACCGTACGACGGCATTCGTATGCAGCGCGCCATTGGCGCGAGCGCACCTTCAATGGCGCTCATGCTCACCATGCACAACTTCACGGTCAGCTTCTGCAATGCGCTCGCCGATCATGTACCTTCGTGCGCGCACATGCTGCACGACGTTGCTCACGACAATCTTCTGGTCGCGTCCGCTTTCGCGGAGGGCCGCCGCGGTGCCGGCATCCTGGACTCAACCGTTTTCATGACCCCCGACGGAGACGACTTCCGGATTAGCGGCAGCAAAAAGCCCTGTACGATGGCGAATTGCATGGACATCATCACGGTCGGCGTCGCGCTGCAGGGCGCGGACGGCGCCAAACATACCGGCATGGCAATTCTGCCTGCGGATGCAGCAGGTGTGACGCGGCGTGCGTTCTGGAACGTTCCGCTACTCGCTGCCGCGGACAATCATGAACTGTGCTTCGACAACGTGAAGGTGTCGGCTGATCAGTTGCTGCTTGCAACCGAAGACGACGCCGAGACCGCGCAGATAGTGGCCGTTGCCGAAGTGCTGGGCCTCTGCTGGTTCGAGATCGTCGCATCAGCCAGCTACCTTGGCGTGGTGAGCGGCATGGCTGCGCGGGTCGTGGCGGATCGCGGCGTGGAGGAGTCAGAGCGCGTGCTGCTTGGCAGCGAACTGGAGTCTGCGCAAGCAGCGCTCGATGGTGCAGTTCATCTGATGCAAACGTGCCCACCCGACGAGGCGTTGCTTGCCCGCGTCCTGATGATACGTTTTGGCGTTCAGCGCGCTATCGAGCGGTGCGCCATGCACGCGGCGGAGCTCGGCGGAGGTCTCGCATTCATCCGCGATGGTGAAATGATGACGCTGCTTATGGCAAGCCGATGTCTCGCTTTTCACCCAATCAGCCGAAAAGCGGCGCGCCCCATGATCGCAGCGTGGCTCGAAGCGGACGCTGGCGACGCACCCGACTTGCAACGGGCCGCGAACTGACACCAGTACGATTCGGCAAGCTGTGGCGCAGGCCGCTGCTTGCCGCATGACGGGCATGCGCTCCCGTATGCGCATGCCCGTCATGCTGACCTACCAGAGGCGAACCATGAAGTATCTCATTGTCGTATCGCTAGTGTTTGCCGGCGTCATTCATCTTTTGCCGCTCAGTGGGGCGCTCGGCGCGAGCCGCCTTGCGAGTCTTTACGGTATCGCGGTCGAGGAACCCAATCTTGCCGTCCTCATGCGCCACCGTGCGGTGTTGTTTGGGTTACTCGGCGCGTTTCTGATCTATTCGGCGTTCAACGCGGCGATGCAGCCGGTGGGGTTCGCCGCGGGCGCCATCAGCATTTGCGCGTTTTTGTGGCTGGCATGGTCGACGGGGCATTTGAATATGCATCTCGGGCGCGTTGTGATCGTCGACGTGGTGGCGCTGATGCTACTGATTCTTGGAGCGTGTGGGCGTTGGTGGTTGGTGAAGTCTGCTTGATCGCGGCGTTCGTGCGATCAAGCAGATCCTCGCACGCACCACGCTGCACGGCTCATTCCCCTCGCAGCTTCCGCCCCTGCTCCCGAATCTGCTCCAACGTCGCGCCTGGCGTGCTCGCCTCCTGCGGCATCCGGATCTCGATGAGCGCCGCGCACGGTGCTTCCATGGCGCGCCGCAAAGCCGGCAGGAAATCTTCTGTGTGCTCGACCGTCTCGCCGTGCGCGCCGAACGACCTCGCGAACGCGGCGAAGTCCGGATTCGTGAGACCGGTACCGTGCACGCGATTCGGATAGTGCCGTTCCTGATGCATGCGGATCGTGCCGAAGTGGTTGTTGTTCACGACGATAAAGATCACATGCAGGTCGTACTGCATCGCCGTCGCGAGTTCTTGTGCGGACATCATGAAACAGCCGTCGCCGGCTAATGCGACCACTGCACGTTGCGGATACATCGACTTCGCCGCGATCGCCGCTGGTACGCCATAACCCATCGCACCACTGGTCGGCGCAAGTTGCGAGCGGAAATGCCGATACGAGAAATGCCGATGCAGCCACGTCGCGTAATTGCCCGCACCGTTGGTGAGGATCGCGTCTTCCGGTAGATGTGCGCGCAACTGCTGGATCACTTCGCCCATTTGCACGTCGCCAGGAATCTGGCGAGGTTTGCGCCAGTCAAGATAGGCGCTATGTGCGTCTTGCGCCGTGCCCGCCCATGCGGGCTTGTCAGAAGAAGGCTTTAGTTGGGCAAGCAGCGCTGCCAGTTCCGGCATGCCGGACACGATCGGCAAATCGGCTGCGTACACGCGGCCTAGTTCTTCCGCGCCTTGATGGACGTGCACCAACGTTTGCTTCGTTTTCGGAATGTCGAGCAGCGTGTAGCCGTTCGTCGTGGCTTCGCCCAGACGCGGTCCAAGTGTCAGCAGCAGGTCCGCATCGCGGATACGTTGAGCAAGCGCGGGATTGATGCCGAGTCCGACATCGCCGGCATAGTTTGGATGCTCATTGTCGAGTGTGTCCTGGAAGCGGAACGCGAGGCCGACCGGCAATTGCCAGTTCTCCACGAAGCGCTGGAAGTCCGCGCATGCAGCGGGTGTCCAGCCACTGCCGCCGGCGATCACCATCGGACGTTGTGCGCCTTCGAGCAACTGGCGCAGCTGCTCGATCTGCCCAGCAGACGGCGACGCCGCGACTCGCTTGAATGCAGGCGCGCCGGCAACAAGGTCGCACGCATCGCTCAACACATCTTCCGGCAACGACAACACGACCGGCCCTGGCCGCCCCGACGTCGCCGTGTGAAACGCATGGCTCAGATATTCGGGAATGCGCTTCGGATCGTCGATTTGCGCGACCCACTTGGCCATCTGCCCGAACATGCGCCGGTAGTCGATTTCCTGGAAGGCCTCGCGGTCGAGATGCTCGCGCGCGCATTGACCGATTAGCAGGATCATCGGCGTGGAGTCCTGAAACGCGGTGTGCACGCCGATCGATGCATGCGTCGCGCCCGGTCCGCGCGTGACGATGGCGACGCCCGGACGCCCGGTCAATTTGCCGACTGCTTCGGCCATGTTCGCGGCCGCCGCTTCATGCCGGCAGACCACGGTCTGGATGCGGTCGGTTTCGTCGTGTAGCGAATCGAGCACGGCGAGAAAACTCTCGCCGGGTACACAGAAAACACGCTCGACGCCGTGTGTCAGCAAGGCATCGACGACGAGGCGCGCGCCCGTGGTTTGGGCGGCGGGAGAAGATTCAGAAGCGAGCGGCATTGCGATGAAGCCTCCATGCGTTGCGATGGGTACGACCGGTACAGTTGAGTCGTTGCCGCATCGGGTTTGCGTTTCTCAACATTCCACAATATTCACCGCTAGTCCACCGCGCGACGTTTCCTTGTACTTCGTCTTCATATCCGCGCCGGTCTGCATCATCGTCTTGATTACAGAGTCCAGCGACACGTAGTGGGTGCCGTCACCGCGTAGGGCCATTCGCGCGGCATTCACGGCTTTTACCGAGCCCATCGCGTTGCGTTCGATACACGGAATCTGCACCATCCCGCCGACCGGATCGCATGTCAGCCCGAGGTTATGTTCCATGCCGATCTCAGCAGCGTTCTCGACTTGAGCAGGCGTGCCGCCCATCACCGCCGCGAGCGCGGCCGCGGCCATCGAACAGGCCACGCCGACTTCGCCCTGGCACCCCACTTCCGCGCCTGAAATCGACGCATTCAGCTTGTACAGAATGCCGATCGCCGCTGCCGTCAACAGGAAGTCGATCACGCCTTGCTCGTTCGAACCCGGCATGAAGCGCGTGTAATAATGCAGCACGGCGGGGATGATGCCGGCCGCGCCATTGGTCGGCGCGGTGACCACGCGCCCGCCCGCGGCGTTTTCTTCATTCACGGCAATGGCGTAGAGATTGATCCAGTCGACCATCGACAACGGATCGCGTAGCGCCAGCTCAGGATTACCCGACAACGCGCGGTACAACTGCGGCGCACGGCGCTTCACCTGGAACGGGCCGGGCAAGTTACCGTCTGCACCCGGATTGTTGATGCCGCAACCGCGTGACACGCAGGACTGCATCACGTTCCAGATCTTCAGCAAGCCGGAACGTATCTCCTCTTCCGTACGCCAGACGCGTTCGTTTTCCCACATCAGTTGCGCGATGCTCTTGCCGGTCGAATCGCACAGTTCGAGCAATTCGTTGCCGCTGCGAAACGAATGCGGCAATTGTTCGACGGCGCTTAGCACCTTCGTGTTCGGCGCGCCCGCCGTCACCACAAAACCGCCGCCCACCGACAGATACGTCGACTCGCGCAGCGTCTCGCCCTGCGCATCGAACGCACGCAGTATCAGGCCGTTCGGATGCTCGGACAGCGCCTGGCGATAAAACGAAATGTGATCTTTCTGGACGACCGGTACGTCGTGCGTGCCGAGCAAGGCGAGCTTGCGCGACGCCTTAACTGCTTCAAGCCGTTGCACGATCGTGTCGGGATCGACCGTGTCGGGCGCATCGCCCATCAAACCGAGCATCACGCCGCGATCGGTGCCGTGCCCCTTGCCGGTCGCGCCGAGCGAACCGTACAGATCCACTTTCACCGACGCCGTCGCCTTAAGCAGCCCGTCGCGGTCGAGCCCTTGCGCGAACATCAGTGCCGCGCGCATCGGCCCAACCGTATGCGAACTGGACGGACCAATGCCGATTTTGAAGAGATCGAACACGCTGACTGCCATTTACTGCTCCCTGCTGATAAAAGTTAGTTTAGCGCGCCGGCAGCGGCAAACACACGGCGAGCCACGCGGGTGGCGTCGGTGCGAGCTGCAGCGCGATCGGCGTATAGCGTCCGTCGAGACGCGCCGCCAGGTGAAACAGTTCCGTCGCGTTTTTCGGGTCCCATTGACCCGAATAGCCAGGCAAACCGGCCTCGCGACGTCTGGCATCGAACGGAACGTTCGAATGCACGAATTCTTCATGCGTCTTGCTGCCGTCCGCGTACGGCGTGAGCCAGTTCAGTGCGACTGCCAGCGAGGCGCCGTTCGTCCCCTTCTCCGGCAACCAGTTGCGGTTGTGGCGGCGCGCGGCGAGCGCAGCGATCACGAGCGGCTGCAGGTCGTAGGTGACGTAGTGCAGCGCGTCGCGTTCGCCGAAGTCGAATGTCGAGCCGTCCGGCGCGATGTTGTCGCCGATATGCTCGTCGAACAGGCGCTGCGCCGCATTGATCATCTTGCGGTTATCTAGCGTGAACGCGGCCATCGAGATCAGTTTGATCCGGTGGCTTTGCCAGTTGTTCTTAAACGTGCCCTTGAGCGGGCGCGGCTGTGCATCGATCTGCCCGATGTAGCCGTTCGCGAGCTTCGTCAGGAACGCCATCGATGCATTGCGTGTCTTCACCGGTAACGCGCTCGCGGTCATGTCGTAGGCGAGGATGAGGCCTTCGAAATGGGTTTCGTCGATCGGATTGAAACTGGGTTGATAAGTCGTGACCCACGCATACAGCAAGCGGTCGACCAGCTTCAGATAACGGTCGTCGCTCGTTGCGCGCCATGCGAGCGCGGCGTCACGCAGCAGATCGAGATCCTTCTCCGCCTCGACGCTTTGATCGTAAATGCCTTCGTGCGGCAGCGTGCCTTCGGTATGCAGTTTCGCCAGCGCATGCGGCGGGTCGTTCAGATGTGCCTGCACATTGCTCACCAGTGCTTTGACCCCTGGATCGGCATTCGTGCGCTCGCTGGTTTGCAGCGCGGGCGCTGCACAAAAATTCATTGCGGCGTGCGCCTGCCGCAGCGGCAGCAGCACGGCTGCGCCTGCTAACAACAGTGTGCAAGTCTGCTGCCACGTCTGGACTCGCCTTGCTCCGGTCCGGCTTTGCATCAATCGCACCTTTCGCGCCATGCGAAACTCCTCGTTAGGCTGATTCGGTGTGTGATGTTAGCCGTTTGCGGACACAAGCGACAGAACCGCGCAACGCCTGCTTACAACCTTCAGGCGATGCGCGGTCAAGGCCATGCTTACTCGTAATCGGCTATCGGCACGCAGGAGCAGAACAGATTGCGGTCGCCGTACACATTGTCCGCTCGGCCGACCGGCGGCCAGTACTTCTTCGCGATCAGCGTGGGCAGCGGATACGCGGCGGTTTCGCGCGCATACGCATGCTTCCAGTCGTTCGCGATGACTACCGCTGCCGTATGCGGTGCGTGTTTCAGCGGATTGTCTTCGCGGTCCGAGCGACCTTCTTCCACAGCGCGAATTTCCTCGCGGATCGCGATCATCGCTTCGATGAAGCGGTCGAGTTCTTCCTTCGACTCCGATTCGGTCGGCTCGACCATCAGCGTGCCCGGCACCGGGAAGCTCATGGTCGGTGCGTGGAAGCCGTAGTCGGCGAGGCGCTTGGCGACGTCGTCGACAGTAATGCCACTGGTTTCCTTGATCGGGCGCAGGTCGAGAATGCATTCGTGCGCAACCAGTCCGCCCGGGCCCGAGTACAGCACCGGATAATGCGGCGCGAGTTTGTTCGCGACGTAGTTCGCGTTGAGGATCGCGGTTTCGGTGGCAGCCGTGAGGTTCTTCGCGCCCATCATCGCGATGTACATCCACGAAATCGGCAGGATCGACGCGGAACCGTACGGTGCGCCCGACACGGCGCCGATACCGTTCGGCGCGCGCTCATAGCCCGACGAAATCTGATTTGGCAGGAATTGCGCGAGATGCGCGCCGACTGCGACCGGACCGACGCCCGGTCCGCCGCCGCCGTGCGGAATACAGAAGGTCTTGTGCAGGTTCAGGTGCGAGACATCGCCGCCGAACTGGCCCGGCGCGCACAGGCCGACCATTGCGTTCATGTTCGCGCCGTCCACGTAGACCTGACCGCCGTGCGCATGCACGATCTCGCAGATTTCGCGGACGTTCGCCTCGAACACGCCGTGCGTGGACGGGTACGTGATCATGATTGCCGCGAGCTTGTCGGCGTGCTGATCCGCCTTCTTCTTCAGGTCTTCGATATCGACGTTGCCTTGCGTGTCGCAAGCCACGACGACCACCTGCATGCCGGCCATTTGCGCCGACGCCGGGTTCGTGCCGTGCGCCGAAGCGGGGATCAGGCAGACGTTGCGATGTGCTTCGCCGCGCGACGCGTGGTAAGCGTGGATGATCAACAGACCGGCGTACTCGCCCTGCGAGCCGGCGTTCGGTTGCAGCGATACCGCTGCATAGCCAGTTGCCGCGACCAGCATCTCTTCGAGCTGATCGATCATTTCGCGGTAGCCGAGGGTTTGCTCAGCCGGCGCGAACGGATGGATCTGGCCGAATTCGGGCCACGTGACCGGCAACATTTCCGACGTCGCGTTCAGCTTCATCGTGCACGAGCCGAGCGGGATCATCGAGCGATCGAGCGCGAGGTCCTTGTCGGACAGGCTGCGCAGATAGCGCAGCATTTCCGTTTCAGAATGGTGACGATTGAACACGTGGTGCGTGAGGTACGCGCTGGTGCGTTCAAGCGCGGCGGGTACCGACGCGGTGTTCGACGCGGCAAGGGCTGCGTCGAGTGCGTCGACTTGCGGCACGTCTTTGGCGCCTGCTGCTTCTGCGAAGAGGGCGAGCAGATCGGCGAGGTCACGGCGCGTCGTGGTTTCGTCGATCGACAGGCCGACTTGCGTGTCGCTGACACGGCGCAGGTTGATGCGCTTCGCCTTCGCGGCGTCATGCAGCGCTTGTGTGCGCGCGCCGGCTTCGAAAGTGAGCGTATCGAAGAAGGTTTCGTTGACGAGCGTATAGCCGAGTTGCTTCGCGCCTTCAGCCAGCAACGCCGCGATGCGGTTCACACGCAGCGCGATCGTCTTCAGGCCGTGTGGGCCGTGATAGACCGCGTACATGCTGGCCATGATCGCGAGCAGCGCTTGCGCGGTGCACACGTTCGAGGTCGCCTTCTCGCGGCGGATATGTTGCTCACGTGTTTGCAGCGCGAGACGCAGCGCCGGATTGCCTTGCGCGTCGACGGTGACGCCGACGAGACGGCCCGGCATCTGACGCTTGAATTCGTCGCGCACGGCGAGGTAAGCCGCGTGCGGGCCGCCGAAACCAACCGGCACGCCGAAACGCTGCGTATTGCCGACGGCCACGTCCGCGCCCCATTCGCCCGGCGGCGTGAGCACGGTCAGCGCGAGCAGGTCGGCGGCGACCACCACGTGGCCGCCCGCTGCGTGGATCGCATCGGCAAGTGCGCGGTAGTCGCGCACATCGCCGTTCACGCCCGGGTATTGCAGCAGCACGCCGAACGCATTCGCGGTCGCGGCGTCCGCAGCCGGGCCTACTTTAACTTCGATGCCGACCGGCGTGGCGCGTGTCTTCACCACTTCGATGGTTTGCGGCAGCACGTCGTCGGCGACGTAAAACACGTTCGATTTCGGTTTACCGACGCGTTGCAGCAGCGTCATCGCTTCGGCGGCGGCGGTGGCTTCGTCGAGCAGCGATGCGTTCGAGATCGCCAGACCGGTGAGGTCGACGATCATCTGCTGGAAGTTCAGCAGCGCTTCCAGACGGCCCTGCGAGATTTCCGGCTGATACGGCGTGTACGCGGTGTACCACGCCGGATTTTCCAGCACGTTACGCAGGATCACCGCCGGGGTGTGCGCGTTGTAATAGCCCTGCCCGATGTACGAGCGGAACACCTGGTTCTTGTCCGCCAGCTCACGCAACGCGGCGAGCGCTTCCGCTTCGCTCTTCGGCTGGGCGAAGGGGCCGAGCGGCAGCGTTTCGGTGCGGCGGATCGTCTTCGGAATGACGGCGTCGATCAGCGCGGCGCGCGACGCGAAGCCGAGGGCTTCGAGCATCGCATGCTGGTCGGCCGAATCCGGGCCGATGTGCCGTTCAGCGAAGGCGTCATGCACTTCGAGCGCGGCGAGCGAGAGAGGAGTGCGGTTCATCAGACGATCCGGGTGTTCGAGCTTCATGAGGTTGTTCCTGCCGGTGCGGGCGTCCGTTCGACGATTGAATCGGACGCGCCGCGCCTGTCGGGTTTAAACGTAATGGTGCAACTTGCGATGAATCAGGCGCCGATCGCTTTCGAATATGCGTCCGCGTCGATCAGGCGGTCCAGCGATGCGTCCGCGGCCGGCTTGATCTTGAAGAGCCAGTTGTCGTACGGCGCGCTGTTGACGCCATCCGGCGTATCGGTGACGGCCGGATTCGCTTCGATGATTTCGCCCGAAACCGGCGCGTAGATATCGGAAGCGGCCTTCACCGATTCGATCACGGCGACGGTGTCCCCAGCGTTGACGGTCTTGCCCAGTTCCTGGACTTCGAAGAAGACGATGTCGCCGAGCGCTTCTTGCGCATGGTCGGTGATGCCGACCGTCAGCGTGCCGTCCGCTTCGGTGCGGACCCACTCGTGCGATTCGGTGTATTTCAGATCGGCCGGGATGCTCATCGGATGCTCCTATGCGGTGTGATTCGGTAGTGACTTAAAAAGTTAGACGCGCGCGCCGGCTGCTTAAACTGCGAGCACCTTGCCGTTGCGCACGAACGGCAGTTTTACCACGCTTGCGGGAACGTTTTTGTCACGAATCTGGACATGAACGGTGTCGCCCGGCTGCACGCCTTTCGGCACGCGCGCAAAGGCGATCGATTCCTGCATCGTGGGTGAAAAAGTGCCGCTGGTGATTTCGCCAACGCCCTGCGGCGTGACGACTTTCTGGTGAGCGCGCAGCACGCCCGCTGCCTTGCCGTTTTCCTTCAGCAGGATCAGACCGACGAACGCGGCCTGCGAGCCGTCGGCTTCGAGCTTGCCCTTACCGACGAATTCGCGTGGCGAGGTCAGATCGACGGTCCAGGCGAGGCCGGCGTCGAGCGGCGAGACGTTGTCGTCCATATCCTGGCCGTACAGGTTCATGCCGGCTTCGAGACGCAGCGTATCGCGCGCGCCGAGACCGGCGGGCCGCACGCCTTGTGCTTGCAGCGCGTTCCACAGCGCTTCGACGTGATCCGCCGGAACGATGATTTCGAAGCCGTCTTCACCGGTGTAGCCGGTGCGGGCAACGGTGAGTTCGCCGAACGGCGTGTCGTCGACGCGCGCTGCATTGAACGGCTTCAATGCTTCAGTGGCGGCGCGCGCGGCCGGCACGGTTTGCCAGACTTTTTCGCGGGCGTTCGGGCCTTGCACGGCGACGATCGCGTAATCGCGGCGCGGCGTGATGGTCAGGCCGAAGCTGCCTTCGGCGTTGAGCTGGCCGAACCAGGCGATATCTTTATCGGCGGTGCCGGCGTTGACGACCACGCGGAAGTGATCTTCGCCGAAGTAATAGACGATCAGATCGTCGATCACGCCGCCATTCGGGTTCAGCAGACAGGAGTAGAGCGCACGGCCCGGCGTTTGCAGCTTGGCGACGTTATTCGCCAGCGCGTATTCGAAGAAGGCGCGCACGCGCTCGCCGGTAAAATCGACGACGCACATGTGCGAGACGTCGAACATGCCGGCGTCGGTGCGCACGGCGCGGTGTTCGTCGATCTGCGAGCCGTAGTTGACGGGCATGTCCCAGCCGCCAAAATCGACCATGCGGGCGTTGAACGCACGATGGGTGGCGTTGAGCGGGGTGTGTTTGAGTTCGGTCATGGGGCCTCGGGCATCTCGCGAAACAAAAAAGGCCACGCGGCGCTACGCCTCGCGGCCTGCTGGCTGCGAGCGATTGCGTTGCATGGCCCCTCTGTCCTCGATACCTGAGAGATTGCGCCGCCGTGCGATGGTGAAGCCGTGATCGCTACGGTGAAACGCGCGCCCCTTCGGTGGGCAGCTTGCCGGAATCTGCTCGACGTACGTTCGATGTACGCGGCGCAGATGGCTACTGCCGCTCTCCAGAGTGCGAAAAACCGGTGCCTTGATGTTGCCTGGGCGCGGGTTTTTCGACGCGGTCGGTCCTTTTGCCTGAGAGTTTGCGGGTGTGCCCCTTCGGCGGCGCGGCCTGCGATTTTCTGCTGCCAGCACGCTCTCCCGACGCGTGCGGCGAATGTACGCGAGGGTCGGGGGCTTGTCAAATAAAGGCCCGTAAGGGGCATGGGGGTGCCGCTGGGGGATCGCGAATGTCAAAAAAAGCGCGGGACGTGATGCCCGCGCTTCTTTGCTTCAGTGCCTGAACCGGCGCGATTGTTCGCCGATTTATTCGCCGATGGCGTGCGCCGCGTTGTCCAGTTCCTGATTCAGCACGCGCTGTTCGTCGCCGGACAGGCCGCCGCCGTGTTGCGCCGCCATGTCATGAGCTTCCTGACGGATCACGTCGAGGCGGTGATGCAGCGCGCCGCCTTGTGGGGGCGGGTAGTAGCCTTGGTTGACGCGAACGTCGATGCGGCGGCTCAGGTTGTCGATACGGCCGTTAACCTGGTTCAGGCGCTGGTCCGCGATCTGCTGCGGGTTCGGGCGCGGTGCCGGCGCGGGTTGCTGGGGGGCCACCACGCAGGCGGCCAGGGAGCTGAGCAATGCGCATGCTGCTACTGCGCGGACGATACGTGGCATGGACTCTCCGGAAGTCGTTGTCGTTTTGTGGTGCTACTGGGGTAGCAACGGATTGCCGGGGATTCGCGCTGACCGCGAACACGGGGTTATTTGTAACGTTATGTTCCTTTCGGGGTTGTCAGGCTTTTTGCCTTGGGCGGTGGCATTGCCAGTGTGCCGCCGCCAGATAGCGAGAAAGCGCCCCTTAGGCAAAATTTAGCGAATACGCTCAAACGGTAGCCGGGTGCCTTCTTCCGAACTCCTGGCGGCCAGCTCGATAATCGTCATCACGTCGACCGCGTCCTGAGCGCTGACCGGAAATTTCACGCCGTTCTGAATGGCGTCGGCCAAGGCAATATAAAAGCCGACGTATTCTCCGTTGCGCGTAGGCACTTCCCGCTCCACTTCCTGATCGCCTTGGATCACACGCAGTACCCCCGCCGCATTGCCGGCGCCGAACCCGTCATCGCCAGGCCGCAAGCCGGCTTTCAACTGATCTTCCTGCGTATCGAGCCCGTGTTTCACATAGCTGCCCTGCGTGCCGTGGATCGCAAACCTCGGTGCGACAAGCGCAGTCAACGCGCTTGCATGCAACACCACTTCGAACTCACCGTACCCCAGTTGAATGTGCACGTAGTCCGGCGCGCTGGCCTGGTCGCGATGCGTCCGAACGGTCGCGGACACGGTCTGCGGTTCGCCGAACAACGCCAATGCCTGATCGATCAGGTGCGGTCCAAGGTCGAATAGCAAACCGCCACCGCGCGAAGCCTCCTCGCGCCAACGCTGCCGAACCTCCGGCCGGAAACGGTCGAAATGCGATTCGTATTGCGTGACGCGCCCCAACTCTCTGCCGGCGAGCAGGTCCCGCACGGTCAGAAAATCACCGTCCCAGCGGCGGTTGTGAAAGGGGACGAACCGCTTGCTGCGAGCCAGTGCAATGTTGGCGAGCGTGTGGGCGTCGGCGGCGGTGAGCGTGACCGGTTTGTCGACCACCACGTGCTTGCCCGCTTCCAGCGCGCGGCGCGCCAGGTCGAAGTGCGTGTCGTTGGGCGTCGCGATGACGACGCAGTCGATTTCGTCGAGCGCCAGCAGGGCGTCGAGATCGGCCACCACCTTTGCGTGCGGGTAATCGGCCAGCGCGTGCTCGGGCTGGCTCGTCGCGATGGCTGCGATGCTGGCTCGCCCGCAGTGCTCGATCACCGGCGCATGAAAGGTCGCACCAGCAAAACCGTAACCCATCAATCCAATCTTCAGCGATGCGGACATGCGTGTCTTCCTGCAAAAACGGCGCGCCGCTTTGCCACCGCGGCGACGGCGCGCAACAGCGTAATTGTGGCATGTCCCGAAGGCGGACTGTCAGCATCGTCGCAGGCGTTTGTCGGCGGCGCCTGTTTGGCGGCGCTCGGACGGCAGTTGCGGCCACGACCGGGGCAACCGCGTTTTTGTCGTCGGGCGAGCCGCCCTTGCGGCCCCCTTTCCTGGCCGTCCGACAGCGGCGTCTGTCACGGCATCCGCTTCGGGCATCCGTGTTAACATCGCTCCTCTCGCGCGGATCGTAGCGTGCCGGAACGCCCCTCAGACTGAGGCACGCGCGCCAGCCGCCCGCCCCGTGCAGCATGCCCCCGGGCCTTCGGTCTCGCGATTCCGCACCCAAGCGCCCTCAACCGCATTACCCATCCACTGACGATGTCCGCAGGCCTGAACCCCGCTCAAAATGAAGCGGTCCGTTATCTTGACGGTCCGTGTCTCGTGCTCGCCGGCGCAGGCAGCGGCAAGACGCGCGTGATCACGCAGAAAATCGCCCACCTGATCGAGGCCAAAGGCTTCGAGCCGCGCCACATCGCCGCCGTCACGTTCACGAACAAGGCCGCGTTGGAAATGCGCGAGCGCGTGGGCAAGCTGCTCGAAGGCAAGACGCTCACGACGCCCGGCAAGGAAGGCCGCAAAGTGCCCGTCAACCAGTTGACGGTCTGCACCTTCCACTCGCTCGGCGTGCAGATTCTGCGACAGGAAGCGGAACACGTCGGCCTCAAGCCGCAGTTCTCGATCATGGATTCGGACGACTGCTTCGGCATGATCCAGGAACAGGTCGGCTCGACGGACAAGGGCTTCATCCGCAAGATCCAGTCGATCATCTCGCTGTGGAAGAACGGCATGATCATGCCGGAAGAGGCGATCTCGATTGCCGCGAACGAAGATGAACATCAGGCCGCGATCGTCTATCGCAACTACGTGGCGACGCTGCATGCCTATCAGGCTGTCGATTTCGACGACCTGATCCGTCTGCCCGCCGAACTGTTCGCGAAGAACGAGCCGGTGCGCGACCGCTGGCAGAACAAGCTGCGCTATCTGCTGATCGACGAGTATCAGGACACCAACGCGTGCCAGTACGAGCTGCTCAAGCAACTCGCCGGCCCGCGCGCCGCGTTCACCGCGGTGGGTGACGACGACCAGGCGATCTACGGCTGGCGCGGCGCGACACTGGAAAATCTCGCGCAGCTCGGCAAGGATTTCCCCAAGCTTCATCTGGTGAAGCTCGAGCAGAATTACCGTTCGACGGTGCGCATTCTCACCGCCGCGAACAACGTCATCGCGAACAATCCGAAGCTGTTCGAAAAGAAGCTGTGGTCCGAACACGGCATGGGCGACACGATCACCGTCACGCCTTGCAACGATGAAGAGCACGAGGCCGAGTCCGTCGTGTTCCGCCTGTCCGCGCACAAGTTCGAGCGGCGTGCGAATTTCCGCGACTACGCGATCCTGTATCGCGGCAACTTCCAGGCGCGCATTTTCGAGCAGGTTCTGCGTCGTGAACGGATCCCGTATGTGCTGTCGGGCGGCCAGTCGTTCTTCGACAAAGCCGAGATCAAGGATATCTGCGCGTATCTGCGCCTGATCGCCAACGCGAATGACGACCCCGCGTTCATCCGCGCGATCACCACGCCGCGCCGCGGCGTCGGCAATACGACGCTCGAAGCGCTCGGCTCGTTCGCGGGCCAGGCGAAGGTGTCGCTCTTCGAAGCAGTCTACATGGGCGGCATCGAGGCGCGCCTGTCGCCGCGCCAGATCGAACCGATGCGCGTGTTCTGCGACTTCATGCAGCGTCTCACCGACCGCGCCGAGAAGGATGCCGCCGGCCCGCTGCTCGACGAGTTGATGGACGCGATTCACTACGAAGCCTATCTGTACGATGCCTTCGACGAACGTCAGGCGCAGTCCAAGTGGCAGAACGTGCTCGAATTCATGGAATGGTTGAAGCGCAAGGGCACCAAGGCTGAGCCCGAGGGCTCAGGGAATAGCGAAGCAACCGGCTACGATACCGCCGACGGCCTCGGCGACACCGGCAAGAATCTGCTCGGCCTGATCCAGACTGTGGCGCTGATGTCGATGCTCGAAGGCCGCGAAGAAGATCCTGACGCGGTACGGCTCTCGACCGTGCACGCGTCGAAGGGGCTGGAGTATCCGCACGTGTTTCTGGTGGGCGTCGAAGAAGGCATCATGCCGCACCGTGGCGGCCCCGACGACGAGCCGATCGACGACGAGCGCATCGAGGAAGAGCGCCGTCTGATGTACGTTGCGATCACGCGTGCGCAGCGCAGCCTGCATCTGAACTGGTGCAAGAAGCGCAAGCGGGCGCGTGAAACGGTGGTGTGCGAGCCGTCGCGCTTCATCCCCGAGATGCTGCTCGACGACGCTCCGCCGCCGACGCCCGAAGAAGCGCCGATGTCGCCGAAAGACCGGCTTGCGAGTTTGAAGGCGCTGTTGCAGAAGCCTTGAATGAAAAAATCCCTGCCCGTGCTGTGACGGTGCAGGGATTTTGCGTTTTGCGACAACTGCCGGAGGCGATCCCGGAAGCGGCTTATTTCGCCGCGCTCACCATGTAATCGACGGCGGCCTTTACGTCTGCGTCGGAAGCAGTGGAACCGCCTTTGGGCGGCATCGCGCCCTTGCCATGCAGTGCGTAGTTGTAGACCGTGTCGATTGGGTCTTTCAGACGCGCTGCCCAGGCTTCCTTGTCGCCGAACTTCGGCGCGTTCAGCACGCCGGCCGCGTGACACGCCTGGCAAACCTGCTGATACAGCGCCTTGCCGGCTTGCGAGGCGTCCGCGCTTTGCGTGCCGCCTGCTGCCGGTGCGGCCGCTTGCGGCACGCTTGCCATGGCCGCCATCGCGGCGGCAGCCTGTGCGGCTCCTGCGTCCGAAGCGCCTGCTGGCGCCGCAGCGGCAGCGCCCGAGGCTGCTGCTGCCGCACCCGCTGCCGGTTGCGCCGGTTCAGGGAAACTCGCGCCGGCATTGTTCGCCATGTAAACCACCGCACGGGCGATTTCGAAGTCGCTGTAGTCGTCCGGGCTGGTGCCGCCGCGCGGGGGCATCGCACCCTTGCCGGCGAGGGCCGTGTGCCACAGCGTGTCGAAGCCTTGCGAAATGCGCGGCGCCCAGTCGGCGGTATTGGTGAATTTCGGCGCACCTGCCGCACCGGTCGCGTGACACGCCGAGCAAACGGCCTTGTAGACCTCTTCGCCGGTCTTGTAGACGCGCGGCGCATTAGCGTCGCGAATGTCGACCTGGGCGAACGGCTTGATGCGCGCGTTGACCTCGGCTTCGGAGAGACTATCTGTGCCGGCGCCAGTGCGTGTCGAATTATCGACGTAGATCACGAGCAGAACGATGATGACGATCGGTACCGCAAAACTGGCAATGATCGCGGCGATGAGCTGCCCGGGGGTTTTGATTGGGGCTTCGTGTGGTGCTTCGCTCATGCTTGTCTCGTCTCCGTGGGTATGTGAGCGGTACAGCGTGACGGCAACTTCTTTTTCTTAATTCAGGCACGGACGATTATAGACGCAAGGTTTCGATGGCGGCGAGGGGCGGCGGCGAGGTGTTCAGCAGGCGTTTACCCGCATCGCGGGGTGCGGCCGGCGCCGTCTGGGGAGCACCTAATCCCGCCATGCAGGCCGTCCGGTGGACGGTTTGGCCGAAACCGGGTATCCTTTCGGTCTCGCTTTGGCGTCGGTCCTGTTCAGGTTGCCGCGCTTTCGTGTTGAAGCGCCCGTAGCTCAATGGATAGAGTACTGCCCTCCGAAGGCAGGGGTTGCTGGTTCGATCCCAGCCGGGCGCACCAATAGCCGTAAGGCTTTCAGCGGTTTCTCTGCTTCATCGTTTACTCCCAGTACAGTGAAAATACAGTCAGCCGGCGGTCGTCTGTAGGTCGACGACCTGCGTGTGCGGCTGAACCCAGCGTGCCAAGTGATCGGCCGACAGGTGCGCGTAGCGTTGCACCATTTCCAGCGTTTCCCATCCTCCCAGTTCCTTGAGCACCTGTAACGGCGTGCCACGCTGCACATGCCAGCTTGCCCGAGTGTGGCGCAGATCGTGGCACCGGAAATTGCGAATACCGGCGCGCTTCAGCGCTTCTGTCCATTCAACAGTCACCCTCTGGTAGACCGGCTTGCTCATGCTTATCGTTTCCTGATGCTCGCTATCGGCACATCAGGATCACGCATCATGCGTGGTGTGTCTTGAGCCAGTCGCGCAGCGCGTCGTTCATGCGCGTTTGCCAGCCTTCGCCGCTTGCTCTGAAACGCTCGACTATCTCAGCGTCGTATCGAACCGTTACCGCGACTTTCGGGTGCGCGAGCTTCGGCCGGCCGCCGCGCGGCTTCATCTGTGCGAACTGTTCATCGGTCGGCTCAAACGTGTCAGGGTCGGCCGCGATGCCGCGAGCAATTGCGGCTTCTTCTTCGGGCGTGTTACGGATCAATTTGGGTTGCTTTTTCATAGCGGTCTATCTCCCGGTTGTTCGCCTTTCGCAGACTGATAACCCGAAAGGTTTCGCTGCGCTGCGTGAACACGACGCAATAGAGGCGGGCGTCGATCACGGCATAGCCAATTTCGCGCAACTCGCCGTAATCCTTGCGGTCGTCGGGTGCGCACCATACGGACGACCAATCAATCGCTTCAGCGTTGGACAGAGATACGCCGTGCTTCTGTTCGTTGGCGTCGCTCTTGGCTTGGTCGTGAGTCGTTTTCATACGGTTATTGTAGTTACAAAAACAAAGAGCCGCAACAGGTTTTTGTAACTACGTTTACTTGCTTGGCTTGCGAAAATGGTTTCGGTGTCGGTCACTCGTCGGGTCGTCGCGCGTTTCGAGGCACACGGCAACGACGCCTCGCAGACCTCGTGCGCTCACCCGTCAAGGTCGCGCAAGCCTGCCTCAGGGCAGCCACGCCAATGGCCCCTCGCGTCTGATGCGTTTCCGCTTCCTCCTGCGGGATGCCTGACATGAATTGGCCGTTCGGCTACAGACCTATCAGAAGGTTCAGAATTTGAATGACTTCGCATTTAAAAACTCCATTTCAGAGTAAGGCAGCCCACGAACCACCAAATCAGCGCTATCATCATGGCTGGACTTTCACCGCTGAACTTAGTCATGAATCCGAAGGATGAACAGTTTTTCAAGGCGTTGGGCTCGCGTATCGCCAGCGCCCGCAAGGCCCACAAGTTCACTCAGCAGCAACTTGCCGAGCAGCTTGGCATTGCCCAGCAGACCCTCGCCCACTACGAAGGCGCGCGGCTGCGGCCGCCCGTCTCACTGCTACCGGAGTTGACCAAAACGCTTGGGCTTTCATCCGATGAACTGTTGGGGCAGGACGTGACTCGAGATAGGAAACGCGGGCGGCCCTCTAAGCTTCAACAGCAGCTCGAGGCGATCAGCCGGCTACCGAAAGCGCGGCAACGCTTCGTATCCGAGATGCTTGATATGGTGCTGGCACAGACCCAGCAGTGAGGAAGGAAATTTGACGTAGTAGAAGAAGCGCGGGCCGCATGGGCGGCAACCCATACGGCCCGCTGACCACCACCAACTCACCGAAGGAGTTGACCATGGCTAACGCCAATCTTAAACCACGTCGCGCACGCGACGAACAAGTCACACGCATTTCCGTTGCGCTTGAAGCAGACCGCACGCACGAACACGGCAGGCGTACTGCCTTTCCCTGGATGCAGGTTACCGATGCCATGCTCGAACACGCCGGCTTTCTGCCGGGACACCAGGTCCTGTTCAGCATCGACTACCGGCTCGGACAGATCACCATTACCGCGGACTATGACTACAGGGTCGCCAGCAGGTACATGACGGCGCCGGAGACTGAGGCCATGCTGCAAAGACGCAGCAAACGGACATAAACAATCCACAAAAAGCAAACCCGGCCTCGGCCGGGTTTGCTTTTATTCGATCTCTAACGCGTTCAACTTTAACGTTATTAACATTGTCGGTTTTGACTCGGCCTCACACCTTCACACCCTTACCAGCAGCTTCCCAAGATTCTTCCCTTCGAACAGGCTATTAAGCGCGTTCGGCAACGCATCGAAACCATCGATGTACGTCTCCTGATAAACGATTTCACCGTTCTTCACCCACGGCGCGACGGTCTGCAGCATCTCGTCCATCCGATGCACGAAGTCGCGCGCCAGAATCCCCTGGATCGTCGCGCGCTGAAACAGCATGTGCTGCAGGAAGCGCGGTGCGAGGTCCGGCGTGTCCAGCCCCCCATCGTATTGGGCGATCGCACCGCAGATCACGATCCGTGCGCGGCGCTTGATGAGCGGAATCACCGCGTCGGTGATCATGCCGCCCACATTGTCGAAATAGACATCGACGCCGCCGGTTGCCGCTTGCAGCGCCGACTGCAAGCCTTCGAGCGTGGGATGCGCCCGATAGTCGACCGCGCCATCGAGCTTCAGTGTATCGGTCAAAAACGCGCACTTGTCCGGGCCGCCCGCGATCCCGATGACGCGGCATCCGGCGCGCTTGCCGAACTGTGCGACTAGCGAGCCGACCGCGCCCGCCGCACCGGACACGACCAGCGTGTCGCCCGGACGCGGCCTGCCCGCTTCCATCAAACCGAACCACGCGGTGCGTCCCGGCATCCCGAGCACGCCGAGCGCGGTCGAAACGGGCGCTGCGTCCGGGTCCAGTTTGGTCAGCTCGCTGTGATGGCACTTGGCGTATAACTGCCAGCCGCTATAGGCCGACACCCAGTCACCCTCCTTGAACAGCGGGCTTGCCGACGCCACCACTTCACCAACCACGCCCGCTCGCTGCACGATGCCAAGCGGATGCGGCACATCGTAAGTATTGCGTTCGTGCTGCTGGATTCGGATGTACGGATCGACGCTAATAATGCGCGCCCGAATCAGCACCTCATTCGATGACAAACTGCCGTCGAGCTCGCTTTCGCGCAACTCGTAATGCTCATCGTTAACGCGTCCCTCGGGGCGCTTGACGTAAAACCACTGGCGATTTTGATAACTCATGTGAGGACTCACTGCTGTCGTAGACGGTGATCGATCTTACCAGCGGGGCTGTCGCACGCGTGCGCACCTGACGTCGCATCCGGATGGACGTCGTCAGGCCGGGAGCCGACGGAACATGTGCCTGATCCCAAGCTTGTTGAAAGCCGCGCATCCCGTTAGAATCGCCCGGTCACTGGGGAGTAGCCTTCCTTCATCCATTGAAGGAGAGCGCGTCAACATACTTGGCCTGCGGGTCATGGCGCGTTCGACCGGGTCGGTTTGGCGAGACCATTGGCGTACTGCTTCGTTCTGGTCGGACGGGTCGCGGTGCGTCATTGGTTCGTCATCTACGTCCGACCGCGGAGTTGCCCTGTGAAACGTCGTAGTGCCCTGCCAGTCTCCCCGCTTGGCCATCCGTTGTGCCGCGTTCCCTTTGGATTTGCTGGGAGCCAAGCATGACCGGTCTCCTGTTCGAACTTGCCCTCATGCTGGTCGTCATTCTGGTGGCGGCCGAGCTCTTCACTAACGCACTCGAACATCTCGGCGAGCGCCTGAAAATCTCCGAAGGTGTGACGGGCTCGCTGTTCGCGGCGGTCGGTACCGCCTTGCCCGAGACGCTCGTCCCGTTGCTCGCGATTGCCGGTGGCACAGCTGACAGCGCGGTCAATCAGGAGATTGGCGTCGGCGCGATTCTAGGCGCGCCGCTCATGCTCTCTACCCTCTCCACCTTCCTGATGACGCTCGCGATTCTTGGCTCGCGCGGTATGGGCGGCTGGGTTACGCCGGAGCGCACGGGTTTCACGCGCGATCTGAACTATTTCCTGTGCGCCTTCGTGCTGGCGGCCGCGGCGATGTACGTGCCGCACGAACAGATGATCGTGCGGGCGCTGTTCAGCGCGGCGCTGGTCGGTGTGTACATCACCTATGTGGTGCTGACGTTCCGCGCATCGAACAAACTGGTCGACGCCGGCCACGGCACTGAAGCGCCGGGCAAGATGCTGCTGTCGCGTCTCGGCTTGCCCACCAATCTCGTGACCATCGTGGTGCAACTCGCGCTGGCGGTTGGATTGCTGGTGTGGGGCGCGGAAGGCTTCATCCACGGTGTGCGGGGTGTGTCCCAGGTGCTCGGCGTCTCACCGCTGCTGCTCTCGCTGCTGATTATTCCGATCGCCACCGAGTTGCCGGAGAAGGTCAACAGCATCCTGTGGATTCGCCGTGGCAAGGACACGCTGGCGTTCGGCAACATCACCGGCGCGATGGTGTTTCAGGGAACCTTGCTGCCGGCAATCGGCATTCTGCTGACGCCATGGACGCCGCGCATCGAAGTGGTGACCGGCATCGTGATTACGCTCGCCGCCGCCGCATGGCTGCGGATCAACGTGCGCGAACGCGGCGTGCCGGTGTGGGCGCTGCTGGTGTGCGGCGTGCTGTACGCCGGCTATCTGGTGATCACCCTGACCCGCTAGGCGAGTGATGAAAGGCCCGGGAGGCCGCGCAGAAACCGCAGCAAAGACTGCAGCGAACGCGGCCTAAGCGCGGCCTTCCCAACAAGCCGCCCTTAATTCGACGGTGCCGCAGTCGTTGCCGCGCTATCCGGCTTGAACACCGTGTTCCAGTCATCCTTCATATCGACGACGAGCCAGCCTTTCGCGCCGGCTTCGTCGAGGCCCTTGTCGAGCTTGCCGCTTTTCGCCGTGCGATCGTACGCATACTCCCGTTCGCCGTCAGTGTGGTGCAGCAGCGCCGCGAAGCGCGGCCCGTCGCCGGCCGAGGTCCATTCGAGCATCGGCACGTCGCCGTCCGCGTTGCCGAACGCGATTACCGGACGCCTGCCGATCACGCGGGCGATGGCGAGCGGTTTGGCTGCGCCGTCGACAAGCGTGTCGACCTGCGCAAGCCGGGTCAACGCGACGGCGCCATTCGTCTGGCTGTACTTGTATTTGACGGTGCTGCCAATCACCTGCTCGGGCGGAATGCCGTACACGCGCTGCGCCATGTCGCGGACGAACTCGACATCGCTGCCCGTCACCAGATAGGTCCTGAAGCCGTTGGCGCGCAGGTAGGCGAGCAACTCGAGCATTGGCTGATAAGCGAGGTCGGCGTACGGGCGGTTAAAGCGCGGGTCACTCGCGGAGTCGAACCATTCGTGCACGAGCGCGGCGAATTGATCGCTGGTCATGCCGGCATGCGCCGCCGCCAGCAGCCTCATCGAGCCGGCGTCGCCGCTCGCCGCGACACTTTTAAGATTGCCTCTCAGAATTGAGCGAAACGGTTCCTGCCGCTTCCATTCCGGATGCCGCCCGGCCACCGTCTTCACCCGTTGCAGCGCAAACACCAGTTGTACCGAGGCGGGCTGCTCCGGCCACAACGTGCCGTCATTGTCGAACACGGCGATCCGGTCGGCGTGCGCGATGAAATCCTTCGACTCGGGCGTGGTGACCAGCGTGACGAAGTCGACAATCGAGCGCTTGGTCGCGGTGTCGTTCCACGATGGGAGGGCGGCGGCGGTCGACGCGCCGGCCGGCGACTCGCTCGTATCGTGGCGCGGCGTAACGGTGCAAGCTGAAAGAACCACGACGGTCAAAGCAATGCAGTACCGGTGCATCGTGCGAATCATGAAAGCCTCATCAAAAGCGGTGGGTCAAACTTTGAGCGAGCGCCAGTCTAATGGGCCTAGGTGATTGTTGCAGCCCATTCTGTTGTTTTTTTTGAGCGGCCGCGTCAATGCCGGTGATTCGCAACGGCACATTCCGCCATGCGGTTACTTAAGCATTGAGCGAATAAATATTCAAAGCTACGGAGAAACTATGCAATGCGAATGGCTATAAAAATCTAATGCAGGCGGAAATTGACGAGCTTTCGATCGTGTTACAAATTTATCTCTGTAATTATCGGGAACGTTTGCTAGTATTCCGCAACGACGTCCCACGTTGTGCACTTTCTACTTTCCGCATGCCGCGGTTGGCGCGGCGTCTCTTTGGTTTGAAGGAGCGTCCATGCAAGCCCTGTATCCGGTCGTACCGTCTGTCCAGCTTGTTCGAGAGACTTAGCGCGATTTAATCGTGTGCCTCATCTGTCTCGCATATTTTCCCGGCTGCGCGTGGCTGCCGGGTGGGCTAACACGCGTCTGCGATTAGTTCGATTTAATTCGAAAATACGAATGCTGTTTCCTTGGTTTTATTTGCGTCGGGCAAAGGAATGCGTTCGCCTATAAGAAATGCCCATAGACGAGGTGTGGGAATGGGTTGTAAATGCGTGGTTTGGTCGGCAGCGTTATACGCCGCCTCGGTGATGTTGTCGCCGGCGTTCGCTCAGGCATCGGCCGACGAAGCCAATAAGAGTAATAATCCGCTCAATCTGGCCGCGTCATTCAACATCCAGAATTACTACACGCCGAGCGTGTTCGGCGCGAGCGCGCACACCAACGATCTGCTCTTGCGCCCCACCGTGCCGATCGGCCCGAACAGCCTGATCGGCGTGCCGGAAATTTTCCGCGCCACGCTGCCGGTCAGCACGCGGCCCGATCCGAGCGGTGGTTATAACACCGGCCTCGGCGACCTGAATCTATTCGACATCTTCCTGCTCTCCCAAGGCGACGTGCAGATCGGTGTCGGCCCGCTCGTGACCATGCCGACGGCCACTGACCCGAGTCTAGGTACCGGCAAGTGGCAGGCTGGCCTTGCCGCTGTCGCCGTAAGCGCGACCAAGGCGCGATTGCTCGGTGCGCTGGTGCAATGGCAACACTCGTTCGCGGGGCAAAGCAGCCGGCCGACTACGCAGTCGCTCACTGCGCAGCCGTTTGGCATCTTCAACCTGCCGGGCGGCTGGTACATCCGCTCGACCGGCACCTGGACTTTCGACCTGCAGCACGGCAGCTATTACATTCCGGTCGGCCTTGGCGCCGGCAAGGCGTGGAAGGGTGGCTCGACCATCTACAACGCGTTCATCGAACCGCAGTACTCCGTTGCCCATTCCGGCGCAGGGGTGCCGAAGTTCACGATCTTCGCGGGCTTGAATATGACGTTCGGCAAATAGACCAGAACCTGAGAGAAAGCAGTCATGACATTGCTTAAACGCCTGCAAATCGGCGCAGTCGTCGCCGGACTGTCGCTGACGATGTTGCCAATCACGCAAGCTGGCGCCCAGGCCGCGGCTTCGTCCGCGACCGTTACAGCCTCACCGGACGAAGCGCGCGCGATCGCCAAGGATGCGTTCCTCTACGCGTATCCCATGCTGTTCAACTACAAGACTCTGTACCAGCAGGCGCTCGATTCCAGCTCGAAGTCTTACGTGGGTGGTTTCGGCAAATTCCGGAATTACTCGCAGCCGTACGGTCCCGAGAACAAGGAAATCGTCACGCCGAATAACGACACGCCGTACTCGTGGGCATGGCTCGATCTGCGTCGCGAACCGTGGGTGCTGACGGTGCCCGCGGTGCCGAACGAGCGTTACTACGTGTTCCAGTGGATCGACCTGTTCACGTACAACTTCGCGTACGTCGGTTCGCGCACCACGGGCAACGGCGCGGGCCACTATCTGTTCGCCGGACCGAACTGGCAAGGCGACACGCCCAAGGGAATCGACAAGGTGTTCCGCTCGGAGACGGACCTGATCCTGACGCTCGGCCGCACGGCGCTCAACGGTGCGAGCGATGTGAAAAACGTTCAGGCGATTCAGAAGCAATACAAGCTCACGCCGTTGTCCGCCTTTGAGCACACGGCTGCACCGCCTCCCGCGGCGAAGCTGACGTTTCCGAAATGGGATGAAGCAAAGGCGACTTCGGTCGATTTCATCGCGTACCTGAACTTCCTGCTGCAGTTCACGCAACCGCCTGCACCCTCCGAGAAGGAATTGATGGCGCGTTTCGCGAAGATCGGCATTGCGCCGGGCGTCCCGTTCGATCCGGCCGCGTTGCCACCGGAAACCCGCGCCGCGCTCGAAGCGGGCGTCGCCGACGGCAAAGCCGCGTTGGCCGATGCGGAAAAACACACCACCGGCTCGTTCAACCTGTTCGGCAGCCGCGCGGATCTGAAAGGCGACTACACCACGCGCGCCGTCGCCGCGGCGATGGGTATTTACGGCAACACCAAGGAAGAAGCGGTGTATGTCGGCACCCACGTCAATGCGGAACACCAGCCGCTGCTCGGCTCGCAGCCTTACGTGCTGCATTTCGACAAAAAGGACCTGCCGCCCGCGAAGTTCTTCTGGTCGATGACGCTGTACGACCTGCCCGCCCGCCATCTGGTCGCGAATTCGATCAACCGTTACTCGATCGGCGATCGCACCAAGGGTCTGAAATACGGCGCGGACGGCTCGCTCGATATCTACGTGCAGCACACGTCGCCCGGTGCGGACAAAGCGTCGAACTGGCTACCGGCGCCGCCGGGCGCGTACGACCTTGTCATGCGTATCTATGGGCCCGATCAGACGGTGCTCGACGGCACCTGGAAATTTCCCGAGCCGCAAAAGCGCTAAACCGTGCATGGACGAACCTGAGAGCAATATGAACAAGAAAACCGCGACATGGGTCACGGCTGCCGTGCTGGCGGCGGTCGCCGCCCCCATTCTGGCGAAGACGCAACAGGGCCAGCCGAGCCATGCGACAGCCACCGTGCCGTCCGTGCCAGGCCCAGTAGCCGGCTACGCGATCTCTGAAGAATACGCACGGCTGGTGGCGCGCCAGACCTACTTCTGGGCGTGGCCGATGGTGAACGTCTATGGCCGTCTGCTGGCGATGAAGCAGGTGCCGCAACCGGGTCTGAACGGCGGCATCGTACCGGTCGCGCCGCCCAACCACCTGTCGATGCTGCGCGACTATATCCAGCCGCAGGAGCGATTTGTCGCGTGTCCGAATCAGGATGTGGTCTACGGCTCCGCGATCCTCGATCTGAACCAGACGCCGGTGGTCGTGCAGGTGCCTGATTTTGGCAAACGCTTCTGGGTCTATCAGGCCGTCGATCTGCGTACCGACGGTTTCGCGAGTCTGGGCAAGATGTACGGCACGCGTCCGGGCTTCTATCTGTTAGCGGGGCCTGACTGGCACGGCCAGGTGCCGAAGGGCATCCGCCAGGTGTTCCGCTCGCCGACCGGCGTCGGCAGCTTCATCCCGCGCGTTTTCATGGACGACACACCTGAAGATCGGGTGGCCGTGCAATCGGTGATCGCGAAGGTTGGCCTGTATCCGCTTGCCGCGTACGACGGCACGATCAAGGAGACCGACTGGTCGAAACTGCCGAGTTTCGGTCCGACCGGTGGTGCCGCGGGCGGCAACGCCGAAGAGATCAAGTGGGTCGATCCAAACCGGTTCTGGGACGAACTGCCCACGGTGCTCGACCAGACGCCGCCGCAACGCGGCGAAGAAGCGCTCTACGCGCAGGCGCGAGCGCTGATCGCGGCGGCGCAGAAAGATCCGGCGATCAAGACCGCGATCGTCGACGAAGCGGCCAAGGCCGATGCGGATCTGGTCACGCCACTGTTCAACTTCAACACCTTCGGCAAGCGGCTGCCCGCTAACTGGAACACCATCAGCAACGGCGCGGCATTCGGCACGGACTACTTCACGCGCACGGCGGTGGCGAAATCGAACATCTTCGTCAACAAGCCTAACGAGACCAAGTATTTCTACGGCGATGCCGACGCATCCGGTCAGCGTCTCGACGGCAACGCGCACTACACGGTGACGTTTGCTAAAGATAGTTTGCCGCCGGTCAAAGGGTTCTGGTCGCTGACCCTATACAACTCGCATCACTTCTTTTCGCCGAATGCGCAGAACCGCTACTCGCTCGGCACCAAGAATCGGGATCTGAAGTTCAATGCCGACGGCTCGTTGACACTCTACGTGCAGAACACGAGCCCCGGCGACGACAAACTCGCCAACTGGCTGCCGGCGCCGGCCAACGAAGCGTTCTCGCTATATGTGCGCGCGTATTGGCCGCAGCAACCGGCGCTCGACGGCAGCTGGACGCCGCCGCCGGTTGTGCGCCAGCCATGAGAACCACATTGTCGTCCACCCGTGCGGCTTGCCGCTGCACGTCGTCCATACCCTGGTCCGCGGAGTGAGAATGCGGAAATCTATTTTCATGAGGATGACTATGAGTCGCCCTAACCGTTTGTTCGCAAGCCGGTCACTCGCCAGGTTGTGCACGGGTGCGCTTCTCACTACCGCTGGCCTGGGTGTCTCCCAGCAAGGGTGGGCGACTGAAGGTGGCATCGGCAGGCCGATTACCGGCATGCAGGTTACGCCGTACGCCGGTGTCGTGCCGCCTACCGACGACTGGATCGTGTCAGCCACCACCATCTATTACGAAGGTTCGTTAGGCGCGAGCAAGACGATTCCGATCGCCGGGCAGATTACTGCGGGCGTTAACGTGACGGCGGTGTACACCATCGTCAATGCGGTCAAGACGTGGGGCATTACCGCGGGTGGCTGGAACTTTGCGTCCGCGTTCGGGGTGCCGTTCCAGTACACCGACATCTCGTCGTTTCACGGCCATTTGCCGAATGATCACAACACACAGTTCGCCGACTTGTTCTTCACGCCGGTGGTGGCCGGATATCACCTGACCAAGACCGACCACATCGCGTTCAGCGTGCAGATTTACGCGCCGACCGGTGGTTACAGCTCGAGCCGGCTGGCCAATGCCGGCCAGAATACGTGGACCTTCACGCCGACCGTCGCCTATACGAAGCTGTTCCCGAAAGAAGAGATCGAGTTGTCCGTGAACTACGGCATTGGGTTTTACACGGCCAACAGTGACACTCACTATCACAACGCGCCCGTCAGCGTGCTCGACCTCCTGGCGCTCAAGCGCTTCGGTGGCTGGGGCGTGGGCGTCGTGGGCGGCTATATCCAGCAGATCGGTCATGACAGCGGCGGCCTGGCCGATGTCACCGGCGGCAATCAGGGGCATTCGGTGGGCATCGGGCCGATGGTCACGTGGTCGGGCAAGGTTCAGAAAACGCCGGTGTCGGCGTCGCTGCGTTGGGTCAACGAGTTCAATGTCAGCAACCGGCCTAAGGGGAATGCGGTGGAGCTGTCGGTCAGTGCGACCTTCCAGTAACGGAGCATGCATCTGGTGATCCGTCGTTCCTTGCCTGTGCCGTGTCGTGTGCCGCGTCCCGTCGACGCCGCTTCGTCCATCAAGGTCGATGGACGCCGCCGCAGCGGCAGATTGCGCGCCTCGGCGGTGGCCGCGGCGGTGCTGCTCGTGTCGGTCCATGGCCACGCGGAATCGAAATTCACCGATCCCGAAGACGGCGCATTCGACCTGAGCAATCTGCTGCTGACGCATCGCGGCGTATTGCCTGTGCCGACGCTAATCACCGAGCCTGCGGTCGGCTACGGGCTGGGACTCGGCCTGCTCTATTTCTCGCTGCCGAAGAAAAGTGCCGACGCGCCCGACGATTCCAAGGCGCCGCCGAACATCACCGGCCTCGGCGGTTTTGCGACTGGTACCCATAGCTGGGGTGCCGCCCTGATGCACTTCCACACTTGGGACGACGACCACATCCGCTATCTCGGCGTGATCGGCAAGGTGGGGCTGCATCTGAACTACTACGGCATCCAGAATCAACCGCGCGCCTACCAGCTCGACGGTATCGCGCTCGTGCAGCAGGTGTTGTTCAGGCTCGGCAACAGCCACTGGTATGTCGGCCCGCGCTACACCTTCTTCGACGCGAGCACGCGCTTCGGTCCGATCATTCCGGAGGGGATTCGCCAGTTCGAGAAGGATCAGCGTGTCGCCAAGGGCGGTGTGGTGGTCGACTACGACACGCGCGACAACATGTTCTATCCGTCGAGCGGCACTTATGCGGAACTCGAAGCGGACCTCGCGCGGGGCGGTCTCGGCAGTTCCACCAACTTTCAGGAGCAGACGGCACGCGGCTACCAGTGGATTCCGCTCTCGAAGAGCTGGGTGCTCGGCCTGCGTGCCGACACCGGTTTCTCGCAAGGAAACATTCCGTTTTTTGCGCAGCCGTATGTGTCGTTGCGCGGTGTGTCCGATGCGAAGTTCCAGGACAACAACCAGCTCACCGCGGAAGCCGAAATCCGCTGGAACGTCACGCCGCGCTGGTCCGTGCTCGGCTTCGGCGGCGTGGGCAAAGCCTATGGCCATCTGCATTCGTTTTCGGATGCGCCCACCGCGTTCGGCTTCGGCACAGGTTTTCGCTATCTGATTGCTCGCAAGCTCGGCGTGACGATGGGGATCGACGTCGCGCATGGGCCGGGGCAGAACGCGTTTTACGTGCAGGTGGGCAGCGCGTGGCGCTGACCCGAACGATCGGCGTTGCCCGATCGAGGTTCACAAAGGAGACGGCTTATCCGCCCGGCAACCGCAGGCACGCCGGGTCGAAACAAGCCGCGATTCAGAGTTGTTTGGTTCGGCATGTTGTGCCGATGTTTTG
The DNA here is from genome assembly GCF_052682275.1 of Paraburkholderia sp. D1E. Taxonomy (NCBI): domain Bacteria; kingdom Pseudomonadati; phylum Pseudomonadota; class Betaproteobacteria; order Burkholderiales; family Burkholderiaceae; genus Paraburkholderia; species Paraburkholderia sp. D1E. Next base: position 9,389,124 of record NZ_JBQYMB010000001.1, read on the forward strand.
TTGATTCGAGGAAATGACGATGGAAAAACAAAAACGCTATCAGCGGCTCACCGCTGTCACAGTCGCTGTCGCTACGCTTTGCTTCTCACACGCAGCAGTCTCGCAAACCGCCGCGCCTAACAAGGACGCAACGGTCATTACGAAGCAGGAAAACGCCGAGGTCTATAAGCAACTGCCGTTCGACGATAAGCAGGACTTCGAAGACGCGCAACGAGGGTTCATCGCGACGATCCCGAACGGCGTCATCAAGACCGACGACGGCGGCACCAGCTGGGATCTGAACAAGTACAAATTCCTGCAAGGCCAGGCGCCCGATACGGTGAATCCGAGCTTGTGGCGCAACGCGCAACTCAACATGTTCAATGGTCTGTTCAAGGTCACCGATCACGTCTATCAGGTGCGCGGCCTCGATCTGGCGAACATGACGATCGTCGAGGGCGACAACGGCATCATCATTATCGACGTGCTGGTCACGAAAGAGGCGGCGCGCGCCGCGCTCGATCTGTACTACCAGCATCGCCCGAAGAAGCCGGTGCTGGCCGTGATCTATACACATAGTCATGCGGACCACTACGGCGGCGTGAAGGGCGTGGTCGACGAAGCAGACGTGAAGAGCGGCAAGGTGAAGATCATCGCACCGGAAGGCTTCCTCGCCGAAGCCGTCAGCGAAAACGTGTTCGCCGGCAACGCGATGGGCCGCCGCACGCTCTATCAATACGGTGCGTTCCTGCCGGCCAGCCCGCGCGGTCAGGTCGATGCCGGCCTCGGCAAGACCACCTCGTTCGGCACGCTCGGGCTGATTGCGCCGACCGACACGATCAGCAAGACGGGCGAGACACGCACCATCGCTGGCGTCCAGTTCGAATTCCAGATGGCGCCGGGCACGGAAGCGCCGTCCGAAATGCTGATCTACATGCCCCAATTCAAGCTGCTCGATACCGCCGAAGACACGACCCACACGCTGCACAACCTGTATACCCTGCGCGGTGCCCAGGTGCGCGATGCGGCGAACTGGTGGAAGGTGCTGAACGAGGCGATCGTGCGTTACGGCGACAAGACCGACGTCGTTATCTCGCAGCATCAGTGGCCGACGTGGGGGCAGGAGCGTGCGGTCAGCTATATCGCCGGAACGCGTGACATGTTCAAGTACATCCACGATCAATCGCTGCGCCTCGCGAACGAGGGCTACACGATGACGGAGATCGGCGAGCAGATCCAGGTGCCGGATACAACCGGCAAGAAGTGGTACAACCGCGGCTACTACGGCTCGGTAAATCACGATTCGAAGGCGGTGTACCAGCGCTATCTCGGCTGGTACGACTCGAACCCGGCGAACTTGCATCCGTTGCCGCCGGAAGAAGAGTCGAAGGAATTCGTGCGTTACATGGGTGGCGCGGATGCGGTGATGGCGAAGGCGAAACAGGACTTCGACAAGGGTAACTACCGCTGGGTCGCCACCGCGATGAACAAGGTGGTGTTCGCCGATCCGGACAACAAGGCGGCGCGCAATCTCGAAGCGGACGCGCTGGAACAGCTTGGCTACCAGACCGAGAATCCGACGTGGCGTAACGAGTATCTGATGGGCGCGTACGAGTTGCGCAACGGCGTGCCGAAGGTGCCAGGCGTCAATACGGTGACGCCGGATGCGGTTGCCGCGATGAGTCCGTCGTTGCTGCTCGACTACATGGGCATCCGCCTGAACGGTCCGAAGGCGAACGGCAAGCATACGACCATCAACTGGGATCTCGGCAACGGCGAAAAGTATGCGATCGAGTTGCGCAATTCCGTGCTGGTCTACACGCAGAACGCGACGCTGCCGAATGCGGACGCCACGCTGACCATGAGCAAGGATGGGTTCGCATCCCTGCTGATGGGCGGCCAGACGCTCGACAAGGAAACGCAGTCGGGTAAGGCCAAGGTGGCCGGCGATTCGCAGAAAGTGACGGAACTGTTCAGCATGCTGGACAGCTTTAATCCGATGTTCAACATTGTGACGCCGTAACAGTCTGCATTGCAGATGGCGCGGGAGGCTTATAGCGAGCCGCCCGCGCTGACGTTTTCCGATTCACCGATGTCTATGCTGAAGGACCGTGCGCTATGAAAACCCCGATGAAGCGATCCGTACTGTTGCTCGCTGGCGTCTGCACGTCGCTGGCGGTGACGCTTGCCACGCCGGCTCAAGCGCTCGCCGCAGCCGCAGTGCAGTCCGCGATACAGCCCGCATTGCAGCCTCTGCCGACCGCATGGCCGCGCGATTTCGACAGCGCAGAACAGCGCATCGAGCTGTACCAGCCGCAGGTGGAAGTGTGGCAGGGCAACCGGATCGAAGGGCGTGCCGCCTTCGCGGTCGGGGCGAAGAGCGCGACACCGAACTACGGCGTCGCGCATTTCACGGCACGTGCTGAAATCGACAAGACCAGATCGACGGTGCAACTGCTTGATATCGTATTCGACCAGGTCGACATGCCGGCTACACCCGATGCCGCCGCCGGAGTGAAAGCGGCTTTGCAGGCGCGGGTTCCCGAAGGCGGCCTCACCACCTCGCTCGAACAACTACAGGCCAGTTATGCCAGCACTCACGAAGGAGCCGAACCCGGCCTCGCAGTGCAGAACAACGTACCCAACATCATCTTTGCCGAACGCCCCACGTTGCTCGTCCTGGTCGACGGCGACGCGAACTGGCGTGCGCTCGGTGACACGCACTATCAACGCCTGATCAATACGCGAGCGATGCTGCTCAAGGACGCGAGCGGCACGCTGCATCTGAACGCGGCGGGCTACTGGTACGACGCGACATCGCTCGACGGTCCGTGGCATCTGAACACAGCGCCGCCGCATGAGCTGGTCGCCGCGGCGAGCAAAGCGCAAACGAATCTGAAGTCCGACCCGATGTTGCCCGCCGACGGCAAGAAGCCTGCGCACGCGCCGGATGTGGTGGTCGCCGCGCAACCGGCCGAGCTGGTGGTGACGAACGGCAAGCCTTCATTGCAACCGGTGAAGGGGGTGAATCTGCTCTCTGTCACCAACGCCGACCACGCGCTCTTCGTCGAGCCGCGCGACAACCATTACTACCTGCTGCTGTCGGGCCGCTGGTTCAGCGCAGCGAGCCTTGCCGGACCCTGGACCTTCGTCGACGGCAAGAGCTTGCCCGCCGACTTCTCGAAGATCGCTGCCGACGATCCCCATGCGAACGCGCTTGTCTCGGTGCCGGGCACGCCGCAGGCGAAAGAAGCGGCGATCGCCGCAACCATCCCGCAGACGGCGACCGTGTCGCGCAAGACCACGACATTGACGGTCGCCTATGACGGTGCGCCGAAGTTTGTCGGCATCGCGGACACGTCGTTGTCGTATGCGGTGAACACGGCGACCCCGGTGATCCAGACGGCGCCTTCGCAATTCTTCGCGGTTGCCAACGGGATCTGGTTCACGGCGAGCGCGGCGAGTGGCCCATGGCATGTCGCCGATACCGTGCCGCCCGCGATCTATACGATTCCGGCGGCTTCGCCCGTGCATTATGTGACCTACGTGCACGTCTATTCGGCGACGCCGGATACGGTGGTGGTCGGCTATACGCCGGGCTACCTGGGCGTGGTCGTCAATGCGGACGGCACCGTTGTGTACGGCACCGGCTATGTGTACGCGCCATATGTCGGCGACGTTTATTACGGTTATCCGGCCACCTATGGCTATGGCGCGGGCTTCGCGCTCGGCACCACCGTGGGCTTCGCCTTCGGCTTTGCGATCGGCGCCACGTGGGGCGCGGCGTCGCCGTACTGGGGTCCGTATTGGGGCGGCGGTCCGTGGAGCTGGCAATACGCGAACGTCAACCAGGCCAATATCTACGGCCGCTGGGGACAGGGCACCGTGACCCACGCGAGCGGCTGGAACGGCTGGACCGGCAACAGTTGGGCGGGGTCGGCCGCGTCAGGTTTCAATCCCTACACCGGCGGCCACTTCCAGGCGAGCCGCGGTGCGGTCGAGAACGCGTACAACGGTAACTTCGCGGCCGGACGGCAAGGCTCGTTCAGCAATCCGTCGACGGGGCGCAGCGGCGCGGCCCGCGGCGGCGTGGCGGGCAACGAAGGTACCGGCGATTATGCGGCCGGCCGCCAGCGCGCGAGCTACAACGCACAGACGGGACGTTACGGCGCGGCTGAAGCCGGCGTGACCGGCAACGCGTATTCGGGCGATCACCAGGCGGGCACGAAAGGCATTGTGGGCAACAAGGACACGGGGCGCGCTGTCGCGTGGAATAACGGCAATGTCTATGCGGGCAGCGACGGCAACGTCTACCGGCATGATCAGGGCGGCGGTTGGGAGCAGCACGGCGCCGACGGTTGGCAGCCCGTGCAGCCGAACGCGAATCAGACCCAGCGGCTCGATTCGCTCAAGCAGGGTCATGACCTGGGGAATGCGCGGGCGAGCGGGCAGTTTCAGCCGCAGATGCAGCGGCGGTTTGGCGGCGGGGGCGGGCGGTTCAGGCGGTAAGGTGCGAGCGGTTGATCCGGGCGAGCGTCGCGCCGGATTCCGGCTTGCTGGATGTGCCTCGCCCGATGGGGCGTCTGCGGATTAAAAAACGTTCAGGCCCGGGCTAAAGATATTTGTCGCCCTGCTGGCGGTCCCGAATCTTTTTCGCGGGGTTTCCGTATGACACCGAAAAAGCCTCGACCGCCTTCAGGACGATTGATCCGGCGCCCACCACGCTGTGCTCGCCAACCGTGATTCCATGACGCAACACGGCGCCGATGCTCACGGCGGCGTGGCTGCCGATGCGGCAATTGCCGCCGGTCGTCACGCCCGGCGCGAGGCTCGAAAAATCTTCCATGATGCAATCGTGATCGAGCGACGCCTTCGTGTTCACGATGCAGAACTGGCCCACGCGGCAGTCAGCATTGATAACGGCTCCCGCCATGACGACCGTGCCGGCGCCGATATTTGCCCCTTTGCCGATGCTGGCTGACGGGTGGACGGCGCTGACGAACGGCAATTGCGGGCAGACATCGGCCACCTTGGCGGCCACATTCGCGCGAACGCTGTTATCCCCGATCGCAATGATCACGCCCTGCAGATCGTGTTCGGCGGTCAACCTCGTCAGATCGGATTCGCCGCCAAGAACCGGATAGCCGAGCGTCGCTTCGCCAACCGTTCGAAAGGCGTCGATCAGCCCAGCGATCCGGTAGCGCCCCTGCTTTTCAACAATGTCGATGATGACTTTTGCGTGGCCGGAAGACCCGACAAGCAAGATGTTTTGCATGGCATACGTCCGGCTTTTAGGGCCGGCTCAATTCATTGAATACCGGCGACGATGCTGACGATGCGTTCGACCTGCACCGGGTTCAGATCGGGAAAGATTGGCAGGCACAGGATCCGTTTTGAAGCCGCGCTCGCGGCGCTCAGATTGTCCTTGTGCGAGGACGGCAGGCCGCGATACATCGGGAATTCGGAAATCAACGGGTAGAAGTAGCGGCGCGCATAGATTTCGTGTTCCTTCAGGCGCTCATACAGTGCGTCACGGCTGATCGGAAAATTGTCTTCGACCTGAACGGGAAAGTACGCGTAGTTCGCGACTTTCTCGCCCGCGTCTGACAGGCAGCGAATGCCGGGCACGTCGGCCAGCAACTTGCGATACTGCGCGTCGATCGCCTTGCGTTTCGCCAATGCATTATCGACGTGCTGCAGTTGCAGCAGCCCGAAGGCTGCATTGATTTCGCTCATCTTGCCATTGATGCCGGCTGCCACCACCGTCACTTCGTCCACGAAACCGAAGTTCTTCAGATGGTCGATGCGCTGCTTGGTTTTCGCATCAGGACAGATGATGGCGCCGCCCTCAAACGTATTGAAGACCTTGGTGGCGTGGAAACTGACAATCGACAGATCGCCATGCTTGAGCACGCTGCCATCTTCAGTTTGCACACCGAACGCGTGCGCGGCGTCGTAGATGACTTTGAGGTTGTAGTTATCGGCGATCTTCTGGATGGCTTTCACATCGCAGGGATGGCCATAGCAGTGCACCGGCATGATCGCGGTCGTTTGCGGCGTGATCGCCGCTTCGATCTTCACCGGATCGAGATTGAGCGTGTCCGGATCGACGTCCACGAAGACCGGCTTGATGCCGTTCCAGAGGAGCGAATGCGCGGTGGCTGCAAACGAGTACGGTGTCGTAATGACTTCGCCATTGATGCGCAGAGCCTGCAGCGCGGTCACGAGGGCCAGTGTGCCGTTCGCGAACAGCGCGAGATGCTCGACGCCCAGATATTCGCAGAGCGCCTTTTCGAGTTGCTGATGGAACGGCCCACCATTGGTGAGGATTTTGCTGTTCCAGATCTTTTCGAGGTACGGCATGAACTCGGCCAGCGGCGGCAGATGCGGCTGGGTCACATAGATGCGTTCGTCGTCCAGCGACGTGATCGCACGAAGAGGCGCGCTAGAGCCCATGGTTTCCTCGCTGCTGTTTTTTAGTCCGGGTCACGGATGAATGCTTTATGCCGTGTGAGCCAGGTCGCTGCCTGTTGTTTGCGAATCGTCCGCGCTGAAGGCAGCCGGAGCGAGACCTTCGCGCCAGCGCTGCCACATGAGATGGAGTGCTTGTGAAAGGCTCGCCGCCACGACGTCAGGCTGAAACACGGCCGACGCTCTGCAGCGCTCGCGTAACCCTGTGCGCAGCGCGGCGAGTGCGGGGATGTTCGAGGCCAGCGCGACGCCCTTGGCGACGAACTCGTCCGTATCGGCGGCCACGAAGTCTTCAAGGCCGGTGTGGCTCAGCCACGCGGCGGCTGCACGACTGGCCATTGTCTTACCGGCGATCGTCAAGGTAGGCACACCCATCCACAGCGAATTCAGGACCGTTGTCGAACCGGTGTACGGAAACGTGTCGAGACAGATGTCCACCTGGAAGTGCTGCTGCAGGTAGACGGGCAGGGTCGAACGCGGACGGAAGCTAAGCCGGTCGCGCGAAATGCCTTCCTGCACGAACCAGTTGATCAACGTTTCGTCACCTTCGTCACCGGACATCGAGCCGAGCACCATCCGCGAAGTGGGGAGTTCGCGAAGCAGCTTCGCCCACACAGCGATCACGTCGGCACGCAACTTGTTCAGACGGTTGAAACTGCCGAACGTGATGTAGCCGTTGTGCATGGCCGGCAGGATGTTGACCGGCGGCGCGGTCTTTTCTGGCTGGAATGGTCCGATGGCGGCAAGGTGCACGAGTTTCTCGGAGAACTGGCGCTCGATATCGCCGAACGGCGTGAAGAAGCGATCGCTGAGGTAATAGTCCATCGCGTCGAGCCCGGTGGTCGCCGGGTAGCCGATCCAGCTGACCTGAATCGGCGCAGGTTTGCGCGCGAATGTCTGGAGCCGGTTGCGGCCGGTGTGTCCGGTCATGTCGATCAGGATATCGATCTTGTCGGCGCGAACCTTGGCGGCGAATTGCTCGTCGGTCATGCCGGCGATCATGTTCCACTGATCCGCGTGGCTGCGGAATCGCTGCGTATAGTCGTCCTCGACCACATGGTTGTAGTAGACGTGGAGCGTCAGGCTCCCGTCTTTCGCGAGCGGCTCCATGACCGGCATCAGATATGAGGAGACGGCATGCCGGAACAAGTCGCCGGAGACGATGCCGACCTGCAAGCGGCGGCCCGGCGTGCGGTTATTGGTGTGCTTTGGCCAGGTGGCGCGCATCGGCGCTTCGTGAATTCGGGCAAATTTGCGATGCTCGGCGTAGATCTGTTCAGTATCGACGTCGGGATCGTGCGCGAGACAGAAAAGCAGATTGCTGCGAGTGAGCGAGTTTTTCGGCTCCAGTTCGAGCGCGCGACGAAACGAGGGGCTCGCTTCCTGCGAAGCGCCGAGATCCAGCAATACCACGCCCAACGTACCGTGCGACTCGGGGTGCTCGGGCGTCAATGCGACCGCGCGCTTACACGAGGCGATTGCCTCGCGGTGCCGTCCGCGGGCGGCGAGCACGAGCCCCAACACGCGATGGCCTTCCGAGTAGCTGGGGTTCAGCTCAAGCAGGGTTCTGCACTCGACTTCCGCGGCGGCGTGGTTGCCGGTTAAGCGTAGCAAGTCAGCGAGCGCGTTGCGTGCTTCGGAGTCGTCGCTGCCCAACGAGATCGCTGTCCTGAGCGGTTCGATTGCCTCTACGTAATGCCCCGCGCGGTGAAAGGCAATGCCAAGGGAGCGCCACGCGATGCCGTGCGCGGGAAACCGTTCGGCCAGCTCGCGCGCGAGTTTGATGGCCTGTGACAAATGGCCTTTATTGAACAACGCGTTGAAGCGATTTATTTCCTGCGGGCTCGGGCGGCGCGTATCGATGACTGCGCGTTTGCCGTCGTCTGACCCGGCATCGGCGGTTTCAATAGTTTCGGCGCTATCCACGACAACGGAAGGCACCACGGCCGGCGCCACCGCGGTGGTTGGGAGTGCGGCGCCGTCGTACGCCATGCGTGTGATCAAACCATTGACGGCCGGTCCACTCAAGCCTCTTTGCTGACCCATCTCGAGTGCGAGCCATGCCGCCGGGATTTGCTCCGCGTCGATCAATGCGTTGATGTAGGCGACCCAGAACTGACCGTTATCCGGCGCGCCGCCCAAAGCGGCTTCAAGATAGGGCAGGGCGTCGACAGGCTGCTTGCGCTGCACGTGCAGCACACCGAGGTTGTATTGCACGTCCGTGTGATTGGGCCGCGCTTCGAGGATGGCCTGATACAGCGCTTGCGCGTCGTCCAGTTCTCCCTTGTGGTGGTGATCCAGCGCGCTTTGCAAAACGAGCAGAATGTCTTGCTCGAGCTGCTGTTCGGGCGTCAAGGGCTCAGCGGTCGGCTGCTCGTGAAGGAGAGTCATGGTCTCAGCGCAGAATGGTCTATGGCTGAAATTGTGCGGCGAGGCGGTTGTTTCCGATGCTCGGAGATGACGGGAAAAAGGCCGCCTGTTTGGCGCATGGCCCGCTAGCCTGGAAGACGGAATGGCCAGAAAAAGCCAGAAAAAAGCCCGCACGAGGCGGGCCGAGGGAACGAGCGCGCCTCATTTCAGCGCGTAGTTCTTATTATCTGGTTGAGCCGTTCAGCCGGTCGCGGCCTCTGGCAGGGTTCGTCAGTTACAGCCGGGCCATTCGCTGATATTCGCCGGCAGCCTTGGTGCGGCCCATCGCGGCTTCGAACTCGGTGTGCAGTTCGTTCTGGGTGGTTTCCGCATCGGCGAGCAGCGCTGCGTCGATGGCCTGGATCCGGCGGATCATGTCCAGTGCGGCTGGTTCCTGCTCCGCCGACAGCGACATCAGCAGCGGCGAGCGCGCTTCGGTCAGGCGCGCCGCTTCCGGCCAGTCGGCGAGTGAGGCGGCGTGTTCGATTTCCCGGGTCATCGACAGCAGCCGTTCGATCAGTTCGGTCTGGTTCATTTCGATCGGATCCATGGACTTAGGAGTTGTTGGCGGACGCCAGCGCGCCGGCACTGTTGGCGCCGCCGAACAGGGCGGTCAGGTATTGCGAATTGTTGTTCATCGTCGCCATCAGCGTGTCGAGCGCGGTGAACTGCGCCTGATACTGGCTCGTCAGTTGGGCCGTGTAGTCGGCGAGCGCGCTTTGCTGCGTGGTGATGCTTTTCAGATCGGTGTTGAGCGCGGTGTTGCGCGTATCGATGAGGCCGCCGGTCTGCGTGAAGTTGGTGATGCTGGTGTTCAACTGCTCGGCAATGCCGTTGGTCGGGTTGAAGAGTGCGGCGACGGTTGCCGGGCTGCTCGTCAGCGCGGTGCTCAGCTTCGTGCTGTCGACCACCATCGTGCCGTCCGCCGGGTCGTCCTTCAGCGTAATGCCGATCGCCGCCAGCGTGGTGCCCGTGGTGCCCGAGCCGACCGCGCCGCCGACGATATTGGCCAGCGAGTTCTGAATCGTCATCAGCGTCGAGTCGCCCAGCAGCGGGCCTTGCGACGAGGACGAGGAGTTGTATGACGTGAGCGTCGACATCGTCGTAACGACGGTGTTGTAGAGGCTGACGAAATTGTTGATCGCGGTGCTTTCCGCCGAGGTGTCCTGCGAAATGGTCAGCGTCTGCGTAGTGCCGGCAGACGCAGTGGCCAGATTCAGTGTGACGCCGGAAATGGCGCTCGTCACCGAGTTACTTGCGCTGCTGGCTGCGATGCCGCCGACCGTGAATTCCGCGTCCTGGGCAAAGCCGCTTTGCGACCACGCGCTGCTCGAATTCGCCGATGTGATCGACGATTGGCCGCCCGTGGTGCTGGCGGTCGAGGTCACGCCGAGGCTCGACAGGCCGGTGTCGGAGGTGATGTTGCTGGTCGAAACGTTGATGACGTTAGCTGCGCCGGAATTCGCCGCGCGCAGCACGAGGTGGGCACCATCCGTACCCGTCACGATAGTCGCCGTCACGCCGGGATTGCCGGTACCGGAATTGATCGCGGCGGCAATGCCGGAGAGCGTGTTGTTGGTGCTGTCGACATTGATGTTCATCGACTGGCCGCCGAGCGAGACCGTCAGCGTGCCCGTGCCCAGTTGCGTCGTGGCGCCGAAGGCTGCCGATGACAGGGCCTGCGAGCTGGCGACCTGCGTCACCGCCACCGAGTAGGTTCCGGCCACCGCGCCCGCACCTGCCGTCGCCGTCAGACCGGTGCCGCTGGCGGTTGCCGCGAAAGTCGACAGCGTGGTGCCGTTGGCGAGATTCGCGACGCTCGCCTGCAGCGCGCTCAGCGCGGAGCTCAGGGCGCCGTATGCGGACAGCGTGGTGTTGTCCGTGGTTTGTTGTGCCGTCAGCGCTGCGGCTTGTCCTGCGGTCTTCGCGTTCACGAGGGCCGTCACGAGCGTTCCCACATCCATCGACGTATTGCCGGTCGAGCCGCTGATGATCGACTGCGCGGCCGATTGCAGCGCGGCATTGGCGGCGGCGGTCGACGCCGCGGAGGACGTGTTTGAGATCGAGGACATGCGGAAGCTCCAGGCGTCTAGAAATCGGTGTTGGGTGCTGCGCGATCCTACATCACTTCTTGATCGGAATGCACAGCGGGAGGCATGCCTCCCGTTGTTCGAAACCCGGCGATGCGCCGCACTTGCGCGCGGCGCATCTCCGTTACTACGTCAGCTCTTATTGCAGGAGCTTCAGAACTTGCTGCGGGTTCGAGTTAGCTTGCGCCAACACCGAGATACCAGCTTGTTGCAGCACTTGCGCCTTGCTCAGGTTTGCCGTTTCTTGTGCGAAGTTGGCATCCGTGATTTGCGATTGTGCCGACGACAGGTCGGTCGACTCAGCTTGCTGCGACGTTGCGATTGCGGTGAAACGGTTTTGTGCGGCACCCAGCGAAGCTTGCAGGTTGTTGACCGTTGCCAGCGCGTTGTCGATCGAGACCATCGCTTCGTTTGCACCCGTGACCGTGCTGATGTTCAGGCCCGAAACGGTCGGCGGGGCGTTGATCGCGTCGATCTGCGCAACTGCTGCCGTTGCGGCGTTTCCTGCCGTTGCACCCATAGAAGTTGCGAGTGCCGCCGTCAGTGTCAGGTTCGTGATTGCGGTGCCGGTGCCTGCGCCCGTGCCTGCGCTGAAGATCGCGCCGACTGCCGTCGAGCTCAGAGCCTGGTTGTTCTGGTCCGTGAACGTGAAGCCGCCCTTGCCGTCCGACAGAACGTTGACCGACGTGATCGCCGCGCCCGTTGCCGTGTACGCACCGCTTGCGTCCGTCGACACAGCGACGGTGCCGACGGTTTGACCCGTTTGCACCAGGCCGCCGCCGATCTTCGCAGCCGACATCGACTGGCTCAGGTTCAGGCTGATCGTCTGACCGACGTTTGCGCCGACCTGGAACGACACGTTGCCTGCCGAGCCGTCCAGAATGTTCGTGCCGTTGTACGTCGTTTGCGACGCGATACGGTTCACTTCCGAGATCTGTGCTGCAACTTCCTGCTGCAGGGCTGCCTGGTCGCTCGACGACAGCGAACCGGTCGATGCTTGCACAGCCAGCTGGCGGATACGTTGCAGGCTCGAGGTCAGCGACGACAGTGCGCTCGATGCGGTTTGAATCATCGACACGCCGTCATTCGCATTCGACACGCCCTGATTCAGGCCGTTGATCTGCGTTTGCATACGCGTCGAGATTGCCAGGCCTGCTGCATCGTCAGCCGCGCTGTTGATGCGCTTGCCCGACGACAGGCGGGTGATGGCTTGCGAAAGGGCGCTTTGCGAGCCATTAAGGTTTTGCTGTGCAACCAGCGAGTTGATGTTGCTATTGATTCCGAGCATGGAAAATCTCCTAAATAAGCCTTGAGCCCAATACGCCACGTTGGCATCGGCGGAAAGCACTCGTTCATTGCTGGCCGCCTCAGTGAAGGTTGACGGCGCATCTAAAAAAAACTTGAGGAACTTTGTGCAATAGCGACCCAATTGTCTTTCGGGCCGGTTCAGCCGCCGCTTGCCTGTAAGCCGCTTGCAGCCTTGCTCGGGCGTTCCAATGCAGGTATTGAAAAGACGGCGTATTCTCTTTTTCTCTTGTGACAAACCCTGGAGAAATCATGCAAAAGCGCCGGATTGGACGTTCCGAATTAGAGGTCGCGCCGCTTATGTTTGGCGGCAATGTATTTGGCTGGACCGCTGATGAAGCCACCTCGTTTTCGATCCTGGATGCATTTGTCGATGCGGGGCTCAACTTTATCGATACCGCCGATGTCTATTCCGCATGGGCGCCGGGCAACCAGGGCGGCGAATCGGAAACCATCATCGGGAAGTGGTTCAAGCAGAGCGGCAAGCGCGACAGGATCGTGCTCGCCACCAAGGTTTCCAAGCATCCGCAGCGTAAGGGCTTGTCGGCGGCGAACATTCAGGCGGCAGTCGAAGATTCGCTACGGCGCTTGCAGACCGATTACATCGATGTGTATTTTTCTCACGACGACGACACCGAAACGCCTCTCGTTGAAACGCTCGGCGCCTACCAGAAGCTGATCGAGGCCGGCAAGGTGCGGGTGATCGGCGCGTCGAACTACAGCGGCGCTCGCGTCGAGGAAGCGCTCGCCGTGTCCCGCCAACATGGGCTGCCCGAGTACCAATTGCTGCAGCCTGAATACAACCTGTACGACCGAGCGGAGTACGAGCGTGAGACCGAACCGGTTGCGCTCGCCAATCAGCTCAGCGTGGTGGTGTACTGGAGTCTTGCAAGCGGCTTTCTGTCCGGGAAGTACCGTTCGCAGGCTGATCTGGCCAACAAGGCGCGCGGCAGCCGGGTTGAGAAATATCTGAACGAGCGTGGCTTGCGGATTCTGGACGCGCTCGACCGGGTCGCCGAGCGGCACGGCAGTACGCCGGCGACCGTCGCACTGGCATGGCTGATCGCCCGTCCGAGTGTAACGGCCCCAATTGCGAGCGCGACCTCGGTCGACCAGCTCAAAAGCCTTGCCGCCGCCGTTCACCTGATGCTGACTGGCGCCGACATCCGCGAACTGGACGAGGCGAGCGCGTGATTGCGCAAGGGACCTGGCGCGATCGCTAAACCCCTGGTAGGATGGGGAGTTTCCTGATATCATCGGGAGTGAATTGAGATCTTTGCCTGTTTTGTCAATGTTTTTCATTGATGAAAGGTTGGCGAAACAGCAGCAGGCGTGGGCTTTGGCATTACGTCTGTCCGCGTTCCGCGGTGAACTCCCCACCTCTCTTTTCCGGCTTCCGTGGCCGCTTTGCCTTTCGTTTCATTCGTGGTTTGGCCGGGTTCTACCCGCGTTTGCCTGTTACTGGCCATGAATCGGAACGACCGGAGGGCCGGCGCGTGAGCGGTATCCCGCCACGCAATTTACCCCTATCAAGTGATTGAGTTAGGAATTACATGACGACGATTCTTCTGAAAGAAAACGAGCCGTTCGAAGTGGCGATTCGCCGCTTTCGTCGCGCAATCGAAAAGAATGGCCTGATCGCTGAACTGCGTGAGCGTCAATCGTACGAAAAGCCGACTACGGCACGTAAGCGCAAGAAGGCTGCTGCTGTGAAGCGCCTGCACAAGCGCCTGCGTAGCCAGATGCTGCCGAAAAAGCTGCACTAAGTACGCTTTTCCGCGCTGCATTACGCGCATTTCGCATGCTGAACGGCGGTGTGAGCTTCGAAAGAAGCCACATCGCCGTTTTGCTTTTGGGCGTTGGTTTGCGTCGGGTTTTTGCGATGGGTTTTTTGCGGTTGGGTTGCCGGTTTGCTTTGGGCGTCAGGCAGCGCTCTTCAGGCGCTCGGCAGACAGGCCGAATTGCCGGGCGATCGAACTCAGACGCTCATGCCATTCCCACGTGCCGAACACATCGTGCACGTTTTGCAGACAACTGAGCAGAGTGATGGTGGCTGGGTCGTACACATTGAGACGGGCGCGCAACAGCGCCTTCTTAAGCGCAGATATGCCGGCATCCATATAAGCGGGCACCTCAACGGGCGCTTTGCCGATGTAGCGTACCGGAACGCCTTCCATCGCGGTCATGTAGTCGCGCGGCTTGATGAAGTTGCCGACCGGACAGCCGCCGCAGTAGCCGCGGTAAGCGCCGCCGCCGCGTGGCAGCAAGGCGGCGCGCTTCTGGCCGAGCAGATGGTCCACGGCCTGATCGAAAATCTCCTGATGTGTCAGGAAGCTAAGGGTTTTCATGGTTGGTCTCCCATGCGTTACGTAGCGGCTATTCGTTGTTTGAGCGCATGAATGGCAGTATCGGGCACGCGTCGATTAGCGAAGCCCGGACTAGCATGGCGAAAAGCCCTCAATTCCCGGGTTTGGCTCGTCAGCCGTTTATGCCGGCCTGGTGACACCGACCGCCCCCGCGGCAGCCAGCACTCATACCTCTCTAACGGCCGGGCGCGCGAAAAGCGTAGACGGGCTTTACCGGATACCCGAGGGTCGCTTGCGGTGAGAGCGGCGTCTCAGACGCGCTGGGCCACGCGGTGGCCACCGCTACAACCTCAGCCGGCTTTGCGATTGCGTCCCTTCTTGCCGAGCGCCGCGCATCGTGCGCGGCACATGCAGATCGCCTCATGGTCGTTCACCATGCCGACCGCCTGCATGAACGCATAGCAGATCGTCGAGCCGACGAACTTGCAGCCGTAGCGCTTCAGCCCCTTGCTGAGCGCGTCAGAAATTTCGGTCGATGCAGGCGCCTGTTTATACGACGCCCAATCGTTCTGGATCGGCGTCTGATCGACGAACGACCATACGAAGTTGGCGAGCGAGCCGTGTTCGGCCTGAATTTGCTGCACGGCGCGCGCATTGGTAATGGCCGACTCGATCTTGCCGCGATGGCGCACGATACTTTCGTCCAGCACCAGTGCATCGACGTGTTTGGGCGTAAAGCGCGCTACCTTGTCGATATCGAAGCCGGCGAATGCACGGCGATAGCCGGTTCGTTTGTTGAGAATCGTCGACCATGACAAACCCGCCTGCGCGCCTTCCAGCACAAGCAGTTCGAACAAATGCTGATCGTCGCGCGAGGGCACGCCCCATTCGGTGTCGTGGTAGTGTGCGAGCGCTTCGCTCGATACCCAGTTGCATCGCTGTGTCACTTTCGCGCTCCTCCGGTGTCATGTCGCCCGTCAGCATAGCGGAAGCCAGGCGCGCTGCAAGCTGGCCATTCGGCCGATTGCGGGATTGAAACTGACCTGCCACGCTATGCGTTATTCACCACTTGAACTCACTCGATTCGATGAATAAAGACCTCTTTCTGATCGGCATTGACGGCGGCGGCAGCGGTACGCGCGTTGTACTCGGCGACGCGCAGGGCCGCGAACTGGCGCAGGCGGCGAGCGGGCCGTCGGGTCTGGGCCTCGGCGTGGAACGCGCGTGGCAGGCCATCGGGGCCGGCTGTGCCGACGCGTTTGCACGCGCCGGCGTGCCGCTGGACTGGGCGCGCTGCGTACTCGGTTGCGGGTTGGCAGGGGTCAATAATCGCGACTGGCTGGCCGCGTTTTGCGCGCAGGCGCCGGCGGTAGCAGGGCTCGCGGTGGAAAGCGATGCCTACACTACCTTGCTCGGTGCGCACGGCGGCGCGCACGGCGTGGTCGTCGCGCTTGGCACGGGCAGCGTGGCAGCCGCGCTCGACGGCGAAGGCGAATGCCGAATCGCCAGCGGCTACGGTTACCCGTCCGGTGACGAAGCAAGTGGCGCGTGGCTTGGGCTACGAGCCATCGTGTATGCCCAGCAGTCTCTCGACGGGCGCGTGCCCAAAGACGATCTGGCGCAGGCGCTGCTTGCCCGCACCGGTGCGCATGACCGCGACGGCCTCGTGGTCTGGCTGTGCGAAGCCAATCAGACGGCTTATGCAAGGCTCGCGCCGATCGTCATCGCGCATCGCACGCATCCGTTCGCGGCGCGTTTGCTCGGCGAGGCCGGTGTGGAAGTGAGCAAGATGATTGCCGCGCTCGACCCTTCTGCGACTTTGCCGGTCGCGCTGTGCGGCGGTCTCGGCACACCCTTGCGCGAGTATGTGCCACAGATTTATCAGGCCCGTTTGCGCGAGCCGTTGGCGGACTCCGCACACGGCGGTTTGCAGTTGGCGCAGCGTGAAGCCGTTCGCCTCGCGGGTTGAGAATCGTCCCGCGCGCCGCGTACGATCTCACCGAGACGGCGCGCAACGGTAAAATGCGATCTTTGACGCTGCCCGGCTGCTCACACTATGTACAAAGTCATCGCCACGGATCTCGACGGCACGCTGCTCAACGCCGACCACCAGGTGGACCCGTTCACGGTTGCCACCGTGCGCAAACTGGAAACCGATGGGCTGCACTTCGTAATCGCGACGGGGCGCCACTACTGCGACGTCGCGGGCATTCGTGACCTGCTGGGCATCAGCGCGTATCTGATCACGTCGAACGGCGCACGCATTCACGCGCCGGACAACACGGTGATCCACGCTGATGACCTGCCTCCGGCCATCGTGCAGCGGCTGGTGCAGCCGGACATCGTCGGTGCGCATGGCCGCGTGATCGTCAATCTGTTTGCAGATCAGGCGTGGTTGATCGACCGGGATGCACCAGATCTGCTGAAATTCCATCAGGACTCCGGCTTCGCCTACGAGGTCACCGATCTGCTGAAGCACGACGGCGTCGATATCGCCAAAGTCCTTTACATCGGTGAGCCCGCCGATCTCGCGCACATCGCGGCCAACCTCGCGCGCGAATTCGGCGACGCGCTGTACGTCACCTATTCGCTGCCGGACTGTCTGGAGGTGATGACTTCGAATGTATCGAAGGGGCGTGCTTTGCAGATCGTGCTCGAGCGCCTTGGCGTCGATGCCTCGCAATGCGTGGCGTTTGGCGACAACATGAACGACATCGACCTGCTGGAGACAGCCGGCCATCCGTTCATGATGAACAATGCCAATCCCGATCTCATCACGCGTCTGCCGAACGTGCCGCGCATCGGCAATAATTTCGAAGCGGGCGTCGCGCACCATCTGCGCAAACTTTTCTCGCTCGACGACGAACTGATGTCCTGAAAACGGGACGGCCCGCATCCTCTTTCGTGGATGCGGGCCGGTTCTTCGAGACCCTACGCTGCGCTACGTTTAGCCGTGCCACCCGCCACGGCGATCGCCGCGGTCATCGTGACCCCAGTGGCGGTCGTTATGATTCCAGCCGCGGTTATACCCGTGGTCGCCGCGATAGTAGTCGCCGCGGTCGTAGCGATGGTCCCAGCCGCCGTTGCCGTAGTACACCGGCTGCGGCGCTGCGTAGACAGGTGCCGGCTGGGCATAAACCGGCGCGCCGAGCGAGAGGCCGATATTCAGATCCGTATGCGCTTGCGCGACGCCGCATGCGCCCGCCGCGAGTCCAGCAGCAACCAGCAAATGAGTGACGATGCGTTTCATGTTGTTCTCCTGTGAGGCGACGTATGTTTGTCGCACAGGACCAATCTACGCACTCCGGGCCTTCTCTACTGCGACGAGATGTTACGGACTGCAAGTATCGTCGCAGGCTTTGAAAGGCTATAGAAGGAACATTCGAACGTAGCACGTGGGGTGCGTTTTCCGCTCGAAGCCCCGCTACATAAGGCTCCTCGCCTCATCAGGACGAGCCGGCGCCCAGCTGCCGCCGCCCGCTGCAAAAATCGGTCAGCCGCGCTCGTAATCACGGCTTACATCTGTATTACCCGATTAATCAGCTGAGCTCGCGGAAGCGCCTGCCGCGGCCGCAGAAGGGGCGTTCGGCAGCGCCGCGCATGGGCAATCCGTCGCGCGGCCGTTCAGTCCCTGGCGGTCAAGCTTGAAACTGGCGTGGGCCGTGCCGTTTTGCCAGTCGAGGCGAACGATGTAAATACTGTCGAAGTCGTTGCTTTGCCAGTTGGGAACGTCGGCGGCATTACCGCCATGCGTGCTCATCATCTGACGCAACAACTTCACGATCAGCTTGTGCTCCCACGCGACGACAATCAGCTTGTTGCGATTGGCCGGACTGACGAGCGCTGTGCCGAGCTGGTCGATCTGGGCGAAACCGTACGGCGTTTGCACCGGCATCTGGAATTGGATGGCAGTCGGCTCGATGGTCGCAAGCGGCCGAATATAGTAATAGGGGTGACCGCTGTCGTCCTTTTGCTGGCCAGGATCGGGGGCGTAGATCGCATCCGGTTTGCCGAACTTGGCGGCGATCACTGCCGGCAATGCCAGCGCGCGGTTGAGTCCCTGACAATTGAGCTGGCCGTAACCCTTCGCGGGTTTCTCGCCGTGGCGCACGAATACGAGCGTTTCAGTGTTGCCGTCCGCCGCGTGGGCCGCGGGTAACGCCAATACGCCGGCGCACAGACCGCCGATGGAGAGTGCGACGCCATGCAGGAATCCGCGGAAACGGGTCATCGGTAGCACCTGTGCGAGCTTGGGAAGTCGCACGATTCTAGCAGCGGGCTATTGGCAGGCCATTGGCTGTCTGCATCGTGCGGACAAAACAAAACGGGCGCCGTAGCGCCCGTTTTGACTGCCAGGATACGCGCACTCGCCGATCAGTCGAGCGCCATTTCCTGCGAATTGCCGCGACGGCTTTCGGCGATGAGCGGGTACAGCACGCCGGCGATCACGGCGCCGATAATCGGTGCGACCCAGAACATCCACAGTTGATCCACCGCTGCGCCGCCGACGAACAGTGCCGGGCCGGTCGAGCGCGCCGGGTTGACCGACGTGTTGGTGACCGGAATCGAGATCAGGTGAATCAGCGTCAGGCACAGGCCGATGGCGATTGGCGCGAAACCGGCCGGCGCGCGTTTGTCGGTCGCGCCGAGGATGACGAACAGGAAGAAGCCGGTCATCACCACTTCACAAATGAAGGCGGCAGCGAGCGAGTAATGGCCTGGTGAGCGCTCACCATAGCCGTTGCTGGCGAAACCGCTGGCGACGAGGTCAAAGCCCGGCTTGCCCGATGCGATCAACGACAACACCAGCGCGCCCAGCACCGCGCCGACCACTTGCGCGACGATGTACGGCAGCAGGTCGCGAGCCGGAAAGCGGCCGGCGACGGTCAGGCCGACGCTGACCGCCGGATTCAGGTGGCAGCCAGAGATATGGCCGATCGCATAGGCCATTGTCAGGACAGTGAGACCGAATGCGAGCGAGACGCCCACGAAGCCGATGCCCAGACCGTGGACCGGGCCGGCGAAGTTAGCGGCGAGGACGGCGCTGCCGCAGCCCCCGAGCACGAGCCAGAAGGTGCCGAAAAGCTCGGCAGCAAGGCGCTTTGACAACTGCATGATTGGTAATCCTAAAATGTTTGACGCTTGGAGTGGCATGAATGCTAAGCGCAAGTGCATGCCATTGAGCGCGCAATTCTAGGGAAAGACGGCCAGATTAGGTGTCAAGAATTGTCAATGTGGAGTCGCCTTTACCTATTATTACCTGATAAAGATCTCGTTTTACAATTCATCGACGCTTAATAATTATCAGAGGATATCTTCCTAAATCGGTATTATTGTCCATTGCGAATTTTTATAATTACAGCTAGTCTGCGAGCGAATGAGTTCTAAAAAAGGGGAGAACCGAAATGTCTCAATATGCAGACCTCAAGGTACAGATCGCCAAATTGCAGGCACAGGCAGATGAAGCGCGTCGTACTGAAGTCGACAACGTGGTCGCCGACATCCGCCAAAAGATCGCTGAATACGGTCTAACAGCGCAGGACCTCGGCTTTGCGGTTGCCGCCAGACGTGGACGCCCACCGAAGAAGGCGCCGCTGCCGGCCAAGTACCAGGATCCGAAATCGGGCAATACCTGGAGCGGGCGTGGCAAACCACCCAAGTGGATTGTCGGCAAGAATCGGGAACGCTTTCTGATTGGCGCGGCTTGAATGCCCCGTTAGTCCGGGCGCAAGCTAACTGAAGGTTGATCGTTGCCTGGTTGTTTATTCGCGCAGCGCTAATCCAGGATGGAAGCGCATCCATTCCTGTATTAAAAAAGCCGCCTCTGAGAGGCGGCTTTTCCGGAGTAGAAGCAGGTTAACTCCCGCTAACCGCTCGCGCAAACGATTCACCAGGCAAATTTACTCATGATTGGCGTGCAAAGCGGAAAGCGACGGTAAGCGGGAGAGGCACGATTTAAGCGGCTGAGCGCATAAAAACATCAGCCGCTTAAGCGCGTCGCTCAGCCCACCGCTACCTGGCGCAACACCGGGCGGCGTGTTGCTTCGATCAGTGCTGAATAACCGTCAACGTAATTCTGAGCCATCGTTTTCGAACTGAAACGGCGTTCGAACTGCGCGCGAATTTCCGTGCGCGACAATTCGTCCAGGCGTTGCAGCGCGGCCACGGCACCTTGAACGTCCTCGACAATGTAGCCGGTCACGCCGTGGTCGATCACTTCCGGCACCGAGCCGCGGTTGAACGCGATCACCGGCGTGCCGCACGCCATTGATTCGATCATCACGAGACCGAACGGCTCCGACCAGTCGATCGGGAACAGCAGCGCCTTGGCGCCCGACAGGAACTCAGGCTTCTGCGCCTCGTTGATTTCGCCGACGAACTCCACGTGCGCCATGGAGAGCAGCGGTTCGATTTCCTTCCTGAAGTATTCCTGGTCGACCTTGTCCACCTTGGCGGCGATCTTCAGCGGCAAACCGCTTTGTGCAGCGATCTTGATAGCTGTATCGACGCGCTTCTCAGGACAGATACGGCCGAGGAACGCCAGGTATTCCGGCTTCTTGTGCGTCTGCGGCGTGAGCAACTGCTCAGGGAGGCCGTGGTAAATCGTGTTCAGCCAGTTGGCCTGCGGCAGCGGCGCGCGCTGGGAATCCGAAATCGACACCACCGGCACATTCGAGAATGCGTCGAACACCGGTTGCAGTTCCGGCAAGTCCAGACGGCCGTGAAGCGTGGTCACGAACGGCGTGTCCATGGTGGTAAAGAGCGGGAACGGCATGTAGTCGAGGTGAAAGTGCAGCACGTCGAACTCATGAGCGACCTTGCGCACCTTTTCCATCATCAGGACATGCGGAGCCAGTGCATCGCGGATCGTCGGGTCGAGGCGCAGCGCCCGAGGCCAGCAGGCGTCGAGGTTCGCGGAGGTGACCGAGTCGCCGCTCGCAAACAGCGTGACGTCGTGGCCGAGGTCGACCAGTGCTTCGGTCAGATATGACACGACGCGTTCGGTGCCACCATAGAGTTTCGGCGGGACAGCTTCGTACAGCGGCGCAATTTGTGCGATTCGCATGCGTTTCTCCTGTTCAAAACGGCTTCGCACAGCGGCGCTCGAGTAGAGCGAGGAGCGAATGCCTGACGGACGGTTGGGCGCGGTAAGCCGCCGCCCGGGGGTGCTCCGAACCTGCATCGGGTAATCCCTTAGCTTCATTATCGGGATTGGCGGCGCTAATTCGAGTTATTTTTCAAACGCTTAATGTTGTTACAGCGCGAAACATGATGCGTAACAGGTCGGCAGGAGCGCGGTCCCGATAGTCGGCAAGCACGACTGGGGGGCATTCAAACGCAGAGAAAACATGAACAAGGGGTGGTCCCGGGACTGGAGCGCGGCCCCTACAGCACGCGCGTTGCGCAGAAGTGAAAACGTCTTATAATTGTTTTTCACTGATGCAGGGTGCGAATCGCGAGCCACTCAGGACTCACCATCCGGTTCACATTTCCGCTGAATAATTATCCGAAGCGCATCGCGAATCCCAAGCTGCGCGCCGTTTCACCTATTTCACCTTCTTTCTGACCCACGCCGTGTAGGAAAAATTCCTACACGAATGACGGATTAATCCGTCAGGTTGGCAGGGTGTCTGTCCGATTTTCGTCCGCTCCCCCTTTAGACACAATGCTTGCAAGACCAGAAGCGAGCCGATTCGTGCGGTTTAAGTGCGCGCGTTCGAGCAAACGTTTCCGTAACGGCCTGACCAGCCAGATATACCCCGGGGGAATCATGAGCGCGACAAGCGAAATGCTCAATGAGATCAGAGAAGTCAACCTGTCTTATCTCCTGCTCGCGCAGCGCCTGCTGCGTGAGGACAAGCCGATGGGCATGTTTCGCATGGGGATTTCGGACCAGTTAGCCGACGTGCTCGCCAATCTGTCTTTGGCGCAGACCGTGAAGCTGGCGGCGTCCAACCAGGTGTTGTGCCGTTTCCGTTTCGATGACCATGCCGTGCTGTCCGCCCTTGCGGACAAAGGCAAATCCAGCGCCGTGGTTCAGGCGCATTCCGCGATCCTGATGGCAAGCCAGCCGGTCGAGCAACTCGGCTGATGGCAACGTGTAGTTCAAATAAAGCGATCAGGACGGGGGAAATGCACGCGGATGGCATATAAAAGTGTTGTGCAGGAAGTCAGGGAAATTACCCTGGCCATCGAGCTGATCGAGCTCGGCGCGCGGTTGCAATTGCTGGAGGCTGAGACCAGTTTGTCGCGCGACCGGCTTATCAAGCTCTACAAGGAACTGAAAGGGGTGTCGCCGCCCAAGGGCATGTTGCCGTTTTCGACCGACTGGTTCATGACCTGGCAGCCGAACTTTCACTCATCGCTGTTCTATAACATTTACCGTTTCATGGCCGACCACGGTGGCTGTGTGACGATCCAGTCGATCGTGAAGAGCTACCGGCTCTACCAGGAACATGTCCAGTTGCACGACGACGAGCCTGTGCTCAGTCTTACGCGCGCCTGGACATTGGTGCGCTTCTTCGACTCCGGAATGCTGCAAATGACCGCCTGTTGCCGCTGCGGTGGACATTTTGTCGCGCACGCGCACGATCCGCAGCACGCCTTCGTCTGCGGGCTGTGCCAGCCGCCTTCGCGCGCCGGTAAGACAAAGAAATTTGCCGACGCCCGGGCCCGCGAAAGCCTCGCTGCGCTGGAGATTTGAGCCGCGGGGCGGCGCCGGCCAGCCGCCCGCAACCCGGTGCACGCGCGCACACCCCCATTCGGCGGCCCCTGCGGCCCGACTGGCCGGTGCCGGGCCTTGCTGGGCCTCATCGAACCGGTTTAACCCGCCTGTGGTTTACACAGGAGTGACGCGCCGCTTTTCCGCCAAAGTTTTCTGCTCCGTTGCCGTAAACCAGATTAACGACGGTCACCGTCGCTTCTTTGTGAGGGCTCGGCAGTGCTGATTTTCGTGGGAACACTCGTGACGCTTTTGTCCGTTTTCGGCGGTTACGCGCTGGAAGGCGGTCATCTTGGCGCGCTGCTGCAGCCCGTCGAAGTGCTGATGATCGTCGGCGCCGGCGTCGGCGCGTTCATTCTCGGTAACGGGATGAAGACGATCAAGGCGACACTGCGCGTCATTCCAACCCTGTTCAAGGGCGCGAAATACGACAAGGACGTCTATATGGAGCTGATGGCGCTCCTTTACGTCCTGCTGGCCAAGGCACGCAAGGAAGGCACGCTGACGCTCGAAGCCGACATCGACGATCCGTCGAAGAGTCCGATCTTCACGCAGTATCCGAAGATCCTGGCCGACAAGCACATCATCGAATTCCTGACCGATTACCTGCGGTTGATGGTCGGCGGCAACATGAACGCGTTCGAGATCGAAAGCCTGATGGACGAGGAGATCGAGACGCATCACCAGGAAGGCGAAGCCCCGGCGCACGCGCTGACCAAGGTCGGCGACGCCATGCCGGCGTTCGGGATCGTGGCCGCGGTGATGGGTGTGGTGCACACCATGGCCTCGGCCGACAAGCCGCCGGCGGTGCTCGGCGAGATGATCGCCCAGGCGCTGGTTGGCACCTTCCTCGGGATTCTGCTTTCGTACGGCCTGATCAGCCCGCTCGCGAGCGTCGCCGAACAGCGCGTGACCGAGTCGACCAAGATGTTCCAGTGCATCAAGGTAACGATTCTCGCCAGCCTGAATGGCTATGCGCCGGCTATTGCCGTCGAATTCGGCCGCAAGGTGCTCTTCTCCACTGAACGTCCGTCGTTCGCCGAGCTGGAAGAGCACGTGCGCCGCGTCAAAGCCAAGTAACGGGCGCCGGGAACCGACTCGATGAACAAGGACAAAGACCGCGCCATTGTCGTCAAGCGTTCCGCGCCGGCCCGCAAGGGCCATCACGGCGGCGCGTGGAAGCTCGCGTACGCGGACTTCATGACTGCGATGATGGCGTTCTTCCTGCTGATGTGGCTGCTGAGTTCGGCCTCCACCGTGCAGTTGAAGGGCATCGCCGATTACTTCAACCAGCCGTTGAAGGTCACGCTGTGGGGCGGTGATCGCAGCGCCGAGGACTCGAGCATTCTGAAGGGCGGCGGTCGCGACATTTCGACCGACGCGCAAGGCGTCACGCGCGCGACTGACGGCACCAATAACCGCGCCGAGCGCAGCGTTTCGCATAACAACGAGGACTCGGTCAAACAGATGCAAGGCGAGCTGGAGCGTCGCGAACAGGTTCGCCTGCACGATCTGCAGGTCAAGCTGATGGCCGCGATCGAAGCGAACCCGGTGCTGCGCCAGTTCAAGCAGCAGATCCGCATCGACTCGACGCTGACCGGCCTGCGCATCGAAATCGTCGACTCGCAGAAGCGGCCGATGTTCGCGACCGCGAGAGACGTGGTTGAACCGTACATGCGCGACATCCTGCGCGAAATCGGCCACACGCTGAACGACGTGCCGAACCGCATCATCGTGCAAGGGCATACGGACGCCGCGCAGTACGCCGGCGGCGAGAAGGGCTACAGCAACTGGGAATTGTCCGCGGACCGCGCCAACGCGTCGCGTCGCGAGCTGATCGGCGGCGGCATGGACGAAGCGAAGGTGATGCGCGTGCTCGGTCTCGCGTCGACGCAGAACCTGAACAAGGCGGATCCGATGGACCCGGAAAACCGCCGCATCAGCATCATCGTGCTGAACAAGAGGTCGGAGGAGGCGCTTGACCACGACGACTCCACCACGACCACCTTGTCGGACGACGCAGCCGGCTCCAAGCCGCTGCTGCAAAGGCTTGCGCAACCGGCGACGGTTGCACCGAAGGTGCCGGCGGTAGCGCCGGCAGCCCAGTAACAGACAGCGATCGGCTGACTGGTCCATGCGCCGGGATGGCATGGGCGGCTAGCTGGTTCATAGCGTAAATGCAGCGAGGTTTTCATGATCAGGAACATCCTGGCAATCGACGACTCGGCATCGATGCGGCAAATCCTCGCCGCAACGCTGACGACGGCTGGCTACGAAGTGACGCTCGCGGCGGACGGCAATGAAGGGCTCGAAAACGCCCTCGCCATGTCGTTCGACCTCGTGCTGACAGACCAGCACATGCCAGGCAAGACCGGCCTCGATCTGATTACGGCGCTGCGCTGCAACCCGGCTTACCAGGCGACGCCCATCCTCGTCCTCACGACGGAATCGAGCGAGCCGTTCAAGGCAGCGGCGCGGGCCGCGGGGGCAACCGGCTGGATCGAAAAGCCGCTCGACCCCGACATGCTGACCGAACTGGTGGCGGCGTTAGCGGAACCGGACCACGCATGAGCGCGCCTATAAGCGCGACCTTTAGACAAGTTATAGAAGCTTTCGACGCGGCGGCCCAGCAGCCCAAGCCTAGACAGGAACTCTCGCGGTGACCCAGGCATGACACTCGACATCACTCAGTTCTATCAGACGTTCTTCGACGAAGCGGACGAACTGCTCGCGCAGATGGAGCAATTGCTGCTCAATCTGGATATCGCCAACCCGGACCCCGAAGACCTCGCGGCGATTTTCCGCGCGGCGCATTCGATCAAGGGCGGCGCGGCGACGTTCGGTTTTACCGCGCTGACGGAAACGACTCACATTCTCGAATCGCTGCTCGACCGCGCGCGCAATAACGAACTCGTGTTGCGCAAGGACATGATCGACACGTTCCTCGAAACCAAGGACGTGTTGTCGGGTCAGCTCGCCGATTACCGCGCGAGCGCCGAGCCGGATGCGGCGACCGCGAAGGCGATCTGCGCGAAGCTCGAGCAGTTGCACCACGAAAGCCGCTTCGGCGCCGAGCCGGCCACGGAGCCGGTGGCCGCCGCGCCGGTGGCAGCCACAGTACCAGTAGAAGCACAACAAACCGCAGTACAAGGCAGCACCCCGCCCGAGCACGTCGTCGAACAGGCGGTGCAGGCGGCGGGTGAATGGATTGACGGCGAACCGGCACAGACCGGTCAAGCCGGGGGCGCCGGTGAAGAAACCGGCTCTCATCTGGAAATTACGCTACGGGGCGTAGGTGAGAAGGACCAGGAACTGCTGGCCGAAGAGCTCGGCAACCTGGGCAACATCGTCGGGCAGGTCAAAAGCGGCGGCGATCTGACGCTGTGGCTCCAGACCGATGTGACCGCCGACGACATCATCGCCGTGTGCTGTTTCGTGATCGACGAAAGTCAGATCACGATCGGCCGCGGCACCGCACCGGCGGACGAGACGCAGCAAGGCGAACCTGGAACGCCGGACGCTGCCGATTCGACCCCGGTGCAAGCAGCACAAACAGCAGAGGCAGTACAGGCGGAGCACGCAGCATCGTCGGCACGAGTGGCCGACACCGCTGCCCCCGCTCAAGCTGCCGCTGCACACGGACTGTTCGACGCCTCGGCGTCGCAAGCGAATACGCCGGCGCCTGCCGCGGTGAGCGGTGCACCGTCAGCAAGCGCGGCAACAGGCGCGACGGCGAACAACGCACCGGCCGATCAGGACCGCAAGGCGGCGCGTCCGGCCGCGGCAGCGGGTGGCGCGGAAGGCAGCTCGATTCGCGTGGGCGTCGAGAAGGTCGATCAGCTGATCAACCTGGTCGGCGAACTGGTGATTACGCAGGCGATGTTGGCCGAGACCACCAGCACGTTCGATCCGGCTTTGCACGACCGGCTCTTCAACGGCATGGCGCAGCTCGAGCGCAACGCGCGCGATCTGCAGGAAGCCGTGATGTCGATCCGCATGATGCCGATGGATTACGTGTTCAGCCGCTTCCCGCGTCTGGTGCGCGATCTGGCCGCGAAACTCGGTAAGGAAGTGGAACTCGTCACCTTCGGTCAGGCGACCGAACTCGACAAGAGCCTCATCGAACGGATCATCGATCCGTTGACCCATCTCGTGCGCAACAGTCTCGACCACGGCATCGAAACCGTGGCGGCACGGCGCGCGGCGGGCAAGGATGCAACCGGCCAGCTGGTGCTGTCGGCCGCGCATCACGGCGGCAACATCGTGATCGAAGTGAGCGACGACGGCGCCGGTTTGCGCCGCGACAAGATTCTCGCGAAGGCCGCGAAGCAGGGCATGCAGGTCAGCGAAACGATGTCCGACGAAGAAGTCTGGAACCTGATTTTCCTGCCGGGCTTCTCGACGGCGGAGCAGGTCACGGACGTTTCGGGCCGCGGCGTCGGCATGGACGTGGTGAAGCGGAACATCCAGTCGATGGGTGGCCACGTGGAAATCACCTCGCATGCGGGCAAGGGCAGCACCACGCGAATCGTTCTGCCGCTCACGCTGGCGATTCTCGACGGCATGTCGGTCAAGGTCGGCAACGAGATCTTCATTCTGCCGCTGAACTTCGTGATGGAGTCGCTGCAACCGCGTGCCGAAGACATCTACACGGTGACCAATGGCGAACGCGTGGTACGCGTGCGCGGTGAATACCTGCCGCTCGTCGCGCTGCACGAAATATTCAACGTCGAAGACGCCAAGCGGGAACCGACGCAGGGCATCGTCACCATCATGCAAACCGAAGGGCGCCGCTTTGCGATGCTGATCGACGAGCTGGTGGGACAACAGCAGGTGGTCGTGAAGAATCTGGAAACGAATTATCGCAAGGTGCACGGCATTTCCGCCGCAACCATTCTCGGCGACGGCAGTGTCGCGCTGATCGTGGACGTGGCGGCGCTGAATCGCGAAACGCGCCATGCACATGGCGCGATGAGTCTCGCGTGACATCCGTAATGACATCCGTGAGGCACGCGGTTTTCGCAACACTCACTCAATTTATTTCATCCCAACCGTTTGGGGGCTAACGTGGCAGAAGTCCAATCCATCAATTCGAGCGTTTCGAACGCAAGCGGTACGAATGGCCGCCGCGACGCGCAGCAGGCAGACGCCGGCGGTCAGGAATTCCTCGTTTTCACGCTCGGCGCCGAAGAGTACGGCATCGACATTCTCAAGGTGCAGGAAATCCGCGGCTACGACAACGTGACGCGTATCGCGAATGCGCCTGAGTTCATCAAAGGCGTGATCAATCTGCGCGGCATCATCGTGCCGATCGTGGACATGCGCATCAAGTTTCACCTGGGGCGCGTCGAATACGACCACCAGACCGTAGTCATCATCCTGAACGTCGCGCATCGCGTGGTCGGGATGGTGGTGGACGGCGTGTCGGATGTGCTGACGCTCGCCGCCGACCAGATCATGCCGGCGCCGGAATTCGGCGCCACGCTGACGACCGAGTACCTCACGGGTCTGGGCACCGTCGACGGCCGCATGCTGATCCTGATGGACATCGAGAAGCTGATGACCAGCCGCGAAATGGCGCTGATCGAAACGCTTAGCGCCTAAGCGTCAACGCGCGTCGATACGTGTCGATACGTGTCGATACGCGCCGTACGAAAGATAGATCGAACAGGGAGCACGAGATGGTGAGCAGGTGGTCGATTCGCACATCGTTGACGATGGTGGGGATCATTCTGGTGGCGCTGACCGTTGTGGTCGGCGCGCTTGGTCTAACCGCACTGAACGGTGCGAGCCAGTCGCTCGACCGTATTACGCGCGGCGATCTGGTGGCCATTCACGCGCTCGACGATGCTTCGTCGTACCTGTTGCGTTCGCGTCTCGCGGTGGACCGCTTCAACACGCTGTCGGCCGCAGGCAATGCGGATGAAGCGAAGAAAGCGATCGATCGCGCGCAGGAGCTGCTGACCAAGGGCAATCAGAACTGGCAGATTTATCTCGATGCGCCGAAGAACGGCATCGATCAGGCGCTTCTCGACGACGTGGTCGCCAAGCGTACGGCGGTGATGCATGAAGGCGTCGATCCGGAGTTCGCAGCGCTCAACGCGAACGACATGGCCGCTTATCACGCGATTGCCGATACGAAGATCAGCCCGATGTTCATTGCCTACGACGGCGCCGCATCGGCGGTCATCAAGGCATTGCAGCAAGGCGCCGTGGATCAGCAGGCGAGCGCGCAATCGAACATTTCGCTGATGACCACGCTGATCATCGGCGTCACCGCAATCGCGCTACTGCTGGTGGTGGGCATTCGCTTCGCGCTGCGCGGCCTGATCGTGCAGCCGCTGAACGATGCAACGGCGTGCTTCGAACGGATCGCTTCGGGTGATCTGTCCGAAACAATCGAAGTATTCAGCCGCAACGAAATCGGCCGCCTCTTCGCCGGCATCAAGCGGATGCAGGACAGCTTGGCGACGATGGTGAGGGCAGTTCACAGCAGCACCGAATCGATCGACACCGGCGCGCGCGAAATCGCCATGGGCAACACCGATCTGTCGCAACGCACCGAACAGCAGGCTGCGTCGCTGCAGGAAACCGCATCGAGCATGGAGCAGCTGACCGGCACCGTGCGGCAGAACGCCGAGAACGCGCGTCAGGCGAGCCAACTGGCTGTCAACGCGTCCGATATCGCGACGCACGGTGGTGATGTGGTGAGCCAGGTCGTTACGACGATGCAGGGTATTGCGACCAGTTCGAACAAGGTCGTCGACATCATCGGCGTGATCGAAGGCATTGCATTCCAGACCAACATTCTTGCACTGAACGCGGCAGTCGAAGCCGCGCGGGCAGGCGAGCAGGGCCGCGGTTTCGCGGTGGTCGCAGGCGAAGTGCGCAGCCTCGCGCAGCGCAGCGCGAGCGCCGCGAAGGAAATCAAGGAACTGATCGGCGACTCGGTCGACAAGGTGCAAAGCGGCTCGGCACTGGTCGGCCGCGCGGGCAGCACGATGGAAGAGATCGTGCAGGCGGTGCGCCGCGTGACCGACATCATGGGCGAAATCAGCGCGGCTTCCGAAGAGCAATCGGGCGGCATCGAACAGGTGAATCGCGCGGTCGTGCAGATGGACGAAGTGACGCAGCAGAACGCCGCGCTGGTCGAACAGGCGGCAGCAGCGGCTGCGTCGCTCGAAGAGCAAACGCGTCAGTTGCAGGCGGTGGTGAACGGCTGGAAGGTGGCCGGAGGTCAGACGCGTAGCACGGCGGCTGCAGCCCTTCCGCACACTGCGGCACGCCCGAACGGCAGCAAGAGTGGCAGCCCGCACGTGCAGCCCGCCAAAGCGGCGCCGCAAACGCGCGCACACACGGCAACGCAACCCGCAGCAAACACAGCAACACGT
Organism: Paraburkholderia sp. D1E; assembly: GCF_052682275.1. Lineage (NCBI taxonomy): Bacteria > Pseudomonadati > Pseudomonadota > Betaproteobacteria > Burkholderiales > Burkholderiaceae > Paraburkholderia > Paraburkholderia sp. D1E. The sequence continues at coordinate 9,419,797 of NZ_JBQYMB010000001.1, forward strand.
GCAGCGCCGGCTGCGGCCACTCATGGTGCCGATGCCGCGCGTGTCGAACCGGCTCTCAAACCGAAAACGGCCCGCGCCGCTTCCGAATTCGCAGCACGTCCGGCCGCAGCAGGCGCGGCGACGGCAGGGTCGGACGCGGACTGGGAAACGTTCTAGAAAGCGGCACAACGACATGCGGTCATTCGACATCTCGCTCCTTGAGGGGCGAATCATCGAAGCACGCTTACAAAGCGTGTCGCGGGCCGACCGTGTGTTAGCAGAACTCGTGGGCAGGCGCGACCCCGCGAACATAATCCCTTTCGTCCAAGGCATTCCTTTGGGCGAAAAGCCGGATGGCTCGTATTGCAGGCAGGGACTTTCATGATGGCAACGCGCGCACAGCAACGTCCGCAACCGGCACGTCCGCAACCGGCAGGTCCGCAAGCGGCACCTCCGCAACCGGCACGTCCCGAGCGGATGGAACCGGCCAGATCCGGCGAGCAAGGTCGGGATTTCGAATTCACGTCGGCGGATTTCGCTCGCATTCGCGATCTGATTCATCGCGGTGCAGGCATTTCGCTGTCGGATCACAAGCGCGACATGGCGTACAGCCGTCTGGCGCGCCGGCTGCGCGCCCGCGGCCTCGAAACCTTCAAACAGTACCTCGATCTGCTCGAAGCGGAGAACGATCCGGCCGAGTGGGAAGCGTTCACCAATGCGCTGACCACCAACCTGACCGCGTTTTTCCGCGAAGCCCATCACTTCCCGATCCTTGCCGACTTCGTACCGCGCCGTGCGCAGCCGGTGTCGGTGTGGTGCTCGGCGGCTTCGACCGGTGAGGAGCCGTATTCGATCGCGATGACGCTGATCGAAGCGCTCGGCGACAGCGGCGCGCGTCAGGCCACCGTGCTCGCTACCGACATCGACACGCAGGTGTTGGCGAAAGCCGAAGCCGGCATGTATCAGTTCGATCAGGTGAAGCATCTCTCGCCTGAGCGGCTCAAGCGCTTCTTCCTGAAAGGCACCGGCGCGCACGCCGGGTTGGTCAAGGTGCGCCCGGAAGTGCGCGCGATGGTGCGCTTCGAACAACTGAATCTGACCGACCGCGATTACCAGTTGCGCTCGCAGTTCGACGCGATCTTCTGCCGCAACGTGATGATCTATTTCGACAAGCCGACGCAGGCGCAGGTGCTCGCGCGCTTCGAGCCGCTGATGAAATCGGGTGGCTTGCTGTTTGCCGGGCACTCGGAAAACTTCACGTATGTGACGCAGGCGTTCAAGCTGCGCAGCCAGACTGTCTACGAACTGACGCGCGACACGGGCGCTGCGCGCACGCCGGCGCGTGCCACGAGCCATGCCGGCAGCGCAACGACTAGCGGGGTGACAGTATGAGCAGCGCCTTGCCGATTGCCACCAATCTGTACTTCGACAACCACTTCAAACGCCCAGGCGTGAAGCTGTTGCCGAACGAGTTTTACACGACCGACCAAGACATGGTGCTGGTCACCGTACTCGGTTCGTGCGTCGCGGCCTGCCTCCAGGATCGTACGGCGGGCATCGGCGGCATGAACCATTTCATGCTGCCCGACGACGGCGCGGACGCCGGCCAGCCCGCGTCGGATTCAATGCGCTACGGGGCGTACGCGATGGAAGTGCTGATCAACGAGCTGATCAAGGCGGGCGGGCGGCGCGAGCGTTTCGAAGCCAAGGTGTTCGGCGGCGGTGCGGTGCTGGCCGGTATGACGACGATGAACATCGGCGACCGCAATTCCGAATTCGTGCGCCGGTATCTCGCGCTCGAAAAGATCCGCATCGTCGCGGAAGATTTGCAGGGCTCGCATCCGCGCAAGGTCGCGTTCATGCCGCGCACCGGTCAGGTGATGGTGAAGAAATTGCGCCTGCAGCAGGAAGCGGGTGTGGCCGAGCGCGAGCAGGCGCTCATGCGGCAGAGCGCCGAGGCGCGTGCCGAGCGGCTTGCTGCCGCGCGCAAGCGGGTCGAGTTGTTTTCGACGCCGGCAGCCGCACGGCCGAAGATCGAACTGTTCGGCGCGAATGCAGGCGGCGCGGCCGGCACAGCGAAGCCGCGCATCGAACTGTTCGGCGCAAGCTCGCGCCCGATTAATTCAAACAACGCCAGAACTACAGAGGAGGCGTGAGCGCTGTGCAAAAAATCAAAGTACTGTGCGTCGACGATTCGGCGCTGATCCGCAGCCTGATGACGGAAATCATCAACGGCCAGCCGGACATGACCGTCGTGGCGACCGCGCCCGACCCACTCGTCGCGCGTGAACTCATCAAGCAGCACAACCCGGACGTGCTGACGCTCGACGTCGAAATGCCGCGCATGGACGGCCTCGACTTCCTCGAGAAGCTGATGCGTCTGCGGCCGATGCCGGTCGTGATGGTGTCGTCGCTGACCGAGCGCGGCAATGAAATCACGCTGCGCGCGCTTGAATTGGGCGCAGTCGACTTCGTCACCAAGCCGAAGGTCGGCATTCGCGACGGCATGCTGGACTACTCAGAAAAGCTCGCCGACAAGATTCGCGCCGCCGCCCGCGCCCGCGTGCGCCAGACAGCACCGGTACATCACGCGGCGACGCACGCCGCGCATGCGCCTGCCGCTGCCACGCCGCTCTTCAACAACCCGCTGCTCAGTACCGAGAAGCTGATCATCGTCGGCGCGTCGACGGGTGGCACCGAAGCGATCCGCGAAGTGCTGGTGCCGCTGCCGCCGGATGCACCCGCCGTGCTGATCGCGCAGCATATGCCGCCGGGTTTCACAAAATCTTTTGCGCAACGCCTTAATGGTTTGTGCCGGATTACCGTTAAAGAGGCAGAGCACGGCGAACGCGTGCTGCCGGGACATGCGTATATCGCGCCCGGCCACGCTCACCTGTTGCTGGCCCGCAGCGGCGCGAACTATATCGCGCATCTGTCGGACGAGCCGCCGGTGAACCGGCACCGTCCGTCGGTGGATGTGCTGTTCCGTTCGGCCGCGCAGCATGCGGGCAAGAACGCGGTCGGCGTGATCCTGACCGGGATGGGGCGCGACGGCGCCGCCGGGCTGCTGGATATGAAAAAAGCGGGGGCGTACACCCTCGCGCAGGACGAAGCGAGCTGTATCGTGTTCGGCATGCCGCGCGAAGCGATTGCGCTTGGCGCGGCGGACGAAATTGCCTCGCTGCCGGAAATGAGCCGTCGTGTGATGGCGCGTCTGTCGTCGATGGGCGAGCGCGTACAGCGGGTATGATGCGCGCGCCTGACGGCGAGCGCCAGGCATGGGACCGGGGTAAGCAACTCCGGTCGACAGCCTTGCATGGGACCGGAGTAGCGCGCTAAAGCGCGAACTCCGGTCGACACGGATCGGATTGAACTGGCGGTCATGCGCCGCATCATGGATCAAGCAAAGGGAATGAAATGGATAAGGGAATGAAGATTCTGATAGTTGACGACTTTCCGACGATGCGCCGGATCGTTCGCAACCTGCTCAAAGAGCTTGGCTACTCCAACGTCGACGAGGCGGAAGACGGTCAGGCCGGTCTCTCGCGTTTGCGCGGCGGTACGTATGACTTCGTGATCTCCGACTGGAACATGCCGAATCTCGACGGTCTGGCCATGCTCAAGGAAATCCGCGCCGACGCCCACCTGACGCATCTGCCGGTGCTGATGGTCACGGCCGAGTCGAAGAAAGAGAACATTATCGCGGCGGCACAGGCCGGCGCGAGCGGTTATGTCGTCAAGCCGTTCACGGCCGCGACGCTCGACGAGAAGCTCAACAAGATTATCGAGAAGATGGCTAAAGCCGGGAGCTGATGTGAATCTGCCGACCAACGCGCAAGGCGCTGACGCGATGAGCGAGACCGGTGACTTCGCGTCCGACCGTATCCTCGCCCGTATCGGACAACTGACGCGCACGCTGCGCGACTCCATGCGCGAGCTTGGGCTCGACAAGCATGTCGAGCGCGCGGCGGAAGCCGTACCCGATGCTCGCGACCGTTTGAAGTACATCGCGACCATGACCGAGCAGGCAGCCGAGCGCGTGCTGTCCTCGATCGACGTCGCCAAGCCGATCCAGACGCAATTGCAGCAGGACGCGGGCGAGCTCGACGCGCGCTGGGAGCAGTGGTATGCGGCTCCGATCGAACGCGAAGAAGTGCGCGCGTTGATGAATGACACGCGGAGCTTTTTGCGCGGCGTGCCCGAGGCGACGGGCGCGACCAACGCGCAGCTCATGGAGATCATGCTGGCGCAGGACTTCCAGGATCTGACCGGTCAGGTCATCAAGAAGATTACGGATGTCGTGTACCTGATCGAGCAGCAGCTGCTCGGCGTGCTGGTCGAGAACATCGCGCTCGAGCGGCGCGAACAGTTCGCGGCGCATGCGGCGGCGCTGGCGGCCGAGCCCTCGTCCACCGGCAGCCCCGAACATCTGCTGAATGGTCCGCAGATCAATCCGGAAGGCAAGGCGGATGTGATGCAGGATCAGTCGCAGGTCGACGATCTGCTGGCGAGCCTCGGCTTCTGACCCGCCGGCCGCCCGCAAGGGCGCGAAGCCGGACCGGTATGTGCCGCAAGCCACGCTGCCGCGTGCGCTTGCTGCCTGCCGACACAAACCACAGGCATACTACGGGCTCAAGCAGCGGCACGGTGTGCCGGTGAGAAACATTCACCGGTCGGTGGCACGGTAAGGTATCCCCTCCTGAGTGCGACCGCAGCGGTGTCGTATGATCTGCATACATGCGGCCGGTTCGCACGAGGTGCGAGCCGAGCAGCAGCAGCTCGGGAGGAGCATTGTCATGTGGAGTCGTGTACGCCGCGCCGGTTTCGTTATGGCGCTTGCATTACCCTGTTCGCTGTCAGCCGTGCAGTCCGCTTATGCGGGACTGGGCGGCGCTCCGATGACACCCCCTGCGGATGCATCGGTTTCTTCCCGCACCGTGCAGCCCGGCACCAGCTCGGCAACGGCCGCTCAAAGCGTGATGCATTCTGCATCGGGCGCTGCGTCTTCCACCTCGGCTTCCGCGTCCTATACCGTGCGTGAAACCACGCTCGGCAACGGCACGGTGGTGCATGAATACCTCGCTGCGGATGGTTCGGTCTTCGGCATCGCCTGGCGTGGTCCGCAAATGCCGGATCTCAACGATCTGCTTGGCAGCTATTTCCCGCAGTACGTCGCCGGGGTAAAAGCCGCGCGTGCGGCGCGCGGAGGCGGTCATGGCCCCGTTGCGGTCGACCAGAGCAGCCTCGTGGTCCGCTCCGGCGGCCATATGGGCGCGTTCAACGGTCAGGCCTGGTTGCCGCCGGCGTTGCCCGCCGGCGTCAGCGGTTCCGACATCCAGTAAGGGCGAGGACGAACGATGCGAACCATGCAAAGTGCTGTGAAGCTCAGGGGCTGGATGCAGGCCGTCGTGGCCGTGGCGCTGCTGTCGGTGGTGGCCGCCTGCGGCGGCGGTGGCGGCAGCAGCTCCAGTTCCAATTCGCCGACCACGCTGAACGGCGGCTCGCTGCCGGCCAGCCCGACCCAGCAACCGATCGCCGCAACTGCGGCGAACACCGTGCCGATCACGGTCGCACAGGGTGTAAACGGCGTCATCAATATTCCGACGGTTAGCGTAACGGTATGCGCGCCGGGTTCGACGTCCAACTGTCAGACCATCAACAACATCCAGGTCGATACCGGTTCGTTCGGGCTGCGTGTGGTCAGCTCGGTGCTGAATGCGTCGTTGCTGCAAGCGTTGCCGGTCAGCACAGTGACCGGCAGCGGCGCGCAACTCGCCGAGTGCGCGACCTTTGCGGATGGCTACACGTGGGGCACGGTGCGCACGGCGACCGTGGCGATCGGCGGCGAGACGACAACCGCGGGCATCCCGGTGCAGATCATCGGCGACATGGCCTCAAGCACCGTGCCGTCGAAGGGCTGCAGCGGCTCGGCGGAAAACACCGTCAGCGATCTCGGCGCCAACGGCATTCTCGGCATTGGCACGGCGCTCATGGATTGCGGCGCAACCTGCGCGAATGCGACAACCGCCGCCACCTACAGTAATTATTTCGCGTGTCCGGGCGGCGCCTCCTGCGCCCGTACCGCGGTGCCGCTCACCCAGCAGGTCGCCAATCCGGTCGCCAACTTCGCAGCCGACAACAACGGCGTGATCGTGCAGATGCCGCCTGTGCCGAATACCGGCGCGCCATCGGCCACCGGCACGCTGGTGTTCGGCATCGGCACACAGTCGAACAATACGCTGGCGGCTACGCAGACCTTCACCACCGATGGCTACGGCGATCTGAACAACAGCGTCTATAACGGCACGACGGTGCAGGCGTTCTTCGATTCAGGTTCGAACGGCTACTTCTTCGCCGATAGCTCGCTCGCGCTGTGCAGCAGTAACTACGCCGGGTTCTATTGCCCGTCGACCGCGCAAACCCGGTCGATTACCCTGGCCGGCGCGAGCAGTACGACAGCCAGCGTCAGCATCGGCATCCTGAGCGCGGCCACGCTGTTCAGCACGAGCAGCAACTACGCGTTCAACGATCTGGCTGGGCAGATCGGCGGCAGCAGCAGCTTCGATCTCGGTTTGCCGTTCTTTTATGGCCGTCACATGTACTACGGCTTCGATCGGACGGCGAGCGGCGGTCAGGCGCCTTACGTCGGCTTCTAAGTCGGTCCGTCGCCCGGGCTGAGAATCGCCCGAACCCCACCGGCAAGCCGCGCCACGCGGCTTGCCGGCTGCTCGATCCCTCGAAATACCCCCCTTTCTCCGCCCTTATCCGCCGATCGTCGCTTGCGTCGACCGGGAATAATCGCTCTCACTGGAAAGAGGCGCCGTGCCTCAGCCGACTGGAGAGCGTTTGTGGCAGAGGATAGCGACCTCGAAAAAACCGAATCAGCCACTCCCCGGCGCCTGCAAAAGGCGCGCGAGGAAGGGCAGATCGTGCGTTCGCGGGAGCTGTCGACGTTTGCGCTGCTGGCAGCGGGATTCTTCGGCGTATGGGGCATGTCCACCAGCATCGGCGAGCATTTGCAGGGCATGCTGCGCTCGGCCTTCACGTTCGACCATGCCACCGCGTTCGAAACCCGCCGCATGATGATCGGGGCGGGCGCCGCGAGCCGCGAAGGCCTGTATGCGCTGCTGCCGGTTCTGGCCTTCACCGGCGCCGCCGCCCTGCTCGCGCCGATGGCGCTGGGCGGCTGGCAGTTGTCGTCGAAAGGACTCGAGCCCAAGTTCAACCGGCTCAATCCGATCGAAGGGCTGGGCAAGATTTTCTCGATCAACGGACCGATCCAGCTCGGCATGTCGCTGGCGAAGACGCTCGTGGTAGGCATCATCGGCGGCACGGCGATCTGGAATCGCCGCGAAGAAATTCTTGCGCTGGCCACCCAGCCGATCCAGCTTGCGCTCGCCAACACCGTGCATCTGATCGCAGTGTGCTGCGGCATGACAGTGGCGGGCATGTTCGTCGTGGCCGCGCTCGATGTGCCGTATCAACTCTGGCAGTTCCACAAGAAACTGCGCATGACGAAGGAAGAAGTGAAGCGCGAACATCGCGAAAGCGAAGGCGATCCGCACGTCAAAGGCCGGATTCGCCAGCAACAGCGCGCCATTGCCCGCCGTCGCATGATGACGCACGTGCCGAAGGCCGATGTGGTGGTGACCAACCCGACGCACTTCGCGGTCGCGCTGCAGTACACCGACGGCGAGATGCGCGCACCGAAGGTGGTCGCCAAGGGCGTGAATCTGGTGGCCGCGCGGATTCGCGAGATCGCCGCCGAGAACAACGTGCCGCTGCTGGAAGCGCCGCCGCTCGCGCGTGCGCTGTATCACAACGTCGAACTGAACCGCGAGATTCCGGGGCCGCTCTATGGCGCGGTCGCCGAAGTGCTCGCGTGGGTGTATCAGTTGCGGCGTTTCAACACCGAAGGCGGCGTCGCGCCGGTCGCACCGACCGACTTCGACGTGCCGGCGGACCTCGACAAGGGCGGCATATCGGACGATGAGGCCGAGCAGGAAGCCGCCGACACGCTTAACCCCGCTAACGACGACGCTCCAGGAGCCTCCGCATGAACGCTCGCGCCGGATTCCTGTCCCGACGGCCGGATGCCTTGAGCGGCACCAATTTGCGTGCCCTCGCCGGGCCGGTGCTGATCTGCATGATCCTCGGCATGATGATTTTGCCGTTGCCGCCGTTTCTGCTGGATCTGCTGTTCACCTTCAACATCGCGCTTTCCGTGATGGTGCTGCTCGTCAGCATGTACACGATGAAGCCGCTCGACTTCGCCGCTTTCCCAAGCGTGCTGCTGTTCTCGACCTTGCTGCGCCTGTCGCTGAACGTGGCGTCCACGCGGGTTGTGCTGCTCGAAGGCCATACCGGCCCGGACGCGGCGGGGCAGGTGATCGAGTCGTTCGGCCACTTCCTCGTGGGCGGCAACTTTGCGGTCGGTATCGTCGTCTTTATCATCTTGATGGTCATCAACTTCATGGTGATCACCAAGGGCGCGGGGCGGATCGCGGAAGTGTCCGCGCGCTTCACGCTCGATGCGATGCCCGGCAAGCAGATGGCGATCGACGCCGACCTGAACGCCGGCCTCATCAACGAAGAACAGGCCCGCAAGCGCCGTCTCGAGGTTTCCCAGGAAGCCGAGTTTTACGGTTCGATGGACGGCGCGAGCAAGTTCGTGCGCGGCGATGCGATCGCCGGTTTGCTGATCATGGTGATCAACATCATCGGCGGGCTGATCGTCGGGATGGTTCAGCACAACATGGACTTCGCGTCCGCGGGCAAGAACTACACGCTGCTGACCATTGGTGACGGCCTCGTCGCACAGATCCCGTCGCTCGTGATTTCGACGGCGGCCGGTGTGATCGTCTCGCGCGTCGCGACCAACGAAGACATCGGCACCCAGCTGACCGGCCAGCTCTTCACGAATCCGCGCGTGCTGGTGATCACGGGCTGCATTCTGGTGTTGATGGGCCTGATTCCGGGCATGCCGCATTTCGCGTTTCTGATTCTCGGCGGCGGTCTGATCCAGCTCGGTCGCACGATGAAAAAGCGCAGCGAGGCACGCAAGAACAGCGCGACGCTCGTCGACGTCGCACCGGCCGCAATGGCCCCGGTGGAAAACACCGAAGCGAGCTGGGACGACGTGACGATGATCGATACGCTCGGTCTCGAAGTGGGCTACCGCCTGATTCCGCTCGTCGACAAGAACTCGGACGGCGAACTGCTCAAGCGGATCAAGAGCATCCGCAAGAAGTTCGCGCAGGAAATCGGCTTCCTGCCGCCGGTGATTCACATCCGCGATAACCTCGAATTGCGGCCGAACGGCTACCGGATCGCGCTTAAGGGCGTCGAAGTGGGCGTCGGCGAAGCGTATCCGGGGCAGTGGCTGGCGATCAATCCGGGGCAGGTATCCGCCGCGCTGCCGGGCACGCCAACGCAAGACCCTGCGTTCGGTTTGCCGGCGATCTGGATCGATACGAATCTGCGCGAACAGGCGCAGGTGTATGGCTATACGGTGGTCGATTCGAGCACGGTGGTGGCCACCCACCTGAATCACCTGGTGGTCACGCATGCGTCCGAACTGCTCGGCCGCCGCGAAGTGCAGGCGCTGCTGGAGCGGATGCAGAAGGACACGCCGTCGCTGGTCGACGATCTGGTGCCGAAGTCGCTGCCGCTCACCACGCTGCAAAAGGTGCTGCAAAACCTGCTGGAAGAAGGCGTGCCGATCCGCGACATGCGCACGATTCTCGAAGCCCTGTCCGAACACACGCCGAAGATCACCGACGCGCACGATCTCACCGCCGCCGTGCGCCTCTCGCTGGGCCGCGCGATTACGCAGCAGTGGTTCCCCGGCGTGGGCGACATGCAGGTGATGGGCCTCGATTCGAATCTGGAGCGGGTATTGTCGCAGGCGCTTTCTACCGGCTCGAATCCGGGCCTCGAACCGGGCCTCGCGCACACGCTGCTGAACGAAACGCAGAAGGCTATGACGCGCCAGCAGAATCTGGGTCTGTCACCCGTGCTGCTGGTGCAGCACGCGCTGCGGCCGATGCTCGCGCGTTTCCTGCGCCGCAGCCTGCCGCAACTGAAGGTGCTGTCTTATGCGGAAGTGCCGGATACACGCAATATCAAGGTAGTGAATCTGATCGGCGCGCACGGTTAAATCCGGCCGGGCTGGACCCGACAGTCAGCCGCAGCTTTCCAGACCGATGGTTCCGCCGGCGCTCCCTGAGCGCCGGTTTTCATTTCGGCGTCTAACTTTTCGTGCCGCAAGCAGGCGGCGAAGGTCATGCTTCGCCCGCGGAAGCGCCGCCGGACGCGCACGGCGAGCCTGTTTAAAATTGCCATGCGCGTGACTTGCGGCGCGTTTCCATCGCCCGAATTACCCACCTTTAACGGTCTTTATCCATCGATCGTCACTCGACGGGTTTCGCAATAATGATCTCAATGGGAAGCGGTATGTTGCCGGTCCGTTAGTCAGTCCGTCTACCTCATCGGGGGTCCAGCTTGAACATTCGTAAATTTGTCGGCGCTACCAGTCGCGATGCTCTGCGTCTCGTGCGCGAAGCCTTGGGCCCGGATGCCGTCGTTTTGTCCAACCGCACGATGGACGACGGCCGCGTCGAGATCGTCGCAATGGCCAATAGCGACCTCGCCGCCATCACGCCGAAGGCGTCGCGCGGCAGCGCAGGCGCACCGCTGGCCGCGCCGATGAATGCGATGGCAGGACAACAGCCCGCGCCCGCCGCACAGCGCGCCAATCCGGTGATGCAAGCGAACCCGTATGCGAGCGGCATGCCCGATGTGTTCTCGTCGGTGTTCGGTGCAAGCCCGGAAGCGGGCGCCGAGAACATGACGTCGACCGCCGCTGGCGCTGCTTCAAACCCGGCTGCGAATTTCGTCGCAAGCGATGCGCCGCTTGCCGCCGCGAAGCCCGCCATTCCCGCCGCGCCGAAAGGCGCGCTGCCGAACGCTCCCAAAGCAGCGGTGGCACCCGCTGCAGCGCCGCTGTCGCAACCGATCAGCATCGAGCAACCCAGCGCCCGCGCTGCGGCGACGCGCCTCGCCGAAGACATCCGCGCCGACATGCTCAGAGCCGCCGGCGTGCCGGCAGCACCGGCGGCTGATGTGCCGCGCACGATGGCTGAATCGAATCCCTGGTTGATCGATCACGCCCGGCGCATCGCAGCCGAACAGCCGCAGCAAGGCGTGTACAGCGCGCGCGCCGCTGCGATGACGCCGGCTGCCGCGATGGCCAAAGGCCTCGGCGCCGCAGTCGGCCCCGCCGCAGCGCAACGCGCCACCCAACCGGCCTCGCGCGCCTCGCAACAGGCCGCGGGCCAACCGCTCATGCAGCAAGCCGCCGATAAGCCCGAGTGGGCCCGTGAAGCTGCGCAAATCGCCGCGCGCCGCGCCGCGCAGAAAGTGGCGCAATCACTGCCCGCCGGCGACGACGCCCGCGTGCCCAATTCAATCGCCGAAGCGATCAAGGCGCGCATGGAGCAGGTCGTCAACGACACCGTGATGAGCGAGCTGTCGTCGATGCGCGGGATGATGGAAGAACACTTCGCCGGCCTGATGTGGGGCGATCGCCAGCGTCGCACCCCGGCGCGCGCCGCGCTCACCAAGCACCTGTTCGCCGCCGGTTTCTCCGCGCAGCTCGTGCAGATGATGGTCGACAACCTGCCCGACGACGTCGAAAACTTGGACGGCGGCATGGAGTGGGTGCGTTCGGTGCTCGAATCGAACCTGCCGGTGATGGAAGACGAGGACGCGTTGATGGAGCGCGGCGGCGTGTTCGCGCTGATGGGCCCAACGGGTGTCGGCAAGACCACGACCACCGCCAAGCTCGCCGCGCGCTGCGTGATGCGCTTCGGCGCCAGCAAGGTGGCGCTCCTCACCACCGACAGCTACCGGATCGGCGGTCACGAACAACTGCGCATCTTCGGCAAGATTCTCGGCGTGTCGGTTCATGCTGTGAAAGACGGCGCCGATCTGCAACTCGCGCTCTCCGAGCTGCGTAATAAACACATCGTGCTGATCGACACGATCGGCATGAGCCAGCGTGACCGTCTGGTCTCCGACCAGATCGCGATGCTGTGCCGCGCCGGTCAGCCGGTGCAGCGTCTCTTGCTGCTCAACGCGACGAGCCACGGCGACACCTTGAACGAAGTCGTGCAGGCCTATCAGCGTGCGCCGGACCAACAGCCGCTCGCCGGCTGCATCCTGACCAAGCTCGACGAAGCCACCAATCTGGGCGGCGTGCTCGATACGGTGATCCGTTACAAGCTGCCGGTGCACTACGTGTCGACCGGTCAGAAGGTGCCGGAGAACCTGTACGTCGCGACGAAGAAATTCCTGATCAAGAGTGCGTTCTGCATTCCGCGCGACAACTCCCCGTTCGTGCCGCACGACGACGACATTCCGGCGTTGCTGTCCGCGCTGTCCGCGCGTTCGACGGCCGAACTGCACGAGGTCCGCTTTGGATAAGTTCATGTCCGATCAGGCAGAAGGACTGCGACGGCTGCTGGCGAGAAGCGGTTCGCGCGTGCTTGCGGTGACGGGCGGCTCGGCCGGCGTTGGCTGCACGACGACGGTGGTGAACCTCGCCGCGGCGCTCGCGCAGCAGGGCAAAGACGTGCTGGTGATCGACGAGTGTCCCGGCGAGAAATCGGTGAGCGCGATGCTTGGCGGCATGCGCAGCGCGGGCAATTTTGCGGCGGTGATGCGCGGCCAGATGACGCTCGACGAGGCCGCCACGCGGCACCCGCTCGGTTTCTCCGTGCTGACTGCCTCGCGCAATAACCGCGAAGGCCACGCGGTCGCGCAGTTCGGCGTGGTGTTGCGCGGTTCCGCCGACATCGTGCTGATCGATGCGCAACTCGACCAGCATGGCCACCTTTCGCCCCTCGCGATGCAGGCGCACGACGTGATGATCGTCACGCGGGTGGCCGCGCAAGCGATCACCGACGCGTACGCGTGCATGAAGCGTTTGCACTACGCACACGCCACCGGGCAGTTTCGCGTGCTGGTGAACCATGTACAGAGCGTGGACGACGCGCATACCGCCTTTGTCAACCTGGCCGGCGTGGCCGGACGCTACCTGACGGTGGCGCTGGAAGACGCCGGTTGTATTGCCGCCGATGCGCGGATGGCGCGAGCCCTGGAGTTGTCGCGGTGTGTCGTCGATGCTTTCCCATCGACACCGGCTGCGCGCGACTTCCGGCACCTTGCCGCCGAATTGCAGTACTGGCCGATGCGGCCAGCGATGTCGTCGCAAACGCCCTGGATGGCGCCTGCGACAGTTACAGCGGCGCAACACGCCGACCAACCGTCCGCGCAGCACGCCTGAGAGGCGGCACAAGGACAAGGGGAGCACGATGTATAACGCTCAGGGAAAGATTTCCCAAGCCGAAGTTCTGACGAAGTACGCACCGTTGGTGCGTCGCCTCGGCTTGCAGCTCGTAGCCAAGATGCCGGCGAGTGTCGATCTTGACGACCTGATCCAGGCCGGCATGATCGGACTGCTGGACGCGGCGAGCCGCTACAAGGAAGACCAGGGCGCGCAGTTCGAGACCTATGCCAGCCAGCGGATTCGCGGCGCCATGCTTGACGAGTTGCGCAGCAACGACTGGTTGCCACGCAGCTTGCGGCGCACTTCGCGCGAAGTCGAATCTGCCGTGCACAAGGTTGAACAGAATCTGGGCCGCTCAGCGAGCGAAACGGAGATCGCCGAGCATCTGCAAATGCCGCTCGACGAGTATCAGTCGATGCTCCAGGACCTGCACGGCAGCCAGCTGATCTATTACGAAGACTTCGACCGTTCCGCGGACGACGAGCCGTTTCTCGACCGTTACTGCGTCGATCATTCCGATCCGCTGTCGGCGCTGCTGGACGACAGCTTGCGCTCGGCGCTGATCGAGGCGATCGACCGCCTGCCGGAGCGCGAGAGGCTGCTGATGTCGCTGTACTACGAACGCGGCATGAACCTGCGCGAAATCGGCGCCGTGATGGAAGTCAGTGAATCGCGGGTGTGCCAGTTGCACAGCCAGGCCGTGGCGCGCCTGCGCACGCGCCTGCGCGAAATGGCCTGGGCGAACGCCGAGGCGACGTGAGTTTGACGGATTGATGTTTGACCGGCGGTGCGCAAAACGTCCGCCTTCTCTTACGCGTCCGCCATCTCATGCTCCGCGGCCAGCGCGAGAAACGCCGAGCGCGACATGCCGCGCGCCTGGGCATAAGCGTCGATATCGTGAACCAGCGCCTCGGGCAGCGAGATATTGATACGCACCGCTTTTTTCAGCGCCGGAATATTCCGCGTGGTGACAAAACCCCAAGTAAAACCCGCGTAGTCCGGATTGCGCCGATGTTCAGCCAGCGTCAGCCGGTCGGGAATCGGCAAGCCTTCGTCGAGCAGCGTGTCCAGATGCGCCTCAATCGCATCTTTCGCGTTCGCGTAGGCTTCCTCCAGCGAATCCCCCGCCGAATGACAACCCGGAATATCGGGAACGATCACGCCGAACGCATGGTGCGTGTCACCAGACTCGATCGCGATCGGGAAAATCAGGTTCTTCATTTCAGGCCTGCCTGTTTCAAGATGCTGTTCAGTGTGCCGGGCGGAAGATCTTTTTTCGGATGCGGGATGGTCACGAGACCGGTTTTTACCGCGTGCCGGAAATGATGGTGACTGCCCGATATTCGGATCAGCTGCCAGCCATCTGCTTGAATCACTTTGACGACTTCGGCACTGTTCATATTGCACTCCTCGAATCATACACACGATTACACAACCTCGCTAGTGGGTAACGCTCCGCCTGGCTCGTCTGACGCAGCGTCGAAACGCTGCTCATGACGGCGGAGAACCGCAGTGGGGGAACCCGTGATTTCAACGTGATGGAGGATTCCGCGCTACCTGGCCGGATGGCCAGCGCGCGTTGGAGGAGGGCTTAAGCGCCCTGTGCGGAAGGGGAAAAACAAAAGGGCTCGTCGACGACGAGCCCTTTCTGTTCAAAACAATCTATTCAATGCGTCAGCGCGTGAAACGCACTACGCGAGCCGAGTCTTCAAGCTGCCGGATGTGCCGGAATCCGCCCATCCGGTCCGTAGAAACCGGTCTTCTGCGGCACGGCCACCTGCAACGCCGTCAGCGCGCGCTGGTTGTAGTCCATTCGCACGCGGATCAGTTCACCGTTGCTCGTATTGAAGTGCCGCGCCCGGTCGGCTGCTTTTTGCAGCAGCGCCCATTGCTCGGCGACCCGCGTATCCGCGCCGGCCGCGAGTTCCATGCCGGGCCAGCCGGGTGGCAAGCCCATTTCCGCGAGCAGCGTATCGCGGGTGGTCTCGAGCGTGGCGAGCACACCGATCAGTTCGGTTTTCTTCTCGACGATCGGCGGCAGCAGTTCCAGCGGCGACAAGGCGGTCAGTGCCTTGGTCTCGAGCGCCAGAATCGAGGCGAACGCCTCGACGGCCGAATATTCTTCGATGAGGGTGGCAAGCAGGGCGTCTTTCATCTCAACAACTCGCTGAACACGACGGCTCGCGCATGATTCGCGAGCCGGGTTTGTCGAATGCCGCCCGGCAATTCACCGTACTTCGATGCGTCGATTAGTTGCCGGTCGACGAGGTTTTGCTTTGCAACAGTTCGCGCGCGGTATTCAGCACACCGTCGGCGATCTTGCTCGAATCCATCTGCAGCGAGCCGTCCTTGATGGCCGCTTTGATCGACTCGACGTGCGCCGTGTCGATATCGGCCGAACCGGACGCCGCGAGACTGCGCAGATGCTGCGACAGACCCGACAGGCTGACGCTGGCGTCGCCCGAACCGGTGGTGGTGGTCGGCGAGCTCGTGCCCGCATTCTGCGCGTTGCTGTTCGCAGTCGCCGCGTCGCTTTGCTGCGAGCGGGACAAGGCGTCTTTCAACGTCGGCAGATTCGAATTGGTTGTGGAATCGACTTTCACGATTGGCTTCCTGAACGATTTGATCCTGATAACGGCAGCTGGTGATCAAAACTTTAGCGCAATCGCTCCAGGTTTTGCCTTGTCTTTCAACACGATCCGGCCCCACGACGGGCTCGAAATCCACAGCACGGGCCGCTCCAGCCGTTGCGGCTGATTCCGCACCGGGGCGCCGGCTGCCAGACTGGTTGTCGCGCTGTGTCACAGTTGAATCTCCACCGTCGAACCATCCTTGACGATGCCGGAGATGATCTGGCCGTTAGCGGTCTTGACCCGCACCTGCTGCCCCGGCGACGCATTGTTCATCGCGCTCCCTTCGGCCGAAATCGCGAAACCTGCACCTGCTGCGACGACCCGCACCGTTTGTCCAATCGACACCGCCGACGCGCTTTTCAGCATGTCGCGGCGCAGCGGCATGCCGCCGGCGACGCGCACGAGCGACACCGAGCCAACGGCCTGCGACGGATCCGTGACGATTGCCTGCGGCAAACCGGTCAGGTCGCCGTCGCGCGCGACGAGGTCGGCGGCCGTGAGCACTTCGCCCGGCGCCATCGCGCGGGCGGCCAAATAGTAGGTGGCGTGCAGTGAAATGCGCGCTTGCAGATAGATCGTCCACGGCCGTTCGCCGGCGCAGCGCACGCCGACGGTCATGCGGCCCCACAGGCGCGCGCCGCTGGGCATGAAGGGTTCAAGCGTCGTGCAGACCGCGAGGCCGCGCGGAAACGCCGGCGCAACGGTGATTTCGACCTTGCCGGGCAAGCCCGCCGATTGCTGTTGCAGGAAGGCGAGGGCGGCACTGCGAATCGCTTCGGCGTCTTGCTGGCCAGCCGGCGGGGCGGGTTGCGCCACCGCTGCGGGGCGCAGATTCTGTTGCGCGACTGCTGGCGCCACCTGGCGGATCGACGGCGTGCGGGCGATCGTGGCGGGCGGCGTCGGCATCGGCGCGGGTGTCGGCGCAGGCTTTGGTGCGACTGCGGTGGTCACGACGGGTTTGCCGTTCGCGCCGAACTGAGGCGGCTCGCCACGCGACGCAAGATTGTCGAAGCCACCGGCCGTGGGTGTAGTGCCGATTGCGCTTTCGACACCGTTGCTGGGCGGATTGGCGGCCACCGGTTGCACGCCGGCACCTTGCCGCCCGGTGTTCAACGCTGGCGTCACCACGACCGGCACGACCTGACGCGAGCCTGGCACGACATTGACGCGTGTAATAACCCTGGCCGCGGGTTCGGCAGCAGCCACATTGGCGTTCCCCGGCGCGGGAATCGTCACGACCCCGTTCGCGTCGGGCCTGAAACTGGTGCGGATCATCTGCGGCGCGGCAGGCGGCTCGTCCGCGCCCGGAATGACGATCGAACCGCTTGCATTGGCGGCACGCGTGAATTGATCGGCGTCACGTGCCCCCGGCCCTGGCGTCAGCGACTGCGCGGTGGCGGCGGCAAGTGTCGCAGCGGACCCCGCGCGTTTCGCGGGCGTTGCCTGCATCTGCGCGGCGAGATCAGCGAGGGACGCCGGATTCTTTTCGCCCGGGCCCGGAATCACGATGGGGCCACTGGCATCCTGAGCCTGTTGAGCCTGCGTAGTGGCCGGCAGCAGCACGATGCCACCGGCAACCCATACCGCCAGGTTCACAACGAGGCGAGTCAGAAGACGGCATGACCCGCGCGAGGCGCGCCGGACCACGCCCACACCCACGCGATGCGCCGCCGCGCGGTTTGCGCGGTGCGTCAGGTCGAAGGTGGGCTGGTCCATCGGGTTTCTCCATCGAATGCATCGGTACGCCTTGCATTCTAGTGAGCGCCCCCATTGGGCAAACGTTGAATAGAAGCCCCCTTTCCCGGTTATTCGTCCGATTGCTACTTGCGTTCGGCCCATAAGATGCACTTCATGCAAAAAGGTCTTCCCGGCCGACGCAGGTCTTATGCGAGGCAAGCACGGGAAAACCTCGGGAACGTTCTCCGGAGATTTCTATGCTGGACAAACTCGATGCCGAATTCGCCTTTGGCCGCCAGGCGCTCGATGTGCGCGCTTACCGGCAGGAACTGCTGTCGTCGAATATCGCCAACGCCGATACCCCCGGGTACAAGGCACGCGATGTCGACTTCGCTTCGTCGCTGGCCGGCGCGCTGAAAAAGACTGACGGCGGGTCGGGCGCGGGCGCCTCGAACAATTCGACGCTCGCCATGACGCAACCCGCCGGGGTGACGAGCGGCATGTCGATGGTGTCGACCGCGCCAGGCCACATGTCCGGCAACGCGACGCTGACGCCGACCGGTGGCACCCCTGACGACTACGGCAATCTGCAATACCGCATTCCGACGCAACCCGCGCTCGACGGCAACACGGTCGATATCGATACCGAGCGGGTGCAGTTCGCGGACAACACGTTGCACTTCGAATCAGGCATGACGGTGCTGTCGAGCCAGATCAAAACGATGCTCGCGGCGATCACGTCGGGCTCGTAAATAACCGGCACCGCAAAAAAACACAGCAGTACGCAGAAACAATCGCTACGGGAATTAACTTGAAGCCGGGTCGAACCGGTCGGAGGTCAGGAAACATGCCATCCCTGATGAATATTTTTGGTGTTGCAGGCTCCGCGATGTCAGCGCAGTCGCAGCGGCTCAACGTGACGGCGTCGAATCTCGCCAACGCGGACAGCACGACCGGGCCGGACGGCCAGCCGTACAAGGCCAAGCAGGTCGTGTTCGCGGTCAGCCCGATCGGCGGTGCGCGCTCGGGCTCAGGCCAGCAGATCGGCGGCGTGCAGGTCACCGGCGTGGTCGACGACCCGACGCCGATGAAGACCGCCTACGACCCCGGCAACCCGGCGGCCAATTCGGACGGCTACGTCACGCTGCCCAACGTCGACCCGGTGCAGGAAATGGTCAACATGATCTCGGCCTCGCGCTCGTACCAGGCCAACGTCGAGACCCTGAATACCGCCAAGACACTGATGCTGAAAACGCTCACGATCGGAACCTGAGGAGAGCTCCTTGACCACCAACACCACCATCGGCAGCAGCGGCACGAACGTGTCGCAAACGCTGCTCGATACGATGAACGGCACGAGCAGTGCCTCGAGCGCGAGCAGTTCCACCAGCTCGACCGGCAGCACCTCGGGCACTTCGGCGACCGATCTGCAGAACACCTTTCTGCAACTGCTCGTCGCGCAGTTGAAGAACCAGGATCCGACCAACCCGATGGACAGCTCGCAGATGACGTCGCAGCTGGCGCAGATCAACACGGTGTCGGGCATCAGCCAGCTGAACACGACGTTGAGCTCGCTCGCCACGCAGATGTCGGCGGGCCAGCAGTCGCAAGCCGCGCTGCTGATCGGCTCGACCGTGCTCGCGCCGGGCAGCTCGGTGACGGTCGCGAGCGGCAAGGCCAGTTCGTTCGGCGTGCAGCTTGCCAACTCGGTGGGCGATCTGCAGGTGGTCGTGAAGAACTCGGCGGGCACGATCGTCAACACGATCGACCTCGGCAAGCAGTCGGCCGGCACGATTCCGGTGGGCTGGACGCCGACCGACACGGCCGGCAACACGCTGCCCGACGGCACCTACACGATCAGCGCGGTCGGCACGATCAACGGTCAGCAGGCTACAGCGACCACGCTCGCGGGCGCTACGGTGCAAAGCGTCGTCATGCAGAGCAACGGTACGCCGGGCCTCGTGCTGTCGAACGGTTCGACGGTGGGGTTGACCAGCGTCGCCGCCATCCTCTGATTCAGATTCAGTCAGTTACGACTTTCCAGATACGGAGACCGTCATGGGTTACCAACAAGGTTTGAGTGGTTTGTCAGCGTCGTCGAGCGACCTCGACGTGATCGGCAACAACATCGCCAACGCGAATACGGTTGGCTTCAAGAGCGGCGCGGCACAATTCGCCGACATGTACGCCAATTCGGTGGCGACCGCGGTGGGCAATCAGGTCGGCATCGGCACGAAGCTCTCCGAAGTGCAGCAGCAGTTTTCGCAAGGCACGATCACCAGCACCAATCAGGCGCTCGACGTCGCGATCAACGGCAACGGCTTCTTCCAGATGTCGAACAACGGCTCGCTGGTCTACTCGCGCAACGGCGTGTTCCAGCTCGACAAGAACGGCAACATCACCAACGCGCAAGGCCTGCAACTGATGGGCTACGCGGCGAATGGCGCGGGCGTCATCAACACCGCGCAGACCGTGCCGCTCAGCGTGCCGACCGCAAACATCGCGCCGCAAGCGACCACCAAGATCGTCGCCGGCCTGAACCTGAACGCGCAAGACCCGCTGATGCTCGGCACGCCGACCGTGACGCCGACCCTCGCCACGGGCAGCACGCTCACCACCACCGGCGCGACGATCACGAACACCGCTTCGGGCACGAACAACGACAGCTACACCGTCAACTTCACGAGCCCGACGACCTACACGGTCACCGACACCACGCTCGGCACGACAAGCGCGGCTGCTACGTACACGGCCGGCACGGCGATCCAGCTCGGCAACGGCCAGACCATCTCGTTCAGTGGCGCGCCGGCCAACGGCGACAGCGTCGCAATCGCGCCGACCCCGGTCGCGTTCAACCAGAACACCTCGTCGACGTACAACTACTCGACCAGCACGACGGTCTACGATTCGCTAGGCGGCTCGCAGACGGTCAACATGTACTTTGCCAAGACGTCGGCCGGTACGTGGAATGTGTACGCGGGTACGTCGACCGGCACGGCGAGCCTCGTCGGTCAGGCGAACTTCAATTCGTCGGGCACGCTGCTCGGCACGACCAACGCGGACGGCACCGCGACCACCACCCCGTTCGTGTTCAACTTCGGCATTCCGACCACGGATGGCTCGTCGACGCCGCAGAGCCTGACGCTGAACATCGCCGGCACGACGCAGTACGGCGGCAAGGACGGCGTGAATTCGCTGCAGCCCGACGGCTACGCAGCCGGCACGCTGACGAGCTTTACGATCGGCGCCGACGGTACGCTGACCGGCAACTACTCGAACCAGCAAACCGCGGCGCTCGGCCAGATCGTGCTCGCGAACTTCTCGAACCAGAACGGTCTCGTGAACCTCGGCAACAACGAGTTCCAGCAGACCGCCCAATCGGGCGTCGCGCAGATTGCGGTACCGGGCGCGACCAACCACGGCGTGCTGCAAGGCGGGGCGGTGGAAAACTCGAACGTCGATCTGACGAGCGAACTGGTGAATCTGATCACCGCGCAACGCAACTATCAGGCGAACGCGCAGACGATCAAGACGCAGCAGACCGTCGACCAGACCCTGATCAACCTGTAAGCGACCGGGACTTCCCATCATGGATCGGCTGATCTACACCGCGATGTCGGGCAGCACGCAAGCGCTCGAACAGCAGGCTATCGTTGCCAACAATCTGGCGAATGCGTCGACCACTGGCTTTCGCGCGCAGCTGGCGACGTTCCGCGCCGTGCCGATGGCGTTCGGCGACGGCAGCTCGATCGACGACAACACCACGCGAACCTTCGTGCTGTCGTCGACGCCGGGCGCCGACTATACGCCGGGGCCGATCCAGCAGACGGGCAATCCGCTCGACGTGGCGATTCAGGGTCCGGGCTGGCTGTCGGTGCAAACCGCCGACGGCAACGAGGCTTATACGCGAGCCGGCAATCTGCACGTCGACGAGAACGGTCAACTGGTGAACGCCACCAATCAGGTGGTGCTCGGCAACGGCGGCCCGGTATCGGTGCCGCCGGGTGCGGAAATCACAATCGGCAAGGACGGCACGGTGTCTGCGCTGACGCCAGGCGATCCGCCGACCGCAGTGGTGACGGTCGATCAGCTGAAGCTCGTGAATCCGGATCCGCAAACCATGACGCGCGGCGACGATGGCCTCTTTCGGACCGCCGACGGCAACGACGCCGACGCCGATCCCACCGTCACGCTGGCGCCGGCTTCGCTCGAAGGCAGCAACGTGAATCCGGTCAGCGCGATGGTCGCGATGATCACCAACGCGCGCCAGTTCCAGATGCAGACCAAGCTGCTGGAAAACGCCGACAAGAACGACCAGTCTGCCAACCAGCTGCTCAGTTTTAGCTAACGGGATGCTTAGGCACCCAGGAGAAGAATCGTGAATCGCTCACTCTACATCGCTGCTACCGGCATGAATGCGCAACAGGCGCAGATGGACGTGATTTCGAACAACCTCGCGAACGTCAGCACCAACGGCTTCAAGGGTTCGCGCGCGGTGTTCGAGGATCTGCTGTATCAGACCGTCCGTCAGCCGGGCGCGAACTCGACGCAAAACACCGAATTGCCGTCCGGCATCCAGCTTGGCACCGGTGTGCAACAGGTTGCGACCGAACGTCTGTACACGCAGGGCAACCTGCAGCAGACCGGCAACTCGAAAGACGTCGCGATCAACGGTCAGGGCTTTTTCCAGGTGCAGATGCCCGACGGCACGACCGCCTATACGCGTGACGGTTCGTTTCAGACCAACGCCCAGGGCCAGCTTGTTACGTCGAGCGGCTATCAGGTGATTCCGGCGATCACGATTCCGAATAACGCGACCTCGCTGACCATCGGCAGCGACGGTGTGGTGTCAATCACTGTCGCCGGCCAGGCCAACAGCCAGCAACTCGGCTCGATGCAGATCGCCACCTTCATCAATCCGGCCGGTCTGGATGCGAAGGGTGAAAACCTGTTCTCGGAAACCTCTTCGTCGGGTGCGCCGAACGTCGCGCAACCGGGCCTGAATGGCGCCGGTACGCTCAATCAGGGCTACGTGGAAGCATCGAACGTGAACGTGGTGCAGGAACTGGTGAACATGATCCAGACGCAGCGCGCTTACGAAATCAACAGCAAGGCCGTGACAACCTCGGACCAGATGCTGCAGACCCTCAGCCAGATGCAGGTTTAAGGCTTGGGGACTGGGAATTAAAAGCGCCCCCGAACCTGTCGCTTCGCGTCAGGCCCCCCAGGGGGGGACGAGAAGACTTGGGACGGCCCGGCGCTTTATCGAAAGGCAGTAATCAAGATGTCGCACTTCACTCGTAAGCCGGTTCATTCGCGCACCGCTCAGGCGCTCGTGCAGCTCACGCTGCTGGCGACGCTGGGCGGCTGCGGGCTCGTGCCGAAGCAGCCCATCACGCAGCAACCGATGACGGCGCTGCCGCCGATGCCGCCGCAGGCACAATCGCCGGGCTCGATCTACAACCCGGGTTACGCGGGCCGGCCGCTGTTCGAAGATCAGCGGCCGCGCAATGTCGGCGATATTTTGACTATCGTGATTCAGGAAAACGTCAACGCGACGAAGTCGTCGGGCGCGAATGCGAATCGCTCGGGCAGCACCAACTTCAACGTGCCGACCGCGGGCTTTCTCGGTGGACTGTTCGGTAAGACGAACCTGAGCGCCACCGGCGCGAATGTTTTCAACGGCACCGGCGGCGCCAATGCATCGAACACGTTTAACGGCACGATCACCGTCACGGTGACCGGCGTGCTGCCGAACGGCAACCTGATGGTGAGCGGCGAAAAGCAGATGCTGATCAATCAGGGTAACGAATTCGTGCGCTTTTCCGGGGTCGTGAATCCGAACACGATTTCGAGCCTCAACGCCGTGTACTCGACCCAGGTGGCCGACGCGAAAATCGAATACTCCGCGAAGGGCTATCTCGACGAAGCCGAGAATATGGGCTGGCTGCAGCGCTTCTTCCTCAACGTGTCGCCGTGGTGATCATGCGTACCGCCATCTCCCACCTTCGCCACGTCGTGCAACTCGACCGGTTCGGCCGCTTTGGCCACATCGGTCGTGCATTGGCCGTTGTCGCACTGGCCTGCGCGGCGCTGCCGGCAGCCACGCCCGCCCATGCCGAACGTCTGAAAGACCTTGTGCAGATCCAGGGCGTGCGCGACAACCCGCTGATCGGCTACGGCCTCGTCGTCGGTCTCGACGGCACGGGCGACCAGACCACGCAAACGCCGTTCACCACGCAGACGCTTGCCAACATGCTGGCGAACCTCGGCATCTCGATCAACAACCAGGCGGCGGGTTCGAGCAACTCGCAGTCGTCGCTGTCGAACATCCAGTTGAAGAACGTTGCCGCCGTCATGGTGACGGCGGTATTGCCGCCCTTCGCACGTCCTGGCGAAGCGATCGACGTGACGGTGTCCTCGCTCGGTAACGCGAAAAGCCTGCGCGGCGGCACGCTGCTGCTCACCCCGCTCAAGGGCGCCGATGGCCAGGTGTATGCGCTCGGCCAGGGCAACCTCGCGGTCGGCGGTGCCGGCGCAAGCGCGAACGGCAGCAAGGTGCAGGTGAATACGCTGGCCGCGGGCCGCATCACCGGCGGCGCGATCGTTGAACGCGCGGTGCCGACCTCGGTGTCGCAAGCGGGCACGATGCAGCTCGACCTGAACGATATGGACTACGACACCACGCAGCGCGTGGTGGCAGCGGTGAACAACGCGTTCGGCAGCGGCACGGCCATGGCGCTCGACGGCCGCACGATTCAGCTGCGCGCACCGTCCGATCCGGAGCAGCAGGTCGCCTTCATGGCGCAATTGCAGAACCTCGACGTCAAGCCGGCGCAAGCCGCCGCGAAGGTGATCCTGAACGCGCGCACCGGCTCGATCGTCATGAACCAGATGGTCACGCTGCAAAACTGCGCGGTGGCGCACGGCAATCTGTCGGTGGTGATCAATACGCAGCCGGTGGTGAGTCAGCCGGGTGCATTCTCGAACGGCCAGACGGTGGTGGCCAAGCAGTCGCAGATTCAGATGAAGCAGGACAACGGTGCACTGAAGCTGGTGACTGCCGGCGCCAACCTCGCCGAAGTGGTGAAGGCGCTCAACGCACTGGGTGCGACGCCCGCGGATCTGATGTCGATCCTGCAGGCCATGAAAGCGGCGGGCGCTCTGCGCGCCGACCTGGAAATCATCTAAGGAAGACGCAAGATGAATTCGGATACGACCAATTCCGCCAACGCGGCGAACGACCTGACCCAGCGCTTCGCGCTCGACGTGCAGGGCTTCGGCAAATTGAGTGCGCAGGCCAAGGCTTCGCCACAAGCCGGCATGAAGATGGCCGCACAGCAGTTCGACGCGGTGTTTACGCAGATGATGCTGAAGAGCATGCGCGAGGCGACGCCACAGGATGGTCCGTTCGATTCGCACGACAGCGCCACCTTCACGTCGATGATGGATCAGCAGTTGTCTCAGCAGCTATCGCAGAAGGGCATCGGCGTGGCTGACGCGATGCTCAAGCAGATGATGCGCAATCAGGGCCTGCAGGTGAGCGGCGCGAACGGCACAAGCGGCGGCCTGAGCGGCATGGCCGGGGCGTTGGGTAGCGGCAGTGGCGGCGACGAAGGCCAGACCGCGGCGCTGAACGCGCTCGCGAAGGCCTACGGTAATGCGCAGGCCAACGGTCAACTGGCAATGGGCAAAGGCTACTCGGCCAACAGCTCGCTGACGCCGCCGATCAAGGGCGACGGCACCTCGCCGAAGGTCGACGCTTTCGTCGACAAGCTCGCCCAGCCGGCGCAAGCCGCCAGCGCGGCAACCGGCATTCCGGCGCGCTTCATCATCGGCCAGGCCGCGCTCGAATCGGGCTGGGGTAAGAGCGAGATCAAAAAGGCCGACGGTTCGCCGAGCCACAACGTCTTCGGCATCAAGGCGACCAAGGATTGGACCGGCAAGACCGTTTCCACAGTCACGACCGAGTATGTGAACGGCAAGCCGCAGCGCACCGTCGAAAAATTCCGCGCGTACGACTCGTACCAGGACGCGATGACCGACTACGCGAGCCTGCTCAAGGGCAACCCGCGTTATGCGCAGGTAATCAATTCCGCGCATGACGTGAATGGTTTTGCCAACGGCATGCAGCGCGCGGGTTATGCAACCGATCCGCATTACGCGAAAAAGCTGATGTCCATTATGCAGAAAATGGGCTGAGCTGCCGTTAATAAGGGTGTGCGGTCGTAGTCGATCGCGCAATCGACCAGTTTGCAGTTTGATTTTCTCGAATAAAGAAGCATGCACGCGACGGGGCCAGGTGCATAACAAGACGGACGAGGCCGGCCGCCTGCGGGCAGCCGGTCCACCCGCATAACCAGTGTGATTGCCGCCTGCATTCGATGAGCCCGGATTTCACCGGCGGTATATCGGCGTTTTAACGTTTGCGGCAAATATTTCATTACATGCCCCTAAATTTTGGCTGAATGCTGCCGCTAATCAGTTAGACCCGATACCGGAAAGCGTTGTAATGTCCGGTTGAATGCGCGTGCTGCGGCTTCGATGAAGACCGCGCGAAAGCCCCGGCAGGAGCCTTGGCACGCGCCCGCAAGAACATGCATACCGGCAAGCCTATGGATACTACCCAGTCGCACGGCCAGGCCGAAGCACCCGGCCAGTCGCACGCCACGCTAGACGAAAGCGCACCTGATTTCGGCCGCCGCAATCCGCTGGAGATCGGCGTTCAGTTACGGAACCTCGTCAATCGAGGCGATTTCCTTACCGTTGAATACGCGGGCGGTCAGCTCGTCACGCGCCTGCTCGATGTCGACGTGCGCACGCGCACCTTCACTTTCGATTGGGGCGCGCTTTCGGAGCAGAACAAAGGTTTGTTGGGCGCATCGCGCTGTCAGTTTCATGCGTCGCCGGACGGCGTGCGCGCCGAGTTCGCGACCGGCACGCCGCGCGAAACCCGCTACGAAGGACTGCCTGCATTCGAGGCCGATTTTCCCGAAGTGCTGTTCTATGTCCAGCGCCGGGAGTATTTCCGCGTCGATGCACCGATTCTCGATCCGTATATGTGCGTCGGCCGTTTGCCTGAAGGCGATACGTTCCGCTTCGAAGTGCACGATCTGTCGCTCGGCGGCGTCGGTATGCGCACCACGGACGAGCGCGTGGCCGAATTGCCGATGGGCACGCGGCTGCAGGATTGCGAACTGTCGCTCGGCGCATTTGGCCGGCTTTCGCTCGATCTGCAACTGGTGTCGCACCGCTCCACCGCGTTGCCGAACGGTACGCAGCGCTATCAACTCGGTTTCCGTTTTCTGACGCTGCCGGGCAGCGCCGAAAACACGCTGCAACGTCTGATTACGCAACTGGAAATGAAGCGCCGTTCGCTGGTGCGTTGATGAAATGCCGCACGAGCGGCGCCTGAGGATGGCTCAATTTGCGCGCGGTTTTTGAGTTGCTGCGCATGAGGCAGAAAGCCCGGCAGCATAAGCCTCGCAAACGTTGAAACAAACGTCGAACAAGCATCGGAATGGCCCTCAATTTTTCCTTGTGAGAGCCGTTAAACAGGATGTTCAAGTAACGTGGTGGCATGTGGTCGGTGTCGCCCTTCAGGATGACGCATGTCGAGCAACCTCATCAATCTCGGACTCAGTGGACTGAACGCAGCCCAGTGGGGACTCACGACCACCGGCCAGAACATCAGCAACGCGTCGACGCCGGGCTATACGATCGAAACGCCGGTCTATGCGGAAAGCGGCGGGCAGTACACGGGTTCCGGCTATTTGCCGCAGGGCGTTTCGACCGTCACCGTGACGCGCCAGTACAGCCAGTATCTGACCACTGAGCTGAACAACGCGCAGAGCTCGGGCAGCTCGCTGTCGACGTACAACACCTTGATTTCGCAGCTGAACAATCTGATCGGCAGTCCGACTGCCGGCATTTCGAGCGCGATCACCAGCTATTTCACCGGTTTGCAGAATGTCTCGAACAACGCCTCCAGTCTGGCCACCCGCCAGACCGCGATGAGCGGCGCGCAGACGCTCGTGAACCAGATCAACGCCGCGGGTCAGCAATACGACGCCCTGCGCCAGAGCGTCAACACGCAGCTCACCAGCACCGTTTCTCAGATCAACAGCTACACGCAGCAGATCGCCCAGTTGAATGGCCAGATCTCCGCAGCCAGCACGCAAGGTCAGCCGCCGAACCAGTTGATGGATCAGCGCGATCTCGCTGTGTCGAACCTGTCGCAACTGATTGGCGTGAACGTTGTGAACACCAACGGCAGCTACAGCGTGTTCATGGCCAACGGCCAGCCGCTCGTCTCGTCCGGCAACAGCTACAACCTCGGCACGGCGCCTGCGACGGGCGACACGAGCGAACTGTCGGTGCAGTATCTTGGCCAAGCCGGCGCGAACCCGCCCGCCACGCCGCAAAATCTGCCCGACAGCAAAGTTACGGGTGGTGCGCTCGGCGGTCTCCTCGCATTTCGCAGCCAGACGCTCGATCCGGGCGAAGCACAGCTCGGCGCGATTGCGGTGAGCTTCGCTTCACAGGTCAACGCGCAGAACAGCCTCGGCGTTACGCTCTCGGGCGCCCAAGGCGGCGCGCTGTTCTCGGTGGGCAGCCCGACCGTCTATGCGAATACGCAGAACACCGGCAATGCCTCGCTGAACGTCTCGTTTGCGAATGCCGCGCAGCCGACCACCGGCGATTACACGCTGGCCTATAACGGCACCACCTACACACTGACCGACAATTCGACCGGCAGCGTGGTGGGTTCGGCGACCGACCTGAGCAAGCCGATCAACGGCCTGAATTTCTCGACCACCGGCACGATGAAGGCGGGCGATTCGTTCACGGTAGAACCGACCCGCGGCGCGCTGAACAGCTTCAACACCGCGACCACGGACCCGTCGGCGCTCGCCGCCGCGGCACCGGTGCTCGGCGCCGCAACGGCGAGCAATACCGGCACCGGTACGATCACGCAAGGCACGGTGACGGCCGGCTACACGATGCCGAATGCAACCACCACGCTGTCGTACAACGGCACCGGCCTGTCCGGCTTCCCCGCTGGATCGACGGTGACGGTGGCGGGTTCGCCCTCGACCACGTATCCGATCACCGACGCGACCACCGTGGTGCCGTATTCGTCGAGCACGGGTGCTGCGCTGACGATCAACAACACGACCGCCGGGCAGATGAACAACGTCTCGGTGACGATCAGCGGCGCACCGGCCGCCGGCGACACGTTCACCATCGGCCCGAACACCGGCGCGAGCAATGACGGGCGCAATGCGCTGGCACTGTCGAACCTGTCCGCGGCGAAGGCATTGGGCGGCGGCACGGTCACGCTGGCGGGCGCGTATGCGAACTACGTCAACCAGATCGGTAACCAGACCAATCAGATTCAGACTTCGAGCACGGCGCAGACCTCGCTGGTGACGCAGATCACCACCGCGCAGCAGTCGGTCTCGGGCGTAAACATTAACGAAGAAGCAGCCAACCTGCTTCAGTATCAGCAGCTCTATCAGGCGAACAGCAAGGTCATCCAGACCGCGCAGACCCTGTTCCAGACGATACTCGGCATCTTCCAGTGAGGCGTTGAACATGCGCATCTCAAGCATGCAGTACTTCAACATGAACGTGGCAACGATGAGCGATCAGCAAGCTCAGTTGTCGCAGTTGTATCAAGAGATCTCGAGCGGTGTCAGCCTCTCCACGCCGTCGGACAATCCGCTCGGCGCGGCGCAGGCGGTGCTGTTGAGCTCGACGGCGACGAGCCTGTCGCAGTACACGACCAACCAGACTTCCGCGCTCGCTTCGCTGCAACAGGAAGATTCGACGCTCGGCAGCGTCAATACGGTGCTGCAAAGCATTCACACGCTGGTGCTGAGCGCCGGCGACGGTTCACTGAACGACGGCGACCGCGGCTCGATCGCGACGCAATTGCAAAGCTTGCGCAGCCAGTTGATGACGCTCGCCAATGCGACCGATCCGCAAGGCAACGCCTTGTTCGGCGGTTATCAAAGCACGGCGCAGCCGTACACCACCAACTCGGCCGGTGTCGTGACCTATTCGGGCGACACCGGCACGCCTGCCATGCAAATCACCTCCTCGCACACCATTCAGACCGGCGACAACGGTATCGCGATCTTCGGCAGCGTTGCGTCAATCGGTACCAGCTCGGTGCCGGCCGCGACGACGGGCAACACGGGCACGGGCGTGATCAGCACCGTGAGCCTGACGAACCCGACCAATCCGGCCAATGCGGACACGTACAAGATCGCTTTCTCGTCGGGGACCACCTACACGGTGAGCCAGACCGATCCGGCCACCGGGGCGGTGACCACGAGCGCACCGCAAACGTTCACAGCCGGCTCGGCGATTACACTCGGTGGCCAGACGGTGAACATCACCGGCGCGCCGAACGCGGGCGACAGCTTCACCGTGACGCCGGCCACGCAAGGCAGCACGGATGTGTTCGCCAATCTGAACCAGTTGATCGCCACGTTGCAAACGCCGGTGTCGGGCGGCGCGTCGACGGCCAGTTTCCAGAGCGCGCTGACCACCAGCATGACCCAGCTCGAAAACACGATGAACAACGTCGTGACCGCGCAGGCCGCAGTGGGTGGCCGCGAGCAGGAAGTCCAGGCATTGCAGACCGTCACGCAGACCAACACCTTGCAGACGGCGAGCAACCTGGCGGATCTGACCCAAACCGATATGGCCAAGACGATCGGCCAGTACACGATGACGCAAAACGCGCTGCAAGCGGCGCAGCAGGCGTTTGTGAAGATTCAGAGCGTTTCGCTGTTCCAGTACCTGAATTAAGCAGACGAGCAGGTCGAAACAAAGAAGGGCGGAAGCCGGTGTGAGCCGGTTCCGCCCTTCTTTGTTCTGGGTGGCCGATGCGTGGCCAAAGTGCATGAGCGGCGCGCGTTGCTCGCATGGCTAGCGCGGCCAATCTCGCCGGTCCGGAAACGGTGCTACTTAAGCCCGGCCGCCACACGCCCCATCTGATCGATGCCGACGTCGAACAGGCGCATGAAGAACGGGATCATGTTCGGGATCATCAGTTGCAGGAGCAGCATGCCGATTAGCATCGTCAGCGGAAAGCCGATCTGGAACACGCCGATCTGCGGCGCGGCGCGGTTCAGGATGCCGAGCGCGAGGTTGGTGATCAGGAGCGCGACGACCACCGGCAGCGACAGCAGCAGGCCGGCGGAAAATACCGTGCTGCCGAAATTCGCCAGTGTGCGCCAGCCGGGCGCGCCCAGAATGTTCGCCGACACCGGCACCGACTGGAAGGTGGCCAGTAGTGCGCTGATCATCTGCAAATGGCCGTCGATCACCAGAAACACCAGCATCGCGATCGTGTTCATGTAGCTCGACAGCACCTGGCTCGAACTGCTTGCCTGCGCGTCGAAGAATGTCGCGAAACCGAGGCCCATGCCCAGACCGACGAAATCTCCCGTGGCGCTGATCGCCTGAAACACGATCTGCATTGTCACGCCGAGCGCGATGCCGATCAGGAACTGGTTGACGATGATCCATACGCCTTCGGCGGAAAACACCGTGACCTGCGGCAGTGCGCCGAGCGTGGGCGCGACGATGATCGTGATGAAGGCCGCGAGGCCGATTTTTACCCGCGTCGGCAGCGAACGGTTGCCGAGCACCGGCGCGGTCACCATCAGCGCGAGAATCCGCACGAACGGCCACAGGAACGCCGTGAGCCAGGCGTTCAGTTGTGCGTAGGTGACGGAGAACATGACGGTGGGAGAGCGCGGAAGCGCTGAGCGGAGGCCGGGGCCGCGCTCAGTTGACGAGCGACGGAATGTTGGTGAGCGTCTGACGCAGATAATCGAGCATGGTCGTCAACATCCACGGACCGGCGATCACCATGGTGATCGCGATCGCGAGCAGCTTCGGAATGAACGACAGTGTGGTTTCGTTGATCTGCGTAGCGGCCTGGAACAGGCTCACCACCAGACCGACGACCAGCGCGACCAGCAGCAACGGCGCGGCAAGCAGCAGGCCGACATACATGGCCTGGTGCGCGAGCGTCATGACGGATTCCTGATTCATGGCGTAGTACCGGAAGCGTGAAGGGTTGAGTGATGCAACTCAGTGACCCGGTTAAACAAAGCTCTGCGCGAGCGAGCCGAGCAGCAATTGCCAACCGTCGACCAGTACGAACAGCATCAGCTTGAACGGCAGCGAGATCGTGGCGGGCGACACCATCATCATCCCCATCGACATCAGCACACTCGCCACCACCATGTCGATGATGAGGAACGGGATGAAAATCGTGAAGCCGATCTGGAAGCCCGTTTTCAGTTCGCTCGTCACGAACGACGGCACCAGTAGCGACAGCGGCACGTCTTCCGGACCTTGCATCGGCGCGGCGTGCGAGATGCGGGCGAACAGCGCGAGATCGCTTTCGCGGGTCTGGCGCAGCATGAATGTCTTGAACGGGGCGAGGCCGCGGTTCACCGCCGTTTCCATCGGGATGGTGCCGTCGGAGAACGGTTTGTAGCCGTCGGTATAGGCCTTGTCCAGCACTGGCGACATCACGAACAGCGTGAGAAACAGCGCGAGACCGACCAGCACCTGGTTAGGCGGCGTCGTGGTCGTGCCGAGCGCCTGGCGCAGCAACGACAACACGATGATGATGCGCGTGAAGCTCGTCATCATCAGCACCATCGCCGGCAGGAACGACAGCATCGTGAGCAGCAGCATCGTCTGCACGCTCAACGAGTAGGTCGTGCCGCCGTTCGGGCCCGGACTCGTATTGAAGGCCGGCAAGCCGGCGGCTTGCGCGAACGACAGCGTCGGCAGCGCGAGCATCAGCGCCGGTAACACGACTGGCGCGACACGGCGCAAGACTGCAATGACTTTCGAGGTGGCGCAAGACATGCGAGTGGCGTGCGCGTGACGTACTGATTGCACTGATTGAAGACTGAACTGCATTACCGATCCCCGCTGCCTTGCCCATTGAAACGTTTGCCCACTTCGCCTTTTAAAGCATCGCGAAAGCGTTGGCCGAAGGTGCCGGGCAACGCTGCGCCTTTAACTGACGCATCCGATGCATCCGATACACCCGACGCGCCTGGTGTGACCGGTTGCGTGCCTGCGATCGGATCCGCGGCCGAACCGGCGGACATCGTATGCAGCAGACGCACATTGCCAGGCGCCGTGCCGAGCACAAGCCACGTATCGCCGATCTCGACCACGGCGACCCGCTCCTTGCCGCCGAGCGAGGCGCCGCCGATTGTCTTCACGAGGCCGCCGCGATTGGCCGGCTGCAAGCCGAAACGGCGCGCGAGCCATGCACAGGCGAACACCAGACCGATCACTACCAGCAGGCCGACGATGGTCTGCAACACCGCGCCGACGCCGAGCGCCGGA
Organism: Paraburkholderia sp. D1E; assembly: GCF_052682275.1. Classification (NCBI taxonomy): domain Bacteria; kingdom Pseudomonadati; phylum Pseudomonadota; class Betaproteobacteria; order Burkholderiales; family Burkholderiaceae; genus Paraburkholderia; species Paraburkholderia sp. D1E. Next base: position 9,452,836 of record NZ_JBQYMB010000001.1, read on the forward strand.
ACGGCCGTGCCTGCGCCCACACCCGACGCGATTTTCGCGGCGTTGTTGACCGCGTTCATGTCGGCTGCGTGCGCGGCCGATGGGGCGAATGTCGCCACCGAGGTCAGTACGAACATCAGCGCCGACGTAGCCGCTGTCGTGGCTATAGTCGCCGCGAGTCCTGCGCGATGGCGAACATTGCGCGACGCATGTGACGCATGTGGCATATGCAATGCGGCGCGACCGGCAACACGTTTCATCGATTCAGCTTCCGGATGCGTTCGGACGGCGTGATGATGTCGGTCAGACGGATGCCGAACTTGTCGTTCACGACGACCACTTCGCCCTGGGCGATCAGGCAGCCGTTGACCAGCACGTCCATCGGTTCACCCGCGAGGCCATCCAGTTCCACGACCGAGCCCTGTGCGAGTTGCAGCAGGTTACGGATCGCGATCTTGGTGCGGCCGAGTTCGACGGTCATCTGGACGGGAATGTCCAGGATCATGTCGATGTCGTTGCGCGTCGAGGTCGATTCGACCTTCGAGAGCGGCTGGAACACGCCTGCGGTAGTCGGACTGACTTCCGTGTTGTCGTTCTGCTCGGCCAGCGCGCTGGCCCAGTCGGCCATCGCCGCGTCGTCTTCGGCGCCGGCTGCGTCGGCGGCCAACTGCGGCTCGCCGGTGGCCAGTTCGGCCTCAGTCTTTGCGTTCAGGTCACTCATATCCACCTTCCTTCATCGTGTCGGCTGCGCTGACCATTTTCTGGACCCGCAACGCATACTGACCATTGAAAATTCCGTAGCCACATTCCATCACCGGCACGCCATCGACTTTCGCCGTGATGTGTTCGGGGATGTTGATCGGCAGAACATCGCCCTTGCGCATGTTCAGGATCTGTTCGAACGTGACCGGCACCTGTGCGAGGTCGGCGGTCAGTTCCACTTCGGCTGCCTGCACCTGCTGCGACAACACGCGGACCCAGCGACGGTCGACCTCGAGCGCCTCGCCCTGGATCGGCGACGAGAGAATGTCGCGGATCGGTTCGATCATCGAATACGGCATGCAGATGTGCAGCGTGCCGCCCGTCGTGCCGAACTCGATCGAGAACTGCGTGACGATGACGATTTCGTTCGGCGTCGCCACGTTGGCGAACTGCGTGTGCATTTCCGAGCGCACGAATTCGAATTGCAGCGGGCGCACGCTTTTCCACGACGCCGCGTAGTGCTCGAACGTGAGATTGAGCAGCTTCATGATGATGCGCTGCTCGGTTGCCGTGAAATCGCGGCCTTCGACGCGGGTATGGAAACGCCCGTCGCCGCCGAACAGGTTATCGACCACGAAGAACACCAGGTTCGGGTCGAACACGAACAGCGACGTGCCGCGCAACGGCTTCACATGGACCAGGTTCAGGTTGGTCGGGATCGGCAGATTGCGGGTGAACTCGCTGTATTTCAGCACCTTCACCGGACCGACGGAGATTTCCGCCGAGCGCCGCATGAAGTTGAAGATACCGACGCGCAACAGACGCGCGAAGCGGTCGTTGATGATTTCGAGGCCGGGCATCCGGCCGCGGACGATGCGTTCCTGCGTCGCGATGTTGTACGGACGTACGCCTGAGCGGTCGGTCTGTTCGGCGACCGAGTCGGACTCGCCGGTGACGCCCTTGAGGAGGGCATCAACCTCCTCCTGGGACATGAACTCTTCGTGGCCCATTCCTTATTCCTCGTGCGTCCGGCGGTTAATGATGGCAGCGCGAAATGACTTCACTGCACGACGAATTCGGTGAACAGCACGTCCTGGACGTGGACCGGCGCGGCGCCCTTATCGGTCGGCTCTTCGATCAGTGTCTGGAGTTCGGTGGCCAGGGCGCGTTTGCCTTCGAGCGGTGCGAGTTCTTCCGGGTGTTTATTCGACAGTGCGAGGAGGATGCGGCTGCGCACTTCCGGCATATGGTCGGAGAGTTCCTGCTGGGTTTTCGGGTCGTTGAGCTTGAGCGTCAGGCCGATACGCAGGAAGTGTTGCTGACCGTCGTCCGATTGCAGGTTGACTGTCATCGATTCGAGCGGGAAGAAGAGCGGCACGGCTAATGGCGCCGGCGCGCTGGCGATTCCCGCTGACGCGGGAGCTGGGCCACGTTTGGACATGAAGAACCACACACCCGCGCCGGCAGCGCCTGCGGCGATGATCGCGATGAGGACGATCAGGATGATGCGCTTCAAGGGGCCCGGGGAAGCGGGCGCGGCTTGCTGGTTTGCGGTCGTGGCTGCCATGAGGTTTGCTTTACTTGCCTTTAGTGCTGGTGATGGTGATTGTTGTTTATTTGCCTGCGGCGCGATGGGTCGAAAAGAAGGGTTATTGAGGGCTATCTCTGGTTTTTGCCCCGTTCGGGGGTGGGGGCGGGGGTTTGGGGGTTTTTTGCCTTTGGCGGGGTTTGTTGATTTGTTTGCCTGCTTGGCGCGTCCTGTCTGACTGCCTGTGGCGTTGGCCTTTCCTTGAATTGTTATTGGTTGATTAGTGTCGCCCCTGTGCGGGGCAGGCACTTACTTCTCTTTGCCGCCGCCCCTCCATGTCAGGCTAGTTGTCGCCTCACCCGAACCGATTGATGTAAAGATGGGGGGCGGGCAGCGAATGGAAGATGAAACGCTATTCAGCGGAAACCCGGGAGTGGGTAATCCAGCAGATGATGCCGCCGTTCAATCGTGCGGTCATCGAGCTGGCGGGGGCGACGGGCATCACCACGGTGACGCTGCGGACCTGGCGGCAGCATGCAAGAGATACAGGGAAATTCATGCCGGGCAATGGCAAAACGGGCGATCAGTGGTCAAGCGCCGGGAAGTTCAGGGCGGTGCTGGAGACGGCGTCGCTCAACGAGATCGAGACCTCACAATACTGCCGCAGTAAAGGCATTTATCCGGAGCAGATCCGGCAGTGGCGCGAGGCGTGCGAGCAGGCCAACGCGGTGCCTGAAACGAAGCCCACGGCGGCCCGGCGCAACGAGGCGAAGGCTGCGCAAAAGCGCATCCGTGAACTGGAGCGCCAGCTCAAACGCGCTGACGCGGCCCGTGCGGAGGCGGCGGCATTGCTGAACCTGCGAAAAAAAGCCGAAGCGATCTGGGGCAAGGAAGAGGACGACTGATCAGCCGCCCGGATCGTGAAGAAGCCATGCAGCTGATCGATGAAGCCGTACAGCAGGGGGCACGCCGTGCGCGTGCATGCGAGCAGTTGGGACTCAGCGTGCGCAGCGTCCAGCGCTGGCGCCTGTCGCCGCAGGACGGGCGCGCTCAGGTGAAGCGTGCAGCGCCGCCCAACAGGCTGAGTGAGGCAGAACGTCAGGCCGTGCTCGATGCGGCCAACCGTCCGGGCTACGCGAGTCTGACGCCGCACCAGATCGTGCCGAAGCTGGCGGATGAAGGGATTTATCTGGCTTGCGAATCGACGTTCTACCGGATACTGAAAGCAGCAGGACAGGGCCAGCGCCGGGGCCGCGCGCGAGCCCCGCAACGACGCACGCTTACGACGCATTGTGCCGATGGTCCGAACCAGGTGTGGTGCTGGGATATCACGTGGATGCCGGGCACGGTCAGGGGCCGGTACTTTTACTGGTACATGATGAAGGACATCTACAGCCGCAAACTGGTGATGAACGAGGTGTGGGAGCAGGAGTCGGCTGAGCACGCGAGCGAGTTGCTGAACAAGGGATGTTTGCGTGAAGGTATCGCCGGGCGTCCGCTGGTGCTGCACTCGGATAACGGCAGTGCAATGAAAGGCGCCACGATGCGCGCGGCCATGATCGATCTGGGCGTGCAGCCTTCGTTCAGCCGGCCGCGTGTGAGCAACGACAACGCCTTTGCCGAGTCACTGTTCCGTACGGCCAAGTACTGCCCGTTATGGCCTGAGCAGCCGTTCGACACGCTGGAGGCGGCCCGCGCATGGGTGCAGCGCTTCGTCCAGTGGTACAACGAAGAGCACTGTCACAGCGGCCTGAAGTATGTCAGTCCGGGGCAACGGCATCGCGGCGAAGCCAACGATCTGCTGGCCCGCCGGTGTGCGCTGTACGAAGACGCGCGCAGGCAGAACCCCGCACGCTGGTCAGGTGCCATCCGCAACTGGCACCTGGCAGACTCGGTCTATCTGAACCCGGAGCGAACTCACGCGTCGGCCAAAATGTATAAGCACGCAGCGTAACGGTTCATGCGACAACTACCTTGACACACACCGCCGCAAAGAGAAGTAAGCAAGAGAAAGCGGCTCACACCGCTAATTCTTAAGCGGGTCCCCCGCGCAGCCACGGTAGTGGTGCATCTGGAATCCGTGTCCTCGCACATTCGACGCCAGTGACAAGGGCGTCATACTTCCGGCGGCGCTGCGCGCGCCGAAGCGCACTTCATAAAACCGATGGCTGCGTTTCGCGCTCGGGCTCCATTCGGCGTTCCGCCCAGGCGAAGCCGATGGCCCCCACTGTGCTTAAGCGAAGCCCCAGGTTTCTCACGCAACATCGTTGTCGCCGAGGCGGAGGCGATGGCTCCCTCGGTGCTCAAACGGAGCCCTAGGTTCTCGTGCAACTTCGCTGTCGCCGAGGCGAAGCCGATGGCTCCCTCGGTGCTGAAACGGAGCCCTAGGTTTCTCATGCAACTTCGCCGTCGCCGAGGCGAAGCCGACGGCCCCCACGGCGCCTCAACGAAGCCCCAGGTTTCCCAGGTAAACCCATCCGCGACGCACGCAGTGTGGAGTGGGAGCTAATGACTCCCTTGTCACTTACGCAGAATGTGCGCGGGCACGGATTCCAGATGCACCACTACCGTGGCTGTGCGGGGGACCCACTTAAGAATTAGCGGTGTGAGCCGCTTTCTCTTGCTTACTTCTCTTTGCGGCGGTGTGTGTCAAGGTAGTTGTCGCATGAACCGTTACGCTGCGTGCTTATACATTTTGGCCGACGCGTGAGTTCGCTCCGGGTTCAGATAGACCGAGTCTGCCAGGTGCCAGTTGCGGATGGCACCTGACCAGCGTGCGGGGTTCTGCCTGCGCGCGTCTTCGTACAGCGCACACCGGCGGGCCAGCAGATCGTTGGCTTCGCCGCGATGCCGTTGCCCCGGACTGACATACTTCAGGCCGCTGTGACAGTGCTCTTCGTTGTACCACTGGACGAAGCGCTGCACCCATGCGCGGGCCGCCTCCAGCGTGTCGAACGGCTGCTCAGGCCATAACGGGCAGTACTTGGCCGTACGGAACAGTGACTCGGCAAAGGCGTTGTCGTTGCTCACACGCGGCCGGCTGAACGAAGGCTGCACGCCCAGATCGATCATGGCCGCGCGCATCGTGGCGCCTTTCATTGCACTGCCGTTATCCGAGTGCAGCACCAGCGGACGCCCGGCGATACCTTCACGCAAACATCCCTTGTTCAGCAACTCGCTCGCGTGCTCAGCCGACTCCTGCTCCCACACCTCGTTCATCACCAGTTTGCGGCTGTAGATGTCCTTCATCATGTACCAGTAAAAGTACCGGCCCCTGACCGTGCCCGGCATCCACGTGATATCCCAGCACCACACCTGGTTCGGACCATCGGCACAATGCGTCGTAAGCGTGCGTCGTTGCGGGGCTCGCGCGCGGCCCCGGCGCTGGCCCTGTCCTGCTGCTTTCAGTATCCGGTAGAACGTCGATTCGCAAGCCAGATAAATCCCTTCATCCGCCAGCTTCGGCACGATCTGGTGCGGCGTCAGACTCGCGTAGCCCGGACGGTTGGCCGCATCGAGCACGGCCTGACGTTCTGCCTCACTCAGCCTGTTGGGCGGCGCTGCACGCTTCACCTGAGCGCGCCCGTCCTGCGGCGACAGGCGCCAGCGCTGGACGCTGCGCACGCTGAGTCCCAACTGCTCGCATGCACGCGCACGGCGTGCCCCCTGCTGTACGGCTTCATCGATCAGCTGCATGGCTTCTTCACGATCCGGGCGGCTGATCAGTCGTCCTCTTCCTTGCCCCAGATCGCTTCGGCTTTTTTTCGCAGGTTCAGCAATGCCGCCGCCTCCGCACGGGCCGCGTCAGCGCGTTTGAGCTGGCGCTCCAGTTCACGGATGCGCTTTTGCGCAGCCTTCGCCTCGTTGCGCCGGGCCGCCGTGGGCTTCGTTTCAGGCACCGCGTTGGCCTGCTCGCACGCCTCGCGCCACTGCCGGATCTGCTCCGGATAAATGCCTTTACTGCGGCAGTATTGTGAGGTCTCGATCTCGTTGAGCGACGCCGTCTCCAGCACCGCCCTGAACTTCCCGGCGCTTGACCACTGATCGCCCGTTTTGCCATTGCCCGGCATGAATTTCCCTGTATCTCTTGCATGCTGCCGCCAGGTCCGCAGCGTCACCGTGGTGATGCCCGTCGCCCCCGCCAGCTCGATGACCGCACGATTGAACGGCGGCATCATCTGCTGGATTACCCACTCCCGGGTTTCCGCTGAATAGCGTTTCATCTTCCATTCGCTGCCCGCCCCCCATCTTTACATCAATCGGTTCGGGTGAGGCGACAACTAGCCTGACATGGAGGGGCGGCGGCAAAGAGAAGTAAGTGCCCGCCCCGCACAGGGGCGACGCTAATCAACCAATAACAATTCAAGGAAAGGCCAACGCCACAGGCAGTCAGACAGGACGCGCCAAGCAGGCAAACAAATCAACAAACCCCCAACGCCGTAGGCAATCAAACAAACCCCGCCGAGCAGGCAAAACAAACACCAAGCGCCGCAAAGGCAAAAAAACATCAAGCAAAAGTATCGACCAACCCCACACTCCGCCGCACGGCAACATTAGCCACAACAGAATCAGAATCCGAACCAGCGCCGCTGCCAAAACCCCCCGCAGCCCCGCTGCTTCTCCCACCAGACCGCCCAGAATCAGCACGCTGCTGCTGCCCGCCCTGCCGGGCAAACCCATCGCTAACACTAGCGCTCCCCAACCCGATCCCGTTGGACTCCATCGCCTCACGAAGCTTCGGCAACGCTGCCTCGACAGCCTCCCGCACCTGCTGGTGCTGCGAAACAAACAACGCATGTGCATGGTTATCGGCAACCTGCAACACAACCTGTAGCGGCCCCAAATCCTTCGGATTCAAAGTTAGTTCGGCGCTCTGCGAATGCGCATTCGACAAAAACACCACCTTCTGACTCAACGCATCTTCCCAGTCGGTCGTGCCCACCTGCGGCGACAATGCATTCGCCACTTCCGCAGCACCGGCGTTACCCGTCGTTTGCACGGCCGCCGTCGTACTCGCGGCGCCCGCCGCGGCCTGACTGGCTGCCAGCGCAGCCGTCGCGGCATCGGTTGCACTCTTGAAGGTCGCCAGATCGTCAGCCTGCGTACCACCAGCAGCCGTCGCGCTCAGCGCGTCAGCCGCCGCCTTCGCCGCCGCTGAGGGATCCGCCACGGTCGTAGCCGCAGCCGTTAGCGCAGCCTTGCCGGCACTCGATCCCTTACCGTCGCCGAATAAACCGGCCGCAAGCGTCTTGCCGTCCGCCGATCCGTTCAGTCCGTTGCTCGCGCCCGTACCCATACCATTTGCCGCCGTCGCAGCGTTCGCAGCCGCGCCGCTTGCCAGGGCCTGTGCCGGCACCGCGCCCTGGCCGCTCGCCAGCGCGGCCAGGGCGGCTTGCAGGGCGTCCTGTAACGACTTCGGATCGGTCGCGCTAGTCTTTTTGCCCGTGGCGGTGCCCGTTGTGGTGTCCGTGCCGGGCGGTGTGGTCGCGGCGTCAGTCAGTGCCGTGGCGGGATCAGCGGTCGCCGGGTCGGTGGCATTGTTCGCGTTGGCCTGAGCTTGAGCCTGCGCAGCGGCGGCGGCCGCTGCCGCTGCCGTGTCCGCGTTGGTCTGCGTGGTCGTGTTGCCGGACTTCGGTGGCGTCGCGTTGCTCTTGTCGGTTGAGGCCTGTTGCGTGTTGGCCGACGAAGCCGACGCTGAAGCCGACGACGAACCGGATGAGGACGCGCCCGTCGAGTTGCTGTCGTCCGTGTTGCTGCTCGCGGCATCCGGGCTCTTCGTCGAAGGATCGGGCGGCGGTGGCGCGTCATGCACGCTCGACGACGAAGCAGACGAAGAGGAGGATGAAGCCGGCGGCTTGCTCGCACTTTGCGCGGCCGCGTTGTTTTGCAGATCGATGCTCTGCTGCAAGGTTTGCGAGAACGGCTTGGCGTTCGCCGCAGCGGCCATGGCCGCGTTGGTGGACGTGCTGCTGGCAGAGCCGAGCAGTGAACCGATCTGTGAAAGAAGCGACATAGGGAATCCTGTCAATCCGTCAAACGGGGTGTTCGGTCAATCGAGACAGCGCTCGGGCGGGTCAGACGCCCTCGGTGCGCATCCTCAGAATGCGGGCTGCGTGTTCGTCGGAATCGCGCTGATCGCGCCGCGCCACGACTTTCGCTTCGGCAGCGTCGCCGCGCGCCTGCAACACTTCATACGAGCCGAGCTTCTGTTTCTGGCGCTGCCAGTCGGGCTTGGCGGCCTCGACGCGCGCATTGGCCGTCACCAGCAGGTTGCGCTGCTGTTCGATGGCGGCGTCGAGCGTGTCGATAAATGCCTGGAAATTACGCATGTTGCCCGCGGGCATGCCCGTCTGGGCAGTCGCCGTGAAGCGCGCGTGATATTCGTCGCGGTATTGCACGAGTGCATTCAGCTGAGCCTCGACGTCGTTGCGCTCGCGCTGGGCGCGGCCCAGGCGTTGCGCGGCGGCGTCCACATCATCCTGGGCGAGGCCGATGAGGGTCTTGATCGGAAAGTGTTTCGCCATCGTCAGCCTCCTTGGGCAAACAGCGCGTCCAGCATCTCGAGACTTGGTTCAAAGTTCGCGCACTCGCGAAAACCTTGCTGCAAAAACGCTTCCATTCGCGGATACAGTGCAATCGCACGGTCGAGCAGCGCGTCGCGCCCGCTCGAATAGGCGCCGACATTGATCAGATCGCGGTTGCGCTGATAGCGCGACAGCATCTGCTTGAACATACGCGTCTTCTCGAGATGGTTATCGTCGATCAGCGCGGTCATTGCCCGGCTAATCGACGCTTCGATGTCGATCGCGGGATAGTGACCGGCCTCGGCGAGCGAGCGCGACAGCACGATGTGGCCGTCGAGAATCGCCCGCGCGGAGTCGGCGATGGGGTCCTGCTGGTCGTCGCCTTCGGTCAGCACGGTATAGAACGCGGTGATGGAACCGCCGCCCGCCGGGCCGTTGCCGGTCCGCTCGACGAGCGCCGGCAGTTTGGCGAACACCGAAGGCGGATAGCCTTTGGTGGCGGGCGGCTCGCCCACGGCCAGTGCGATCTCGCGCTGCGCCATCGCGTAACGGGTCAGCGAATCCATCAGCAACAGCACGTGCTTGCCCTGATCGCGGAAATATTCGGCGAGCGAGGTCGAATACGACGCCGCCTGCATCCGCAAGAGCGGCGAGACGTCGGCCGGCGCAGCGATGACGACTGAGCGTGCCAGGCCTTCCTCACCGAGAATCTGTTCGATGAACTCCTTCACTTCGCGGCCGCGTTCGCCGATCAGACCGATCACGATTACTTCGGCGCTGGTGTAGCGCGCCATCGTGCCGAGCAGCACGGATTTACCGACGCCCGAACCGGCGAACAGGCCCATGCGCTGGCCGCGGCCCACGGTCAGGAGCGCGTTGATCGCGCGCACGCCGACGTCGAGCACCTTGTGAATCGGCTCACGGTTCAGCGGGTTGATGACCGGTGAGGACAGCGGCGCATCGGCATGCGCGCCGAGCGGGCCGAGGCCGTCGAGCGGGCGGCCGGAGGCGTCCAGCACGCGGCCGAGCAGTTCCCAGCCGACCGGCAGGCGCTTCGCACCCGCCATCGGATCGGCGATGGGCGCGCTTTCGAGCGGGTACACGCGTGCACCAGGCAGCAGGCCGATCACTTCGGTGGTCGGCATCAGAAACAGTTTGTCGCCGGAGAAGCCGACCACTTCGGCTTCGGCCATCGCCAGCGAACTACCGAAGGGTAGTTCGATCATCACTTCGGCGCCCACCGACAGGCGCAGGCCGACCGCTTCGAGCACCAGACCGGCGGCGCGCGTCAAACGTCCGCAGGCACGCATCGGCTTGGCGATCGCATTACGCGCGCGCATCGCGTCGAGCCGGCCGCGCCAGGCTTGCATGTGGGGGTTGCTGTCGAGTGCGGGATCGTACGGAGCAAGGTCCGGAGGGGGTGCAGCGGGACCCGAAGAAACGGCGGACTCATGGTTTGCAGCGGTGGATTCGCGACTCGCCGCCGCGCCCTTCGCCGGGTGCCCGGCGGCGCCCGGATGTCCGTGAGCGGGATCCCGCAGCGCGGCGTCGATAGCTGCGACTGCGGCCGCAGCGGGTGTAATCGCAGCTGGCGCATCCGCCAGCGCCTCAGCGCCGAACGACGCCAGCGCCAGTTCGCGCTCGAGCGGCGTCAGATCGCTGGCGCGGATCTCTTCGAGCGTCGGCTTCACCATGTGCTCACCTTGCCGAGCGCGGCGGCGACGCGCTCCCAGCGCGTGTCGATGCCGGCGTCTACCTCGCCGGTGGCGGCTTGCGCCCGGCAGCCGCCGCGTTCGACCGACGGATCGGTACGCACGGTCCAGCCGCGCGTTTGCAGTTCTTCCATCAGATAGGCTTCGACGACCGGCAGGTCAGCGGGGCTGACGATCAACGCCGGCGCACCGAGCAGCGCCGGCTCGCTGGCCAGTACTTCGCGGGCGGCGGCAATCAGCGCGGCCGGATCGTGCTGCACATGCTGGCGTACCACCTGTTGGGCGATGTCCAGCGCCAAGGCCGCAAGTGTCTCGGAGATCGCACCTTGCGCGCCGTCGAGCGCTGCCTTGAAAGTCTCGGCCAGCACGGCAAGACGCGCCGCTTCTTCACGCGCTTCGCTCTGGCCCTGCTCGAAACCCTGTGCGTGACCTTGCTCGTAACCCGCCTGATAACCGAGCGCCTGCCCGGCCACGTGACCCGTCGCGACACCCTGCGCATGCGCGGTGTCGCGCAGACGTTCGAGTTCGGCTTCGAATGCGCCGTCGTCGACTTCGGGTTCGGGCGGTGCGGGTGGCACCGGGTCGAAGGAGGCCATCTCCCAGCGCTGGTAGGCCGAGAGGCTCTCCTTCGCTGCGGAGTTCTGATCAGACATATGCGTCTTCCGCCTTGCCGCCTAGAACGATCTGGCCGCTTTCCGCCAGATTGCGCACGATTTGCAGGATGCGGCGCTGCTGCGTCTCGACTTCGGAGACACGGACCGGGCCGCGCGCATCGAGGTCTTCGGCGAGCAGTTCGGCAGCACGCTGCGACATGTTCGACAGGAACTTCTGGCGCAGCGCGGGCGGCGCGCCCTTCAGCGAGATGATCAACGCCTCGGACTCGACTTCCTTCAGCAATAGCTGGATCGCGCGGTCTTCCAGATCGAGCAGGTTCTCGAACACAAACATCTGATCAATGATCTTCTGCGCAAGTTCCGCGTCGTATTGGCGAACGTTCTCGATAACGCCTTCTTCATGGTTGCTCGACATGAAGTTGAGGATTTCGGCCGCCGTGCGGATGCCGCCCATCGGGCTGCGCTTGAGGTTGTCGCTGCCGGACAGGAGGCCGGTCAGCACGTCGTCGAGTTCGCGCAGCGCGGCTGGCTGGATGCCGTCGAGTGTCGCGATTCGCAGCAGCACGTCGTTACGCAGACGCTCGCTAAAGCAGGCGACGATTTCCGACGCCTGATCGCGGTCCAGGTGAACGAGGATGGTCGCGATAATCTGCGGATGCTCGTTCTTGATCAGCTCGGCCACCGCGGCCGAGTCCATCCACTTGAGGCCTTCGATACCGCTGGTGTCGCTGCCCTGCAGAATCCGGTCGATGATCGCGCCGGCCTTGTCGCCGCCGAGCGCCTTGGTCAGCACCGAACGGATGTACTCGCTCGAATCGAGCGAAAGGGCGGTGTGCTGCTCGGCTTCACGCACGAATTCCTGCAACACCTCGTCGACCTGCTCGCGTGTCACGTTCTTCAGTGCGGCCATCGCGACGCCGATCTTCTGGACTTCGCGCGGCCCGAGGAATTTGAACACCTGCGCGGCTTCTTCCTCGCCGATCGACATCAGCAGGAGCGCGCTCTTCATTACGCCTTCAGCGCTCATCGGACACCCAATTTTTCACGACGGTTGCAACGATCTTTGGATCCTGGCGCGCGATATTGCGCGCGAACTCCAGATTCCGCTCGTATTTGTGTTTCTCGTTTTCGAACGCCAGCAGTTCGGTGTCGGTTTCCATTTCCGTGACCGCGCCCGCGCGCTCGGCGGCGGGGATGCCGTCCAGCAGGACCGGTTCGTCCGGCGACGGCAGCGCTGCGGCGACCTGCTCCGGCGGCGGGAAGGCGCGGCGCAGCGCCGGCTTCACCATCACGAAGTAGAGGAACAGGGCGACAAGGCCAATGCCGAGGTAGGTCGCGATCTGCTTGGCGAGCGCGATCATGTCCGGCGTGCGCCACCATGGCAGGTCGGCATCCGGGTCGACGTCGACGGTGAACGGGCTGTTGACTACGTTGACCGAGTCGCCGCGCGTGGCGTCGAAGCCCATCGCGTCCTTCACCAGCTGATTGACCTGCGCGAGCTTGTCGGCGGTGACCGGCTGCATCGTCGCGTGGCCCTTGGCGTCGACCACCCGCAGGTAGTTCACGACCACCGCCACCGACAGCCGTTTGATGCCGCCCATCGGTTGCTCCAGATGCTGCACGGTCTTGTTGAGTTCGTAGTTGGTGGTCGAGTCCTTACGGTCGCTGACCGGCGTCGTGGTCACGCCAGGCGTGCCGTTGCCCGCCGTGATCGGCGCGGAAGCCGGTTGCGGCGGCTGGTTCGACAGCGCACCCGGCACGCCGGAGGCACCGGCCTGCGACATTTCGGTGGAAGTGCTCGATTGCTGGCTGCGGATCGCCGCTTGCTGCGGGGTGCCGTTCGGGCTGTAGTTTTCCGAGGTCTGCTCGCTGCGCGAGAAGTCGATATCGGCGCTGACCTGCGAGTGCGCGTTGCCGGAACCGAACAGGGGCGACAGGATTGCGTCGATGCGTTGCTGGGTGTTGCGCTCGATCTGCTGACGATACTTGAGTTGTGAGGCGTCCAGGCCGCTGCCGGTGGACGGCTGCGTCAGCAGGTTGCCGTCCTGGTCGAGGATCGTCACGCCCTTCACCGGCATATCCGGCACCGCCGACGACACCATATGGGTGATCGCCAGCACCTGGCCTTCGTCGAGCGCGCGGCCCGGGTAGAGGTTCACCAGTACGGAGGCAGACGGCGCTTCCTTGTCGCGCACGAACACGGAAGGCTTCGGAATGGCCAGATGCACGCGCGCCGACTTTACCGATGAAATCGACTCGATCGTGCGCTCCAGTTCACCTTCCAGCGCGCGCTGGTAGTTGATCTGCTCGGCGAACTGGCTGATACCGAACTTCTGGTTGTCCATCAGTTCGAAGCCGACCGAGCCGCTTTTGGGCAGACCTTGCGAAGCCAGACGCAGACGCATTTCATGAACCTGCTCGGCCGGCACGAGGATCGCGCCACCGGCGTCGGTGAACTTATAGGGGATGTTGGCCGCCTGCAGCGCGGTGATGATGGCGCCGCCGTCGCGGTCCGACAGGTTGCTGTAGAGCACCTTGTAGTCCGGCGCGCGCGACCACATGAACAGACCCGCGATGATGGCGACCAGCAGCGCGACCGCGAAAATCAGCGGCGCGCGCGGGTTGCCGCGCATTTGCGCGAGACCGGACAGGCGCTGGCCGAAGTTGCCGCCCAGGTTGCTCCCCAGGCCGCCGAGGTCCGCGGCACCGCCGGCCTGGCCGGTGCCGGCAGCGCCTGCGCCCGGCTGTGCGCCGGCGAGGCCCATGCGGGCGTCGGGGTTGATCAAAGAGTTGGCTGACGAATCCATGCGTCGGGTATCTCCGGGATGCCTTTTGCGTTCTGCCGCTCAAACTCGCCGAGGGTCGGCGGGCGTGCGAACAGAGACTTTCACCATTGAAATTATCCGCAGCGCGGCTCAACCCGATTGCTTGAATAGAGCCGGGTTTCCCCCCTAGTTTCGGGGCTTTCCCGCATGGCCCACTGCTATGCTTTCGTTCAGATCGGTACGGTTTCTGGCATGCCGGTCGTCATTCCCTGGAGAGAACATGACTTTGCCCGTGAACGCGCTCTCGTCGGCGCTGCAACAGATGCAGTCGATGGCAGCGCAAGCGGCCGGCGCCAACAGCGCCGTAGCCGACCAGTCCGGTGCAGCAACCACCGGTGGTTTTGCCTCGGCGCTGAAGGCGTCGCTGGACAAGATCAGCGGCGATCAGACCAAGGCGGTCGGCGAATCTCAGGCGTTCGAACTCGGCGCGTCCAACGTCTCGCTGAACGACGTGATGGTCGATATGCAGAAGGCCAACGTCGGCTTCCAGTTCGGCCTGCAGGTGCGCAACAAACTGGTGTCGGCCTATAACGACATCATGCAGATGTCGGTGTGAGTGCGACTCGGGCGGCAGAGCTGTTCCGCCCGCCCGAACGCATGCGCCCAGATGCAACGCTGTGCGGCTGCACGGCAGGAAGTCCGCCCGGCGCGCCCTTGAGGCGCTTCGTGGCAGGCGGCCTTGCCGCGCTCAGCGCGATATTGCCCCCATCGGCCCCTTAATCCTCCTTACACCGGCCTAAAGCTTTCCCGCTGCCTATCCGATAACCAGGGTACAGGCAGAAATCCGAACGCGGCAACGTGTCCGGATGGGGTGCCACGACCAACCGCAGTGCAAGAGAGGAGGAGCGCCGATGTTTTCCCCAGGACACTCTGGAGCCAATGCGTACGCACGCGTCGGCGTCGAGACAGGGGTGATGGGCGCGAGTCCGCATCGTCTGATCGTGATGTTGTATCAGGGCGCCCGGCAAGCAATTGCGCAAGCACGCATGCATGTACAGCAAGGCAATGTGTCGGCGCGCGGCGAGGCGATCGGCAAGGCGATTCACATCGTCGAAAGCGGGCTGCAATTGTCGCTGAACGTTGAGGTGGGCGGCGAGATTGCAGAGCGGTTGGACGCGCTATATGCCTATATGTCGCGCCGGTTGCTCGAAGCCAACATAAAACAGAGCGAGGCGATGCTGGTCGAGGTCGATGGCCTGCTGGCGACGCTCGAAGAGGCATGGATCGGGATTGCCCCGGAGATCGCGCGGATGGCAACCCAGCCGGCCGCGGAAAGCATGAGATGACATCGAACGCAGAATATTTCGCCCGCTACGAGGCGATTGCAGCGATTTCCCGCCGCATGCTGATGGCTGCCCGGCGCGCCCTATGGAACGATCTGGTCCACTTGCAGGAGGAATACCGGAATCTGGTGGATGCGTTGAGAGACGCGGAATCCGCTGTCAGGCTGGACGATGCGGAGCGTCTGCGCAAATACGCGCTGATCCGTCAGATCCTGGCCGACGACGCCGCGATCCGCGATCTTGCGAATCCGCGCATGGCTAATCTGTCGGCGCTGTTTACCGGACGGCCGACTCGCGTGCTCAAGGAACTGTACGGGGCGCGCTGAGTTTGTCCGCGGGCAACACATTGCTCGAGACCGCCTGACTGGATTTGAACGTGCTGCCGCCAATGTGACTAAGGAATCGGTATGAACGGAATCGACACGGTCGTCACTTCGCTGCTCGCGAACCGGGTCGACAGTCTGCTCAATCTCGCGCCAGGCAGTGCGACTGCTTCGCAGACCGGCGCGGCGGGCGTCGATACCGCGCCCGTCACTGTCCCACCTGCCGCGTCCCCCGCGACACCGCAGGCTTCCGCACAAACCGCGCTGTCCGCCGTCGCGTTGACGCTCAACGCGATCGTGAGCTCGGGCGGCGAGGCGACGCCGGCGGTGCGCGGCCAGACGCCGATCTGGCCGGCGGCCCCGGCGCTCGACGTCGAGACCGGCGGCTTGCCGCTCTTCGATACGCCTGTCATTCCCGCTGCTTCATCCGCGAATCCAAATACCACCGGTACCGCGGCCACTGCCAATGTGGCGGCGGCTCAGGTGCCGGTCGCGGCGCTCGCGGCCGCGCTTGAACAGACGGTCAGCGACAGCGGCCTGTTTTACGAATCCCATCTCGCGCAATGGCTGGCGGGTCAGCGCTCGCCCGCCGCACTGGCCGGCGAGGCGCAAAACAAGCTGGTGGCCGCCGCGCAATTGCCGCTCGACTGGGCAAGCGACGCCGATCAGGCTGCCTCCTCTAACGCGACGCCCCGGCAGGGCATGGGCGCAACACCGAACGGTCCGGCCAACGGCACAGCGGACGGCAACGCGGCAACCCGCGCGATGCCGTCGATCCAGACCGCGCAAGCCGCGCGCTTTGTGGCCGGCGAGGTGCTGGCAAGTTCTCTGTCCGACCTGAACGGCCAGCCCGCGCACGCGAGCTTGCACAACGCCGCGGCGCAACTGGCCGACGGCGCAACGTCGCAAAACTCGCAATCGATGGCGGCCGCGGTTCATCCTGCGACCGTTCCTTTGGTGCGTCAGCAACTCGATATGCTCGCCACCGGGCAGTTTCGCTGGACCGGCGAAGCATGGCCAGGCGCCAGGCTCGACTGGACCATCGAGCAGGAGGGCGACGAATGGGAC
The DNA here is from genome assembly GCF_052682275.1 of Paraburkholderia sp. D1E. Taxonomy (NCBI): domain Bacteria; kingdom Pseudomonadati; phylum Pseudomonadota; class Betaproteobacteria; order Burkholderiales; family Burkholderiaceae; genus Paraburkholderia; species Paraburkholderia sp. D1E. The sequence continues at coordinate 9,469,394 of NZ_JBQYMB010000001.1, forward strand.
CGCAGCGGCGGCGGCACGGCGAGCGAGGACGATCAGCCGTGGCGTACGCGGCTGACGCTGTCGTTGCCGACGCTCGGCACCGTCGATGCGGACCTGACGCTGACTGGCACGCGGCTCGTCGCGCGGGTGCAGGCGAGTCCGGTGGGCGCGGCACGGCTGGCGATGCAGGGTGAGAGCTTTCGTCAGCGGCTTGCGGCAGCAGGCATCGAATTGAATGGACTGACGATTCGCGAGATCGGCGGCGGCGCGCCGATTACCGCGGCGGGTGCTGCCGCGACCGCGCAGGCGGCGTCGGCGTATGCGCGCTCGGCTTCGGCAGCCTCGGCGGCTGATAAGGCTGACAAGGCGTCGGCGGGGCGCCGCACCGCTGGCGGTGCACGCCCGGGAGCCGCACCGCTCGACGATTTCGATTGGGATATGGGATGAGCCGCAAAAATCGCCGCAGTGCGGCCGCGCTCGTCTACGACGCACAAGGGAGCGATCCCGCACCGCGCGTGGTCGCCAAAGGCTACGGCATGCTGGCCGAGATGATCGTGCAGCGCGCCAGGGAAGCCGGCCTGTATGTGCATGAGGCGCCGGAAATGGTCTCGTTGCTGATGCAGGTCGATCTGGATACGCGGATTCCGCCGCAGCTCTATCAGGCGGTGGCGGAGTTGCTCGCGTGGCTGCATCGGCTGGAAAGCGGCGCCGAGAATGAGCCGGAAAGCGGCGTGGCCGCCGCGCAGGATGTGACCGATGTGGTCGCGACGGACATTGCGGACGTTTCTGGTGGGGCGCCCGGGCGTTGAATGTTCGTCCCGCGGTTGCTTATCGAACGGTTCGGCCGCTCCGGGTTACCCGCCCCGTGGATGGCCGGCCCCCGGATGGCCGGATCCCGGATGGCCGGTCCCCGGATGGGCGGCCCCGTCAAAACCGCATCATCAACTTCAGCAGCGCATTCACCCGCTTGCCGTACGGCGGCGCGATCCAGCCGCGCGCGTTCAGGCGCGTCTGCGTCAGCACCGGCTTCATCTTCGAGAAAGTCACGAAGCCTTCGTAGCCGTGATACGCCCCCATCCCGCTCGCACCGACGCCGCCGAACGGCAGGCTTTCGCACGCCAGATGCATCAGCGTTTCGTTGATCGCCATGCCGCCCGCGATGGTTTCGTGCGTAACGCGCGCGATGGTCGCCGAATCGTCGGCGTAGAGATATAACGCGAGCGGACGGGGACGCGCGTTGATCCACGCGATTGCATCGTCGAGCGTGTCGTAGGGGATGATCGGCAGCAGCGGGCCGAAGATTTCCTCCTGCATCAGCGCGCTTTCATCCGGCGCATTCGTGACGGCGATTAGCGGGAAGCGGCGGCTTGCCTCATCCGGGGTGCTGTCGGTGAGCGTGTGCAGTTGCGCGCCGGTGGCCTGCGCTTCGTCGGCAAGACGGTGCAGCCGCGCAAAGTGCCGCTCCGAGATGATCGACGTGTAATCGAGGTTGTGCGCAAAGTCGGGATACATCTTCGCCATCCGCGCGCGCGCCCGTTCGATGAACGCCTGCTCCTTGCCGCGCGGCACCAGTACGTAGTCCGGCGCGACGCAGGTCTGGCCCGCGTTGAGCGTCTTGCCGGCGACGAGGTTATCCACTGCGTTGTCGAAGCGCGCATGCTGACCGATGATGGCCGGCGACTTGCCGCCAAGCTCGAGCGTGACCGGCGTCAGATGTTCGGCGGCGGCGCGCATCACTTCATGGCCGACCTTGGTCGAGCCGGTGAACAGCAGATGATCGAACGGTTGCGCGCTGAACGCGGCAGCCAATGCAGCATCGCCGTTCACCACCGCGACGTGGTCGCGCGCGAAGGTCTGGCCGATCAGCTGCTCGAATAGCGCCGAGGTGCGCGGCGTCAGCTCCGACATCTTGATGATGGCGCGGTTGCCGGCCGTCAGCGCGCTGATCAGCGGACCGACGGCGAGCAATACCGGGTAATTCCAAGGCACGATGATGCCGACCACACCGAGCGGCTGCGGCACGACTTTCGCACGCGCCGGCATTAGCCATTTGCTGGTGCTGCGGCGTTGCGCTTTCATCCAGCGTTTGCCGTGCCTCAGCGCGGCGTCGATCTCTTCCTTGACGAGCAGGAATTCGGCAAGCAGCACTTCCTGTTTCGCGCGATTGCCGAAGTCGGCGTTCATTGCGTCGGCGAGTGCGTCGCGGTTGTCGAGCATGACTTTGCGCAGTGCTTTCAGATGGCCGGCGCGGGCTTCCCACGACGGATACGGCGCGCGCAAATAAGCATGGCGTTGATCGCACAGCAGCGCTTCGAGCGCGGCGACCTCTGGCAGATCGTTCTTCATGTGTGTCCACTCCCTGATGGAAAACGGTACGCGTCGAGGCGCGCTTATTGGTGTGTTGTCACGTCGTGCGACGGTCTTGCGAAAGGATTTGTCACGCTGGGAATGCCCGCTCGATGATCGCCGCGTGGTCGATCGTCGCCGGCAGCGTGCCGTACACGCGGCCGCTTTCGCCGCAGCCATCGGCGAGACGCGTCGTGATGAAGGCATCGGCGATTTCCGGCGGTGCGTGCTTCACCAGCAAGGTGGCCTGCGCAATCAGCACGATCTGCTGCGCGATGCGTCGGGCGGATGCTTCGCGATGTTCGGCGGGTCCGTTGAGTGAGGCAGCGAGCTTGCCGAGTGCGGCGCTCAAAGCCGGATGCCCCTGCGCATCCGCTTGCCATTCAGCGAACAAGGCCTGCGCGGCTTCGGGCTCGCGCTCCATGGCGCGCAACACGTCGAGACACATCACGTTGCCCGAACCTTCCCAGATCGAATTCACCGGCGCTTCACGATAGAAGCGCGCCATCGGACCGGTTTCAACGTAACCATTGCCGCCCCAGACTTCCATCGCCTCGCCGGTGAATTCGAGCGTGCGCTTGCAGACCCAGTACTTCGCGGCTGGCGTGACGATCCGGCGCCACGCGCGCTCGGCGGGCGCGGCCGACGACGCGTCGGCTGACGCTTCGAAAGCGCGTGCGAGTCGCATGAACAGCACGGTCGCTGCCTCCGATTCCAACGCCAGGTCGGCGAGCACATTGCGCATCAGCGGTTGATCGGCCAGATGCCGGCCGAAAGCGCTGCGATGCCGTGCATGATGGATCGCCTGCACAAGCGCTGCGCGCATTAACGCCGCGCTGCCGATCACGCAATCGAGCCGCGTGTAGTTCGCCATTTCGATGATGGTCGGCACACCACGTCCTTCGTCGCCGATCATGATGCCGAACGCGTCGAAGAATTCGACCTCGCTGCTGGCATTCGAGCGGTTGCCGAGTTTGTCTTTCAGACGCTGGATCTGCACAGCGTTCTTGCTGCCGTCCGGCGCGAAACGCGGCACGAAGAAACATGAGAGGCCTTCGTGATCGTCGGTGCGGGCGAGCACCAGATGCGCGTCGCATTGTGGCGCGGAGAAAAACCATTTGTGGCCGACGAGGCGGTATTCCGCGCCGCGCCCGCTGCCGCGCGTGGCATACGCGTGGGTCTGGTTGCTGCGTACGTCCGAGCCGCCTTGTTTCTCGGTCATGCCCATGCCGATCATGGCCGAGGTTTTTTGCGTGAGCGGCACGTCGCGTGGATCGTGTTCGCGGGCGTAGAGCTTGTCGCGCAGCGTGGCGAACAATGCGGGTTCGCGTTGCAACACCGGGATGCTCGCGAAGGTCATTGTCAACGGGCAGAGGGAGCCGGATTCGAGTTGTGCGTGCAGAAAGTAGCCAGCGCAACGCGCGACCATCGCGCCGCGCTGCGGATCCGAAAACGGTAACGCGTGCAGGCCTTCGCGGCGCAACAGCGACAACAGCGTATGCCACGAAGGGTGAAACTCCAGCGCATCGATGCGTTCGCCGCGCGGGCTGTGCGTGACGAGTTCGGGCGTGTGGCGGTTGGCCAGTTCGGCAAGCGCGAGTGTCTCCGGCCTAGTGAGCGCCGCGCCGTGCCGCTGCAGCGCCTCGCGATGCCACGCGGCCCCTTCGCGTTGGAGGGCGGCGGATAGAGCCACATCGCTCGAAAACAGGTTGTAGTCCGCGAGCGGCGGCGGCTGATTGGTTACGTCGTGGGTGTGGCCGAAGCTGTGCCGTTCCATCTACTGTCTCCGTTCACCGGATGCGCGCCGCCGCCGATCGACGGTGTGCTGTTTTATCGCGGCGTGTCGTGCCGCACGCTCAGAGGACGGCGCACCGGGCGCCGTGTTTGAATGCCGTGCGCAGCGGCCTGGCGGGCGCATGCGCGTCTTTCATCATAGGGTCGCGGGAGGGCTTTCGTTTAGAGGGATCGCTCGGACATGAACCGGTCGTCGCGCCCGAACGCTCCTTACAATGCCGATAAAACATACGTAGACAAGTGTGCTGCAATCGCTTGCATGGGATCGGAGTAGCCAGCTTTGCATGGGATCGGAGTTCGCGCTTTAGCTGTCGGTCGGAGTTCGCGCTTTAGCGCGCTACTCCGATCCCATGCAAAGCTCGCTACTCCGATCGACAGCTAAAGCGCTAACTCCGACCGACAGAGACAGGGGCTGCGAGCAACGCGGCCTCCAATAGGAGGAGCGCGGATGCAATACGACTACATCATCGTCGGTGCGGGCTCAGGCGGCTGCTCGCTTGCGAGCCGTCTGGCGGATAGCTGCCCCGATGCAACGATCGCCCTGATCGAAGCCGGTCCGCATACGGACCGGAATCTATTCGTGAACATGCCGGTCGGCGTGGCGGCCGTCGTGCCGCACAAACTCAAGACCAACTACGGCTATCTGACGACGCCCCAGCCGGGGCTGGGCGGCCGTCAGGGCTATCAGCCGCGCGGGCGGGGCTTCGGCGGGTCGAGCGCGATCAACGCGATGATCTACACGCGGGGCCATCCGCTCGATTACGACGAATGGGCGCAACTTGGCTGTGACGGCTGGTCATGGGCCGAGGTGCTGCCGTATTTCCGCCGTGCCGAAGGCAACGAGCGCGGCGCCGACGCATGGCACGGCGCTGACGGCCCGCTAACGGTGTCCGATCTGCGTTATCGCAATCCGTTTTCGAAGCGTTTCGTGCAGGCCGCGACCGAAGCCGGTTACAAATCGAATGGCGACTTCAATGGCGCGGACCAGGAAGGCGTCGGTTTCTACCAGGTGACGCAACGTGATGGACGGCGCTGCAGCGTCGCGCGCGCCTATATCTACGATCGCGAACGGCCCAATCTGCATACGATCGCCGATGCGACGGTGCTGCGCGTGGCCTTCAACGGTAAGCATGCGAGCGGGGTCGAAATCGTGCGCGGCGGCCGTACTGAAACGCTGGAGGCGCGCGCTGAGGTTGTGCTGGCAGCGGGCGCGTTCAATTCGCCACAATTGCTGATGTGCTCAGGTATCGGGCCGGCGGCGCACTTGCAGTCGCTCGGCATTGCGGTGCTGCACGACGCGCCCGAAGTCGGCCAGAACCTGATCGATCACGTCGACTTCACGATCAACAAACGGGTGTCGTCGATCGAGCCGACCGGTTTTTCGATTCGCGGCATCGCGCGGATGCTACCGCAGTTTGTGACCTTCATGCGGCATGGGCAGGGCATGCTGTCGAGCAACGTCGCTGAAGCGGGCGGCTTTCTGAAGAGCCGGCCGACGCTCGAGCGCCCGGACCTGCAACTGCATTTCTGCGCGGCGATCGTCGACGACCACAACCGGCACATGCATTGGGGCCATGGTTATTCGCTGCACGTGTGTGTGTTGCGGCCGCATAGCCGCGGCACGGTGGCCCTCGCGAGCGCCGACGCGCGCACCGCGCCGGTGATCGATCCGCGGTTTTTCAGCGATTCGCGCGATCTCGACCTGCTGGTGGAAGGCGCGCAGATGGCGCGGCGCATTCTCGACGCGCCTTCGCTGGCGCTGCACGGCGGCAAGGAGCTGTACACGCACTCCGGTCAGACGGCGGAGGAACTGCGCCGGACCATCGCCGAGCATGCCGACACGATCTATCACCCGGTAGCGACCTGCCGGATGGGCGGCGATGCGCAATCCGTGGTCGACCCGCAATTGCGGGTGCGCGGCGTGACGGGGCTGCGGATCGTCGATGCATCGGTGATGCCGACGCTGATCGGCGGCAACACGAATTCGCCGACGGTGATGATCGGCGAGCGCGCGGCCGACCTGATCGCGGCGAGCCGGCGCGAGGGGCAAGCGGTGTCGGCGATGGCGTCGGCGGGAGTCACCGGCGTGGCGGCTTGACGATGCCCCAATCTTCCTAATCTGGGTGGTAAATATAAGAAAAATTAGGCGAACGTCTGTTAATTCGTCATAAATTGTGCCGTTTCGTTTATGAGATTTCCCCAAACTTATAATCGCGCCGCGAAAAAGAGCGCGTCAGGTGGCGCGTTCGGGAACTCAAGGAAGCGAAGCGATGAGTATCAATGTGATTCAGCTGATTCAGTCTGCGATGACGGACGGTGTCGTGCGACAGATGGCGGCCCGCTTCGGGCTGCCGCCGGACGCGACCCAGAAGGTGCTTGCAGCAACCGGCCCGGCGGTTGTCGCCGGCCTGATGCAGAAGGGCGCGACGCTCGACGGCGCGCGTTCGCTGTTTGCCGCGATCCTCTCGCCTGAGGTGAACGGGCACATCGCCGAGCAGTTGCCGCAACTGCTCGGCACCACCACCGGCGTGAGCCAGCTGGAAGGCGCGGGGCGTCAGTTGCTCGAGCGCGTGCTCGATCGCCGTGTCGATACGCTCAGCGACGAAGTCGCGACCCAAACCGGCGTGCCGGCGCATGCGACGCACGCCATGACGGGTATCGTCGGCGCAACGCTGTTGGGCCTGCTGAAACGGCATTTTCTCGAAGGTCAGGGCAACGTCGGCCAACTGCCGACGCTGCTGGGCCATCAACTGCCGGCCATTGCGCCGTACCTGAACGACCGTCTGATGGCAGGCCTCGGCCTGAGCGGACTCGGCGCGTTCACCGGCAATATCCTGTCGCAGTTAAAAGCGGTCTCGGCGCACATCGACCATCCGACGCCTGCTGCCAAGCCGGTGGCCGAAGCCCTGTCGAGCATCCGCGTGCCCGCCGACGCCGTGGTGCGCGAAGAGCGCCGTTCACGCACGTGGCTCTGGTGGTTGCTTGCGGCGATCGCTGCGGTGCTGGCCTTCCTGTTCCTGCGTGGCTGCCATAGCGAGCAGCAGAGTGGGCAGCAAGGCGAGCGCACTAGCGCGGAAGCCGCGGCAACTACGCAGCCCGCGTCCGCTCCGGCTGAAGCCTCGGCCGCAGTAGCACCGGCCAGCGCCGCAGCAGCAAGTGCCGCCAGCGAAGCGGAGCAACCCGCCGCCGCGCCCGCAGCGACCAAAGATAGCCAGATCAGCTTCACGGTCGACGCCGCTGGCAAGCCGACGCTCACGGCGACGGTCGGCAGCGAAGCCGAAAAGACTCAGCTGATCGACGCGCTGACAAAGCGTTTCGGCGCTGACCATTTCGTCGCGAACGTCACGGTCGATCAAGACACCAAGCCGGCCGAATGGCTCGCTCATCTGGACGGCCTGCTGCCGCTGATGGCATTGCCGGGCGCGGAAGTGAAAGTGGACGGCGCGCACATCGAACTGAGCGGCAGCGCGGCGAACGCGAAGCTCGGCTGGCTCGATAAACTGAAGTCGCTGTTCGGTGCGTCGTATCAGATCGGTTCGTTCAACGTCGAACAGGCGGTCGCCAACGCAACCGAAAACTTCCGGGGCGCGATCAAGGGCCTGCTCACGCCGGACAGCTCGTGCGCGGCAGCGGACGTGGTCAAGGTGCTGAACCTGCAGGTGATCAACTTCACGAGCGCCAGCGCCCGCGTGCCGGTTTCGGCGATTGATGATCTGAACCAGTCGGCACAAGTGCTGAACGCGTGCGCACGCAATGGCAAGCTTGCCAAGCTCGAAGTGGCCGGCTATTCGGACAATGTCGGCGGTGCTCAAGCCAACCTGCAACTGTCGAAGAAGCGCGCCGAAGCGGTCCGCGCGTATCTCGTCAAGACGGGCGTGCCGGCGGCTTCGCTGGTCGCGCAAGGTTACGGCGACGCGCGCCCGGTCGCGAGCAACGACACCGCGAGCGGCCGCTTTGCCAACCGCCGCATCGAGTTCGTCGCGCAGTAATCATGACGGCGATCACTGAGCGTTCGTTGATCGCTCAGTGATCGCTGATTGAACGTTCAAGGCAAGCCGTTGAGGTGAGCCCAAAAAACATGCCGCCCGGTTCGCGCCAGGCGGCATGTTGTCATTTGGCTGGCCGCATTTGCGGTGGCCGCATTTGCGGCGAGGGTGTCTACGACGACGGTGTCTACGGCGCCGGTGTCTGAACCGGCGCCGTGATACCGGTCATGCCGATACCCGGCACCAACATGAAATCGTCGCCTGCCTGGCCCGGCAGCGCCTCTCGAGCCACCTCCAGCCACGCGCGCGCCGCATGCGACAGATAGCCATTGCGGCGCCAGCCGATCGCCATCTCCCACGGAATCTCCGGTTCCACCACCGGGCGGCAGGTGAACTGCGCTGCGTCGAGCCGCCGGCAGTACGGCGCCGGCAGCAGTGCAATGCCGACGCCCGCCAGCACCAGAGCCGCCATGAAATCCCAGTGCCCGCTTCGCCCGACGATGGTCGGCGCAAAACCGGCCGTGCGGCACGCATTCAATACGACATCGTTGAGCGCGAGGCTTTCGCCGTAGAACACGAACGGCTCGTTGGCGAGATCGGCGAGCGGCACTTCCTGTAGATCGTCCCAGCGGGAGCCAGTGCGCGCGACCAGCCACAGCAATTGCCGTGTCATCGGCAACACCTCGATGTTGTCAGGGTCGACCGGTTGCAGCACGCCACCTAATTCCAGTTCACCATGGATCAGCGCGGCTTCGATCGCGCGTGAACCCTGCTCGAACAGCTTCAGTTCGATTTTCGGATAGCGCTGGCGGAAGGCGGCGATGGCCGGTGTGAACAGCGAGCCACCCATCGGCGGAATGCCGATGGTCAGCTCGCCGCGACCGAGCGTATCGAGATCGTTCAGCTCGGCCTGCAACTGGGCATGCGCGGCCAGCACGTCCTGACCGCGCTGATAGACGATCCGGCCGGCGTCAGTCAGTACCATCTGGCGTCCGTCGCGCAACAGCAGCGGCGAGCCGATTTCGTCTTCGAGAGACTTGACCATCTTGCTGATGGTCGGCTGCGTGACGAACATCTGCTCGGCGGCGACAGTGAAGCTCTGTTGACGGACTACTTCGACGAAATACCGCAGCGCACGTAGTTCCACGATCTCAGTCTCCAGGATTCCAGATTGGAATGATCTGAGTGATTGTAAGTCATTGTATTTATGCCGCGGACGCAACCCGATGACGCACTTCGTATCGGCGGCATTCGTACGTGCCGTCTTCGAAAAAATTCACGCGCCGAAGGACCTGACCGCATTGATGGTGATTGTGACGGGCGTGTGAGCGACGCTGTTCGGCGAACTCGCGCACACCGCTTTTCCAGGATGGACTCCGCCGGAAGCGGGATAACATCGACGGCTCCCTACCGTTCGGCCCGCAGCGCCCGTTTCAGTTCATGACACCCATCTCGATCATCATTCCCTGCTACAACGGCGCGGCGACGCTTGCCCGTGCGCTCCAAAGTTGCCTGATCCAGCCGGAAGCCGCGCAGATCATCGTGGTGGACGACGGCTCGACCGATGCCTCCACCGACCTCGTCGCGCATTACGGGCGTCGCGATCGGCGCGTGTGCCTGTTGCAGATGCCGTATAACGGCGGCCCGGCTCGGGCGCGCAACTGGGGTGCCCTGCATGCGGCTCACGGTCTGCTTGCCTTCCTCGATGCCGACGACGAATACGTGCCCGGCGCATTAGCCGCCGCGAGTGCGTTTCTCACGCAGAACCCGAAGGAAGTATCCGTGCGGCTCGACGTCGACTACACGGATTTTCCGGTCGACATCATCCGTCACCCCGGGTTCGACACGCATGCCGCAACGCTCAGCAATACCGTGCCGAGTAGCCTGATCATCCGTCGCGCGGTGTATACCGCGCTCGGCGGCTTCCCGATGGATGACGCGTTCCGCCGCATCGGCGGCGAAGACGGGGCGTTTTCGTGGACCCTGCGCGAGATCTTCGGCAACCGGCGTCTGGGCGACGCGAAGCGCGTGCGCATGCATTACCACGCGGGCATTCACGCCGAACGTTATTTCCGCATCGCACTTGGCTTGCAGACGCCGGATCCTGCCGACGTGGCCGATGCATTCCGGTTTTCGAGGCAATTCCTCGACGCAGCGCGCGCGGGCATCGAGCAATTGCGCACCGCAAGCGTCGTTGCCGACGCAGCCGCATCTGCCCTGCCGAATCACGCTGCCTAGATCCCAGACACCGAGGCGGCGCATTGCCACCCGCAGCCCAATTCCCAAGGGCCGCAACCCCACCAACCCGATCCGCGCCCCGAAGCCATCTCGATTTGCTACAATCGCCGTTCGTCTCCGAGGAGCGTTGCGACGGGTACCGCGAATCAGCTATTCGCCGGCCGCCCGCCAGGCTCGGAGGCTTCAATCGGAGGGCCAGGATGCGCATAGCGCTTTCCCATCCACCGCATCGAACCGCGCTCACGTCAAATTTCTAGTCAATTTTTTAGAAAGGAGGGCGTGATGAACGCCGCAGTTCTCGATTCAAATTCCAAGCAGGATTTCCTCGTCGCCGATATGTCGCTTGCAGCCTGGGGCCGCAAGGAACTGAACATCGCCGAAACCGAAATGCCCGGCCTCATGCAGACGCGCGAGGAGTACAAGAGCTCGCAGCCGCTGAAGGGCGCGCGCGTCGCGGGTTCGCTGCACATGACGATTCAAACCGGCGTGCTGATCGAAACCTTGACGGCACTCGGCGCGGACGTTCGCTGGGCATCGTGCAATATTTTCTCGACGCAGGATCATGCAGCTGCCGCGATTGCGGCAGGCGGCGTGCCGGTGTTCGCATTCAAGGGCGAATCGCTCGACGAATACTGGGAATTCTCGCACCGCATTTTCGAATGGCCGAATGGCGAATTCGCCAACATGATCCTCGACGACGGCGGCGACGCCACGTTGTTGCTGATCCTCGGCTCGAAGGCTGAGAAAGACCGTTCGGTGATCTCGAAGCCGGAAAACGAAGAAGAAGTGGCGCTGTACAAGTCGATCGCCAAGCATCTCGACGCGGATCCAGTGTGGTACTCCACGCGTCTCGCGCACATCAAGGGCGTGACCGAAGAAACCACGACCGGCGTGCACCGTCTGTATCAGATGGAAAAGGAAGGGCGCCTGCCGTTCCCGGCCATCAACGTGAACGATTCGGTCACGAAGTCGAAGTTCGACAATCTGTATGGCTGCCGCGAGTCGCTGGTCGACGGTATCAAGCGCGCAACCGACGTGATGATCGCGGGCAAGATCGCGGTCGTGGCCGGTTACGGCGACGTGGGCAAGGGCTGCGCGCAATCGCTGCGCGGTCTGGGCGCAACGGTGTGGGTCACGGAAATCGATCCGATCTGCGCATTGCAGGCAGCGATGGAAGGCTACCGCGTCGTGACGATGGAATACGCGGCGGACAAGGCCGACATCTTCGTGACGGCAACGGGCAACTTCCACGTGATCGGCCACGATCATATGGCTGCCATGCGCAACAACGCGATTGTCTGCAATATCGGTCACTTCGATTCGGAAATCGACGTTGCATCGACGCGCCAGTACACGTGGGAAAACATCAAGCCGCAAGTCGACCACATCATTTTCCCGGACGGCAAGCGTGTCATCCTGCTGGCTGAAGGCCGCCTGGTGAACCTGGGTTGCGCGACGGGCCATCCGTCGTTCGTGATGTCGGCATCGTTCACGAACCAGACGATCGCGCAGATCGAGCTGTTCGTTCACGGCGACAAGTACGAAAACAAGGTCTACGTGTTGCCGAAGCACCTTGATGAAAAGGTGGCGCGTCTGCATCTGGGCCGTATCGGCGCGGAACTGACGGTGCTGTCGGACTATCAGGCAGGCTATATCAGCGTCGACAAGAACGGCCCGTTCAAGCCGAATCATTACCGCTATTAAGTCACGCAAGTCACGTGACTAAGTAAGATTAAGCACGCGGGCGGTTTAAACGCATGACAGTTTGACGACAGGGCGGCGCGTAATGCGCCGCTTTGTTCGCCATGCCCGCCTCTTTCCGTTCAAACGGACATCCTGCCTCAAAGGAGCTCTACATGACCGTGCTGCTGACCTGGCTGATCAACGCGCTGGCGCTTCTGATCATCACCTACCTCGTACCGTCGATTCATATCCGCAGTTTCGGCACCGCCTTGATCGTCGCGGTGGTGCTCGGGTTGATCAATACGATCCTGCGACCGGTGCTGATTCTGTTGACGCTGCCCGTCACGATCGTCACGCTCGGACTCTTCATTCTGGTGGTCAATGCGCTGTGCTTCTGGTTGTGCGCGTCGCTGCTGAAGGGTTTCGAAGTGTCGGGTTTCTGGTCGGCGTTCTTCGGCTCGATTCTGTACAGCATCGTTTCGTGGCTGCTGTCCGCGCTTATTTTCGGCAACCGCAGTATCGGTTGATCTACTGAATCATGAACCCGATCGAACTTTCATTCGAATTCTTCCCGCCGAAAACGCAGGAAGGCGTCGACAAGCTGCGCGCCACCCGCGCGCAACTCGCGTCGCTCAAGCCCAAGTTCGTGTCCGTCACGTTCGGCGCCGGCGGCTCGACGCAGCAGGGCACGCTCGATACCGTCGTCGATATGGCGAAGGAAGGGCTCGAAGCGGCGCCGCACGTGTCGTGTATCGGCTCCTCGAAAGAGAGCCTGCGCGCGATCCTCAACGAGTACCGCGCGCATGGCATCCGCCATATCGTAGCGCTGCGCGGCGATCTGCCGTCCGGTATGGGCGAAGTCGGCGAGTTGCGTTATGCGTCCGAACTGGTGAGCTTTATCCGTGCCGAGTTCGGCGACTGGTTCTGGATCGAGGTGGCCGGCTATCCGGAGTACCACCCGCAGTCGCGCTCGCCGCGTCACGATCTGGAAAACTTCGCCCACAAGGTGAAGGCCGGCGCCAATTCGGCGATCACGCAGTATTTCTTCAACGCGGACGCATATTTCCGTTTCGTTGACGACGCGAGGAAGCTCGGCGTCGACGTGCCGATCGTGCCGGGCATCATGCCGATCACGAACTACTCGCAGCTGATGCGTTTCTCGGAGATGTGCGGCGCGGAAGTGCCGCGCTGGGTCGCGCGCCGACTGGAAAGTTTCGGCGACGACCGCGAGTCGATCCGCGCGTTCGGGCTGGATGTGGTGACGGACCTGTGCGGGCGTCTCATCGACGCGAAGGTGCCGGGCCTGCACTTCTACACGCTCAATGGCGCAGCGGCGACCAAGGCGATCTGCGAACGACTGGGCGTTTAAGTTCTGAGCAGCCTCTGTACAAGGCCGCGTGGCTCATCGAGTCGCGCGGCTTTTTTACGCAAGATCCAGCCTGAGAATTCCACCCTTAAACTACTGCTGCGGTGCAGCAAAAATGCGCCGCCGGGCGTGTCCTGCGGCGTATAAGCCCGCATTGAACCCGATTTTTGGGCTGTCTATGATCGAAGCGCAGCTGACTTGGCTGCTGTGCGGAGAACAAGATGACAGTATCCCGATTGCTGTTTGCAGTTCGCCATACCTGTCTGCCGGTCTTGAGTGCCTGCGCAGTCCTTGCTGCCGGACTCGCGCCCGCCGCAGCCGGCGCGGCCAGCTTGCCTGACAAAACCCTCGTGTTCTGCTCCGAAGGCAGTCCGGCTGGCTTCGATTCCGCGCAGTACACCACCAGCGTCGAATTCACCGCCGCCTCGTACACGGTCTATAACCGCCTTGTCGAGTTCGCCCGCGGCAGTACCGATATCGAGCCAGGCCTAGCCGAGAAGTGGGATGTGTCGCAGGACGGCCTGCAATACACGTTCTACCTGCGGCACGGTGTGAAGTTTCAGACCACCTCGTTCTTCAAGCCGACCCGCGAATTCAATGCCGACGACGTTGTCTTCACTTACCAGCGGATGCTGGATCCCGACCAGCCGTTCCGTAAGGCGTACCCGGTCCCGTTTCCCTACTTCGCCGATCTCGGACTGGCAAAGAACATCGCCAAGGTCGAGAAGCTGGATCCGTACACGGTGCGTTTCACGCTAAAAGAGGTTGATGCACCGTTCCTGCAGCAGATTGCGATGCCGTTCGCGTCGATTCTGTCGGCGGAGTACACGGATCAACTGCTGAAAGCCGGCAAGGCTTCCGACATCAACCAATACCCGGTCGGCACCGGGCCGTTCATTTTCCGCAGCTATACGAAGGACGACACGATCCGCTTCGACGGCAATCCCGACTACTGGAAACCGGGCGTCGTGAAGGTCGGCAAGCTCATCTTCGCGATCACCACGGATCCCGCGGTGCGGCTGCAGAAACTGAAACGCGGAGAATGCCAGGTGATGAGCTACCCGCGTCCGGCTGATATTCCGCAGATCAAGGCCGACTCGTCGCTCGCTCTGCCGAGTGAGGTCGGCTTCAATCTGGGCATCCTCGGGTACAACACGACGAAAAAACCGCTCGACAACGTGCTGGTGCGGCGTGCGCTGGATATGTCGGTCAATAAGAAAGCGATCATCGAGTCGGTATATCAGGGCGCGGGGCAAATCGCGACGAATCCCATGCCGCCGACCCAATGGGGCTACGACAAGAACCTGAAAGATGCGCCTTACGACGTTGATAAAGCCAAGGCCTTGCTGAGGGAGGCTGGCTACCCGGACGGCTTTGACCTTACCCTGTGGGCCATGCCGGTACAGCGACCCTACAACCCGAATGCCCGGCTGATGGCCGAAATGCTACAGGCCGACTGGGCGAAGATCGGCGTCAAGGTGACGATTGCCACATACGAGTGGGGCGAGTATATCCGCCGCGCCCATGCTGGCGAACACGAGGCGATCCTGATCGGCTGGACGGGGGACTACGGCGATCCTGACAATTGGCTTGGGGTGTTGCTCGGTTGCGATGCGGTGAAGGGCAGCAATTTTTCCAAATGGTGCTACAAACCGTTCGACGACCTGATCAGGAAAGGCCGCGGCACCACGGATCTCGCCGAGCGAACCAAGGCATATATGGAAGCGCAGGAAATCTTCAAGCAGCAGGTTCCGTTCACGCCGATTGCCCATTCCACCGTCTACCAGCCGATCAGCAAAGACGTCACGGGCTTCAAGATCGACCCGTTCGGTCCGACGCAATTCATGAACGTCGGGCTGAAATAGCCGCCAGCAACGACCTGTGGGCCGCTTTTTGCTAAGCCCACCTCCAACGTCGCACGTTCCGGCCAGCGCCGGCGTGCGACCGCCCTTATGCCCCATCTGTTTCCGATCGTCAACGGGGGTATTTTCCTCCGCTTGTTGGTGCGAGCCAAGCTCAAGTAAGATCGCGCTACGCTGGCGGAAGCCGGCCCCGATCCTGGAGGAAACATGAAGCAAAACAACCTGTTGCGCGCCGCGCGTGTTACGACGCTCGTCGCAGCTGCAGCGGCATCGATGCTGGGCGCTACGAGTGCCCATGCCGAGATTCCGAACAAAACACTCGTTTACTGCTCAGAAGGCAGCCCTGCGGGTTTCGATCCGGCCCAGTACACGACTGGTGTCGACTTCACGGCCAACACGTTCACCGTTTATAACCGCCTCGTCGAGTTCGAGCGCGGCGGCACGAAAGTTGAGCCGGGCCTGGCAGAAAAATGGGAAGTCTCGCCGGACGGCAAGACCTACACGTTCCATTTGCGGCACGGCGTGAAGTTCCAGACCACCTCGTTCTTCAAGCCGACGCGCGAATTCAACGCGGACGACGTCGTGTTCACGTTCCAGCGCATGCTCGACACGAACCAGCCGTTCCGTAAGGCGTACCCGGTCCAGTTTCCGTACTTCACGGACATGGGCCTCGACAAGCTGATCACCAGCGTCGAAAAGGTCGATCCGTACACGGTCAAGTTCACGCTGAAGGAAGTCAACGCGCCGTTCATCCAGAATCTGGCGATGGAGTACGCGTCGATCCTCTCGGGTGAATACGCGGACCAGTTGCTGAAGGCCGGCAAGGCTGCCGATATCAACCAGTACCCGGTCGGCACGGGCCCGTTCATCTTCCGCAGCTACACGAAGGACGCGACGATCCGCTTCGACGGCAATCCGGATTACTGGAAGCCGAACGCAGTGAAGATCTCGAAGCTGATCTTCTCGATCACGCCGGACGCCGGTGTACGCGTACAGAAGATCAAGCGCGACGAATGCCAGGTGATGAGCTATCCGCGTCCGGCCGACATCGCGCCGCTGAAGGCTGAAGCCAATATCGCGATGCCGTCGCAGCCGGGCTTCAACCTCGGCTACCTCGCGTACAACGTGACGCACAAGCCGGTCGACAAGGTCGAAGTGCGTGAGGCGCTCGACATGGCGATCAACAAGAAGGCGATCGTCGAATCGGTGTATCAGGGCGCGGGCCAGGCTGCAACGAACCCGATGCCGCCGACCCAATGGTCGTACGACAAGAACCTGAAGAGCGCGTCCTACGATACGGACAAGGCCAAGGCTCTGCTGGCGAAGGCCGGTTATCCGAACGGCTTCGACATCACCCTGTGGGCGATGCCGGTGCAACGCGCGTACAACCCAAACGCCCGTCTGATGGCGGAAATGATCCAGGCCGACTGGGCCAAGATCGGCGTGAAGGCGAAGATCGTCACGTATGAATGGGGCGAGTACATCAAGCGCGCGCACGCTGGTGAAGACGACACGATGCTGATCGGCTGGACCGGCGACAACGGCGATCCGGACAACTGGCTCGGCACGTTGCTGGGCTGCGAAGCGGTGAATGGCAACAACTTCTCGAAGTGGTGCTACAAGCCGTTCGACGATCTGATCCAGAAGGGTCGCGTGACGTCGGATCAGGGCGCGCGCACGACGGCGTACATGCAGGCGCAACAGATCTTCGCGCAGCAACTGCCGTTCTCGCCGATCGCTCACTCGACCGTGTACCAGCCTGTCAGCAAGAAGGTCGTCGACATGCGTATCGAGCCGCTCGGTTATGCGCGCTTCGACGGCGTCAGCGTCAAGTAAAGGTAATGCAGTCAAGCTTACGCAGTAGCTTTTCGTACCGTTAGAAAACTGGTCGAAATGGTCCGGCGACCGGGGTCACAAGCCCTCGTCGCCGGTTGCGTTTTTTCTTCATCAAGACCATAGGGACGAACCATGTTCCGCTTTGTTTTGCGCCGCATCGGCATGGTGATACCAACGTTCATCGGCATCACGATTCTCGCGTTTGCGCTGATTCACCTGATACCGGGCGACCCCATCGAAGTGATGATGGGCGAGCGCGGCGTCGATCCGGCCATGCATGCCGCCGCCTTGCATCGCCTCGGACTCGACGAGTCCTTGCCGATGCAGTACATCCACTATGTTGGCCGCGCCATGCACGGCGACCTCGGCACCTCGATCATCACCAATACCAG
Source organism: Paraburkholderia sp. D1E (assembly GCF_052682275.1). NCBI lineage: Bacteria > Pseudomonadati > Pseudomonadota > Betaproteobacteria > Burkholderiales > Burkholderiaceae > Paraburkholderia > Paraburkholderia sp. D1E. The sequence continues at coordinate 9,486,876 of NZ_JBQYMB010000001.1, forward strand.
CGTGATGGGCGAATTCCTCGCACGTTTTCCCGCCACGGTTGAACTGGGGTTCTGCGCGATGCTGTTCGCGCTGATCGTCGGCTTGCCGGCGGGCGTGTTCGCGGCGCTCAGGCGCGGCACGGTGGTCGATCATGGCGTGATGGGCACGGCCCTGACCGGCTACTCGATGCCGATTTTCTGGTGGGGCTTGATCCTCATCATGTTCTTTTCCGTGGACCTCGGCTGGACACCGGTGTCGGGCCGCATCGCGGTCGAATACGACATTCCGCACGTGACCGGCTTCATGCTGATCGACGCGATGATGTCCACCGACGAAGGCGCGTTCAAATCCGCGCTCAGCCATCTGATTTTGCCGGCCATTGTGCTTGGCACGATTCCATTGGCCGTTGTCGCGCGGATGACGCGCTCGTCGATGCTCGAAGTGTTGCGCGAGGATTACATCCGCACTGCGCGTGCGAAGGGCTTGTCGCCCGCTCGCGTGATCATCGTGCATGCATTGCGGAATGCGCTGATTCCGGTCGTGACCGTGATCGGTTTGCAGGTCGGCACGCTGCTGGCTGGCGCGGTGCTGACCGAGACGCTGTTTTCGTGGCCGGGTATCGGCAAGTGGCTGATCGACGCGATCGGCCGGCGCGACTATCCGGTGGTGCAGGGCGGTATTCTGATGATCGCTACGCTGGTGATCGTTGTGAACCTCGTCGTCGATCTGTTGTACGGCGTGTTGAACCCGCGCATTCGCCATACGAGGTAAATATGAACCCCCACGCTCACTTGCGTTCGCTGCCCCCCGAGGGGGCGCATGCCTCCCTTGAGGCGGCTCTGCGGGAGGCATGAACAGATCATGGCAGACATACAAAATACAGTCCCCCAATCGGTGACGCCGCCAAGCGGCCGCGCCATCGCCGCCCGCGAATTCTGGGCGAATTTCTCGCGTAACCGTGGCGCGGTCGGCGCCGGCTTCATCGTGCTGGCGCTGATTTTCATCGCGATCTTTGCGCCGTTGATCGCACCGCACAGCCCGATCGAGCAGTATCGCGACTTCGTGAAGATCCCACCCGCCTGGCTCGACGGCGGCAACTGGAAGTTCATTCTCGGTACCGACGAAGCGGGCCGCGACATTCTCTCGCGCCTGATGTACGGCGCGCGGCTGTCGTTCTGGATCGGCTTCGTCTCGGTCGTGCTCGCGCTGCTTCCGGGCATCGTGCTCGGGCTGATCGCGGCGTTCTTCGAGAAGTGGGCCGATACGCCGATCATGCGCATCATGGACGTGCTGCTCGCGTTGCCCTCGCTGCTGCTCGCAGTCGCGGTGGTCGCGATCATCGGCCCGGGGCTGGTCAATACGATGCTCGCGATTGCGATCGTCGCGTTGCCGGGCTATGTGCGTTTGACGCGCGCCTCGGCTCAAGGCGAATTGCAGAAAGAGTATGTGACGGCTTCGCGGGTTGCAGGCGCGAGCACGCTGCGTTTGATGTTTTCGCAAGTGCTGCCGAACTGCACCGCACCGCTGATCGTGCAGGCAACCTTGGGCTTTTCGTCGGCGATTCTCGATGCGGCGGCACTCGGCTTCCTCGGGCTCGGCGTGCAGCCGCCGTCGGCGGAGTGGGGCGCGATGCTGGCCTCGGCGCGCGACTATATCGACAGCGCCTGGTGGATCGTCACGATGCCGGGTCTCTCCATTCTGATCTCGGTGCTCGCGATCAATCTGCTCGGCGACGGGCTGCGCGACGCACTCGATCCCAAACTGAAGCGGATGGCCTGAATGGAACAACCTCCACGTTCAACTCATTCACTTCCCCCCGAGGGACCGGGTCAGCCAGCTTCGGGCGGCCATGCGCGTACTGACAGTAACTTGTTGACCATCCGCAATCTGGCGGTGAACTTCAACGGCCTGCCCGCAGTCGATCGGATTAACCTCGATGTCGCGCCGGGCGAAGTCGTCGGCGTGGTCGGCGAATCGGGCTCGGGCAAGAGCGTGACGATGATGGCGCTGATGGGCCTGATCGACGCGCCGGGCAAAGTCACCGCGGATGAGATCACCTTCAACGGCAAGAATCTGGTGAAGGCAACGGCCCGGGAACGCCGCAAGATCATCGGCAAAGACATCGCGATGGTGTTCCAGGACGCGCTCACCAGTCTGAATCCGAGCTACACGGTCGGCTATCAGATCAAGGAAGTGCTCAAGCTGCACGAAGGCCTGCGCGGCAGCGCGCTGGACAAACGCGCGCTGGAGTTGCTCGACCAGGTCGGTATTCCGGACGCGAAGAGTCGCATCACGTCGTTCCCGCATCAGATGTCGGGCGGCATGAATCAGCGCGTGATGATTGCGATGGCGATCGCCTGCAATCCGAAGCTGCTGATCGCCGACGAACCGACCACCGCACTCGACGTGACGATCCAGGCGCAGATCATGGAGCTGCTGATCAAGCTGCAGAAGGAACGCGGCATGGCGCTCGTGCTGATCTCGCACGATCTGGCGGTGGTGTCCGAGGTCGCGCAGCGCGTCGCCGTCATGTACGCTGGCGAAGTGATCGAAACCAACCGCGTGCCGGACATCTTCGCGGCGCCGCATCATCCGTACACGGAAGCGTTGCTGGCGGCGATTCCCGAACACAATGTCGGCGCGGTGCGGCTTGCTGCATTGCCGGGCATGGTGCCGGGGCGTGATGACCGGCCGAAAGGTTGCCTCTTCGCACCGCGCTGCAAGTATGTGGTCGACGACTGCATGAAGGCGCGCCCCGCACTGGCACCAATGCAAGGTCACGCTGAAGTGGCGCGCGTGCGCTGCATCAAACCCCTGAACCTGAGCGGCGACGCCAATGTTCACACTCATGGAGGCGCACGATGAACGCAGTACTCGAACCGCGGCGCCAGTCGGACCATGCGGGTGATCACGTGCTGGTTGCCGACAAGCTTGCGCGTTACTACACGGTAAAGCGCAGCCTGTTCAGCCAGGGCACGGTAAAGGCTTTGAACGGCGTGTCGTTTGCGCTCGAACGCGGCAAGACCCTGGCGGTGGTGGGTGAATCCGGTTGCGGAAAATCCACCCTCGCGCGGCAACTGACCATGATCGAGGCGCCCACTGCAGGCCGCTTGTTGATCGACGGTGAAGACGTGGCCGGCGCCGATCACGCGAAGATCGCCGCGCTGCGGCGGCGCGTGCAGATGGTGTTTCAGAATCCGTTTGCCTCGCTGAATCCGCGCAAGACGGTCGAGCAGACGCTCGGTGAACCGCTCGCGATCAACACGCAATTGAGCGCTTCCGAACGCGCTGAACGGATCGCGCAGATGATGCGCACTGTCGGGCTGCGTCCGGAGCATGCAAAGCGCTATCCGCATATGTTCTCGGGCGGGCAGCGGCAGCGCGTGGCGATTGCGCGCGCGATGATCCTCGATCCGCAGATCGTGGTCGCCGATGAACCAGTGTCAGCGCTCGACGTGTCGATCCAGGCGCAGATTCTCAATCTGTTCATGGATCTGCAGGAGCAGTTCAAGACCAGCTACGTGTTCATCTCGCACAACCTTTCGGTGGTGGAGCATATTGCCGACGATGTGATGGTGATGTACTTCGGTGGCGTCGCGGAGCTCGGCGACAAGAAGCGGATTTTCTCGAATCCGCGGCATCCCTATACGCGTGCCCTGATGTCGGCCACGCCTTCGATCTTCGAAGCGGATCGCACCATCAAGATCAAGCTGCAGGGTGAAATGCCGTCGCCGCTGAATCCGCCGTCGGGCTGCACCTTCCATCAACGTTGCCCGTACGTGATCGACCGTTGCCGCAGCGAAGAGCCGAAGTTGCGCGAAGTGGATGGTCGTCAGGTGTCGTGTCACCGCGCCGAGGAGGTGGGGGACATGGATGCCTGATGCAGTGGCGGCGCGTCGTCTTACGCGCCGCTCGCGTGATGGCGGCCGCAACGCTGCTTTGACGCGGCGCTGGGGAGCGCGCGCACTGACCGGTGCCGCGCTCTTCGGCGTGTGTTCCGTTTTTCACCTGAGCGCGGGGCTGATCGGCGTCGCGCATGCGGCCGGCGCAGCCGCCAATGCACCTGCTCAGGCGGGGCGGCCGGCGATGCCGGTGCCCAATCTGCCTGCGCCGCCACGCGCCACCTTACCGGGCTTTAATCCGCCGCCCGCCGCGCCGGGCACGACGGCAAGCGGTCCGGTGCAAACGCAGCCGGCGCGCATGCCGTTCTATGTCGCGACGCGCGGCACCACGACCATCTACGTACTCGGCACGTTGCACGTCGGCGACCCCGCCGACTATCCTGCGAGGCAACCGTTCCGCGCGCCGATCCTCGGCGCACTGGCGGCCTCGCCGACGCTGGCGCTCGAACTCTCACCCGACGAACTGCTGGTCTCGCAAGACGATGTGTCGAAGTACGGCATATGCCGCCGGGATTGTCTGCCGGGCCTGCTGCCCGAGCCTTTGTGGCGCAAGCTGGCATTTCGCCTGCGCGGTAATCCCGCGGCGCTGGATGAAATCAAGAAGATGCGGCCGTGGCTCGCGTCGCTGGTGGTCGAAACCTACGATTCGTTGAGTGCGGGCTTGCAGACCGAGTACGGCACGGAAGCGCAATTGCAGAACGTGTATATCAGGACGCGCGGCAAGATCGTCGGTCTCGAGACGCTGCATCAGCAGATGCGCGCGTTCACCAGCCTCACACTTGCGCAGCAGCGTGAAATGCTCGCGCAGGACCTGGTGCAGACGCCTGCGGAAAACGTCGACGATGTGAAGACCTTGCATCGGCTGTGGCGAGTGGGGGATGCCGATGCGATTGCGGCCTGGCAGGCCGCGAAGTCCGAAAAGCTGGCACGCGACAAGCGCATCTCCGACTCGATCGATAACAAGATCGTGTACGAGCGCAACCGGCGCTTCGTGTCACGGATGCTGCTGATCGCCGGGCCGAACAAGCCGGTGTTCGTGGCGATCGGCGCGTTGCATCTGGGCGGCCGCAAGGGCGTGCTGCAGCTTTTGCGGCAGCACGGGTTCGTGGTGGATGCGTGGTGAGGTTATTGGTCCTCCAGCGCTTTGGCGACTTCGGCGACCACCGTTGGCCAATCGCCCAGCAACGTCTGCCGGAATAATTTCATCGCCGGATACCACGGCGAATCGCTACGCTCTTCGAGCCAGCGCCAGTCCGAATTGGCGGGCAGCAGCACCCACACCGGCTTGCCCAGTGCGGCCGCCAGATGCGCCACGCCGGTGTCCACGGCGATCACCAGATCGAGATTCATGATGAGTGCCGCGGTGTCGTCGAAGTTGTGCAGATCGGCGGTGAAATCGTGAGCGCGGAAAACCTCCGGCGCATCGATCAATTGTGCGTGTGCGGGGCCCTTTTGCAGCGGGTACCACGCGATGTTCTCCAGTTTGCTTAGCGCGCTCAGATCGGCAAGCGCCATCGACCGGTAGCGGTCGTTGCCAAACGTCGGACTGCCGGACCACACCAGACCCACTTTGCGTTTTGCTTTGCCGGCTGCGTCCACCCGCTTGCGCCATGCCTTGATCTTTGCCTTGTCCGCAAACACGTACGGCACATCCGCAGGAATGGTCGACAGTTCGGTGTCGACGCACGAAGGCACGCTCATCATCGGCACCCAGAAATCGTACTGACCTTCGGGCTTGCCGCTGAACGCGTGGTGCACGCCCGGGATGCGCTCAACCAGCGGCAGCAGCGGTTCGCGCACGCAAAGATCGACGGTCGCGCCGAGTTGCTCGAGCACACGCGCATAGCGCAGGAACTGGAAGTGGTCGCCGAAACCCTGTTCACCGACCAGCAACAGACGGCGCCCGTCGAGCGGCTCGCCATGCCACTCGGCAACACCCGGCACGGCGATCGTCTCGTAGTCGTTCTTGCGCCAGCGTTTCGCAAACTCCGCCCAACCCTGCTTGTAGTCGCCGCGTTTGAGCAACAGCCAGGCGAGGTTCTGATGCGCATCCGCATAGTTTGGCTCGAGCCCTAGCGCGTGGCGGTAGAAGCCTTCCTCTTCGTCGAGGCGGCCTTGTGCGCCGAGCGACCCGCCGAGGCAAACCAGATTCGTGGGATTCGGTTTGAGCGCGACCGCACGCCGATAGTGCGACTCAGCGCCAGCGTAATCGCCGAGCTTGCCGATCAGGCTGCCGAGGTTGACGTGTGCCTCGGCGTAGTCGCTGCGCAATCTCAGCGCCCGTTCGAAACTGGCGATGGCCGCAGCGTGATCGCCTTGCGCGTTGTGCGCATTGCCCGCGTTGAAGTGCGGTTCCGCCGATTGCGGATCGAGCGACAGCGCGTTCTGATAGCAGACCAGCGCTTCTTCGTAGCGGCCGAGCTTGCTCAGCGCCGTGCCGAGGTTCAGATGCGCGTCGACCAGCGAAGGATTCGCCGCCAACGCCAGCCGATACTGCCCGATGGCTTCTTCGAACGAGCCTTGCGCTTGTAGAGCGACCCCGAAGTTGTTGCGTGCGTCGGCGAAATCGGGCTGCAACTGCAACGCCTGGTCATAGCAGATCATTGCTTCGTTGGAATGGCCGAGCGCAGCAGCCACGAGGCCGCGGTTGCTCCAGCAGACGGCGTCGGTGCGATCGAGTTTGAGCGCTTCGCTCATCAATTCGGCGGCGAAGACGTGGTCGCCTCGCTGATGTTGCAGCACGCCGAAGTAGTGCAACGCTTTGGCGTGAGCAGGATCGAGCGCGAGCGCTTCGCGATAGAACGGTTCGGCGACATCGAACTGGCCGGCCTGGTGTGCTTCGAGCGCGGCGTCGATCAGCGAGGAGAGATAGGTTGAGGGCGGCGCATTGGGATGCGCGGTGTCAGGGTGGGATGGGTGTTCCATGAGGGACCTGCTGGAGAGCGCTGGCGGCGCGCGTTGCACGTGCCGCCAGCGTATGTGGATGGGGAGACCATCCACCAGCTTATGTTCCGGCCCCTTTCCTGACGATCGGACGCATCCTAAATCTGCGGCGTCTGTTTGCCGCGTGCGGATGTGTATGACCGGTTCATGAGCGCGCCGCACCGCTTCAGCCCGCATATTCGAACGCGTGGTTCGTCTATGTTCGCCGAAGCGGTGAGTCAAGATTCCTACAAGAACATCAGGAAATTCAGCAGGAAAATATTCACAACCAGCAAGGTCAGCGCGGTGGGCACCTGCACCTTGATCACCGCATTCTTATCGGGCAGTTCCAGCAGCGCGGCGGGCACCATGTTGAAGTTCGCGGCCATCGGCGTCATCAGCGTGCCGCAGTAGCCGGAGAACATGCCGATCGCGACCATCACCGCAGGATTGCCGTGAAATACGCCCACCAGAATCGGCACGCCGACACCGCCTGTCATCACCGGGAACGCGGCGAAGCCGTTGCCCATCACCATCGTGAACAGCGCCATGCCGATGCAGTACACGGCCACCGCGACAAACCGGTAGTCAAGGCTGATGTAGGCCGTGGTCACGTGCGCCACCGCCTTGCCGACACCGGCGTCCGAGAACACGAGGCCGAGCATGCCGAGCATCTGCGGCAGCACCGCGGCCCATGACAACGCATCGACCAGGCGGCGCGCCTCTTTCATCGACTGGCCGACGGTATCGCGTGTCATCACGCAGGCAATCGCCAGTGCGATCACGCAGCCGATCCCGAAGCCGATCAGCGTGACGTTAGCCTTCTCGATCAGCGGCATGCCGCCGAAGATCAGATGGCTGGCCGACAGCGTAATGATCACGGTGACGACCGGAATCGTCAGCGCGGGCACGAACAGCTTGTTGCGCAGACGCGCGGCGCTGGCCATACGCGCTTCGAGCGATAGCAGTTTCGGCTTGGCCGCGGTCACGCCGCCGAAGCCCGCAATCAACGCCATCACGATCACCAGCACGCCGACCACCGAGGGCGGCAGCTTGTCGCCGATCAGGAAGATCAGCGCGTAAAGGATCCAGAAACCGCCGGCGGTGAAACGGCGCGGGTGTTCCTTGTCCGTGACGATCATGCCGCCGATGATGAGCAGCACCACGCCCAGCAACCAGAACAGATAGGTAATCGTGAGCGTCATGCTTTGTCTCCTGCGGCGGATTGCGTCGGCGAAACAGCCGCGGCATTGGCAGTTGCATTGCCGCGCAATTCGCGTTCGAGCCTGCGGTCGAGCAGATACAGACGGAAGCCGTGAACGATGAATGCGCAGATCGCGGTCGGAATGCCCCAGACGGCCACGTGAATCGGCTCGACGACGATGCCGGCTTCTTTCAGGAAGGTCGTCATCAGCACGATCGCACCGAATGCGACGAAGATGTCTTCACCGAAGAACAGGCCGACGTTGTCGGTTGCCGCGGAGTAGGCGCGCAGCTTGAAGCGGACCGCGTCGCTGATCTTGCCGAAGCGGGTTTCAGTCGCGCCCTCGGCCATCGGCGCGATCAGCGGACGCACCATTTGCGGATGGCCGCCGAGACCGGTCAGGCCGACAGCGGCGGTCAGTTCCCGCACCAGCAGGTAGACGATCAGCAAACGCCCTGCGGTTGCGGCCTTGATGCCACCGATCCACGCTTGCGCACGCTCGCGCAGGCCATGCCGTTCCAGCAGGCCGATCACCGCCAGCGGCAGCAGGATGATCAGCGGGATATTGCGGGTCTTGATGAAGCCGGTGCCGATTTCAGCGAGGATCTTTTCGGGCGGGAAGTGCGCGGCCAGACCCGTGACGATCGCGGCAACCGCCACGATCAGCATCGGATTGAACCGTAATAAAAAGCCGACGATGATGACGGCCACGCCAATGAGCGGCCATAGACTGACTGTTGTCTGCATCTGGATCTCCAAACAGGGTTTCAACCTTGCCGCTTGTGGCGGCTAACGTGGGCCGGCGCCCGGTTACCCATGCGCCGTCTTTTTGCCGCGGCTCTTGATGGCCGCCTTGCTTCGACTACACCTGCATTTGCACTTACGTCTGCTCTACTCACTGCGGTATTGCAATACGTCCTGCACCTGGCAAACGCCCCGCATGAAGCGGGGCGTTCTGGGTTGGGCAACGGTTGATTCGCGCTGTCCGGCTCGCGTTGGTCGGCGCTTGGATCAGACGCTCGCGGCGCCGGCCGCGTGAACTTCAATGCCGGCATCCTGCAGTGCGCTGCGGATGCGTCGCGCGAATGCCAGCGCATGCGGCCCGTCGCCGTGCAGGCAGATGGTTTGCGCATTGAGCGGCACCCAGTGTCCGTCGACGGCTTGCACGCGGCGCTCGCGCACCATGGAGAGCGTGCGTTCCAGTACCACGTCTTCGTCGTCGAGCAGCGCACCCGGCTCCTTGCGCGGGACGAGCGACCCGTCGGCGCGATAGCCGCGGTCGGCGAATACTTCTTCGACGGCAGTCAGGCCCGCTTCGCGTGCGGCCGTCACGAGCCCGCTGTTGGCGAGCGCGAACACCGCCACCGACGGGTCGAAATCGTGGACCGCCGAGACGATCGCGTCGGCGATCTTCGCGTCGCGCGCAGCCTGGTTGTAGAGCGCACCGTGCGGCTTGACGTGCGCGATGCGGCCGCCCTCGGCCTGCGCAATCGCCGACAGTGCGCCGAGCTGATACAGCACGCCCGCGTAGATGTCGTTGACCGGCAGGTCCATTTCCTTGCGGCCAAAATTCTCAGGATCGTTAAAGCTTGGATGCGCGCCGATCGACACACCTTTTTGCACCGCCCAGCGCACGCAGTCGCGCATGGCGTTGGCGCCGCCCGCGTGCCAGCCGCACGCGATGTTGGCCGAGCTGACGAGGTCGAGCAGCGCCTCGTCTGAGCCACAGCCTTCGCCGAGGTCGGCGTTCAAATCGATTTCCATGGTGTTCTCCTACTTAGTGTCACAGCGCTGCGGCCGCCGGCTGGCGCGCGCAGCGTTCTTCGTGCATGGCAATCGCGGCGTCGATCTGCCGCAAATACGTGCGTTCTTCCAGTAAAGCCTGGCGAGCCTCATAGGGCGTCGTCGGGATGAAGCGAATGGCGGCGTTGAGTCGAACCTGCGCGAGTTTCCATAGATCGGCCTGGATCACGGCGCCGATCTTCGGATAGCCGCCGGTGGTCTGTGCATCGCTCATCAGCACGATCGGCTGGCCGTTCGGCGGGACCTGAATCGTGCCGGGCAACACCGCGTGCGAGAGCAGATCGCTTTTCTGGGTGCGCTTCAGCTCAGCACCGGCGAGGCGGTAACCCATGCGATTGCTGTTCGGTGTGACCAACCATTCATCGGACCAGAACGATTCGTGCGTTTTTTCGGTGAAGCTGTTGTATTCGGGGCCTTGCAGCACGCGGATCGGCACGGCCCACGGCACGCCGGACGGATGCCGGCCGCGCCGCAGCGGTTCGTGAACCAGCACGAACTTGCACCAGGCGGGCGCCTTCACGCCGAACTCGGGCGCGTCTGGAGTAAAGCCGATGTGGCCGCGTTGCAGCGGCGCGCCGACCGGCAGGCGATCGCCGTCGCGCAGCGCCCGGCCGCCGAGTCCACCGAAATGGCCCGCGAGATCGGTGCTGCGCGAGCCGAGCATCGGCAAAACGTCGATGCCGCCGGCGATGCAGACATAGCCGCGCATACCGCGTTTGGCCGCGTTCAGCACCAGCTCCTGGCCGGCCTGCACCGGCAGGCTCCACCACGAGTAGACCGGTTTGCCGTCGAGGGTCGCGCCGAATTCGGTGCCGGTGATGGCCACGCGTGTAGCGCGCAAAAAGCGCAGCACGGTCGGGCCGAAGGTAATTTCAAGGCCGGCCGCATCGGGCCGGTTGCCGACCAGCCGGTTGCCGACCTCGAGCGACAGACGGTCGAGCGCGCCACCCATCGCAACGCCGAGGTGCCGGTAGCCGTGACGGCCAAGATCCTGAATCGTGGTCAGCAGGCCCGCGCGAATCACATCGATCATGCGTGTATCCCCGCGACGGTGAAGCGCACCCGGTCGCCCGGTTGCAACAGCGTGGGCGGACGGCGAGCCGGATCGAACAGCGGCAGTTCGGTGCGGCCGATCAATTGCCAGCCGCCAGGGGAGGTTGCCGGATAAATGCCGGTCTGCTCACCACCGATACCGACCGAACCGGCCGGCACTTCCAGGCGCGGCGACGAACGGCGCGGCGTATGCAGGGCTTCATTGAGCCCGCCCATATAGGCGAAGCCCGGCTGGAAGCCGAGGAAAAACACCACGTACTCGCCGTCCGCATGACGTTGCACCACTTCACGCACGCTCAGGCCGGTGTGATTGGCGACCACTTGCAGGTCCGGGCCGAACTCGCCGCCGTATTGCACCGGGATTTCGACTTCGCGGCCGGGTGCGGGAACGTCGCTCACCCTGTTCCAGGCCGCTTGCAGATGGCTCATCAGCGTTTCGCGGTCGGCCTCGAGCGGATCGAACACGAGCGTCAGATTGTTCATGCCCGGCACGACCTCCAGCACATGCGGCCAGTCGCGCGCAACTTCGGCGGCCGCCCACACGCGCCGCTGGCAGTCCAGCGTGGCAGGCGCAGGCGCCTCGCAGACTAGCGCGGTGTCGCCGAGCGGAAAGATTCTTGGTTGGCTCATCGCTTAATGGCCCAGATCGAGTCGGAAATGTCGAGCATATCGGACCCGATGGATAGTTATCGGCATCGGGTACGCGAAGTTTGAAGCGTACATTATCAATAAAATATCAACAATTTATATATAAGCGTTTTCGCCAGGCTCCCGGGAATGGGCCGCTCGTCGTACACTCCCGACACCTTCCCATCCTGTTTCTCGAGAATCTTCACCATGTCGCGCCATCCCACCAAGATTGTGTCCTCGGAACATCTCGTGTCTGACACAAGCGCGGAGCTATCCGAACTGGAGTACGCGCTCATCATGGCGGGCAATGCATTCAACCGCTGGATGGTGCGTTGCATGTCGGCCGCCGGCGAAAAGGACATGACCGCGATCGAAGTCTCGCTGCTGCACCACGTCAGCCATCGCGAGCGGCGCAAGAAGCTGGCGGACATCTGCTTCGTGCTGAACATCGAAGACACGCACGTCGCCACTTACGCGTTGAAGAAGCTCGTAGCTAGAGGGTATGTAAAAAGCGAAAAGACCGGCAAGGAAGTGTTCTTCTCGGCCACCGATGCGGGCCGCGAGCTTTGTCTGAAGTACCGCGAGGTGCGCGAGAGCTGCCTGATTTCGACGCTGAAGGAAAGCGGCCTGACCAATGAGCAGATCGGCGAGGCGGCGCAACTGATGCGCAATGCGTCCGGACTGTACGACACGGCCGCTCGCGCGGCGGCGTCTTTATAACAGGGGCAGGTCTCGGCGGCCGATGAGGGATGCCCCCCACGGCGCCGTTCGAACGCTTAATCCGCCGGGTGTGGATAGAGGCTGGCTTCCGTCACGATCAGATCGAGCGGGATGTCGTGAGCTTCACGCTGCAACGCGTCCGTGCGGCATGCTTCATAGGCGATACCAACCGTGACCGGTTTCTTCCCACCCGGCCATGCAGCCAGCGTGCGGTCGTAGTAGCCGCCGCCGTAGCCCAGGCGGAAGCCGTCGGCGTCGAAGCCGACGCACGGCACGAATAGCAGGTCGGGAACCACTACGCGCCCTGAGGCGGGCTCGGCGATCTTGTGATGGCCGATCTTCATCGGCGTATCCGGCGCCCACGCGTGGAATTCGAGTGGCACGCCACGTTCCTTGACAATCGGCAGGCTCGCTTCGCGTTGCGCCTCGGCCGCGAGCCAGATCGCAATCGCGGCGCGCGCATCGAATTCGCCCGCCAGCGGCCAATAGAACCCCACGCTGCTCACGCCATAGTGCGTCAACGCATCGAGAATGCGACGGTTGAGCGCAGCGCTGTGCGCCGGCTCGGAAGCCGCTTGTAGCCTTGCTTCCAATAGCATTCGACGCAGTGCCTTTTTCGATTCTGCGACGGGGTTGCATGCTATGCTTGGGTTCAATTCGCGCTCCAGAAACAACGATGTCAAAACGCCTCTATCGAGTATATCGCGCGGCCGGCCTGGCGCTTGCCGCTGCGGCACTCGTCGCGTGCAGCACGGCCTCGGCCGTCAAGCCCATTCCCCTTTCGCAACTCACGAACGACGACCAGACCTTCGTCCAGCTTCGCGAAGCCGCCCGCACTAATGACGCGGCACGCGCAGCGCAACTGGCGAGCATGATCCCCAGCTACCCGGCACCTTCGTATCTGGAGTACTTCCAGATCAAGCCGCAGTTGTTCGATTCCAGCGGCCATGCGCGCATCGACGCGCCGGATGCGCCGGTGCTGGCGTTCCTGCAGAAGTACGACGGGCAGGCGATCGCCGACCGCATGCGCAACGACTACCTCACCGTACTCGGTGCGCGTCACGATTGGCGCAACTTCGATCAGCAATACGCGCGTTTCGTGTTGAATGACGATACGCAGGTGAAGTGCTACGCGCTCGAATCGCGCGCCGCGCGTGGTGAAAACGTCGCGGCGGAGGCGCGTGCACTGCTGGTCGATCCGAAGTGGTACGGCGACGGTTGTGTCGATCTGATCACCTCGCTGGCGGTCAACCAGCAATTCAGTTCCGACGACGTGTGGCAACAGATCCGTCTCGCGTACGAACAGAACTACACCAGCACGGGCAGCAAGCTCGTCGATGCACTCAGCAATCAGCCGCCCGACCCGGTGCTGTTCAACCAGGCCACGAGTACGCCGCCTTTGCTGCTGGCGCGTGGCGTCGGTCCGGATACGCAGTCGCACCAACTCGCGTTGCTCGCGATCACGCGCATGGCGCGCAACGATCCGGCCATGGCCGCGGCCACGTTTGCTTCGGTGGCGCCGTCGCTGAGCTCGCCCGAGCGTGCAATTGGCTGGGGCACGATCGCCTATCAGGCCGCCGCCAAGCAGATGCCGAGCGCGGTGGACTGGTACCGGCTCTCGGTCAATGCGCCGTTGTCTAACCCGGCGTACGAATGGCGCACCCGCACTGCGCTGCTCGCGGGCGATTGGACAATGGTGCGCTGGTCGATCGAACAGATGCCCGCGGCGCTGCGCAATCAGCCGTCGTGGGTGTACTGGCATGCCCGTGCGCTCAAGCAAGCCGGCGACACGGCCACGGCCAACCAGGAATTCGAGTCGATCTCGCAGGGCTTCAACTTCTACGGCCAACTGGCTTCGGAAGAGCTCGGCCAGAAGATTACCGTGCCGCCGAAAACGACGGTGAGCGACGCCGAAGTCCAGCAGGCCGGCAACACACCGGGCTTCGATCTGGCGCAACGGTTCTACGCACTGAATCTGCGGCTCGAAGGCAATCGCGAATGGAACTGGCCGCTGCGCAATATGAGCGACCGGCAACTGATCGCCGCAGCCGAATACGCGCGCCGTATCCAGTTGTATGACCGCACCGTCAACACGGCGGACCGCACGAAGACCGAGCACGACTTCTCGCTGCGCTATCTGTCGCCGTTCAAGGATATCGTTGAGCGCGATGCGCAGTCGAATGGGCTGGATGTGGAATGGGCGTACGGGCTGATTCGCCAGGAGTCGCGCTTCATCATGAACGCGCGCTCGGAAGTCGGCGCGAGCGGTTTGATGCAGCTGATGCCGGGCACCGCGCAACTGGTGGCGAAGAAGATCGGGCTCGGCCCGATCTCGCGCGAGCAGATGAACGACATCAACACCAACATCCTGCTTGGCACGAATTATCTGTCGATGATCTACAATCAGTTCGACGGATCGGCCGTGCTGGCCACCGCCGGTTACAACGCCGGTCCCGGCCGTCCGCGCAACTGGCGGCAATCGTTGCAGCGCCCGGTTGAAGGCGCGATCTTCGCTGAGTCGATTCCGTTCCAGGAAACGCGCGATTACGTCAAGAATGTGTTGTCCAATACGGTCTACTACGCGGCGTTGTTCGAAGGCCGTCCGCAATCGCTGAAGGCGCGTCTGGGTTACATCGCACCGTAAGCGCCGTGCCGCCGTCGCGTCATTCATGATGCGGCGGTGTGCCACGCCAGCCGTTGCCGCGGCTTCCACCAGGGAGTCGAAAAATGCGACATAAAGCCGTTGCGATCATCGGCGGTTCCGGTTTTATCGGCAGCCATCTCGTCAACGCCCTCGTTGAAATGGGTAAAGACGTGCGCATCGCCACCCGGCGCCGCTACAACGCCCGCCATCTCACCCTGTTGCCCATCGATGTGATCGAAGCCGACGTGTTCGATCCGGTGCAGCTCGCGCGTTTCGTGGAAGGCGCAGATTGCGTGATCAACCTCGTTGCCACGCTGCATGGCAAACGTGGCACACCCTATGGTCCGGAATTCGCGCGCGCGCACGTCGAATTGCCGACCAGAATTGTTGCGGCTTGCGAAGGCAAGGGCGTGCATCGGCTGATTCATATCAGCGCGCTCGGCGCCGACTCGAACGGGCCGAGCATGTATTCGCGCTCGAAGGGTGACGGCGAAAAAGCCGTGCATGCGGCGAACCTGGCGTGGACGATTTTCCGGCCGTCCGTGGTGTTCGGGCCCGAAGACCAGTTCCTCAACAAGTTTGCGTTCCTGCAGCGGATGTTTCCGGTGATTCCACTTGCCATGCCGGATGCGAAATTCCAGCCGGTGTATGTCGGCGACGTGGCAAAAGCAATCTGTAACGTGCTCGATCTCGATGCGGCCAGCGGCCATACCTACGAACTCGGTGGCCCGACCGTCTATACACTCGAAGACCTCGTGAAGTATTGCGGCGATGTAATTGGCCGGCATGCGCGGATCATTCGGCTGCCGGAAGCATTGGCGCGCCTGCAAGCGCTGACGTTTGAAATGGCGCCGGGCGAACCGGTGATCTCGCGCGACAATCTCGATTCGATGAAAGTCGACAACGTGTTGAGCGGACCGCTTGCGCCTGAACTCGGCATCGAACCCGCCAGCATCGAAGCGATCGCGTCCGTATATCTGACCGGCGCATCGGCGCGCTCACGCTTCGACACGTTTCGCGCCAACGCGGGGCGCTGAACCTTTTTTCAACTTCCCTTTATACGAAGCATGAAGCTGCTTATCGGTGACAAAAACTATTCGTCATGGTCGATGCGTCCGTGGCTGCTATTCAAACATTTCGGCATTCCGTTCGAAGAGGTGCTGATTCACCTGTATGTACCCAGCACGAAACCAGCGATCCTGGCGCACGCGCCGACGGGTCCGGGCAAAGTGCCCTGTTTGATTAGCGAAGACAGATCGGCCACCTGGGATTCACTGGCGATTGCCGAGACGCTGGCCGAGCGTTTCCCGCAACATGCGCTTTGGCCGCGCGACCCGATGGCGCGCAGCCACGCGCGCAGCGTGAGTGCCGAGATGCATTCGGGTTTCGGCGACCTGCGCTCGAACATGTGGATGAACATTCGCGCATCGTTTCCTGGCAAGAACGCCACGCCGGGGGCGCTGGCCGATATCGCGCGTATTGAGGCGATCTGGTGCAACTGTCTCGACACATATGGCGGCCCCTTCCTGTTCGGCGAGTTCAGCATTGCCGACGCGATGTATGCGCCGGTTGTGATGCGCTTCAAAACGTGGCGGCCCGCGCTATCGGAAGCCTCTGCGGCCTACATGGATCGCGTGACGGCGCTGCCGGCGGTGAAGGCGTGGATCGACGACGCGCTTCGGGAAACGCACACGATTCCCTATCAAGACGTATGCCCATGAATATCTACGCGGTAGGCGGAGCCATCCGCGACGAGTTACTGGGCGTCCCGGTGCAGGACCGTGATTACGTGGTGGTTGGCGCGACTCCTGAACAGATGGTGGCGCAGGGTTATCGTCCGGTGGGCAAGGATTTCCCGGTGTTCCTGCACCCGCAGACTCACGAGGAATACGCGCTCGCGCGCACCGAGCGCAAGACGGCAGCGGGTTATCACGGCTTCCAGTTCTTCTACGCACCGGACGTGACGCTCGAAGAGGACCTCGCTCGCCGCGACCTGACGATCAACGCGATGGCGCGCGAGGTGTGCCCGGACGGCGAACTGACCGGCCCGGTGATCGATCCGTTCAATGGTCAGGGTGATTTGCAGGCACGACTCTTCCGTCACGTTAGCGATGCGTTTCTCGAAGACCCTGTGCGGATTTTGCGAATTGCGCGGTTCGCGGCACGCTTCGTCGATTTCGCCGTTGCGCCGGAGACGATGACGTTGATGCGCAAGATGGTGGCCGACGGTGAAGTGGATGCGCTGGTGGCTGAGCGGGTATGGCAGGAAGTGTCACGCGGATTGATGGAGAAGAAGCCGTCCCGCATGTTCGAGGTGCTGCGGGAATGCGGCGCGTTGGTGCGAATCCTGCCGGAAATCGACGCATTGTTCGGCGTGCCGCAGCGGGCTGATTACCATCCCGAAGTGGATACGGGCGTACATGTGATGATGGTGCTCGACCATGCTGCGCAACAGGGGTACGCGTTGCCGGTTCGGTTCGCGGCTTTGACGCATGACTTGGGCAAAGCGACGACACCGGATGATGTGTTGCCGCGGCATATCGGGCATGAGGGGCGCAGCGTGGATTTGCTGAAGCCGTTATGCGAGCGGTTGCGCGTGCCGAATGAGTGCCGCGACCTTGCGCTGCTGGTGGCGCGGGAGCATGGGAATATTCATCGCGTGATGGAGATGGGCGCTGCCGCGTTGGTGAGGCTGCTTGAGCGCAGCGATGCTATCCGGAAACCGGCGCGGTTTGCTGAAGCCTTGCAGGCTTGCGAGGCGGATGCTCGTGGGCGGCTTGGGTTTGAGATGCGGGAGTATCCGCAGGCTGAGCGGTTGAGGGTTGCGCTGATCGCTGCGCGAGGTGTCGATGCTGGGGCTGTGGCTAAGCGGCTCGCTGACTCGCCTGCGGGGATTAAGGATGCAGTGCATCAGGAGCGCGTTCGCGCTGTGGAAGTGGTTCTTGTGTGAGGGTTTGGGTTTGTCTGTGTGCCTACGGTGTCGGCCTTTCCTTGTTTTCTTATTGGTTTATTAGCGTTGCCCCTGTGCGGGGCGGGCACTTACTTCTCTTTGCCGGCCGCAAAGAGAAGTAAGCAAGAGAAAGCGGCTCAAACCGCTAATTCTTAAGCGGGTCCCCCGCACAGTTGCGGTAGTGGTGCATCTGGAATCTGTGCCCTCGCGGCTTCAGCCGTAGCGACAAAGGAGTCATCAGCTCCCACTCCGCACTGCGCGCGTCGCGGATGGGTCTGCCAAGGAAATCGGGGGCTTCGTTTGGGTGCGGGGGGGCATCGGCTTCGACTCGGCGAGGCGCTCCCGCGCTCATTGGCGAACCCCTACTTCGAGTGAAATATCGACGCGGCGCATTCGCTGCGCGGTCACCGCAGCAGTTGCAGTTGCGCCTGCTGCGGAGATGCCCTAACGAGTCAGGAGCTATGCACGCTGCGTCAATGAAAGCGTAACCAGCAGTTTTATGAAGGACCCTTCGGCGCGCGCAGCGCCGCCGGAAGTATGACGGCCTTATCACCAAGGTCGAAGGTGCGAGGGCACAGATTCCAGATGCACCACTACCGCGACTGTGCGGGGGACCCGCTTAAGAATTAGCGGTTTGAGCCGCTTTCTCTTGCTTACTTCTCTTTGCGGCCGGCAAAGAGAAGTAAGTGCCGCCCCGCACAGGGGCAACGCTAATAGACCAATAAGAATTCAAGGAAAGGCCAACACCGCAGGCAACCAGACAAAAGCGCCGCGCTGGCAAAAACCCCACCTACAAAACCCTGGCAACAATCGACAACACCATAGAAAGCACAAGCGTCGACATGAACGGAAACGGATACTCCCGCCCGAAGAGGCGCAATGTCACATCACCGGGCATCCGCCCAATTCCGATCTTCCTGAGCCACGGCCAGCAGGCCGACAACACCGCCACCGCAACAAACGTAGTCAACAGCCAGCGGATCATCGCAAATCCTTAAGGCAGGAAATCACAGCGTATGTGACCGGTCGCCGCTGGAAAACGCCTGCAGCGTGTCATCCAGCCCGCGCGAAAACGCGATCACCTTGAACAGCTCGCCCATCTCCGCCTCGGACAACAACTTCTGCACCGCATTCGCCGCGGGCAAAAACCTCGCCGTGTCCGTTGGATCGAGCGCCGACAACGCCTCGGTAATGCCCGCATTCAAGAAGAACCGCGCTTGCGAAGTGAAGCCCAATAAATCCGCGCCAGTCTCGACTCCGGCTTCGGCAATGCCGGTAAATTCCACGTGTGCAGTAATGTCCTGCAAACCCGGATAAACAAACGGATCGCCATGCGCCCGGTGCCGGTAATGGCACATCAACGTGCCCTGCGCGCGCTGCTCATGGTAGTACTCGTGACGCGGAAAACCATAATCGATGAAGAACGCCGCCCCACGCGTGAGCATCGTGCAGATGGTCTGCGTAAACGCTTTGGCGGCGTCGTGCGTCTCGGTCACGTAGTCTTCGCCGGCAGTTTCGATCTCAGCCAGAAACGCATTGTCCGCAGCCGCTGACACCAGACGGTCGTCGAACGCAAAAGTCTCATCGCGCCACACCACGCCGCGTTCGTGCCAGGCGCCGCCAGTAAAGGCGAAAAGCCGCACGGGCATCGCGTCCAGCACCTCGTTGCCGATCACCACACCGTCGAATCGCTCAGGCAATGCGTCCAGCCAGCGCACCTTCGTGGCCAGTTCCGGTGCGGCGGCTTCGATCGTCTCGCGTTGGCGCTCACGTAATTCACCCGACAAGTCCACGATCGAGTAGCTGTCGAATTCGACGCCCAGCGCGTCGAGGGCGTTCAGCAAACCCGCAGCCAGTTTGCCCGTCCCGGCGCCGAATTCCATCACGTCGCGCGTGCCGCTCGCCTGCAAGGCTTCGGCGAGCGGGCGCGCCAGCGTCGTGGCGAACAGCGGCGACATTTCAGGCGCTGTCACGAAATCGCTGCCGTCGTCGCCGCGCAGGCCGAATTTGCGGGCGCCACCGCTGTAATAGCCGAGTCCCGGCGCGTAAAGCGCGCGTTCCATGTAGCGGTCGAACGGCAGCCAGCCGCCTGCCGTTTCGAGCTCCGAGCGGATCTGCGCGACCAGCGCTTCGGACTGCGCAAGCGCGCTCGGGCCGGGAGCAGGTAAACTGTCGGGTTGGTGAGCTTTCGGATTCATCCCCGCATTGTAAATGACCGCCTCTCTGGACACCGCCGCCGCCCGCGCGCCTGAAACGCCGCGCATCGTGCTGATTACCGGCGCCGCCCGCCGCATTGGGCGGGCGCTCGCGCTCGGCTTCGCCGCGCGCGGCTGGGACGTAGCGGTCCATTACGGCGCGTCGCGGGAGGAGGCGGACGAAGTGGTCGCCGAAATCCTCGCTTTGGGCCGCCGGGCGGTGGCTTTACACGCGGAATTGGGCGACGAGGCCCAGGTTAAGCGGCTCATGGCTGCCTGCATTGCCGCGCTGGGCCGCCCGGCGTGTATCGTCAACAATGCGTCGCGCTTCGAAGAAGACACGGCGCTCAACGTCGGTTATGACCTTTTGCTGAAGCTGACCGCGATGAATCTCGGCGCACCGCTCGTGCTGGCGCGTATGCTGTTCGAGGCCACGCCTGAGGCGGCGCGCACCGACGAGAGCCTGCGCGGAGTCGTGATCAATGTGCTGGACCAGAAGCTGTACAACATGAATCCGGACTACCTGTCCTACACGCTGTCGAAGGCCGCGTTGCAGACGGCGACGGTCGCATTAGCGCAGGCTTTGGCGCCGAAAGTGCGCGTGGTGGGGCTCGCGCCCGGCCTGACGATGCAATCCGCCGATCAGACGCCGGCAGGTTTTGAAGAAGCTCACCGAGCTACGCCTTTGGGCCGCGCGTCGCGGCCGGAGGATATTGTCGCCGCCGCGCTGTATCTCGCCGATGCAGCGGGCGTCACCGGAACGACGCTGGTGGTCGACGGCGGGCAGCACCTGGTGCCCCTGCCGCGCGACGTAATGTTTTTGACGGGCGCCTGAACAGCGCGCGTGCTTGTTGCCGGCTCGAACCGGCGGCTGCCCACGCGTTGAAGTGCCCCTTTGCGTGCTCCGCACGCTTTTTTCGACTGGAACGAACATGTTTGCCGCTCTTTCGCATCCCCGGCTCGCCGATTGCCGCCGGCTCTTTCTGCGCAATTACGAAGTGCACATCAACATTGGCGTGCACGACTTCGAAAAGCGCGGCGAACAGCGCGTCGTGATCAACGTCGAACTGTTCGTGCCGCTCGCGCTGTCCACGCCGGTTCAGGACAAATTGAACGAAGTCGTCGACTACGATTTCATGCGTTCGACCATCGCGCGTCGTGTCGAGCAAGGTCATATCCACTTGCAGGAAACGCTCTGCGACGACCTCGTCAAGGCACTCCTCGATCATCCGCAGGTGCGCGCCGTGTGTGTGTCGACCGAAAAACCGGACGTTTATCCCGACTGCGACGCGGTGGGCGTCGAAGTCTTCCGTATCAAAGAGGATTGAGCCATGAATGCTCAGGAAATCCTGAACGACGCCGCGACTCCTGGCGCGGCGCCCGCCGCGCACGCCTCGGCGGGCAAAGCGCCGCTCACGCGCCGCGAGCAGAAAGAAGCCTACGAGAACAACAAGCTGTTCAAGCGGCTCGCGCGCCAGGTCGGTGAGGCGATCGTCGACTTCAACATGATCGAGGAAGGTGACAAGGTGATGGTCTGCCTGTCGGGCGGCAAGGATAGCTACGCGATGCTCGAAATCCTGATGCGGCTGCGCGAACGCGCGCCGATCAACTTCGACATCGTCGCGGTGAACCTCGACCAGAAGCAGCCGGGTTTTCCGGAGCATGTGCTGCCCGAGTACCTGAAACAACTCGACATTCCGTTTCACATCGAGAATCAGGACACGTACAGCATCGTCAAGCGGCTGGTGCCGGAGGGCAAGACGACCTGCTCGCTGTGCTCGCGGCTGCGTCGCGGCATTCTGTACCGTGTGGCGGGCGAACTCGGCGCGACCAAGATCGCGCTCGGCCATCATCGCGACGACATCCTGCAAACGCTGTTGCTGAACATGTTCTACGGCGGCAAGCTGAAGGGCATGCCGCCCAAGCTGCAATCGGACGACGGCAAGAACATCGTGATCCGCCCGCTCGCGTACGTGAAGGAAACCGATCTGGAAAAATACGCGGCACTGCGTGAATTTCCAATCATTCCGTGCAATCTGTGCGGTAGCCAGCCGAATCTGAAACGCGCTGAAATGAAGGCGCTGATCCGTGATTGGGAGAAGCGCTTTCCTGGCCGCGTCGAGAATATGTTCAATGCGTTGTCGAACATCGTGCCGTCACACCTGATGGATCACAAGCTGTTCCCGTTTGCCGGTCTGCGCGCCACGGGTGAGGTCGATCCGCAAGGCGACATTGCCTTCGACGAAGAGCCGTGTTCGACCGATATCGGCGAGGGCGCGCCACTCAACGGAGCGAAATCGATCTCGATCGTCCAGTTCGACGACATGTAAGAGGCGTGGAAACCCGCAGAAAACGCGTGGAAAATGTGCGATTTCGCGCATTTTTGCCCGCTGGAAGGCCGCGCGAGCGGCCTTTGTCGTCATAGGCTGCATGATAGAATCGTCGGCTCCAAACTCGTCTGATTGTCGACGCCATGAACATTGTGATTTTGGCGGCAGGCACCGGTAAGCGTATGCGGTCCGCGCTTCCCAAGGTGCTCCATCCCCTGGCTGGCCGGCCACTCCTCGCTCATGTTATCGACACCGCCCGCGCGCTCAACCCCACGCGCCTGGTCGTGGTGGTCGGTCATGGCGCCGAAGCTGTGCGGCAAGCGGTAGCGGCACCCGACGTCCAGTTCGCCGCGCAGGAGCAGCAACTCGGCACAGGCCACGCAGTGCAGCAGGCGCTGCCACTGCTCGATCCGTCCCAACCCACGCTGGTGCTATACGGCGACGTGCCGCTCACGCGCGCCAGCACGCTGCAGGCGCTGACCGATCGCGCGGGCCAGGGCGGCTACGGCGTGCTCACCGTCACGCTCGAGGACCCCAGTGGCTATGGCCGCATCGTGCGCGATCAGCACGGCAAGGTGTCGCGCATCGTCGAACAGAAAGACGCGACGCCCGAGCAGCTCAAGATCGCCGAGATCAACACGGGCATCATCGTCGCGCCGACCGAGCGCCTCGCCGGTTGGCTTGCGGCATTGAAGAACGACAACGCGCAAGGCGAGTTCTACCTGACCGACGCTGTCGAGATGGCGATTGAGGCAGGGCTCGAAGTCGTCACTACCCAGCCTGACGAAGAATGGGAAACGCTCGGCGTGAACAGCAAGCAGCAGCTTGCCGAGCTCGAACGGATTCATCAGCACAATGTCGCCGAAGCGCTGTTGGTGGCCGGCGTGACGCTTGCCGATCCGGCTCGCCTCGACGTGCGTGGCACGCTCGAATGCGGCCGTGACGTTTCGATCGACGTGAACTGCGTGTTTGAAGGCCGCGTCACGTTGGCCGATAACGTCACAGTCGGGCCGAATTGCGTGATCCGCGATGCGACGATCGGCGCCGGTACGCGCGTCGACGCATTCACGCATATCGAAGGCGCCGAAGTCGGTGCGAACGTCGTGCTCGGCCCCTATGCACGGCTGCGCCCGGGTGCGTCATTGCAGGACGAGTCGCACGTCGGCAACTTCGTCGAGGTGAAGAACGCGGTGCTCGGTCGTGGCTCGAAGGCGAACCATCTTACCTATATCGGCGACGCGGATATCGGGGCGCGAGTGAATATCGGCGCGGGTACCATCACCTGTAACTACGACGGCGCGAACAAATTCCGCACGATCATCGAAGACGACGTGTTCGTCGGCTCGGACACGCAACTCGTGGCGCCAGTGCGCGTGAAGCGTGGCGTGACGATCGCGGCGGGCACAACGGTCTGGAAGGATGTCGAAGAAGACATGCTCGTCCTGAACGATAAGACTCAAACAAGCAAGTCGGGCTATGCACGCCCGACGAAGAAGAAAAGTTGATGGGCGTGACGCGCGCGCGGAGCGCGCTCCCTGAAACCCGGCACTGAAAAGGAATAAGCCATGTGTGGCATTGTCGGCGCGGTTGCGCAACGTAATATCGTCCCCGTCCTGATCGAAGGACTGCGTCGCCTCGAGTATCGCGGCTACGATTCGTGCGGCGTCGCGGTACTCGGTAATGAAGGGCCGCGTCGCGCTCGCAGCGTCGCGCGCGTCGCCGATCTGGACGAGCAGGTGCGTGAGAACCATCTCGAAGGCATCACGGGCATTGCGCATACGCGCTGGGCGACACACGGCGCGCCGGTGACCGATAACGCGCACCCGATCTTCTCGAAAGACACGCTCGCATTGGTACACAACGGCATCATCGAGAACTATGAGTCGCTGCGTGAAATGCTGCGGGGAAAGGGCTACACGTTTGTCTCGCAGACCGATACAGAGGTTATCGCACATCTGATTCACAGCCTGTATCGCGGCGATCTGTTTGCCTCGGTGCGTGAAGCAGTTACGCAATTACACGGCGCGTATGCAATCGCGGTGCTGCATAAGGATCAGCCGCATACGGTGGTCGGTGCGCGGCAAGGTTCGCCGCTCGTGGTGGGGCTCGGCAACGGTGAGAACTTCCTCGCTTCGGATGCGCTGGCGCTGGCCGGCAGCACCGAACGCTTCATCTTCCTGGAAGAGGGTGACGTCTGCGAACTGTCGCTCGAAGGCGTGCGGATCGCCGATCGCGATGGCTACGACGCACAGCGCGAAGTTCGCCAGGTCGCGGCGTATGGCGGCGCGGTCGAACTCGGCCCGTATCGTCACTTCATGCAGAAGGAAATTTTCGAGCAGCCGCGAGCGATTACCGACACGATCCCGCAAGGCGATTCCTTTGACGCAACGCTATTCGGCGAGGGCGCCGATAAGGTGTTCGCGGATATCGACAGCGTGCTGATTCTGGCGTGTGGCACGAGCTACTACTCGGGACTGACCGCGAAGTACTGGCTTGAATCGGTTGCCAAGATCCCGACTCAGGTCGAGATTGCCAGCGAATATCGCTATCGCGAGTCGGTGCCGAATCCGAAGTCGCTGGTAGTGGTGATCTCGCAGTCGGGCGAAACGGCCGATACGCTGGCGGCGCTCAAGCACGCGCAGTCGCTGGGGCATAAACATACGTTGGCGGTGTGCAATGTCGGCACGAGCGCGATGGTGCGCCAGACGGAATTGTCGTTTCTGACGCACGCGGGTCGCGAGATCGGTGTGGCCTCGACCAAAGCGTTCACGACGCAGCTGGTTGCGCTGTTCGTGCTGGCCGCGACGCTCGGAAAGCTGCGCGGGCAGGTCAGCAAGGAGCAGGAAGCCGAATACCTGAAACTGCTGCGCCACTTGCCGGCAGCGTTGAATAGCGTGCTGGCGCTGGAGCCGCAGATCATCGCGTGGTCGGAAGAGTTTTCGCGCAAGGAACATGCGTTGTTCCTCGGGCGTGGCCTGCATTACCCGATCGCGCTCGAGGGCGCGTTAAAGCTCAAGGAGATTTCCTATATTCACGCGGAAGCGTATCCGGCTGGTGAGTTGAAGCACGGGCCGCTGGCGCTGGTGACTGAAGCGATGCCGGTGGTGACGGTGGCGCCGAATGACGCGCTGCTGGAGAAGCTGAAATCGAATATTCAGGAAGTGCGCGCGCGGGGCGGGGAGCTTTATGTATTCGCGGACGCGGATACGAAGATCGTCAATGATGAAGGCCTGCATGTGATCCGGATGCCGGAGCACTACGGCTTACTGTCGCCGATTCTGCATGTGGTGCCGTTGCAGTTACTGGCCTATCACACGGCGTGTGCGCGAGGCACGGATGTGGATAAGCCGCGGAACCTGGCCAAGTCGGTCACGGTGGAGTGACGGAGATACACAGCTATTGCCAGTTTCACGCTGAGAAAGGGTCGCCCGTGGGCGGCCGTTTTTTTGCCTCTTTCTGGCTCGGTAGCGCATTTCACTCTCTCACCACCTCCACCGCAGCCGCCGAAACAAACTCCGCCCGTACACTGTCTCCGACTCTCAACTCATTGAGCGGAATGCTCCCAGCCGCCCTCAGCACCTGCTGATGCTTCGGCCCACGTAGCGTCACCACCCGGCTCTTGCGGTCTATCTTCAGCACCGTCGCGACAATCTGGACTCTATGCGCCGAGGATGCGTATCCCGCTGAAGCCGGTATCGCCACCGTCGTCTCGATGCGTTCACGAACACCTTTGGTCCTCACCTTGTCGACTTGAAGCAATAGCGCCTGCTGATACGCGACGTTCAGCTTGTCGCCGACCCGCAGTTTCCTGACATCGGCCAACTGAGGATTCACATCGACATCCGCCAGATTGCCGTGCGGGCCACGCAGCGTGACGCTGTTGGTGGCCGGGTAGATCGCCGCCACACGGACCTGAGCGTGAACGACCTCGGCTTTGCCGAGCGCCCGATGACCGGCATCGGCGTCAGTGTCCTGAGCGAAGCCGGATTGAGAGCACGCCGCCATCAGCGCAACCGTAGCCCATGTGACCGCGGCCGATGAACCCACTTTGCGTAGACGAGTCATCTGTTGCTCCCGAAGTGACCACCTCAAATGACAAACCTGAGTGACGAATCCAGGCGATCAACCTAAGCAACCAGATGCCAGCCAAGCTCCCACGCTTACAACTCCGGACGCGCAAGGTCGCTGGTCACAATGTGCTCGCCATACACCTGCGCCGCCGCAACGGCTTCCAGCTTGGTCGCGTAAGGTCCGAGTTCCGGCGCGCCGTCGAACGGGAATAGCACACGGCCATCGGTGGTTCGAACCACTTTCAGCACGCCGAAAAAACGGCGGTACCCAGCCAGTTTCGACGTCGCCGAGACGTTAAAGTCGTCTTCCGACGTCGCGGGGACGCTGGGAATAAATGCGGTCTTGCTCATACCTGAAAACATCTCTTGTTCAATGGGCCGGCGCCTGCTCGGCAGGCCAGGGCCGCGCCCGGTTGTCCCGGGAAGAGATTCACCGGCGGCCCTCATTGTCTCAAATCCCCGCGCATTGAACCGGATGCCCGATCGGCCAGCAGGCTGGCGTCCGCATACCGCGTTTCTGGATCACCGGAGCAGGCCGGCCGCCTGAGTCACCGGAGCAGGCCGACGCTTGCATACTGCGTCCCTGATCACCGTAGCAGGCCGCCCGCCAGCATCATCCGGCGGCTTTGACAGCCGCCTCATGTTCGGCCGCCAGCGCAACATCCCGCTCGCTCACCTGCACGAAACTCGGCCGCGAGCAGATGCGCCGGGTGTACTCGAGCACGACCGGCGTCTCCGGCACCAGCTTGAACATCATCCCCCAATGCAACGCGATGCCCCACAAGATATCCGCAGCGGACATCTTGTCCCCGAGCAAATAGGGCGACGCCTGCAACTGGCTTGTCACTGTCCCGAGCATCGAATCGAAATCGCCGTACGGCGAGGTGGCGTGCGGCGCCGGTTCGCGCTTCATCGCCTTGTCGACGAGTGCCGGTTCGTAGCATGCCGCGTAGTACACGAGCCAGCGCAGATACGGCCCGCGCGTCGGATCGTCGAGCGCCGGCGCGAGGCCCGCTTCAGGAAACAGGTCGGCCAGATAGATGAAGATGGCGACCTGTTCGGTGACCAGCGCGTCGCCGTGAAGGATCGCCGGTACTTTGCCGAGCGGATTGATCGCGAGATACGGCGCTTTGCGCTGCTCGCCGGCCTTTATGTTGAGCACCTTCAGCTGATACGGGGCGCCGAGTTCCTCGAGTAGCGTGAGCGCGCTGACAGAGCGGCATTGCGGCGAGTGGAACAGCGTGATCGTGCGGTCAGTGGTCATGGCGGGGCCTTCTGGGTGAGCGTCTCATGGGAAAAGCCAGCGTCCATCTGGCGCCGGGTGTTCTATCCTAAGCGCCTATACCTGTCAGTTTGTGTCAGGTATGGCTACACTTATCCGTATGAGAGCCAGCCGCCTCCTTTCCATCCTGATGACCTTGCAAGCGCGTGGACGAGTGACCGCGCAGTCGCTCGCCGACGAATGCGCGGTGTCCCTGCGCACGATCTATCGCGACATCGACGCCTTGAGCGCTGCGGGCGTCCCCGTCCAGAGCGAACGTGGCGCGGAAGGCGGCTATCGTCTCCTCGACGGATACCGCACGCGTCTGAACGGTCTGTCGTCACAGGAAGCGGAGGCCCTGTTCCTCGCCGGCTTGCCGGGACCGATGCAGGCACTGGGTCTCGGCGCCGTGATGGCCGGGGCGCAAACCAAGTTGCTCGCCGCGCTGCCAGTCGAATTGCGCTCGACCGCGGAGCGCATGCGCTCGCGGTTTCACCTCGACGCCCCGGCCTGGTTCTCCGATGCGGACCAACCCGAGAATCTGCCCTTGATCGCCAGTGCGGTGTGGGAGCAGCATCCACTGCAGATTCGCTATCAGAGCTGGAAAGCCGAAAAATTTCGCCGGATCGAACCGCTCGGCATTGTGCTGAAAAGCGGGGCCTGGTATGTGGTTGGACGGGTCGGCGCGGATATTCGCATTTATCGTATTTCGCGCATTCTCGAATTGAGCATGCTCGATGAAACTTTCGAGCGGCCGCCGGCCTTCGATCTGGCGGCTTACTGGCAAGACAGCACACAGCGTCTGTCCGAAGAGATGCATGCGAGCGAGGCAACGCTGCGCCTGTCGCCGTGGGGCATGCAGATGCTCGAAGCCTTTACCTCACCGTTCGCGCGCGCAGCGGCGAAAATCGGCGAGCCGGATCCGGCCGACGGCTGGCGCACGGTCACGCTGCCGGTCGGTTCGGTAAGGCAGGCATGTGCGGAATTGCTGCGTTTCGGCACCGAGGCCGACGTGCTGGCGCCGCCAGAGTTGCGCGCGCGTTTCGCCGAGGTGGCGGCAGCTTTGCATCGCCGTTACGCGCAATGAGGACGATGGTTCGCAGCTGACGTAACCCCCCTTATAAGCTGTGTTGGATGACCGATATATTGCAGGGATGTGGCGTGATTCACGCCAACGTCATACGTGCTGCATAGAGTTTGCCCGCGAATAAAACTCTAATTCCCCAAGGGCAAAACATGTCACAGCGCATCTCACAGCGCAGTTGGTTGCGTGCTTTCTTCATGGTCGTTTGCGCGGCCCTGGTTGGCGCTATCGTCGCCGCGTGCGGCTCGTCGTCCTCGTCGCTCAATGTGACCGGGCAGCAGCAGATCCGGCACGTCTTCGTTATCACGCTCGAAAACGAGAACTATGCGACTACCTTCGGCGCGAACAGCAAGGCGCCCTATCTGTCGCAGACGCTGGCTTCGCAAGGCGCGATGGTGCAGCAGTACTACGGCACGGGGCACGTGAGCCTCGACAACTACATCTCGATGATCAGCGGTCAGGCGCCGACGCCGGAAACGGACAACGATTGCATCACCTATCAGGACTACAAGCTGACTGGCACGACGTCGGACGGTCAAGCGATCGGCTCGGGCTGCGTGTATCCGACCAGCATCAAGACGCTGCCGGACCAGCTGAAGGCCGCTGGCTACACCTGGAAGGGCTATGAAGGTGATATGGGCAACGACCCGACGCGCGAAGCCGCCACATGCGGCCACCCGACGCTCAACACGACCGACCTGACTCAATCAGCGGAAGCGCCGAGCGCGGCCGTGCCGCTGGGCGACCAATACGCAACGCGTCACAACCCGTTCATGTATTTCCACTCGATCATCGATTCGCCGGACTGCGGCCAGAACGTCGTGAACCTGAACAAACTCACAACCGACCTGCAATCGATCTCGACTACCGCCAACTTCAACCTGATTACGCCGAACCTGTGCGACGACGGCCACGACGCGCCGTGCGTGAATGGCCAGCCCGGCAGCCTGACGAGCGCGAACACATTCCTGCAGAAGTGGGTGCCGATTATCACCGCCTCGCCGGCGTTCCAGCAGGACGGTCTGCTGATCATCAACTTTGACGAGAGCAGTTACGCGACGGTGACGCAGTCGGCATCCGGCGAGGATCTGATCTTCTCCGGCGCGACATGCTGCAGTCAGCAGCCGGGTCCGAATCTGCCGGCGTTCCCGCAGACTTCGTCGTTGGCCTACAAGGGCTTGACGATCAACCTGACCAAACAGAGCTTTGGCGGCGACCAGACCGGTGCGGTGATGATCTCGAAGTTCATCAAACCGGGCACGGTGTCGACAGTGCTGTACAACCATTACTCGATGCTCAGGAGCATTGAAGACATTTTCCAGCTGGGTTATCTCGGCTACGCGGGGCAGGCTGGCCTGGTTGGGTTCGGCAACGACATCTTCACGAACCTTTAAGCGATCAGATGCCGTTTTTTGCAACGCGACTCACCGGGCGCACGGCTGCGCGATTGGCAGCGCTCGCTGCGCTGGTCAGTGCCGCACTGTTGCCGTTCATGGCAACGGCGGCAGCCGGAGTGGCTGCCGATGCGAAGCCCGTCTACAGCGATGCCGCTGCGCTCGGCAAGCTGATGTTCTTCGATCCGTCGTTGTCGGCCTCGGGCAAGATGTCGTGCGCGAGCTGTCATAGCCCCTCGCACGCATACGGGCCGCCCAACGGGCTGGCCGCGCAACTGGGTGGGCCCGACATGCGCTCGCAAGGCACGCGCGCCGTGCCGAGCCTGCGCTACGTGCTGAACCGCACTCCGATGTGGAGTCATGCGCAGGCGGCCAGCCTGTCCGAGCGCCTGAGCGAGACGGACAACGCGCCGGTTGGCGGCTTCGGCTGGGATGGGCGTTTTAACCGTCTGCACGATCAGGCGAGTTTCCCGTTGTTCAATCCGGACGAGATGGCCAACCGGGATCCGGCGGCGGTGCTCGCGAAACTGGAGCACGCGCCGTACGCGGCGCGCTTCAGCGAAGTGTTTGGCCAGAACATTTTCACCGACCCCAGCAAGGCATTCACCCAGGCGATGTATGCCATCGAGCGCTTCGAGCTCGAAGACCCGAGTTTTCATCCGTACACCAGCAAGTTCGATTACTATCTCGATGGAAAATTGCAACTAACGGCACAGGAGTTGAGAGGCAAAAAACTGTTCGACAATCCGGCGGGCGGCAATTGCGCCTCATGCCACATCGATCAATCGGGTGTCGATGGCTCTCATCCGCTTTTCACCGACTTCAACTTCCAGGCGCTCGGCGTGCCACGCAATCCAGCGTTGCGTGCGAACGCGGACCCGAAGTACTTCGATATGGGTTTGTGTGGACCGCTGCGTACCGATCAGTCTAGCGACAGAAGCAACTGCGGACTCTTCAAATCTGTGTCCCTGCGCAACACGGCGACGCGGCATGTGTTCTTCCACAACGGCCGCTTCCATACGCTGAAGGACGCGCTGCGTTTCTACGTTCAGCGCGATACGAATCCGGCGAAGTGGTACCCGACAGATGCGCATGGCAAGGTCGATAAATTCAACGACTTGCCGGTGGCGCTGCGCGTGAATGTGGATACGACCGACGAACCGCTCACGCGCAAGGTGGGCGAGCGCCCCGTGTGGTCGGAGCAGGATATCGACGACGTCGCCGCTTTCCTCACCACGCTGAACGACGATTACGTGCTGAAACCGACGCAAACGAAGTAGCGCGCGCAGACACGGCAGCCGACTGTCTTTCCTAAGACGAATTTAGACCGTTTAGTGCCTCTTTTTCGGGCAGGGATATAATGCGCGAATTCCTCTTCTTTCCCGTCTTCCGTTATGAGCCGGTTACTTTGCCTGATCGTGCTTTCGCTCGGCCTGATGCAAACCGCAACGGCCGACGAAAACAATGACCGCATGTCCGCGTATCTGACGCAGAAATTCGGTCTGGCAAAGGAAAAGGCTCAAAAGATTTCGGCCGCGGTGCAATCCGCCGCTTCGAAATATTCACTACCGCCGGCACTGCTGCTGGCAATCATTTCGATCGAATCCCGCTTCAAGGAAAAGGCCAAGGGCGCCAACGGCGCGACCGGGCTGATGCAGGTGGTGCCGGCAGCCCATCGCGGGCTGCTGAGGAACGTCAAGGACCTCACTGAGCCGACCACCAACATCGAAGTGGGCTCGGCGATCCTGTACGGCTACATGCGCTCGGCAAACGGCGACCTGAACGCGGCGCTCAAGAGTTACGGCGGATCGCAGGCATACGCGAAGAAGGTGAACTTGCGCGTCGAAGATTTCGCCGACGTCGCCGGGTCGCAAGACGTTGCGTCGCGTTCGGACGCACAAGCCAGTATGTGTGAAGCTGACCGCTGTGAGGCGTCGGACAACTGGGCCAATGCCTTTACGATACCCGCCGTCAATGCCGCCGGCCTTAACGGCGCCGCTGGGCTGTCGAGCGGATTGCCCGTAACGTCGCACTGAGCGCCAGTTTTTCCCGTTTTTCCCTTTTGTGTTGCCACCGCTCCAAGCCGCGGGGATCGCTCGTGAGGCCGTGTAACGCGGCGCCAGGCGTGTGCTGCACGCTTTTTACGCACGCACGGCAACCGCTCTACAATGCATTCCCATTCGAGCTTACGCCGCGCCTCTTCTGATCGCCATGTCCACCTCGTTTTCCAAAACCACTGCCGCTGCGCTTCTCGGCCTACTGGCACTTGCGGCTTGCAGCAGCACCCCGCAGCCTAAATTCCAGCAGGAATTGTTCGAATCGGGCGCGAGCCCTTACGCCCGAAATTTCAACTCAAGCACCACAGATACCTGTGAGGCCGCTCGCCGCGCTTTGCTGAGTCAGGGTTATCTGACGACGATGACGCGTACCGATACCGTCGACGGAACGAAAAATTTCCAGCCGACCGGCGATACCCACATCGTCGTCGAGTTTCATGTGGTGTGTACGCCGGGGGAAGAGGCGAGCGATACGAGCATCGTTTACGTCAACGCTGTACAGAACGGCTTTGCGCTGAAGAAAAGCGATACGTCGGCGAGCGTTGGGCTAAGTGTGCTGGGTTCGTTGTCGCTGCCGATCCGCTCGAACAGCGACGCAATGGTCAAAATTTCGAGTGAGACCATCCCGTCAGGCAAGTTCTACGATCGTTTCTTCGGCCTCGTCGATCACTATCTGCAAACGGTGGTGCGCACACAGCCGGTTGCGAACAGTCGCATCGAGATACGCATGTTGCCGGTGCCGGTGGAAGCGGCGATTCCAGCGCCTCTACCCGAGATGCCTGATGTGATCGACAAAGCCGCTTCGGTGCAACCCGCAAGTGAGGCCAGCGTAGTGCCTTGATGCATCTGCCGAGGCTTGTGCGTTTTGGGGCTGATCAAGGCGCGATCAGCCTTTGATGTCATCACGCTGCGGTACTTATCCTATGTCTTTTACTTCATACGTATATATATGTAGTAATAGTTAACAAGGGTTAACCCCTCCTGTGGATAACTCTCAAATTCCCCGTCACATCAACGTCATGCAGAAACCATAACCCTGCGGAACACGTCTGTAGAAAAACTACAAAGCCAGGATAACTTTGATGGGGCTTGCCTCCCGTCACGTCTTATCAAGATTCCGCACACAGGCTGTCCGACGCCCTATCCCGAAGTTATTCATAGGCAATTGTGGATAACTTGCGCATCCGGTCATATGTTGCCGGCCAGCGGCTCGTTTTTTTCGACGACGCCAGCGCTCGTCACCGAACAGACCGCGACCCCTCCGGACGCGTATATTGAAGCTGGAAGGTACAAAGATTGCGTCTATGCTTTTGCAAGCGCAACTGTTGCTATTTAGTCAAAACCATTTCAGCAACGCCCTATCCGGCATAGAGTTAAAGTGTTTTCTGAAGTTATTGGTGCAGTGCGGGGGTGTGTAATGAAACGCAGAACAGCACGACAGCTAGTCCGTCTTCTCTCGGATATCAGACATGCCAGCCATTGCAGCACGCTGCGGGCGGCAGCCACCAATCGGGCTATCTCCCTCGCGTCCGCCGAGCCGGACGAGGATGTCGCCGATGGCGACGACAGTACCGACGCCGCACGCGAGGCGCATCAGGACAAGCCAGCCCGGAGCGGATCATGAGAACCACAAGCGAACAATCGCTGCGTTTCCTGGTCGAGAAATGGCTGGCGCCGGGACCTTCGGTTTCGATTCACGTTACAGAATTCAGCCGCACCCGTCTGGGCGGCAGGCGTTATGTGCGTGTCGAGACTTCTCTGGACGCAGGATCGCGTGGCCTCTTTTTCTTTCGTCATGACGATGGTTGCTGGTGTGTGTTTCCACCCACGGCTGATACACGGAAGCTCTTTGCGTATCCGCGCGCCGCTTGATTAACGGCGGACGCGGTCAAGCGGTCAACTGGCCAAGCCCTTACGAAGCGTGAGGCAAGCGATCACGTTCACTTCCGCGTCGCCGGGTGGGCATCACCTGGCACACGATCAAACCGGTGAGCATCAGCGCGCATCCGAATAGCGCGCGCGCCGACAGTGTTTCGCCGAGCACGAGCCATCCGGCGAATGCGGCGAAAACGCCCTCCATACTGAAGATCACCGCTGCATGCGAAGGCGCCGCGTACTTTTGCGCGACCACCTGGATCGTATAAGCGATGCCCACCGATAGCGCACCGCCGTACAGAATCGTTGGCGCGGCGCGCTCGATCACTGCAAGACTGACCGGCTCGATCATGAGGCCGACGACCAGACATGCGAGCCCGCAAATCACGAACTGCACGAGCGCCAGCATGAGTGTGTCGTGCCGCAACGCAAAGCGGCCGACCAGCATCATCTGTACGGAAATCACCAAGGCGCCGGCAAGCTGATACCAGTCGCCGAACAGAATCGAGAAGTGCTCGTTGACACTGAGAAAGTACATGCCGAGTGCCGCGAGCGTCGCGCCGAGCCATGTGCCGAATCCCGTTCGATGACGAAACAGCACGCCAAGCAGGGGCACGATCACCACATACAACGAGCTGATGAAGCCGGCGTTGGCGACCTTCGTGTATTGCAGGCCGATCTGTTGCAACGAAATCGACACGGACAGCACGACGCCGAGCAGCACCCCGGCACCGAGTAGCTCGCGTGCGCCGCCGGGTTCACGCTTCGACAATTCTGTAAGCGCGGACCGCCGAACGCAGACAATCATTGTCAGCACGACCAGCGCGCCGAGGAGGAAACGCAATCCGGTAAACAGAAACGGCCCGATCGCATCGAGGCTCAGGCGCTGCGCGACGAATGCGGAGCCCCAGATCATGGCCGCGATCAGCATCAGCAGATTGGCGCGCAGGTGTTGGCGTGTGTCGGGTTTCAAAGGCAGTTTTCGAATTCGGTTGTTCTGACAAGGCGCTTAGCGCTTATACACGATGCACGGCGTCTTGCGGCATCGGCGTCTTCAACGGCCACGGCATCGGCCACGGCATCTGCAAAGCAGGCAAGGTGATCACAAAGCGCGCGCCACCCGATGCCGCTTCCTCGAGCCGCACGTCGTCGCCGCGAACACTTGAACACAATTGCGCACACATTCCCCCAACTTCAGGACAGACGCGGCGAGGCGGCGTCCCTAGACTGCGGCTTCTATCTCAAATAAAAAGTCCTGATCGTGCGCAAACGCCTCTTGTATCTGTGTGCTCCGCTGTTTGGCCTGACCTGCTCGTCGATGGCATACGCCGAGAATTTTTATATGTTTTCGCTGGCCGGCGGCGTGGCGCCGCGCTATCAGGGCAGTCGTGACTACCGCCCGTTCGTCGCTCCGCTGATCTCCGCGGAGTTCAGCAACGGGATCTTTCTGAGCCCGATGGACGGCCTTGGTTACAAGCACACCTTCGCCAATGGGCTGTTCGCATCGGCGGCGCTGAGCTACGACTTCGGCCGAACCGACAGCAATCGTGCTGATTTGCCGGGCTCGGACTACCTGAAGGGCATGGGCCGGATTCCTGGTTCCGTGATGATGTCGGTGCAGGTCGGCGCGCATCTGTTCGGTCCGTCGACCATCAGCATCACGCTGGACCAGCCGCTTACGCATACGAGTCACGGTACTAGCGGGCATGTCGATCTGACTGTGCCGGTACTGCAAACCGTCGACAACGACATCAGCATTACCGGCAGCGTGCATGCCGGCAGCGGGCGCTATACGCAGACCTTTTTCGGTGTCACCGACGCGCAGGCGGCCGCAAGCCGCTTCCAGCCGTATGCGGTGAAAGGCGGTTTCGACAGCGCGAAGGTGTCGGTCGGATGGACGTACATGTTTTCGCCGCGCTGGTCGGTGCATACCGAAGGCGGCGTGACGCGGTTGCTCGGCGCGTCGGCGAACAGCCCGATCGTGCAGTCGAAGAACAACTACTTCGCGATCACGGCGCTGACGTATCGCTATTGATGCGCTTATTGAATGGTTGCACGGATCGACGTTTCGACGATCTGACGTCCCTGCAAGGAGATCGCGATGTTTGCATGGCAAACCCCTCTATCCAACGCCTGGCAGGACAGCCTGGTATCGTCGGCGCGTGCGCAGGCGATCGGCGTCGACAGCATGCTGCTGACCGGTGCGACCGGTTTTATCGGCGGCAATCTGCTGGTGGCCCTGATCAACGCCGGTCTGGTCGAACGCATGGTGTGTCTGGTGCGCGGCGTCAGCGTGGCCGATGCGCTCGCGCGGCTGCGCGCGTCAGCGGTGCGTTGCGGGCTGCCGCATTCTCGAGCCCAACGAATCACTGACGCAAACGTGATGGTCGGCGAGCTCGGCAGCGCGTTTTCAGAGATCGATCTGGCGCGGCTCGCCAAGGCGTCGCACGTGATCAACTGTGCCGCGCGCGCGTCGTTTTCGACGCATCGGCAATTACTCGATACAAATGTGCACGATACCTTGCGCTTTGCGTCGCGTTTTGTCGGCAGCAAAACGCTGCGGCGCTTTCTGCACGTGAGCACGGCAATGGCGTGCGGCACGCAATGCGGCGCGAACGTGCAGGAATCTCCGTTCGGCTATGGCGAGACACATCATCTCGTACCGTACACGCAAAGCAAACGCGAAGTCGAACGTCTGTTGCGCGGCACGTATCCGCGCTTGCCGCTGGTGGTGGTGCGGCCGTCGAGCGTGGTCGGCCACACCGTGCTCGGCACGTTGCCGTCGGCGAGTCTGTTCTGGGTGTTTCGCGTGGTGCACGGCGCGCGGCGCTTCACGGCGCGGGCGATGAATCGCATCGACGTGGTGTCCGCGGACGACTGCGCCCGCGCGCTCGCGCTGCTGGCAGTGAAGCCGTCGCTGGCTTTCGATACGTATCACGTGTCGGCGGGTTCGGAAGCGCCGACCGTCGGTCAGATCATTAGCGCCATGGACGAAGCCACCGGCACCTCGGGACGCCGCTATTCGATGTGCCGCGTGCACGACTTCGGCAAGATTGCACGCGAGGTAGTGGGGCACGACCGTTGCGGCAGTGGCCGTCTGATCGAATACGCACTGCGTTTGTATGCCGGCTTCGCGGAACTGGACTACGCGTTCGACAACCGCCGTCTGCGTGACGAGATCGGTTTCGAGCCGCTGCCCTTCACGGACTACGTGAGCGAATGTGTGCGGACTTCGCGCGGGGTAGGCATCGTCGAACAGATGCGCTGGGACTTCAAATAGACCTTCAGCCAGACGCACAGCACGCGACTCGCGCGATAATCGCGCAACGGCCAGACGGCTCACGACACGACTGACCCATCGGGCCGACCGACTTTCAGGCAGACGCAATGGACGAGAAAGACTGGATCGCCGGCGCCGCGAAGGCACTGGCGATCATCGAAGCATTCGACGAAGAGCACGCGCGTATGACACCGACCATGGTGGCCGCCCGCGCCGGGCTCTCGCGTACGGCGGCGCGCCGCTATTTGCTGACGCTACGCGAACTCGGCTACGTGGATACCGACGGCAAGCTGTTCTGGCTCGCGCCGCGGGTATTGCGGCTCGGTCAATCGTATCTGGATTCAGCGCGCTTGCCGCGCACCGTGCAGCCGTTTCTTCAGCGCATCACCGC
This sequence comes from Paraburkholderia sp. D1E, assembly GCF_052682275.1. NCBI lineage: Bacteria > Pseudomonadati > Pseudomonadota > Betaproteobacteria > Burkholderiales > Burkholderiaceae > Paraburkholderia > Paraburkholderia sp. D1E. Next base: position 9,524,621 of record NZ_JBQYMB010000001.1, read on the forward strand.
GACCGTGCAGGAAACCGCGCTGGTCGCGATTCTCGACGAACACGACGTGGTCTACGTCGCGCGCAACGGCGTCAACCGGGCGATGGCGGTCGGTTTCGTGCTCGGCTCGCGGGCGAGCGCGCCGTTGTCGTCCGCAGGTTTGATCCTGTTGGCTTTCCAGGCGCCGGAAAGCATCGAACAGTGGCTGGGGTCCTATCCGATCAAAGTATTCACGCCGCATACGTATTCGACCGTCGAGCGCCTGCGCGAAGTGCTGGGCGAAATTCGCCGCGATGGGTATGTTGTCACCGATCAGCAACTGGAATTGGGCATGCGCGGTGTCGCGGTGCCGTTGCGCGACCGGCATGGCTCAGTCGTGGCGGCGATCAGCGTGAGCATGCCGATCGGGCAGGAATCGGCGAATGCCGCGTTGCATCGGGTGCTGCCAACCCTTCAGGAAACCGCCAGTTTGCTGCGAAACCTGATCTGAAAGCGGAGCTAGGTAATTTCCCTGATACGGTGTGCTTAGTAAATGAAAGCATATCGAAAGCAAGCTGTCTCCCGGAAAATACATATCGAGTTTTGGGCATGACAAACCGCCTACGCTGCGTAATACTCTCCCGCGGGGAGCGGTAAGGCGCCTCAAGCCCTGTCTGCTTCACCGTGCAGCTATTTCATTCACATTGACTCAGTCGTCCAGGTTTGGGGAACAACACATGAAAAAACTTATCGTCTCGCTCGCAGCCGCTTCGATCGCGCTGGTCTCCGTTCAAGCTTTCGCACAGGCATCGGACGCAGCAGCGCCGGCCGCTGCAGCTAGCACGCCGAAGAAGCACCACATCAAGAAGCTGAAGACGCACGGTAAGCGCGCTCCGGTTTCGTCGGCTGCTTCGGCTGCTGGCACGAACGACAAGGGCACGGCAAACTAAGCTCACGCTTGGGTTTTGTCGGGCGAACCCTGCCGGTTCTCTTCTGCGCGCTGCTAGTCGGCGAGTGCAGCGCAGTTCCGGTTAAACGTCGCCAGCAAAAAGGCCAGAGCTTCTGCTCTGGCCTTTTTGTATTGTGCGGCGGGTTTGAGCGGCGTTTAGCCTGCGAGGCCGCGCTTGACGACCTCGTTCAGCAATCCGGTCATGCCTTCCGGATGCGTGGCAGCGCGCTCTTTCAGTTCAGTGACCAGGTCGCCATTCAGCTTGCAGGCGAACGCGACAAGGCCTTGTGCCTGGTCGAGCTTGCGCTGTTCGCGGCGATCGAGCTTCGGATCGGCGGCAGCGGCTTTGCCAAAGCGGTCGGCGGTCGACAGTTTCATTGCGTTGTTCAGCTTGAGTGCCTTGTTCTTTTCAATGTCGGTTTTTTTCATCGCCATACGGAAGGCCTCTGCCAGATAAGTAAGCCCGCATTGTACGCGTCGAGTAAGCGGCGGCGATTCCGCACCCGGGCGGCGTTGGTGCGGTGCTCAGGCCGCGCGGAGTCTGAGCCATCGAGCGGTGCTCAAACGGGCCGTTCCGGCGCCCCAGCCACGCTGTCCATCAGCGCACGCATTCGTTGCCAGTGCGTGCCTTCCCAGAACACGCGCCGGCACACGTCGCAGGTGACGAACTGGTTATGCCGTTCCAGCACGCCGTCGGGCGCCCGATCCCCGACTTCATCTTTGGCGATACGCCGCAGTGGCGCATTGCACATCAGACACAAACGGAATGGCTGCGCGCTGCCGGCCAGGTCGAGCCGTTCAAACACTTCGCGCAATTGCTCGCGTGGCCGCAGCGTACGCACGTAGCAGCCATGTGTGATGGCGCTGCGTTTCAATAGCTCGCGGTCACGTGTCAATACGATGCGCTGTTGTGCGGCGGCGAGGGCTTCGATATCGGCGTCGGGATAGTGGTTGTCGTAGAGCGTATCGAAGCCGGCCAGCCGTAGCAGCGGGGCGAGACCGCCCAGGTGCGCATCGGCAATGAAACGCACCACACGCAGCGGATGTTCGCGCACGCGCAATAGCGGCTGGACGTCGAGCGCTTCAAACTTCGGATAAACGGCGATGCGATCGCCGTCGGACAGCAGATGATTGAAACCGACCGACTCGCCGTTCACCAGAATCAGTTCGACCTCGGTATGTGGCACGCCGAGCACTTCGATCATATGTTTCGCGGTGGCGCCGCGCGCGCAGGCGTAACTGAACGCACGCCGACGCAGGGGCCGGGCGAGAAAATCGTTCAGCTCCTCATAGAAGCGGAATGTCGCGGTGACCATCACAGCAGTATCGCACCGGGTTTAATTGCGCGCTGTCCTGCACTTGTCGCATGGGTGTGCTTTACTTCCAGTTCTTTAGAAGACGGAGCGACAGATGGACATCGGTTTTATCGGTCTCGGCGAGATGGGCGCCGCGATGGTTGCAAACATTTTGAAAGCCGGGCATCAGGTGCGCGTGTGGAACCGCTCGCCCGAACGCGCGCAGCCGCTCGCCGAGGCAGGTGCGCGGATTGTCGCGACGCCGGCTGAAGCGTTTGCGGGCGACGCCGTGTTCTCAATGCTCGCCGACGATGCCGCGCTGCGCGAAGTCATCACCGCGTCGCTGCTGGAACACGCCCCGCGCGGCTTGATCCACGTGAACATGGCGACGATCTCGGTGGCGCTGGCCGAGGAGCTGGCGACGGCGCATGCCTCGCGGGGTGTCCATTACGTTGCCGCGCCGGTGTTGGGGCGGCCAGACGTCGCGGCGGCGGGCAAGCTGACGATCGTGGCGGGCGGCCCGGCCGAGTCGATCGACCGCGTGCAGCCGATTTTCGACGCCATCGGCCAGAAAACCTGGCGCATCGGTTCGCTGCCGCAGCAGGCGAACGTGATGAAGCTTGCGGCTAACTTCATGTTGGGCGCGGCCGTTGAGACGCTCGGCGAGGCTGCCACGCTCGTGACCGGCCACGGTCTCGCGATGCAGGATTTCCTCGACGTCATCACGAGCGGCCTGTTCCCGGGTCCGGTCTATTCGGGCTACGGCAAGATGATCGCGGAGCAGCGCTACGAGCCTGCGCTGTTCAAGGCGCGCCTCGGATTGAAGGACTTGCGTCTTGCACTGGCGGCCGCCGATGCGGTCAACACACCGTTGCCGATCGCGAGCGTGGTGCGCGACAGCCTGCTCGAAGCCGTGGCGCATGGCGACGGCGAGAAAGACTTCGCGGTGCTGGGGCAGGTGGCGGCGCGGCGGGCAGGGCGCTGAGCAGGAGCGGGTGCTGCGGGTGCGCGCTTAAAAGTACGGGCGGGCATAATAGCCGCCCGATCCCTTTCTGCGTCGATCTCAATGAGTCTGCATACCTGGTGGCTGTTCGCCGCCACTGTTTTCGTCGTTTCCGCGATTCCCGGTCCGAACATGCTGCTGGTAATGACGCATGGCGCCCAGCATGGGCTGCGCCGTTCCAGTGCGACCATGGCCGGCTGCCTGTCGGCGCTGGTGTTGATGCTGGCGGTGTCGGCGGCGGGCCTCGGCGTCTTTCTTGACGCCTGGCCGGCGATGTTCAACGCACTGCGGATGATCGGCGCGGCTTACCTCGTCTATCTGGGCATCAAGGCGTGGCGGGCGCCGGCTGACGAAGGCGCTGCCGGCGCAGTCGACGAACTCGCCGCAAAGCCCGCACGCTCGCGCTTCGCACTGTTTCGTAACGGTTTCCTGGTGGCGGGCAGCAATCCGAAAGCGATCTTGTTCGCCGCAGCGTTGCTGCCACAGTTCATCGACGCCGCGCAGCCCAAGCTGCCGCAGTTCGGTGTGCTCGTCGCGACTTTCGCGGTTATCGAGGTGAGCTGGTACCTGGTGTATGCGGGTTTCGGCACGCGGATTGGCGCGCGGTTGAAGAGTCGCAGCGTCGCCAGGATGTTCAATCGTCTGACAGGCGGCGTGTTCGTCGGCTTCGGCGCGATGATGGCGCTGGTGCGCCATTAGGCGAACGGCGGGCTCGCCGCACGAACCAGCCACCGCCGCCCACAAAGCGTTGCAAGGATCGTTGCGCCGATACAACGCTGAGGGTCAACCCTAATTTGAATGTTGCGACGCACCAAACCATTTGCTATAGTTCGTCTTGTCTCCTCCATGTCTCCTCTGATATGGATTCAGCCCGCCCAATTAGGCGGGCTTTTTTTTGCCCTGAATTTCCAGCCTTCTCCAGAAAAGACAAAGCCGGCTGGCCCCCTATGCGGGGCCGCCGGCCTTGTCGCATCCGCGCCTGAACTCAGAACTTATACGAGACAGCCAGGAACGAAATGATCGGATCGGCTTTCAGCTCCGCCTTCGAGACACCCAGTTCCGTGCCGTCCGCGGCCTTGATGATGACCGAGGAGGTGGTCTTCAGCGGAATGTACGTGACCGATGCGACGAGACCCCAGTGGTCGGTGAGGGCGTACGTGAGACCCGCATTGAACACCGGCTGCCAGGACGACGACGCTTTCGCTGACACCTGCGTCTGCCCGGGCTTGCCTGCGCCCGCGGCCAGCACTGCACCGAGATTGTTCTGCGTCGACTGTACGAAGTTCTGGCTCAACTGGACGTCGGAGAACCAGTTGTACGACACACCTATGCCGACGAACGGCCTGAATTTCGCGGTAGGCGCGTTGAAGTAGTACTGGAATAGCAGCGCCGGGCTCCACTGGCGCACGCTTTTTACGATCGGGTTGGCCTGCGGATCGCCCAGATCCTGCTGACCGAGTGCGCCTGCCGGTCCTGGCGGCTTGATAATGCCGTGCCCGTATATCTTGAATACCGGTGGCACGCCTGCGACCGTCGTCACCGCGATGTGATCGGTGAGGTAATGGCTGACTGTGAGACCAACGGTATTGGCGCTATTGGTCGACAACCCCGTACCGGATGAGGTGAACGAGCTTGGCAGACGCAGCGGCGTATTGATCGGGGTCGGCGCGACATTGGTGGTCAGCGGCGAGCTCGAATCCTGCGGCATGATGTGGAACCAGCCGAGCACGGCGACGTTGTCGCCCGCGTGTTGTGCGTGCGCACTGGCTGACAGGCAGGCGGCCAGTATCGCGAAGTAGATTTTTTTCATGTTGTTCCTCCTGAGGCGCGCGTTGCGTTGATCGCGCGCGGCGAGCGACGGCGGGTTGGCTGCCCGGCCGGTGCGCTGGATACCCGGTGGACGCCGGCTGCTGCGCTATGACTGTGCGCAGCAGCCGGGACGCGAACGCCTCGTTGCGTGTCGGCGGCGCGTGCTGCGTCCATTACTGGACGAAGGCTCCGATCGTGAAGTACGGCGAGGCCGCGTTGGTCAGATCGAGGTAGCCGAACACGCCACCTGTGAAGATCATCTTTCCAGTCGGCGTGGTACCCGTGGATGCACCCACTTGCGTCGTCGTCACCACACCCGGCACGGCTTGCGTGAAGTCCAGATTCAGCGCTGTCGCAAGCGATGCCTGCGATGCATTGAACGGATCCAGCAGCGTGGCCTGCGCGCCTTCGAGTGCGGTGGTGCGATAGTCGAACTGGCTATCCACGCCAATGTACTCACCGTTTTGCGAGTTCACCGCGATCGAAGTTTGCGGCGACAGAATCGAGATGCCCGATTCATCGTCAGCATACGGTCCGAGTTCGCCATTCACCGGCGTCGTCACCGACGAGTTCGCCGCACCGGTTCGCACCAGGATCGGCACCAACTGGTTGCGCAGCTTGCCGACGATCATGTAGCCGCGAGCCTTGGGCGTCGTGGCGAGCGTCGGTTTGGCCTGGCCCAGGAACTTGTCGGTTTCGAACGCGCCGCTGCCGTCAGCCGACGATACGAAGTTCGTACCCGGCTGTTCGCACTTGCCCGCGTTGACACCGGAGTTGTCACACTCGCTCCACGTGCCGTCGGCATTGATCGTGATCTTCGAATCGACCGCGACCGGTGCGAAGTTCTGCGACGGAACCTGGTGATAGCCGAGCTGGTTGTAGGTGCCGGCCACGTTCGCGAGATTCGTTTCAATCGACGAGAAGCCGATGAACGGGTAGTACGGGAACGTGGTATCAGGCACTGCGCCCACGCCGAGAATCCCCGCGAAGGAGATTTCCGCCCCCGGAATCGTGCCGCCCGCCACGCCTTCGCCGACAAAAATCCGCGCCGGACGATTCGGGTCGAGGCTCGCGCCGTTCAGGCGGTAGGCGCACTGGTTGAGCTTGTTGGTCGGCAGCAGCGTTTCCTGGGTCAGCGTGCCGTTTGCGCTCTGACCGGCGCGCGTCGGCGCAACGGTGCCGACGGTCGCCGGAATCGGCGATTCGATGTAGCTGATTTGCCAGGTCATCTTGGTCGTGTCCATCTGCAGCTTGACCAGTTCGCCGTCACCGCCGCCGCCCGTGAACACCGTGCCGTAGTCGAGCGACGCAGGACACAGGCGAACTTCCGTCACCGGTCCATCGCCGTTGCCGCCACCACCACCGCACGCCCCCAGCAACGGTGCTGCAAGAGCGAGCACCGAAAGGATTCTCCATTTCATACCGCCTCCAGAATTTTCTCGTTGTGTGTGGCCGGCTCCCAGTCCGGCCACCTTTTGCTATTTATGTCTCGTACTGCGAACTGCCGGTCCTTCGTTCTCTTCGTTCGTTACTTGCTGATCTGTGCGCCGATGCCGAAGTAGGGGGTGCTTGGCGTGTCTGCATTCGCCGACGTCGACGTAATGCCGCTGTTCTCCGTGCCCTGGATTGCGATGGCGTAGAGGCCGCCGGATGCAATCGCAAAGCCGGTCTTGCCGTTGGTGTCCTGCACGCCGACCAGACCGGGGCTCGGCAGCCCGTAGCCCAGACCGAAGCCGCTTTCCGCCGACGATGTGCTCGGATTGATGAACGTGCCGACCGCGCCCTGGATCAACGTTGCGGTGTACTTGAAGTTCGAGTCAGCACCGACGTAGCCGCCGTCAAAGCCACCGGATGCAAGCGGCGTGGCCGCCGCGAGCATCGCGATGCCGGATTCGTCGTCGACTGACAATGCTGAGAGGTTGACGTTGCCGGTGCGGACCACGAGCGGCACCGTCGCGCCGTTGATCTGACCGATGATCATGTGAGCCTTGCCGGATTGGTCGGTGCGAAACGGCGCGGGGCTGCCGCCATTGACGATCTGCGGTGGTTTCGCGCTGTCGAAATAGCCGTTGCTGTTCAGGGTGAGTGCGCCACCGGTGCTCAGACAGCCGCTAGAACTCGATGAAGTGCAATTGCCGCTTGCGTCGAAAGTCTCCACCGAATTGGTTGCGACGGTCTCGTAGTTGGCAGTCGGTGAAAGGTGGTAGAGCAGACCGTTGTAGGTGCCAACCAGCTTGGTGATGTCGGTCGTTGTGCTGGCGAAGCCGAGGAACGGGTAGAAGTCGAAATGCCGGTTGGGTACAGCGCCCAGGCCCAGGATTCCGGCGAATTGCACCGTCGCGCCCGGGATCCCGCCACCGGCCACACCCAGGCCGACGAGGATCATCGGCGGATTCGGATTGTTGACGAAGTCGGGTGTCGTATAAGGCTGACCGTCACCAACGCCGGTGCCGGTACCTGCACCGAGAATGAAGGCGCAGCGGATTTGTTCGGCGGTGGGCAGTGCGCCGGTCGGCGGGTGGATCACGGCGCCCGTGATCTGTGTACCCGCGCGCGTCGGCGAAACTTGGCCTGTGCGCAACGGAATCGGCGACTCAAGCCACTTCAGCGAGTACGTCATCGCGGTTGCGTCGATGTTCAACTGCACGATTTCGCCACTACCCGCACCACCGAGATACGTCGCTTTAACGATGTCGGCGGTAGCAGGACATAGCGCGGCCGCACCCGCGCCCGAAGCCGGCGCACCTTGCGCGCCGCAGCTCGAGCCTGAGCACTGCGGCGAATTGATCGGGCCGGGATTATCGGCCTTGCCGCCGCCGCAAGCGATGAGGAATGGGGTCGTGGCGATGGCCATGGCCAGACCTCGAATAATGGCGTGCGACATGCTGCTGTCTCCCTTCATGTAATTGTGCGAACTAATTTCGCTGCGCGCTTAATGCCTGTCAATTGAATGAGCCGTCTAAAAAGACCGATTCAAACGGAAATTTTTTTGCCGGACGCGCGCGGTGTGGGGCTTGGCAGCCCTTTTAAACAAAAAAGGATTTTTGAGTTCGACAGCGGCACCGTTGCTTCGCCGCACACCCTTGTCAGGCAAGCGTTGCAGCAAAATGGCTCTATCATCTTCGAACGGTCGTTCGAAAAAAAGTCCGTAATTTCCCTATGCGGAAAACTATGCTGAGCGGATCAATTTTAGGAATGAGTTACCGGCGGTTGATGAGCAGTCCGATTTTTCTTTTCAAAGTAATGCGGGCTACTACTGATTAACTGCGAAAGAGGAAATTCGGATGGCGGCCTTCTTAAAACAAAAAAGCCGATCTTTGCAGACCGGCTTTCTGGCAGATTGACAGTGAATTGCCCTCTGTAACTCGATACGTGCTCAGCGTTTCAAGCCGGTTTCTTCGGCGGTGCCGATTGCGAGGTTCATGCACTGGATTGCTGCGCCCGATGCGCCCTTGCCCAGGTTATCGAGGCGCGCGACGGTCACGAAGCGCTCTTCGTTGCCGAACACGAACAGGTCGACACGGTTGGTGTCGTTGTTCGCTTGTACGTCGAAGAAGCCGCTGTCGAGATTCGCATCTGCGTCGAACGGCGCAACGTGCACGAAGGCCTCGCCTGCGTAGTATTCGGAGAACAGTGCCTGCACGTCTTGCGGCGTGGCCTTCTTGGCCAACTGGTTCGGCGAGAAGAAGGTGGTGACCGCGAGACCCTTGTAGAAGTCGCCGACGATCGGCGTGAACACCGGCGCCGACTTCAGGCCCGTGTGCGCCGCCATTTCCGGCAGATGCTTGTGCGTGAGGCCGAGCGCGTACGGACGCGGACTCTTGAGCTTGTCGTTGCCGCCGGCTTCGTAGTCGGCAATCATTTTCTTGCCACCGCCGCTGTAACCGGTGATCGAGTACGCCTGCGCGGCGAATTCCGGCGCCACGACGCCTGCTTCGACGAGCGGACGCATGGCCAGCACGAAGGCCGACGCATGGCAGCCCGGCACGGCGATGCGTTTTGCGGTGCGCAGACGCTCGCGTTGCGAGCGGGCCAGCTCGGGCAGGCCATAGGCCCAGTCGGCGGATGTGCGGAAAGCTGTGCTGGCATCGATCAGTACGGTGCGGTCGTTTTCGACCAGCGAGGCCGACTCGCGCGAGGCGACGTCCGGCAGGCACAGGAACGTGACATCCGATGTGTTGATGAGACGGCGGCGTTCTTCGAGGTCCTTGCGTTTCGCTTCTTCGATACGCAGGATCTCCACGTCGGCGCGTTGCGACAGGTATTCGAAAATCTTCAGGCCGGTCGTGCCTTCCTGTCCGTCGACAAAAACTTTCGTGCTCATCTCGATCTCACTGGCTTGCTGGAAACGGGGCGCGACACCGCGCCGGAACGCTATTTTAAGACCTGATCGCGGCGGGCGTGCAAAACGAGGTGAAAAAACGACGATGCGCGCCGAAAGTGACATCGGCGTGACCGGTTACGGGATAGATGCAAGCCGATGCAAGTGGGTTCCGGGCAGATCGGCGGCGCTTGCCCGAGGCCGCGCCGCGCGCTGTGAAGAGCGCGGCATCCGTCTCGAGCGCGCACGGCTTCATGACGCAAGCCTTCGGACAATGCGTTATCGAGCCGTCGCGTTCCACCGCGCCGTCACGCCGGCGATGCGCGCGCCGAACATCCGGGCCGTTTCCAGATCGCCCGCGGGCGGCGCTTCTTCCGGCGATGCATCCGCCGGGGACTGCGCCAGCAGGCCGGTAAAGCCGCCCACATAGTTCAAGTCGTTGCGGGTCGCCGCTTTGGTGTTCGACGGCATCATGCCGGTGCCTGCCCAGATCATGCTGTGTTGCATCGCGAGTGTGACGAAGTACTGGATCGTCGAGAACTTGTCGCCGTTCATGGTCGCCGAGTTGGTGAAGCCGGCCGCGATCTTGTCTTTCCACGTCTGGCCGAACCAGGGTTTCGAACTCGCGTCGGCGAATTTCTTGAAGTCGGCGGACGGGCCTCCCATGTAGGTTGGCGCGCCGAAAATGATGGCGTCGGCGGCCGCCAGTTCTGCCCACGCCGCGTCGTCGATTTCGCCGACCGGCATGAGTTTGGCGTCCGCGCCGGCCTCGAGCGTGCCGGCCAGCACGGCCTCGGCGACTTTCTTCGTGTGGCCGTAGCCGCTGTGATAAACGATGACGATCTTCGACATGGCAATCTCCGGCAAGATGAAAAAGCAGGGGTAAACAAGGCAAACATGCGCGCATGTAGCGACGCGACATCGGTAAGCATCGCTCACGCCGCTCCGTTGCACATTAGCGTACGTGGATGACAGAAATTCCGCAGCGGTGGCAATGTGAAGTACGCCGTGCGTCAATTGGCGCGTCGAGCCGGCGCGCGGCACGCGGCGCGTTGTCAGTGGCGCAGCTCGCAGTCGATGCTGTTCGAAGTCAGAGTTGACGGGTGCCGCTACCGTCCGTAGTTGACCACTATTCGAGCACTGTCGAGCGTGGCAGTGCCGATCTCGTGATCGAACATGAGCGCCGGGCGTCCCTGCGCGAGGCGCAGGTCTGCGGTGTTCAGCGCATAAACGGTGATGATGTAGCGATGGGGTTTGCCGGGTGGCGGGCAGGGGCCGCCGTAGCCGTCGGTATCGAAGTCGTTGCGAGCTTCGACTGCGCCGAGTTTCTTCAGGAAGCCCGAAGAGCTGGCGTTCTCCGGCAAACTGTTGACGGTGGCCGGAATTGCCGCAACGGCCCAGTGCCACCAACCGCGGCCAGGCGCATCCGGATCGAACACCGTGACCGCGAAGCTGCGCGTGCCGGCCGGCGCATCGTGCCACGTCAACTGTGGCGAGCGATTGCCGCCTTTGCAGTCGTCCTGATTGAAAACCTGAGCCGCATCTACGGTGCCGCCCGCATGGACGCTGGCGCTGGTCAGCGTGAGCGGACCCTCCGCGAATGCGTAAGTGCCATGCGTCGCCAATAGCGCGAGACCAAGCATGGCGCAGGTGAAAGACGGCATACGGCGGAACGGCGAAGCAAGCGAAACAACCAGGCAACGCGAGCGCATGTGCCGGTTCTCCTGTCAGGGCGCGAGGCGGTTGTCCTCGCGAGGATTATTGTCCCTATTTTGTGCCCCAACGTCGAATCAAGTCTAACATTAGGTTTTCGACGGGTCATTGTGGCCAGCCAGCAGGCTGGGCGGACGTGAAATCGGCTATAGTCGGAGGAATTGTCCGCGCGAATACAGACCGCGTACCCAATCAGTTCAAGTACCAAGAATAGAAAGGCATGTCAGAAGTTTTGGAGAGTGGTTTATCTGTCGAGGGGAGGGCAATGCAAGATCCAGTCAGGGTCGTGGTCGCCGACGACCATCCGGTGATTCTGTTCGGTGCCGAACAAGCTTTGCTCAAGTTTCCAGGTCTGCAAGTCGTCGCGCGTGCGCGGCAGTCAACCGAACTGGTCAAGGTGCTGCAGACCATTGCGTGCGATGTGCTCGTGACGGATCTGGCGATGCCAGGCGGCCAATACGGCGATGGTTTGCCGCTGATCGGCTATCTGCGCCGCAATTTTCCCGACCTTCCCATCGTTGTGCTGACGATGCTGGAGAACGCCGCGTTGCTCAAACGGCTGAGCGAACTCGGGGTGACCTCGGTCGTTAACAAGTCGGACGATCTGAGCCATATTGGGCTTGCAGTGCAGCACGTCAGTCGCAACCTGGAATACATGAGCCCGTCCGTCAAGGCGTCGCTCGATACGCTGCGCATGAATGCCGGCGGTAAGAACGAAGAAGTAATGCTGTCGCGGCGCGAGCTCGAGGTTGTGCGCCTGTTCGTGTCGGGCATGACGATCAAGGAGATCTCGGAGCAGCTCAATCGCAGCATCAAGACGATCAGTACGCAGAAGAATACGGCGATGCGCAAGCTCGGCATCGATCGCGATTCCGAGTTGTTCCAGTACGCGCAGAGCAACGGTTTGCTGAATCTGTCGTCGCATTCGGTTGGCGATTCCGGCAGCACACCCTAGCCGCAGCGGTACCGCGGTCGCAGTTTCGTCCGGCCGGACGTGTTCAACAAAAAAAGCCGGCTGTCTGATCGACAGGCGGCCTTTTTTATGCCAACCGCGTTGAGCGGTTGTGTTTATTGCGGCGTTGCGTTGGCGCCGCCGTGTGCCGCGGACCATTCGGCCGGCGCGTGCAGGAATTTTTCCACTTCATCGAGCGTCTTGGTGTCGAAGTAGTTGTTCGCCTTGGCAACGCGCAACACGTCCCACCACGTGGCAAGCGCGTGCAGATCGACGTCGATGTCTTTCAGCACCGACACGCTTTCCTTGAAGATGTTGTAGTGGAACAGCACGAAGCAGTGGTTCACCGTCGCGCCGGCGGTGCGCAGCGCGTTGATGAAGTTGATCTTGCTGCGGCTGTCCGTGGTCAGATCCTCAACCAGCAGCACGCGTTGCCCTTCGGTCAGCAGACCTTCGATCTGCGCGTTACGGCCGAAACCCTTCGGCTTCTTGCGCACGTATTGCATCGGCACCATCAGGCGATCGGAGAGCCATGCCGCGAACGGGATGCCGGCGGTTTCGCCACCGGCCACCGCGTCGATCTGCTCGTAGCCGACGTCGCGCAGAATGGTGGCTTCGGCCATTTCCATCAGGCCACGGCGCACGCGCGGATACGAGATCAGCTTGCGGCAGTCGATATAAACCGGGCTCGCCCAGCCGGACGTGAAAATGTACGGTTTCTCCGCGTTGAAGTGCACTGCTTGCACTTCCAGCAGCATCTTGGCGGTGGTGTCGGAGATCGTCTGGCGATCGAAGCCTGTCATGGGCGGATCCTTGGGTGTGAGCGAGGAGAAGCGGGCGCGGGGCCCGGTGGCGCAGCAAGCCGGGTATGCCGCGCCATGATGGGCGGAATACGTAGCCGGTCAGTGGAGTGCAGGCCGGTTTTTGCTGCGCGCGTAGGCCGACATTTTACCCGAAATGGGCCCTCCCGAGGGGGCCGTCGTGCGTGCCGGCGGCGAATGACGGTCATAACGGCTGCGCTGAACGGGGCTTGCGAGGTTCGTCGGACGCTGCATTGTTGCTGCTTCCGGGGCTGTTTGGGGGCCCGTTTTTTGGCTTGCTTGTGAGTCGCCTGGCGCGCCTTTACACTCACGCGAATTTCTTGGGGCGGCCTTGCATGATTGCCGCCTTCGTGTATTACGGAATACTTTCAATGACTCCCGCTTCTTCCGCCACCGAAACCCGTGAACCCGCCAGAAGCGGCTATGCCGGCCGTGCACTGATCGCTTCCGTGCTTGGTTATGCGATGGACGGCTTCGACCTGCTGATCCTCGGCTTCATGCTGCCGGTGATTGCCATGGATCTGCATCTGAGCTCCGCGCAGGCAGGCTCGCTCGTCACGTGGACGCTGATTGGCGCTGTCGCTGGCGGCCTGATTTTCGGCGTATTGAGCGACTATTTCGGCCGCGTGCGGATGCTGACGTGGACGATTCTGATCTTCGCCGTCTTCACCGGACTGTGCGCGCTGGCGCAGGGTTATACGGACCTGCTGGTCTATCGGACCATTGCAGGCATTGGTCTCGGCGGCGAGTTCGGCATCGGCATGACGCTGGTGGCTGAGGCGTGGCCGGCGGCGCAGCGGGCGCGCGTGTCGTCCTATGTCGGGCTGGGATGGCAACTTGGCGTGCTCGCGGCCGCGTTGCTGACGCCGCTGCTGCTACCGGTGATCGGCTGGCGCGGCATGTTTGCGCTTGGATTGCTGCCCGCCGTTGTGTCGTTTTTCGTGCGGCGTCGCGTCGAGGAGCCGGCGCTTTTCACCGAGCGTGTCGCACGCGGGATGCGCAAGCTGCCGCTCAAATTGCTGGTGGCCGATGGACGCACCGCGCGCGCCAGCATCGGTGTCGCGATTCTCTGTTCAGTCCAGAACTTCGGCTATTACGGTCTGATGATCTGGCTTCCGAGCTATTTGTCGAAGACGTTCGGCTATTCGCTGACCAGGTCCGGGGTGTGGACCGCCGCGACGGTTCTCGGCATGGCGTGCGGCATCTGGCTGTTCGGCATGGCCGCCGACCGTTTCGGCCGCAAGCCGACGTTCCTGTTCTATCAGGTGGGCGCAGTGGTGATGGTATTCGTCTACGCCCATCTGACAACGCCGATGACGCTGCTGATCGGCGGCGCGGCCATGGGCGTGTTCGTCAACGGGATGATCGGCGGCTATGGCGCGCTGATCTCCGAGCTTTATCCGACCGATGCGCGCGCCACTGCGCAGAACGTGCTGTTCAACGTCGGCCGGGCGGTCGGTGGTTTCGGACCGGTGGTTGTGGGCGCGTTGGCCGCACGCTATTCGTTCGGCGCCGCACTCGCTTTGCTCGCGTCGATCTATCTGCTCGACATCTTCGCGACGCTCTTTCTGATCCCCGAAAGACGCGGCGCCGAACTCGAATGACGCGCTCGTGACACGCACGCGGCCGTAAGCGAAACGGCTGTCCGATGCGGCGTTGCAGCATTGCCCGCCGATGTTTCGCCGATGGTGAGCCGTGTTAACCACTCAGTGCATCGATACGTTCGCGGTGTACACTAACCGACCCGCGTAGCACTCCGCACCGTCTTGCCTTCCGCTGAGGTTCGACGCCGCGCTCAACCGGCGCATGCGAAATCCGCCGCAGTCGATTATCCATTCGATAGACGCGAAGCGCCGCCTACGGTGCAGTGTGCCGGGCCCGATTACTTACGTCTCGCAGGCCAAAAAATGGACGAACAACTTAAGCAAAGCGCTCTCGCATACCACCAGTTTCCGAAACCCGGCAAGATTTCGGTCACTCCCACCAAGCCATTGTCGAACCAGCTCGATTTGTCGCTCGCCTACTCGCCCGGCGTTGCCGCGGCCTGCATGGCGATCTACGAAGACCCGCTCGACGCGCAGAAGTACACTTCGCGCGGCAACCTCGTCGGCGTGATCACGAACGGTACGGCCGTGCTCGGTCTCGGCAACATCGGCCCGCTGGCCGCGAAGCCGGTGATGGAGGGCAAGGGGTGCCTGTTCAAGAAGTTCGCCGGCATCGACGTGTTCGACATTGAACTGAGCGAATCCGACCCAGACAAGCTGGTTGAGGCGATTGCGATGCTCGAGCCCACGCTGGGCGGCATCAACCTTGAAGACATCAAGGCGCCTGAGTGCTTCTACATTGAGAAGAAGCTACGCGAGCGCATGAAGATTCCGGTCTTCCACGACGATCAGCATGGCACGGCGATCATCGCTTCGGCGGCGATCCTGAACGGTCTGAAGGTGGTCGGTAAAAAGCTCGACGAAGTGAAGCTGGTGTGTTCGGGCGCGGGCGCGGCGGCAATCGCGTGTCTGGATCTGCTGGTGAACCTCGGCTTGTCGAAGAAGAACGTGCTGGTCACAGACTCGAAGGGCGTGATCTACGAAGGTCGCGGCAACCTGGATCCGTCGAAGGAACGTTACGCGGCGAACACCGAAGCACGCACGCTGGCTGATGCGATCCGCGGCGCCGATGTGTTCCTCGGCTGCTCGAGCGCCGGCGTGCTGAAGCCGGAAATGGTTGCCGAAATGGGCACGCAGCCGTTGATTCTGGCGCTGGCGAATCCGGAACCGGAAATCCGCCCGGAAGAAGCGAAGAAGGTGCGCCCGGACTGCATTATCGCGACGGGCCGTTCGGACTACCCGAACCAGGTCAACAACGTGCTGTGCTTCCCGTTCATCTTCCGCGGTGCGCTGGATGTCGGCGCAACCACGATCACGGAAGAAATGAAGCTCGCGTGCGTGCGCGCGATTGCGGAACTGGCAGAAGAAACCGACCAGGGCGATGAAGTCGCCAAGGCGTACGAAGGCCACTCGCTCGAATTCGGCCCGGAATACCTGATTCCGAAGCCGTTCGATCCGCGCCTGATCATCAAGATCGCGCCGGCTGTCGCGCAAGCCGCGATGGACTCGGGCGTCGCGACCCGTCCGATCAAGGATATGGACGCGTACCGCGAAGAACTCGGCACAACCGTGTACCGCACCGGCATGGTGATGCGTCCGGTGTTCGCTGCCGCGAAATCGGAACCGGCGCGCATCGTGTTCGCCGAAGGTGAGGACGAGCGCGTGCTGCGCGCCGCGCAATTCGTGCTGCTGGAAAAGATCGCCAAGCCGATTCTGGTCGGCCGTCCGTCGGTGATCGAGATGCGTCTGAAGAAGATGGGCTCGAAGCTGAAGTGCGGTGAAGACTTCGAAGTCGTCGATCCGGAAGACGATCCGCGCTATCAGCAATGCTGGCAGGCGTATCACGAACTCGGCGCGCGCGAAGGTGTGACGCCCGACGTCGCGAAGGCCGCGATGCGCAAGTTCAATACGCTGATCGGCGCGATCCTCGTGCGCCTTGGCGAGGCCGACGGCATGATCTGCGGGATGATTGGGCAGTACCACACGCATCTGAAGTTCATCGAGCAAGTGCTGGGCAAGGCGGATAACGTGCAGAATTTCGCGGCAATGAACCTGCTGATGCTGCCGGGCCGCAATCTGTTCATCTGCGATACGTACGTGAATGAAACGCCGACCGCCGAACAGCTCGCCGATATGACGATGCTGGCTTCGCGCGAAATCGAAAAGTTCGGCATCACGCCGAAGGTTGCATTGCTGTCGAATTCGAACTTTGGCAGTGCACCGTCTTCGTCGTCGCAACGTATGGCCGCGGCTCGCAAGCTAATCGCTGAACGTGCGCCTTCGCTTGAGATCGACGGTGAGATGCACGGCGACGCGGCGTTGTCTGAAGCGGTCCGCAAGGCTGCGTTCCCGGGCACGACGCTGACCGGCGAAGCCAATCTGCTGATCATGCCGAACGTGGAAGCGGCAAACATCACGTACAACCTGCTGAAGATGATTGGCGGCGAGGGCGTGACGGTTGGTCCGTTCCTGCTGGGCGCTGAGAAACCGGTTCACATTCTGACGCCGGCTGCGACCGTACGACGGATCATCAACATGACGGCGGTGGCTTCGGCAAACGCACGCAAGCGGGTGAACGCGCAGTAACGCGGATGAGTTGATGGTTGAAGTGCCGCAGCATTGCGGCAGTTGCTGGGAAGCCAGGAGAACGCCACGGAAGTTGATTCCGTGGCGTTTTTTTATGTGTGCGCTCTTATTCTGCAGGCCGGTGGTCCGAGAAATTCTTATGGAGCAATGCGGTCTTTAAGAATGCTCCTATTCGATTCGCCGTGACACTTTTGTAAAGTTACTTCTGAAGCGCGGCACAACGCGACGGCAACGGAACAGTCGGCTGGTCAATCCTTGCTTCGCATCAGGCGCCGCGCTTCTTCTGGTGTTGGAATTTGATGGCAGCAGCAGTAGTCGCAATAGAAGTCGAAGTTGAAGTTTTGATGGTGAAGACAAGCAGTACCAATGGGTTGCAGTACTTGCAGTAAATGTGTGTCGTGTAGTTGGTAGTTGGTAGTTGGTAGTTGGTAGTTGGTAGTTGGTAGTTGGTAGTTGGTAGTTGGTAGTTGGTAGTTGAGTTTGAAGTTTGCAATCGAAGTGGAAGTTCGCAGTGAAAGTAGCAGTCCGCAGTTGAAGTTGAAGTTCGTAGTTGTTGTCTGGCAGTTGTTTGTTTTTGGTTGGTTGTTGTTGTGTTGTTGGAAGGAGCTGTACCGCTTGTTCTTGTACACACGCATCACGTGGCGAAACAGGCAAAAAAAAGGCGACTGTCCGCGAGGACAGCCGCCTTTTCCATTTCAGGCCAATGCTGGCCCGTCAAGCCAGTAAGATCACGCCGCGTGTTGCGTCTTTCCCGTTTCCGGCGAGCGCCAGCGCGTCAGCAAGTCGTTCCACTTGACCCGCACGCCCTTCAGATTATTTTCTTTCACGTGCCCGTAACCGCGGATGCCGTCTGGCAGATTCGCCAGTTCAACGGCCAGCTCACGCTTCTGCACAGTCAGGCCGCCGATTAGTTCGTGCACCAGCGCCTCGTATTCGACGATCAGCGCACGCTCCGTGCGACGCTCCTCCGTCTTGCCGAACACGTCGAGCGCTGTCCCGCGCAGGAACTTGAGTTTGGCGAGTACGTGCATGGCGCTGAACACCCAGGGTCCGTACTTCTTCTTCACCAGATGACCTTGTGCGTCTTTCTTCGAGAACGTCGGCGGCGCGAGGTGAATGTGCAGCTTCCAGTCGCCTTCGAAATTCGCCTTCAGTTTTTCGATGAACGCAGGGTCGCTGTAGAGCCGGGCGACTTCGTATTCGTCCTTGTAAGCCATCAGCTTGTGCAGATTCTTCGCGACAGCCTCGGTCAACGGCAACTGGCCGTCGATCGAATCCAGCGCCGATTCCGCCACACGCACTTGGGACACCAAGGCGCGATAACGGTCGGCGTACGCGTCGTTTTGCCACGCCGCAAGGTAGTCGGCACGCTTGTCGATCAGCGTGTCGAGCGCCTTGGGCGTGTGCAGCGAGATGATCTTGCTGCTCGCCGTTTCCGCCGCGGCACCGCGTCCTTGCGACTGCGCGAGGTTACGTACCGCAGCCAGATCATGCGCAGCACGGCGCCCCCATTCGAATGCAGCACGATTCTTCTCGATCTGCACGTTGTTCAGCTCGATCGCGCGCATCAGCGACTGGTAGGTCAGCGGCACCCAGCCGCGCTGCCATGCGTAGCCGAGCACGAACGGATTCGTATAGATCGCATCGCCGAGCAGCGCGACGGCGAAGTGATTCGCGTCGACCATATCGACGCTGTCGTCGCCCGCACCGGCACGTACGTCCGCTTCAGTGCTGCTGCCCGGGAAGCGCCAGTTCGGGTTCTTGATGAGTTCGGCGGTCGGCGTGTGCGCGCTATTGAGCACGACACGAGTGCGGCCCACCTGCATCCGCGAGACGCATTCGTCGCTGGCGGTGACGATCGCGTCGCAGCCGATCACGAGACTTGCTTCGCCCATTGCGATGCGGGTCGCGTGAATGTCGGCCGGGTTCTGGGCGATCTGCACATGGCTCATCACAGCGCCGCCCTTTTGCGCGAGGCCGGTGACGTCGAGTACCGTGACGCCCTTGTTTTCCAGGTGCGCGGCCATCCCGAGCAAGGCACCGATCGTCACGACACCTGTGCCGCCGACGCCCGTCACCAGCACGCCATAAGGGCGCGCGATCGACGGTAGTTCGGGTTCCGGCACCGGTGGCATTGCGTCACCGACGATGCCCGAAGCCGCCTTCGGCTTGCGCAACTGACCTCCTTCGACGGATACGAAGCTCGGGCAGAACCCGTTCACGCACGAGAAGTCTTTGTTGCAGGTGGACTGATTGATCTGGCGTTTGGTGCCGTACTCGGTATCGAGCGGTTCCACGGACAGGCAATTCGACTTCACCGAGCAATCGCCGCAGCCTTCGCATACCGCTTCGTTGATTACCACACGCCGCGCCGGATCCGGATACGTGCCGCGCTTCCTGCGACGGCGCTTCTCGGTCGCACAGGTCTGGTCATAGATCAGAATCGTGGTGCCGGAAATCTCGCGAAGCTGACGCTGAACTTCGTCGAGCTTGTCGCGATGGTGAATGTCGATGCCGGGCGCGAGGCCGACGTTGGCGGCGTACTTTTCCGGTTCGTCAGTGACGATCACGATCTTCGTCGCGCCTTCGGCAGCGAGTTGATGCGTGATCTGCGGCACGGTCAGCACGCCGTCGACCGGCTGGCCGCCCGTCATCGCGACCGCGTCGTTATAGAGAATCTTGTAGGTGATATTCGCCTTCGACGCGATCGCCGCGCGAATCGCGAGCAGGCCCGAGTGGAAGTAGGTGCCATCACCGAGATTGGCAAACACGTGTTTGTCATTGGTGAACGGCGCCTGGCCGATCCACGCCACACCTTCGCCGCCCATCTGGCTGAAGGTGCTGGTGCTGCGGTCCATCCACACGGTCATGTAATGACAGCCGATACCGGCCATCGCGCGCGAACCTTCCGGCACGTTCGTCGACGTGTTGTGCGGACAGCCTGAGCAGAACCATGGCTTGCGCTCGGCTTCGACGCGCGGACGCGCCAGGGCCTTTTCCTTTGCTTCGATCACGGCGATGCGCGAAGCAATGCGCGCACGCACATCGGACGGCAGATCGAACTTGTCGAGACGCGTGGCAATTGCCTTGGCGATGATCGCCGGCGAGAGTTCGTAGTGGGCCGGCAGCAGCCAGTTGCCCATCGGCACCGACCACTCGCCACCCGCGCCATCCTTTTCATCGAACTTGCCGAACACACGCGGACGCTGTGCGTCCGGCCAGTTGTACAGTTCTTCCTTGATCGCGTATTCGAGAATCTGGCGCTTTTCTTCGACCACCAGAATTTCCTCGAGACCGCGCGCGAAGGCTTGTGCACCTTGTGCTTCGAGCGGCCATACACATCCGACCTTGTAGAGACGGATGCCAATGCGCGAACAGGTTTCGTCGTCGAGACCGAGATCGGTCAGCGCCTGGCGCACGTCGAGATACGCTTTGCCGCCGGTCATGATGCCGAAACGTGCATGCGGCGAATCGATTTCGACGCGATCCAGTTTGTTCGCGCGCACGTAGGCGAGCGCCGCGTACCACTTGTAATCAAGCAGGCGCGCTTCCTGCACCAGCGGCGGATCAGGCCAGCGAATATTCAAGCCGCCTTCCGGCATTGCGAAATCGTCCGGCAGAATGATTTTCGTGCGGTGCGGATCGATATCGACTGAAGCCGACGATTCGACCACGTCAGTCACGCACTTCATCGCAACCCACAAACCGGAATAACGGCTCATCGCCCAGCCGTGCAGGCCGAAGTCCAGATATTCCTGCACGTTCGACGGAAACAGCACCGGCAGGCCACATGCCTTGAAGATATGTTCTGACTGGTGCGCGAGGGTTGATGATTTTGCCGCGTGGTCGTCGCCGGCGAGTACGAGAACACCGCCGTGTTGCGCCGAGCCGGCCGAATTACCGTGCTTGAAGACGTCACCGGAACGGTCGACGCCTGGGCCCTTGCCGTACCACATCGAGAACACGCCATCGTATTTGGCGCTCGGGTACAGGTTGACCTGCTGTGAACCCCATACGGCGGTCGCCGCAAGGTCTTCGTTGACGCCGGGCTGGAACACGACCTGGTGCGATGCGAGATGCTGCTTCGCCTTCCACAAGGATTGGTCGAGCCCGCCGAGTGGCGAACCGCGATAACCGGAGATGAAGCCGGCGGTATTGAGCCCGGCGGCCCGGTCACGTTCCTGCTGCAGCATGGGCAGTCGGACCAGCGCCTGGATGCCGCTCATGTACGCGCGGCCGCGTTCGAGGGTGTATTTGTCGTCGAGCGTGACGGAAGATAGCGCGGCTTCGAGCGAAGCTCGCTGACCTGCGTCTAGCGGGGCATTCATTATGTGTACTCCTCCACCTAGTTTGGGATCACCAAAACTTTTTTTGGGCCGTGGCATCTTGTGAATGCTTGGGGCCGGGGTCGCCATATTGACGGGTTTTAAGTGATGGTAGCACTGGTGAAAACCCGCCGCAGCACACCTAAAATGCTGCTTTGCAGCGTAATTTCCTTGATGCGCTTAGCGCTATTTTCAGAACTGCCGTGGCACTGTAACAAGCTGTAAAAACTACAAATCTGCGGAACCGCAGTTGAAATGTCTGTCTAATACCCCACCTGCGAGCAATGTCTGCGCAACGCTCTGCATTCGGTGGAGCTTCAGGACAGCGGGGCAGTTAGAAAAGGAGTACGCATGAACACTAGAAATATCCAGACCTTCCTGATGGTTTCGGCCGCATTCTTCGCAATGAGCGCGCCGGTGCGCTCGGGTGCAAGTTCGAGCAGCGCAGGGACGCTGTCGAACGCGATCACCAGCACGGCGCAAGTCGCGCCCGCACGCATTGCAGTAGAGCGCGTTGCTCGATCCACGAAGGCCGATGAGAAAGACCAGAATTCGTGATGCGTCGCTGATGCGACGCATCGGTTGAAAATCTGTCATTGTCCGGCTACGGGCAACGTCAAAAACGACAAAGGGCGAGGATCGCAAGATCCTCGCCCTTTTTTATATCCCTCGAATTCCGCGCCGGCCTTTGTCGTTAGGCTTTGTCCTGAACTACGCCGCGGCGAATCTGGTCCAGCTCGATCGATTCGAACAGCGCCTTGAAGTTGCCCTCGCCGAAGCCCTGATTGCCTTTGCGCTGGATGATCTCGAAGAAGATCGGTCCGATCTGGTTTTCGGTGAAGATCTGCAGCAGCAAGTCGTCGGGTGCGCCGTCGATCAGGATCTTGCGCTTACGCAATTCGTCCAGCGGCTCGCCGTGGTTCGGTACGCGACGATTGACCAGTTCATAGTACGTGTCGATCGTATCGAGCAGCGAGATGTTCGCCGCGCGCAAACCGTCCACCGTACGGTAGATGTCGTTGCTGCCTAGCGCGATGTGCTGGATGCCTTCGCCGTGGTACGCGTCCAGATATTCCTGGATCTGACCGGCTACGTCCGAACCTTCCTCATTGATCGGAATGCGGATCTTGCCGCACGGCGAGGTCATCGCCTTCGACTTCACACCCGTCACCTTGCCTTCGATGTCGAAGTACCGCACTTCCCGGAAGTTGAACAGGCGCTCGTAGAACTCCGCCCATTCCTGCATACGGCCGCGATGGACGTTGTGGGTCAGGTGGTCGATGTAGGTCAGACCGTGGCCGACTGGATTCGGATTCGCGCCGGGAATCGGTTCGAAGTCGACGTCATAGATATCGATGTTGCCAATGCTGCCCGGCTCAGCACCGTTCTTGCCGCGCCAGCGGTCGACGAAATAGATCAACGAATCGCCGATACCCTTGATCGCCGGAATGTTCAGTTCCATCGGGCCGGTCTTGTTGTCGAAGCCCCAGGCGCCTTTTTCCAGGGCCTGCTGGTACGCCTTCGCCGCGTCCTGCACGCGGAACGCGATCGCGCAGATCGACGGGCCATGCAGGCGCGTGAAACGTTGCGCGAACGAGTCTTGTTCCCCATTGACGATGAAGTTGATGTCGCCCTGGCGATACAGCGTCACGTCTTTATGGCGATGCCGGGCGACGGCGGTAAAGCCCATCTGTTCGAACAGCTTGCCGAGCGCCTTCGGATCCGGTGCGGTGTATTCGATGAATTCGAAGCCGTCGGTGCCGACCGGGTTTTCCCAAGTTGAAACCTGCATTGTCTGTCTCCTGTGTCGACCCGAGTTAGCGCTTTAGCGCTTACTCGGGTCCCATACAAAGTAGTCGACCGGAGTTAGCGCTTTAGCGCCTACTCCGGTCCCATGCAAAGCTAAGGGGCGCACGCATTTGCGCGACTGAATGACGCAAGTGTAAAGGGCGGCTAGCGACGAAAACTTGCGAACTTAATCGCGTGCCGATACGCTGGCGCTAATTTCTAGCTCAAATTTTTATCTGGACGGCAGAAAATGGCCAAAATAGAAATAGACGCCATCGACAGACGCATTCTGGCGATCCTTCAGGAGAATGGCAGGTTGTCGAATCAGGAGATTGCCGAGCGCATCAACCTGTCGCCAAGCCCGTGTCTACGGCGTATCCGTCGGCTGGAAGAGAGCGGGGTGATTCGCGGCTATGTCGCGCTTCTCGATGCGCAAAAGCTTGGGCTCGATCTGCTGGCCTATGTCAACGTGCGGCTGGAAAAGCGCAGCGGTCCGGCGCTCAGTCCGCGTGGCGACACCACACATGCCGATCTGTTCCGCGCAGCGGTGCAGACGTGGCCGGAAGTGGTCGCCTGTCACGCGATGACGGGCGACATGGATTATCTGCTGCGCGTGCAGGTCGAGGATATGGCGCACTTTTCACGTTTCGTGCAGGAGCAGTTGCTGCATCACCCGTCTGTAATCGACGTGAAGACGAGTTTTTCGCTCGAGAAGTTCAAGGAGACGACGGCGCTACCCATTTTGTAGGCGCCGGGTGCGGTTACGCGACGGACAAACAAAAAAGGGCAGCCACAAGGCCGCCCTTTTTTTCACCGAAGCGTAGACCGGTTAGGCTGCCGCAGCTGTCGGCAAGAACGATTCGAACAACTTCGACGTCTGACGCGCCTGGCGCTTGAGTGCGTAGTCGAACACCGCGGCTTGCTCCTGCAGCATTTCAGTAATGATGCTCGATTGATCCGCTGGCGGCAGCGACAGATAGGCGTCTGCTTCGCCGTACGCGTATTCGATCTTCATGCCGGCCTTCTTCGCGATGTGCATCATGGTTGAGTTGCGCGACAGGCAGTGCATGTAAAGCGTGGTCACATGCGTATTGCGGCTGCGAATGGCGGCGCGCTCAAAGAGCTTGGAGCCGATGCCTTGCCCACGTACGCTTTCCAGCACAGACACGCCGAACTCGGCGGTGCGCTTGTCGCCTTCGACCGGCAGATACGCCAGGTGGCCGACGCCGGTGAGTTGCAGTTGACTATTAAACACGCCGAAGACCGTGTCGCGCGTGAAATCGATCGCGCGGACATAGTTTTCAATGACGTGGTCCGGCACGATCTGGCCGAAACGCAGAAGGCGATCGTCTTCGTCGAGCGAGAGGAAGTGGGTTAGCAGCCGTTCGCGATCAATGGCAGTGAGTTCACGGACCAGAGCAGGTGCATGACCGGCTGGCTGCAACAGACGATCGTGCGTGACGATCGGCTCGGCGGCGCGGGGTGTAAGCATGTTCATAGTCAGGTTCTCCTTTTGATCGAACGGCGTGGTGCACCGCAAAAACGATTTTAGCGGAAACTCCGATTCATCACTAGGGAAAACCCGTATTAAAAATTGAAGAGAACGCCTAAAGGATTGGCGCCCTATTTTTAGTCTATTGATTATTAAGAAATAAATAAATTGAACGAGCGTTCGTGACAAGTTGTCGCGTCTCGGCAACTCCCGGCAATTGTTCCCGTTGAACAATGCTGCTGTGCGCAATCAACGCTCGGCGGAACTCAATCCATGCTCGAGCATGCTGACCACTTGCTCGGCAAATTCCCGGTAGCCCATCCGGCCGTCCGGCTTGAGCCAGGTGAACGTCCAGTTGATCATGCCGAACACCATCATCGTGAGGGCGGTCTGGTTTTCACGCGTGGCGCGTTCTGGATAGGCGCGTGCTAACTGCCGCGCGAAAGCCGCGACTACGTCGCGCTGGCGGTTCAGGATGATCTCGCGCTGGGTGTCGACCAGGTACTTCACGTCGTTCAGAAGCGCAACGTGCCGGCTGTGCGATGTCTCGTACTCGGACAGAAAAGCCCGGATCAGTTCCGCGAAGGTTTCCCGCTCCGTCAGTCCTCGACGTTGGCTCGCGCCTTCCACCTCGGCAATGATCAGCATCAGCCGCTTCGTGTAACGATCCAGCAGATCGAAGAGGATCGCTTCCTTGCTCGCGTAGTAGTGGTACAGGCGCGCCTTCGAGGTGCCGCTCGCAGCGGCGAGGTCGGCCATTGAGGTGCTCGGGTAGCTGGTCTGGGCGAATTTCGTCGCAGCTAGTTCAAGAATCTGATCGCGCTGGGTGTCGTGGTCGGGGGCTCGGGTGCGGGCCATGGTCGTCTGTTTTATTAGTGTGGACAGGGGGCAAGCGCCGTGCACAATTCCAATGTGCGCCATGCGTTCGTATCG
Organism: Paraburkholderia sp. D1E; assembly: GCF_052682275.1. NCBI lineage: Bacteria > Pseudomonadati > Pseudomonadota > Betaproteobacteria > Burkholderiales > Burkholderiaceae > Paraburkholderia > Paraburkholderia sp. D1E. The sequence continues at coordinate 9,550,170 of NZ_JBQYMB010000001.1, forward strand.
CCGCGCAGCTTGATGCGCCGGCTGGCGGCCAGTTCGCGGAAGCGCCACAGCACAATGCTGTCGCTCACCAGATACCAGAGTTCTGCGGTCATCAGTTCGGCGGCAACACGCGCGGCGGGCTGCCAGTCGCCAGTGACGTGCTCGAGAATCAGCGTGTCCAGATCACCGAAGCTGCCGCTCGTGAAAGTATTGTCGCGCCAGCGCCGCGTCTCGCCGTTCGCGTGTTTGGCTTCCTGCCATTCGAGCGCGAGGCGGCTAATGCGCAGAACCGAAATCGGCGCCGCGTCCGGCAGACGTCCTTGCAGGACAGCCGGTGCGAACATGCCAACGGACGTCGCGCGATCTTTCCGGCTGTGCGCCCATGCGCCGGGATCGGTGAGGTCGCTAATCGACAGACGCACTTCGTTTAGCCGCTGCGGACTATTGCGCAGGTGGTAGCAGATCCGGCGCAGCATCAATTGATCGGCTGCGCTTTCGCCGTGCCAGACCACCAGATTCGCGTCGCCGCGGGCGAGGTTCTCCAGGGCCGCCGCCTGCTCGCGGAATTCCCGAAGAAAATCTCGCCTGGTGTCCGCGCTAACGCGATCCCAGAAGGTCGCTCGCACGTCAGGTCCATCGTCGATACCGCGCAGCGGACCGACCGCCAGATCGTCACGCAGCGCGTGCACACGATCGTCGCGGCCTGCCTCGGCTAGCGCGGCGCGCAGTGACTCGGCGGCGACGTCGCCGTTGGTGAGGTGGATGGTGCTCATCGGCAGTGGCTTGGGCTGGCAAAAAAAACAAATGACAAAAGGGGCCGCTCATTGATCGGGATAGGTGTCCGATCGATGAGCGGCCCCTAGTGTAAGCGGATCGCGGACCTGCTGAAAGCGTTGCGGGCGTCGCATGGCCGCCCGTCGCGCCAGATTAGCGTTCGTCGTAACTCACCACCACGCGATCGCTGATCGGATGGCACTGGCAGGTCAGCACGAAACCGTCGCGGATTTCGTGCTCTTCCAGGGTGTAGTTCTTTTCCATCTTCACCTCGCCTTCGAGCACCTTCGCACGGCAGGTGCAGCAGACACCGCCCTTGCACGCATACGGCAGCGCGAGGCCGGCACGCAAGCCGACGTCGAGCACGCTAACGCCCTGATATGGCAGGCGCAGCTTGCGCCTTTTCCCGTCGAGGACGATTTCGAGGTCGGCGGCCGGGGTGTCGTCGGTGATTTCGAGCGGCGGTACGCCCGCTTGCGGCAGCGGCGAACCGAAGCGCTCCACGTGCACTTTTGCCGAAGGCACACCCGCGGCTTTCAATGCGGCTTCGGCGGCATCCATCATTGGGCCGGGGCCGCAGATGAAGGCTTCATCGATTGCATCGGCCGGAAGCAGGTTTTCGATGAAGGCCGCGCACTTTTGCTGGTCGAGCACGCCGTTGAACAGCTCGACGTCCTGCAAGTCGTCCGACAGCACGTGATAGAGCACGAAGCGGTTCATGAAGCGGTTCTTCAGATCTTCGAGCTCTTCCGCGAACATGATCTGATCGACGCTGCGGTTGCCGTACACCAGCGTGAAGGTGCTGCGGGGCTCGATTTCCAGCGTGGTTTTGATGATCGCGAGCACGGGCGTGATGCCCGAACCGCCGGAAAACGCGAGGTACTGCTGGCCCAGATCCGCGTTGAGATGGGTGAAGAAGCGGCCGTCCGGCGTCATCACGTCGATGGTGTGGCCGGGTTGCAGCGTGTCGAACGCGAAGTTCGAAAAACGTCCGCCGCGCACACGCTTGATGCCAATGCGCAGTTCGCCGTCGCGATCGTAATCAGTGACGCCAACGCAGATCGAATACGAACGGCGCGTTTCCTCACCGTCGATGTGTGTTTTCAACGTGACGAACTGGCCCTGCGTGAAGCGATAGAGGTCGCGCAGTTCGACAGGGACTTCGAAGGCGACCGAGACCGCGTCAGCGGTTTCGGGCCGCACTTCGCGGATACGCAGCGGATGAAATTGCGGGGTGGCCATATCAGTATGGTTTGAAGTAGTCGAAGGGTTCACGGCAGTCGAGGCAGCGGTACAGTGCTTTGCAGGCTGTCGAACCGAATTGCGCGAGACGCTCGGTATGGGCCGAGCCGCAACGGGGGCACGACGGTGCCGGCAGCGTGCGCGGCACGAAGCGCATCACTTTTTCCTGTGCTGGCACGGCGGAACCGCAATTGCCGGTGGGCGGCGCGATGCCGTAGGCGCGGAGCTTTTCGCGTGCGTCGGCGGTCATCCAGTCGGTGGTCCAGGCCGGCGCGAGGACCGTGGCGATCCGATACGGCTTCAGCTCAGCCACGTCGAGCGCATGGGCAACGTCTTCGGCGATCTGCGACATCGCCGGGCAACCGGAATAGGTCGGCGTGATAACGACTTCGAGCGTGCCGTCGGTGGCGCGTCTCACGTCGCGCAGAATGCCGAGTTCACGAATCGACACCACCGGGATTTCCGGATCGGGCACCGTTTCGAGCACGGCCCAGGCGCGTTCGAGTGTGGCGTCAGCGATGGGCATGGCAGTCGAGGTCGTCATCGTGAAGTTCCGTCTCCGGTTCAGCGCTTACCAGGTGGCGCCGGGATGCTGGCGTGCGAGGCTTTGCATTTCCGCCAGCACGAAGCCCATGTGCTCTGAGTGCTCGCCGTGTTTGCCAGTTGTGATGTGCTTGACCGCTTCGGGCAGCTTGAGCGTGGCTGAGTTGAGCGTGGCCTGTACGTCTTCGAGCCATGCGGCTTCGAGGTCAGACGTCAGCGGCCCGATGCCGGCGGCGGCGATGCTCTCCTCCACGGCGTCAGCACTGAAAAACTCGTGCGTGTACGGCATCAGATAGTCGAGTGCGGCCTGCGCGCGGCGATGCGATTCGTCCGTGCCGTCGCCGAAACGCACCAGCCATTCGCTCGCGTGGTGCACGTGATAGCTGGTTTCCTTGATCGACTTCGAGGCGATTGCTGCAAGCTGCTCATCCTTCGACGTAGTGAGCGCCGCCCACAGATGCGCCATCAGCGTCGAATACAGGAAGTTGCGCACGATCGTGACCGCATAGTCTTTCTCGGCTTGCGCAGTGCCGGCGAGCGGGCCGTAATGCGGCAGCTCGGCCAATGTGTAATTGGCGAACTCGCGTTCGGCGCGGAAGTACGCGTAGTCGTCTTCCGTGCGGCTTTTGCCGGTGAGTTGCTGATCCAGCGAGGCGGCGTGCGTGTACAGCAGGCGCGCCTGGCCGATCAGATCCAGACTCATGTTCGACAGCGCGATGTCCTCTTCGAGGATCGGGCCGTGACCGCACCACTCGGCATTGCGCTGACCGAGGATCAGCGCGGTATCCGCGAGGCGTAGCACGTACTGCAGATGTTGGGGCGTGAGGTTCATGGCCGCGCTTACATGTGGTTGACTTCGTCGGGGAGCGTGTAGAACGTCGGGTGGCGGTAAATCTTGTCGCCAGCCGGTTCGAACAGCTCCGCCTTGTCTTCCGGCGCAGACGCCGTGATCGCCGACGACGGCACCACCCAGATGCTCACGCCTTCCTGGCGGCGCGTGTAGACGTCGCGCGCCATGCGCAGCGCCATTGGCGCGTCAGCAGCATGGAGGCTGCCGCAGTGTTTGTGGTCGAGTCCCTGCTTGCTGCGCACGAAGACTTCCCAAATCGGCCATTCCTTGTTCATCGCTGATCTCCTGATACTTTGTCTGGCTTGTCGCCGTGGTTAGGCCGCTTGCTGTTGCGCGCGCTGACGCTGCTTCTCGGCGTGGGCGAGGGCGGCCTCACGCACCCAGGTGCCTTCGTTGTGCGCTTTCACGCGGGTCGCGAGACGTTCGCGGTTGCACGGGCCGTCGCCATTCACGACGCGCCAGAATTCTTCCCAGTCGATCTCGCCGTAGTCGTGGTGGCCGCGGGCCTCGTTCCACTTCAGGTCCGGGTCCGGCAGCGTGACGCCGAGCACCTTGGCCTGGTCGACGGTGGCGTCGACGAATTTCTGGCGCAGATCGTCGTTCGAGATGCGCTTGATGCCCCATTTCGACGACTGGTTGCTGTGGATCGAGTCTTTGTCGCTCGGACCGAACATCATCAACACCGGCCACCACCAGCGGTTCACGGCCTGCTGGACTAATTCGCGTTGCGCTTCGGTGCCGCTCATCATCGACATCAACGCGTCGAAACCTTGACGCTGATGGAACGACTCTTCCTTGCAGATACGGATCATTGCGCGTGCGTACGGGCCATAAGTGCAGCGGCACAGCGGAATCTGATTCATGATCGCCGCGCCGTCCACCAGCCAGCCGATTACGCCGACGTCTGCCCACGTGGGCGTCGGGTAATTGAAGATGCTCGAATATTTGGCTTTGCCCGAGTGCAATGCGGCGATCAACTGATCGCGCGACACGCCGAGCGTTTCTGCCGAGCTATATAGATAGAGGCCGTGGCCAGCTTCGTCCTGCACTTTGGCCAGCAGGATCGCCTTGCGTTTCAAGCTGGGCGCGCGCGAGATCCAGTTGCCTTCCGGCAGCATGCCGACGATTTCCGAATGCGCGTGCTGCGAAATCTGCCGCACCAGAGTCTTGCGGTAGGCTTCAGGCATCCAGTCCTGCGCCTCGATCTTGCCGTCGGCCGTCATGACCGCGTCGAATTGCGCCTGTTCTGGCGAACTCACTGCCGCATCGAGCGGCGCGACGTTGCCGGGGATATCCAGGGATTGCGTGTACATGGGGACACTCTCAGCGGAATTTGTCTGTGTTTGCGCAGTATAAATCAACCGACCGGTCGGTTAATAAATTTTTTGAGAAGAACGACTCTTACCGATAGGGAGACCTCGGGTTCGTCGCCGGGCCGTTTCGCTAGCACCGCTGCCCCGCACCGACACTTAACCTATAAAATTGCGAATTGGCCACGATTTGCGGCCTCCCTGCATCCCCGGTACTCATGTTACGTCTAAGCGAAATCAAACTCCCGCTCGATCATCCCGAGAGCGTTCTCGAAACCGCCGTCCGCGCGCGTCTCGCTGAACTCGGCGTGGACGAGAGCGGGCTCATCCGGTACACCGTGTTTCGCCGCGCGCACGACGCACGCAAGCGCACCGACATCAAGCTCACTTACATCGTCGACGTCGAGGTGAAGGATGAAGCGGCCGCGCTCAAGCGGCTTGCCGACGTGCCCCACTGCGCTGTGACGCCGGACATGACGTACCGTTTTGTCGCTAAAGCACCGGCGCAGCTGACTTCCCCGCGCCCCGTCGTGATCGGCATGGGGCCGTGCGGCCTGTTTGCCGGGCTGATCCTCGCCCAGATGGGCTTTCGTCCGATCATTCTCGAGCGCGGCAAGGCCGTGCGCGAGCGCACCAAGGATACTTTCGGGCTATGGCGCAAGTCGGTGCTCAATCCTGAATCGAACGTGCAGTTCGGCGAAGGCGGCGCGGGTACTTTCTCGGACGGCAAGCTTTACAGTCAGATCAAGGACCCGAAGCACTACGGCCGCAAGGTGCTTGATGAATTCGTCCGCGCGGGTGCACCGGAAGACATTCTTTATCTGAGCCGGCCCCATATCGGTACGTTTCGCCTCGTCAGCATGGTCGAAAAGATGCGCGCGACCATTCACGAGTTGGGCGGCGAGGTGCGTTTCGAGACTCGGGTCGACGATATCGAAATCGAGCAGGGCAAGGTGCGCGGGCTAAAGCTGTCGACGGGCGAGAATTTGCGCTGCGACCATGTGGTGCTGGCGGTTGGCCATAGCGCGCGCGATACGTTCCAGATGCTGAGTGAGCGCGGCGTCTATCTCGAATCGAAGCCGTTTTCGCTCGGTTTCCGGATTGAGCATCCGCAAGGGCTGATCGATCGCAGCCGTTTCGGCAAGTTCGCGGGCCACAAGCAATTGGGCGCCGCCGACTATAAGGTGGTGCATCACTGCAGCAACGGGCGCGCGGTTTATAGCTTCTGCATGTGCCCGGGCGGCACGGTGGTCGCGGCGACTTCCGAGCCGGGCCGCGTGGTGACCAACGGCATGAGCCAGTACTCACGGGCCGAGCGCAATGCCAACGCTGGGATTGTCGTCGGCATCACGCCGGACGATTATCCGGGCGGTCCGCTCGCTGGTATCGCCTTCCAGCGCAAATGGGAAGAGCGGGCGTTTGAACTCGGCGGCGGCAACTATATGGCGCCGGGGCAGCTGGTCGGCGACTTCATCGCCGGGCGGCCGTCTACATCGCTGGGTTCAGTGGTGCCGTCATATAAGCCGGGCGTGCATCCGACCGATCTCAGCACCGCGCTGCCCGACTACGTGATCGAAGCGATCCGCGAAGCGTTGCCGCAGATGGATGAGAAGATCGCCGGTTTTGCCATGCATGACGCTGTGCTGACAGGCGTCGAGACGAGAACGTCGTCGCCGATTCGCGTGCGGCGCCGGGATGACTATCAAAGCATGAATGTCGAAGGCCTGTATCCTGCCGGAGAGGGCGCCGGATATGCCGGTGGAATCTACTCGGCAGCCATCGACGGGATCGAAGTGGCCGAAGCAGTTGCATTGAAGATGGCCGGAGTGGCGGCCTGATTTGTAACGCGTCTGTGCTCGCGTCGAATGGCTGCGGGGCAGGCGGGCTGATCTGCGTGGGGCGTTATGCGTCCTCAGCCAATTGGCTGCGTCGCAGACGTTGCGCCTGTGGTTCCGGGTGAGCTTTTCTAGTGCGGGGCGAGCCGAACAAGCCCGGTTCCGCCAGGTCGGCGGAATGCGCATGCTGTCTCGAGGCCCGTTCGCCGTCGCAGCCCTGATACCAGGTGCGGGTGACGACACAATACCGTTCGCACGGTCAGCCGCGATGACCATGGCGATCGGGCACAATGCATGTTTCGCCTCGAACCGACCCCCCGAATGACCATTCGCACCCTGGCCGCCGCATGTGGCGCGGCGCTGCTTTGCCAATTTGCTGTTTCCTCGACCGTGTTTGCCGCCGCCGCCCCGACGCACTGGGTCACCGCATGGGCGACGGCGCTGCAACCCATCCCGCAACGGTCGGATTTACCGCCGTTATACCGCGCCCCTGAAGTAGCTGGCCGCACAGTTCGCCAGATTGTTTATCCGACGCTCTCCGGTAAATCCGCGCGAATCCATCTCAGCAACGAGTATGGCAAGACGGCACTCGTCATCGAGGAACTGCGCATCGCGCGCTCGGGCGGCGGCGCGGCAGCGCTGGGCAATGGCGAGGCGCGCGTGACGTTTGGCGGCAAGAGCTCCGTGAGCATACCGGCAGGCGCGGAGTTGGACAGCGACCCGGTCGCTATCGACATCGCGGAAGGTTCACCTTATGCGATCAGTGCGTTTACGGGGCCGGAACAGCGAATCGTGGCGTGGCACCGGGTCTCGAATCAGTTGAATTATGTTTCCGCTCCGGGTAATCACACTGCCGACACCTCCGCTGATTCGTTTCGTGGCCGGTTCACGCAATATGTATGGGTGACGGGTTTGTTGGTGGACGCGCCGTCATCGGCCGCCGTCGCCGCGATCGGCGACTCGATCACCGACGGCATGCGCTCCAGTCTGAATCAGAATCGGCGCTGGCCGGATGCGCTGGCTCGTCGGTTCGCCGGCACCGGCGACCATTCGACGGCGATCGTTAATCTTGGCATCAGCGGCAATCGCTTACTGAGCGACTCACTCTGCTACGGCGACGCGCTCATCCGACGTTTCGACCGGGATGTGCTGGAACGCCCCGGGGTCAAGACGGCCATTCTGCTAATCGGAATCAACGACATCAACTTTGCGGCGATGCCGGCGCGTGGCGGGCTTGACTGCGACTCCCCGCATACCTCGGTAACAGCCACCGACCTGATTGCCGGCTATCAGCGGGTGATTGCGGATGCGCGACACCGGGGTGTGAAGGTGTTCGGCGCGACGTTGACGCCGGCATCGCTACCGGCGCCGCGGGAGGCTATCCGGCTTGCGGTCAACCAATGGATTCGGACCAGCCGCGCTTTCGACGGCGTTGTAGATTTTGATGCCGCACTACGCGACCCGGCGCAACCGAATCGCCTGCAGCGCGCCTTTGACAGTGGCGACCATATCCATCCCAGCGACGCCGGATACAGCGCAATGGCCGAAGCGGTTCCAGTGGCTGGTTTAGTGAATTCAACCCGGAAGTGAACCGCCAAAAAAAGATTTTCATCAAACCCTTGTCATATGGCCGATGTTCGCCTAAGATTCGCTTCCTCGTTTGCGAACGGGGGCCGCTGTAGAAACAGGCGGCCGTAGCGTCAACAAGGTTTTAAGCGAAAGCGGAAAATGTTGTTGACGAAACGAAAAAGATTCTC